>NZ_NWVC01000020.1 GCF_002374855.1 Sphingomonas adhaesiva
AATACCAGCATCCCGATCTCGCCGCCTGACACACCGCCAAGCGAGCAGCCTAGACCACCGGGATGAGGGGTCCTTTTTCGACGCCGATCACCCCGCTACCGGGGTCCCTTTTCCACGCCGATCCACAGCCGAGGCGGATGACCGGTCCGCAAGACCGATCATCAGCCGCGTCGCGAAAGCCATTGCGCGAGGCCGCGCCTCGTCCTGACCATCCGAGGCACGCCTCCTGCGACTGCGCGCCCTCGCGCTCGATCTCCAGCCGGGCCGCCGACGACGATCGATCAGCCGCATCACGAGCGAACCGGATCATCGCGAGATGCTGCGCAGGACGGATCGGCGCCGTTCACCCGCACTCGTGCGGAGCGACTTGGCCCTATCGTACCGAGCGGCATCCTCCCGGCCCCGTCCTCGGCGCGGCTTGGGCCCACCAAAGGTCCGGCGGCACATCGGGGGTGACCGACGCACCCGTGGTGCGCCGGTATTCGCTGAACAACCCGTGTGCGCCGCACCTCTCCTTCGAGACGCGCAGGCGCGGAGAGCGAGACCTAGAACTTGGCCCTGACGGTCAAGCCGTAGGTGCGGGGCTCCTCGAGAAACGCAATTCGCTACCGCTGTCCAGGCCCACCGCGAAGCGGCGCGTTGGCCGTGATCCCGCGCGTGATCTCGTTGGTCAGGTTCACACCCCAGACCTCGAACGTGAAGCGTTGGTCCGGCGTCGACAATCCCAGCCGCGCGTTCACCTTGAAGTAGTCTTCCTGATAATCGAAGGGCAACGGCTCGAACGGCGCGGCGACCTCCGTCGGCGTCGTGCCGGTGCGGCGCTTGCCCGAATAGTAGAGGTTTGCGTTTGCGAGCAGGCCCCATCCCGAACTGTCCAGCGGCCCATCGTACGTCAGTCCGGCGACACCACTCCACTTCGGAGCGTTGGTCAGTTGCTGACCGCAGAGGGTCCGGATCGTTGCGAAGGCGCCACCGCTCAGGCCGCTGGCGCAGTCCTCGGGGTAGCGGGCGTCGGTGTAAGCCACCGAGAAGTTCAACGTCATGTTGGGATCGAACCGACCCAGAAATTCGAATTCCGCACCGGTCGATTTCGCCGCCGCGACGTTGAAGGTCTGGAACTGGATGCCGTTGAACTCAAGTACCTGGAAGTCGGCCATGTCCATGTGGAACACGGCAAGATTCGCGGTCGCCTTGTTGTTGAGAAGTGAGCTCTTGATCCCGATTTCGTAGGAGTCGACCTTCTCGGAGTCGAAACGAGGATCAAGCCCGCCCGCCGAGGCTGCAGGATCGAGGTTGAAGCCGCCGGACTTGAAGCCATGAGAGTGGCTGACGTACGCCAGGAAACCGGCATTGTTGTTGTAAGCGAGCTGCGCCGTGTATGTCAGTTCATCGTCCTTGAACCGCAGATCGAATTCCCGCGGCAGGGGTAGAACGGCGGAGGCGGGAAGGTTCGCCTGGGTGGTGAACGAGAAGCAGTTCAAAGCGACGGCGCCTCCAGCCAGCGCCTGCGCCGAAGCCGCCGGAAGGCCGAGAACCGTGGTCAGGTTGTTGATTATGTTGTTGAAGCCGTTCGCGGTGGCGGCACACGCCGGCGAGCTGGCCGAGAGCTGATTGAAAGCGCCGTCCTTCTTCTCGTCGACGTAGCGCGCTCCGACGGTGAGACTGATGTTGTCGGTCACCTTGATCACGTTGTGCGTGAAGACCGAGAAGCTTTCCGCGTCCTGAGTGAAATTGTTGACCGCGAAACTTCCGTTGGCGTCTACGCCCACGTTGTTGGGAAGCGCGAAGTTCGGCACCGTGCCCACACCCGGGATCGAGGTCGTACCCGTCGTCTGCGCCAGTCGCGTAAGCGCGAAGAGCGGATTGGGGCCGAGCGGCGCGAAGCTGTTACCGACCGCGTTGAACAATTGCGTCGACGCATAGGCCTGATAGTCCGGCCCGAGAGCGATCGCCTGGATCTCGCTGATCTTCTCGTTCGAGTAGTAGGCGCCGACGAGCCAATCCAGCCGGTCGTCGAAGGCGGTACCCTGAAAACGCAGTTCGTGCGACATCAACTCGGTATCGACGCCGCCGAACGGCAGATTGGGCGCGAATGGCCCCGGCCCCAGTTGATAGATATTCAGTCCGACGTAGTCGAATTGGGCGTTCTGCGTCTCGAACTTCCGGTAAGACCCGATGTAAGTGATCTTGGCATCACCGAGATCGTACTTGAGCTCGCCCGACGCGCCCCATTGCTTGCTGTTGTTCGTGAAGCCGAGATCGCTCGAGCGCCTACGGCGGACAGCGTTCTGGCCGGAGTCGATGACGCCGCCATTCGCCGGCAGACCGTACGCCGCGAATGCGCCCAGGTCGCGCAGTTCCGTCTCTCGGATGATCACGGCTGTGCAGCAGTTCTCGTCGGTTTCAGCGTAGTCGCCGATGAGACGCAGGCTGAGGTCCGCGGTCGGCTCCCAAAGCGCCTGACCACGAAGGATGAAGCGATCTCGGTTCTGGCTCTCGGGCCCGCTCGTCGTGCTCTTCACGAAGCCGTCGCGCTTGCGGTAGGCGCCCAACAGGCGGATCCCGAGCTGATCCTTCACCACCGGTGCGTTGAAGCCCGCCTGCACCCCGACGAAGTCGAAGTTGCCGACACTCACGTTGGCGAAGCCTTCATAGTCGTTGAGATCGGGGCGCTTGGTGGTGATGCTGAGCGCGCCTGCGGAGGTATTGCGGCCGAACAACGTTCCCTGAGGTCCGCGGAGGATCTCGAGCCTTTCGAGGTACGGTCGACGGCCTTGAGGGCGGAAAGTCAGACCAGGATCGTCCTGGAACGCATGCGGCAGGAGGGTCTGATCAGCATTGGATCCGCTCAGCTCGACTTTCTCGCAACCAACATCTGGATCGTGTCCGCCTACTGGATCGACTACCTCGTCAATCGAGGCGGCGTGACGGAATTCACCCGTGAACAGCTGTCCTGGGGAGCTCGCCAGATCAGCAGTCTCTTCGAGCCATACCTGACGGAGGCGGGAGCCCCAGTGATCTGGCCGTCCGCTTCGGACGCGGCCGAGAAGGACGCAGGGTAAGGGCTGGAGCAGCTGCGAGGCGCGACCCGTGTCGCCTGAAAAGGGCGGCATCGGCTCCAGTCGGCGCCTCCTCCCACGATAACGATCGCGATAACACTCGCGATCGCAACGGCCGCCGAGGCGCCGTCCAGGTTTGCGCCGGACCAACGACGGGCCTCGTTACGGAAGCGACGACCACCAGTACAACCTTCCGTTGCTAGGAGCGTGCCACGGTAGGCGCGATGCGGAGGGACCGGGGGCCCGCTGAGCTACAAGTGCCTTCAGCAACCGGGAGCGATGGTCATCGGCGCACCATGCCCGTGCAATCGTGGGAGGCGTCGAATGCGGAACCGCCGCGCCGCGGGGCGAAAGAGCGTCAGATCGCTCCGAACACCGCAATACCTGTTGGAAGGAGCGACGATGGAGTGGATCGCGAGCGCGGGGCGGACGGCATCGCGGCGAGCAGCTGCCGCCGCGGCGACGTTCGCGGCCGCCACCTGTTCCTGACCACCTTCGAACGACACGGGTCAGGGATGGACTCGGCACCGGCCGGTCAGAAGCTGGGGCGACCACGCCCCAGTGATCACCGGAAGCTCCTGGGTGTGAAGCAGGGAGGAGGGGAAAAGCGGGGACGGGCCCGCCCCGCCTGCTTCGCATCGCACCGAAGGAGTTAAAAAGTCGTGAACGAGACCCAAGAGATGCGCACCGCGCGCCACGAACTGCAGCGGCTTTCCGCGTCCGACCCGGCCGCCGCCGCGAACATGATGCGTCACGTCGTCGCCTTTTCGCTGATGTTCACCGGCAGGCGGCAGCGAGAACGGCAGAACGGCGAACCGCAGATCGCCGCGGGCTTCGTGCTGAGCCACGGGAACCAGAACCTGTGCGCCGCGGCCGCTCGGCGCAGCAAGACCGACCAAATCTACATCGCGTTCGATGTCGACGACGCGAGGGCGGCACCGCTCGCCACCGGCGTGTTCCGCGAGCAGGACGGCGACATGTGGTGCTATGGGAGCTGCCGCCTCTGGGCCCCCGCGTGCGGCGGACGCGCGCTGCTCGTGCCTAGAGGCGACGACTATCTCGGCTACTTCGCCTTTCAGCCCGGGCACCGGCTGAAGCTCGTGCAGGCGCCTGTGCCCGGCGACCTCGACGCGGGAACCCGCCGAGCCGACGCGAGGCTCCGGCACCTACTCGCCTCCGACACGCTGCGGAACGTCCACTGCGAGGGTTTCATGCACCTCGTCCGCAACGTCGGTGCGGCGATCTTCGCGGACACCTCGCGATTGGCGGCCTGATCCGCAAGCGGGCGTCCGCCGCCGCCCATTCAGAAAGTTCGATCGGCCATAGTGAATATGGCGGTCCGCGGTGGCCGACGAGGCTCGCAGGGCGGCACCGGAAGGTGACCGCTCCTGCGAATGCCGTTCGTTGGGAACGAGAGGGCTGGCTCCAGAAGCTTAAGGGAAAATGACATGTACATCACAAACGACATGGCCGCGGCCACCGCGACCCCGCTCCTCCACATCGACCCGCCAAAGATCGATCCGACGATCCGGAAAGCCGAAGTGGAGCGCGTGATCGAGATCGCCACCGCCGCGCTCACCAAGACGCAGAGGCGCAAGCTCGGCGCGCTGTCGTTCGCGGCGGCGCGCGACGACGACGACCACTTCTACTTCGGCCAGATCCGATCGGAGCCGGTCGGCGCGTCGGGGGTCGAGTTCCGCTTCCCCCTCCCGGCGCGGAACACAGGTCACCGCGATCCCGCCGTTGTCGCCGCCGAACTCTTCGAGGGCGCCACCCGCTTGTCCCGGTCGACACGCATCCTGAAGAAGCTCGGCGGGGTCTACCGCGAACTGGCGGAAGCCGCGGTCGCCGCCGGCAGGGGCGGAATAGCGGAGATGCGCGTGGTCGCGATCGGAGCAACGCCGGGCCGGACCGCAGAAGCGTTCAAGATGACCGTGGACGTCGAGATGCTGGGCGACGACCTGACGCTCGGCATCGAGCGCGTCACGGAGTTCACGGACGGAGGCGGGGTCGACCGCATGGAGGAGCGGCTGAAGGCTCTCGCCGCCAAGCACGTCGGGCGTCGCCACGTGCTGGCGCGAGCTAAGGTCGCGGGCTCGACCGGCTTCATCGACGACTCGGCAACGCGGGTGCTCGACATCTCGGGCCTCGGCCGCGCGGCGGCGCTCGACATGCTGCGGTCGGACCGCCAGGTCGACTTCTCGTTCGGCGGCGACAGCGGATACGACCAGATGGGCGGCGTCTATTGGGACGACGGCGTGGTGCGGGGGTACATCGAGAATCGCGAGCGCGGGAATATCTTCCGGCTCGAGTCCAAGGTGCTCCTGCTGGAAAGGAACAGGCTGCCCGAGACGATCATCGCGAGCCTTCCGGGCCGACATCTAGGAGAGGTCGTCGACATCCCGTTCATCCCCGGCAACGCCTTGATCCTGGCGGTCGAGGAGTCGGGGGAGTGGCTCTACCTCGAACTCGAGATCGGTCAGTCACCGATCGAGGAGACGCTGGTTCGGGATCAGGACGCGTTCGCCACCTGACGTGCACCGCGCGGTATCGGCCGCCCGAGCGCGCAGACGCGGCGCGAGGGGCTCAGCCCTCGTCGGCGGCCATACCGCCGGCGCGGCGGCCCGGGCCGCGCGACAGCCGGCGGACGGCCCGAACCTCCTTCACCGACACCGTGAGTCCGGCGAACAGCTCGTCGAGCGGATAATCCAGCTCGACCGACAACCTGGCGATCACGAGCAGGGTCGGATTCTGCGCCCCGCGCTCCAGCCTGCCAAGGTAGAGGCGATCGAGGTCCGAACGCTCCGCCAGCTCGGCCTGGCTCACCCCCGCCGCGATCCTGCGCTCCCTGATGCGCTCGCCGACCTTCCGAATCACCTCTATCTGCACGTCGCGAAGCATGCCCTTCCGAGGGTCGCGCGACCAGCGCAATCGCCCAGGCCGGCTCGGCGCCGAGACGGCGAGGTCGGCAGCTGACGGTCCCGTCCCGGACGTCGCCTCAGCCGGGCCGCCGCGAGGGCGCAACCCGTTATGGTGGACCCTCACCACCTTCCCGGACGCGCTTCGACCGCGCGAGTGCCTGACCGCCGAACTCGCCGGCGGCCTCGTCGCCGCTGGGCGTCCCCGGCGGTCCGGGCAGTTGCAGCCACTCGACCCGCATCGCCGCCATGAGCTGAAGGAAGAATACCGCCGTGAACCTGCCGCGGCTCAGCTTCTTCCGCAGATTAGGAACGGTCTCCTCAATTCCCAGCGTGGAGAGATGTTCGACCAGACGCTCCTGACTGAGCCCGCGCCGCATCAGCTCCGCCCTTATCAGGTTCTTCGCCTGCCGTTCCCAAGCGTCCTCGTCCAAGCGCAGCTCCAGAAGGCGGCACACGGCTTGCCATGCGCGCACATTACCATATATGGGTATTTCAAACCCCATCTACGTCCCGCCGGTGCCGGCGCGGCGTTGTGTTCAGAAGGCTATACCACCCATGGTCAGCAAGGTCGACACGCGTCCAGATCCACAACTTGAGGGTAGCGGCAACGCCGCGAGGCGAACTCGCGGGCGAAAGCGCCGCCCGCATGCGGCTGGCAAGCTCGACGACGTCGGCGCACGGGTCGACGACTTGCGGCTCAAGACCCGGCCGGTGAACATCGACCCGGTAGATGAAGGCCGATCCGTCGCCGGGCGGCAACCGACCGAAGCCGCGGACGACACCGCACCAGGCGTCGACGGAGGCGCCCTTCTCCCCACCGACGATGCGCCGAACGAATCCTCGACGACGGATCCGGACGACCATCCATCCACGTCCTCGGCGCTGGCGCGCCACTTGGCGGCCATCGATGGGTTCTCCGCCGAGCTCGCTCACACCGGCGAGCGGCTGGTCCGCGGCCCTAATGGCGGCGTGGCGCTGAACTGGGCCGCGCGCAGGGCGGGGGTTCCGCTCAGCGCCTTTCAGGTCTGGAACGAGGTCCGGGACAAGCTCCTCGCGCTCCGGCACTTCCACAGGTTCACCGACGAGCCGGCGGGCGAGGAGGACGCCGACGGCGAAGCGTTGCGCCCCCCGCTCAAGCCGGCGGACACAGAGGCATGGATCGCCTCCGCCCCGCCGGGCGCGCCTGAGCGCCGGGAAGCGGACGTCGCCGCCGCGCTCGACGGGCTCGAGGCCTGGGACGTCGTGCTCAACGCGCTCACCGAGACGATCCCAAGCTACAAGGGCCGCCCCGTCCGCTCGAGCATAGCGACCCGGCTGGGCGTTCCTCCCGAGACGCTGGACCACCCTGCGGTAGAGCGGTTCGTCGAGCGGCTCGCGCGCAAGCATGGCGTCGCCGCCCCGCGATCGCGGTCGCCGCATCGCGACGCCGGCCGAACGCCGGAGCGGCGGAAGGTCGATGACGCGGCCGACACGCTGCAGGTCCGCGGCCAGACCTGGGATACGCTGCCGAGCGGGATACCGAGCATTCCCGCGATCATCGATCTGCTCGACCTAAACCCGGCCCTGATGTTCCGCCCCGGCTTCCGGGCACACGTGCTGGATCGGCAGCGGCGCCTCGTGGAGGCGGCGGGCGGAACGATGCCTGCCGGCAACGACCTCCACCTGGCCGTCACGAACGCGGTCGTCGACACCTACGCGCTCCTCGTCGACGCCGGGCTCAGGACGCCTCCGATCTCGCTTACGGGTGCCGTGCGCCTGCGCGAGGTCGAGAGCGAGCTTGGCCTTGTCAAGGGAACGTCGACCCGCTTCCCCGAGATCGCCACGCGGATCCAGGCGATTGCCGCCGGCTTCATGGACGCGCGCGCACAGGCGCGACGCGAGGAGGAACGCTCGCGCCGCGTCGCGCTGATCGTCGGCCGGATGGCGGAGCTGGCGGAGACGCTTGGGTCCGGCACCGGCAAGATCGCCGTCAATCATGCCGGTGCCGTCAGCAGGAAGGCGCTCGAAGCCTCGATCGGCTGGAGCCTCGGGCAGGATGCGGACGACCCACGCGTGACGGCCGCCATCGAGCGGCTAGTCGCCCGCGTCGGACTCGCGGAGGGGGTCGCAAGCGCTCCGCGACGAGAGGTGACGGAGATGGATCTCAAGGTCGCGGACTACTGCGATCTCATCAGAAGACGCGGGTTCGGTCCGCCGCGGCTCTCCACGCTGTCCACCCTTGTCGACAAGGAGGGAGCGGCCGGAGAGATGGACGTCCCGGCGGGAAACCTCACCCAGGCCCACGTCAAGCGCATACGTGCGGCCGCAGCCGAGGTGCGCGGTCTTAATCCCCTCCACTGCGAAGGTGACCCCCTTGCTTACCGTATGCAGGATCGCGAGAAGACGGCGCTCATCGAGACGATGCTGTCCGACCCGATCTTCGATGCGGGCCTGCCCGGCCACCCCTTCGACGACCGCCGGCTCGATCTCCCGGCCATCGCCAACGTCCTGGCGATCCCCGCGCTGTTCCTGCGCCGCAGCCCTGCCGCCCGGGCGCTCATCGACGCGAAGATGGTGGCAGTCGGCATCGCCCCGCACCCCGGCGACCGCTCCGGCATCACCTACGCCGAGCTGCGCCGCTACGGGCGCGGCAGGACGGCTAAGGAAGCGGAGGCCGCGATGGCCGCCGCCGCTTCGTCGAGCGGCCCGGGTTCTATCCGAGCCGCAGCGCCGGCACCGACCGGCGAAATCGCCACAGACGGCCTCTCCACCAACCCGGCGGCGGCGGCGGCGCGCGACGTGCGCGCGCTGGAACGGCACATGCGCGCGATCGGCCGCGGCGGAGCGGATGCCGTCGGCCTCACGCTGCTGCGCGGCAGCGGCACCCGTCGCCTGCCGCATTCCGGCGAGGAGATGGACCGGTGGCGGCGCTACCAAGCGGAACTAGCGATATTACGGGCCGACCACCCACTCGACCTGCCGTTCGGCGCCGGCGCCTGGGGCGAGGTCCGGATGTCCTTCGGTCACGCACTCTCGCTGCTGCTTCGCGCGAAGGGCGAAACCAGTCACACGTTCGAGAGAACCTCCGGGCTCGACAAGCGCATGACCCGCTGGATCGATGGCGAAACCATCCCGACTTGGCAGGACGAGGAGGCTCTTGGACGGCTCAACGATCATCTTGGGGCGCCGAAGGGCTTTCTGGCCGGTCTGCTCAACCCCGACTTCCGGAGCCTCGGCAAGCCTCGCGGCCACCTGCGGAACGCCAGTCGCTACGATCATCACCTACCCTATGGCTTCTGGAGCGAGCAGCCAAACCGTCGGCGCGAACTGCTGCGCGAGGTGGCCTCGAACTATGCGGTGCAGGACACCGAGTACAGCCGACGCCTGCGCGTCCTGCAGCGGGACGAGTACCGCTTCCTACATGAGGACTGGCCGGAGGCACTCAAGGCGGAGTGGGCGGAATACGAGGCTCGCTGGGACCTCGCGTCGGCGAAATCAAAACGCGAGGGTAAAGACTTCGACGTCTTCGAGCTGCTCGGAAAGTCGGAATCGGACTTCCGCGGCAAGGCGGTGTCGACAGTCACGCGCACGATGGTGCGGCAGACGTTCGAGCGCCTGTTCGGGTTCATGACGCGCGAACCCGACCTAACCCCGAGCAGACTGGTGGATCCACGGACACGCGAGGACCTTGTCGGCCTCAGGCTAGAGATTGTCAGGGGCGTCGGCTACGCGCCGCAAGGGGGCATGGGCGTGCCGCCCGAGTTCCTGACGATGGGCGCCATCGCGCTACCGGAGCTGACGCGCCGTTTCCTCGCGCACATCAAGAACCGTTCGGGCGGCTACGGACCGGGGTCGATCAACGACTTCGCGCAGCTTGCAGACGCCTCCGACGCCAACAGCCCGCTGCGCAAGTCGGAGCGGGTTGCCACGGCCTCCGCGGCACTGGTCGCCTGGTTTCATACACCCATGGGGCAGAAGGCGGCCATCAGCGGCGAGGTCCCCCCGGCGGGCAGCAAGCCCGACTGGGCCAAAGCGCACGAGACCTGCTCCGGCGTGAAGTCGTGGCTGAGAAAGCTAGAGCGCCTCACCGCCGGACCCAAGGGCAAGACGCTCCAGCCGGACGAGCGTGTGGAGAAGAAGCGGAAGGCGTTCGATCCGATCTGGGCGGTACTAGGGTCGAACACGCCGGCCGCGCTATATCGGAAGCTGATCCAAGGCATGATCAGGAACCAGCCGATGAAGACGGGGCACCGCCACAGGCACCTGCAAGACTGCATCATGGTGATGATCCTGTTCCAAACCTTCCTGCGCATCAAGAACGTCGCCCAGCTCACCTACAAGGGCCATGACGGCGACGGGCAGCTCCGCTGCTTCGAGGACGGCTGGTGGATCACGATCCACAAGGACCGCTTCAAGAACGGCGGCGGCGAATACTTTAAATCCGGCGACCAGTTCCACGTTCGGCTCCGGGACGAGGACGGACTCTATGCGATGCTCGAATACTACCTGCGCGTCTCGCGCCAGTACATCGCGATGCAGAAGCCCGCGCCCTCCCGGAAGCCCAAGCGCGGCAAGGTCAGCGGGGCGTCGGCGGGTACCGGCATCGACGATGCCTCGGCCGAGACGACCGTCGAACCAACCGACGATGACGATCACGCCGACGCCGTTGCCGATAGGGCCGCGCTCACGCTGGACGACGATGAGGATAACGACAGCTTCGAAGACGAGGACCATGACGGCGAAGCGGCGGAATCACGTTTCTTCATCAAGCAGGGCGGCCGCGAGTTCAAGCCTTCGCAGCTCGCGGCCAAGTTCAAGCTGGCGACGGCGCGCCACATGGCCCAGAGCCCCTTGCGCATGCGCGGACTCTCCGGACTTATGCCGCATGGCCCGCACGCCGTGCGGCACGTGGGCGCGACCGACGCGCTGAAGACGACCGGATCGTGGGAGGAGGCCGCGCGCGTCATCCAGGATGCGGTGTCGACCGTGCGTCAGGTCTACGTCTTCTTCACGCCCGAGGATCAAGGCCGCCTGGCGTCCGCAGCGGCGGAACGGGGGCGGCACAAGCCCGTGCACTTCCCGCGGGGCGTACACCTGCTGTCGCCGCCGGTGCGAAGGATCCACCTGACGGCCTGACCGCGAGGTCAGCGTGCGCGCCGACGGCCGGGCCGGGCAATGGCCCGGCTCGGCCGTACGCGTTCGGCCCAGGTGATCTAGACGACAGCCTGACCGACCCCAGCGTCACGCTCCACCTCCTCCATAAGCTTCCGAAACGACGATACTGTGGCCCGCTGCGGGTCGGGCGCTGTCCCATCGACCGTCGATCGCGTCCTACCCTGCGAAACAACTCGGCATCCGCAACGGACGCTGCGTCGCTGCGCATCCGGTCGCTGTCATCGGCTCGCGCCTGCCGCCTAGCACGATTGCCTCACCTTCGAGCAACTTGGCATCCGCCCCCCTTTATGGATGGCTCGCCCCTTATCTGAACCGTTGTCGCTTCACGACAGCGGGTCGTTTGCGGAAGGAGCGAAGGTCATGGACATTTCTGTGCTCGGGATCGATCTTGGCAAGAATAGCTGCAG
>NZ_NWVC01000021.1 GCF_002374855.1 Sphingomonas adhaesiva
TTTTCCCCGTCCCTTTCGGGATTACAGCTATTGCTAGCCGAGGTTAGTCCAGTGGGCATGATCTATAGCCAGCAAGATCATCTACTCATGGTAGAGCTCCTTTATACTTCCGCCGTTACGGCGCACCGTTGAACACCGTGTACGAGCGCAGGAACCGGATATTCTTCGTTGCCGCCTCGCCGGTGATCCGGTCCGCCTCGGTTTTCGAGAAGGTCGAGTAATAGACGCTGTGTGCGCCATGCTCGCCGCGTCGCACCTGTCCGCCGAGTTCCGTGGCCTGGCGGTAGGTCATCCAGTTGCGGCCAGAGAACCCCTGGGCGTCGCCGATCGCCCAGAGGTAGAGCGCGTTGATGCCGGTGTAGGGCGTGCCGCAATGGCGCAGCGGACGCCCCCCTGCCCCGGTCAGCCCCCAGGGGCGCGACCAGGGCAGGACGCCGGCTTCCAGCTTGGCGATGATGAGGTCGGTGATCTCGGCCGCGACATCGCGGCGCGGCGCGGACGATTTGCGGGGAAAGGTCATGGGAAAGCTCCCTCGATGCGCGGGCCACGCGTGACGGTCCGCGGGTAAAAAGAAGGCGGCCGCCCCGGTGAGGGACGGCCGCCAGGGGTGCCCGGGAGACGAACGGGCCGGGGGTATCGGGGGGCTATTCGGCCGCGATCAGCGCCTCGTCGCTGTCGATCCCGGCATCGTCGGCACCGAGATCATCGGTGTCGTCGTCGATGTCCTCATCGCCGGGTTCGTCGTCGAACGCTTCGTCATCATCAGCGGCCGACACGAGGTCGAACCGCATCGCGTCGGGCACCCAGGCCAGCGCCGCTTCTTTGGTTTCCGCCTCGGTGATCGCTTCGCCGGCGAACAGCTTCTCGCAGCTGGTCGAGATCTCGCCCTTCTTGGAGGCCATGTAGCGGGCCGCGAGCGGCGCGCCTCCGACACTGGTGAGCAGCGCGAGCAGCGTGCCCTTCGACACGCGATCGAAGAAGTTCGCCGAGGTCGGGCGCCACCATTTGGCGGGTTCGATCTCGAGGATCGAGGCGAGCCGTGCATGGAGCGGGTTGGTGGTGACCGAGCTGTAATCGGGCTTGGCCTCGAGCGAGGTCGCCACCACGACTGCGAGCCAGGCCGCCTTGGCGTCGTCGCTCAGCGCGCGGAACGCCTCGAACCGCTCGACCGGGTTCGCCCCTGCCGTCCACGACGTGTCGAGACCCTCGCGGGCTTCGGCGATCGCGACCTGCGCCTGCGTGGCGGGCTGATCCTTGGGCATCTGCGGGTCCTGCGGACGCCCTGCCCGAACCGTCGTCCCGTAGCGGCCGTAACCGTGGCTGGGGTCGGCGAGGCAGAACAGCATATAGTCGAGCGCGAGCCCCGGATCGCCGAGGATCGACGCGGCGAGGATGTCGCGGCGCTGGACCGCCAGTTCGTCATGGAGCCGCGCGCTGAGCGGCTTGCCGCCAGGAGCGACCGCCTCGGGCGGCAGGTCGGCGGTGCGACGCGACGACGGCGACGACGGCAGCGGCCGATCGTCCCCGGGCAGGCGGATCGGCGTTTCGCTGTAATAGGTCGTGTCGAGCTTCATCTTGCCGTCGCGGCCGAGCGTCAGGAAGACGCCGACCTGGCCCTTGACCTCGTCGGTCAGCTCGGGCGCCTTGTCGTGGATCGCCTGATATTCCTCGCGCAGCCGATCCGATTCCGCATCGAGCGCGGCATAGGTGTCGTCATCGATACCCTCGTCCTCCATATCGCTCTCGATGACCTGCACGCGCTCCTCGATCTTGTCGCAGCGCGTCTGTTCCTCGTCCGTCAGCGGCGCTGCCGGCAGCGTCACGCGGTGGAGGTCGGACGTGATGCCGTAGAGGCTGGTCGTGGCGACGGGGCGCACCCATGCGACGCCCAGTTCCTCGCCGAGCCGCTTGGCCTCGGCCTCCATCAGCGAGGCAGCGAGCGTCTGCGCGAGTTCCGGGTCGGTCCAGCGGTCACCGTCCTCGCTGAACAGTTCGCGCTCGATGCGGCCGCCCGCGGCGACATAGGCATCGGCACCGACCAGGATCGCGATCGGATCCGTCGCCTTCATCGTGTCGTTGGCGATCGCGCGACGGATCTGGTCGGCGTTGACGTAGGACGAGTGACCATACTGCTCGAACACGCGCTCCTGCTTGGCCTTGTCGGCCGTCGAGCCGTAGGCCTTGGCCATCTCGTAGGAGATCTTGCCCGCGGCCAGGGCTTCGAAGATCGGTTCGGCAAGATCGGCGAGGCGCAGCCGTCCCTCGATGAAGCGGCGGGTCTGGCCAAACCGTTTGGCGACCGCGTCGACGTCACCGTCGGTCTTGAGGAAGTGCTGGAACGCGACGCATTCCTCGGCGACGGTCATCTGCTCGCGCTGGAAATTCTCGGTCAGCGACACCTCGCGCAGGTCCGCCTCGTCGCCGGTGATGATCTTGACCGGCACGTCATAGTCGGCGGCAACGATCTCGCCGGCTTCGGCCAGCATCATCGCACCGAGATAGCGGCGATCGCCGGCGATTATCTCGAACATGCCCTTCGGGCGGGCGGCGGTCACCAGCAGGTTCTGCATGATGCCGCGAGCGCGGATGCTGGCGGCCATCGCCTCGATATTCTTGGGCGGGGTGGTGCGCACGTTCTTCTCGGAACGCTTCAGCTTCGCGAGTTTGACGGTCTGGGTCATCTATCGTCTCCATGAGCGGGAAAGTGTCCGGTGCACGGGTGTTTCCCCCGACCCGGACACCCTCCCCGCTCCTTCTCCCCTCTCGTTTCCCGCTTGGGCGGGAGGGCGACTGGGGCTCGCCGACAAGCGGCTACCTTGCTGCTAGCTGGCTGTTATCGTGCCGGTCAGGCCATCAGCTTTGCGAGAACCGCATCGGCCGTCTCGACGGGGATGAAGACGCGCGTCTTGTAGGCGATGATCTCTGTGAAGCAGCCGATCGACTTGAGCCACGCGAGCTGGTCGGCCGGTGCGCCGCTGATCTCGATGCGCGGCTTGGCGTTGACGCGTACGCGCTTCACCTCGCACACGAACGGTCGCCGGATCGTGACCGTCCCGCCCTCCATCGCGGCGCGCGCGACCTCGGCCGGGCTGAGCACGTCGTTGCTGTCGAGGCCCATCTTCGAGAACAGCGCCGGCACGTCGCCCGGGAACACCATGCGCCCGAGCCAGGAGCGACCCTCGGCATCGACCACGCGGTTGACCACGAGATGGTCGCTCGGCAGCGCCGACCAGATCGGCAGCAGAAGGCCGGTCGCGAGCCGGATCGTCTCGACGTCGAGCTTGCCGCGGATCTCGTCGACCTCGGCCGACCATTCCGCCTCGAACCGTGCGCGGCTGCATTCCTCCCAGGCCGTCTCGTAGAGATCGTCGAGTGCGAGATATTCGTGCCGGGTCGGACGCATCAGTTCGATGCGCGACACCGCCACCCCGTCCTCGGTCAGCCAGGAGCGCGCGCTGGTGCGCAGCGCGACCTTGCCCGACTTGCCGTTGCGCACGAACACGGCGGTCTGGTCGGTATCGGCGATGCGCAGCACGCGCTCGAGCGACATGGGGTTGCGGCGCCGGGTCACCTCGATCGTCAGCAGGTGCGAGGTCGCCTTGCTGACCGGGTCGGTGCGCAGGATCGTATCGTCGAGCACGGTCGCGGTCTCGACCGTCATCGTCTCGACGCCGACATCGAGTGTCCCCGCCTCGCGCGCGGCCGCGACCCGTGCCTCGACCAGCGCCAGGAATTCGTCAAAGATGCAGTTCTGGAGCCCGATCGGCAGCGCCAGCAACCGGTTGAGCCAGCGCTGGATGGGCGGGAGATCCTCCTTCAACACGCCGTCGGTATCGAGCAGTTCCAGGCCGGTGCGATGCTGGAAATCGGTGAGGTTGGTGCTGGTCAGCTTCCCCGCGACGAGCAGGTGATACCAGCTGATGAGCGCCGCCTTGGCGTAGTCGCTTTCGAGATTATCGGCCGGGTCGAACAGATTCTGCCCCCCGGTCTGGCGTTGGCCGCGCGTCAGAGCGCCGAGGCTGTCTAGACGCCGCGCGATGGTCGAGGTGAACCTGAGTTCGCCCTTGCAGTCGGTCGTGACGGGCCGGAACAGGGGCGAGCAGGCCTGATGCGTGCGGTGGGTACGTCCCAGGCCCTGGATCGCGCGATCGGCCCTCCAGCCCGGCTCCAGGAGCAGATGCGCGCGTTGCTGCTGGTTCTTCGCATCGAGGCTGGCATGATAAGACCGCCCGGTCCCGCCGGCGTCGGAGAAGACCAGGATGCGCTTGGTGCCTTTCATGAAGGCGGCGGAATCGGCCTGCGTGGCGCGGGCCGAGCGCGATTCGAGCTTCTGCCCTCCCCCGCTCACCGTGATGAGGCGCTTGGTGCGCCCCGTCACCTCGGCGACCATCTCGGTGCCGAACCGGGTGATGATGGCATCGAGCACGGCCGCGATCGGCGGCAGCGCGCAAAGCTGCTCGACCAGATTGTCGCGCTCGGCTTCGGCTTCGGGGTTGGTGACCGGGTGGCCGCTCTCGTCGAACAGCGGTCGCGAGCGCACCTCGCCGGTGTCATCGCGGAAGAAGGTCATCTGCTGGACCGGGAATGCCCGCGTCAGATAGTCGATCACGGCCTCGCGCGGGGAGAGATCGATGTCGAGGTCGGCGCGCTCGTCGGGCGACAGTTCGCCCAGGCGGCGGTCGAGGATCGCCTCGGCGGTGCTGACCAGCTGCAGCACGACCGACTGATCGGCCGCCAGATGCTGTTCGATCGCCGCGATGACGGTCGGGAGCTTCGCTGACAGGAGGAGCGCCCCGAAGAACCGCTGCTTGCAGCTTTCGAACCGCGAGCGCGCCGCGGCCTTCGCGCCCGAGTTGAGCGTCTTGCCCTCGTTGCCGTCGACGACGCCGGTGAGTTCGAGCGCCTTTTCAAGGCCGCGATGGATGATCGCCCAGGCATCGGCATAGGTGTCGTACACCGCGATCTGTTCAGGCGTCAGCTCGTGGCGGAGGATGTCATATTCGACCCCGGCGAAGCTCAGCGCGCGCGCGGTGTAGAGGCCGGTCGCCTTGAGATCGCGCGCGACCAGTTCCATCGCCGCGATCCCGCCCTGCCGGATCTGGGTGATGAACGCCTCGCGGTTGGCGAAGGCGGTCTCCGGCCCCCACAGGCCGAGCCGCACGGCATAGGCGAGGTTGTTCACCTCCGACGCGCCGGTCGCCGAGGCGTAGAGCACGCGGGCGTCGGGCAGGTGGTTCTGCAGGAGAACGCCGGCGATGCCCTGCTGCGAGCCCTTTTTGGTGCCCATCGACCCTTCGCCACCCGCGACGCCGCCCATCTCATGCGCCTCGTCGAACGCGATGACGCCATCGAAGTCGGCACCGGCCCAGGCGATGATTTGATCGAGCCGGGTGGCGTCGCCGCGGTTGGAGCGCAGCGTCGGATAGGTCACGAACAGGACGCCCTCGTCCATCGTGACGGGCTCGTCGATCTTCCAGCGCGAGAGCGGCTGCACATCGGCCGCGAGACCGCCGAGCGCGGTCCAGTCGCGGATCGCGTCGGCATGGAGCGCCTCGTTCTTGCTGATCCAGATGTTCTTGCGACGACCCGCCAGCCAGTTGTCGAGGATGACGGCCGCGACCTGCCGCCCCTTCCCTGCCCCGGTGCCGTCGCCCAGGAAATAGCCCTTGCGGTACGCGCGTCCGTCGTCGGAGAGCACCAGCCCCACGCCCTCCTTGTCTGGCTTGCTCAGGCCCGGGATATACTGGGTCCAGGCATGGCCGGCGTAAACGACGGTCTCGAGTTGCGAGGAGGACAACAGCCGTTCCGTGACGGTGCGTTCCGGCAGCGAAGGAACATGGACGGGGATCGGCGCGGGGATCGAGCCCATCGCGATGGATTCAACCAGCGCGGTCGGATGCTCGCCGGCAGCGTCGAACACGATACGGCTCGGCCGATAGGGCAGATAGACACCGGACTGCTCGGCGAGCGGCGCCGGCGTCTCGAGCACCTGGTAGCCGACCGGCAGAACCTCGTTCCTCGCGGGAGCGCGGAAGATGCGCGGGGTGGCAGCGGGCTTCGATCTCACGCTGCGCAGGAGGGACAGCCCCCCGCCCCGCTTGACCGGCGCCGGAGTGGCGGCCTCCGGGATCAGATCCTGCCGGGGCGGGATGACCAGCGCCTCGACCAGGTCGCTTACGGCGCGGCGCTGCACCGTGACCGTCGTCGTATCACCCACCGTCTTGTCGATGACATAGAGGCGCACCGCGACCCCCGTCCCGTGCTTGCCATAGGCATGGGTCAGCCGGATCGATGTTCGGAGCGCGACGCTGGCGAGCGTCGTCGACCAGATTGCGCCCATACGCGCCGAGTTGAAGAACCAGTCGGGCATGATCGCGACGACGCGCCCGCCAGGGCGGACCCGCTTGATCGCCGCCTGCAGATGGCGGACCGCCGCGAGCGCGTCGGCACCGCGGCCGAGCGAGCGCGAGAACGGCGGGTTCATCAGGATGAGGCTGGGACGAGGCGCGGGCGCCATGGCGCTCGCGATCTGCGCGCCGTCGTGGCCGGTAACGCTGGCTTTCGGGAAAGTGGCGGACAGCCGCGCGCGGCGCGCGGGATCGATCTCGTTGAGCTGAAGCGCCGCGATCGGCGGGAGGCCCGCGACCAGGAGACCGTTACCGGCGCTCGGTTCGAGCACGATGTCATCGGCCCGAACCGCCGCGAGCATCACCGCGATTGTGGCGAGATCGAGCGGCGTCGAGAATTGCTGCCAGTCGATCTGCTCCTCGCTGCGCACGGTCTGGGTAGGAAGGCGCGCCATAAGCCCGATCGCGGCGTCGACCGCCGGCGTGGTGCCTGCTGCGCATACCGCCAGCGCGGTCGCATGCTCCAGCACCTCGAAGCTCTCGCGCTGGGTCCAGTGACCATCGGCGTCGGTGCCGCCATAGGCGCGGATCATCGCGTCGTTGAGCATCGCTCGGGTGATCTTCGCGTCGCCGGCGATCGCGGGGAGCAGCAGGCGGGCGGCAGCGGTGGCATGGTCGGCGCGCGCGGGCGCAGGGTCGAACAGGTCGGTCATGGGGGTCTCCGGGTCTGTGGCTGCTCGTGCAGCTCACGACCCCGACCCCCCTTCCCTCTCAGGCTCCGGGTTTCACGACGTCGGCCCAGTCGCCATAACGTGAGGGTGGCGGCATCCGCTTCAGCGTCAGCCCGCGCGGCCGATAGGCGGCCCACGCCTTGCGTCGTGCGCGTCGGCCCTCGAAGTCATTGTCCTCGGCGAAGATCAGCGTGGTGACGCTATCGGGGATGTGGACACGGTCGAGCCGCGCCGCGCCGAGCGTCGCCCAGCACGGGATGCCGTGGATCTGGGTGAAGGCGGCCGAGGTCTCGAACCCCTCACCAAGCGCCAATGTGTCGGTGACGCGCATGCCCTGCCAGGTCGCACCTCCCGGCGTGCCGAGCGTCGCCTTGTCGAGATAGCCGCCATGCGCGAGGTCGAGGAAGATGCGCTGAATCGAGCGCAGCGTGCGCCCCTCCCGCGCCGCGATCAGCAGCGCCGGGAGGAACCGGGTATGCGGTTTCGGTCCCCACGGACAGCGCGGGTGGTAGCTCAGGTCGTCGAAGGCGCCGGTGATGCCGCGAAAGCGGAGATAGGCTTCCGCGGGCGTTCCGGCGATCGGCAACCCCTCGTTCCACAGCCGTTCGATGTTGGCGGGTCTGCCGGTGCGCTGTTCAGCGGGTGGGTCGTAGGTGCGTCCGGGTCTGATGCGCGCGATCTCGCGGAGCACGTCCTCGGCGGTGCAGCCGGCGAAGCAGTGAACGAGGATGCCGTCATGGCCCTGCCGGATCGAGAGGCTGGGATCGCTGTCGGCGTGGGCCGGGCAACGGCACATGGCGTTGTAGCCGTGCCAGGTGCCGCCGAGGGCGCCGACGATGTCCACGATGGTCTGGGTGGGTTTCAGCGCAACGAGGGGCATGACCGATCCTTTCTCGCTGCCTCTGACCCCCTTCTCTCCCTTCCTAGGTGACTCAGTAGCTGCTGGCTAGCAGCTAGCGGAAGGTCCCCGTGTTAGCAGTTAGACCTCCGCTATCTAGCGTTGAGATGGCTGGTATCTAGCGGCTAGCTACCTTTGAGCTAGCAGTTTCTCATAAGCGTCGAGTGCCTTCTCGAGCACTTCTGTAAGAAGCAGACCCTCACGTTGAGCTATTTCGCGGATTCGATTGTCCCATTCGGGTGTGACCCTAGTCGCAAATTGTTGAGTGCGGTTAGTCTTGCGCGAACTGCGGGCATCAATGCGGGTTGCGGTTATCAGCGGTGCAGCCGGAGGGGCGGGGGCTACTTCGGGTGCATCCAAATTCTGGCTCGCCTCACTGATTGGTGGGGGTGAACCCAAACGAGTAGCCTTCTTTAGCTTCGAGATATCGGCCATCATTCACCCCGCTACTTTGTCGATTAGGGATTGGATCAGAGTATCAGCACGCTGGTTAAGGCCGGAGAATTTGGTTTCGGTAATTGACAGGCCTTGGTTCTGCGCTTGCCGGTATGCTGGTCGTTCCACGATCGAACCGTCGAGGACATTATACCCCGCTTCGGTCAAATACGCCCGCGCGTCATTTTCTTCAGCCGAAGTTCCAATGCGGTTGAGCGCAAAAACGAGCCGTCCAGTCGGGATACCCTCCTTAACAAGGGCATGGTATTCGCGGACGGCAGGCCTGAGATCGTCCAAGGATGCGCCGGTGGGTTGAACCACGAGTGACGATGACCGTGCAATTTCAAGTGTAGCTTTGCTGGTCCGAGCGGGGCCGTCGATGATAAGCAGATCGAAGCCGTCTGCAGCGGCCAGGGCCTGAGACGCGGTTTTGAATGCCTCAACCGACACAATCGGCTCGATGGAGATGCCAAGGCGTGCTCGGTGCCAATCGACCGAAGTGCCCTGTTGAGTATCGAGATCGGCGATTTTAACCCGCAGTTCGCCTGCCGCCGCCTCGCGAGCAAGGGCTCTTGCCAAGGTGCTTTTTCCTACACCGCCTTTTTGTGAGACGAATGCTACGACAGCAGCCATGACCGATCCTGTGATAGTTCGAACGACTGGATAGCTAGCCGCTCTCTAGCAGTTTGGCAACCGCTACCTATGTGATAGCTAGCTGATACCCAACCAGCAGATATCTGTGAGCTAGCTGCTACCCACGGGGGTTTGCCTGACCTAGTCTGGATCAAGCACTGGGAGATAGTGGAATTTTTTTCCACGTTGTGCGGTTGATCGAAACATGATGTTCAATGATCGATGAACACGCGATCGAACTCGAGCTTATGCGTAGTGGGTAGTGTTATGGCACTGCTATGGGCGCAAACATCGGCAGCTAAGCAGGCCGAGGTAATGACATTTGATGGGCAGGCAGTTGAAGCCGTCATCGATGTGGGCCCGAGAATGCGGGGTATGCCAACAGACGGAACGCCGCCAGTACCAAGCATGGAAGCCGTTTTAGGCAATGACTTCAGATCATTCGGCAGCCCCGTAATGGAACCCCAAGAGGAGGCAATAAGCACGTCGCATATATCGGTGCCCCTTTGGATGCAGACTGGCCAGGTTTCGGGGGGAGCTGGCCGGGCAGCGATGTCCGATATGGCAAGTTATCTCTACACCCCACAGGCTTGCTCAATCACACCCTACCGTCCACGCGGCGATTTTCCAGGCTGGCTCGAAGCTCGGCGGGCTCAATATTACCCCTTGATCCAGGCCGTGGCGTGCGAAGCTGGTGTGCCAGTCGGGCTTTTCGATGCACTGGTGGCCCAGGAAAGCCGCTATGACCCATTGATCGTATCACCGAAGGGCGCCGTTGGCCTTACCCAATTGATGCCCGGTACAGCGCGTGGACTTGGGGTTTTCAATTCGAGAGATCCGTTGTCGAACCTGAGGGGAGGGGCCAGATACCTCCGCGCGCATCTGGATGAGTTCAAGCGGGTCGATCTAGCCTTGGCCGCGTACAATGCAGGTCCAGGACGCGTTCGATCGATGCGCCGTATTCCGCCGTTTCGCGAGACGATGGACTATGTCGCAGCGATCACTCGAGGGTGGAGCACCGGATCGTTCAGGACAGCATCGATTCAGACCGCCGGTTTGGCAGTGGGTCGACAGGAATTCCGGGGCAGGGGGGTCCAGTTACTCGCTTACACATCTACAAGAGTATCGAACCCGAGGTAGTGCGCGTAATAGATCGCAATTCCGAGGATCGCCGGCGCGCCGAGCAGATAGTTGATCTGCCAACGTATCCACAACCGGGGTGCAACGAGTACCTTATCGAGGACGGTCGCAGTTGGGAGTTTCCTAGTTCCCAGACGATAATCGTAGGCGGTCTTTATCATCGCGAGGACAGCGCACAGCGCCACCATGACGCCGACCGCGGCATAGAGTGAAAGCCAGGCCTGAAGTGTCGCTTGGGGCATGCCGACCACCTAGTGGATAGAACCTGACGGTTGAGTCCGATTAGGGATTCCCCCCGGACGGGTTGGTATGCGAGTCCGGGACATGCGCCCCGGTATCTCCATTAAAGTTTCGCATTCGGACCAGCGCCGCCTCGAGA
>NZ_NWVC01000022.1 GCF_002374855.1 Sphingomonas adhaesiva
CTTCATCACCGCCCACAACCAGAAACCCAAACCCTATAAATGGGTCAAATCCGCCGACGACATCCTCGCCTCGGTAAAACGCTTCTGCCAGAAAACAATGCGCCGAACTTCGGATTCAGGTGACTAGCGTCCCGACCGAGGTCGCTGACAAGATGAAGGCGCTGGAACGCGACGTCCGCGAGCTGCGACAGGCCAACGAGATCCTGCGCAAGGCGTCGGCGTATTTTGCCCAAGCGAAGCTCGACCGCTTATTCCGGCGATGATCGCGGCTTGACGATCTTTACCCTCTGCCCGGCCACGGCTTCTAACCGGACAGCTTCACGCTGCCGTCCTGCGGCGAGTGCCTATCGGCAGCGGTCTTCCTGGGGTAGGTGCTCGATGGTCCTTGATACATTTAGATCTCAAACAGACTCCGCGTGAATTTGGCGGCTTTTTCTTAAGGTTCTTTCCGCACGGAAAAAGGACCGTGAGTTGGACTAGAATGGTGGTTAGCGGACCGGCCGCTTTTGGGTAAAGCAAGGCGCATAGCTGACGTTGGCTACCGCGGCCCCCGTACCGATTGGGATCCCATGCGAGACGGGATCCCGAAACCTTGGGGTGTCATCTCGCCCTCAACCGAACCGGCCACCAGCGGCGCATTTTTCAACAGCCCCGGTCGATTTTCTGGCGGTCTGGCTTTCCGTTTCGCCACGCTCGACAAGCAGTTCGGGAAACGGCACCCGCCTTGCCGTCTGTCGTGCAACTCGCGCATTGGTGGTGCTGGCCGCCCTTCCCAATCGGGATAGGACAAACTGAAAGTCAGGCGATCGTATTCACCACACCGCCGTCAACGCGTAGCGCCGCACCGGTGGTCGCGGACGCCTGTGGAGATGCGATGTAGACGCACAGGTTGGCGACTTCCTCGACCGTGGCAGCACGCTGGATGATTGAGGATGGACGATGCGCCTTGACGAAATCGACGCCGGCCTCTTCCAACGATTTGCCCGAGGCGACCGCATCCGCCAGCATCTCGGCTACACCCTCCGACAACGTTGGACCGGGAAGAATCGCATTCACCGTTACACCCGTGCCCGCCATGCGCTTGGCCAGGCCACGCGACAGGGCAAGGTCGGCGGTCTTGGTCACGCCGTAGTGGATCATGTCCGCCGGGATGTTCAGACCGGATTCCGAGGACAGGAACAGCACGCGACCCCAGCCCTTGTCACGCATTCCCGGCAGGTATGCCCGGGACAGGCGTACGCCTGACATCACGTTGACCCGAAAGAAGCGCTCCCACTCTTCGTCAGGCGTTTTGAAAAAGTCTTGCGGGCCGAAGATGCCGGCATTGTTCACCAGGATATCGACCGCCGGAAGCGCGGATACGATGGCATCGCATCCGGCTTCCGCTCCGACGTCTCCGGCCACACCGCGCACCTCGGCATCCCTGACCTCACGATTCAGCTTGGCGACGGCTTCCTGGGTGCGGTTCTCGTCGCGCCCGTTCAGGACGACGATCGCCCCGGCTGCCGCCAACCCCTTCGCGATCGCCAAGCCGATGCCAGCGGTCGAACCGGTCACGAGCGCCGTCTTGCCGGAAAGGTCGATGTTCATGCGGTGCCTCCAGGGATGATCGTTATCGGTCGGGGACTTACGTAACGTCAGCCCCGCGCGGCGAGTTGCGCCCGCACCGCATCGGCCAGCGATGTCGTCGGGCGCCCGATCAGCTTCGAGAGTTGGTGGCCGTCATCGAACAGCGCACCGTTCGAGGCATCGACGTCCCATGCCGCAAGTCCCTCGGCGAAGCCCTCGGGCAGGCCCACCTGCTTCAGGATCGCAGCGTATTCGGCCTGCGGCAGGTCGCGGTACGGGATGTCGCGGCCGGTCTGGCGCGATATCTCGGCGGCAAGGTCGGCGAGCGTCACCGCGTCGTCGCCGGCCAGCTCATAGGTCTTGCCCTCATGGCCGTCGCTGGTCAGCACGATGGCTGCGGCTTGGGCATAATCGGCGCGGGTCGCGAGCGACAGGCGTCCCTCGCCAGCGCTGCCGACGAGCGCGCCATTCTCCAGGGCTGCGGGAATCGAGCCGGTGTAGTTCTCGGTGTACCAGCCATTGCGCAGGAGGGTCGTCGGGATACCGGAGGACGCCAGCAGCGCTTCGGTCGCACGGTGCTCCTCGCCTAGGCTAATCGGCGATCGGTCGGCGTGCAGCAGGCTGGTGTAGACGATACGCTTGATGCCCGCCGTCTTGGCGGCCTCGATGACGTTGCGGTGCTGTGCCTCGCGCTGCCCGACCTCGCTCGACGAGATCAAGAGCAACGTGTCGATCCCGGCCAGTGCCGGAGCGAGCGTCTCAGGCTTCGCGTATTCGAACGCGCGTGCCTCGACGCCCAGATCGCTGGCCTTCTCGGGCGAGCGCACCAGCGCCACGATCGGCTCGCCGGTCGACTTGCGCTTCAGGCTTTCGACGACGAGGCGGCCAAGCTGCCCGGTCGCGCCGGTGACGGCGATGGTCATGACATTTCTCCTTCGATGACGCGTTGAGATCAGTTGAAACGGAAGCCGGAAATGGCGGTCGACAGGACTTCCTCGGCATAGACCCGGGCACCTTCGCCCTCGGCCGCGCCGGCCGCGACCATCAGGGGCAGCAGGTGCTCCTCCTTGGCCGGGGGATGGGCGAAGCGCGCCGAGGGCGCGTCCGCCCAGTGCGCCAGACGCTCGGCCCGCTGCGGGCCTTCCAGCTCCATGCTTTCGGCCAGCCACTGGTCGAACGCCTGCGAGCCGGGCGTCGAGCGCGGATCGCCATAGGCGCGCATGTTATGGAAGCTCATGCCCGAACCCAGGATCAGCACGCCCTCCTCACGCAGCGGCGCAAGGGCGCGGCCCGCAGCGATATGGAGGGCCGGGTCCAGCCCGCGCTCGACGGACATCTCGATCAGTGGAATATCCGCATCCGGAAAAGCAACCTTGAGGGGGACGAACACGCCGTGATCCAGGCCGCGCTTCGGGTCGACAGTCGAGGCGATGCCCGCATCCTTGAGCAGGGCCGCGGCACGGGCGGCGAGCGCGGGTGCGCCCGGCACGTCGTAGCGCAGCTGATAGGTGTGAGGCGGGAAGTTGTAATAGTCGTAGATCAGCTCAGGCCGCTCGGCGCCGGTGAAGGCAAAGCCGTCCGTCTCCCAATGTCCCGATACGACGAGGATGGCCTTGGGCTTCTCGGCGAGCGTGTTAGGCAGGCTACGCAGGAACGCTTCCATACCGGTCCACACACCGCGCGGATCCTCCATGAAGAAGCAGGGGCCGCCGCCATGCGGGATGAAGTAGGTGGGCTGGACGCTCATGGTCATACACTCCGGTGCAGGCGCCACGGAGGCGGCCTGGATCATCGTTCGATCTGTCGACCGGGATATGTGCCCGATATCGCGCAATGATAATCGCTCGCGTAGAAGGATCAGCTTCAACCACGGGTAGGAAGTCATGGCGGATCGGTTGACGGGTATGGACGTGTTCGTGCGGGCGATCAGGCTCGGTGGCATCTCTGCTGCCGCACGCGATCTGCACATGTCGCCTGCGATGGCGGCCAAGCACCTGGATGCTCTTGAAGCGCGGCTTGGCACCACGCTGGTGCAGCGGTCGACCCGTCGACTTTCGCTCACCGAGGCGGGCGCTGACTATTTCGAGAAAGCCGAACGTATTCTGATGGAGATCGGCGAAGCCGAGGCGGAGGCATCGTCGCGGTCGATCACCGCGCAGGGGCTGCTGCGCGTCAGTGCGCCGGCCACCTTCGGCGTTCTGCACCTTGCCTCACTCATCCCTGCTTTCTCCAAACGTCATCCCGAGGTGACGATCGAACTGGGCTTCAACGATCGTTACGTCGACCTGCTGGAAGAACGTTGGGATGTCGCCGTACGGATCGGGCGCCTCGCTAACAGTGCGCTTGTTGCCCGCAAGCTCGTGGCGATGCGCGTCGTGTTAAGTGCCGCCCCCTCTTATTTGGCGAGGCGGGGAACGCCAACCCGCCTGGCCGATCTCGGCGATCACGATTGTCTGGGCCACACCAACGCGTCGCTTGCAGGAACGACATCGTGGGCGTTCGGCAAAGACGGGACGATCAAGGTGCCGATCTCAGGATCGATGTGTTCCGACAATGGCGAGGCCTTGGTTCGCGCTGCCATCGCGGGCCAAGGGCTGGTCTATGGGCCACGCTTTATTGCGGCAGAGGCGCTTCGCGCCGGCCAATTGAGCGAGCTTGAGCTGGACGAGCCGCCTATGATTCTGGGAGCGGCATATGCCATCACACACCCGACGCGGCGCCCCGCCGCCAAGACGCGGGCGTGGATTGACTTCTTAGCCGAAGCACTCCCCGCTCGTGGCACCGATTGGTGAGAGGCCGAGCTAGCAGACGTCCCGAGTTTTCACCCGAGGACCGCGTCTGCTATCTCAAAACATCACGGTCTTTTATGATTGTAGATATCAGTGACCCAGCGAAAGCGACGCCCCCAACCGCACATGGCTGGCATCGATAACGCCGAGGCTTGGTCCCTTTCAGTTGGTGCAGCGGGGGCCGCGGGCGCGGCGGACGTTGCGGGTGAGCGTGAACCGCATCACTGCCACCCCTCAATGACGATCTTGCCGCGTGCGGTAGTGCTCTCAAGCGCCTGGTGCGCGCGCTTGAGGTTCGCGGCGTTGATGGGGGAGAACCGTTCGGTGAGGGTGGTGCGCACGTCGCCGGCGTCCACGAGGCTGGCGATGGTCGACAGGATCTGACCCTGCGTTTCCATATCAGCGGTCTCGAACATGGACCGGGTGAACATAAACTCCCAGTGGGTCGACACCGACTTGCGTTTGAACGGTACGACATCGAGTGTCTTGGGGTCGTCGATGAGTGCAAAACGTCCCTGCGGGGCGATCAGCTCGGCGATCTGCTCGATATGCTCGTCGGTGTGCGTGGTCGAGAAGACGAAAGCCGGCGCGCCAATGCCCAAATTCGCCACTTGCCGAGCCAGCGGCTGGCGATGATCGATGACATGGTGCGCACCGAGCTCGGCCACCCAGGCCTGCGTTTCAGGGCGCGAGGCTGTCGCAATGACGATCAGCTCGGGCACTTGGCGAGCAAGCTGGATTGCCATCGAGCCTACCCCGCCGGCACCCCCGACAATCAACAGCGCATGTGCTGCACCGGCTACAGGAGTACGCACGGACAACCGCTCGAAGAGGGCCTCCCACGCGGTTATCGCCGTCAGCGGCAACGCCGCTGCCTCTGCCCAATCGAGGCTGGCCGGCTTCTTCCCGACAATGCGCTCGTCGACCAGGTGCAACTCGGCGTTGGTGCCTTCGCGGCCGATGCTGCCCGCGTAGAACACCTCGTCGCCCGGTTCGAAACCGCGCACTTCAGGGCCAACAGCGCGAACGACACCGGCGGCATCCCAACCCAGGACACGCCAATCACCGTGGATCGAACCCGAGCCAGCGCGCACCTTCGTGTCAACCGGGTTTACCGAGACAGCCTTGACCTCGACGAGGAGATCACGGCCTGTAGCGTTGGGATCGGGAAGTTCGATATCGACGAGAGCTTCCGTGCGATCGATCGTTCCGGGCTGCTGGTAGCCGATTGCGCGCATGATAAATCCTATCGTCAGGGGCTGTATAGCGAACTTTGTCACCTACGGGATACGCACAAGCGACGTAGCGGTTAGACATCGTCCTCAGGCTGGCGACGGCGTGGCTGCCGCTGCCGTCTTCCCCGTGAGGTCGGTGATGACCGCGCCGATCAGAGCCCGTAGCCAGCGGTGTGCGGGATCATGCCGATAGCGGACGTGCCAAGCCATTTCCACGGGAAAGCTGCCAAGGTCGACCGGAGCCGGCAGGATCTTCAGCCGGGGGTCGTGCATCAGCCGCCTGCAGATGAGCGAGGGCAAGGTGGCGCAATAGTCGGTCACCGCCACCATCTCGGCTACCGCGAAGAAGTTTGTCACGGAGATTGCGACGTCGCGCTTCAGCTGCTGTTGCGCCAGCGCCTGGAACAGCCCGGCGCGCATCCGTCCGGGCGGCACGATGTTGACATGCTTCATCGTCTCGAACTGCTCGCGCGTCATGACATCGCCGACGCCCGGATGGTCGGCACGGACGGCGCAGGCGAGCCCTTCGTCCATCAGGTGCTGGACGACGAGGTTGTCGGGCGGATCGACGATGCGGCCCAGCACGAGCGCCGTCGTGCCTGACACGACGCCTGTTTCCACAAGATCGTTTCCGTAGGGCGTCAGACGAAGCTTTATGCTGGGGGCGACCTTCTCCAAGCGCGCCACGATAGCGGGGACGAGGACGAACTCGACATAGCCGTTTGGCGCGATCGTGAAGAGCCGTTCGGCCTGTGCGGGGTCGAAGGCCTGCTGACCGAGGACCGCGTCGTCGAGCTGGGCGAGTGCCTCGGCGATCAGCGGTGAGAGTTCAAGCGCGATCGGGGTCGGCTGGATGCCGTAGCGCTCGCGGACGAACAGTTGGTCCTGAAGCATCAGTCGTAGACGCGATAGGGCATTAGACAGGGCGGGCTGTGTCATGCCCATTCGCTCGGCGGCCCGCGTGACGCTGCGCTCCTCCATCAACGCGACGAAGATCGGCAGCAGGTTCAGATCGTAGCGCATGCAGTCATCCTGTCAGACGTATATCTGACATTAGAAAGATAAACTTCTAGAATATATCAACGAGGCCCATTTCCCATCCATCGGCGACAGGCGCCGCGAACATGGAGGTTCAGATGAGCAAGGGTCAGGTTCTCGTTCTTGGATCGAACGCGACACAGCTCGGTCTGCGTGGCGGCAGTACCGCAACGGTCGGTCAGTATCTCAACGAAACGGCAGTCCCCGCGCTGGCACTGCTCGACGCCGGCTATGATATTGTTCTCGCCACGCCCAATGGGACCAAGCCGCACATCGACGCCGGTTCCGACACGAAGGACCACTTTGGCGGTGATGAGGCGGCATACCAGCGCGCCAAGGACTTCTTCGCCAGCCACCCGGCCATGAACGACGTCCGCACGCTGAAATCGGTCGTCGACGAGGGTCTGGACGGCTTCGTTGGCGTGTTCGTGCCGGGAGGTCACGCGCCCATCGTCGATCTGATGCAGGACCGCGATGCGGGCACGATCCTCCGTCACTTCCACGCGGCGGCCAAGCCGACCGCGCTCCTCTGCCACGGACCGGTGGTCGTTGTTTCTACGCTCGACGATGCTCCGGCCTTCCGCAAGGCGCTGGAGGAAGGCGATGACGCCGGGGCGGCCGATCTGGCGCGAGACTGGATCTACTCAGGCTACCGCATGACCGTCTTCTCGGCGAGCGAGGAGAAGATCGCTGAGGAGCAAGTGCTGAAGGGCGAGCTCTTCTTCGACATGGAAAAGGCGCTGCGGTCGGCCGGTGGCGACGTCTCTGTCACCGACAAGAACTTCGCTTCGAATGTCGTCGTGGACCGGGAGCTGATCACGGGTCAGAATCCGGCGTCGGACCAAGCCATGGCCGACGCTTTGATCGAAGCCCTCGATCGCGCCGCTGCGTGAGTACCAGGATGACGGGCGGGGCGCTCAGGATGCGCCCCGCTTCGGATATAACCAGGACAGGATATGGTGCCATGACCGCCAACGTGAAGATCGTCGCCGTCCTAACCGCCCGTGCGGATACCGTCGACCGCCTGCGCGCTCTGCTCGACGCCATGCTAAAGCCAAGCCGTGCCGAACCGGGCAATTTGCGCTACGATCTCTGGCAGGACCAGAGCGATCCGAACCGCTTCGTCCTCGACGAGCTGTACGCGGACGCGGATGCGGTTACCGCCCACCGCGCGACGCCCCACTTCCAAAACTACCTCTCTCAGATCGGCGATCTGGCCGAGCGCGCCGCGTTTGTCCTCAACCCCGTCTCCGCGACCTAAGGGTGCTGCCATGGGCAAGCTTAAAGAATGGGTGGGGTCGGCGCTGCTGGCACAACCGTTCTACATAGAGGAACTGCGGATGATCGGCCTGCGCTTCGCGCGGGCCTTATGGGCCTCGTTCATCCACGCGGCTACCCGCTGGCGCGGGGCCGCGACCCAGCGAAAAATCAACATCTGAAGTGAAGGAAACACAGTCATGACCAAAGGTATCGAAGGCAAGGTTGTTCTCATCACCGGCGGGAGCACCGGCATCGGCGCCGAGACCGCGCGTCTTCTCGCCGAACGCGGTGCGAAGGTCGCCATCGCCGCACGGCGCAAGGACAAGCTCGACGAGGTCGTTGCGCAGATCACCGAGAACGGCGGAACGGCACGCGCCTATGCGCTCGACGTCACTGACAAGTCGGCGGTCCAGTCCGTCGTCGCCGCGATCGTCGCCGACTTCGGCCGTCTCGACGTACTGATCAACAACGCCGGTCTGATGCCGATCCGTCCGATGGCCGAGGTCAACACCGACGAGTGGGACCAGATGATCGACGTCAATTTGAAGGGCACGCTCTACGGCATCGCCGCGGCTCTTCCCGGCTTCCTGGAGCAGGGCAGCGGCCACATCATCAACCTGAGTTCGGTCGCCGGCATCAAGGTCTTCGCCCCGGGCGGCACGGTCTATTCCGGCACCAAGTTCGCCGTCAGCGCGATCAGCGAGGGCCTACGCCAGGAGGTGGGCGAAAAGGTCCGTGTCACGTCTATCGAGCCCGGAGCCGTCGAAAGCGACTTGAAGTTCACGACGTCGGGCACGGCTGCCGAGACGGTACTCGACTTCTACAAGCAGGCCATCCCTGCAGCGTCGGTGGCGCGTGCTATCGCGTTCGCTGTCGAACAACCTGATGACGTCGACGTCAACGCGATCGTCATCCGGCCGACCGCACAGCAGTTCTGATTTCGACGAGGAGGCGGGGCCGCGTGTGCTCCGCCTCATGGGGAACGTACCGGCCCGCTCTTCCGTTACTTTGCCGAATAATGACTGTCGGTTTCACTTGAGGAGTCATTTATGCCCAAACTTGCCCTGTATGTACCACTGAAGGCCAAGCCCGGAAAAGAGCGTGATGTCGCCAATTTCCTGACTTCGGCATTGCCGCTCGTTCAAGCTGAGGCGGGCACTCTGACCTGGTATGCGATCGAGGAAGGTCCCGGTGCGTACGCGATCTTCGATACGTTCGACACAGAGGAGGATCGGCAGGCCCACCTTGACGGCAAGGTTGCCGCCGCACTGATGGACAAGGCAGAAGAACTGTTTTCTGAACCGCCGCAAATTCACAAGTTTACCCTGCTGGCCGCAAAATAGCGGAGCGGTCGGCACCCTAGGGTCAGGACTCGTTGATCACAGCCAGAAGATGACGGTGGCAGCGAGGGCGACGGCGGAAAAGAAGGCCGTGGGGCAGCGATCGTAGCGTGTGGCAACGCGCCGCCAGTCCTTGAGGCGGCCGAACATGATCTCGATGCGGCTTCGACGCCGGTAACGGCGCTTGTCGTATCTGACCGGCTCGTTGCGCGATCGTCGGCCCGGGATGCATGGCTGGATGCCTTTGGCTTGGAGAGCGTCCCTGAACCAATCGGCGTCGTAGCCGCGGTCGCCGAGCAGCCACTGCGCTTTTGGCAGGTCGTCCAGCACGGCTGCCGCACCGGTGTAGTCGCTAACCTGCCCGGCGGTCACGAAGAAGCTCAAGGGGCGGCCGTTCGCGTCGGCGACGGCATGAAGCTTGGTGTTCATGCCGCCTTTCGTGCGTCCGATCAGGCGGCCGAGATCCCCTTTATGGATGGCTCGCCCCTTATCTGAACCGTTGTCGCTTCACGACAGCGGGTCGTTTGCGGAAGGAGCGAAGGTCATGGACATTTCTGTGCTCGGGATCGATCTTGGCAAGAATAGCTGCAG
>NZ_NWVC01000023.1 GCF_002374855.1 Sphingomonas adhaesiva
GTCGACCCCGAGGCCTGGCTGGCCGACACCATCAGCCGTATCGCCGACCATCCGGCCCGACGGGTCGCTGAACTGCTGCCGTGGAACTACCGGCCCGTTTGAGGTGACGCCGTCACCGGACGCTTACGAAGTGAGAAAGTGAAGCCCTCAGGCCTAGGTGTCACAACCGTTCGGTTGTGACCCGGCATCGATCCGGGCGGGGAGGGCGGAGCGCGAAGCACCCGCCGTTACCTGGCGGCCTGTCCTTCCCGCCGGTGTTTGGTAGGCGGATGGCGTAACAACAGGCCGACGCCTACCAGCAACGCAAGCTCCACAGCCATTCCTGACAAGCCTATCTGGCGGGTGACTAGGTAGACCAAAGCAAGCGCAAGGGTGCTGGCTGCAACCAGATGACGAACTCTCACGGCGCCGTTCGACGCGTCAAATCCTCTCGCGGCCCCGGCGATGATGATCGAGCCCGCCGTTGTCCCCAGCCAGACCCAAACCAAGAGGCTGCCTTGCGCCGGAGCGAAGAGCCCGAAGATACCTACCAGCGCCAAGGCCAGCGGTTGGCCCCATGTGATGCCCGCCCATAAACGCTCCCACAGCGGTACGGCGCGGCCTCGATCGCGACGCCGTGCGAGCCAGATCGTCACGCCGCTCGACGTGACAATGCAAAGCGCCAGCCCCAGTAAACCGTAGAGCAGCCGTACCGGCAGACCGCCGAACCATCCGAAATGAAGCTGGCCGATACCCCCTAGCATCTTGGTTCCGAGCACCAGGTCCGCCGGATGCTGATCCTTTACGACCCTGCCCTGCACGTCGAAGATGGCCGTATCCTGCGGCACCAGTAGACGCTCACGTTCCGAGGAGACGGTGATGCGGGCATCAGCACGCCCCGCGCGCTCAATGATGAGCTGGTGTGGCATTGCGCGACCGCTGCGACGCCGCGCCTCGGCAAGCAACGGCTCCAGCGGCGGCAAGGGTGCCGCCACGGCGTTGATGGCGGGCGGCGCTTCCGTGAACAGTCCGTAGACCTTCGCCGTGTCGCCCCGGTAGAGGAGCATCGCCAGGACGCCGACGATCAGTGTACTGAGGCCCAGCAACGCGCCGGTCAGCGCGATGGCGACGTGGAATGGCAGCGCCCAGATGCCGAGGCGGTTGTGCATGTCCGCTTCCTGCAACCGTCGCGCGCCGCCCCGTCGCAGGTGGAAGGCATCCTTGAAAATGCGCGGATGCGCAAGGATGCCGGAGATCAGCGACGAGAGCAGCGCCACCCCGGTCAGGCCGACGATGAAACCGCCCCAGGCGCGCGGCAGGTGCAGCGCGACGTGCAGATCGATGAGGAAGTCGGCGATGGGGGTGCGCCGCTCGGTCAGGGTGCCGTTCCGGTCCGCCGCCCATTCGCGGTGGAGCGCGGGCGTATAGGCGGTGATGCTGGCTTCTGCTTCTTCCATCGAAGGCAGCGCGACGTACAGCGTTGCATGAGCCGGTCCGTTGACCTGCGCGGATCGGACGGCTCGGTCGAGCGCACCAGGAGCAAACGCCGTGATTGAGGGCGCATCGGGTTGCTCCCACCGCGCTATGTCATGGGCGAAGACGGCCAGCGTGCCCGTCAGGCAGACGAGATATATGATGGCGGCGAAGGCGAGGCCGAGGATGCCGTGGCCGCTCAGCACCGCCCGCACGGTAGCCGGCGACAACGGCCAACCACGTGGCGCATCCTGTTTGACGCCGTTGTTCATACCAGGCCCCGTATTGCTGCCAGTGTGAAGCCGGCGACGGTCGTTCCAAGGAGCACCGCCAGCGAGCGGAGGAGCCGCTGATCGGCGAGCGTCCAGGTCATAGCGAGTGCCCAGACTACCGGCATAAGCAAGCCGCCGACGATGATCCGGGTTCGTGGATCGCCAGGTGCCCAGGTCGCGTAGCAGAACGCGATCCCCATGGCGGCCGTCATGCCGAGCGGCCCTGCCAACAGCGCCTTCAGCCAGCCGCGCCACGCTTTCGATGGCCCTTCAAGCGGCTCGGGCGCAAGGCTCGCGCTTCGCCCTGCACGCGCTGCCCGGACTGTTCGCCCCTGGATCACGACGATTAACGCAGCCAGACCGATCCCGGCCACGGCAAGCGCGCTTCCCTTGACCCAGCCGGCCCACACCGCATCAAGCAGGACGGTGCCCGCGAGCACCGCCCATCCGCCCGCCATCAGGCCGGCACGCTCACGCTGCCGATCCGCCCATGCGCGCCGCAGCAGCGCGGCACCGGCCAGTCCACCGATGACGGCGACGAGCGCGGCTAGGGCTGTCACAGATGCAGTTCCAGCCCGGCACCGAACGTCTGCGGATCGCCGACGATGCCGCGAAGACCGTCGGGGGTGCGGTACTGGAGGTAGTCCTCGTCCAGCAGGTTCCGCGCGAAGGCGAACACCGTCCAGCGACCGGCATCATAGCCGAGCCGGGCGTTCACCACCGTGCGGCCGGACACACGTGCCTGGTTCTGCGCGGTCCCGACATCAGTAAAGACGGCGCTGCGATAGTTGGCGTTGATGTTGCCGACGATGGCACCGACGCGGCCGTTGATCCCGGCCGCGAGCGTCCAGCGGGGCGCATAGGGGAATTGCGATCCCGCCAGATTGACCGTGCTGGTCGAACCCGTTGGCAGATCGAAGCGATCATACTTGGTCCGGACGTAGCCGGCCGAGGCATAGGCGTCGAACATGCGATTGAGGCGGCCCTGCACCTCCAACTCCCCGCCATAGAGGTGCGACTTGCCGGCGTTCACCGTATTGTAGTCGTAGGCGTTGAGGCCGAAGAAGGCAGTCGTCTGCTGGTCCTTCCAATCGACGTAGAAAATGTTGGCATTGACCGTCAGCCTGCCGCCCAGCCAGCGCGAACGCAGCGATCCCTCGTAGTTCCAGCTATATTCCGGATCATAGGCGACGAGCGTCGCGCGCGCCGGGTTCTGGCTGGACCCACCCGAGCGGTAGGCGCGCTGCACGGTGAAGGCCGTGGTCAGGTCCGGCGTCCACTCCATGCTGACGCCGGCCTTCGGCAGGAAGGCGTCGAAGCTGCGGGCGTTGCTGGCCCGCGCTGATGCCGCCTGCGCGACCAGGCCAAGCACGCCCCGGTTGATCGCGGTCACCGCCAGGTTGAGCGGCGTGCCAGCCGCGCCGAACGCGGCCGGGCTCGGCAGTGTACCGTTGAAGGTGGCGATCGTCTCCGCGCCGTAGCGGTTGTCTTCGTGATCGTAGCGGAAACCGGCAAGAAACGAGAGGCGATCGGTCACGCGCAGGCGGCCATCGCCGAACAGCGCGGCGTTCCTGACGAGCAAGGGCTGATCGGCGATATAGCGGACCGGTATCTGTGGCAGCGCAGTGGCATAGGCCGTTGCGATCTGCCTTGCAGCGGCGGCCGGGAAACCCCCACTCTGCAAAAGTCCTACGATCGTGGTGGCGGGCGTCGCGATGTTCAGGCGGTTGTTGGCGTCGAGCCCGCCGGAACGCCGATAGGCCCAGGCACCCAGCACGCCGCTCAGTCGTTCGCCGTCGTAATTGAGGCGGAGTTCCTGCGTCCAGGTGCGGTAACGGCTGTCGTTGCTGATGAACTGCACGTCGGCGACCGTGCCGTCCGCATCGGTCTGGGCCAGTGTTGCAGTGCGATTGAACGAGGTGACGCTCGACAAGCGCAGGCGGGGGGCGATCTCGTAGCCTACATTCAGCACCGCGATGTCGGACCGGATATAGCCACGAATGGGTTGGTCGCTGGTCGAGCGCCGGTGATCGTAGAAGTCCGGCGTATTGATGTTGGTGTATTCGTAAAGATAGCCGCCATCGCGCCGTACGCGATTGTAGCTCGCCTTTACATCGAGGCCGGGCAGCGCCTGCGGCGTCCAGTGGACCTTGCCTCGCAGGTTGAGCGTGCGCAGGCTGTCGTCATAACCGCCTCGCGTGACGTTGCGGATGATGCCGCGATCGGCTCGACGTTCGGCCGACAGGCGGATGCCCAGCTCGTCGCGGATCAGCGGGCCGCCTGCCGCGGCCGAGAAGGTGCGATCGTTGCGGTCCGTCCACAGGATGCGGCCATCCGCACTGTAATCGGTTGTGGACGCATCGCGGGTAGTCAGCACGATGGCACCGGCCAGCGCATTCAAGCCTTGGATAGTGGATTGCGGCCCGCGCAGGATTTCAACCTGATCGATGTCCCAAAGGTCGGTAGGACCGCCGAACAATGCCTGGCGAGGGATGGGCGCCCCGTCCACGTACACAGTCGCCGTGTCCGCATTGCCGCCCGCACCCACGCCCTGATTGTTGATCCCGCGGATGGTGAAGCCGGCGGAGCCGTAGGTTTCCGAGACGTTGGCGGTGCGATTGTAGACATCCTGGATCGTCAGAATGTTCTCCTGCCTAATGCGCTCAGGCGTCGTGACTGCGACACTGGTCGTCGTCTCTTGGAGCGTCCGGTTCGACTTCTCGCCGGTGACGATGATGTCATCCGGTTGCGCTTCTTGCGGGGACACGGGCACCTCCTGCGCAAGGCAGGGTGTCGCAGCGAGCAGTGTGCTGGTGCAGAGCAGGTAAGCGATCAGTCTCATTGTAGCCCCTTTTTCGAACGGAGCTACAAACCGCCTTAATGATAATCAATAGCAAACTATTCCCGCTTGCTTGGCGGTGTTTTCCCTACCCCCGAGTGTCAGAATCGCCCGCAACCGCTCCGCTGGTGGCCGGTACGGTTGCGGGCGGAATGACACCTCAAGGTTGGCGGTCCCGTCCCGTTTGGGAGCCCGTGACGGGAATCCCGCCGCGACGATCGTGCTGACGGAAGTCTTCGGGAGCCGCTTTCCCGAAATCTGTTCCCAAATGCATTTTCCCGAAATTGCCCCGTGAAGACGGAGAAACGGGAAGGCCGCAGCCGCCCCAGGCGGCGCGTTTCGGAAGCGCGACTGGCACGGTGAGCGGCCAAGGTCGACCACGCCGCGATCGGTGGCTCAGCCGCTATGACCCACAAATGGTCATCCGCAGCCTCTCGCACGCGTCTTGATATGCGACATTCGTTCAGCTTCAGGGTAGCCGCCCATGCGGAACCCCGCGCTCCGCCAGCATTCCGAACTCTGGCTGCCTCGCACAAGCAACAGACAAATCCCGTTGACTCTTAATTCTACATATGTTGTCATTCGGCATGGCACGGAACAGGCAACCCTCGAAACAGATGCGCCTCCTTCTCGCGGTCCTGTCGCAGCAGCGCAGCGAATGGCGCCACGGTTATGACCTGCTGAAGGACACGGGGTTGTCGTCGGGCACGCTATATCCCCTCCTGATGCGGATGAGCGACAACGGGCTGGTCCAGGCCGAATGGCGCGAGCCTGCGCAACCCGGGCGCCCGCCCCGCCATGTCTATCGATTGACCGCGAACGGTTTCGCGCTGGCGATGGAACTGACCAGCGGCGACGCGGCACTTTCCGGCAAGGAGATGCTGACATGAGGATGTCATTGTCCCAGGCGATCATGGCGATCGCCACCGCGTGCATGGGCGAGGACCGTCAAACCTGGTCCCAGGCGATGAAGGCCGAATATCATGCCGCAGCCGCCGAGGGGCAGGGACTATCCTTTGCGGCGGGTTGTCTCATTGCGGCGTGGCGGGAAATGTTGGGCAGCGCGACAGGACGGTTCGTCCTCACCAGCTATGCCGTCGCGCTGGGCATCATGGTTCCGATGGCTACGATCGAGATCGGCTGCGCGGTCTTGGGCTTCCCCTATCTCTATCCCGATCAGCATGGCCTTCCGGGTGCGCTCCTCGTCGGCGGTTCCCATGAGGCGTTGCTGCGCCCCACCTATCTGGGAGCCATTCCGGCAATGGCGTTCATTCAACTCATGGCTGGGGCCGGGCACCTGCGGCTCGCATGGTCGCTGCTGGAACGCGACTGGTCCAGCGCGCTTCGCTGGTCGCTGTGGACGCTGGCCGGAATGACCACGCTCGTCATCTTCATGGGAGTATTCTTCCTCGATAGCCGTCAGGCGCTCATGCAGGGCTGCGTCGTCGGAATCGAACTGGCCATCCTCTTGGTCATCATGCGTCGGCACGCCGAGCTTCACCGCTTCGCTCTAACCGAGCATCCCGGCTGATCCTCTAGCCGACGAACGATGGACGATCGAATGCGAAGCTTCGGGGTCATGATCCCGGAGACGGTGAAGGCGCGCCTGCGCTGCCCACCACAGCCATTGCCCACGCTGAGGCGATGCCTCGGCTATCCATGGAGAGGTTGCATGCTGCGTTTGCCTTTGCATCGCTCAACTATATTTCTGGCCGCTGCAGCGACGATCGCAGGCCTCGCCAGCGAAGCGGCTGCCCAACCGGAACGCGTTCGATCAGAAGCAGCAGCACCGTCGCCTTTCATGGGGCGATGGGAACTGGACCTGACGCGCATGCCCAGCACCTATGGACCGCCTCCCAGGCGGGTCGTCTACAGCTTTCAGGACATTGGTGAGGGCAAGTGGCGGATGGTCGTCGACATCACCGGTCAGGACGGCCACGTCCGGCACATGGCGGCATCTTATCGTCCGGATGGAACGATGGCGCCCAGCGAGGGAGAAACGAGCGAGGCGGACAGCGTGGCTGTGATGACGCCGACACCCAATGTGCTCGTACTCAATATCGCGAAAGCGAAGAGGCTGGGATCGGTGCGCATCTACATCGTGTCGGCGAACGGCAACGAAATGACCGAGTCTGCGGCGGGCCTCACCGACAAGGGAGAGCCGTTCGTCCGCAACTTCCACGTAAGCGTGGCCTGAGGGCCGCCTTGCCCGTTTGGCCGTAGCCGGGATGCTTATCGTCTTTGACGAGGGCGCGGGCGGTGCGGGAAGTTTTCGGTTCTGAGACTGGTCATACGAGCGCTCGTACGACTGGTCGTGTGGAGGTGGTCGGCCGGGTATCGGGCCGACGGAGCTGGGCGGACGCGGAGAAGCTGGAGATCCTGGCCGAGGCGTTCCGGCCGGGCGTGCGGGTCCGTGAT
>NZ_NWVC01000024.1 GCF_002374855.1 Sphingomonas adhaesiva
GTCGACCCCGAGGCCTGGCTGGCCGACACCATCAGCCGTATCGCCGACCATCCGGCCCGACGGGTCGCTGAACTGCTGCCGTGGAACTACCGGCCCGTTTGAGGTGACGCCGTCACCGGACGCTTACTATGATCGGAATAGAACGGCGCTAGGTCGACAAGCTGCAGGGAGCGCGACTTTATCGACGCCATGTTAGGTCAACGGCGGAAGCGGACGCGAAGCCGCCGTGCTCGCTCGCGGAAGGCGTGCTCGCCGCCTTCCAAGATCTCGCAGACGCGTTCTCGAATGGCCGCGTCCTCCAAGCCGCCCGCCATGTAGCTGATCCCCGGCAGGCCGCCCGCCTCGCGTGGCCCGGCTTCCGCGATGATGATCTGATCTGCGTCCGTGTTGACGACCAGATTGGCGTTATGCGTGACCATGATCACCTGGCGCTTGGCCTTGGCCGCAATGAACAGCCCAACGAGCTCGTCAAAGATGGACTTGGGATCAAGGTTCTCTTCTGGTTGGTCGATGATCAGCGGGCGATCGTCTTCCGTATCAAGCGCGAGATAGAGCAGGAGCAGCACGATTCCGCGCGTGCCGGGGGACAGGCTCCGGATGTCGGTGCCGTCATAATCGACACTGTACCGAACCTGGATGTGGTCGGTGCTGTAGAGCCACTGCGCGAACCGCTTGAGCCACGCCCGGTAGTCGACGGGGTTGCCCTTCGGCACACGCGCAGCCTCCAGCAGCTCGTCCTGGTTGTCGTCACGGAACGAGGCCATGGCCGCGGTCACCGCTGCCGCGTCGCCCGTGCGCCACGCCGACGCTAAGCCACGCTCGGCTCGGTCCGCCACGGAGCCGCGGCCTTGGAACTTCCCGGTATGGCGAAGGTCGAGCAGCTTCTCCCCAGCCGTGGCCCAGCGTTCCACATCGACCGACCGGCGCACGCTGAACGACAGTTTGCCGAGTGTGCCTTTCTCGGCCTCCAGCCTCTGCCGGATCGGCGCATAGAGATCCCGCAGGACTTGCTCTTCGGCGAGGATGAAGTCGAAGACCCGCGCATAGCCGCTTTCCCGATCGCGTAGCAGCGGTGGGATACGATCCTTGGCGGCCCGATAGTCCGCCAGGCGATCAGCCAGCTTGCCGAGCTCGATGTTCTCGGCCGCAATCTTCTGTGTCAGGGCGGTGAAGCGCTTTTGGGTATCGGTGTCGAGCGCCACCAGCTTGGTGAGCCGTGCGACTTCGGCGTCGAGCAAGGCCTGGGTCTGCTTCGACAGGTCCGCGTCGATGGCCATCAACGGGACGGTCATGTCCGCGGGTACGGCCACCGGCTTTCCACGCCAGCCCGCGGCGCCGGAACGCGCGCTCGCCACCTCTGCCGTGAGGAGAGCGTCGACGTCACCTTCATAGTCCAGCAGGAAGGGTGCCCAGTCCGGCTCCTTGATCCGACTGGCCTTATGACGCTCCTTCGTGGCGCGCAGCGTGGCCGGTGCGCGGTTGGTCCGCAGGTCGGCCACTTCGTCGCGCAGGACGAGCAGCGCCGCCTCGCGGTTAGTGAACCACCGCACATTGCCCGCCGCCTTCTCCGCAGCCGTTGCAACTTCCGCCAGACGCTCGGCTCTTTCTTCCGTCCCCTTCGACACGAGCCGCGCACGATCGGCGGTGTACCGGGCGACCGTCTGGCGTTTGTCCTCGACCTGCTTGGCCAAGGCAGCCGCGCCTTTGGTCTTCTCGATCTCGCTGCCGATGCGGTCGGATAGCGACACCAGCGCCTCTTCCTCACGTTCGCGTGCGAGACGGTGGCGGCTGACCCGGGCTTCCAGGAGATCTTGGAAATCGACTGCGCCATCACGGCTGTTCGCGTCGTGGGCATCGAAGACGACACGCTCGACCTCGGCGAGCAAAGCGTCGGTCATGCCGTCGGCCGAACACAGACCGTCGACAAACTGCTGCGACAGGTAACGGGCTTTCGGGTAATCCGAGGCGGCGGGATCATAGCTGCCGTCGAGTGGCCGCGTGTCGGTCGTGCCGTCTCCCCATGTCAGGCGGACGCTGTTGCCGGCGAGCAGCTCGGAAGCGCGCGCCAGGAACGACATGGCGTTGGGTGGATCCTCGGTTGCGTCGCACCCATGCGCGATCGCGTCAGCGAGAGCGGTCTTTCCGGAGCCACGCGCGCCGATGATGGCGACAAGTCCGGGATTCAGCGGAATGCGCGGTGTCACCGCCCATGGCGCGTCGACCAGATCGACGGTCGACAAGACTTGAGAAAAGCTGGCGGTCGCAGGCGGCGCGTCCCCGATCCACGCCCGGCCGGCCGGCTCGATCTGCGCTTGGCGCAAGGCGTCGAAGTGCGGTGCTCCCTTGATCCACGAGTAGCGGTCGAGGTCGGGAGCTGCCACCTTCTCCAGGCTGTGGGCGTCGCTGCCGTGGAGGCAGGGCTTCAGCGCGCCGTAGCGGCCGATGATGTCCGCGGTCGACGACTTGTAACCGAGCCAATAGTCCCGTTGCGACGGTGTGCTTGCGAAGATGATGTGCGCAAACGCCTCGATCTCCTGGCGAAGCGTCCGATCGGCTGCATCGCGCACGCCCGAAGCGCCATCGGTGCTGCCGCCGGCGACCGCGATCAGCACGTTCTCCTGCGCCCAGTCGCTGTTCGCATAGGCGTCGCGCAGCTGGTCGAGCGAGACCTTGAATTGTCGTGACCCTTCCGCGAGCGCCGCTACCGTGTCCCGGATCTCGGGATCGCTGCGGCGTCCCAGCGCCGTCAGCTCCTCGGGCGTGCAGGCGAACGTCTCACCATGGGCACGGAAGGTCAGGCGGGTGAGCAGGCGTTTGATCTGGCCGACATGATCGTCGGTTTCGGGGCTGACCAGGAGATGCACATTGACGAAGGCGTTCCGGACCGTGCCGATCCCAAGGCGCATCTCGATGTTCGGAAACAGCAGGGCGCAGTTGGGAAGCCGCCCGGCGATCTTATCCCCGCGAAGGCGCTCATAGCAGTCCAGGCTGTAATAGTCGGTCACGCCGAGCGCGCGCAGCGTCGGCTGCGCCTGCTCGAGTCGATCGAGATAGTCGTCCCATGAGGTGGCGCCGCCGAACTGGTCGTTCAGCTTGGTGCCGGGCGCGTGAACGTGCGGGTCCCAGCGATGCCATTGCGCGCCGATCGTCAACGACGCGCCTGCGTCGGGGTCAGGCATCACCGGATCGCCACGACCTTGACGCCGGCAGCGTCGGCGACCTTTTTCCAGTCGAGATCGCTGGTCCAGGCGGGCAGACCGTCGCGTTGCGCCAACGCAAGACAGACCCGGTCGCCCAGGCTCAGCCCCGCTTCGGCTGTGACGGCACGAAGCCGGCCGGCAATCTGAGCGAGACTCTTGTCGACCGGCACCACGCTCATCGGTAACGGATCGAGCATAGCGTCGACCTCGCGGGCAGGCATGCCGGCATGGATAAAATGGCTGACAACCTCGGCATAGTTGACGCTGCTCACCCGCGCGTCGGCGATGGCACCGGCCACCTTCGCAGCGCCGCGCTCACCTTTGAGCATGGCGATGAGGGCAGACGCATCGAAGACGACGCTCATTCGCCGCTGTCGTCGCGTCGGCGGGCAAGGAAGGCGTCGACCGACGCCTCGGGGTTGCCGCCGGTGAACTGCTTGGCGAGCGCCTGAGCGCGCGCCACGGCCTGCGCTGCAGTGCGCAGCACGATACCGTCCTCCGTTTCGTCGACATAGACCGCGCCGCCTTGAGCGAGGCCTAAGCGTTTTCGGATGTCAGCCGGCAGGCTCATGCGCCCACTGGCTGTTACTGTGACCTGTAATGTCATTGCAACCCTCCGCTGCCTTACCTTGGCGGACAGACTGTAGTGTGGCGCGTTCTGCCTGACGAGACAAGAGCCCTGCCCCGCGCCAATGCGGTATCTGTCCGATAAACTGCCTTATCGGACACTGGACAGCCGCGTGGGGAGGGGGCAGTGTCGGTGCCCCTTAAACAGTGGACGGAGTTGAGCTAAGGTTTGCGGGCCTGCGGACCTGAGCTGCGGGGAAAGGAATTGCTCCGGTTACTGAGAACAATCAGTGTCGCGTCGTAACCACGACGCATGAGAAACGGACGGCGCTGATCGCCGGTCAGGCCTCGTTCTTGGAGTGGATCGGCATGTCCGGGCTATCGGACATCGAGCTCGATACGTCGCTGCCAGCCGAAGCTCCGACGGCATTCGAGCTCCGCGCGAAGGTCGGAGACCCGGAGGCGGGCTGAGGGATTTCTTGTTGATCGATGCCGGCTCGACCTTAGCCGCTCGTGCTATCAGTTGCCCTATCTACTCGCCGGCTAATCCTTGTTCGCGCTCCGACTCGCAAGAATGGGCTCGGACGGATGCAGCGCGACACGACCGTGGTTCGGCTTCGATCTGCACCTGAAATGGTGGACATTTTGCCCGAAAGAGTGGACGTTCCAGGTTCTGGATCAGCCGAGGCGTCGTACCATGCGAACGGCGGACCTAAAGACCGCGAGCGATGCCGACTGGGCGGAGGCACATCGCCGCGAGAAGATCATTCGCCCCATAGCTGCGCTGGCCCGTGTTCCGGGCGGCGTCGCCGGGAGAGCCATGGAGCAGCTCGACCTCGGCCGCGCGCGCTTCCACAAGCTCCTTCAACTCTACCGTGCGTCGCCGGTTGCAGCGTCGCTACTTCCGCGCCCGCGTGGGAGGGAGAAGGGAGAGCAGCGGCTCTCGTCAGCGGCCGAGCAGCTGATCGCCCGTGGCATCGCGGAGTACTATCTCACCCTCGAAAAGCCCAGTGTGCAGGCGCTCCGCCGATGGCTCCGCCATGAGGGACAGAAAGTCGGGCTGAAGGTGCCCAGCACCAAGGCGATTCAGACCCGGCTCGACCGCCTGACCCCCCAGACCGTCACAGCACGGAGGCAAGGCGCCAAGGCAGCCGCCGACAAATGGGAGCCGACGCGAGGCGCGTTAGCAGCTGGCTCCGCGCTGGAGCTCGTTCAATCGGACCACACGCTGGTCGACGTCATCGTGGTCGACGACTTGTACCGCAAACCGATCGGACGGCCCTGGCTCACGTTGATGATCGACGTCGCGAGCCGGACGGTGCCGGGGTTCCATCTCGACATGCTCGCACCTTCGGCCGTGTCGGTTGGCATGTGCATGCGTCAAGCCGTTCTCCCGAAGCGAGATTGGCTCGCCGAGCGGGGCATGGAGGCGCCTTGAGACAACCAGGGCCTGATGGACAGGCTGCACCTCGACAATGCGCGTGAGCACCGCTCGGATGCGCTGAAACGCGGCTGTCGTACCCACTCGATCTCGCTCGAGTATCGTCCCGTGCGTCGCCCGCATTTCGGCGGCCACATCGAGCGCCTGATCGGCACGACGATGGGCGCTGTCCACCTCTTGCCCGGGACGACGTTCTCGAACGTCGCCGAACGCGGCGACTATGATGCCGAAGGCGAGGCGTGCATGACGCTGGGCGAGCTAGAGGTCTGGCTCGCCGCGCAGATCATCGGACCTTACCATGCCGAACGCCATCGCGGCCTCGGCATCCCGCCGGCGCTCGCCTGGGCCGACGCGATCGACCGGCGACCGGAGCTGGTCCGCCTGCCAATGGATCAGGCCACCTTTCTCTTCGACTTTCTTCCTTGCGAGCTGCGCGCGGTGACGCCGCATGGCATCGAGCTGTTCCATACGCACTATTGGGATGACGCGCTGTCCTGCTGGTACACAAGGCCAGGCCAAGCCATGCCGGTGCGCTGGGATCCGCGCGACCTTTCCCAGGTCTGGCTGGAGCTTCCGCACGGCGAGCACATCGAGGTGCCTTATCGCGACTTGAGACGGCCAGCGATTACACGCTGGGAACAGAAGGTAGCGGTTCGCGCCTTGCGCGAACGTGGCCAGCAGGCGGTTGACGAGGCGCTGATCTTCCGGGCGGTGGAAACGCAGCGCCTGATCGTCGCGGAAGCGGCTCACAAGACGAAGGCGGCACGTCTCGCCCTTCAGCGGACCAGGACGGCGCTGGCCGACGCGCGACGGGCTAGAAGGAGCGGCAAAGTCGCGCTCGAACCTGACAAGCCCGCCGTTCTCCCAGGCGGGCCGGAGGTGTCAATCGGCGTCCAAAAAGGACCCCCTATCGGCGTGCAAAAGGGACCCCCTTCGTCAAGCAGCGTGACGGGTATGGGGGTCGCACCGTTCGCGCTGGTTGCGGCGTAGGGCGGGCGTAGCCCGAC
>NZ_NWVC01000025.1 GCF_002374855.1 Sphingomonas adhaesiva
GCGCGGCTCAGTCCCGACCATCTCGATAATTCGCGTCGCCATGATGCCGCACCGGTGTCTGCCACAGTGCCGCACCTGTGGCTTGCGCATCACCTCGTCAGCAAGGTGGAGAAGACCGGACGCTTACCTCACTTCTGCAATAGTGAAGGATTTCGGGAACCGCTCGGCGTTCCCGTTTCTCGATCCTTTTTGGGAAAGCTGGCGGCGCAGCAGCCGGGGCGGAGGCTCAGCACCTTCTCCGCTGTGAACATGAACGGATGGCAGAAGCTGGGAAGCCGAAAAGAGGCCGTGAAAGACCGGATGTGGGTCGTTACAGCCTCGGATCCGCCCGTCCGCGTGCGAAGCTCACCCGATGGAAAACAGTACCTCATCACCCTCCCGATCCGCTCCCTCGGGTTGAACGGCGCAGTTTGTCAGCTTTATTGCCAGCACCCGCTCGCCACCGTCTTGGACGTACTCCGGGTAGCAGTAGCTGCCGTGTGCGCAGAACCACGATACGCCAGTGCGCATGTTGCGCCAGTACTGGGTCACCGAGCCGTATGTTTCTCCCTGTTCCATGAATGAGGTCTCATTCTCGATCGCGGCGACGCGGTGAAGCACGATGGCGTCGCAGTTGCCGCTTTGATTGCCGGTCGGCTGATCGTCCCCGGCTTCGACAGGTGCGGAGCTCGTGACCGTGGCAGGTGGTAGCGACGCTGCGGCAGGTACGGTGGGCTGCGCAGCCGTCGCCTGCGCATCACCATCAACCGCTTTGAGCTCCTGCTGGCCAGCGTCGGTGTCGGCGCCTGGTGCCGAGCCGCCGCCTGTGCGGTCTCTCATGTTTTGGTAGATGAACAGCCCGATGAAGAAGCACACGGCGAGGAACAGCTCGCCGCGGCGTTTGTAGTTGGGGCGCTTCACTGCTCGCGCTCCTTGTCGGTGCCATAGGCGAGGATGTCGGCGATGCGGTCGAGCGTGAGCTTCATCTCGGCGGCGGTATCGCTCAAGTCGGCGTGGCGATCATGCAGCGACACGACCAGCGCCAGCCCGCCGATGTTGAGAATGAAGCTTACCGCGACTGCCAGCGCAACCGCCAGCACCCAGCCGGGATACGCAGCGCCAAGCCCGCCATTCTGGTCGAGCGCGGCAAACAAGGCGACGGTGCCGGCGATGAGCGCAACGGCGCAAAACGCGACGATGATGTAGCGGTACAGGTCGACAATGAAGCGCATCAGCGTGTCTCCAATGAGGTTGGGGCAGGGGTGGGGGGTCTGGTGGTTGTTTGGGGTATGAAGGGCAGGGGCGTGACCTAACGTCGCCTGTCACCGGGGAGCGGCGACTGGATCGGGCATCGCCCCGCCGGCACTGGCACCTGCGATCTCATCGGCCGTGCAGCGCCGCTGAAACGTCGGCGTGTCCTGCTCGTCGTTCCAGCTCATGCCGTCGCGCTCGGCATTGGTGATATCGAAGAAGCTCGATGCGCCGTCGCGCTCGATCTTCACGACCGTGCCCGCCAGCCCCCAGGTGCCGTCGCCGTCTGAAACGCTGTAGCGGTTCTGGGCGCCAAACTCGCGATAGGGGCCGTCAACGCAGGCTTGCGCGCCATAGCCCGACTGAACCCAGCGTCCGCGCAACCAGCCGGGTTTGACGATGGCGGCGAGCTTACGCTCCTGTTCTGCCGTCTCGCGCGCTTGTTGGTCGGCGGCTTGGTCAGTGACGGCATGGTCACGTAGTTGCTGCGTGATGGCGTCAGCCGCGCTCCATACAAGGAAGGTGTTTGGGTTCTTGGCTGACGGCAGCACCGTGTAGGCGACGGTGCCGGTGAGGATCGTCTCACCTTGACGATTGGCGATGGTGACGTTGCCGTTACAGGTGGCCCTGGTCACCGCGGGGTCGAAAGCCTGTAATGCGGTCGCGTCGAACATAATCGCATAGGCTTCGGTATCGACGTCCTCCGGCCTGATGATGCTACGCAGCGTCTCTTCGACGTCGGGGTCGACGCAGATCTTGGCATCGCCAGCCCGCAACAGCGCCATGGTGTTGGGAGCCTCAGCGGTGGGGGCAGGGTCGGTCGTGTTGGTGGCGGGCACGATGTTGCAGGCCGCCAGCGACGTAGCGGCCGCCAGGGGTAGCGGGATGCGCATGATGGTCTCCGGGTATGCAGGTCAGCACGACAGCGCGTGTTCGACTGAACCGCGCCGGGTTTGCCGGAGGCCGTTGGATGTGAGTCACGCCGCCATATCGATGATGTCCGCGGCAGCATAGTATTGCTCTTCGGCTTCGGCGGGCGGGATGTTGCCGATAGGCTCGAGCAGCCGGCGATGATTGAACCAGTCGACCCATTCCAGCGTGGCGTACTCGACCGCCTCGAAGCTGCGCCACGGCCCGCGCCGGTGGATCACCTCGGCCTTGTAGAGGCCATTGATGGTTTCAGCCAAAGCGTTGTCGTAGCTGTCGCCGACGCTGCCGACCGACGGTTCGATTCCCGCGTCGGCAAGGCGCTCGGTGTACTTGATCGACACGTATTGGCTGCCGCGATCGGAGTGGTGGACGAGGCCGCCACCCCGCATCGGTCGTCGGTCGTGAAGCGCCTGCTCGAGCGCATCCAGGACGAAGCTGGTATGCGCCGTCCTGCTGGCTCGCCAACCAACGATCCGGCGAGCGTAGGTGTCGATGACGAACGCCACGTAGACGAACCCCGCCCAAGTCGCGACATAGGTGAAGTCCGATACCCAGAGCCTGTTCGGCGCCGGCGCACGGAACTGCCGGTTGACCCGGTCGAGCGGGCATGGCGCGCCCTTGTCGCTGACAGTGGTGCGGACCGGCTTGCCGCGGATCACGCCGGCCAAGCCCATCGCCCGCATCAGGCGGGCAACGGTGCAGCGGGCGACGTCGAACCCTTCGCGCCGCAGCTGCCGCCAGACCTTGCGCACGCCGTAGACGCGGAAGTTCTCCTCGTACACGCGGCGCACCTCCGGTCGGAGCGCGTCGTCCCGCCGAGCCCGAGCCGACCGCCTGGTCGGCTCAATCCTTCTGGCTGCATGAGCATGATAGGTCGACGGGGCGATCGGCAGAACCCGGCAGATCGGCTCGACCCCGTACACCTCGCGATGCGCGTCGATGAACGACACCATCACCTCGCTCGGCGGTCGAGCTCCGCCATCGCAAAATATGCAGATGCCTTACGCAGGATCTCGTTGGCCTGGCGCAGCTCGCGGTTCTCCCGCTCCAGCGCCTTCATCCGGTCGGCAACGTCGCTTGGCACCCCAGCGCGCGTGCCGCTGTCGACCTCGGCCTTCTTCACCCACTCGTGCAGCGTCTGACCCGCGCACCCGATCTTCGCCGCGATCGACACCACCGCGGCCCAGCGCGACGGGTGATCCTTTTCGTGGTCCAGCACCATCCGCACCGCCCGCGCGCGCACCTCAGGTGAAAACTTGTTGGTCGTCTTACTCGTCATAGCCCCTTCCTCTCAGGAGTTGGGGCCTCCGACAAACCCGGGGCGGTTCAGTGCGGAATACGAGAAAGGGAAAGTGATTTGCGTTTGGGTTTCGGCTTGCGCTTTGGCTTGGGCGTGGGTTTGGTGCCACGGTGCATCCGCGGCTGCGCCATGCGGGGGCGCTTGTGAGGCTGTTTCATGTCTGATGGCCCGGAAAAAGTGGGGAGGGGGAGAGGGGGCGTGGATGGCTCTGGGACACCTGCGGGCACCCCTGGGAGGGTAGTTAGCGGGGTAGACTGTACACACTGCGTGTAATTCATAGGCGCGTTGCCGGGCTGGTAAGGCGAATGCTGCGTGTGTTTGCGGCGCGTCACGCTGGCCAAATTCGTTGATCGTCTGATACGAAAGGCCCCGCTGCCGGCAGTCGACATCGAGGCAGGCAATCACCTTTACAGCTCTACCAGAGTGCTCGATCGCTCGTGGAAATGATCGTGGCTGAGGGCGGTCGTCTCCACCGTCATGATGCTGCGCACGTGGTTGCTGACTTTTGGAAGAGATCTGTCGGTATGGGTTAGGTCGGGTGGGGGATCCCAGTATAGATGAAAGATTATCTGATGAATGACGAGCCATCGAACGAGCGGGATGACAACGAAGCCCTGGCAAGTCTGTATGAGTGGCTGGCGAAAGCCTTCACATCTGAAGCCTCAATGTTGCGTGATAAAGAGGGCGTCGCGGAATGCCTTGCGGCGGAGTTAGAATCACTGCAAAATTTTCTAATGATCTACAGTCTTATAGATGAAGATGGGAAGAGGGAGATTAAAGGTCGGTACCTAGAAAAGGTATCTGAGAGAATGATGTTTCCCTTTGTGCCGATTAATGAAGCGCTGTCTCCCGACTTATCGTCTGTCGAGGCGGTTCGTGAATTGGTGGCTTCGCGACTTGAGTGGCTAAGTCCCAGCATCTTTGACATAAGCAGGAAACAGTTTGGCTACATCGTCGTCATCGATGAGCTAATTTCCGCCCTAAGGGCGCTGAATGCTGGCGAAACTCAGCCTCTTATGAGGCCGGCAAAGGTAACGAGGGCGGCCTCTGCGCATACAATCAACAAATACCGACTAAAATTTGTGCTATTCGGAACGGAAATCCGGATGTCTGGCCTAAATTTAGATCTATACAAAGATTACCTCGATGATCGTGGAATCAAGCTGCCAAAAACAACAAAGGGTGTAGATCTTAGTAATTCCCAAAAGTTTGATTATCTGGTCTCCCGCTTAGTCGCTTGTGATTGGGCCTCAGTTCGGAGATGGCGAACGTCTGCAGAAAAGGTTCTCGATAAAGAGACGACGCAGAAGGTGCGGAATGAGGTTAGCTGGTATATCAATGATGAGAAAAAATCTAGGAATAGAAATCTCATGGATCAATTTGTAAGAGTGGGTGATCTACTGCGTGCCGCGCAGCGCAATAAGGGGCCAAGCGCTTGGTGGCCGGTTGAGAGAGGGGTAAATCTAGCGAGGTTCCGCGAAGAGGTTTCGATTCGGGATCATGATTCGACTACGGTAGAGGAGGCGATCACGCGCGCCGCGGGGCTGCGAGAGCGCGAATGAAAAGGTTCCCTCAGTCCGCCGTGAAATTTCAACCCTCCAACGCGACTTAGGTAACCGCCAAAAGTCGGCATAGTTCGCCCTCCTTCGCTTTTGAAGGAGGTCAAATATGCATGCTTACCGGGCCGACAGCCCGTCCTCGCTCCCCATCCTGGTCGACGTCACCGAAACCTGCCGACTGATTGGTTGCAAGCGCACCTTGGTGTACGAGCTGCTGAGCTCCGGGCGGTTGAAGCGGTGTAAGATCGGCCGGCGCACGCTCGTCACTCACGTGAGCATCGAGCGCTTTGTCCAGGAGTGCCTCGACGCAAGCGGGGCGGCGTAAGTGCCGGTCTATAGCGTCGCTGACCTAGGTAAGCCCAAACTTCGCTACCGGGTCGACAAGGACCCTGAGGCACGGTTCGAAACCTATCTGCAAGCAAAGGAGGAAGATGCAACCCGTGCGAGGTTGCTGACAGCTACAGCGCTGAAAGGCACCGCGCTGCCGCCCCATCTGGTGGAAGAAGCTCGCAAACTGGCGAGGGAGCTGGCCCGCGAGCGGGTCGCCGAGACGTTGGCGTCGAAGCGTTGGATGCGCAAGTTGCGCAGGAATGTCACCGGTGCGCTGATCGAATTGGTCGAGGCCGCTGGCCCCGCCGTCTCCCTGGCTACCGTCATTCCGCCAGACTGGAGTTATAGCGCAGAAGAGCTGATGCAGGTCGACCCGCGTCTGTCAATCGGCGTCCAAAAAGGACCCCCTATCGGCGTGCAAAAGGGACCCCCTTCGTCGAGCAGCGTGACGGGTATGACGGGCGCTTTGTTCGCGCTGGTTGCGGCGTAGGGCGGGCGTAGCCCGAC
>NZ_NWVC01000026.1:2500-4933 GCF_002374855.1 Sphingomonas adhaesiva
GGCTGAGATTAATCACCCGCACCAATTGACCGCAGCGGCGCTATGCCGAGTGGTTGGTGGAGCTGCCTTTGGGCAACTCGGCCGATCCAGCGTTGTTGTTGGTGGTGTGGGCTCTCAAGCGTGAGGTAAGGGCAATTCGTGGATGCCTTGGCGCATACAGGCGATGAAGGACGTGGCACGCTGCGATAAGCTGCGGTGAGGTGTGAGCAACCTTTGACCCGCAGATTTCCGAATGGGGAAACCCACTCATCCTGATTATCTAGCCTATTGGGCTAGGTAATTGGGACTATGAGTATCTCGATACTGAATACATAGGTTTCGAGAAGCGAACCCGGGGAACTGAAACATCTCAGTACCTGGAGGAAAAGACATCAACCGAGATTCCGTTAGTAGTGGCGAGCGAACGCGGACCAGGCCAGTGCCATCTATTCAACTAGCAGAACGATCTGGAAAGTTCGGCCGTAGCGGGTGACAGCCCCGTATGCGAAAGTGATGTGGATGGACTCGAGTAGGGCGGGACACGTGTAATCCTGTCTGAACATGGGGGGACCACCCTCCAAGCCTAAATACTCGTATGCGACCGATAGCGAACTAGTACCGTGAGGGAAAGGTGAAAAGCACCCCGATGAGGGGAGTGAAACAGTACCTGAAACGGATTGCCTACAAGCAGTAGGAGGGGTCTTGTGCCCTGACTGCGTACCTCTTGCATAATGGGTCTGTGACTTAATGTACCAAGCAAGCTTAAGCCGATAGGTGTAGGCGCAGCGAAAGCGAGTCTGAATAGGGCGACCATAGTTTGGTGTATTAGACCCGAAACCCGGCGATCTAGGCATGACCAGGATGAAGGTGTGGTAACACACACTGGAGGTCCGAACCGATTAACGTTGAAAAGTTACCGGATGAGTTGTGTTTAGGGGTGAAAGGCCAATCAAGCCGGGAAATAGCTGGTTCTCCGCGAAAACTATTGAGGTAGTGCCTCAGACGAACACCGCAGGGGGTAGAGCACTGGATGGGCTAGGGGGTCGCGAGATCTACCAAACCTAACCAAACTCCGAATACCTGCGAGTGCTATCTGGGAGACAGACGGCGGGTGCTAAGGTCCGTCGTCAAAAGGGAAACAGCCCTGACCTACAGCTAAGGTCCCCAAGTCACGTCTAAGTGGGAAAGCATGTGGGAATCCCAAAACAACCAGGAGGTTGGCTTAGAAGCAGCCATCCTTTAAAGAAAGCGTAACAGCTCACTGGTCTAAACAAGGGTTCCTGCGGCGAAGATGTAACGGGGCTCAAGACGTGCACCGAAGCTTAGGGTGTGGATTTATCCACGCGGTAGCGGAGCGTTCCGTAAGCCTGCGAAGCGATCTGGTAATGGGTCGTGGAGGTATCGGAAGTGCGAATGCAGACATGAGTAGCGATAAAGAGGGTGAGATGCCCTCTCGCCGAAAGACCAAGGGTTCCTGCGCAAGGCTAATCCGCGCAGGGTGAGCCGGCCCCTAAGACGAGCCCGAAGGGGGTAGTCGATGGGAATGCGGTTAATATTCCGCAGCCTGGTGGTGTGTGACGGATGGCGTGTGTTGTCGGCTCTTAACGGATTGAGCCGGCTTCGAAGCTGTCCCGGGAAATAGCCCCACCGTATAGACCGTACCCGAAACCGACACAGGTGGTCAGGTAGAGTATACCAAGGCGCTTGAGAGAAGTGTCCTGAAGGAACTCGGCAAATTGCCTCCGTACCTTCGGAAGAAGGAGGCCCCATGTAAGCGCAAGCTCTCATGGGGGGCACAGGCCAGGGGGTAGCGACTGTTTAGCAAAAACACAGGGCTCTGCTAAGTCGGCTTCAAGACGACGTATAGGGTCTGACGCCTGCCCGGTGCCGGAAGGTTAAGTGGAGGGGTGCAAGCTCCGAAATGAAGCCCCGGTAAACGGCGGCCGTAACTATAACGGTCCTAAGGTAGCGAAATTCCTTGTCGGGTAAGTTCCGACCTGCACGAATGGCGTAACGACTTCCCCACTGTCTCCAGGACATGCTCAGCGAAATTGAATTCTCCGTGAAGATGCGGAGTACCCGCGGTTAGACGGAAAGACCCCGTGCACCTTTACTGCAGCTTCAGAGTGGCAGTGGACAAGAACTGTGTAGCATAGGTGGGAGGCTATGAAGCATCGGCGCCAGCTGATGGGGAGCCATAGGTGAAATACCACCCTGTTGTTGTCTACTGTCTAACCTCGTTCCGTGAAGCCGGAACAGGGACCCTCTGTGGCGGGTAGTTTGACTGGGGCGGTCGCCTCCTAAAGAGTAACGGAGGCGCGCGAAGGTTGGCTCAGGACGGTTGGAAACCGTCTGTTAGAGTGCAATGGCATAAGCCAGCCTGACTGCGAGACTGACAAGTCGAGCAGAGACGAAAGTCGGTCATAGTGATCCGGTGGTCCCTCGTGGAAGGGC
>NZ_NWVC01000027.1 GCF_002374855.1 Sphingomonas adhaesiva
TCGAACTGGCCGCCCCATTCGAGATAGGTGCCGGCAGGCAGCCGGAGTTGGCTGCCGATCGCCGCCTGCGCATCCGCCACGACGGATCCGACGTCGCGGCCACGCACGTTGGCTTGCACCACCACGCGCCGCTTGCCGTTCTCGCGGCTGATCTGGTTCGGACCATCGACCACCTTGATCTCGGCGACGCTGGACAGCGGTACATAGCCGCCGCCTGCCACCGGCACCTGCACCTGTTGGAGCAGGCCGATGTCGGCACGCTGCGCCTCCGACAGGCGGATCACCACGGGGAAGCGACGGTCGCCCTCGAAGATCTGGCCCGATGTTCGCCCGCCGATCGTCGCAGTCACGGTGTCCTGCACATCCTGAGCCGTAACGCCCAACCGCGCCATCGCGTCGCGGTTGACGCGAATGTCGAGCATGGGAAGACCGGTCGTCTGCTCCACCTTCACGTCCGCTGCGCCTTGCGTTCTGCGCAGCACCGCCGCGATTTGCTCGGCCGTCCGGTTCATCTGGTTGAAGTCGTCCCCGAACACCTTCACCGCGATGTCGCCGCGCACGCCGGCGATCAGCTCGTTGAAGCGCATCTGGATGGGCTGGGTGATCTCGTAGGCATTTCCCGGAATCTTCGCGAGATTACCCTCGATCCGGCTGACCAGCTCCTCCTTGGGAAGCTCAGGATCCGGCCAATCCTTGCGCGGCTTCAGGATGACGAACATGTCGGTCGCGTTCGGCGGCATCGGGTCGGCCGCCAGCTCGGCGGTGCCCGTCTTGGAATAGACGAATTGCACCTCCGGCTGCTTCGACATCATCCGCTCGATCGGCACCTGCATCGCCTGGCTCTGCTGGACCGACGTTGCCGGAATGCGGAGCGACTGGATCAGCAAATCGCCTTCGTCGAGCTGCGGCAGGAACACCGAGCCGAGCGTAGTGAAAGCAAGCGCCGCCACCACAAGGCTTCCCACACCCGCACCGATCGTCAGCGTCGGGCGCTTCATGGCCCGGTCGAGACCGGGTTCGTAGCGCTTCTTCAGCCACGTGATGATGCGGCCGTCCTTCTCCTCGACCTTCTTCGACAGCCAGATCGCAATCATCGCCGGCACGAAGGTGAGAGAGAGGATGAAGGCGAAGGCGAGCGCGATGATGACGGTCAGCGCCATCGGTCCGAACGTTTTACCCTCCACGCCGGTCAGCGTGAGCAGCGGTACGTAGACGAGGATGATGATTGCCTGCCCGTACACAGAGGGACGGATCATCTCACGCGCAGCGGCTGCCACGGTCGCGAGCCGTTCCTTGACGCTGAGCAATCGGCCTTCATGATGCTGTTGCTCGGCAAGCCGGCGCAGCGCGTTTTCGACAATGATGACGGCGCCGTCGACGATCAGACCGAAGTCCAAAGCCCCAAGGCTCATCAGATTGGCCGAGACCCCAGCGCGCAGCATACCAAAGCCTGTCAGCATCATGGTGATCGGGATGACCAACGCCGCGATCAGGGCCGCACGGAAGTTGCCGAGCAGCAGGAAGAGCACGACGATGACCAGCACCGCGCCTTCGGACAGGTTTTTCGCGACCGTCTTGATCGTCGAATTGACCAGCTCGGTGCGGTTCAGCACCGGCTGAATTACGACGTCAGGAGGCAGCGAAGCGTTGATCGTCTTCAGTTTCTCAGCGACCGCGGTCGACACGATGCGGCTGTTCTCGCCGATCCGCATGATCGCCGTGCCGACGACGACTTCGGTACCGTTCTCCGATGCCGAACCCATGCGGATCGCCTGACCCGTCTTCACAGTCGCAACTTGTTCGACCGTGATCGGCACGCCGTTACGTGTCGCGATCACGGTCCTGGCCAACTCGCTGGCATTGCGAACGAGCGCATCCGAGCGAACAGCCAGACCTTCGCCATTGCGATTGACGAAGCCACCGCCGACGCTGGTGTTATTGCGCTCCAGCGCATTTCCCAGGTCCGTCAGCGTGATGCCGAGCGAGGCCAGCTTCTGCACGTCGGGCACGACGAGGAACTGCTTGGCGTAACCGCCAATCGAGTCGACACCGGCGAGGCCCGGTGTGGTCTTCAGAAGCGGCGTCACGATCCAGTCCTGCGCGGTGCGCAGGTAGGTCGCCTTGTCCTCTTCGGTCGTCAGTCGCTCGCCCTCTGGCGTGATGTAGCTGCCATCGGGCTGTTGGCCCGGTTCACCGGGCTTGTGCTTGTCGTCCTCGCGATGATCGAGACGAACGGTGTACATGTACACCTCGCCCAGGCCTGTCGCGATCGGACCCATTTCAGGGTTCACGCCGTCGGGCAGATTCTCTTGCACGCCCCGCAGACGCTCGCCCACCTGCTGGCGGGCGAAATAGATGTCCGTAGAGTCGGAGAAGACCGCAGTGATCTGCGCGAAGCCATTACGGCTCAGCGAGCGCGTATATTCGATGCCGGGGGTGCCGGCGAGCGCGGTTTCGATCGGGAACGACACCTGCTTCTCGACCAGCTCGGGCGAGAGCGCGGGTGCCCGCACGTTGATCTGCACCTGATTGTTGGTGATGTCCGGCACTGCGTCGATCGGCAGCCGGTAGAGTGAAAACGCGCCGATGACGGCGACGATGGCGGTGAGGAGCAGGACAAGCCAGCGCTTCTCGACCGCCCATGTGACGATGCGGGCGATCATGGCTTAATCCTCGTGGCTCGCTTCGCCCTTGCCGATCTCGGCCTTGAGCGTGAAGCTTCCGGTGGTGGCGATTTGTTCGTTGCCGGTGAGACCCGAGCGGACGATTACCGTGTCGCCCGACGCATCGCCGAGCTGCACCGGGGTCGCCTTGAAGCCCGTAGGCGTGCGAACGAACACGACCGACTTGCCCTCGAAGCTCTGGACCGCCGTCGTCGGCACGCGGATTGCGCCGCTACCGCCGCTGCCCGTGAGCTGGACGGCGGCCGTCACCGGCTCGCCGACCCGCCATTCACCGCCCCGGTTGTCGAGGGTGGCGAGCGCGGGCACGAGCCGCGTCTGCGGATCAAGCGCCGGCGACACGAAGGTCACGCGGGCGGTCGCCTGACGGCCTGCCGCCTTCACCAGCACCGTATTGCCGGGACGCACCCGGCCCGCATCCTCGGGCTTGAGATTAAGCGCGATCGACACCTGGCTCAGGTTGGCGATGCGATAGAGTTCGGCATCCGCCGCGACCGTTTGTCCCAGCGTCACGGGGCGCGCAATGATCTGGCCCGAGATCGGCGCGGCAATGCCGAGCCGGTTGAGCCCGCCGCCGCCGACACCCGCCGCCGAAACCATGCTCTGCGCCTGCGTCAGGGCGATCCGCGCCTCCGTCGCCGCTGTGCGGGCGGCGATCAGATCCTGTTCAGGGGAGACTCTCTGCGCGAACAGCCGCTGTTCGCGCGCGAGGTTCGAATTAGCGAGCTGAAGCCGCGCCCGCGCCGCCTCGACCTCGCCCTTGATCTGCGCCGCCTCGCGGCTTTCGATGACCGCAATGGTCTGGCCGCGTCCGACCGATTGGCCGAGGTTACGGGTGAGCGCGACCACGCGTCCCGCAATTGCGGCCGAGACGACCTGCGT
>NZ_NWVC01000028.1 GCF_002374855.1 Sphingomonas adhaesiva
TCAGCCCCAACTCGGTCATGGCCGTCATCATCTCATGCCGCTGCATGGAGACCTCGCAGGCTGTCATAGCGGTTGCAGTCGGCGCGGGGCGGATGGCGCAGCGCCAGGTCCTCGGGGGTGACAATGGTTAGCGGTCGTGGCGGTTCTCGCCTGCGGGCCAGGATGTTGACGATGACGTCGTCGCTGGCGGTGCCGGCCAGCCGAACGGCCCGCCCCTGCTGGACGACGTAGGGTCCTGCCCTGCCCCCCTGCCCTGCCGCGCGCGCGATCAGATTCAGGACCATGAAGGCGTAGCGCGGCCTGGTCGACACCTGTGCGATGACATCGATGATCGACGGCAGCCCCTCAGTCAGGGGCAGCTGGGAAGAAATCTGCGGCGGGATGGCCGCGGATGCAGAGAATAAGTCGCCCTGGGTCATGGGAACAGGAGAAGCACGAAACGGGAATCGTGTGAATCCCATCCGGTTTGGTCGCCGACGTTTCTGTCAGCTGCGACACTTTTCCGCTGGGCAGAGTGTCATGGTAGGCACTTCCTAAATAGCCACTTTTAGGCGCTCACACGCCTGCCCACCTTCTCACAGTCAGTCCCGATCCTCGCTCAGATCATTCTGACTGGAGGCCCTCCCTCCCCGATATGCGCGTCGCCGTTGCGAACAAACGAGGCGGGCGGGTCCCGAGGCACCGTCGGACGACGTCGCGCACCAGCGGACCGGAGGAACCGGCCCCGCTCGTTCTTGTTTCGGTTACCCCGGCAGGTTATATCCCATGCCAGAGCAAGGAACAGGACCTAGGTAGGTCATGACGGACGTAGCGACCTCAGTGCTGGCGACGGTGAACGCTCCTTACGGAGCGAACCTCTCCGCGTATCAGCTTGCCGCAAAGATCGTTGATCCGGCTAGCCTCTATGCGTTCGATGCGCCGGTGTTCGCCTTCTTTTCGGAGGTGAACGAGGGATTGCAGCACCAGTTCATCGACAGCATGGGCGTCGATCATGACCAGGCTCATTGGATGGCGAACCAGTTTGCTGCCAAGGCAGGGTACGCCCTACCACTCGCCGCCTGACCCGCGTGCCTGTCGCACGGCCTAGCCAATGGTCGTCGCTCTTCGACATCGCCGGCAGCATTATCGATCAAGCGCAGAGAGCTGCCTACCCGTTCGAGTGGACCTTTGGCGGCGGTACGGCCCTGATGCTACAGATCGACCACCGCGAGAGCCACGACATCGACCTGTTCCTTGATGATCCCCAGGTCTTACCCTTTCTAAATCCCGGAACGCAGGGCTACGCGCTCGATCGAGCGCCCGACGGCTACGACACGGACGGCAGCCACGTCCTGAAGCTGACATTTGGCGAGGTCGGCGAGATCGACTTCATTTGCTGCGCCTCCATCACCGAGCGTCCAGCCAACCGCGTCACCGTGCGAGGGCGCGAGGTCCTGCTCGAGACCCCCAGTGAGATCATCGCGAAGAAGATCTACTATCGCGGCTCGCGCCTGCAGCCTCGCGACATGTTCGACCTCGCGGCGGTCGTCACTCGGGAGGGGGAGGAATATGTCGCTGCGGCGCTCAGGCAGTGCGGGCCAGATCGCTGCGCGGCCGCCTTGCGTGTAGCCGAGGCAATGTCGCCCAAGCTCGCGATCGGGGTGATCAGCCAGCTCATGTACCGCGAGCACCAATTACCGCTCGTTCGCAAGGCTCAAACACTCACGCAGGCGGCGCTACGTGCGGCGCTCACATGAAACGAGAGGTCCGCCGTCCATCCGTCGAGGAGCATCCAAAACTCTATGCGAGGCGCTGACTGTCGTCGGGCACATTGCCGGTACGAGCGGCATCAGGCTCCAACCGGCTCCACGACCATCCCGCTCCAGCGAGCGCTCCCTCGATCCAAGCGGCGACGTGCCCCGGCTCTCCGCTGCAGTACCAGGTGAGGTAGTCACCTTCCTCACGCACCCAGGCCACCACCTCGCCGGCCCGCCGAAAACCGTAGGAGGCGACCTCCCCATCGGGACTGCGCCAGCGAATGTTGGCGAGCGCACACCAGAGATCGACGCCACAGGCACCGTCCTCTCTCACGCGGTCACCCAGAATGCGGTCGAGAACGGCCTCAAACGCCTTGTAATGCCGGTAGGCTCGGCTGCTGGGCTGATCCTGGAAATCGCTTCGACTGAAAAACGGGAAGGCTGCCTCCATAAGCTGGTCCGCACTGCCGCGGTCGCGGGGGCATATCATCTCCCGTCTTGTTTCGCACCGCTGATCGGTCGAGCAGCTAACGCGGATAGCTGCCCGCTTGCGGGAATAGCCCCGGCTTCCAGCTCCCCGCCAGCGTGGCAGGAAAGGCGATCTGCAGCGGCGCCCGGGAGCCATCGGTCGTTAGCACACCGGGGCTCGCCAGCGCGGCAATGACGCGGCGTACCTGACGTTCACCGGTCCTCACCGGTCGGCGACCGCCTGGATGTCCGGTTCTTTGGCCATGTCTCGCAGCCTCTAGTCACCTGAATCCGAAGTTCGGCGCATTGTTTTCTGGCAGAAGCGTTTTACCGAGGCGAGGATGTCGTCGGCGGATTTGACCCATTTATAGGGTTTGGGTTTCTGGTTGTGGGCGGTGATGAAG
>NZ_NWVC01000029.1 GCF_002374855.1 Sphingomonas adhaesiva
TGTCAATCGGCGTCCAAAAAGGACCCCCTATCGGCGTGCAAAAGGGACCCCCTTCGTCAAGCAGCGTGACGGGTATGGGGGTCGCACCGTTCGCGCTGGTTGCGGCGTAGGGCGGGCGTAGCCCGACCGGAGGCGCAACCAGCGCGAAGCGTTCTCTGCGGGTGCCCCGGGCGTCAGCTTCGGTGTTTGAAGCGCCAGCTGTCGTTGCCGGTTTCGACGATGTCGCAATGGTGGGTAATGCGGTCGAGCAGCGCGGTGGTCATCTTGGGGTCGCCAAAGACCGTCGGCCACTCACCAAAGGCGAGGTTCGTCGTGACGATGACGGAGGTCTGCTCATAGAGCTTGCTGACGAGGTGGAAGAGCAGCTGACCGCCCGAGCGGGCAAAGGGCAGGTAGCCGAGCTCATCGAGCACCACGAGGTCGAGCCGGGAGAGCTGGGCCGCCAGCGTGCCGGCCTTGCCGAGGCGCGTTTCCTCCTCGAGCCGGTTCACCAGATCGACTGTGTTGAAGTAGCGCCCGCGGGCGCCGGCCCGCACCACGTTGGCGGTAATGGCGGTGGCAAGGTGCGTCTTGCCGGTGCCCGTTCCACCGACCAGCACGACGTTGCGCCGGCCGGGGAGGAACGAGCCGCTGTGCAGGGAGCGCACCAGCCCTTCGTTGATGGGGGTGTCGTTGAAGACGAAGGCGTCGAGGTCCTTCACCGCAGGCAGCCTGGCGGCCGACATCCGGTAGCGGACGGACGCCGCATGACGGTGCGTCGCCTCGGCACGCAGCAGGTCGGTCAGGACCTCCATGGTCGTGCGCTTGCGCTGCAGCCCGGTGGTGACGGCCTCGTCGAAGGCGCCAGCCATGCCCTTGAGGCCAAGGTCCGCCATGGCCGTCATCATCTCATGCCGCTGCATGGAGGCCTCGCAGGCTGTCATAGCGGGTGCAGTCGGCACGCGGCGGGTGGCGCAGCGCCAGGTCCTCGGGCGTGACGATGGCTAGCGGCCGGGGCGGCTCGCGTCGGCGGGCCAGGATGTTGACGATGACGTCGTCGCTGGCGGTGCCGGCCAGCAGCGCTTCGCGTACGGCCGCTTCGACCGCCTCCAGCCCGTCGTCGAGCACCGCTGCCAGCACGCGCACGAACCGCCGGTCGGCATCATCCCCGGCGCCGAGCTTGCGCCGCAGTCGTGACAGCGCAGGCGGCAGCTCCCAGCCCTGGAACGGCGCGCCATTGCGCAGGGCGCCCGGCTTGGTCACCAGCACCGGCAGGTAATGCCACGGGTCGTAGATGGTCCGGTCGCGCCCGAAGAACCGGGGGTGGTCGGCGACGACCTGGCCGTCGCAGCGCACGACGATGCGGTCGGCATAGGCACGGACCTGGACGGTACGCCGCACCACCCTGGCGGAGACGGAATAGCGGTTGCGGTCGAAGCTGATGAGGCACGTGCCGCTCACCGCGTGCTCGCTCTCGTGGAAGCCGTCGAAGGGGGCGACAACCGGCTGGAGCACACCGCGCTCGGCAGCCCATGCCTGCGCGACCGTCAGCTCCTTCTGCTCGGGATGCTGGTGCATGTCGGCCCAGCGGCGACACTCCGCCTCCAGCCAGCCGTTCAACTCCTCGATGCTGGCAAAGCGCAGCCGCGGCTGGAAGAAGCGGCCACGCGCGGTCTGCACCTGGTTCTCGACCTGCCCCTTCTCCCAGCCCGACGCCGGCGAGCAGGCCGTCGGCTCGACCATGTAGTGGTTCGCCATCACCAGGAAGCGCCGGTTGAAGACCCGCTCCTTGCCGGTGAACACGCTCGTCACCGCCGTCTTCATGTTGTCGTAGATGCCGCGCGTCGGCACGCCCCCGAAGAAGGCGAACGCCCGCGCATGGGCGTCGAACACCATCTCCTGTGTCTCGCGCGGATAGGCTCGCACATACATGGCCCGCGACGCGCACAGCCGCACATGCGCGACCTTCACGCGCATCGGCTTGCCCGAGATCTCGACGTCCTCGTGGCTCCAGTCGAACTGGTAAGCCTCGCCCGGCCGGAACAGCAGCGGGATGAAGGCCGGCGCATTCATCACATCGCGACGCCGCGCCTGCCGCCAGCGAGCCGCATAGCGGCGCACCGCGTCGTACGAGCCGTCGAACCCCTCGCGCAGCAGCAGGTCGTGGATACGCGTGAGGCGCAGCTTCTCGCGCCGCGGCCGTGCCTCGTCTTCCTCCAGCAACGCATCCAGTCGCGTCTGAAACGGCCCCAGCTTCGGCAGCGGCTGCACCTCCCGCCGGTAGCCCATGTCCGCCTCCGGCGCCCGGATCGCCTTGCGCACCACCTTGCGCGACAGGTGCAGGTCCCGCGCTATCGCCTTGATGGCCTTCCCCGACGCGTGCTCGCGCCGGATCCTCAACACCGTCTCCAATACCAGCATCCCGATCTCGCCGCCTGACACACCGCCAAGCGAGCAGCCTAGACCACCGGGATGAGGGGTCCTTTTTCGACGCCGATCACCCCGCTACCGGGGTCCCTTTTCCACGCCGATCCACA
>NZ_NWVC01000003.1 GCF_002374855.1 Sphingomonas adhaesiva
ATCGCCAGGGTCGCCGGCGACTGGCCCGCCACCCGCTGGGACGAGCTGATGCCGTGGAACTGGGTGCCCCAGACAGATCAGCCAACAGCCCAAGCCGCATAAACTGCGGTCCTCACGCCACGCTTACGCCGCAACCGCAACTCCGCCAACAACGAACGCGGCTCGCCAGGAAAACTCCCCGTCTGCTTGCTGAAGCCCGAGGCGGTGTAGCGGCGGTCGAACAGGTTATCGACGCGCAGCATCAGTTCGGCCGGTCCCAGCGCCTTCGTGACCGACAGGTCGAAGATCGTGTATGCGGGCACGGCCTGGTTCGACAACGTCAGCCGGCGCGAGAGATGCTCCCCGCCGAAGCCCAGCGCCGTACCGATCGCGGGGATCTGATAGCGGGTCCAGAACCCCAGCTGATGGCGCGGCGCATTGGCGAAGCGATCGCCGACCGCGTTGGTGACCGACTGGCCCGCGACGGTCCCGGTGATCCGGGTATCGTTATAGGCGTAATTGGCCAGCAGCACCCAGTTCGGGGTGATATCGGTCGCCACATCCACCTCGACGCCCTTGCTGGTCACCTCGCCGATCGGGCGCAGCTGATCGACACCGTTCTGCGGCGGAAGCGTCGGATCGACCTGAAGGATGTTGCGGCGAACGATGCGATAGACCGCCGCATTCGCCTGGACCCGCCCGCCCAGCAGCACCGACTTGACCCCGCCTTCCACCTGGTTGCCGGTCACCGGGGCGAACGGGCCGCCGGCGCTGGTGTTCTGGCTGGCGGGGCTTTGCGGCTCGAAGCTGCCCGACCAGCTGGCGTACAGCGACACGCCCGGGCGCGGCTTGAGGATCGCACCGCCACGGAGGGTAACGCGGCCGTCGCCGTAGGATGACGTGGCGGTGGTCCGCCCGGCGGTGGCGGTGGTTACCGCGTCGTCGAACCGATCATATCGCACCCCGCCGACCAGCAACAGCGCATCGGTGATCGCGATCCGGTCCTGCAGGTAGGCGCCCCGGCGCGTCGTGCGGGTATCGGTGGTCGCGGTCGGCACACTTGCCGCCCGGGCGGCGTCGCGTGCGTCATCGCGATAGACCGGGTTGCGCAGGCTGAGCGGCGCGACGCCCGCGCGCAGGATGCGCGAATCGAGGATGCTGCGTTCGTCGTACCAGTCGGCACCCGCCTGGAACCGATGCTCCATCCCCGCCAGCCGCACCGTCGCGGTCGCGTTTGCCATGAACGAAAGGCCGTCGACGGCGCGGACCTGGTCGCGGAATTCGCGCGCGATCAGGTCGTCGCTGCCGGCGACAAAGCCGCGCGGTTCGTGATAGCCCTGCGTCTCGGTCGCGTCGAAATAGCGGACGCCCGCGTCGAACGTCACTGCGCTGCCGATGCCGGTCGCGTAGCGCGCCTGATAGGCCTGGGACGCGAGATGCAGGCGATCGCTCGGCTCGTTGGCGTTCCACCGGATATCGCCCAGGAAGTTGCCCGCATCGTCCACCGGCACCCCGCGCAGCCGGTTGCCGCGCAGCAGATTGTCGTAGACCGTCGCCTGCACGGTCAGCATCCCGTGATCGTTGGTGCGGAACGACACGCCGCCGTCCCCGATCAGCGAGGTGTTGCGCGTGTTGTAGCGGAACGGCGCCATCGCTTCGTAGAAGCCGCCCAGCCGGTAGGTGACGACGCCGTCGCGGTCGATCCGGCCGGTCGCCTCCGACGAAATCCCCGCGCGATCGTAGCTGCCGAGCGTCGCGACCGTACGCAGTGCGGCGGCCTCGCTGGGTGTCTTCGACACATAGTTGATGATGCCGCCCGGCGATCCGGGGCCGAAGAACAGCCCCGCCGGTCCCTTCAGCACCTCGACCCGGCTGATCGTGAACAGTTGCGGCACCGAAAAGCCGATGAAGGGATTGCCGCGCTGGCCGTCGTAGAAGGACTGGTCCTGCCGGAAGCCGCGAAAGGTGACGCCGGCGTAGCTGAACGCGCTGATGCCCGAAATGTCGCGATAGATGTCGGTCGCGTCGCGCGCGCCCTGATCGGCGAACAGCTCCGCATTGACCACCTGCAGCGCCTGCGGAATGTCGAGCGGACTTTCGGCGCTCTTGCCCACGGTGGTGGTGTCGACGCGGTAGAGCCGCTGCGCGCGCCCGGTCACGACGATGTCGTCGCCCGCATTGTCCGCCGCCTGCGCTGTCGCGGGCGCGCACGCCATCACCCCGGCCAATGCGGCCGTCACGCTCCACCGGTTCATCTGCGCCCCTTTAATGCTATCGCCTCGCAATAACTATCGCAGTCGATGGGTGCAAGTGCGAAGGTCCGGCAAACTCCTGCGACATTTGCGCGTTAGCGCGCTCGCCGCCGTCGTTGCGTGGACGCAGGCGAAGGAGACGTGCCGATGCGTTCGATCTGTTGGTTGCTGGCCGGGGTGGCGGGCCTTCCCGCTGCCGCCGTGGCGCAAGTCGGCGCGAGCGGTGCGGAGCAGACGCCGGGCACCGTGCCGCCCGCCGGCGCGGCCGCGGCGTCGCCCGACCCGGTGTCCGCGCCCGCCCCGACGCTCGCCGCGCAACCCACGCCGCGCACCGCGCCGCCGCCGGCGTCCGAGGAGGACGAGGAGGAGGGCGCGCCCGATATCGTCGTCACCGGGTCGCGCCGCCAACCCGGCGCGGTGATCGGCGATATCCCGCCCGAACAGCAATTGTCGCCCGCCGACATCCGCAGCTACGGCGTCGGATCGGTTACCGAACTGCTCGCCGAACTCACCCCGCAGACGACGTCCGGGCGCGGGGCCGGGGGCGGGCCGGTGATCCTGCTCAACGGGCGGCGCATCTCCGGCTTCCAGGAAATCCGCGACCTGCCGACCGAGGCGATTGCGCGCGTCGATATCCTGCCGGAAGAAGTGGCGCTCAAATACGGCTATCGCGCCGACCAGCGCGTGGTGAACTTCGTGCTGCGCCGCCGCTTCCGCGCGGTGACCGCGGAGTTGAACGGTCGCGCGGCGACCGAGGGCGGGCGCGAGCAGGGCGGGGCGGAGGCCGATATCGTCCGCATCCGCCGCGACGATCGCATCAACCTCCACCTCGAATACAATCGCGCCGGCGCGCTGAGCGAGGCGGAACGCGATATCCGCCAGCCCCCCGCCACCGCCGCGATCGCCGGCAATGTCGTGGGCGCGGGCGCGCTGGGGCCGGGGCTGGGCAATGTCGCCGGGGTGCCCGCGTCTGCGGCGAGCGCGGCGCCGGCGATCGGCGATTTCGCCGCCACCCCCAATACCACCGATCAGGGCGCGTACCGCACGCTGCTGGCGTCGTCGCGCAACGTCGCGGCGAACGGCACCTATGCCACCACCATCTTCGGCAATGTCGCCGCCAGCCTGAACGCGACCGTCGACCACACCCGCACCGTCGCCGATCGCGGGCTGGCGACGCTGTCGCTGCAGCTGCCGGTCGGCAATCCCTTCTCCCCCTTTTCGCAGCCGGTGACCGTGTCGCGCGCGTTCGACGGCATCGGCCCGCTGACGCAGGTCGTGGACACGACCAACCTGCACCTGGGCAGCACGCTGAACGGCGACAAGGGCCGCTGGCGCTGGTCGGTGACCGGCAGCGTCGATCGCGCCGACAGCGATACCGTGACGCAGGCGGGGCTGGACGGTGCCGCGTTCCAGGCGCGGCTGCTGGCGGGCGATGCCACCGCCAATCCCTATGCTCCCCTATCTTCCGGGCTGTCATTGGGGCGGTTGCCCGACAATGTCGGCCGCTCGCGATCGACCACCGCCGGGCTGGACGCGCTGGCGAGCGGGCCGGTGTTCGCGCTGCCCGCGGGCGATGCCAACACCAGCATCCGCATCGGCGCGTCGACCAGCGATTTCAGCAGCCGCTCGACCCGCGGCGGCGTCGCCAGTCCCCCGGGCGACGTCGCGCGCGATATCGGCAACATGCAGGTCAACCTGGACCTGCCGATCGCCAGCCGCAGCGCGGACGTGCTGGCGGGGATCGGCAACCTGTCGCTCAACGGCAATCTGGCGGCGGATCATCTGTCCGACTTCGGCACGCTGTGGACGATCGGCTATGGCGTCAACTGGTCGCCGATCGATGCGGTGCGGGTGATCGCCTCCGTCACCGATCAGGACGAGGCGCCCAGCGCACAGCAGCTCGGCAATCCGCTGGTGACCACGCCCGGGGTACGCGTGTTCGATTACGTGCGGGGCACGACGGCGACGGTGACGACCATCACCGGCGGCAACCGCGGGCTGGTCGCGGACAATCGCCACGCGCTGAAACTGGGGCTGAACCTGACCCCGTGGAAGCAGAAGGACATCAGCTTCCGCGCCGATTTCACGCGGCAGAGCACCGACGATCCGATCGCCGCCTTCCCCGCGGCGACGGCGGCGATCGCGCAGGCGTTTCCCGGGCGGTTCCAACGCGATGCGGCGGACAATCTGTTGCAGATCGATTCGCGTCCGATCAACTTCGCGCGCAGCGAGCAGTCGCAAATCCGCTATGGCGTGAACGTGTCGTTCCGGCTGAAATCGCAGCTGCAACGCCAGATCGAGGCCTATCGCGCGGGCACCGGGCCGAATCCGTTCGAGGGGCTGCGCCCGCCGGGTGGCTGGCGCGGCGGCGCGGACGGCAACGGGGGCGCGGCCGGCGCGCGGCCAGGTGGCGGGGCCGGGGCCGGGGCCGGGGCGGGCGGCGGCGATCGTCCGCGCGGCGGCTTCGGCGGCGGTGGGCGGTTCGGCGGCGGGGGCGGGCAGGCCGGCGGTCGGCTGCAATTCGCGCTCTACCACACCTGGCACCTGACCGATCGCGTGACGATCGCGGACGGCGGACCGGTGCTGAACCTGCTGGAGGGCGATGCGATCGGCAGCGCGGGCGGGCAGCCGCGGCACGAGCTGGAGGGGCAGGCCGGTTACGTCAACAACGGGCTGGGCGCGCGCCTGTCGGTCAACTTCCAGAGCGCGACGCGGGTCGCGGGCGGTACGGCCGCGGCGCCGCAGACGCTGAACTTCGGCAGCCTGGCGACCGCCAACCTGCGGCTGTTCGCCGATCTGGGCGGTCGGCTGGACTGGGTGAAGGCGCATCCGTGGATGCGCGGCACGCGCGTGACGGTGCAGGTCGACAACCTGTTCAACACCCGCCAGCGCGTCACCGACCAGACCGGGCAGGTGCCGATCGGCTTCCAGCCCGATTACCTCGATCCGCTGGGCCGCACCGTGCGGGTGGTGCTGCGCAAGCTATTCTTCTGACGGCGACGCCAGCCCGATCCGCGCCGCCAGCCATCGCGCCGCGGCCTCGGGCGTCTGCTTGTCCCGGTCGCGATCGACGCGGTAATTGGCCGCGCGCATCGCATCGACCGGGATGCGCCCGACCAGCGGCGCCAGCGCGGCGCGGAACCGCGCATCGTCGCGCCGCCGCGGCGCGATCAGCAGGATCGCGTCGTACCCGGGAATCGCCCCCTTCGGATCGCGCAGCACGGTCAACCCGTCCGCCGCGATCCGCCCGTCGGACGAAAAGGCGCTGATGACGTCCGCGCGCCCGCTTTCCAGCGCGCGGTACATGAACGTCGGGCTGTACGGCGTGGCGGAGGCGAAGCGCAGCGGATAGGCGCGGCGGATCGCCGCCCATTCGGCGCGATCGAGGAATTCCAGGTCCGCGCCCAGCGCCAGCCGCGGCGCGGCCGGTACCAGATCGTCCAGCGTCGCGATCCCGCGCGCGCGCGCATCGGCGCCGCGCATCGCAAAGGCATAGGCGTTCTCGAACCCCAGCGTCCCCAGCAGCGTGACGCCGTGCGTCGCGCGCGTCCATTCGGCGACGGCGCGCAATTGCTGCGCGCGCGGCACGACGTCCTGCCGCTTCATCTCCGCGCCCCAGATCGTGCCGGCATAATCGACATAGACGTCGATATCGCCCCCCGCGACCGCGCCGAACGCCACCGCCGATCCCAGCCCGTCGCGATAGCGGACGGTATAGCCCGCGCGCGTCAGCCGATCGCCGATCAGCCGCGCCAGGATATATTGTTCGGAGAAGTTCTTGGCGCCGACCACCACCGTCCGGTCGTGCCCGCCGCGCGGCCACAGCGGCACGCTGGCCAGCACCGTCGCCGCCAGCAACGCGCCGCCCGCCGCCGCGACCATGCCCCACCGCCGCCGCCCCGCGGCACGCTCCGCCAGTCCCAGCAGCGCATCGACTCCCAGCGCCAGCGCGGCGGAGGACACGCAGCCCGCGATCACCAGCGCCCAGGCCTGCGTCTGCAATCCGGCGAAGATCAGGTCGCCCAGGCTGGGTTGCCCGACCGTGGTCGACAGCGTCGCCGCGCCGATCGTCCACACCGCCGCGGTGCGCACCCCGGCCATCGCGATCGGCAGCACCAGCGGCGCTTCGACGCGCGCCAGCTTCTGCGCCGGCGTCATCCCGATCCCGTCCGCCGCCTCCAGCACCGCCGGGTCGAGCGCGGCGAAGCCGGTGACGAGGTTGCGGACGATCGGCAGCAGCGCATAGAGCGTCAGCGCCAGCAGCGCGGGCAGGAACCCCAAGGCGGGCACCCCGCCGCCGACCAGCGACGACACCCACAGCAGCACCGGATAGAAGAGCGCGAGCAGCGCTAGGCTGGGGATCGTCTGGATCAGGCTGGCCGCGCCCAGCACCACCCCCGCCAGCCGCGGCGCGCGCGCGGCGCGCACCCCCAGCGGCAGCGCGATCAGCAGCGCCAGCGCCAGCGCCGCCATCGCCAGCAGCAGATGCTGCGCGGCCAGCGCGGGGACACGGGCAAGCGCGTCGCTCATCGCGTCATCGCCGTCAGCCGCTCGGCCTGCGCGCGCGGCACCGCGACCAGCGCGTCGGCGGCCGCGCCCGCCTGTCCGGCCAGCATTGCGGCGGGGGCGGCGTCGGCGACGATCCGTCCGGCCTGCATCACCAGGACGCGCGTGGCGTTCAGCAGCGCCTCCGCCATGTCGTGCGTCACCATGATCGTGGTCAGCGACAGGTCCGCGTGCAGCCGGCGGATCGCACCCGCCAGCGCCTCGCGCGTGACGGGGTCGAGCGCGCCGAACGGCTCGTCCATCAACAACAGCCGCGCCTCGGCGGCCAGCGCGCGCGCCACGCCGACGCGCTGGCGCTGTCCGCCCGACAGTTCGGCGGGCATCCGCGTCGCAAAGGCGCGCGGCAGCTCGACCAGGTCCAGCATCGCGGCCACCCGCGCCGGATCGCGCCGCCCCGCCAGCACCAGCGGCATCGCGATATTGTCCCCCACCGAGAGGTGCGGGAACAGCCCGACATTCTGGAAGACATAGCCGATCCGCCGCCGCAGCCGCGCGGGCGGATCGTCCGCCACGTCGCGCCCGTCGATCGCGACGCGCCCCGCATCGGGCACGACCAGCCGGTTGACCGTCTTCAGCAGCGTCGACTTGCCCGACCCCGACGTGCCGACCAGCGCGACGAAGCTGCCGCCGGCGATGTCCAGCGTCACGCCGTCGACAGCCGCACCGTCGCCGTAACGCTTGATGACGCCGTCGAACGAGACGGTGGGGCCGGGCGATTGTTCTGGCATCGTCGCGCACGATGCGGGAAGGATGGGGCCGGCACAAGCCGCGCGAGCGGCGGGGGAGGGGATAAGGTGATGAAGGCGATCCTGATTACCGGCGGCGGATCGGGCATCGGTCGCGCGGTGGCGCTCCACTTTTCGGCGCAGGGCTGGCGCGTCGGGCTGGCGGATATCGACCAGCGCGCGCTGGCGGACACCGCCGCGATGCTGCCCGCGGATCGCACCTCGACGCATGTCATGGACGTGCGCGACCCGTCGGAATGGGAACATGTGCTGGCCGAATTCACCGCGCTGTCGGGCGGGCGGCTGGACGTGCTGTTCAACAACGCCGGCATCGCGGCCGGCGGCGCGTTCGGGGACATGGGGCTGGACGCGCTCGACCGCGTGATCGACATCAACTTCCGCGGCGTCGCCTATGGCGCGCGGCTCGCCTATCCGTATCTGAAGGCGACGCCGGGATCGTGCCTGCTCAACACCGCTTCCGCCTCCGCGATCTACGGCAGCGCCGGGCTGTCGGCCTATTCCGCCACGAAGTTCGCGGTGCGCGGACTGACGGAGGCGCTCGACGCCGAATGGTCGGTCGACGCGATCAAGGTGCGCGACCTGCTGCCCGGCTTCATCGACACCAACCTCTTGTCGATCGGCCTGGCCGGGACCAACCGCACCGCGCGCGAGGCGGTGGTCGAATCCGGGCTGGAATTCACGCCGGTCGAGGTCGTCGCGCAGGCGGCGTGGGATGCGGTCCACGGCGACAGGGTGCATTCGCCGGTCGGCAAGACCGCGCGCCGGCTGACCTTCGCGGCGCGCTGGATGCCGGGCCGGCTGCGCCGGATGATGCGCAGCCGCGTGCTGTTGGGGCGCTGATCTCCCTCAGCCGCCCAGGATCGAATCGATCGCCGTTGCCAATTCGACGTCCAGCGCCGACAGCCCGCCGGCGTCGTGCGTGGTCAGCAGGATTTCCACCCGGTTCCACACATTGGTCCATTCCGGATGGTGGTCGGCGCGTTCAGCCAGCAGCGCCACCTGCGTCATGAACCCGAACGCCTCCGCGAAATCGGTGAACACGATCGACCGGGTGATCGCGTCGCGCGCCTCGTCATAATCCCAGTCGGGTAGCGTATCGAGCGCGTCGGCGCGTTCGGCTTCGCTCAATTGTTCGATCGTGCGGGTCATGACGTGCCTCTGCGCTTGCGGCGGGTGATCGCCGAGCGGTATGGCCGGCGGCATGGACGGGCAAGAGGCAATGGGCGCGCCGCCCTCCGCTGACGCGATCGAGACGCAGGCGCGCGCGGTGATCGCGCGGCTGCCCGAGGCGTTCCGCGCGCATCTGGGCGATGTGGTGCTGGTGGTCGAGGAGGAGGCGGATGCCGAGACGCTGGACGCGCTGGGCATCGACCATCCGCTCGACCTGACCGGGCTGTACCACGGGCGCCCGGTCGGCGAGAAATCGGCGTTCGACAGCGGCGCGCTGCCCGATCGCATCCATCTGTACCGCCAGGCGATGCTGGCCGAATGGTGCGAGAGCGGCGTGCGGCTCGACGATCTGGTCGCGCATGTCACGATTCATGAAATCGGGCACCATTTCGGCCTGTCCGACGACGACATGCACGCGCTGGAAGCGGCGGTGGCGGATTGAGCGGCGCGGTCCGCGCCGTGGACGTGACGGTGGCGCGCGGCGGGCGCGTGCTGGTCGAGGGGATCGACCTGGCGGTCGCGCCGGGCGGCGCGGCGGTGGTCGCCGGCCCCAATGGCGTCGGCAAGTCGAGCCTGTTGCGCGTCCTGGCCGGGCTGCTGCGCCCCGCCGCCGGACATGTCGAGCGCGAGGGGACCGTGGCGTGGATGGGGGAGGCCGCCGCGCTTGACCCCGAACGCGCGCTGGCCGATGCGCTCGCCTTCTGGGCGGCGCAGGATGCGCGCGCCCTGCCGGACGTGCGCGTCGCCGCGGCGCTGGACGCGATGCTGCTGGGCGATCTGGCCGACGTGCCGGTACGCTTCCTGTCGACCGGGCAGCGGCGCCGCGCCGCGCTGGCGCGGGTGGTGGCGTCGGGCGCCGACGTGTGGCTGCTCGACGAACCGGCGAGCGGGCTGGACGCGGGCGCGGTGGAGCGGCTGGAACAGCTGATCGCCGGGCACCGCGCGACTGGCGGCGCGGTGGTGGTGGCCACGCACCAGCCGCTGGCGCTGCCCGATGCGGCGCAGGTGGCGCTGTGATGGGCGCATTGGTGTGGCGCGACGTGCGGCGCGGCTATGCCGGCGGCGGCGCGACGCTGGTGGTCGCGTTCTTCCTGCTGGTGACGGTATTGTTCCCGTTCGCGATCGGCCCCGATGCGGCGTTGCTGGCGCGGGTCGGCGGCGGGATCGTGTGGGCTGCGGCGCTGCTGGCGGCGCTGCTGCCGGTCGAGCGGCTGGTCGCCCCCGATCTGGAGGCGGGGGTGGTCGACCAGCTGGCGGTGCGCGGTGTGTCGCCGGTGACGATCGCGGCGGCCAAGACGCTGGCGCACTGGATCGCCTTCGCCCCGCCGCTGCTGCTGGCGACGATCCCGGCGGCGGCGCTGCTGAACCTGTCCGGCGACCGGCTGGCGCTGGTCGCCGCCGGGCTGGCGATCGGCACGCCGGGGCTGGCGGCGCTGGCGGTCACCACCGGCGCGCTGGTCGCGGGGCTGCGCGGCGCGGGCGCGGTGGCGGGCCTTGTCATGCTGCCGCTGGCAGTGCCGCTGCTGATCTTCGGCGCGGGCGCGATCGACGGCGGGGCGGGCGGGCTGAAGCTGCTGGCCGCGGTCAGCCTGCTGCTGACGGTCGGCGGGCCGATCGTCGCCGGCGCGGCGATCCGCATGGCGATGGAATAGCCGTCGAAACTATCGCGACCAGCGCGCCCAGATCGCGGTCGGCAGCGTCAGCCCGCGGGCTTCCTCGCGCACCGCCAGTTCGCCCGCCTCGACCGTGCCCGGCAGGTCCGCGAACGCCTGGCGCAGCATCTCGCCGATCGCCAGCGCGGACATGCGCACCGCATAGACGGTCAGGAACAGGTAGCGCGATTGCGCGTCCAGCAGTCGGCGGCAATCGGCTATCAGCGCGGGCAGATGCTCCTCCAGCCGCCAGATCTCGCCATCCGGGCCGCGCCCGTACTTGGGCGGATCGAGCAGGATGCCGTCGTAGCGCCGCCCGCGCCGCACCTCGCGCGCGACGAACTTGGCGGCATCGTCGACGATCCAGCGCACCGGCGCATCGGCCAGCCCCGACAGCGCCGCATTGCCGCGCGCCGCCTCGACCGATTTCTTGGAAGCGTCGACATGCACCATCTTCGCGCCGACCGCCGACATCGCCAGCGTGCCGACCCCGGTATAGCCAAACAGGTTCAGGCATTCGGCCGCGTCCGAGCCGTCCAGCCGCCCGCGCATCCACGACCATACCGGCGCCATGTCGGGGAAGAAGCCCAGGTGCCGGAACGGTGTGGTCTGCGCGGTGAAGCGCACGCGCGCGTCGCCTTCTACCCACGCCAGCGGCCAGCCGTCGCGCGGTACCGGTTCGCGGAACTGCCATTGCCCGCCGCCGTCCTCGTCGCTGCCGGGGACGAATTCGCCATGCGCCTGCCAGTCGGGCTTCGCGGGCGCCCACAGCGCCTGCGGTTCCGGGCGGATGAAGCGGAACCGGCCATAGCGTTCCAGCTTGCGGCCATGGCCCGAATCGACCAGCCCGTAATCGGCCCACGGCTCCCCGGTGAGCGTGACCAGCTGCATCAGCCGCGCGGCACCGCATGGGCCGCGACGTATCCCGACACCGCGTCATAGGTCGCGTCCAGCACCGTGAACCGCTCCTCGCGGTCGAACAGGTCGCCGACGCGCGCGGGCAGCGCGGGGCGCACGCCGGTGGCGCGTTCCACCGCGTCGCGGAACTTGGCGGGATGCGCGGTCGCCAGCGTCACCATCGGCACGCCCGGCGCGGTGTGGCGGCGCGCGGCGGCCAGACCGATCGCGGTGTGCGGGTCGATCACCTGCGCCGCGGTCTCGCACGCATGGCGCATCGCCAGCGCCATGTCGTCGGCATCGACGCGCTCACCCACGAACAGCCCGGCCGCGCCGTCGCGCTGCGCATTGGTCAGCTGCATCGCGCGCGTCGCCTCGAACCCCTTCATCTGCCCGGCCAGCGCCGCGCCATCGCGCCCGCCCAGGTCGAACAGCAGCCGTTCGAAATTGCTCGACACCTGGATATCCATCGACGGCGTCGCGGTCGCCACCACCTGCCGGCTGGAATAATCGCCGCTGGCCAGCGCGCGCGCCAAAATGTCGTTGACGTTGGTGGCCACCACCAGCCGGGCCACCGGCAGCCCCATCCTCGCCGCGACATAGCCGGCGAAGACGTCGCCGAAATTGCCGGTCGGCACGCTGAACGCCACGCTGCGTCCCGGCGCCCCCAGCCGCACCGCGGCGTAGAAATAATAGACCACCTGCGCCATCAGCCGCGCCCAGTTGATCGAATTGACCGCCGACAGCCGGAACCGCCTGGCGAAGGCGGCATCGTTGAACATCGCCTTCACCAGCGCCTGCGCGGTGTCGAAATCGCCGCGGATCGCGATATTGTGGACGTTGGGCGCGCCCACCGTGGTCATCTGCCGGCGCTGCACGTCGCTGACCCGGCCTTCGGGGTGGAGCATGAAGATGTCGACGCCGGCGCGCCCGGCGACCGCGTCGATCGCGGCCGATCCGGTATCGCCGCTGGTCGCGCCGATGATCGTCAGATGCTGGTCCGACCCCTTCAGGAAGCGTTCGAACAACTGCCCCAGCAATTGCAGCGCCACGTCCTTGAACGCCAGCGTCGGGCCGTGGAACAGTTCCAGCAGCCACTGGTCGTGGTCGATCTGCACCAGCGGGGTGATCGCGGCATGATCGAACCGGCCATAGGCGGCGGTGCACAGTTCGGTCAGTTCCTCGCGGGTCAGCGATCCTTCGACGAACGGCATCATCACCGCCACCGCGGTGTCGACATAGCTCAGCCCGGCCAGCGCCGCGATCGCGTCCGGCGACAGCGTCGGCCAGCGTTCGGGCACGTACAGCCCCCCGTCGGAGGCGAGGCCGGCGAGCGTGACGCCCGCGAAATCGAGCGAGGGGGCGGTCCCACGGGTACTGACGTAGCGCATGGAAGCAGGCGCCTACGTCCTTGGCCGCGCCCATGCAACGCCCGAAGCGCGCGGCGTGCGGGCGGCAAAGGTTGCGGCGGCGGGTGCCATGGGGTTAGCAAGCGCGGCATGGCGCTCATCGATCACTTCCTGTCGCGCGCGATCCGGCGTGGCCAGCTCACCCTCACCAAGCCCGATGGCAGCACCGCGACCTTCGGCACCCCCGATCCGGCGCTGGCGCCGGTGTCGTTCACGATCCACGATACCGGCGTCTATCGCGCGATCCTGGCCGATCCGTCGCTCGGTGTGGCGGAGGCGTTCATGGACGGCCGGCTGACCATTGAGCAGGGCGACATCATGGACCTGCTGATGCTGGCGACCGGCAATTCGCGCTGGGAGAACGGCGTCAACAACCTGGCGGCGAATCGCTGGCGCACGATCCGGGGGAAGATCCGCCACGCGCTGACCCGCAATCAGACGATCCGGTCGAAGCGCAACGTGGCGCACCACTACGATCTGTCGGACCGGTTGTACGATCTGTTCCTCGACGCCGACAAACAGTACAGCTGCGCCTATTACACCGATGCCGCGAACGACCTGGACACCGCGCAGGCCGACAAGAAGGCGCATATCCTCGCCAAGCTGGCGGTCGAGCCGGGGATGCGCGTGCTCGACATCGGCTGCGGCTGGGGCGGGATGGCGCTGTACATCCACGCCCATACGGGCGCCGAGGTGCTGGGCATCACCCTGTCGGAGGAACAGCTGAAGGTCGCACGCCGCCGCGCGCAGGAAGCGGGGGTGGCTGACAAGGTGCGGTTCGAGCTGATCGACTATCGCGATATGACCGGCACGTTCGACCGGATCGTGTCGGTCGGCATGTTCGAACATGTCGGCACCAAGAATTTCCGCACCTATCTGTCGAAATGCCGCGACCTGCTGACCCCGCAGGGCGTCATGCTGCTGCACACGATCGGGCGGGCGGACGGGCCGAACTTCACCGACAAGTTCACCGACAAGTACATCTTCCCCGGCGGCTATATCCCGTCGCTGTCGGAAATCCTGGAATCGAACGATTTCATCCGCTGGTTCGTCACCGATATCGAGGTGCTGCGGCTGCATTACGCGCTGACGCTGCGCGCCTGGTACGACCGGACCGTGGCGCAGAAGGACGCGATCGTCGCGCTGTACGACGAACGCTTCTACCGGATGTGGACCTTCTATCTGGCGGGGGCGGCGGCCAGCTTCACCAACGGGTCGCTCGTCAACTACCAGATCCAGTTCGCGCGCGACCGCACCACCCTTCCGCTGACGCGCGACTATATGGTCGAGGAGGAGCGTCGGCTGCGCGGATAGGCGACGCGGCGGGGATGGGTGTCACGCCGGACGATATGGAGGTTTCTCGCGAAACACCTTCGTCACCCCGGACGTGTTCCGGGGTCCACTGTGCCGCGAAATCAGGCGCTTGCCTGTGTGCGGAAACGTGGATGCCGGAACTAGTCCGGCATGACGGCATGGGTTTGGAAACGTCCCGCCTCCGCCGGGGTGACGGGTGTTCCGCGGTGACGGAGAGCAAGCCGCGGCGGGTCACTTCGCCGCGGGCGCGCCCTGGGCCATCGCCTTGGCGGCGGCGCGCGCCTTGGCGGCCTCGGACGCATCGACCTTGCCGTCGTGGTTGAGGTCGTAGGCGGAAAAGACGGTGCCCATCAGCGCCGCCGATTCGGCCTTGCTGACCTTGCCGTCCTTGTTCGCGTCGGCGCGCGCCATGAACAACGCGGCGACGCGCTTGGCGTGGACGGCGTCCAGCGTGCGCCCGCCCGCCATCTTCATGCGCATCATCCGCGCTTCCACCTCGGCCGGCGACAGGAACCCGTCCTTGTTGGTGTCGGACGCGGCGAATTCGGCGTCCAGCTTGGCGGTGGCGCCCGCGCGGGTTTCCTGCGCGAACGATACCGCGGTCAGCGCGGGGATGGACAGGAAGGCGACCAGCGCGGCGGCCAGCGTCGTGGGGGAAGCGGTCTTCATGCCGCGCGCTATCGCGCTGCGCGCTTGTACGCGGGCTGAACGGCCCCCCGTGCGCGGCTGCGCGGCCGGGGGGCCGTCCGCGGCGCCTCAGCGCGCCGCCAGCTCGCGCACCAGCGCGGGCGCGGGATAGACCTTCTCCAGCGCCTGCTGCACCGCCTGGGTGGAGACGACCACGGTGCGGTTCAGCACCGGGTCGTAGCCGAAATTGCCGCCCAGCGAGTGGATGTTGCCGTCGAACGCCGCGCCGATCACCGACCCGTCCTTCGCGATCACCGGCGATCCGGAATTGCCACCGATGATGTCGTTGGTGGTGACGAAATCGAACGTCGTGGCCATGTCCAGCCGCGCCTTGGCCGCGGCATAGCCCTTGGCCAGCACGAACGGCTCCTGCCCGGTCGCGCGCTCGTACAGGCCCGCCAGCGTCGTGCGGTACGGCACCTTCGCGCCGCGCTCCATCCAGCCATCGACCTTGCCGTAGCTGATGCGCAGCGTGAACGTGGCATCGGGATAATTGCCCGCGCCATAGGCCGCGAAGCGCGCGCGGGCGAGCTTGGCCTGCGCGGCGGTGACGGGGGCGTCGACCTTCTGCGCATAGGCGGTGCGCAGCGCGCGCGCGGCGGGATCGTTGCGCAGCACGAACTGGATCAGCGGATCCTTCGACGCGCGCACCGCGGCCATGCCGCCGTCGAACAGCGCCTTGCGGGCGGCCGGGTCGGCCAGCTTCGTGCCGGTGACCAGCCGGTCCGCCAGCTGCTCGGGCGAATCGCGGCCCAGCAGCGCCTTCACCTGCGGCGAATCGGCGCCCAGATATTCGCGCGTCTTCGACAGCCAGAACGACAGCGCGGTCTCCTCCAGCCACGGATAGGTCGGCGTGGCGTCGGTCAGCTGCTTGCCCAGCAGCGGCAGCGCCGAATCGGTATAGCCGGGCAGCCGCTCGGCATTGGGCTTCTCGCGCTCGGCGGCGGCGCGCACGATCGTGCGGGCATAGCCGTACAGCGTCGAGAACATCCCCGCGCGCTGTTCCAGGAAGAAGTGATCCAGCGCGATGTCGCGATAGGCGTCGGTCGCGCGGGCGATATCGCCCCACGGATCGCCCAGCCGCTTGCCCGCCTTCGCCTTCAGGTCGGCCTCGTTCGCCTTCAGCTTGCCCGCAAAGCCCGCATCGTCCAGCGCGCGCGCCTGTCCCCAATAGACCTTGTAGCTGTTCTCGATCCCGAACAGCGTGTCGGCCGCCTCGCGCCGGCGGTCCGGCGACTGCTCGCTCGCCGCGATCAGCCGGCCGCGCATCTCCGACAGCAACGTCGTCATCAGCGGCAGCGTGAACTGGCGCTGGAACGCCAGCTGGTCCTGCGTCAGCAGCCGCTGGGTGCGCCCCGGATTGCCGACGACGAACGTCGCCTCGCCCTCGATCGGCGCGCGCGGGTTCCACGTCAGGTGCTGCGGCGTCGCGGCGGGCTTGCCGTTTTCATAGGCGCGCAGGAACGAGGCATCGAGCGCGTAGCGCGGGAAGTTAAAATTGTCCGGGTCGCCGCCGAAGAACGCCGCGGCGAATTCCGGCGCCCATACCAGCCGCACGTCGGAATATTTGCGATACCGGTACAGCTTGTACTCGCCGCCGCCGTACAGCGTGACGACCTGGCAGCGCGTCGTCTCCTTGTCGGTGCACGCCTCCGCCTCGATCGTCGCGATCGCGGCGTCGCGCGCCTTGGTCAGCGCCTCGCCGGTCAGCGTGCCGATCGCCTTCATCACGCGCGGGGTGACGTCGGTGATCGCGGTGACCACCTCGGCCTGCTGGCCGGGGCATTTCAGCTCGCGCGCGCGGTCCGCCGCGACGAAGCCGTTGGCCAGATAGTCGGTGTCCTTCGACGACAGGTCCTGTGCGCATTGCGCGATGCAGTGATGGTTGGTCAGGATCAGCCCCTCGCCACTGACGAACGAGGCGGAACAGCCGCCGGTCAGCCGCACCGCGGCGGCCTGCGCGCGGTCCAGCCACGCCTTGTCGGGCGCCCAGCCGTAAGCGGCCTTCATGCGGGCGGCGGGAAAGGCATCGAACGTCCACATGCCTTCGTCGGCCAGCGCGGGCGACGCGGTCAGCACCGTCGCCAGCGAAACAGCGGTCAGCTTCTTCATCACAACCCCTAGGTAATTTTGTTGCGTCGGCTTGTGCGCCAACCCGCCCGCGTCGGCAAGATGGTTGCCCTTATGGGCGCGAGCGCGTAGCGGCCCGCGCGAAAGGAAGCTGCCTCATGACCGATCAGATCAAGCGTCCAACCGGCGAAGCCGGCATCAACCGGGTGGTTCTCGCCTATTCCGGGGGGCTGGACACCAGCGTGATCCTGAAATGGCTCCAGACCGAATATGGTTGCGAGGTGGTCACCTTCACCGCCGACCTGGGGCAGGGCGAGGAACTGGAACCCGCGCGCGCCAAGGCCGAGCTGATGGGGATCAAGCCCGAGCACATCTTCATCGACGACCTGCGCGAGGAATTCGTGAAGGATTACGTCTTCCCGATGATGCGTGCGAACGCGCTGTACGAGGGGCTGTACCTGCTCGGCACCTCGATCGCGCGCCCGCTGATCGCGAAGCGGCAGATCGAGATCGCGAAGCTGGTCGGCGCCGACGCGGTCAGCCATGGCGCGACCGGCAAGGGCAACGATCAGGTCCGCTTCGAACTGGGCTATTATGCGCTCAACCCGGATATCAAGGTGATCGCGCCGTGGCGCGAATGGGACCTGACCAGCCGCACGAAGCTGATCGAATTCGCCGAATCGCACCAGATCCCGGTGTCGAAGGACAAGCGCGGCGAGGCGCCATTCTCCACCGACGCCAACCTGCTGCACACCTCGTCCGAGGGCAAGGTGCTGGAGGATCCGTGGGACGAGGTGCCCGACTATGTCTATTCGCGCACCGTCAACCCGGAGGACGCGCCCGACCAGCCCGAGGTCATCACGATCGATTTCGAGCGTGGCGACGGCGTGGCGCTGAACGGCGAGGCGTGCTCGCCCGCGACGCTGCTGGCCAAGCTCAACGATCTGGGCCGCAAGCACGGCATCGGCCGCCTCGACCTGGTCGAGAACCGTTTCGTCGGTATGAAGAGCCGCGGCATGTACGAAACGCCCGGCGGCACCATCTACGCCCTGGCGCACCGGGGCATCGAGCAGATCACGCTCGATCGCGGCGCCGCGCATCTGAAGGACGAACTGGCGCCGCGCTATGCCGAGCTGGTCTATAACGGCTTCTGGTTCTCGCCCGAGCGCGAGATGCTGCAGGCGGCGGTCGACCACAGCCAGGAAAAGGTGACGGGCACCGTCCGGCTGAAGCTGTACAAGGGCAACGTCATCGTTACCGGCCGCAAGTCGCCGCACTCGCTCTATTCGGAAAAGGTCGTGACGTTCGAGGACGACCAGGGCGCCTACGACCAGCGCGACGCGGCCGGCTTCATCAAGCTGAACGCGCTGCGCCTGCGCCTGCTGGGGCGGCGCGACCGGTAAGTACGGGCGTCACGGCGGCGAGGGCTACCCTGCCGTCATGCCGGACGTGTTCCGGCATCCACCGTGCCGCGCACCATGGGCGTCGATCGTGCGGAACGGTGGACCCCGGAACAGGTCCGGGGTGACGGCCCGTGCGGGGCGCGGGGCGCGACATTCGCGCCCCCGCCCCGCGCCCCCGCTACTTCCCCCGCTTCGCGGGCACCGTCACCCGCACCATGTCGCCGGGCGCGTCGTGCAGCTTCAGGAATAGCGCGCCGTTGGCGGGGTGCGGCACCTCCAGCTTCTCGCCGACGAAGCCCAGCGGCACCGCCTGCGCCCTGGCCGGATCGGCCTCCGTCGCGACGCCCGCGATCAGGAACAATTGCTCGCCGGTCAGCGTGCACGCGCCGGTCGCCGTGGGACAGGTGACACCGGTGACGCGCGGCAGGCGGACGACCCGCGCCAGCGGCTGCCATTCGCCGGCCAGGTCGCCCTGCACCAGCCGCATCTTGATCGCGCCGACCGCGCCCGCGCCCAGCAGCGCGCGCGGTGACAGCGTCGCCACCGCCACGTCGCCGCCCAGCAGCTGCAACCCGCCGCCCGCGACGGTCAGCTTCGCGCTCGCGCTGTCGTCCGCCGTCGCCACCTCGATCGCGTCCGCCGCGCTCAGCCGGGTGTTCACCGCGCGCGCCGAAAAGGTCAGCCGCGCATCCTGCGACAGCACGTTGTCGGGCAGGGTGAGCGGCAGCGCCACGTCGCCGGCCGCCGGGGCGGGGGGATCGACGTTGCGGCTGATCAGCTCCACGCGCGGGCGCGGCGGGGTGATCGTCGCGCGGACATTGGTGGTGCGCCCGTCCGCCAGCGTCACCTTGGCGTCCGATATGCCCAGCGCCACCGTCTCGGTCGCGCCGTCGGTGGTCAGCACCATGCGGTCGCCGCCGCCGGGGTCGCGCGTCAGCGGCCCGGGGGTGAAGGTCAGCCCCGCGACCTCCAGCTTCGCCACCTGGTCCAGCCGCGCGCCGACCAGCCGCCCGTCCTTGTCGCCGGTGTAGAGCGTGAACCCCTCCAGCCGGCTCGCCTCGCTCTGCCCCTTCAGCGTCAGTGCGGCGGGCGCGGCGTCGCCATATTGCGACACCAGCAGCGTCAGTTCGCCCGCGCGGGTGCGCGCCAGCGGCAGCGTGGCGGTGATCTCGTCCGCGCCGCTCGCCTTCCACGCCACCGCCTTCACCGCGCCGGCGCGGTCGCGCAGCGACACCTGCTCGACGCACGATGCCGCGCCGCCCTGCAGCGTCAGCGGCGTGTCGCGCCCCACCACCACCGCATTGTCGGGCTTCGGCGCCCAGGCGGTCGGCGCACCGTTCTGGAGCAGGAAGCGCGGGCCGGTGAACGTGTCGAACCCCCAGCGCCCGGTCAGCACCGCCTCGCCGATCGTCTGCTGCCCCAGCCGCGCGCTATCCAGCGCGACGACCAGCCCGCCGCGCGCGGCGTCGGCGGTGACCGGCATGTCCATCGTCTTGCCGTCCGCCAGCGTCAGCCGCAGCGACAGGTCGCGCGCATAATCGGTGGCGAACACCAGCGGCGCATCCTCCAGCGGCAGCACCTGTCCGGGCCGCACGAGGCACAGCGGCGCCTTGCTGCCCGCGCGCAGCGTCGGCGGCGCGCCCGCGCCGATCGCGGGCAGCGGGACGACCAGCACCGACTTGGGGTTCTGGAACGACGGCGGGTTGTTGAGCTGCAACCGCATCCGGTCGCCGTGGCTGACCGCCAGCGTGGGGGCATATTGGTAATTGGCGCTGCGGAACACGCCGAACAGCCGCGCGAAATCGCGCGCCAGCGAGATGTACGGGCTGTACAGCCCCGCGCCCGCTTCCTTGGTGGCGGCCAGGCTGTAGGCGAATTGGGTGGTTGTGCCGCCGATCGTCTCGGCCAGCGACGCGCCGCCGCCGGTCTGCAGCACCATCCCCTCGCGGTTCTGCGTCAGGCAGGCGGCCTGCAACGCGCGCGGGCGCGACAGGCAATTGGCGTCCAGCCGGATCGCCAGCGATCCCGCCAGCGCGGTCGACACCGGCTCCAGCCGCTCGGCCGATGCCTCCTCGGCGCGGGCGATGCCGGCGACGAAGGCGTCGAGCCGCGCACGGTCCAGCGACGCCTGGAACAGGTCCTGCGCCGCGCGCACGAACACGCCGGGCCGCCCGCGCACCGCCTGCACCACCGCACCGTAATCGCCGCCCGTTTCGGGGGCGAGCAGCGCGATCGCCTGTTCCGCGCCCTCCGGCACGGTGGCGGTGATCGTCCCCTTCTTCGGCACCCAGGTGTCGGCGCGGAAGAACCAGTTCTTGGGCGGCGGATTGGTCGCCCCGCGCAGGAAGGCGAGGACGAGGACGTAGCGCGCCGCCTGGTCGGCGGGCAGGTCGGCCTTCAGCACCAGCCTGTCGCCCGCGCGCAGGCCCGGCACCTGCCCGATCGGCAGCGTGGCATCGCCGCGCGTCACCGTCATGGTCAGCGGCGGTCCGGCCAGGTCGAAGCTGTTGCTCGCCTGTTGCGCACGCACCGCCGCCGGGATCGCACCGGCAAGGAAGGTCGCGGCCAGCGCCGCCGTGGTCAGCCCGTGTCGCATCGCCCGCATGTCCGCCCCTATAGAACAGCCGCGCGCCCGCTGGCCACCGTCGGCGGGGCGGGCGGCGTTAACGGTCCGTCAACCATCCTGCGGCATGTCCGGCGACGAACCATGCGCGATCGGGCGCAGCCGGCAAGGGGCGGGGACGACGGATGGCCAAAGAGGGCGCGGTGGTGGACGTCGCGATCATCGGTGCGGGGCCGGCGGGGCTGACCGCCGGCTATCTGCTGACCAAGGCGGGCTATTCGGTGGCGATCATCGAGAAGGATCCCGTCTATGTCGGCGGGATCAGCCGTACCGTGGAGCACAACGGCTTCCGCTTCGACATCGGCGGGCACCGCTTCTTCTCGCGGTCGAAGGAGGTCGTCGACCTCTGGAACGAGATCCTGCCGGACGATTTCATCGAACGCCCGCGGATGAGCCGCATCTATTACGAGGGCAAGTTCTACAGCTATCCGCTGCGCGCGTTCGAGGCGCTGGGCAATTTGGGGCTGGTGCGCTCGACGCTGTGCATGCTGAGCTTCGCCAAGGCGAAGCTGCTGCCCAACCGCCAAGTGAAGAGCTTCGAGGACTGGACCGTCAACGCCTTCGGCCGGAAGCTCTATTCGATCTTCTTCAAGACCTATACCGAGAAGGTGTGGGGGATGCCCTGCGACGAGATGAGCGCCGACTGGGCGGCGCAGCGGATCAAGGGGCTGTCGCTGTGGGGCGCGGTGGTCGACGGGCTGAAGCGGTCGCTGGGGCTGAACAAGGTGCCCAACGACGGGATGCAGACCAAGACGCTGCTGGAAAGCTTCCGCTACCCGCGGCTGGGGCCGGGGATGATGTGGGATGCCGCGCGCGACCGCATCGTGGAGCGCGGCGGGCATGTCATGATGGGCCATGCCCTGCGCCAGCTGACCTTCAACGGCGCGACGCAGCGGTGGACGGTCGCGGCGACGCACGGCGATGCGGGCGTGGCGATCAACGCCGCGCACGTCATCTCCTCGGCGCCGATGCGCGAGCTGGCCAGCCGGCTCCACCCGCTGCCCGCGACGCTGCCGGAGGCCGCGAACCTCAAGTATCGCGATTTCCTGACCGTCGCGCTGATGATCCGCTCGCCCGATCTGTTCCCGGACAACTGGATCTACATCCACGATCCCAAGGTGAAGGTCGGCCGCATCCAGAATTTCCGCAGCTGGTCGCCCGAAATGGTCCCCGATCCGGCGATCGCGTGCGTGGGCCTCGAATATTTCTGCTTCGAGGGCGACGGCCTGTGGTCGTCCAGTGACGAGGAACTGATCGCGCTGGCCACCGCCGAGATGGCCGCGCTGGGCCTGTGCGATCCCGCGCATGTCGAGGGCGGCGCGGTGGTGCGCCAGGAAAAGGCCTATCCCGTCTATGACGAGGATTATGCCCAGAACGTCGACATGCTGCGCCGCGAGATCGAGGCGCGCTATCCCACGCTCCACTGCGTCGGGCGCAACGGCATGCACCGCTACAACAACCAGGATCACGCGATGATGACCGCGATGCTGACCGTCCGCAATATCGAGGCCGGCGCGCGCGTCTACGACATCTGGGCGGTGAACGAGGATGCCGAATATCACGAGGCCGGCAGCGAGGGCGAAGCCGCCGCGCTCGCCAGCGTGCGGCAGGTGCCGGGCCGGCTGAAGGCGGCCTGACGCGCCGTCGGTCTGCCCCCTTGTCCGCCGACCTTCCCGCGCCGTCCGACGACCGCCGCTTCGTCGCGGCGGTGCTGGGCGGGTGGCTGTTCACCGCGCTGATCCTGCTGGCGATCAGCGCCGGCGATATCGCCGCGCTGCGCTTTCCCGATGCCGATGATGCGATGCGCATCGTCGAGGTACGCGACTGGCTGGCCGGACAGGGCTGGTTCGACGTCGCGCAGCACCGGCTGAACGGCGGCGCCTTCCCGATGCACTGGTCGCGGCTGGTCGACCTGCCGCTGGCCGCGGTCATGCTCGCGCTGCGCCCGCTGCTGGGGGCGGTCGCGGCCGATCGGGTCGCGGCGGTGCTGGTGCCGATGCTGACGCTGCTGGCGGCGATGGCGCTGGTCGCGTCGATCACCCGGCGCCTTGCGGGGATGGCGCCGGTGCCGCTGTCGGTGCTGATGATCGCCTTCGCCCCGCCGCTGCTGGCACAGATGCGCCCGCTGCGCATCGACCACCACGGGTGGCAGATCGTGCTGACGCTGGTGGCGGTGCGCGCGCTGCTGGCCGCGCCGTCGTGGCGCATGGGCGCGCTGGCGGGCGCGGCGCTGGGCGCGCTGCTGACCATATCGCTGGAAGGATTGCCGATCGCCGCCGCGATCGCGGCGATCGCGGTGCTCGTCTGGGCGTGGCGCCCGGTCGACGCGCGCGCGCCCGCGCTGGCGGTGGCGCTGTTCGTCACCGCCGCGCTGCTCCAGGCGGCGACGCGCGGGCCGGCGATGTGGGCGCCGGCGTGCGATGCGATGGCGCCGGGATGGATCGCGGCGCTGGGCGCAGCGGCGGCCGGCGTGCTGCTGGCGACGGCGGTGGCGCGGCTGGGCCTGCCGGCGCGGCTGGCGGCGCTGGCGCTGGGCGGCGCGCTGGCGGGCGGGGCGGTCGCGGCGCTGTCGCCCGCCTGCCTGTCGGGACCGTTCGCGACGCTGCCGCCGCGGGTGTTCCGCCTCTGGTACGTGCTCGTCCGGGAAGGCCGGCCGCTGTGGGAACAGGACATCGACTGGGCCGCGGTGACGATCGGCCTGCCGGTGATGGGGCTGGTCGGGGCGGTGCGCGCGCGCGCGCTGGCCGGCGATCCCGCCATCCGCGCGCGCTGGACGCTGCTGATCGCGTTGCAGGCGGCGGCGTTCGGGATCGCGATCATGGTCAATCGCGCGGGCGGCACCGCCAATGCGCTGGCGGTGCCCGGCGCGGCGACGCTGCTGCTGGCGCTGCTGACCCGCGCGCGGCGGATCGACTCCGCCGGCCCGCGCATCGTCGCGACGGTGGCTGCGTTCCTGCTCGCCTCGCCGGGACAGGTCGCCTCGCTCCTGACGCTGGTCGCGGGGACGACGGATGCGGCGGCGGAGGCGGGGCTGGTGGCGCATCGCCGCGCCTGCGCCAATGCCGCCGATATCGCGACGGTGGGCGCGTTGCCGCCGGCGACGCTGTTCGCGCCGATCGACGTCACCCCCGCGCTGCTGGCGGCGACCCCGCACCGCGCGATCGCGGGCGGATACCATCGCGGCGCGGCGGCGATGGACACGGTGATCCATGCCTTCACCGCCGCGCCCGACACCGCGCGCACGATCGTGCTGGCCAGCGGTGCGGACTATCTGGTCGCCTGCCCCGGAATGAACGAACTGGATCTCTACCGCTTCACCGCGCCGCAAGGATTGTGGGCGCGGCTGGAGCGCGGCGAGCGCGTCGCGTGGCTGCGCCCGGTGGCGGTGAAGGGGCCGGCACTGGCCTGGCGCGTCATCCGCCCCTTGCAGGGACCGCCCGCGAACCCCTAAGGCGCTGCGGATGCACGGGGACCGGCTCCATTGGTGGCAGACGCGCTGGTTCGTGATCGCGGCCGCGCTGGCGGCGTGCGTGCCGCTGATCTGGCCGGATATCCCGCCGATCGTCGACCTGCCCGGCCATATGGGCCGCTACCGCGTCCAGCTCGACCGCGATCTGTATCCGTGGTTCGACCAGTGGTTCCGCTTCCAATGGTCGCTGATCGGCAACCTGGGGGTCGATCTGCTGATCGAGCCGCTGGCGCCGCTGATCGGGCTGGAACCGGCGGTGAAGCTGATCGTGATGGCGATCCCGCTGCTGACGGTGGCGGGGCTGTTGTGGATCGCGCGCGAGGTGCACGGGCGCATCCCGCCCACCGCGCTGTTCGCGCTGCCGCTGGCCTACAGCTATCCGTTCCAGTTCGGCTTCGTCAATTTCGCGCTGTCGATGGGGCTGGCGCTGTGCCTGTTCGCCTTGTGGGTGCGGATGGCGCGGCAGGGGCGGATCGGCCTGCGCGCGGCCGTCTTCGTGCCGCTGTCGTGCCTGTTGTGGGTGTGCCACACGTTCGGCTGGGGCGTGCTGGGCGTGCTGGCCTTTTCCAGCGAGCTGATCCGCCAGCACGACCGGCGCGCTGATACCGGCGCCGGGCACTGGCTGGCGGCGTGGGTGCGCGCCGGGCTGGGCTGCGTCCCGCTGGCGCTGCCGATGCTGCTGATGGTCGCGTGGCGATCGGGCGACGACGTCACCGGGCAGACCGCCGACTTCTTCTACTGGCGCACCAAGATCGCCTGGGTGCTGATGGCGCTGCGCGACCGCTGGCTGTGGTTCGACGTGGGCAGCATGGCGGTCATCTACCTGGTGCTGTTCAAGGCGCTGCGCGATCCGCGCATCGGCTATTCGCGGCACCTGGGCCTGTCGGCGCTGTTCATGCTGGCGGTCTATATCGTGCTGCCGCGGATCGTGTTCGGATCGGCCTATGCCGACATGCGCATGGCGCCGTACATGGTCGCCATCGCGATCATCGCGATCCGGCCGAAACCGGGGACGACGATCCGCCACGGCGCGATCCTGGCGGGGCTGGGGCTGGCGTTCTTCCTGATCCGGCTGGGCGGCACCACGATCAGCTACTGGCAGTTCGATCGCGATTACGACACCGAACTGGCCGCGCTGCCGCACCTGCCGGTGGGGGCGAAGGTGATCGGCTTCGTCGGGCACAATTGCCACAACGCCTGGCGCATGTCGCGGCTGGAACACCTGCCCGCGATCGCGCTGGAACGGCGCATGGCCTATACCGACGATCAATGGTCGATGGCCGGCGCGCAGCTGCTGACCGTCCGCTATCGCGCCGCCGGCGGCTTCGCGCACGACCCGACGCAGATCGTGACCGAGGTGAAGTGCGCGCGCGAATGGTGGCGCCCGGTCAATTACGCGCTGGCGCGCTTCCCGCGCGATGCGTTCGACTATGTCTGGCTGATCCGCCCGCCCGCCTACAACCCGCGCTACACCGCCGGGCTGGTGCCGATCTGGCGCGCGGACGGAAGCGATTCGGTGCTGTTCCGCGTCGATCACGACGTGCCCGCGCCGACCGCGACCGACGAGGAACTGGGCGTGCCCAAATGGCTGATCGAGGCGATGAAGCGCCGCCGCGAACGGCAGGAACGGCGCGAACGGCTGGAACAGGTGCGCGCCGAGCAGAACCGGCTGACCGGGCACGACTGAGCGGGCACGACCGACCGGCACTACCCCTTGCGGAACGGGGTCAGCTCTTCCAGGAACGTCTGCTCGCTTTCCACCGCGGCGCGTTCGCGCGCGACGAAATCGGCGACCGCGCGGCGAAAATTGGGGTCGGGGATGTAATGCGCCGACCAGGTCGGCACCGGGGCATAGCCGCGCGCCAGCTTGTGCTCGCCCTGCGCGCCCGCCTCGACGCTCGCCAGCCCGCGTGCGATCGCCGCGTCGATCGCCTGGTAATAGCACAGCTCGAAATGCAGGAACGGCACGTCCTCGGTACAGCCCCAGTAGCGGCCGTACAGCGTGTCCGCCCCGATCAGGTTGAGCGCGCCCGCGATCGGCACCCCGTCGCGTTCCGCCAGGATCAGCAGGACGCGCTCGCCCAGCGCCGCGCCCAGCATCGGGAAGAACGCGCGCGTCAGGTACGGGCGCCCCCATTTGCGGCTGCCGGTATCCTGGTAGAACGTCCAGAAGGCGTCCCACTCGCGCTCGCCGATCGCCGCCCCGGTCAGGTGGCGGATCGTCAGCCCCTCGACCGCGGCGGCGCGTTCCTTGCGGATCGCCTTGCGCTTGCGGCTGGCCAGCGCGTCCAGGAAATCGTCGAACGTGGCATAGCCGTGGTTGGTCCAGTGGAACTGCGTCCCCTCGCGGATCAGCCAGCCGGCCGCCTCGAACGCGGGCAGCTGCGCCGGCGCGACGAAGGTGGCGTGCGCCGACGACAGCTGGTGCCGGTCGGTCACCGCCTCGATCGCGGCGATCAGCGCAGGCGCGGCGGCCGGATCGCGCAGCAGCAGCCGCGGGCCGGGCACGGGGGTGAAGGGCGCGGCCACCTGAAGCTTGGGATAATAGCTGCCGCCCGCGCGCTCCCACGCATCGGCCCAGCCGTGGTCGAAGACATATTCGCCCTGGCTGTGCGTCTTGGCATAGGCCGGCGCGATGGCGGCGGGGGCGCCATCAGCGCCGTCCACCACGATCGGGATCGGTTGCCACCCGCTGCGCCCGCCGACGCTGCCCGACCGTTCGAGCGCGGTCAGGAAGGCGTGGCCGACGAACGGGTTGGCGGCGCCGGCGCACGCATCCCACTGGTCCGCGGGGATGGCGGCGACGCCGTCGGCGATTCGCGCGGTAAGCGGGGTCATCGCGCCTGATGTAAGGCGCGCGCGGCCGCGATCAAAGGGCGGGCGCGACCTCGACGATCGCATCGACCTCCACCGCCGCGCCCAGCGGCAGCACCGCGACGCCCACCGCGGAGCGTGCGTGCCTGCCCGCGTCGCCGAACAGCTTGACCATCAGTTCCGACGCGCCGTTCGCCACCTTGGGCTGGTCGATGAAGTCGGGGGTGGAATTGACGAACACACCCAGCTTCACGATGCGCACGACGCGCTCCAGGTTGCCGATATGCGCCTTGATCTGCGCGACCAGCATCAGCGCGCAGCGCTGCGCCGCGTCCTGCCCCGCTTCCAGCGACACGTCGTCGCCCAGCCGCCCGGTGACGACCGCGCCGTCGCGGAACGGCAGCTGGCCGGAAATGTGGAGCAGCCCGCCCGCCTCGACGACGGGGACATAGGCGGCGACGGGGGCCGCGGCCTGCGGCAGTTCCAGCCCCAGTTCCTGGAGCGTGCGGTCGATGCGATCGGTCATGCGCGCTGCTTGCGGCGGCGCGCGCGCGCGGTCAAGCCGCTGCCGCCGCCGCTCCTGCGGCGAAGCGGTCGGCGATCCATTCGCGCGCCGCGCGCCAGTCGTCGATCCGTGCATGCGCCGCGGGCGCGGTGGGGACGCCGGGCGCCAGTTCCGGCTCCGACACCATATGCAGCCGCCATACGCCGGGGGCATGCTCGGCGACCGACTGGTGGTGGTGCGGCAGGTCGTCGACGAACACCGTGACGGGATCGCCATGTTCGGCGACCAACTGCGCCACCGGCCCGCCCTTGCCGCCCTGGTTGCATTCGACGCGATGCTCGATCCCGAAGGCGGTCAGCTGTTCGATGCGGTGCGTGCGGCAATCGTCCTGCAGGTTGGTGAGGATCACGATGTCCGCGCGCTCGGCCAGCCACGCCAGCGATTCGCGCGCGTGCGGCACCAGCGTCTGGCGCGCCATCTGGTGCGGGAAGAACCCGCCCAGGAAACCGCGCATCTCCTCCTGCGTCAGCGGCGGGCCGTCGCCGCGGCGCTTCATGTTCTTCGCCAGTTCCCAGCTGCCGAACGCGAAGTCGACGTCATGCGCCTCGTCCAGCCACGCGGAGAAGTGGCGCAGCATGTGCAGCAGCACTTCGTCGCAGTCGCAGATCAGCAGGGGGCGGGTCCCCCGGGGGTGGGGGCGCGTCATGCCGCCTGCTCCAGCGCCGCACGCGCCGCGACCAGCCGCACGGGCGTGGTGCCGGTCGCCTCGGCACAGGCGATCAGGTCCGGCTCATGCGCCTCCAGGAACGCCAGCACCGCCGCCAGCACTGCCGGCTCGCCCAGCCGCGCGCGCAGGTCGCCCGGTGCCAGCCCGGTCAGCGCCACCAGCCGCGCCGCGCGATCGTCGTCGCCCAGCGTCCAGCCGAGCGCGGCCAACGCCACCGTCGCGGCGTCAATCTGATTTGTGTCGGTCGGAACCATTCTCTATCGTCGCGCCGGAGGAGACCGATCCCGCGTGGCAAAAACCGTGCTCGTTGTCGAGGACAACGAACTGAACCTGAAGCTGTTCTGCGACCTGCTGCGCGCGCACGGCTTCGCCGTCGAGCCGGTACGCGACGGGCGCGAGGCGGTGGCGCGCGCGCGCGAGGTGACGCCCGACCTGATCGTCATGGACATCCAGATGCCGCATGTCACCGGCTACGAACTGATCCTGGAACTGAAGCAGGACGAGGCGCTGCGCCACATCCCGATCATGGCGGTCACTGCCTATGCCGGGCGCGAGGATGAGGAGCGGATCCGGGCCGCCGGCGCCAATGCCTATGTGTCGAAACCGATCACGCTGGCACGCTTCATGGCGGCGGTCAGCCAGTTGGTCTGACCCGACGCACGAAAAGAGCCGCTGGCAGCATGCCTGCGGCTCCCGGTAAACGTGATGACGAGTCGCGGCGTCGCGTCCTTGGCCTGGATCCCGGTCTTCGCCGGGATGACCGGACGGTCGCCTACGCGACTCGGCCGGTCACTTGATCTTGGCTTCCTTGAACTCGACATGCTTGCGCACGACCGGGTCGTACTTGTTGAAGCTCAGCTTCTCGGTCTTGGTGCGCGGATTCTTCTTGGTGACGTAGAAGAAGCCGGTGTCCGCGGTGCTGACGAGCTTGATCTTGACGGTGGTCGGCTTGGCCATGACCAATTCCTAAGCGAATGAACGAAAAATAGCGGCGAAGGCACCTCCGCCGCGACAGACGCGGGCGATTGGCGCAACTGCGCGCGCAAGTCAAGCGCCGCCCTGCGATTAAGCCCGCCGTAACCGGTGTGTGAGAGGCTGTCCATCGAGGAGCAGGACCGATGCAAGCCACTGATATCACGGATGTGAAGGCGGAACTGTCGCACCGTATCGCGGCGATCGAATGGCGCGGCGGGCCGGCGCGAATCGCCGGCGACGTCGATCGCATCCGCGCGATCGCGCACCGGCACCATATGCTGCCCGCGGTGACCGTGGCGCATCTGCTCGAATCGGCGCTGGCCCGCGGGGAGCGCGGCGCGCTGGTCCACCATTGGCTTGCGCTGCTGGCCGAGGCGGTGGCCAGTGACCGGCAGGACGAGGCCGCCTCCCGCGCCTTCGCCGCCGCCTGCACGGTCCGCTTCGCGCACTGATCGGGCGCCGATGGATGCGCTGATGGCGGCGCTGGTGCTGGGCGCGATCACCCAGGCCGGCGACCGGACCGGGTGGCTGGCGGCGATCCTGGCCGATCGCTGGCGCGCGCCCGCGCTGGTCGTCGCGGCCGCCGCGGTCGCGCTGGCGGTCAATTACGCGATCGGGGTCGCCGCCGGGCTGGCGGTCGCGCCGCTGCTGACGCCGGAGGCGCGGCTGCTGCTGCTCGCGCTCGCGCTGCTGCTGGCGGGGCTGGGGACCGGATGGCGGCATCGCCGGCCCGACGATCTGGCCGGCTGGCGGATCGGCCGCGCCGCCACCGCGCTGCTGGGGCTGTTCGTGATGGTGCTGGGCGACCGGATGCAGTTCGTCGCCGCGGCGCTGGGCGCGCGCAGCGTGCTGCCCTGGGCGGCGGCGGTCGGCGCGACGATCGGCGCGCTGGCGGTCGTCGCCGCGGCGGTGGCGCTGGGGGAGGCGGGGTGGCAGCGGCTGCCGCACCGCGCGATCCGGCTTGGCAGCGCGGCGGTGCTGACGATCGCGGGCGTGGTGACCGGCCTGTCGGCCCTTTCCTTGATCTGACGCCGCTGATCTGACGCACCGCTCACCCTGAACGAGATTCTTGCCGGAGCCATTCGCCGCGCGCGTCGTTACAGCAGCGATACCAAATCCCAGCCGCATGGAGCCGACCGTGGCAGAGACCAACCCCGCCCTGAAGACCCCGACCGATCTGGCGCGCAACGACACGCGCAGTGTCGCCGACGCGCTCAACGCCTCGCTGGCGGATTGCTACGCGCTGTACCTCAAGACCAAGAATTTCCACTGGCACGTGTCCGGCCCGCATTTCCGTGACTATCACCTGCTGATGGACGATCAGGCGGCGCAGATCCTGGCGGTGACCGATGCCATCGCCGAGCGTGTGCGCAAGACCGGCAACACCACCCTGCGCTCGATCGGCGACATTTCGCGCCGCCAGTCGATCGTCGACAACGACCGCGAATTCGTTGGCCCGGCCGACATGCTGGCCGAACTGCGCGACGACAACCTCAAGCTGGTCGAACGCTTCCGCGAGGTGAAGGACGCCGCCGAGGAAGCCAAGGACAATGCCACCAGCGGCATCGTCGACGAATGGACCGACCAGGCCGAGGAACGCGCCTGGTTCCTGTTCGAGGCCAGCCGCAAGGGCTGATCCGCATTTCCACCCCCACGTAACGGAGCGCCGCCATGCTGAAATGGGCCGTCATCTTCCTCATCGTCGGGCTGGTGCTGGGCGCACTCGGCTTCGGCGGCATCGGCGGCGCGTTCGTGGGGATCGCCAAGATCCTGTTCTTCATCGCGATCGCGCTGTTCGTCATCTTCCTCGTCCTGGGGCTGATCGCGGGCAAGGCGGTGAAGGACGCAATCGACTGAGCGTTCGATGTACGGCGCGGGGAGCGCGGCGGCCCGATGATGCGTTGCGCATGACATGCACGCCTTCGCCGCGCTCCTCGATGCCCTCATCTACACCCGGTCGCGCAACGCCAAGCTGAAGCTGATCGGCGACTATCTGCGCGCCACCCCCGATCCCGATCGCGGCTGGGCGCTCGCCGCGCTGACCGGGGAGATCGACATTCCCGGCGTGAAACCCGCGGTGATCCGCGCGCTGATCGAGGCGCGCGTCGATCCCGTGCTGTTCCGCATGAGCCGCGACTATGTCGGCGACACCGCCGAAACGGTCGCGCTGCTGTGGCCCGAACCGACGGTGCCGCCCGACGATACCGAATCGCTCGGCGTCGCCGCGGTGGTCGAGCGGCTGCTGCACCTGTCGCGCTCCGATGCGCCCGCCGCGCTGGCGGAGATGCTCGACCGGATGGACGCCGACGAACGCTTCGCGCTCATCAAGATGGCGACGGGGGGCCTGCGGGTCGGCGTATCCGCGCGGCTGGCGAAACAGGCGCTCGCCGATGCCTTCGGCCTCGATGTCGATGCGGTGGAGGAGGTGTGGCACGGCATCGACCCGCCCTATCCCGCGCTGTTCGCCTGGGCGGAGGGGACGGGGGAGCAGCCGACCGCCGCCGACGTGCCGGTGTTCCGCCCGTTCATGCTCGCGCATCCGCTGGAGGAATTGCGCGTCGACCTGGCCGATTATGCCGCCGAGTGGAAATGGGACGGCATCCGCGTCCAGCTGGTGCATGTCGCGGGGGAAACGCGCCTGTACAGCCGCACTGGCGACGACGTGACCCGCGCCTTCCCGGACGTCGCCGCCGCCTTTTCCACGTACGGCGCGGTGGACGGGGAGCTGATGGTGCGCGGCCAGGCGCAGGCGGGCGAGGCAGGCAGCTTCAACGCGCTCCAGCAGCGGCTCGGGCGCAAGCTGGTATCGGCGAAGATGCTGGCGGAGGCGCCGGCCTTCGTCCGCCTGTACGACATATTGTTCGACGGCGACGAGGATTTGCGCGCCCTGCCCTGGACCGCGCGGCGCGCACGGCTGGAGGCGTTCGCCGCGCGGCTCGATCCCGCGCGTTTCGACGTCAGCGCGGTGATCGACGCGCCCGATTTCACCGCGCTGGAGGGGATCCGCGCCGGCGCGCGCGACGCCGCGATCGAGGGGGTGATGCTCAAGCGGCGCGACAGCCCCTATGTCGCCGGGCGGCGCACCGGGCTGTGGTACAAATGGAAACGCGATCCGCTGACCGCCGATTGCGTGATGATGTACGCGCAGCGCGGCAACGGTCGGCGATCGTCCTATTACAGCGACTATACCTTCGGCTGCTGGACCGCCGAGGGCGAGTTGTTGCCGGTGGGCAAGGCCTATTCGGGGATCACCGACGAGGAACTGCGCCAGCTCGACCGGTTCGTGCGCGGGCACACGCTGGCGCGCTTCGGCCCGGTGCGCGAGGTGGAGAAGTCGCTGGTGCTGGAAATCGCGTTCGATTCGATCCACGAATCGAAACGCCACAAATCGGGCGTGGCGATGCGCTTCCCCCGCATCGCGCGCATCCGCACCGACAAGCCGGCCGAGGAAGCCGATACGCTGGAGGCGCTGCGCGCGCTGGTGACGTAGCGCGGATAGCGCGCGCTGCGCTACGGACGGGGCATGTCCGCCTATCCGCTCGCCGCCGCGATGATGATCGCCTCCGGGTCGATCCATGCCGTCGTCAACGCGATCGTGAAGGGCGGGCGCGACAAGATGGCGGCGCGCGCCTTCACCGACGGCGCGGCGGCGATCATCCTGCTGCCCGCGCTGGCGCTGGTCCCGCTGCCGCACGGCGCATGGGGCTGGCTGGCGGCCAGCGCGGCGGGCCATGCGGTGTATCTCTATGCGCTGATCCGCGCCTATCAGGTCGCGGACCTGACCGCCGCCTATCCGGTGCTGCGCGGCACCGCCCCGGTGGTCACCGCCCTGGTGACGATCGGCATCCTGGGCGAACCCGCCACGCCGGCGCAGGTGGCGGGGATCGCGCTGATCGTCGCGGCGATGCTGATGCTGGCGGTCGGGCGGCATATCGGCGGCGCGGCGCTGGGCTGGTCGCTGTTCACCGGGCTGACCATCGCGGGCTATACGGTCGTCGATGCGCAGGGCGTGCGCGCGGCGCCGACGCCGGGCAGCTATATCGTCTGGCTGTTCGTGGTGATGGGGGCGGTGGTGCTGGCGATGTTCGGCGCGGCATCGCGCGGCGGCATTTTCCGCCAGCTGCGCACGCAATGGCGCCCCGGCGCGGTGGCCGGCGCGCTGTCGATCGTCACCTACGGCCTGGCGCTGTCGGCCTTCGCGCTCGGCCCGACCGCCCCGCTGGCGGCGCTGCGCGAGACGGGGATGGTCACCGCGCTGGTGATCGGCGTCGTCGCGCTGCGCGAACGGGTGGATGCGCGCCGCGTCGGCGCGGTGCTGGGCATCCTGACCGGCGCCGCGCTGATCCTCATGCGATAGCGGCCCCGCGCGCTTCCCACGCCAGCAGCCATCGCTTGGTCGCCAGCCCGCCGGCAAAGCCGGTCAGCGCGCCCGATGTGCCGACGACGCGGTGGCAGGGCGTGACGATCGAGATCGGGTTGCGCCCGTTCGCCGCCCCGACCGCGCGCGCCGCCCCCGGCCGGCCGATGGCGCGCGCGATATCGGCATAGCTGCGCGTCTCGCCGAACGGGATCGTGTCCAGCGCGCGCCACACCGCGCGCTGGAAATCGCTGCCGCGCGGTGCCAGCGGCAGGTCGAACGCGGTGCGCCCGCCCGCGAAATACTCGGCCAGCTGCGCGGCGGTGGCGGACAGCACCGGGTGCGCGGCGTCGTCGCGCGCGTCCTCCAGCCGCACCCGCCCGGGCGCATCGTCGGGCCACAGGATCGCGATAAGGCCGGCATCGTCGGCGACCAGCGTCAGCGTGCCGACCGGCGAATCGAACGGGGCGGAATAGAGCGTCATGTCGCCCGCGATAGCGGATCGCGCCGCGCCGCGCGTCCCGCCGCTTGCGCCCGAACCGTCCGGCTCAACACCCGCTTTGCACCGGCCCGCCATCCGCTCTATCCCGCCGCGATGGCCGACACCCCCACCCCGATGATGGCGCAATATCACGCGCTGAAGGCCGAGGCGCAGGATTGCCTGCTCTTCTACCGCATGGGCGATTTCTTCGAACTGTTCTTCGACGATGCGCGCATCGCCGCGCAGGTGCTGGACATCGCGCTGACCGCACGCGGCGAACATGCCGGGGAAAAGGTGCCGATGTGCGGCGTCCCCGTCCATGCCGCAACCGCCTATCTGCAACGCCTCATCAAGGCGGGGCACCGCGTCGCGATCGCGGAGCAGACCGAGACGCCCGATGCGGCGCGCAAGGCGCGCGGGTCGAAGGCGCTGGTCAACCGCGCGATCGTGCGCGTCGTCACCGCCGGCACGCTGACGGAGGAGGCGCTGCTGGATGCGCGCGCCGCCAACTGGTGCGTCGCGGTGGGCGAGGCGGGGGGCGAGATCGCGCTGGCCGCCGCCGACGTATCCACCGGCCGGTTCGAGGTGATCGCCTGCGATGCCGCCGGGCTGGGTGCGGAACTGGCCCGGCTGGCCGCGGCGGAGGTGGTCGCCGCCGACGGCAGCGACGCGCCCGCCACCGTGTGGCGCCCGCGCGCCGATTTCGACAGCGCGGCGGGCGAGGCGCGGCTGAAGCGATTGTTCGGCGTCGCGACGCTCGACGGGTTCGGCACGTTCGGGCGCGCCGCGCTGGCCGCGGCGGGCGGGCTGGTCGCGTATCTCGATCACACCGCCAAGGGGCAATTGCCGTTCCTGCGCCCCCCGGTGCTGCTCGCCGCGCGCGAGGCGATGGCGATCGACGCGGCGACGCGCGAGAGCCTGGAACTGACCGCGACGCAATCAGGCGCGCGCAAGGGCAGCCTGCTCGACGCGGTCGATCGCACCGTCACCGGCGCGGGCGCGCGGCTGCTGGCCGCCGATATCGGCGCGCCGCTGATGGCGCGTGCGGCGATCGAGGCGCGGCTGGCGCTGGTCGCGCTGTTCCACGACGATGCGGCCCTGCGCGACCGCGTGCGCGCGGCGCTGCGCGCGCTGCCCGATATCGGCCGCGCGCTCGGGCGGCTGGCGGCGGGGCGCGGCGGCCCGCGCGACCTGGCGCAGCTGCGCGACGGGCTGGACGGCGCCTGGGCGCTGGGCGACCGGCTGGGCGCGATCGACGCAGCCCCCGCGCTGCTCGCCGATCTGGCGCCACGGCTGCGCGGCCACGGGGCGCTGATCGACCTGCTCAAGCGCGCTTTAGTGCCCGCCCCGCCGATCGAGGCTTCGGACGGCGGCTATATCGCCGCGGGCTATGACGCCGCGCTCGACGCGCTGCGCGACACCGGCAGCGGCGGGCGCCGCGCGATCGCCGCGCTGGAGGCGACGTTCCGCGACCGCACCGGCATCGCCACGCTGAAGATCCGCCACAACGGCGTGCTCGGTTATCATATCGAGGTGCCGGCCAAGGCCGCCGACCCGCTGATGCGCGCCGATTCGGGCTTCACCCACCGCCAGACGCTGGCCGGCGTCGTCCGCTTCAACGCGCCCGAACTGCACGATGTCGCCACCAGCGTGACGCAGGCGGGCGCCCATGCGCTGGCGGCGGAGGCGGCGCATCTGGAGGAGCTGACCGCCGCCGCGCTCGCGTGCCGCGACGCGATCGCGGCCACTGCCGATGCGCTGGCACGGATCGACGTCGCCGCCGCGCTGGCTGAACGCGCGGTGGAGGGGGCATGGGCGCGCCCGGCGTTCGCCGACACCCCCTGTTTCGAGGTGCGCGATGGCCGCCATCCGGTGGTGGAGGCGGCGCTGGCACGCTCCGGCGACCGCTTCGTCGCCAACGATTGCGTGCTGGGCGACCGATCGCGGCTGTGGCTGGTGACCGGGCCGAACATGGGCGGCAAGTCCACCTTCCTGCGCCAGAATGCGCTGATCGCGGTGCTGGCGCAGGCGGGCAGCTACGTTCCCGCCGCCGCCGCGCGGCTGGGGCTGGTCGACCGGTTGTTCAGCCGCGTCGGCGCGTCGGACAATCTGGCGCGCGGCCGCTCCACCTTCATGGTCGAGATGGTCGAGACCGCCGCGATCCTGGCGCAGGCGACCCCCGACAGCTTCGTGATCCTGGATGAGGTCGGGCGCGGCACCTCCACCTACGACGGCCTCGCCATCGCCTGGGCGGTGGTGGAGGCGATCCATGAGGACAATCGCTGCCGCTGCCTGTTCGCGACGCATTACCACGAACTGACGCGGCTGGCCGAACGCTGCGACGCGCTCAGCCTCCACCACGTCCGCGCGCGTGAGTGGAAGGGCGAGCTGGTGCTGCTCCACGAACTCGCGGACGGCCCCGCCGATCGCAGCTACGGCCTGGCGGTGGCGCGGCTGGCGGGAATGCCGCCCGCCACGGTGCAGCGCGCCAAGGCGGTGCTGGCGAAGCTGGAGGCGGGCCGCGCCAAGACCGGCGGGCTGGCCGCCGGGCTGGACGACCTGCCGCTGTTCGCCGCCGCCGCGCAGGCCGAGGAGGAAGCGTGCGACGCGATCCGCGCCGAGGTGGAGGCGATCGACGTCGACGCGCTGACCCCGCGCGAAGCGCTCGACACGCTGTACCGGCTGAAGGCGCTGGCGCGGGAGACGGGGGCGGAGGGGTAGCAGCTGCTGGCCGTCATCCCAGCGAAGGCTGGGATCTCATGCCGCAAGCGCGCGGCCGGCGGCCAGAGGCCCCAGCCTTCGCTGGGGCGACGTCCTGCTGCCCCGCCTTTACTGCCCGCCCTGATAGATGCCGATCGCCCCGAACAGCGTCGTCAGCGCGTCGCGCTCCGCCGCGCTCAGTTCCGGGCGCCATACCTCGAACAACAGCACGACGCGCCCGTCGTCGCTGTCGTTCCACGCCTCATGCTCGATCGAATCGTCGAAGATCATCAGTTCGCCCGCGCGCACCGCGCGTTCCTCGTTCCCCACGCGCAGCCGGCAGCCGTCCGGCACGATCAGCGGCAGGTGGACGATCAGCCGCGTGTTGAGCATCCCGTTGTGCGGCGGGATATGGGTGTGCGGCTGCAGGACCGAGAACAGCGCCATCGGCGAGCGGCCCGCAATCTGCGGCAGCGGCGCCTGCGCCAGCGCCGCCAGCGTCGCCGGGCAGCGCGCGGCGTTGAGCGGATGCGGTGCGCCGTTCTCGATCAGGTGGAACGCGCTCCACCGCGCATCGTCGAGCAGCGCGTGGCCGCGGTTCGCGCGCCGCGCATCGCTCTGCACATAGGGCTGCGCCCCCGATCCGCTGGCGATCAGCGCGTCCAGCTCGGCACGGATCGCGGGCGCCGCAGCGGTCAGCGCGGGCGCCCAGTCGAACTCGCCCGCGTCGAAGAACTGGCGATGCGGCAGGCCGGGGAAGAAGAAGCTGGTCGGCTGTTGCAGGTACAATTGCCTCTCGCCCGTCACCAGCGCCACCGCCTCGGCGAAGCGTGGCCCGGCATCGGCATTGGCCACCTGCGCGCGCAGATGGTCGGAAAAGCGCGCGGATGCCGCCGCCAGCCGCGCCTGCGCCTCCACCAGCATCGGCTGGCGGCGCTCCGCCTCGCTCGCGCGCGACAGCGCCAGGCCGTAGAAGGAGCAGGCGGCGCGATCGTCCTCGGCATGGTCGCCGCGCATCACCAGCGCGTGGAGGTTGAACGGCTCGGCGGCCAGCACCCGGTCGAGCGCGCCGGCCACCGCGGCGCGCTCCGCCCCGGTCACCGCGCGCGCCTGCGCCAGCAACAGCCACAATTGCGGCGTCGCCACCCCGGCGGCGGCGACCTCCTCGAACGCCTCGCGCGCCGCGCCCGCCTCGCCGCGCTGCCACGCCGCCCATCCCGCCTGCGCGCGCTGCGCCTGTCCGTCCCGTGTCGCCATCGCGCCAGCCTAGCGGAAGGTCGCGGGCCGCGCGAGATCGCTGTCCTACATCGGCCGGCGGTCGTACCCCGGTGCGAATTCCTCCCCTGGAAGGGGAGGAGGGCGGTGAGTGTGGCGGCGGTTGGTTGAGAAGGGGTGCGATCGTCTCAACATTCGCAACATTCGCCACCATCCGGCGGGGTTCGACGGGGCGGGAACGATCGCCTATGGCGGGGGGCATGAGCGGGCGTTTCGATCATCTTTCCCATCGCCGGTCGATCGTCGACGGGCGCGTCCTGGCCGAACGGCTCGCGGGCATCGACCCGCACGACAAGGCGGCCGCCCGCCGCGCGGCGGGCGTGATCCTGCGCGCCGCGCTGGACGAGGGGCGCGCGGAAATCGCGCGGCGGCTGGAAACCCACCCGACGCGCGGGATCGAGGCGGCCAACGCCCAGGCGTATCTGGTCGACAAATTACTGATCGCGCTGGCCGATTTCACGACGCAGCGGCTCTATCCGCGCAGCAACCCGACCGCCGCCGAACGGCTGCTGCTGATCGCGGTCGGCGGCTATGGCCGGGGCGAGATGGCGCCCTTCTCCGATGTCGACATCGGGTTCGTGACGCCGTGGAAACAGACCCCCTGGGCCGAGCAGGCGATCGAATCGATGCTCTATACCCTGTGGGATCTGGGGCTGAAGATCGGCCACTCCAGCCGCTCGCTCGACGATATGGTGCGCGAGGCGAAGGGCGACGTGACGGTGCGCACCGCGCTGCTGGAAGGGCGGTTCGTCTGGGGGGACGAGGCGCTGTACGCCGATGCCGCGCGCCGTTTCCGCGACGACGTGCGCAGCGGTACCGAACGCCAGTTCATCGCCGACAAGCTGGCCGAGCGCGATGCCCGCCACCTGCGCATGGGCGACACGCGCTATGTCGTCGAACCGAACGTGAAGGAGGGGAAGGGCGCGCTGCGCGACCTGCACGCGCTGTTCTGGATCGGCAAATACGTCTATGACGTCAACCGCGCGGCGCAGCTGGTCGACGTCGGGCTGTTCACTCCCGACGAATATCGCGCCTTCCACCGCGCCGACAATTTCCTGTGGGCGGTGCGCTGCCACCTGCACCTGATCGCGGGGCGGGCGGAGGACCGGCTGACCTTCGACTATCAGCGCGAGATCGCGGAGCGGATGCGTTACGCCGCGCGCCCCGGCAAGTCCGCGGTCGAACGCTTCATGCAATTCTACTTCATCCAGGCCAAGGCGGTCGGTTCGCTGACCGGATTGTTCCTGGCGCATCTGGACGAGAAGTTCGCCGCGCGCCGCCGCTACGGCCTGCCGCGGCTGCGCCGCGCGCCGCAGAAGCTGAACGGCTTCACCGTCGACCGCGGGCGGATCGCGCTGCCCGACGACGCCTTCTTCCAGGACGATCCGGTGCGCCTGCTGGAGGTGTTCGCGTTGGCGGCCGAACGTCGCATGGAAATCCACCCGCTGGCGCTGCGCTGCGCCACCCGCGATGCGCGGCTGGCCGCGACGGTGCGGCGCGATGCGCGCGCCAATGCGCTGTTCCTCGACGTGCTGACCAGCCGCAACGATCCGGAGCTGGTGCTGCGCTGGATGAACGAAACCGGCGTGCTGGGCCGTTTCCTGCCCGATTTCGCGCGCGTCGTCGCGCAGATGCAGTTCGACATGTACCACCATTATACGGTGGACGAACATACGATCCGCGCCATCGGCCTGCTGTCGCGGATGGAGAAGGGCGAATCGCGCACCGACCATATGCTGGCCAGCGCGATGATGGAGCAGATCGTGTCGCGCCGCGTCCTGTATGTCGCGGTGCTGCTGCACGATATCGCCAAGGGGCGCGGCGGCGACCATTCGATCCTGGGCGCCGAGGTAGCCGAACGGGTGTGCCCGCGCTTCGGGCTGACCGCGGCGGAAACCGAGACGGTCGCCTGGCTGGTGCGCCACCACCTGTTGATGTCGCATACCGCGTTCAAGCGCGACCTGACCGATTTCAAGACGATCCTCGACTTCGCCGAAGTGGTGCAAAGCCCGGAGCGGCTGCGGCTGCTGCTGGTGCTGACGGTGGTGGATATCTGCGCGGTCGGGCCGGGGACGTGGAACGGGTGGAAGGGGCAGCTGCTCGACGACCTGTTCGACCGGTCGGAGGAAGTGCTGCGGCTGGGGCACAAGCAGAAGGGCCGCACGGAACGGATCGCGGCGCGCCAGCAGGGCGTCGCCGACGCGATGGGCTGGGATGCGGCGCGGCTCGCCGACTATGCCCACCGCATGCCGGAGGCGTATTGGATCGCCGAGCCGGCCGACGTGCTGGCGCACAACGCCGCCTTCGTGTCGGCGGCCGGCGATGCGCTGCTGTCGATCGACGCGCGGGTCTATCCCGATCGCGGCGCGACCCTGGTCACCGTCTATGCCGCCGATCACCCGGGTCTGTTCAGCCGCATCGCCGGCGCGATCCATGTCGCGGGCGGCAACATCATCGACGCGCGCATCCACACGACCCGCGACGGCATGGCGCTCGACAATTTCCTGGTCCAGGACCCGCTCGGCCGCCCGTTCGACGAAGCGGATCAGCTCGGCCGGCTGACCAGGGCAATCGAGGATGCACTGGCCGGGCGCGGCAAGATGACCGACCGGCTGAAGGCCAAGGCGCTGCCGCGCACCCGCGCCGACGCCTTCCGCATCGAACCGTCGGTGCTGATCGACAACAAGGCGTCGAACCGCTTCACCGTGGTGGAGGTGGCCGCGCGCGACCGCCCGGCCTTGCTCAACCAGCTGGCCTATGCCCTGTTCGTGTCGAAGGTGACGATCCACAGCGCGCATGTCGCCACCTATGGCGAGCGCGCGGTCGACACCTTCTACCTCACCGACCTGACCGGCGACAAACTGGCCCCCGGCGCGCGGCTCAAGACCCTGGAAAAGCGCCTGCTCGCCGCGGCGGCGGGGGTTCCGTACGAGGAGGCGGCGTGAGGGTGCGTCACACCACCCGGTACGGCACCACGCCGCGCACCTCGCCCTCCACCGCGATCGCGCGATCGGTGGGGGGGAAGGCGCGCTGGTCGCAATCGGTGCGCGGGCACAGCCGGCAGCTGATGCCGATCGGGGTCGGCGGCCCGGCGCGATCGACCGCGTCGGCATAGACGAAGTCGGCGGCATGAACCGCCTCGCACCCCAGCGCCACGGCATAGCGGCGCGGCGCGCGGGCGAAGCGCCCCGACGGCTTCACCAGCCCCTTGGCCATCGAGATATAGCGCACGCCGTCGGGCGTCTCGGCGTGCTGCACCAGGATGCGGTCGGGGATCGCGACCGCTTCGTGAACGTGCCACAACGGGCAGGCGCCGCCGAAGCGCGCGAACTGCAGCCGCGTCGCCGAATGCCGCTTGGTGATGTTCCCCGCCATGTCGACCCGGCAGAAATAGAAGGGGATGCCCTCCTCGCCGGGGCGTTGCAGCGTGGAAAGCCGGTGGCACGCCTGTTCGAAGCTGACGCCGAAGCGCCGCGACAGCCGGTCGATGTCATGACGCAGCCGCCGCGCCTCGGCCCGGAAGGCGCGATACGGCATCACCAGCGCCCCCGCGGCATAATTGGCCAGCCCGATCGCCAGCAGCCGCCGCGCCTCCGGCTGCGCGAGCGGCGCGTCGGCGACGATCGCCTCGATCGCGTCGGCGAAGGCGAGCGCGGCCAGCCGGTGCGCGATCAGGAAGCGGCGGCTTTCCTCCGGCAGCGCGGCGTTGAGCGTCAGCGTCCCGCCCGCAAAACGTGCCAGCGGCGCATCCTCGTCGGCGTCGGTGGCGATGCGGATGCCGTGCGCGGCCAGCAGCGCGGCGGGCGGATCGCGGTCGGCCAGCGCCTCCGCCGCGCGGTCGAGCGCGTCGACGTAATTGCCCGCGTCGTGGAACCAGTCGCGCACCGCCTCCCACGGCAGCCGCGCGCCGACGCCTGCGGTCATCGCCTCCTCCGCCAGCGCGACGCGCTCCTCGGCGGCGCGCTTGGCAGCGTGGAGCGCGATCAGGCGGTCGGCGAGGTCGGGCTGCTCGCTGGCGAGTTGCGCGATCGCCTCGGGCGGCAGCGGCGCGACCGCGGGATCGGCCAGCGCATGGCCCAGCGCCGCCAGCCGCCGCGCGGGCGCCTCCCCCTCGATCCCGGCAAGCGCGGCGGGGAAATGCTGCGCCAGCGTCGCGGTGACCGCGGCGGTCAGCGGGCGCGTATCGCTTTCCAGCTGCGACAAATAGCTGACCGACACGCCCAGCCGCGCCGCCATCGCGCGCTGGTTAAGATGCGCGGCGCGGCGCAGGTTGCGCAGCGTCTGGCCGGCGTAGAGGCGCTGTTTCATCCCCCGGCGTCTAGTTTGCAACCCGACCATTCGCAACTTCGCAACTTCGCATTTGCGCTGGTCGCGGTCGCGCGGCAGGAAGGCCGCCACCACGTCTTGGGAGAGATGGATGTCGTCGACGATCGCCGAACTCGAAAAGAAGCGCGCCGCCGCGCGTCTGGGCGGCGGGCAAAAGCGCATCGACGCGCAGCATGCCAAGGGCAAGCTGACCGCGCGCGAGCGGCTCGACGTGCTGCTGGACGAGGGCAGCTTCGAGGAGCTCGACATGTTCGTCGAGCACAATTGCGTCGATTTCGGGATGCAGGAACAGGTGATCCCCGGTGACGGCGTCATCACCGGATCGGGGACGATCAACGGCCGGCTGGTGTTCGTGTTCAGCCAGGATTTCACCGTCTTCGGCGGCTCGCTGTCCGAACGCCATGCGCAGAAGATCTGCAAGGTCATGGACATGGCGATGAAGGTCGGCGCGCCGGTAATTGGCCTGAACGATTCGGGCGGCGCGCGCATCCAGGAAGGCGTGGCGTCGCTGGGCGGCTATGCCGAGGTGTTCCAGCGCAACGTGCTGGCGAGCGGCGTGGTGCCGCAGCTCAGCCTCATCATGGGGCCGTGCGCGGGCGGCGCGGTCTATTCCCCGGCGATGACCGACTTCATCTTCATGGTGAAGGACAGCAGCTACATGTTCGTCACCGGTCCCGACGTGGTGAAGACGGTGACGAACGAGGTGGTGACGCAGGAGGCGTTGGGCGGCGCGATCACCCACACCACCAAGACCAGCGTCGCCGACGTCGCGTTCGAGGACGATATCGAGACGCTGCTGGCGGCGCGCGACTTCATCGACTTCCTGCCCGCGTCGAACCGCGATGGCGTGCCGGAACGGCCGACCGACGACCCGTGGGACCGGATCGAGGACAGCCTCGACACGCTGATCCCCGCCAATGCCAACCAGCCCTACGACATGCACGAGCTGATCCGTAAGGTGGTGGACGAGGGCGATTTCTTCGAGGTGCAGCCCGCGCACGCCGGCAACGTCATCACCGGTTTCGGCCGGATCGAGGGGCGGACCGTCGGGATCGTCGCCAACCAGCCGATGGTGCTGGCGGGGGTGCTGGATATCAATTCGTCGAAGAAGGCGGCGCGCTTCGTGCGCTTCTGCGACGCGTTTGCGACGCGTTCGACATTCCGATCGTCACCTTCGTCGATGTCCCCGGCTTCCTGCCCGGCACCGCGCAGGAGCATAACGGCATCATCAAGCATGGCGCCAAGCTGCTGTTCGCCTATGCCGAGGCGACCGTGCCGAAGATCACCGTCATCACGCGCAAGGCCTATGGCGGCGCCTATGACGTGATGGCGTCCAAGCACCTGCGCGGCGACCTCAACTACGCCTGGCCGACCGCGGAGATCGCGGTGATGGGCGCGAAGGGTGCGGTGGAGATCATCTTCCGCGGGCTGAACGAGGAAGGGATCGCGGAAAAGACCCGCGAATACGAAGCGCGCTTCGCCAACCCGTTCGTCGCGGCGAGCAAGGGCTTCATCGACGAGGTGATCCAGCCGCATTCGACGCGTCGCCGCATCGCGCTGGGCCTGCGCAAGCTGCGGCACAAGGCGCTGGAGAATCCGTGGAAGAAGCATGACAACATTCCGTTGTGACGGGATCGTCATGCCAGCGAAGGCTGGCATCTCCCGCCATCCGAAGACCCCGGCTTCTGCCGGAGTGACGGCAAAAGGACAGGATGCATGAACCTCGGCCGCCTCAACCATGTCGGCGTCGCGACGCCGTCGATCGCCGCATCGATCGAAACCTACCGCACCCTGCTCGGCGCCGCGGCGATCGGCGAGCCGTTCGACCTGCCCGCGCAGGGCGTGAAGGTGTGTTTCATCGACGCGCCCAATACGCAGATCGAGCTGATCGAGCCGTATGACCAGAACTCGCCGATCGCTGGGTTCCTGAAGAAGAACCCGGCCGGCGGGCAGCACCACGTCTGTTTCGAGGTGCCCGACATCCATGCCGCCGTCGCCCATTTGAAGGCGAACGGGGCGACGGTGCTGGGCGAACCGCGGATCGGTGCGCACGGCACCCCGATCGTGTTCGTTCACCCCAAGGACTTCGGCGGGATGCTCGTCGAACTGATGGAGTCGCCAAAAGGCGACCATTGAGGAGAGAAGCCGTGGCCGAATATGAAACGATCCTGACCGAACGGAAGGGCGACGTGCTGGTCGTCACGCTCAACCGGCCGGAGCGGCTCAACGCCGCATCGCTGCAGATGGCGGACGACCTGTCGGTCGCGCTGTATGACCTGCAGGGGGCGCGTGCGCTGCTGATCACCGGCGCGGGCCGCGCGTTCTGTTCGGGCGCGGACCTGCAGGCGCGCGGCGGCGACAGTGCGGTGACCGGCGGGGACGCCAGCCATCGCGCGCTGATGAACCATTACAACCCGGCGCTCAGCCAGATCATGCAGCTCGACATTCCGGTCGTCACCGCGGTCAACGGCCCGGCGGCGGGGGTCGGCTGTTCGATCGGACTGGCGGGCGATTTCGTGTTCGCGGGGCGATCGGCCTATTTCCTCCAGGCATTCGTCAACATCGGGCTGGTCCCGGACGGCGGCTCGACCTGGCTGCTGACCAAGGCGATAGGGAAGCCGCGCGCGACGCAAATGATGATGCTGGGCGAACGGATCGGCGCCGAACAGGCGCAGGAATGGGGGCTGATCTACAAGGCGGTCGACGATGCGGCGCTGATGGACGAGGCGCTGGCGCTGGCGACGAAGCTGGCGGCGGGGCCGACGGTGGCGCTGTCGACGATGCGGCGCAACATCCTGACCGCGCTGGACGGATCGTTCGACCAGGTGCTGCGCGCCGAGGCGGAGGGCCAGCGCCGCGCCGGCGGCACCGCCGACGCGCGCGAAGGCGCGCTGAGCTTCATCCAGAAGCGCAAGCCCGCGTTCACGGGCCGGTGACCACCGCGCTCTACCTGTCGCACCCCGAGGTGCGGATCGACCCCGCGGTACCCGTGCCGCAATGGGGCCTGTCCGCCGTCGGGCGGGCGCGGGTGGAGGCGATCCGCCACCGTGCCTGGCTGCACGCGATCGAGCGGATCGTCAGCAGCGACGAGGACAAGGCGCAGGAAACGGCGCACCTGATCGGCGACGCGATCGGCGTCCCGGTGGAGACTGCGCAGGACATGGGGGAGAACGACCGCTCCGCCACCGGCTTCCTGCCGCCCGACGAGTTCGAGGCGACCGCCGACGCCTTCTTTGCCGATCCGGACGCGTCGGTGCGCGGCTGGGAGACGGCGCGCGCGGCGCAGGCGCGGATCGTCGCTGCGACCCGCGACGTGCTGGCGGGGCACGAGGCGCGGCCGACGCTGTTCGTCGGCCACGGCGGGGTCGGCACGCTGCTGGCCTGCGCGATCCGCGGGCAGGCGATCGACCGCGTGCACGATCAGGGAAAGACGCCCGGCGCGAATCCGCGCGGCGGCAATGTCCAAGGCTTCGCCACCGACATGAGCGAGGCGCTGTTCGGCTGGAGGCCGATGGAAGAATTATGAGCGAGAAGAACGACACCGCCGCCCCCGCGCCGACGCTGGACAGCTGGGCGAAGGCCGCCGACAAGGAGGTCAAGGGCAAGGATCTGACCTGGCGCACGCCGGAGGGGATCGACGTCAAGCCGCTGTACACCGCCGAGGACGTCGGCGAGTGGGACCCCGGCCTGCCCGGGTTCGCGCCGTTCACGCGCGGCGTGCGCGCATCGATGTACGCCGGCCGCCCGTGGACGATCCGGCAGTATGCCGGCTTTTCCACCGCCGAGGAATCGAACGCCTTCTACCACCGCAACCTCAAGGCGGGGCAGAAGGGGCTGTCGGTGGCGTTCGACCTGGCGACCCACCGCGGTTACGACAGCGACCATCCGCGCGTGACCGGCGACGTCGGCAAGGCGGGCGTGGCGATCGACAGCGTCGAGGACATGAAGATCCTGTTCGACGGCATCCCGCTTGACCAGATGAGCGTGTCGATGACGATGAACGGCGCGGTGATCCCGATCCTGGCGTTCTTCATCGTCGCGGGCGAGGAACAGGGCGTCGACCGCAAATTGCTCGACGGGACCATCCAGAACGACATCCTCAAGGAGTTCATGGTCCGCAACACGTACATCTACCCGCCCGAACCCAGCATGCGGATCATCAGCGACATCTTCGGCTATACCAGCCGCGAGATGCCGAAATTCAATTCGATCTCGATTTCCGGCTATCACATGCAGGAAGCCGGCGCGACGCAGGTGCAGGAGCTGGCCTTCACCATCGCCGACGGCATGGAATATGTGAAATACGGTGTCGCCTCCGGGCTGGACATCGACAGGTTTGCCGGCCGGCTGAGCTTCTTTTTCGCGATCGGCATGAACTTCTTCATGGAGATCGCCAAGCTGCGCGCTGCACGGGTGCTGTGGCATCGCGTCATGACGCAGCTGGGCGCGAAGGACGAGCGCAGCAAGATGCTGCGCACGCATTGCCAGACCAGCGGCGTCTCGTTGACCGAGCAGGACCCGTACAACAACGTCATGCGCACCACGATCGAGGCGATGGCGGCGATGCTGGGGGGGACGCAGTCGCTCCACACCAACGCGCTGGACGAGGCGATCGCGCTGCCCACCGATTTTTCCGCCCGGATCGCGCGCAATACGCAGCTGGTGATCCAGGAGGAGACCGGCATGTGCAATGTCGTCGATCCGCTTGGCGGCAGTTACTATATCGAGGCGCTGACCAAGCGGCTGGTCGACGATGCCTGGGCGATCATCGAGCGCGTCGAGCGTGAGGGCGGGATGGCCAAGGCGGTCGGCGCCGGCTGGCCCAAGGCGATGATCGAGGAAGCCAGCGCCGCGCGCGCCGCGCGCGTCGATCGCGGCGAGGACGTGATCGTCGGCGTCAACAAGTATCGCAAGGACAATGAGGATCCGATCGAGATCCTCGACGTCGACAACCATGCCGTGCGCGAGGCGCAGATCCGCCGCATCAACAAGATGAAGGCCGAGCGCGACGATGAGGCGTGCCGCGCCGCGCTCGACGCGCTGCGCGAGGGTGCGAAGGGCGACGGCAACCTTCTGGAACTGGCGGTCGAATGCGCGCGGCGCCGTGCGACGCTCGGCGAGATTTCCAGCGCGATGGAGGATGTGTTCGGCCGGTTCGGCACGCAGCCGACGCCGGTGAAGGGCATCTACGGCGGCGCGTACAAGGAGGACGGGCGCTGGGAGCGGCTGCTGCGCGGGGTCGAGGCGGTCGAGCGCCGGCTGGGCCGCAAGCCGCGGATGTTCGTCGCCAAGATGGGGCAGGACGGCCACGATCGCGGTGCCAATCTGGTCAGCAGCATGTTCGGCGACTTGGGGTTCGAGGTGGTGCCTGGCCCGCTGTTCCAGACGCCGAAGGAAGCCAGCGAGCTGGCGCTGGACAAGGACGTCGATGTCGTCGGCGCCTCCAGCCTGGCGGCGGGGCACAAGACGCTGATCCCCGAACTGATCGGGCATCTGCGCGATGCCGGGCGCCCCGATATCAAGGTGATCGCGGGCGGCGTGATCCCGGCGCAGGATTACCAGGCGCTGTTCGACGCGGGCGTGCAGGCGATCTTCGGCCCCGGAACGAACTTGATCGTGGCGGCGGAGGACGTGCTACGGCTGCTCGGGCACAACATGCCCCCGCAAGAGGAAGCTGCCGAGTGATGACCGACCTTCGCAACGACTGGACCCGCGACGAGATCGCGGCGCTGTTCGACCTGCCGTTCGACGAGCTGATGTACCGCGCGCAGACGGTGCACCGCGCGCATCATGCGCCCTCGCAAGTGCAATTGTGCACCTTGCTGTCGATCAAGACCGGCGGCTGCCCGGAGGATTGCGGCTATTGCTCGCAATCGGTGGAGGCCGACAGCGGGGTCAAGGCGACCAAGCTCATGGACGTGCAGGCGGTGCTGCAACGCGCCGCCGAGGCCAAGGACGCCGGATCGCAGCGGTTCTGCATGGGGGCGGCGTGGCGCAACCCCAAGGACCGCGACATGGATGCGATCATCCAGATGATCGAGGGCGTGCGCGGCATGGGGATGGAAACCTGCATGACGCTGGGGATGCTGACGCCCGAACAGGCGCAGCGGCTCGGTGAGGCGGGGCTGGATTACTACAACCACAATATCGACACTTCGCCCGAACGGTACGGCGACGTCATCACCACGCGCACGTTCGGCGAGCGGCTGGATACGCTGGAGAATGTGCGCCAGGCGGGCATCAACGTATGCTGCGGCGGGATCGTCGGGATGGGCGAGACGCGCGGTGACCGCGTCGGTTTCGTCCACGCGCTCGCCACGCTGCCGCGCCATCCCGAAAGCGTGCCGGTCAACGCGCTGGTGCCGGTGAAGGGCACCGTGCTGGGCGACATGCTGGCCGACACGCCGCTGGCCAAGATCGACGATATCGAATTCGTCCGCACCGTCGCGGTCGCGCGGATCACCATGCCGATGAGCATGGTGCGGCTGTCGGCGGGGCGTGAGAGCATGTCGGAGGCGACTCAGGCGCTGTGCTTCATGGCCGGCGCCAATTCGATCTTCACCGGCGACAAGCTGCTGACCGCGGGCAACCGCGGCGACAGCGCCGACGCCGCGCTGTTCGCCAAGCTGGGCGTGACGCCGATGCAGGCGGAGGAGCCGATGCGCGCGCGGATGTGCGAGGCGGCGGAATAGGAATGAGCTGTTCCCCGGCGAAGGCCGGGGTCCAGCAACGGGACGTCCGTAACTGGGCCCCGGCCTTCGCCGGGGAACGACGAGAAAACTGGGAGAGACCGTTGTTCAAGAAAATCCTGGTCGCCAATCGCGGCGAGATCGCGTGCCGCGTGTTCCGCACCGCCAAGAGGATGGGGATCGCGACGGTTGCGGTCTATTCCGACGCGGACGCGCGCAGCCCGCACGTGCTGATGGCGGACGAGGCGGTGCGGCTGGGACCGGCGCCGGCGGCGGAAAGCTATTTGAAGGCGGACCTGATCCTGAAGGCGGCGAAGGAGACGGGCGCGGACTGCATCCACCCCGGCTATGGCTTCCTGTCGGAGCGTGAGAGCTTCGCGAAGGCGTGCGCCGATGCCGGCATCGCGTTCGTCGGCCCCCCGCCCAAGGCCATCGCCGCGATGGGCGACAAGATCGAATCGAAGAAGCTGGCGAAGGAAGCCGGCGTCAACGTCGTCCCCGGCTTCCTGGGCGAGATCGCCGATACCGATGCGGCGGTGAAGATCGCCAATGACATCGGCTATCCGGTGATGATGAAGGCGTCGGCCGGCGGCGGCGGCAAGGGGATGCGCCTCGCCTGGTCCGAGAAGGACGTGCGCGAGGGGTTCGAGGCGACGAAGCGCGAGGGGCTGGCGAGCTTCGGCGACGACCGCGTCTTCATCGAGAAGTTCATCGAAAGCCCACGGCATATCGAGATCCAGGTGCTGGGCGACCAGCATGGCAATATCGTGTACCTGAACGAGCGCGAATGCTCGATCCAGCGCCGCCATCAGAAGGTGGTCGAGGAAGCGCCGTCGCCGTTCGTCACGCCGAAGATGCGCAAGGCGATGGGCGAACAGGCGGTCGCGCTGGCGCGGGCGGTCGGCTATTACAGTGCGGGTACGGTCGAACTAATCGTCAGCGGCGCCGACAAGACCGGCGAGAGCTTCTACTTCCTGGAGATGAACACCCGGCTTCAGGTGGAGCACCCGGTCACCGAGGAGATCACCGGGCTGGACCTGGTCGAGCAGATGATCCGCGTGGCGGCGGGCGAGAAGCTGGCGTTCGCGCAGAAGGACGTGAAGATCAACGGCTGGGCGGTGGAAAACCGCGTCTATGCCGAGGATCCGTATCGCGGCTTCCTGCCGTCGATCGGCCGGCTGGTCCGCTATCAGCCGCCGGAGGCCGGCGACGGCGTTCGCGTCGATGACGGCGTGGCCGAGGGCGGCGAGGTCAGCATGTTCTACGACCCGATGATCGCCAAGCTGGTCACGCATGGCGCCACGCGCGAAGAGGCGATCGACAAGCAGGTCGCCGCGCTGGACGCGTTCGAGATCGAGGGGCCGGGCACCAACCTCGATTTCCTGTCGGCGCTGATGCAGCATCCGCGTTTCCGGTCGGGCAACATCACCACCGGGTTCATCGCGGAGGAATATCCCGAGGGCTTCCACGGCGCGCCCGCGTCGGACGACGTGCTGCGCACGCTCGCCGGGGTGGCGGCGTTCGCCGCGACGGCGGAGGCGGATCGCGCGCGGCGTGTCGATGGCCAGCTGGGCGGCCGGCTGCGCCCGCCCGCCGACTGGGTGGTGCGCATCGGCAAGGCAGATCATGTCGTGACGATCTCGACTGACGGGCTGACCGTCGACGGTACGGACCTGCCGGTCGCGATCGAATATACGCCGGGCGACCGGCTGCTCGTGGTCGAGCCGCTCGACGAGGAAGCGGGCGCGCCGCTGACCGTCAAGTTGACGCGGACGCGCACCGGCTTCACGCTCAACGCGCGCGGCGCCAGCCACAAGGTGCGCGTGCTGCCGGCCCGCATCGCACCCTATGCACAGCATCTCATCGACAAGGTGCCGCCGGACCTGTCGAAGTTCCTGATCGCGCCGATGCCGGGGCTGCTGGTGCGGCTGGACGTCGCGCCGGGCGACAAGGTGGAGGCTGGGCAGCCGCTGGCGGTGGTCGAGGCGATGAAGATGGAGAACATCCTGCGCGCCGAGAAGGCCGCGACGGTCAAGTCGGTCAGCGCGGCGGCGGGCGACAGCCTGGCGGTGGATCAGGTGATCCTGGAACTGGAGTGATCGTATTGCCGCGGTGATGCGGCCTTGCGACATTCTGCGACATTTTCGTACTGGACGCCGCGGGGGGCGGGCTTCATGCCGATGTCATGAAGCGCCTCGTCCCCGCGGCGGTCGCTGCCCTTGCCGTGGCGGGGTGCAGCGTCGGGCCTGACTATCAGCCGCAATCCGCCGCCGCACTGGGCGTTCCGGCGTCATATTCCGTGCCGGCGGCGCCCTCGCGCGAGGATCTGACGCGCTGGTGGCGGCGCTTCGACGATCCGGTGCTGGGGCAATTGGTCGAACAGGCGGCCGCGGCCAATCTGGACGTGGCGCAGGCGGTCGCGCGGCTGCGGCAGGCGCGCGAAGCGCTGGTACAGAGCCGCGCGGACCTGTTCCCCAGCCTGAGCGGCAGCGCGGGCTACAGCCGGTCGGAGACGTTGCGCGGCGGGGGGCAGACAATCACGCTGCCCGACGGCACGGTTCAGAATGTCGGCGGCGGCGGCGCGAACAATTTCTCGCTGGGCGCCAGCGCGCAATATCAGCTGGGCCTGTTCGGGGACGTGCGCGGCACGATCGAGGCGAGCCGCGCGCAATATCAGTCCTCCGGCTTCGATTATGCCACGACGCTGCTGACGGTCGAGCAGGAGGTGGCGCGCAATTACGTCCTCGCGCGGCTGTACCAGGCGCAACTGGGCAATGCGCGCGCCAGCCTGGCGTTGCAGGACGACAATCTGGAGATTGCCGGTTTCCGGGTACAGGCCGGGCTGGTCTCCTCGCTCGATCAGGAACAGGCGCGGGCGCAGCGGGCGCAGACCGCCGCGTCTATCCCCTCGCTTGAGCAGCAATATAGCTCCGCGGTCGCGCGGCTGGGCGTGCTGACCGCGCAGGCGCCCGGCGCGCTCCGGCCGCTGCTGGCGGTCGCGCGGCCGATCCCCAACGGTCCCGCAATGGTCGGCGCGGGCATCCCCGCCGACGTGCTGCGCCAGCGCCCGGACGTGCGTTCGGCCGAACGCGCGCTGGCGGCGGCGGTGGCGCGGATCGGCGTGGCGGAGGCGGCGCTCTACCCCAACCTGGCGATCAGCGGGAACATCAACACCCGCGCTGCGGGGGTGGGCGGCCTGCTCGACACCGTCACCGGCGGTCTGTTCGCCGGGCTGACGCAGGCGATCTTCAACGGTGGCCGGCTGCGCAGCCAGGTGCGCGGGCAGCGTGCCGCCGCCGATGGCGCGCTGGCGGCGTACAAGGGCATCGTGCTGACCGCGCTGGAGGATGTCGAGAACGGCGTCGTCGCGCTCGACACCGCGCGCCGGCGCGAGCGGGAGCTGGCGATCGCCTATGACGCGGCCAATGCCGCCGCGCTGCTGTCGCGCGCGCAATACCGCAGCGGGCTGACCGACTTCACGACGCTGAGCCAGCAGGAGGCGACGCTGCTGTCGGCGCGCAACGCCGCGGCGCAGGCGCATGCCGATGCGGCCACCGCGCTGATCCAATTGTACGGCGCGCTGGGCGGCGGGTGGGATGCCACCGTCGTCCCCGAAGCGCCCGCCACCACCGCTACCGACGGAACCCGCTGATGGCCGATCCTGCTACCGACGAATTCCTGGGCGTCACGCCGCAGCCGGCATGGCGCCGCCGGATCAAGTGGATCGTGCTGGCGGTGGTGCTGGTCGCTGCGGCGCTGCTGCTGTCGAAATGCGTGTTCGGCGGATCGGACAAGCCCGATTACGCGACGGTGCCGGTCCAGCGCGGCAATCTGACCGTCACGGTGTCGGCCACGGGGAAGCTGGCGCCGACCAACCAGGTGACGGTCGGATCGCAGCTGTCGGGGCTGGTCACGCGCGTTGTCGTCGACGTCAACGACCGCGTCACTGCGGGGCAGCCGCTGGCGCTGATCGATCCCGAGCAGATCGACGACCAGATCCGCGCGGGGCAGGCGCAGCTGGCCGCGAACGTCGCGCAGGTCAATCAGGCGCGCGCCACGGTGGCGGAGGCGCAGGCACAGCTGGCGCGGCTGGAAGAGGTGTCGCGGCTGTCGAACGGCCGTGTCCCGTCGAAGGCGGAATTGCAGACCGGGCAGGCCGATGCGAAGCGGGCAGTGGCCGCGCTGCGCGTGGCGGAGGCGAACGTGACCGCGGCGCGTGCGCAGCTGGCGCAGTCGCAGACGCAGCGCGCGCGGGCGATCATCCGCTCCCCCGTCAACGGCGTGGTGCTGGCGCGGCAGGTCGACCCCGGACAGACGGTGGCGGCATCGTTCAACACCCCGACCCTGTTCGTCATCGCCGAAGACCTGTCGAAGATGAAGCTGGAGGTCGCGATCGACGAGGCAGACGTGGGCGAGGTGCGCACCGGGCAGAAGGCGACGTTTACCGTGGATGCCTTTCCGGGGCGCACCTTCCCCGCGACGATTACGCGCGTCGACCTGGGATCGAACCTGACGGTCAGCAACGCGACCGCATCGTCGAGTTCGACCGGCAGCAGCGCCACCGGCGCGACGACGGGGCAGGTGGTGTCCTATGCCGCGGACCTGACGGTCGCCAACCCGACGTTCCAGCTGCGCCCCGGCATGACCGCGACCGCCGATATCGTCACCGCCGACAAGCGCAACGCGCTGCTGGTCCCGAACGCCGCGTTCCGGTTCAAGCCCGACAGCGGGGCGGGCGACGGCGGACGCGGCGGCGGGATCGCCGGATCGCTGGTGCCGCGCGGGCGGCGGCGGGGCGGCGGCGGGGCGGATCGCACCGCGACGCTGACGCGCGGCGCGCAGCAGACGGTCTACGTCAAGGGCGACGACGGCACGCCGCAGCCGGTGCAGGTGACGACCGGCGACACCAACGGCACGCTGACCGAGGTGCTGTCCGGCGCTCTGAATCCGGGGATGCAGGTCATCACCGGCCAGCTGGCGAGCGGCGACGATGCGGCGGGCGGCGGCGGCGGCAGCCGGCGGCGGGCGGGCGGGCGGCCCGGCGGGGGCGGCGCGGGTGGCCAGTAACCCGCCCCTGATCGAGCTGCGCGGCGTCACCAAGGTCTATGGCGAGGGCGCCACGCAGTTCCGCGCGCTGAAGGGCGTCGACCTTGACATCGCCACCGGCGATTTCGTCGCGGTGATGGGGCCGTCCGGCTCGGGCAAGTCGACGACAATGAACATCCTGGGGTGCCTGGACGTGCCGAGCGGCGGCACCTTCCTGTTCCGCGGCCATCATGTCGAGGCGCTGGACCGGGACCAGCGCGCGCTGCTGCGGCGGCGCTACCTGGGCTTCGTGTTCCAGGGGTTCAACCTGCTGAGCCGCACCAGCGCGCTGGAGAATGTCGAACTGCCGCTGCTGTACCGCGGCGACGACAAGAAGGCGCGGCGTGCCGCGGCGATGGGTGCGCTGGAGAAGGTCGGGCTGGATCGCTGGTGGGATCATACCCCCGCGGAGCTGTCGGGCGGGCAGCAGCAGCGCGTGGCGATCGCCCGCGCGATCGTGACCCAGCCCGACGTGCTGCTGGCCGACGAGCCGACCGGCAACCTCGATTCCGAACGGTCGGTGGAGATCATGGAGTTGCTGACCGGGCTGAACCGCGACAGCGGGATCACGGTGCTGATGGTGACGCACGAGCCGGACATGGCCGCCTATGCCCGCACCGTCGTGCATTTCCGCGACGGACTGGTCGAGCGGATCGAGGCGCAGCATCCGCCGGGTGTGCCGGTCGCGGCCGTTGGGGTGGAGCGCGGCTGATGCTGGGGACGACCTTCCTGCTGGCGATCCGGTCGATCCGGCGGCACCTGCTGCGCTCGTTCCTGACCATATTGGGGATTGTGATCGGCGTCGGCGCGGTCGTGACGATGGTGACGCTGGGCAAGGCGACGACGGCGCAGGTGCAGCAGAACATCTCCTCGCTGGGCACCAACATCCTGCAGATCCGCCCCGGGCAGGGCTTCGGCCGCGGCGGCGGTGGTCCGCGCCCGCCCGATTTCAAGCCGGAGGACGTCACCGCCATCGCCACGCAGATCGCGGGCGTCACCGCCGTCGCCCCGCAGGCACAGGCGTCGGCCACCGCCATCTACGAAGGCGCGAACTGGTCGACGACGATCAATGGCACCACCAACGCCTATTTCACGGTCCAGCCATGGCCGCTGGTGAGCGGGCGCAACTGGACCCCGGCGGAGCAATCGGCGGGCAAGGCGGTGTGCATCATCGGCAATACCGTGCGCCAGAACCTGTTCCGCGGGGGCGAGGCGGTGGGGCTGCGGTTCCGGCTGGGCAATGTCAGCTGCGACGTGATCGGCGTGCTGTCGACGCGCGGGCAGGCGGGCTTCGGCGGCGACCAGGACGATGTGGTCATCATGCCGATCAACGCGGTGCAGCGCCGCTTCACCGGCACGCGCGACGTGCGGCTGATGCTGGTGGGCGTCGACCAGCGATATTCTAACGCGTCGGTGCAGGCGTCGATCACCGACCTGCTGCGCGAGCGGCGCAACATCACCGGCGGGCGGCAGGACGATTTCAATATCTTCGACACCAAGCAGATCAGCGACACGCTGACCAGCACCACCCAGCTGCTGACGCGGATCGTTACCGCGGTGGCGGCGATCAGCCTGATCGTGGGCGGGATCGGGATCATGAACATCATGCTGGTGTCGGTGACCGAACGTACCCGCGAGATCGGCATCCGGCTGGCGATCGGCGCGGTGGCGAGCGAGGTGCTGCTGCAATTCCTGGTCGAGGCGGTGGTGCTGTCGATGCTGGGCGGGCTGGTGGGACTGGTGCTGGCGCAGGTGGCGATCGGCGCGCTGTCGTGGGCGGGCGGGCTGCCGTTCCTGTTCGTGCCGGAAATCAACGTCGTCGCCTTCGCCATTTCCGCGCTGATCGGGGTGGTGTTCGGATATTTCCCCGCGCGCCGCGCCGCCGCGCTGAATCCGATCGACGCGCTGCGGCACGAATAGGCGCTATTTCCCGCCATCGCGCAGCGCGTGCGAATCGGTGCGGTTGAGCGCCTCGGGCGCGTGGACCAGATCGCGCAGCGCGGCGAGATCGGCACGGGTGTCGACGTCGATCAGCTCCGCCGCGTTGGTCACCACATGCCGCCCGGCCTGGATCAGATCGCGCGCGCCCTGATCGCCGCGGATCGCCAGCACGTCGTCGAAGCGGTTGCGCCCGAACAAGGCGGGCGGGCGCGGCGCGACCCCGTCGCTGGAGGCGACCACTGCATCGGGGCTGTCGGCGGCGTCGAACAGGCGGTAGATGTGCGCGGCGGTGACGCGCGGCATGTCGGCGAGCGCGATCACCACCGCCTGCGCATCCAGCGCCTTCGCGCAGTCGACGCCCATCCGCACCGACGAGGCCATGTCGCGTTCGGGATCGTCGTTGTGGAGCACGCGGTAGCCGTGCGCGCCGTAATCGAGCTTGCATCCGTCGACGATCGCGATGCGTTCCTGAAACGGCATATCCTCCAGCGCGACCGCGACGTGCATGCCGAGCGGGCGGGCCAGGAACGGCTGGTCGAGCTTGCTGCCGACGTCGCCGAACCGTTCGGACCGGCCGGCGGCGAGGAGGATGAGGACGCTGCGTTCAACCGCGATCATGGAATGCTCCCACCATGGCGGCGGCGATCGACAGCGCAATCTCCGCCGGGCCGATCGCGCCGATATCGATCCCCACCGGGCCGTCGACGCGATCGAGCTGTTCGGGGGTAACGCCCGACGCGGCCAGCCGCTCCCGCCGGGCGGCGTGGCTGCGGCGGCTGCCGAGCGCGCCGACATAGGCGGCATCGCTGGCGAGCGCGGCGAGCAGGGCGGGATCGTCGATCTTGGTATCGTGGCTGAGCGTGACGACCGCGGTGGCGGGGCCGGGCTTCCACGCGGCGACCGCCTCGTCCGGCCAGCGATCGTCGAGGGTGACGCCGGGGAAGCGTTCCTCCGTCAGGAAGCGGCCGCGCGGGTCGATCACCACGGTGTCGATCCCCAGCGTCTGCGCCAGCGCGGCGAGGCTTTGCGCGATCTGCACCGCGCCGACGATCAGCAGCCGGCGCGGCGGATCGTAGCGGTTGGCGAACACGGTGCCCGTTTCCAGCGGGCGCAGGTCGCTGTGCCCGGTGGCCAGATCGGTGTGGACGGTCAGCGAGCGGCCATCGGCGCGCGCCTCGTTCACGCGATCGAACAATTCGGGGTCGAACCCGGCGGCCGAAACCGGCTGGACCATCACCGAAATCTCGCCCCCGCACGGCAGCCCGACCTGCCACGCGCTGTCGTCGGCGACGCCGTAGCTGTTCACCTGGAACGGTTCGCCTGCGATCACGCGCGCGGCGGTATCGAGGATGTCGCCTTCGACGCAGCCGCCCGACACCGACCCTTCGAACCGGCCGTCGGCGTGGACCAGCATGTGGCTGCCGCGCGGGCGCGGCGCCGATCCCCAGGTGGAGACGACGGTGGCGAGCGCCATCGGCGCGCCTTTCCACGCGGCGGCGGCGGCGAGCACGGAGTCATTGTCGGCCATCGGCGGCAGTCCCGAATGTTGCGAATGTTGAGACGTTCGCGGGGGTGGAGCGAATGTTGAGAGCGGGTCGAAGAACGGTGTAGGCGCGGGCGCCGATGTAGGACAGGCGCCGCCCCGTCACACCGGCGGCAGGCCGTCGAGCAGGGTATCGAGCGTCACCGGCACGTCGCGTACGCGGATGCCGGTGGCGTTGTAGATCGCGTTGACCACCGCCGCGCCGGCGCCGGAGATGCCGAGTTCGCCGACCCCCTTGGCCCCCGCCTGATTGGCGGCATCGTCGATCTCCTCGATGAAATGGCATTCGATCTGCGGCACGTCGGCGTTCACCGCGACGTGATATTCGCCGAAATCGGGGTTCACGAACCGGCCCGAGCGGGTGTCGACCACCGCCGCCTCGCCCAGCGCATAGCTGACGCCCCACACCATCCCGCCGACGATCTGGTTGGCGGCGGTGGCGCGGTTGAGGACGCGGCCGACGTCGAACACGCCCAGCATCCGGCGCACGCGCACCTCGCCGGTCACCGCATTGACCGCGACTTCGGCGAAATGCGCGCCGTGGCTGGCCTGGCTGGTCTTCTTCGCCTGCGCGCCGGGGCTGCTCTTGCCCATGGCCTCGATCGCCTCGCCGCGCAGCAGCTCGACCAGCGTGGCATCGCGCCCGTCCGCGCTGGCGCGGCCGTCCGCCAGCACCAGTTCGTCGGGGCTGGCGTTCATGCGGCGCGCCAGTTCGACGACGATATCCTCGCACGCCAGCACCGCCGCCGACGCCGCGCTGCCCGCGCCGAACGATCCGCCCGAACCGGCGCTGCGCGGCAGGTCGGTATCGCCCAGCCGCACGTCGACCTGCGCCGGGTCCAGCCCCAGTACCTCCGCCACGGTCTGCGCCAGGATGGTATAGGTGCCGGTGCCGATGTCGGTCATGTCGCACGCCACCGTCGCGCGCCCGTCCGCGCCGAGCCGGACGCTGGCGCTGGCCTCCACGGTGAAATTGCCGCGCAGCGCCGCGGCCATGCCGATGCCGACCAGCCATTCGCCGTCGCGCACGCTGCCCGGGGCGGGCACGCGATCGGGCCAGCCGAAGCGGCGCGCGCCCTCGTCATAGCAATCGGTCAGGCGGCGGGTGGAAAAGGGCTTTCCATTGGTGGGATCGCGATCCGGCTCGTTCCGGCGGCGCAGCTCGATCGGGTCGATCCCCAGCCGTTCGGCCAGTTCGTCCATCGCGCATTCCACCGCGAAGGTGCCGATCGCCTCGCCCGGCGCGCGCACCGCGCCCGTGGCGGGCAGGTCGAGCCGGACCAGATCGGTGCGGAAGCGCCGGTTCGCGCCGCCGTACAGCGGCAGCGAGCCGAACGGGATCGGCTCCAGGAAGCCGCCATCGTCGTTCTGCGCGGCGGTGCCGGTATGTTCGAAGGCGGTGATGACGCCGTCATGGTCGCAACCGATGCGGACCTGCTGCACCGTCGCGCTGCGGTGGTGGACCAGATAGGCGGTATCGCGGCGCGGCAGCGCGACCTTCACGGGGCGGCCGAGCCGTTCGGCGGCGATCGCGGCCAGGATTACCTCGGGACCGACCCCGGTTTTCCCGCCGAAGCCGCCGCCGACATAGGGGGCCAGGACGCGGACACGCTCGGCGGGCAGGCCCATCGCCTTCGCGATCGTTTCCCGCGCGCCGCCGATCACCTGATTGCTGGAGCGCACCGTCAGCACCTCGCCATCGAACCAGACGGTCGAGGCGTGCGGTTCGAGCGCGGCGGGGAAATGCACCGGCGTGGCATAATGTTCGTCGAACACCACCGGCGCGGCGGCGATGGCGGCGTCGACGTCGCCGATCTCGATCGCGGGAAGGAAGCCGAGCTTGTGATCGCGCCGGACCGGCTGCGTTTCCATGTCGAAGCGGCCGGGGGCGGGATCGGCGTGGACGCGCACCAGCGACGCGCCCTCTCGCGCGGCGGCCTGCGTTTCGGCGACGACGACCGCGACGGGTTGCCCGTGGTGGAAGATGCGGTCGGTCCCCTGCGCGGGCATCGCGCGGCTGTTGCCCTCGCCCGCCGGGATACGCGGATCGTCGTGGATAACCGCGACGACACCGGGCAGCGCCAAGGCGGCGGCATCATCGATCGCGGTGACACGCCCGGCGCCTGCCGGCGCGCCGACGACCGCGGCATAGGCGGTTCCGGCGGGCGCCTGTTCAAAAGCGTAGGTGGCCGCGCCGGTGACTTTCAGCGGCCCTTCGACGCGCGGCAGGGGGGCGCCCAGCACCTTCTGCTGCGCGCGTGCCAGAATGGCCGGCCGCTCGCCGGAATCGATCGCCTGTTCGGTCATGCCGCTCCCCGTGTCACCGTTCCGGCGGATATGGGGCGCGGCGGTCGTCCGCGCCAGTTCAGCCGGGCAATCCTTCCAGCAGCTTGTCGCAGGTGATCGGATAGTCGCGCACGCGCACCCCGGTGGCGTTGTAGATCGCATTGGCGATCGCCGCCCCGGCGCCGGAAATGCCCAGCTCGCCGATCCCCTTGGCGTGGATGGGGTTGGCGTGGATGTCGCGCTCGTCGAGGAAATGCACGTCGATCTGCGGCACGTCGGCGTTCACCGGCACGTGATATTCGCCCAGGTCGCGGTTCACGACCTTGCCGTTGCGCGGATCGTGGACCAGTTCCTCGGTCAGCGCGGCGCCGATGCCGAACGTCATCCCGCCCAGGCATTGCGAGCGGGCGGTCTTCTGATTGAGGATGCGCCCCGCCGCGAACACGCCCAGCATCCGTTCGACGCGGACCTCGCCGGTCACCGCATTGACCTTCACCTCGGCAAAATGCGCGCCGTAGCTGGCCTGGTTGAACGACTTCTCCTGCTTGCCCGGCGCGATCTCGCCCAGCGCGGACAGGCCGTCGCCGACCAACTCGCCGATCTCGACCGCGCGATTGTCGGCGATGGCGCGACCGTCCTTGAGCGTCATCGATTCGGGTGCGGTGTCCATTGCCCTGGCCAGTTTTTCGCGCAGCAGTTCGCAGGCGAGATAGACCGACGAGCCGGCCGATCCGGCGCCCCACGACCCGCCCGAGCCGGCGGAGGGCGGGGCGGCGCCGTCGCCCAGCTGCACCTCCACCCGGTCGAGCGGCAGGCCGAGCGTCTCGGCCGCGATCTGCGCCAGGATCGTGTAGCTGCCGGTGCCGATGTCGGTCATGTCGGTGGCGACGATCGCGCGGCCTTCCGGCGTGAGTTCGACGCGCGCGGACGATTTCTGGAGCATGTTCGATCGCACCGCGGCGGCCATGCCGATGCCGTGCCACCATTCGCCGCGCCGGTCCGACGCGGGGGCGGCGTGGCGATCGGACCAGCCGAACAGCTCGGCGCCCTTTTCCATGCACGGCACCAGCTGGCGCGAGGAGAAGGGGACCTGCTTTTCCGGGTCCTGATCGGGTTCGTTGCGGCGGCGCAGCTCGATCGGGTCGAGGTTCAGCTTTTCCGCCAGTTCGTCCATCGCGGCTTCGAGCGCGAGCATCCCGACCGCCTCGCCCGGCGCGCGCATCGACCCGGCGAGCAGCCAGTTCAGTCGCACCAGCTTGTGATCGACCAGCCGATTGTCGGCGGCATAGGCGAAATGCGTGCCGATCCCGGCGGGTTCGAAGAAATCCTCGCCCGGCAAATTGGTGGCGAGCGTTTCGTGCGCGATCGCGGTGAGGCGGCCGTCGGGGCCGGCGCCCAGCCGGATGCGCTGTTCGGTGTTCGATCGGCGCACGGTGGCGTCGAACACCTGCTGGCGCGCCATCGCGACCTTCACCGGCCGCCCCAGCTTCTTCGCGGCGACCGCGGCGGCGACGCTTTCGGGGGCGATGCCCAGTTTCGACCCGAACCCGCCGCCGACGTAGCGAGAGATGATCCGCACCTTGTCCTTCGCCACGCCGAGCGCGCCGGCGAGCTGCGACTGGTCGGACGCGACCATCTGATACGATCCGTGGAGGACGAGCGTGCCGTCGTCCTGCCAGTGCGCGATCGAGGCGTGCGGCTCCATCGCGGCGCTGGTCTGGCTGGGAGTGGTGTAGGTCGCATCGACCGTCACCGCCGCGGCGGCCATCGCGGCATCGACGTCGCCCTGGCTGGTGGTCGGCGGGATCTGGTCGGGCGGGGGCGTTTCGGCCTGGTCGCGGTGCGCGGCGAAGACATAGGCGCCGTTGGCCGGCTGCGCATCGACATGGACCAGCGCGGCACCCTCGCGCGCAGCCTCGAACGTGTCGGCGACGACGATGGCGACGATCTCGCCGTGATAGTCCACCTTCTCGACGCCCTGCGTCGGCGCCTTCATCTCTCCGCCCTGCTGCGGGTTGCGGATGAAGGTGGGGTAATCGGTGACGACGTCGATCACGCCGGGCACGCTGCGCGCGGCGTCGGCGACGACGTCGCGGATCGTGCCCGACCCGAACGGCGCGCGCACCAGCACGCCATAGGCGAGGTTGTCGGTCGGATATTCCGCGGCGTAGGTGGCCTGGCCGGACACCTTGAGCGGCCCCTCGATCCGGTCGAGCGGGCGGCCGATCACCCCTTGCGTGCCCTGGTCGAGCAGGCTGTGCGGGCGGGGCTGGTCCATCGTCAGGCTGCGCGTTTCCTCGCGGCCCAGCAGGGTTCCGATCAGGCTCATCGCGTCAGTTCCTTCAGGCAGGCGGTCAGCACGCGGCGCGCGAGCGGGATCTTGAAATCGTTGGTGCCGAAGCCCTTCGCCCCTGCGAGCAGCGCATCGGCAGCGGCAGCGAACGCGGCATCGGACGGCGCCTGACCGACCAGCACGGCCTCCACCGCCGGATCGCGCCACGGCATGTGCGCCAACCCACCGAAGGCAAGCGCGGCGGAGGCGATCTTCCCGTCCTCCATCGCCACCACGCCCGCGACCGATACGAGCGCGAAGGCGTAGGAGGCGCGGTCGCGCACCTTGCGGTACAGCTGCCGGCCCGCCGGCGGGGCGGGGAGTTCGACGTGGGTGATGAGCTCGCCCGGCTGCAGCACGTTTTCGACCTCGGGCGTGTCGCCCGGCAGGCGGTAGAAGTCGCCGATCGCGATGCGCCGCTTGTCGCCGCCCGGCGCCTGCGTGACGATCACCGCGTCGAGCGCGCGCATCGCCACCGGCATGTCGCCGGGATGCGTCGCGATACACTGGTCGCTGGTGCCCAGGATCGCATGGATGCGGTTGAACCCGCCGATCGCCTCGCACCCCGAACCCGGCGCCCGCTTGTTGCAGCCGGCGGCGGTGTCGTAGAAATAATAGCAGCGGGTGCGCTGGAGCAGATTGCCGCCGGTCGTCGCCTTGTTGCGCAGCTGACCGCTGGCCCCGGCGAGCAGCGCGCGGCTGAGCACCTCGTACTTCGCGATGACGCGCGGGTCCGCGGCCAGATCGCTGTTGGGGACCAGCGCGCCGATCGTCAGCCCGCCGTCGGCGCGCTCCTCGATCCGGTTCAGGTCCAGCCGGCTGATGTCGACCAGCTTGTCCGGGGTTTCGACCTGCAGCTTCATCAGGTCGAGAAGGTTGGTGCCCCCGGCAATGAAGCGGCCGCCGGCGGCGACGGCATCGGCGATGCTGTCGGCGCGCGCATAATCGAACGTCTTCATGCCGCCACCTCGTCGGTCGCGCCGGCGACGTCGCGGATCGCGTCGACGATATTGGGATAGGCGGCGCAGCGGCAGATGTTGCCGCTCATCCGCTCGCTGATCTCGGCATTGTCGAGCGTCACCGCCTCCAGATCGGCGCTGGCGTGGCTGGGCCAGCCCTTCGCCACTTCGTCCAGCATGCCCACCGCGGAGCAGATCTGCCCCGGCGTGCAATAGCCGCACTGATAGCCGTCGTGGCGGACGAACGCGGCCTGGAGCGGGTGCAGCGCCTCCGGCGTGCCAAGCCCCTCGATCGTCACGATATCGTCATCCTGATGCATCACGGCGAGCGTGAGGCAGGAATTGATGCGGCGGCCGTTCACCAGCATGGTGCACGCGCCGCACTGACCGTGGTCGCACCCCTTCTTGCTGCCCGTCAGCCCGAGATGTTCGCGGGCCAGATCGAGCAGCGAGGTCCGGATGTCGACCTCCGCCTCATGGGATTGTCCATTGATGGTGAAGCGCATGTCCCTGCCTTTCGGTAACTTTCGCCCAACGCCGGCCACTCGTTCCAGGTCCGTGCGAACGATTCTCATCGTCGCGGTCCTGTCGGGGCTGGCGGCGGCGTGCGCGCCGGTGCAGCATCGCGCGATGACCGATCCGTCGCTGCCGTCCGCCCCGCTCGTCATCGCGCATCGCGGCGCGAGTGGCGAGCGCCCCGAACATACCATCGCCAGCTATACGCTGGCCATCCGCCAGGGCGCCGACGTGATCGAGCCGGACCTGGTGCCCACGAAGGACGACGTGCTGGTCGCGCGGCATGAGAACGAGATTTCGGAGACCACCGACGTCGCGCAGCATCCCGAATTCGCCGCCCGGCGCACGACGAAGACGATCGACGGCCAGACGCTGACCGGCTGGTTCGTGGAGGATTTCACGATCGCCGAGCTGAAGACGCTGCGCGCGAAGGAGCGGCTGCCGCAGCTGCGCCCCGCCAATGCCGCCTATGACGGGCAGGAGGCGATTCCGACCTTCGCCGAGGTGATCGCGCTGGCCAAGGCGCATGGCGTCGGCATCTACCCCGAGACCAAGCACCCCACCTATTTCCGGTCGATCGGCCACCCCACCGACGAACTGGTCGTCACCGCGCTGCGCGAGGCGGGGTGGGACAGCGCCGAGGCGCCGGTCTACCTCCAGTCGTTCGAGGTCGACAATCTGAAGCGGCTGGCGACGATGACCAAGGTGCGGCTGATTCAGCTGGTCGCGGGCGAGGGCGCGCCCGCCGACGGCGCGGCCCCCAGCTATGCCGCGATGATGACCCCGGCGGGGCTGCGTGCGGTGGCCAAATACGCTTATGGCATCGGGCCGGACAAGGCGATGCTGTGGTCGGGCGACGCGCCCTCGCCGCTGGTGAAGGACGCGCACGCCGCGGGGCTGCGCGTCCATCCGTGGACGTATCGGGCGGAGAATTATTTCCTTCGTGCGCCGTTCCGCCGCGGCACCGACCCGCGAGCGCACGGCGACCTGGCGGGGGAGATCCGCGCCGCGCTGGACCAGGGAATCGACGGGTTCTTCACCGATTTTCCTGCTATCGGGGTCGCCGCCAGGGGGCGGGAGACCAAGTGACATGCGTAACGTGACGGTGGTGAGGCTGGCGGCGGCGATCGTGCTGCTGCCGGCGGCGACGGGGTGCGTGCGCACCGTCGCGGGCGTGGTGACCGCGCCGGTCAGGCTGGCGGGCAAGGCGGTGGGCGGCACCGTCGACATGATGACCACCAGCGAGAAGGAAAAGGACGAGAAGTACGTCCGCCAGATGCGCAAGCGCGACGAGGCCGAGGCCAGGGCGCAGCGCGAGCGCGAGAAGGAATGCCGCAAGCATCCGGAGCGGTGCGAGGGGTAGGGGGCGTTCGTCCGGAACGTCGCTTTCATCGTACCGGACCTGTTCGGGGTTTCTGCCGAGGTTGGTTTTCCTGCCTCACCCCGTCCGTCACCCCGGCGAAGGCCGGGGTCCATGGTGCCGCGAACGCAACGACGTGTGCGTTTGCGGAAATATGGATGCCGGAACAAGTCCGGCATGACGGTAGGGAGTTGGCAAAGGTTTCGGGCAAGCCCCGGGGGTGACGGCGACCCGCTCCGCCCCTCCCCCGCGCCCGCCAACCTCCATCATCCCCATTCGGGGTTCCTTCCGCGGGGGCATTGGGTTAACAGCCCGCCAATGACGGTCGAGGGTCAGGACCAGCCGGCGCAGGGACGGTTCGAGGGCGCGGCGCACCTGTTCGCGGTGCGCGTTTATTTCGAGGACACCGACCTGTCGGGCGTCGTCTATCACGCCAATTACCTGCGCTACATGGAACGCGCCCGGTCCGACATGCTGCGTGTCGCCGGGATCGACCAGCGCGCGCATTTCGAGGGCGGGGGCGGCGCCTATGCGATCGCCGACCTGGCCATCCGCTATCGCGCGCCGGCGCGGCTGGACGATGCGCTGCTGGTCGAAAGCCGCGTCGTCGCGGCGAGAGGCGCCAGCGTCGTCATTCATCAGACAGTCAGGCGCGGCGCGGAATTGCTGACCGACGCCACCGTGACCGCGGCATTGGTGGGGCCGGACGGCCGCCCGCGCCGCCAGCCCGCGGCGTGGATCGACCGTTTCCGCAGCCTCGTCCTCCAGGGGGAAGATACGCCGTGAACCCGATATTGCAGACCGACGCCGCGACCCTGTCCCCGATCGCGCTGTTCCTTCAGGCCGACTGGGTGGTGAAGGGCGTGATGCTGGGGCTGCTGCTGGCCAGCATCTGGACCTGGGCGATCATCATCGCCTTCTGGGTGAAGCTCGGCCGCACGCGCAAGGCGAGCGAGACGTTCGAGCAGGAATTCTGGCGCGCCGACGATATCGACGCCTTCGTCAAGACGCGCGGGACCGCCGACCTGCCGACGGCGCGCGTGCTGGCGGCGGGGGTGACCGAATGGCGCCGCTCCACGCAGGGCAACCGCATCGACCGCGAGGGCACGCGCGAACGGCTGGGCACGACGATGGGATCGGCGGTCGCCAAGGAGATCGACCAATTGTCCGACCGGCTGAACGTGCTGGCGACGGTGGGGTCGGTGGCGCCGTTCGTCGGGCTGTTCGGCACGGTATGGGGCATCATGCGCAGCTTCACGTCGATCGCCAGCCAGCAGAACACCAGCCTGGCGGTGGTCGCGCCGGGCATCGCCGAGGCGCTGTTCGCGACCGCGATCGGGCTGTTCGCCGCCATCCCGGCGGTGATCGCGTACAATCGCTTCAGCCATGCGATCAACCGCATCGAGGCGCGGCTGATGCGCTTTGCCGACGGGTTCCACGCCACGCTGTCGCGCCAGCTCGACGGCGAGCGGTGATGCGCGCATGGCGATGAACCTCCCCTCGCAGCGCGGGCGCGGGCGGCGCGCGCCGATGGCCGACATCAACGTCACCCCGCTGGTCGACGTGATGCTGGTGCTGCTGATCATCTTCATGGTCACCGCGCCGCTGCTGACGCAGGGGGTGCCGGTGAACCTGCCCGATGCGCGCGCCAAGCCGCTGGAGCAGGACCAGCAGCCGACCGAGATCGCGCTGGACGGCGACGGGCGGATCTTCATCGGCAAGGACGAGGTGTCGGCCGACGCGCTGCCGCCGCGGCTGGAGGCGATCGCGGGGGCGCGGACGGGGAAGGAGCCGCCGCAGGTGCTGCTGCGCGCCGACCGCGGCCTCGATTACGGCCGGGTGATGAAGGTGATGGGCGAGCTGAACCGCGCCGGGCTGACGCGCGTCGCGCTGGTGACGGTGGGCGAGGACTGAGCGGCGTGGAGCGCGCCGAGAAGATCGGGCTGGCAGGAGCGGTCGCGGGGCATGTCGTCCTGTTCGGCCTGCTGTCGGTCGGGTTTCTCGACACGCCCGAGGCGATGAAGCCGAAGCAGGCGCCGGTCGAGGTCAGCCTGGTCAAGGACGTCGCGCTGGAGGCCGCCGCCCCGGCCGCGACCGAGCCGCCGTCGCAGGCGGTCGCGCCCGAAACCGGCGAGCCGCAGGATGCCCCGCCCCCGGTGCCCGAACCGCAGCCGCGACCCGAGCCCGCGCCGCAGCCGGCCCCCGCGCCAAAGCCCGAGCCGGCGCCGCCCAAGCCAGCGCCGGCCAAGCCCGCCCCGCCCAAGCCGGCGCCGCCCCGGCCGGCGCCCGCGCCCAAGCCCGTGCCGCAGCCGAAACCGCGGCCGAAGCCCGCGCCGCCCGCGGCGGAAAAGGCGCCCGCCAAGCCCGCGCCCGCGCGTCCCGCTGCCGCCGCCGCCGCCAGCGCGACCAGGGCGCCGCCCGCCGCGTCGAAGGGCGCGGGCAAGACCCCCGCCGCCACCGCGGCGCGCCCGCGCGGCGGACGGCTGGGCAGCGATTTCCTGAAGGGCCTGACCGCCGAGCCGAGCAAGGCGCGCGACAGCGACGCGCCGCCATCGGCCGCGCGCGTCGACGGCAAGGCGCTGGCCGCGATCCAGCAGGCGATCGCACGGCAGATCCAGCCGTGCGCCGACCGGCAGGTCGATCCGGGGCCGGGCGCCAACCAGATCGTCACCACGCTGAACCTGCGCCTCAACCGCGACGGCACGCTGTCGGCGACGCCGACGGTGGTGCGCCAGTCGGGGGTGGACGACGACAACCGGCGCTACGCGCGGCGCGTGGTCGATCTGGGCATTGCCGCGTTCAAGGGATGTTCGCCGCTGAAGCTGCCGGCCGAATACTATGCCACCGCCAACGGGGGGTGGAGCAACATCAACTATAATTGGAAGCTGCGCTGATGCGTCTGACGTTCCTGATCGCCGCCCTGCTCGCCACCGTGTCGCCCGCCTGGGCACAGGAGCCGCCGCCCGCCCCGCCGGCCGCGCCCGCCGGGGCGACCCCGCCGCCGCTGGAGGTGGACGTCACCGGCGGCATCAGCGCACCGATGCCGATCGCGATCCCGCCGATGCCGACGACGCAGGTGGTGCAGACCCCGGCGGGATCCACCGACCAGCTGGGCCGGCAATTGTCGGAGATCGTCGCCAATGACCTGCGCAATTCCGGGCTGTTCACCCCCGTCAGCCCGGCGCAGCTGCGCGCGATCGCCTTTCCCGAAGTGACCGCGCCGACGTTCGATTACTGGGGCGGCACCGGCGCGCAGGCGCTGGTGCAGGGCTATATCCGCGCCAATGGCGACGGGACGCTGACGGTCGGCTGCTATCTGTACGACGTGTCGGCCCGCACCGAGCTGACGCGGCAGGGGTTCGTCGTGCCGCCGTCCGACTGGCGGCGCGCCGCGCACAAATGCGCCGACATGGTCTATACGCGGCTGACCGGCGAGGGGCCGTATTTCGACAGCCGCGTCGTCTATGTCAGCGAAACCGGGCCGAAGGCGAACCGGATCAAGCGGCTGGCGATCATGGACCAGGACGGTGCCAACCACCGGTTCCTGACCGCCGGTTCGTCGATCGTGCTGACCCCGCGCTTCGCGCCGAACCAGCAGTCGATCGTGTACATGAGCTATGTCGGCAAGAATCCGGCGATCTACGTCTATGACATCGGGTCGGGGCGCCAGCGGCTGGTGGTGCAGAACGTCGCCACCACCTTCGCGCCGCGCTTCTCCCCCGACGGGCGGTGGATCCTGTTTTCGATGGCGCAGGCGGGGAACACCGACATCTATCGCGTCGCCGCGACCGGCGGCACGCCGCAGCGGCTGACGACGTCGCCGGGCATCGACACCGGCGGCAGCTATTCCCCCGACGGATCGAAGATCGTGTTCGAAAGCGACCGTTCGGGCGGGCAGCAATTGTACGTGATGAACGCCGACGGTTCCAACCAGCAGCGCATCAGTTTCGGCAGCGGGCGCTACGCCACGCCGGTGTGGAGCCCGCGCGGCGACCTGATCGCGTTCACCAAGATCGCCGGGCCGTTCCGCATCGGCATCATGAGCCCGAGCGGCGCGGGCGAGAAGCTGCTGACCAACGCCTGGCAGGACGAAGGCCCGACGTGGAGCCCGAACGGCCGCGTGCTGATGTTCTTCCGCCAGGGGCAGGGCAATGCCGGCAAGGCCGATCTGTGGTCGGTCGACCTGACCGGGGTGAACGAGCGCCGCGTGCCGACCCCGCTGGACGGTTCCGACCCGGCGTGGGGACCGCTTCGTCCGTGATCGCGTTCATGGGGGCATGAACGGGGACCGACCGACCGACATGACGTACCGCAAGGGAGAATGGCCATGGCACGACTGACGACGACGATCCTGATGGCGACCGCGCTGGTCGCCACCGCCGCCTGTTCCAAGAAGCGCCCGGAGGTGCTGCCCCCCGCCCCCGGCGACACCGCGCCGCCGCCGGCGCAGACCGGGCCGGTCGACCCCAATGGCGGGATCGCGCCCGGTTCGGCGGCCGATTTCAAGCGATCGGCACAGAGCGACACGGTGCATTTCGGCACCGACATGTACGATATCGACGCGACGGCGCGCGCGATCCTCGATTCGCAGGTCGACTGGCTGCAGCGCTATCCGAACGTGACGATCACGATCGAGGGCCATTGCGACGAACGCGGTACGCGCGAATACAATCTCGCGCTGGGCGACCGGCGCGCGAACGCGGCCAAGAACTATCTGGCCGCGCGCGGCATCGCGCCGTCGCGGATCAGCGTCATCAGCTATGGCAAGGAACGCCCGGTCGCGCTGGGATCGGACGAGGCGAGCTGGGCGGAGAACCGCCGCGCGGTGACCGTCGTCGTCAACGGCGCGTAAGCGGCTTCGCCACCGGCGCGGGCGGGTTTGGCGGCCCGTTCGTGCCGGGGGCGATCGACGTGTCACGCCGTCGTGCCGCGCCCTTCGACTTGGCTCAGGAGAGCCCTGTTCCGGCATTCATTTCTCCGCGGACGCAAGCGTCTTTGCGTTTGCGGAGGCACGGTCCACGGACTGCGCGGGACCTTTGTAAAACCCAGGCCGTCATGCCGGACTAGTTCCGGCATCCACGTCTCCGCACACGGGCAAGCGCCTGATGTCGCGGCGCAGTGGACCCCGGAACAAGGCTCTCCTTAGCGAAGTCGAAGGGTCCGGGGTGACGGAGGGGAGCGCCGGGGTGGCGGAGTGAGCGAGGGTAGGAAAACCGGCTTTCGTGAACGTCACACGCTCGCCGCCGCCCGCGCCTACGCTCCGCGTTGCAATGCCCAACGCAGCACGCGGTTCATGCCGCCCGCGCCGGCGCGGATCGCAGGGCGCAGCAGCGTTGGCGGGCGGCGGCCGTGCATCGCCGCTGCCCAATCCGGCAACAGGTCGATCCCCGCCGCGGCGGTGAGGTGCAGTCCGGCTGCCTGCGCGCTGTCCGGCCCGGGCGCCAGCAACGCGTCGGCGACCTCGCGCGTGCGGTGATCGGCGCGCAACTGCGGGCGGATGCGGCGATAGTAATCGGCCACCTCCGCGCGCGAGCGGGGGATGTCGCGGGCGCCCAGCCGTTCCGCGACGATCGCGGCGTCGGCAAGGTAACGGTCCTGCAGCGCCGGGGTCAGCGCGGGATCGCGATAGCGCAGATAGGCGCGCAGGAAGCTGTCGACCTCAGCGACATGGACCCAGGTGAGCAAGGCGGGATCGTTGGCGTCGTAACGGGTGCCGTCGGGGAGACTGCCGTGCACGCGATCGTGGATGGTGGACACGTGCGCGATCGCGCGTTCCGCCGCGGCGGTGCCGCCGAAGGTGGTGAGGCCGATGAACTGCGCGGTGCGTTTCAGCCGCCCGAGCCGGTCGCGGCGAAAGTCGCTATGGTCCCACACCCCCGCCAGCGCGGCGGGGTGGAGCATCTGGAGCAGCAGCGCCGACAGGCCGCCGATCATCATCGCGGCGAAATCGCCGTGCACCAGCAGCGCGGGACTGTCCGCAGCGAACAGCCCGGGATCGCCGGGCGAGCGGGCGAGGTCCACTTCCCCGCTGCCGACCAGCCCGCGCAGCCGCGCGGCCAGCGATGCGCGAAAGCGATCGACGAACGGGTCGACGATCGCCATCGGCGCCGCGCCGGCCGGGCGCGCGATCGTCAGGCCTCCGTCGTCGCGGCGGCTGCCTTGCGGCGGCCGCGCGGGGCGGGGGCCGGTGCGGCAGCGGCGGCATCGTCCGCGGCGGCGCCGCGGCGCTGCCCCGGCTTGCGGCCCAGGCCGATCTTCTTGGCCATGTCGCGACGCGCCTGCGAATAGTTTTCGGCGACCATTGGATAATCCGGCTTCAGCCCGTAGCGCGCGCGATATTCATCCGGGGTCAGGCCATGGCCGGCCAGATGACGACGCAGCGTCTTGTACGGCTTTCCGTCGATCATCGAGATGAGATGATCCTTGGATGCCAGCGATTTGCGGACCGACACCGCGGGCGTATATTCACCCGCGCTTTCCTCCACCGGGGCCGGCGAAGTCGACGACGACAGGTTCGTCACCGCTTCGTGCATCGTGCGCAGAAACGCCGGCACGTCTTCGCCCGAGGCGCGGGTGTTGGGATTGGACAGCCAGGCGATCGTCAGTTCGGTGGCGAGCTCGACTGCGTCGGCGCCGGCGGTCTCTTCGGTCATCGTGATGCTCCTGCTATGATAGCGCTGCCATCTAGTCAGTCATGACGATGCGGTCAACGCGACTTTGGTTAAAGATCGCCGTCGTTTTATTTGGGCCGGCGACCGCAATATTGCACAGTCGTAAATATCGGTTGGTGAGGGGCAATATGCGGCCTGCTCTGTGGCAAGGTGAGCCGGCTTGACCGTCGTGGCCGCCCCCGTCCATGGTCGCGCGCAGGGACGATAACGAACGAAAAGGGGATGGCATGAAGCTGGGTCGCGGCGCGCGTGCGCTGGTGTCGATCATGGTGGCGACGACCGCCTTGTCCGCCTGTACCGACGGGGGCGGCCGGCCGCGCAGCGCATCCGCCCGTCCGGCGGGCGACGGAGGGTCGGACAAGGCGGCGCCGGTCCGCTATGCGCGCGATCCCTATCCGTCGACCTATCATGCCTATCCCGGCGTGCCGACGCTGCTGCGCAACGTCACCGTGTTCGACGGCGAGGGGCGCCGCATCGACGGCGGATCGGTGCTGTTCGCCGATGGCAAGGTCGTGGCGGTGGGCACCGCGCTGGAGGCGCCGGCGGGGGCGCAGGTGATCGACGGGCAGGGCAAGTTCGTCACCCCCGGCATCGTCGATATCCACAGCCATCTGGGCGATTACCCGACCCCGTCGGTGCAGGCGCATTCGGACGGCAACGAGGCGACCGCCCCGGTCACCGCCGACGTGTGGGCCGAACACAGCGTATGGCCGCAGGACCCCGGCTTCGGTCGCGCGCTGGCCAACGGCGGGGTCACCACGCTGCAGATCCTGCCGGGATCGGCCAACCTGATGGGCGGGCGGTCGGTGGTGCTCAAGAACGTCTACGGCCGCACGATGCAGGCGATGAAGTTCCCCGGCGCGCCCTATGGCCTGAAGATGGCGTGCGGCGAGAACCCCAAGCGCGTCTATGGCAGCCGCAACCAGAAGCCGTCGACGCGGATGGGCAATGTCGCGGTCGATCGCCAGACCTGGGCGCGCGCCGCGGCGTACAAGCGCAAATGGGACAAGTACGAGAAGGACGGCGGCGAGCCGCCCGAGCGCGATATCGCGATGGACACGCTGCGCGGCGTTTTGTCGGGCGAGATCCTGGTGCAGAACCACTGCTATCGCGCCGACGAAATGGCCATCGTCCTCGATATGGCCAAGGAATTCGGCTATCACGTCACCGCATTCCATCATGCGGTGGAGGCGTACAAGATCGCCGACCTGCTGAAGGCGAACGGCACCTGCGCGGCGGTGTGGGCCGACTGGTACGGCTTCAAGATGGAAAGCTATGACGGGATCGGCGAGAATCTGGCGATCCTGGAGAAGTCCGGCGCGTGCGCGACGATCCATTCGGATGACGAGAACGGCATCCAGCGGCTGAACCAGGAAGTCGCCAAGGTCCTGTCGTCGGCGCACCACGCCGGGATCGACATCGCCCCCGAAGTGGCGTGGAAGTGGCTGTCGCTCGGCCCGGCAAAGGCGCTGGGCATCGACGCGCAGACCGGCAGCCTGCGGCCGGGCAAGATGGCCGATGTGGTGTTGTGGAACGGCAATCCGTTCAGCGTCTATACCCGCCCCGAAAAGGTGTGGATCGACGGTGCCTTGCTGTACGATGCCGACAATCCGCGGTTGCGGCCGGTAAGCGATTTCGAACTGGGCCAGCCCGGCGAAGGAGACGTCAAGTGAAGCGCGCGCTCCTTCTGATCGCCACGATGCTGGCAACCGCGTCCGTGACCGCGACCCCGGGGGCGGCGCAGACCGTCGCGATCACCGGCGGCACCGTCGCGATCGGCGACGGTTCGGCCCCGATCGAGGGCGGCACCGTCGTCATCGCCAACGGCCGCGTCGTCGCCGCGGGGCGCGGCGTGGGCGTGCCCGCGGGCGCGCAGGTGATCGACGCGACCGGCAAATGGGTGGCCGCGGGCGTCGTCTCCGCGATCACCGCGCTGTCGCTGGTCGATGCCGAGGGCGTGTCCGAAAGCAACGACGCGGGCGCGCGCAATTCGCCGTTCAAGGCCGCGATCGACGTCGCCGATGCGATCAACCCGGCGGGCGTGAAGGTGGCGAACGAGCGGCTGGGCGGCATCACGCGCGCGATCGTCGCGCCCGATGCGGCGGGCTCGATCTTCGCCGGGCAGGGCGCGGTGATCGACCTGGGGCAGGATGCCAGCCCGATCACCCGCGCGCGCGCGTTCCAGTTCGTGGAACTGGGCGAGGCGGGCGGGCGGCTGGCGGGCGGCAGCCGTCCGGCGGCCTATGCCACGCTGCGCGATGCGTTCCAGCAGGCGCAGGATTATCGCCGCAACCCGGCGGGCTTCGACGGCCGGTCGCGCGACGCGCTGGTGACGCGCGCCGATGCCGCCGCGCTGGTCAAGGTGCTGGACGGGCAGATGCCGCTGTTCGTCCATGTCGACCGCGCCAGCGACATCCGCCAGGTGCTGTCGCTGCCGCGCGACTATCCGCGGCTGAAGCTGGTGCTGATCGGCGCGACCGAAGGGTGGCTGGTGGCGAAGGAGATCGCCGCCGCGCGCGTGCCGGTGATCGCCGCGGCGCTGGCCGACCTGCCCGCCAGTTTCGAGAATCTGGCGGCGACCGAATCGAACGTCGGGCGGATGCGCGCGGCGGGCGTGCAGGTGTCGCTGATGAGCGGCGGCGGCGCGCAGGCGGGCGATCATGTGCTGCGCCAATATGCCGGCAACCTGGTGGCGATCACGCGCGTGCCGGGCGCGACCGGGCTGGACTGGGGACAGGCGTTCGCGTCGATCACCAGCGGCCCGGCCGCCGCGATCGGCATGGACGGGGAGATCGGGTCGCTGCGCCCCGGCCGGCGTGCCGACGTGGTGCTGTGGGACGGCGACCCGCTGGAACTGTCGTCCGCGCCGGTGGCGATCTGGATCGACGGCCAGCCGCAGCCGATGCAGTCGCGCCAGACCAAGCTGCGCGACCGTTACCTGACCCCGACCGAGGGCGCGCTGCCCAAGGCGTACGAGCGGCGCTGACCCGCGCGATGCGGATCGCGGCGGTGCAATGCGCCGCGATCCCCGACGACGTCGCGCGTGTCTGTGCGACGGTCCGCGAGCGCGTCGCGTGGGCCGACGCGGCGGGGGTGGACCTGTTGCTGTTTCCCGAGGCGTGGCTGACCGGCCATGCGTGGGACGCAGCGACGGTCGCGCGGCGCGCCGACGTGGCAGAGGCGGCGATCGACGCGCTGTGCCGCGCGGTGGCGGGCGCGCGCGCGACGCTGGTGATCGGGGCGTTCGTGCGCGAGGCGGGACGGGTGTTCAATCGCGCGCTGGTGATCGCGGGCGGGCGTGTCGTCGGCCATTACGACAAGGCGCATCCGAACGAACCGGGCGTGACGGCGGGCGAGACGTTCCCGACGTTCACGGCGGGCGGGATGCGGTTCGGGATCAATATCTGCGCCGATGCCAATCATCCCGGCGCGGCGCAGCGCGTCGCCGATCAGGGCGCGGCGGCGATCCTCTATCCGCTGTCGAACATGCTGCCGCTGGCGACGGCGGAGCGGTGGCGCGCGCGCAGCGTCGACAATCTGGTCGCGCGGGCGCGGCAGACGGGCTGCTGGGTCGCCGCCGCCGACGTGACGGGGACGGCGGGTGACCTCAGGAGCTTCGGCGGTACCGCGATCGTCGCGCCGGACGGCGCGGTGCTGGCGCTGGTGCCGGAGGGGGAGGAAGGCGTCGCGTGCCGGTCGATCCGGTGACCGCGGCTCCGCCTCGGCCCCGCACCCCCGTCACGCCGCCGCGGCACTGCGTTCCGGGGTGAATTCGACTTCCAGCCGGCGGACGGCGTGGACGAAATTGTTCGGCGCGATGTCGATATCGCCCGACCAGCGGATGTCGGGGAACCGCTGGAAGATCTGGCGATAGGCTTCCTCCAACTGCAGTTGCGCGGTCATCCGGCCGATGCAGATGTGCGGGCCGTAGCCGAAGGCGATGTTCTTTTCGGCATTTTCGCGGCGGATGTCGAACCGGTCGGGATCGGGGAACATCGCGGCGTCGCGGTTGGCGGCGCCGTAGTACATAATGACCTTTTCCCCCTGCGCGATGCGCTGCCCGTGCAGTTCGACGTCGGCGGTGGCGGTGCGGCGCATGTAGATGACCGGGGAGACCATGCGGGTGATTTCGTGCACCGCATTGGTCAGCAGCGATCCGTCGCGCTGCAACAGCGCCTTCTGCTCCGGATTTTCGGTGAACAGCTTCATCGCGCCCGACAGCGAGTTGCGCGTGGTGTCGTTGCCCGCGAACACGATCAGCAGCCACGCCCCGTCGAGATATTCGCCGGGCAGCTTTTCGCCCTCCACCTCGGCATTGGCGATCGCGCTCATCAGATCGGCCTGCGGATCGGCGCGGCGCCTGGCCAGCATGTCGCGGCCGTATTCGAACATCTCGGCGACGTTCCTGTTGAACATCTCGATGAAGGCGGCGATCTGCGGGCTGGGCTCGGACAGGCCGGCGAGCTGGTCGATCTGTTCCATCGCGACCTGCTGCGCCATTTCGAGGAAGTGGATCCAGCCCATGAACCGTTCGCGGTCGGCGACGGGCACGCCCAGCATCTCGCACAGCGTGAAGATCGGCAGCCGCTGCGCGAACTTCTCGACGAAATCGCAGCGGCCCAGCGGCGCCATCGTGTCGAGCAGCCGCGTCACCTCCGCCGACACGCGGTCGCGCAGCCCCCTGATATAGGTGGCGGTGAAATAGGGCATATGCTCCTTGCGCAGCGCACGGTGCGGTCGCCCGTCGAGGTTGATCATCGAGTTGGTCGAGGCGGAGAACAGCGTCGGATGGCGCGTTTCCTGCGGCCCCAGCGCCATCAGGATGCCGCCCGCTTCGGAGGAGAAGGTGTCGGGATCGCCGTTGACGCGCTTGACGTCCTCATAGCCGGTGACCGCCCAGAAGCCGGTGCCGCCGCGCGGTTCGGGATGCCACATCACCGGCGCCTGTTCGCGCATCGCGGCATAATCCGCCCAGGGCTGGCCGCGGGTGAAGGCCTGGATATCGGTGAGCCGGACCTCGGGCAACGTGGGATAGGCGGTGCCGAACGTCGGGCCGGCGCGGCCCTCGACGATATGATCGCTGACGAGACGCATGGTCATGCTCCTTGGGGAGATACGGATGGGCAAGAGGGGCGGACGATGATCTTGCAATGGCGTTCGGGGTCGGCGAGCGCGGCGAAGGCGGCGGGCACGTCGTCCAGCCCGACGGTGCCGGTGATCGCGGGCGCGACGTCGATCTGCCCGCGCGCGATCCGCCCCAGCGTGGCGGCGAATTCGTCGGGGGTGTAGCCCAGCACGAATTTCAGCTCGATCGCCTTGTTGATGCACAGGAACGGTTCGATCGCGTCGGTCTGCATGCACACGCCCGCGACCAGGATCTGCGTGGCCGGCGGCACCGCCTCCACCAGCGACTGGATCATGCCGGGGACGCCGACGCATTCGAACACGATCGCGCGCTTGCCCGCATGGCCCGACATCGCCAGCACCGACCGTTCGGCGCGGCTGACCGGGACGCCGAACGAAGCCCAGCGCGCGTGCGGATTTTCCTGTCGCGGGTCGATGACGATATCCGCGCCCATCGCCTCCGCGATGCGGCGGCGCGCGGGCGAGAAATCGGCGGCGATCACCGGCCCCAGCCCGCGCGCCTTCAGCGCGGCGATCACCGCCAGCCCGACCGGGCCGCAGCCGACCACCAGCTGCACGGTGTCGGCCCCGGCATCCGATTGCGCGACGGCATGTTCGCCGACCGCGAACGGTTCGGTCATCGCCGCCTGCGCGTCCGACAGATCGTCGGGCACCGCCAGCAGCAACGGCTCGGCCAGCAGCATGGTCTCGGCGAAGCCGCCGGGGAAACGGTTCGAATAGCCCAGCGTCTCGATCCCCGCGGCGCCCGGCATCACCGGGACCGATACGACCCGCGTGCCCGGTTTCAGTCGGCGGTCGGTGCCCGGGCCGTGATCGAGCAGTTCGGCGCAGAATTCATGGCCGAAGACGATATCGGCGGATGCGTCGATCAGCGACGGTTCGCCGCTGCGCGCGCCCAGGTCGACCATCGCCTCCATCCCGTGGACGGCGTGCAGGTCGGACCCGCAGATGCCGCAGCACAAGGTGCGGACGACGACCTGCCCGGCGGCGGGCACCGGATCGGCGACCGTATCGACGACCAGTTCGTGCCCGCGCCGGACGACGGCCCTCATTCCGCGGCCTCCGGCTTCTTGTCGAGGCCCATGGCGGCGAGGATTTCGGGGCGGATGTTCTCCGTCCCCTTCTGCGCGACGTGCTGCGCCACGCGCGCGCCGACCGCGGCCTGCGCCTCCCCGATGAAGCGCGGGCGGTTGTCGGCGGCCCAGCGCAGCGAGGCGTCGCGGTTGCCATTGGAATCCTGGAACGCGGGCATGACATGGCGCGCAATCAGTTCGTAGCTCTTCTTCTTGTCGTCCCACTCGGCCCAGTTGGTGTCGAGCGTCAGATAGGCGCCGAACCCGCCCGACTGTTCCTGCAACCGCGCGATCTGCGCGATCGCGTCATCGGGGGTGCCGACCACCGCCATGCCCGAATTGACCAGCGAATCGACCGGGTCGCTGCCGTCCTGCGGCGCGAGCGGCAGCGCGGCGACCTCCCGGAAATAATAGAGCCATTGTTCGATGCCGTAGCGGACCTGCGCGCGTGCTTCCTCCCGCGTGGCGGCGACGTGCATCGGGCCGACCAGCCGCCAGGCGTTGCGGTCCATGGTGCGCCCCGCCTCCGCTGCCTGCGCCTCGGCGATCGCCCAGTTGCTGGCGAGCGCGTTGAACCCGCCCGCCTGGGTCGCGCCGATCGACAGGAGGCCCAGGCCGTGCCGCCCCGCCGCCTGCGCGCCGGTGGGCGATACCTGGCTGGCGACCGCGATCTCGACCGAGGGGCGGGTGTAGGGGCGCATTTGCAACCGCGCCTCGTTCAGGGTGAACCAGTCGGTCTGCCTCGTCACGGTTTCCCCGCGCAGCAGCGGGACGAGGACGTCGAGCGCCTCGTCCATGCGATCGCGCTGGCGGGCGACCGGGATGCCCATCATGAACGCATCGGACGGCAGCGCGCCCGGCCCGACGCCGAACATCACGCGTCCGCGCGTGACGTGGTCGAGCTGGTTGATGCGATCGGCCAGCATCAGCGGGTGGTGATAGGGAAGCGAGGAGACGCCGGTGCCCAGCCGGATGTGGCGGGTGCGTTCCGCCACGGTGGCGATGAACAGTTCGGGGCTGGCGATCAGTTCGTAGCCGGCGGAATGATGCTCGCCGATCCACGCCTCGTCATAGCCCAGCCGGTCCATGTGGACGACCAGATCGAGATCGCGCTCGATCGCCAGCGTGGGGTTTTCCCCCAGCGGGTGAAAGGGCGCGATGAACGCACCGAACCGCAGCCGACCGGCCATGGCACTCTCCTCGACATAAGTTTTGTTCTGGAACCGATGTTATGCCGCGCGCCCGGATCGGCCAAGCGGAAAAATCAGCGCCGGCGGAACGATCCGCGGGCCAGCCAGATACCGGCGAGCAGCAGCAGGAGCGGCGCGATCCACAGCGGGATCGTCGCGGCGTCGAGCGGCGGATCGTAGGAGATGTAGCGGCCGTAGCGCGCGATCATCCAGTCGCGGATCTGGCGCGGGGTCTGCCCGGCGGCGATCCGCTGGCGCACCACGGCGCGCATCTCGCCCGCCATGTCGGCGTCCGAATCGGCGATCGACTGGCCCTGGCAGACGATGCAGCGCAACGTCTCCATCAGCGCGCGCGCGCGGCGTTCCTGATCGGCATCGGGCAATTGGGTATAGGCCAGCGCCGCATTGGCGGTCTGCGCCGCGGCGGGTGTGGCGGCGACCAGCGCGAGCGCGACGGCGGCGGCGCGGGTCATTTCGCGTCCGCCAGCGCGCGCAGAATGCCGGGCACGTCGTCGGCGCGGATATCGCCGACATGCTGCGCGACGATGATGCCGCGCCCGTCGACGACGAAGGTTTCGGGAACGCCCGACGATCCGAGCGCGAGCTGGACGCGGCTGTGCACGTCGCTGCCGATGCGGGCATAGGGATCGCCGTTGCGGTGCAGGAAATTGCCGATGTCCTGCGGCGTATCCTTGATCGCGATGGCGTCGATGGGCACGCCCGCGGCCTTCAGCGTCATCAGCTGCGGCGCCTCCGCGATGCACGGCACGCACCAGCTGGCGAAGACGTTGAGCAGGCGCGGCTGGCCGCGGCGGAAATCGGCGCTGGACAGCCCCGGCTTGCCCGGCGCGATCGGTGCCAGCGTGAAGTCGGGCAGCGGCTTTCCGACCATCGCCGACCGGACGGTGCGGTCGGCGGGGCGCCACAGCCCCCAGGCGACCACCGCCACCACCACGCCGAACGCGCACAGCGGCAGCCACATTAGCCAGCGCCGGTTCGTCATGCGTCCCCCTCCGCGCGGCGCCGGCCCTGCCGGAACAGCCGGTATTGATGCCCCACCAGCGACAGCGCGCCGCCGATCGCGATCAGCGCGCCGCCCGCCCAGATCAGCGTCACGAACGGTTTCCACCACAATCGCAGCTGCCATCGCCCGTCGTCGCCCAAGGCGCCGAGCACGGCGTAGAATTGCCCGTCGACATGCGTCGCGATCGCGCTTTCGTTGGTGGTGGTGACCGGCTGGGTGAAATAACGCACCTGCGGGCGCAGCACATAGGGGGCCGCATCGCCGCGCGTCACCGACAGCCGCCCTTCCAGCGCGGTCCAGTTCTGGCCGACGACCGGGCGCACGCCCTCCAGCCGGACGGTGAAGCCCGCGACGCGCGCCGGATCGCCGACGCCGACCGCTAGCAACGCCTCCTGCGTCCAGGCGGTGCTGGCGGCCATGCCGGCCAGCGCGACCGCGACGCCCAGATGCGCGATCACCATGCCCCACAGGTGCAGCGGCGCGCGGGCCAGGTTGCGCTTCGTCAGCGGCGCGACGCTCGCCACCGCCAGCCCGGCGGCCAGCGCGATCCCGGCAAGCGGCAGGACGCCGATCGGCCCGCCCAGCACGAACGCGCCCGCCCCGGCGAACAGCGCCGCGCCGATCGGCGCGAACAGCCGGCCCAGCACCTCGCCCGCGTCGTCGCGGCGCCAGCGCATCAGCGGGCCGGCCGCCATCACCGCCACCAGGATCAGCGCGATCGGCCCGGCCGCCTTGTCGAAGAACGGCGGGCCGACCGACAATTGCGTCCCGAACGCGCCCGCGACGATCGGGTAGAAGGTGCCGATCAGCACGATTCCCAGGATCACCGTCAGCAACAGGTTGTTGGCGACCAGCGATCCTTCGCGGCTGAACGGTTCGAACAACTTGCCCTGCCGCACCGTCCCCACCCGCGCGCCGAACAGCGCCAGCGCGCCGCCGATGTACAGCACCAGCAGCGCCAGGATGAACGTGCCGCGCGTCGGATCGACCGCGAAGGCGTGGACGCTGGTGAGGATGCCCGAGCGGACCAGGAAGGTGCCGATCATGCTCATCGAAAAGGCGACCACCGCCAGCATCACCGTCCAGGCGCGCAACCCGTCGCGCGTCGCCAGCACGGTCACGGAATGGAGCAGCGCGGTCGCCGCCAGCCACGGCATCAGGCTGGCATTTTCGACCGGGTCCCAGAACCACCAGCCGCCCCAGCCCAGTTCGTAATAGGCCCAGTAGCTGCCCGCGGTGATCCCCAGCGTCAGGAACACCCACGCGCCCAGTACCCACGGGCGCATCGCACGCGCGAACGCCGGGCCGACGTCGCGCGTCACCAGCGTGCCGACCGCGAAGGAGAAGGCGACCGACAGCCCGACATAGCCGGCGTAGAGCGTCGGCGGGTGGAAGGCGAGGCCGGGGTCCTGCAACAGCGGGTTCAGCCCCGCGCCGTCGGCGGGCGCGGGCTGCAGCCGCGCGAACGGGTTGGAGGCGAACAGCAGGAACGCATAGAAGCCCAGCGCGATCGCCGCCTGCGCCGCCAGCGTCGCCACCAGCGTGCGTTCCGCCAGCCGCTGTTCGAACCGCGCCACCGCCGCGCCCGCCAGCCCCAGGATGGTGACCCACAGCAGCATCGACCCTTCGTGGTTGCCCCACGCGCCGGCGAATTTGTACAGCCACGGCTTCATCGAATGGCTGTTCGCCGCGACCAGCGCGACCGACATGTCGCTGGCCAGGAACACCGCGATCAGCGCCACCATCGCCGCCGCCGCCAGCGCGCCCTGCACGATCGCCACCGCGCGCACCGCGGTCGCCCCGCCGGCGACGCTACGCCGCAGCACCAGTGTCGCGAGGAACACCTGCAACGCCGCCAGCGCGGCGGCCAGCCACAGGGCGGCAAGCCCGGTTTCGGCGGTCATGATAGAAAGGACGGATGGCTCACCTGCATCGCTGTAGCGGGCCGCACGCCGCGCCGGAAGGCGTCAAAGCGAGCGGGGGCATCAACCGCAGCTTGCCCCGCCACACGCACAAGTTGCTGGCGACCCGCCCGCGCCCGCGCCACATAGGCCGGCGATGACCGATACGACCGACCGGACCGCGTTGCTGGCCACACTCGTCGCGCTCGCCGAGGCGGGCGGCGACGTGGTGTGGGGGCATTTCGTCGCGGGATGCGCCGTGATGCACAAGGCCGACGAAAGCCCCGTCACCATCGCCGACCGCGAGGCGGAGGCGGTGATCCTGGCCGGGCTTGCCACGCTGACCCCCGCGATCCCGGTGGTGGCCGAGGAGGAAGCCGCCGCGGGCCGCGTTCCCGACGTGACGGGCGCGTTCCTGCTGGTCGATCCGCTGGACGGAACCAAGGAATTCGTCGGCCGTGGCGACGATTTCACCGTCAACATCGCGCTGATCGAGGGCGGCGAGCCGACGATGGGCGTCGTCTATGCGCCCGCGCGCGACGCCCTCTACTGGGGCGACGTGACGCGCGGCGCATGGATGGCGGCGCGCAAGCCCCATGAGCCGCGCCATGACGAACAGCCGATCCGGGTGCGCGCGTGCGGCGGCGCGCCGTGTGCGGTCGCATCGAAAAGCCATGCGATGCCGGGGCTGGACGACTGGCTGGACGCCGGCGGGATCGCGACTCGCGTGTCGGTCGGGTCCAGCCTGAAATTCGTGCTGGTGGCGAGCGGGGAGGCCGACGTCTATCCGCGCACCGGCCCGACAATGGAATGGGATACCGCGGCGGGCGATGCGGTGCTGCGCGCGGCGGGCGGGCGCACGCTCGACCCCGACGGGCTGCCGTTCGTCTATGGCAAGCCGGGGTATCGCAACACCGGCTTCGTCGCGACCGGCGGCTACGAACCCGCCCCGCTGAGGCCGTATCTGCCATGACGCTGACTCACCTCGACCGGCTGGAAGCCGAAAGCATCCACATCATCCGCGAAGTCGCCGCCGTCGCCGACAAGCCGGTGATGCTGTATTCGGTGGGCAAGGATTCGGCGGTGATGCTGCATCTGGCGCGCAAGGCCTTCTATCCGGCGCCACCGCCGTTCCCGCTGCTGCATGTCGACACGACGTGGAAATTCCGCGCGATGTACGACCTGCGCGACAAGGCGGCGCGCGATGCGGGGATGGAATTGCTGGTCCATCGCAACCCCGATGCGCTGGCGCAGGGGATCAACCCGTTCGACCACGGCGCGCTCCACACCGACATGTGGAAGACCGAGGGGCTGAAGCAGGCGCTGGACCTGCACGGCTTCGACGCCGCGTTCGGCGGCGCGCGCCGCGACGAGGAGAAGAGCCGCGCCAAGGAGCGCATCTTCTCGTTCCGCACCGCGACGCACCGCTGGGACCCCAAGGCGCAGCGGCCGGAGCTGTGGCACCTGTACAATGCGCGCCATGCCAGGGGGGAGAGCATGCGCGTCTTCCCGATCAGCAACTGGACCGAGCTGGACGTGTGGCAATATATCGCGCGCGAGGGGATCGAGATCGTCCCGCTGTACTTCGCGGCGAAGCGCCCGACGGTCGAGCGCGACGGGCTGATCCTGATGGTCGACGACGAGCGCTTCCCGCTCGCCCCCGGCGAAGTGCCGGTGGACCGGTCGATCCGGTTCCGCACGCTCGGCTGCTACCCGCTGACCGGCGCGGTGGAGAGCGAGGCGGCGACGCTGAACGACGTGATCCGCGAGATGCTGCTGACCACCACCAGCGAGCGGCAGGGCCGGGCGATCGACAAGGACGCCGGCGCCAGCATGGAGCAGAAGAAGCAGCAGGGGTATTTCTGATGAAGACGTCGCTTATCCTCCCCGGCACGGGGAGGGGGACCGCCGCGCGTAGCGTGGTGGTGGAGGGGGAGCGCCACGAAGCGCACCGCCTGCGGCCTGCCCCCTCCACCAGCCTGCGGCTGGTCCCCCTCCCCGTGCCGGGGAGGACAGGATGACCGCCTATGCCCCCGACGCGCTGATCCGCGAGGATATCGCCGCCTATCTGGCGCAGCATGAATCCAAATCGCTGCTGCGGTTCATCACCTGCGGCAGCGTCGACGACGGCAAGTCGACGCTGATCGGGCGGCTGCTGTACGATTCGAAGCAGATCTTCGAGGACCAGCTGTCCGCGCTGGAGGCGGACAGCAGGCGCGTCGGGACGCAGGGGCAGAACATCGACTTCGCGCTGCTGGTCGACGGGCTGGCCGCCGAGCGCGAGCAGGGGATCACGATCGACGTCGCCTATCGCTTCTTCGCGACCGAGAAGCGCAAGTTCATCGTCGCCGATACCCCCGGCCACGAACAATATACGCGCAACATGGTGACCGGCGCGTCGACCGCCGACCTCGCCGTGATTCTGGTCGATGCGCGCAAGGGCGTGCTGACGCAGACGCGGCGGCATTCGTACCTCGCGCACCTGATCGGCATCCGCAACATCGTGCTGGCGGTGAACAAGATGGACCTCGTCGGGTATGACAAGGGGACGTTCGACCGCATTCGCCTCGCCTATCGCGCGTTCGCCAGCGAGATCGGGATCACCGATTTCGCGGCGATCCCGGTGTCCGGGCTGGGCGGCGACAATATCGCGGCGCCGAGCGAGGCGATGGACTGGTACACCGGGCCGACGCTGATCGAGCATCTGGAGACGGTGCCCGTCGACGCCGACCGCGAGGCACGCGGCGCGTTTCGCCTGCCGGTGCAATGGGTCAACCGGCCGGACCTCGACTTCCGCGGCTTTGCCGGCACGATCGCCAGCGGGACGGTGAAGCCGGGCGATGCGGTGCGGATCGTGCCGTCGGGGCGCACCACGCAGGTCGCGCGGATCGTGGCGCCGGGCGGCGACCTGGCGCAGGCGCAGGCGGGGCAGTCGGTTACGCTGACGCTGGCGGACGAGGTGGATTGTTCGCGCGGCGACATGATCGCCGCCGCGGGCGATCCGCCGGAGGTGGCCGACCAGTTCGAGGCGACCGTCGTGTGGATGGCGGACGAACCGATGCTGCCGGGCCGTTCCTATGCGCTGCAACTGGGCACGCAGAGCGCGTCGGCGACGCTGCGCACGCCCAAGTATCAGGTCAATGTCAACACGCTGGAGGAAACGGCGGCGCGCACGCTGGAACTGAACGCGATCGGCGTGGTGACGCTGGCGCTCGACAGGCCGGTCGTCTTCGCCCCCTATGAGCAGAGCCGCGAGCTGGGCGGGTTCATCCTGATCGACAAGGCGACCAACGCGACGGTTGCGGCAGGCATGATCCGCTTTTCGCTGCGCCGCGCGCAGAACGTCCACCGCCAGCACCTGGACGTCACGCGCGAGAAGCGGGCCGACCTCAAGAACCAGAAGCCGGCCGTGCTGTGGTTCACTGGGCTGTCGGGGGCGGGCAAGTCGACGATCGCCAACCTGGTCGACAAGAAGCTGGTGCGGATGAACCGCCACACGTTTCTGCTGGACGGCGACAATGTACGCCACGGGCTGAACCGCGACCTGGGCTTCACCGATGCCGACCGGGTGGAGAATATCCGCCGCATCGGCGAGGTGGCGCGGTTGATGACCGACGCCGGGCTGATCGTGCTGACCGCGTTCATCTCGCCGTTCCGCGCCGAGCGCGACATGGTGCGCCAGATGCTGGCACCGGGCGAGTTCGTGGAGGTACATGTCGACACGTCGCTGGCGGCGGCGGAGGCGCGCGACGTCAAGGGGCTGTACGCCAAGGCGCGGTCGGGCGCGCTCAAGAACTTCACCGGGATCGACAGCCCGTACGAAGCGCCCGAGGCGCCGGAGATCCGCATCGACACCGCGGTGGAAGATGCCGAGGCGGCCGCCGACCGGATCGTCGCCTGGCTGCTGGAACGCGAAGGATAGCGGAGCACGGCAGGTGCGGGCGGTGGGCGATGCTGCCCCGGGTTCCGGCGTTCGCCGGAACGTGGTGGCCGAACGACGAGGCGCCGCGGCTGGCCGAGTGGTGCTGCGGCGAAGGCGGGACCTTTGCGACCCCCGCGCCCGTCATGCCGGACCTGTTCCGGCATCCACGTTTCCACAAACGCACAAGCCGATGCTCTTGCGGCACCATGGACCCCGGCCTGCGCCGGGGTGGCGGATGGGAGAGGCGGCAAGACGGCTTTTGCGAAGGTTCTGTGGAAGCCGGGCATTGCGCGGAGCGCGATACGGCCATGGCTCCGGCCTGCGCCGGAGCACGGGTACTGAAATTTGGAATGTCGCGACGGGCGGAGTGCACGCGGGAGCGTTGTGCTCTTCACCCTGCGTTCCGGCGTTTGCCGGAACACGGACAAATGGCGGCGTGGCCCGCTCGCCGAGCCGGGCCACGCGACCGGAGGCGCTTACTTGGGCGCGAGCACCATCAGCATCTGGCGGCCTTCCATGCGCGGATAGGCTTCGACCTTGGCGACGTCCTGCACCTGTTCGGCGACGCGCTGGAGCACGTTCATGCCGAGCTGGCCGTGGCTCAGCTCGCGGCCGCGGAAGCGCATGGTGACCTTCACCTTGTCGCCTTCCTCGATGAACTCGACGACCTTCTTCATCTTGGTGTCATAGTCATGGTCGTCGATGTTCGGACGCATCTTGATCTCCTTGATCTCCTGCGTCTTCTGCGACTTGCGGGCGAGGTTCGCCTTCTTCTGCGCCTCGTACTTGAACTTGCCGACATCCAGGAACTTGGCGACGGGCGGATCGGCGTTGGGCGACACCTCGACCAGGTCCAGCCCGACCTCGCGCGCCTGCTCCATCGCCTCGCGCGTGTACATCACGCCCAGGTTCTCGCCCTCGTGATCGATCACGCGGACCTTGGGGCTCTGGATCCACTCATTGAACCGCGGGCCATTCATCGGCGGCGCCTGCATCGGGCGGCGCATCATGGGAGGACGGATTGGTACTTCTCCTGCTATGGTACTAACGGCCCTATATAGGCGATCCTGCGGCCGTTTTGAAGATAGTCGTCACCTCTTAAGATCGGGTGCCGTCCCCTCGAAGCGCAGCATCTCGATCGCGGCGCCCAGCGTCAGCATTTCCTGCCCTTGGCTGCCCAGCCGGCGCAGCGCCACGGTGCCCTCGTCCGCCTCGCGCTTGCCGACCACCAGCAGGTTCGGGACCTTCGCCAGCGAATGTTCGCGCACCTTGTAGTTGATCTTCTCGTTGCGCAGGTCGGTTTCGACGCGGATGCCCGCTTTGCGCAGGTCGGCGGCGACCTGCAGCGCGTAATCGTCGGCGTCCGACACGATCGTCGCCACCACCGCCTGCACCGGCGCCAGCCACGCGGGGAAGCGCCCGGCGTGATGCTCGATCAGGATGCCGATGAAGCGTTCGAACGTGCCCAGGATCGCGCGGTGCAGCATGATCGGGCGATGGCGCTGGCCGTCCTCCGCGACATAGCTGGCGTCGAGCCGCTCGGGCAGGACGCGGTCGGACTGGATCGTGCCGACCTGCCACGTCCGCCCGATCGCGTCGGTCAGGTGGAATTCCAGCTTCGGCGCGTAGAAGGCGCCTTCGCCCGGCAGTTCCTCGAACTTGTCCTTGATCGCGTCGGACAGGCTGGAGGACATCACCGCCTCGCGCAGCTCCGCCTCCGCCTGGTCCCACATGTCATCCGAGCCGAAGCGCTTTTCGGGGCGCAGCGCCAGCTTCACCGCATAATCGGTGAAGCCGAGGTCGGCGTAGACCGAATCGAGCAGCTCGCAGAACTTGCGCACTTCCTCGACCAGCTGGTCCTCGCGCACGAAGATATGCGCATCGTCCTGCGTGAACTGGCGCACGCGCATGATGCCGTGGAGCGCGCCATGCGCCTCGTTGCGGTGGCAGCAGCCGAATTCGGCCATGCGGATCGGCAGGTCGCGATAGCTCTTGATCCCCTGCTTGAAGATCAGGACGTGCGCCGGGCAGTTCATCGGCTTCAATGCCATCAGGTCGGCATCGCCCGACAGGACCGCGCCCTCATCCTCGGTGTTGGGCACTTCGTCGGGGACGACGAACATGTTCTCGCGATACTTGCCCCAGTGGCCGGACTGTTCCCACTGGCGTGCGTCCATCAGCTGCGGCGTCTTTACCTCGGCATAGTCGGCGGCGTCGAGGCGGCGGCGCATATACGCCTCCAGCTGACGCCACAGGACGAAGCCGTTGGGGTGCCAGAACACCGACCCCTGCGCCTCCGACTGGAGGTGGAACAGGTCCATCTCCGCGCCGATCTTGCGATGGTCGCGCTTGGCGGCTTCCTCCAGCCGGAACAGATGCTGGTCGAGCTGCTTCTTGTTGAGCCAGCCGGTCCCGTAGATGCGGCTGAGCATCGCGTTCTTCTGGTCGCCGCGCCAATAGGCGCCCGACACGCGCGTCAGCTTGAACGCCGCCGGATCGAGCTTTCCGGTGGAGGCCAGATGCGGGCCGCGACACATGTCCAGCCAGTCGCCGCCCGACCAATAGACGGTCAGTTCCTCATTCTCGGGCAGTTCGGCGGCCCATTCGGCCTTGAACGTCTCGCCCTGTTCGCGCCAGCGCGCGATCAGCTGTTCGCGCGTCCACACTTCGCGGCGCAGCGGCTTGTCGGCGGCGATCAGCCGGCGCATCTCCGCCTCGATCGCGGGCAGGTCCTCGTCGGTGAAGGGCCGGTCCTTCGGCGCGAAATCGTAGTAGAAGCCGTCGTCGGTGGCGGGGCCGAAGGTGATCTGCGTGCCGGGGAACAGGTTCTGCACCGCCTCGGCCAGGAGGTGCGCGAAATCGTGGCGGGCCAGTTCCAGCGCGTCCGCCTCGTCCCGCTGCGTCACCAGTGCGAGCCGGGCGTCACGATCCAGCGGGCGCATGATGTCGCGCAATTCGCCGTCCACGCGCGCCGCGATCGCCGCCTTGGCAAGGCCGGGGCCGATCGCCGCCGCGATATCCGCCGGGGTGGTGCCCGGCGCGACGTTGCGGACCGAACCATCGGGCAGCGTGATCGAAAGCGTGTCCATGCCAATACAATTCCTGCGAACCAGCGGTGCTGCGGCTTATGCGCCCCAGCGTCCGGCGAAAAGAGCGACCGGAAGGGAAAATCGTCGCGAAGGCGGGTGCGGTCGCTCGGCCACCCGCTTCCGGGTGGGCGGCGCCCCGCGTCAGGCGGTGACGCGCGCGCCGGCCCCCGGACGCGCCGGGGTGGTGGTGGTAGTGAGCGGGGTGTGCGTCATCACGCCCACGATATAGCGCGCGCGCCGGACGCGCGCCAGATGAGTCGTGTCCCGCACCGCCCGGCGCCATTTCGCCGGCCGCCCCGGCACCCTATATCGCCCGGACCATGTTCGACGTCGTCGCCGCCAACCCGCACTTCTACCTGATGCTGGGCGTCCTGTTCGTCGCGGCGATGGTCGCGCGGCGCATCCCGGTGCTGCGTACGATCGTCAGCATCGCCTTCTGGGGCGCGGCGGGGCTGCTGCTGTACGCCGCGGTGGTGGAGCGCGAGCGGTTCGACCCGTGGATGGCGCGGATTGCGGCGGGGCTGAACATGGACAGCCAGCAGGTGGCGGGCGAGGAGACGCGAATCCGCATGAGCCGCGACGGGCATTTCTACGTCCGCGCGACGATCGGCGGGGTGGAGCGGCGGTTGCTGGTGGACAGCGGCGCGACGATCACCGCGCTGTCCCCGGCCACCGCGGCGGCGGCGGGGGTGGAGGTGAAGCCGTCGGTGTTCCCCGTGGTGCTGAAGACCGCCAACGGCACGATCCGCGCCGATACCGGCGAGGTGCGCGAGCTGCGTTTCGGCAATGTCGTGGCGCGCGATCTGGCGGTGGTGGTGTCGCCCGCGTTCGGCGACATCGACGTGCTGGGCATGAATTTCCTGTCGCGGCTCAAATCGTGGCGGGTGGAGGGGCAGACGCTGATCTTGACGCCGCATCATCCGCAGGACGCGGGCAGCGGCGCGACGACGGCCACGGGCGCGGCGCGTTAGCATCTCGTTCACCACGATCGGCTAGCGTCGCCGGCGCCCGCGGCCGTCGCGGCGCGCCAGGTGCGAGGGATTGATGAAGGGGCCGTTCGACCGCGCCTATGCCGCGCTCGAGTTCCTGCTGGAACATGCGCTGGCCCCGACGCCGTCGCATTACGACATGGCGTACACGCATCTGGGCGGCGGCAACGACGCGTTGACCGCCGAGGTCGCGCGGCTGACCGAGGGCGGCGTGCGGCTGACCGCGGAACAGGCGTCGACGCTGGCGGCGCACTTCTGCGGGCGCGAGGATGCCGCCGCGCAGGCGCAGATGCTGCACCATACCGAGCGGCTGGAGACGCTGACCAGCCGGACGCAGGACCTGACCGGCGGGTTCGGGCGCGACCTGTCGGGCCTTCCGACGCAGGGGACGCCGCTGGCGAACCTGACGACGCAGATGGTGTCGCGGCTGGCCAAGGCGGAGCGCGAGCTGGCGGAGATCGCGACCGACATCACCGCGCTGCGCGAGCGGGTGGCGGGGCGCGGCGAGGACGAGGCGAACGACCGGCTGACCCAGGCCACCAGCCGCGGCGACGGCGACAGTTTCCTGGTGTCGCTGGCCGAGGAACCGGACGGCTACACGCTGGCGCTGGCCAAGCTGGACGGGCTGGACCGGATCAACGAGGAATTCGGGCTGGGCGTCGGCGACAACGTGCTGCGCGCGATGGCCGCGACGCTGCGCCAGGCGTGCGGCGAGCACGAGGTGATCCGCTGGGCAGGCGACGAGTTCATGACCGTGTTCCGCGGGCTGCCTGCGGCGCGCGCGACCGCGATGATCGAGGAAGCGCGCGAGGCGATGGCGCGGCGCACGTTGCGGCTGCGCGACAAGGGCACGCCGATCGGCACCGTCACCTTTTCCGCCGGGATCGCCGCCGCCGCCGCGGACGGCCCGGCGGAGGCGGTGCGCCGCGCCAAGGCACAGGTGCTGGCGGCGATCGCGCAGGGCGGCAACCGCGTCGTCGCCTGACGCGCGCCTATCCCGGGTGCCGCGTCAGGCGATGCCGAACGGGACGACGTGATTGTCCTGCGTATGCCCGATCAGCGCGCGGCCCAGATAGGGCACGCCCATTTCCCCGCACCAGCGCGCCATCATCGTCTCCAGCGTCTCGCCCCAGGCGGGGACATTGTCCTTCACCGCGGTCACCGCGCCCAGCCGCACCCCCGCGATGCCGCGCAGCTGCGTGGCGTGCGCCATCGTGAACAGCATCCGGTCCACCGCGTACATCGCCTCCGATACTTCCTCGACGATCAGGACATGGTCGGTGAGGTCGGGCAGATAGGGCGTGCCGGCCAGCGCGGCGAGGATCGACAGGTTGAACGCCGCGCTGGGCCGCCCCGCCAGCCCCGGTTCCAGCCCCGCCCGGTCGCCGCGCGCCAGCCAGCCGAGCGTGCGCGCCACCGTCTGGTCGCCGCCCTGCCGCTTGATATCGGCGGCCATCGGCGCGTGTGTCGGGCGGCCGATCCGCCGCGCGTAGAGCGCGCCGAGCAGGAAGCCGACGTCGGAATAGCCCAGATACGCCTTGCGCCGCGCCGGCTCCTTCAGCTGCGGCATGATCGTCGACAGGATGCGGTTCGATCCATAGCCGCCGCGCAGGAACCAGATCGCGTCGAACGCCGGATCGTTGGCATATTCCAGGAAGGCCGCGGCGCGGACCGCGTCCGATCCCGCGAAATGCCCGTCATGCGCATAGCATTGTGGGTGGAACACCAGATCCACCTCGGGATAGGCGATCGCGGCGAAGGCGCTGACCGGCGCGATCACGTCGGGATTGGCCACGCTGCTGGCCGCCAGTACCCCGATGCGCATCGCTTGTCTCCCGCCCTGCCTTGCCACGTCCGTCCAAAGTGCCGATAGCGTACCGCCATGCATGACGGCAACGTGCGCGACCGGCGCTTCTTCCTGGTCGGTATCGGCGGATCGGGAATGATGCCGCTGGCGATGATCCTGGCGGGGCGCGGCGCGACCGTCGCGGGCAGCGACCGCGGGCTGGACCAGGGGCGCGTCCCCGCCAAGTTCGACGAGCTGCGCGCACGCGGCATCGCGCTGTTCCCGCAGGACGGCAGCGGCATCACCGACGCGGGGCAGACCGTCGTCGCCTCTGCCGCGGTGGAGGACACCGTCGCCGACATGGTCGCCGCGCGCGAGCATGGCTGTATCAGGATGTCGCGGGCCGAGCTGAACGCGGCGCTGTTCAACGCCAGCCGGATGCCGATCGGCGTCGCGGGCACCAGCGGCAAGTCGACGGTGACCGGCATGATCGCGACGATCCTGCACCACGCGGGCGCCGACCCCACGGTGATGAACGGCGCGGTGATGAAGGATTTCGTCGCCGCCGACCGCCCGTTCGCCAGCGCGCTGGTGGGGGCGGGCGACCCGTACGTGAGCGAGGTGGACGAAAGCGACGGGTCGATCGCGCTGTACCGGCCGCAGGTGGCGGTGCTGAACAACGTCAGCCTGGACCACAAGTCGCTGGACGAGCTGAACCGGCTGTTCGGCGATTTCCTGGCCAAGGCGCGGCATGGGGTGGTCAACGCCGACAATGCCGATGCCGCGCGCGCCGCCGCCGCACTGCCGGCGGAGCGGGTGACGCGCGTGTCGATGACCGATCCGGCGGCGGACCTGTATGCCGGCGCGATCGAGGAAGCGCCGTTCGCGGTGTCGTTCGACCTGGCGCGGCGCGGGATCGCGGCGGGGCGCGTCGCCCTGCGCGTGCCCGGCCGGCACAATGTCGCCAACGCGCTGGCGGCGATCGGCGCGGTGCTGGCCGCGGGGCTGCCGATGGAACAGGCGCTGGCGGGGATCGCGCGCTTCACCGGCCTGCGCCGGCGCTTCGACCTGGTGGGCGAGGGCGGGGGCGTCGCGGTGATCGACGATTTCGGGCACAATCCCGACAAGATCGCCGCCACGCTGGACACGCTGCACGCCTTTCCCGGCCGGGTGATCGTGCTGTTCCAGCCGCATGGCTACGGCCCGCTGAAGGTGATGCGCGCCGAACTGGTGGCGATGTTCGCCGCCACGCTGCGCGCGGGCGACCTGCTGGTGATGCCCGACCCCGTCTATCAGGGCGGGACGACGGTGCGCGCGGTGACCAGCGTCGATATCGTGCGCGACGTGGTGCTGGCGGGGGCGCAGGCGGTGCATATCGCGGACCGCGCGGAGGCGGCGGCGCATTGCGTCGCGCTGGCGCGCGCGGGCGACCGCATCGTGGTGATGGGCGCGCGCGACGACACGCTGCCGCTGCTGGCGGCGGACATGGTGGCGGACCTGGCGGCGCGGGCGGGGTGACGCACGCCGCGCCGCCGTCCGCGCGGGTCAGCTGGCGTGCTGCTGCATCGCCTGGCGGACCGCATGGTCGAAATGGTCGCCGGCGTTGACGCGGCAGGTTTCGACCGACACGGGCACCAGCCGTTCGATGCCGCGCACGTCCTCGGTCACGCGTTCATGCCCCTTGCCGGCGGGCGCGACGTTCCAGCTGACGGCTTCGGGCTGGAAGATCGCATCGACCCCGGCACGATCGCCGCACACGGCGGTGACATCCTGTCCGCGGTCGCTGAGCATCGCGACATAGCGCGCGCCGCCGGCGCCCGGCACGAATGCCTGTTCGCGAACCGCGGGCGCGGCGAAGGCGGTGCCGGCGGACGCCATCATGGCGGCGCCGACGATCCCGATCACGATCCTGTTCATTTCAGCCTCCATCGTTGATGAGGCTGCTGGAACGAGCGTGATATCTTGCAGGTTGCTTGGCGGATGGAACATGGACGATTGTTCATCCTTCCGTCGGCGGCGGTTCATCTTCGAGGGTCCGTCACCTGTTCTTCACCGATGCTTCATCCGGCGATCGTCGTTGCCGTTCGCCCGTGCGCATCCTAGCTACAGGGGCGATGACCGATCCTGCCCCCGCCGCCCGCCCGCGCCTTGCCTATCACCTGACCGAGGGGAGCGGCCCGGCGATCGTGTTCCTGCCGGGCTATGCCTCCGACATGACGGGCACCAAGGCGCTGGCGCTGGAGGCCTGGGCCGCGGCAAGCGGCCGTGCGTTCCTGCGGTTCGACTATGGCGGCTGCGGCGCCAGCGAGGGTGCGTTCGAGGACCAGTCGCTGGCCGACTGGCGCGACGACGCGCTGGCGATGATCGACCATGCCGTCGCCGGCCCGGTGGTACTGGTGGGATCGTCGATGGGCGGGTGGCTGATGCTGCTGGCGGCGCTGGCGCGGCCCGGGCGCGTCGCCGCGCTGGTGGGCGTCGCGCCCGCGCCCGATTTCACCGACTGGGGTTTCAGCCAGGACGAGAAGATGTACCTCCTCCAGCACGGACGGCTGGAACGCGCCAACCCCTATGGCCCGCAGCCGACCGTCTATACGCGCCGTTTCTGGCAATCGGGCGAGGCCAACCGGCTGATGCACGGGCCGATCGCGTTCGACGGCCCGGTGCGCTTCGTGCAGGGGCAGGCCGATCCGGATGTGCCGTGGCACCGCACCGTCGCGCTGGCCGGGCTGATCCGGTCGCCGCACGTCCAGACGTGGCTGGTGAAGGACGGCGACCACCGTTTGTCGCGCGAGGACGATATCGCGCTGCTGATCCGCGCGGTAGAAGACGTGGTGCCGTGACGGCGAAAGGCGGAACATGAAGTATCTCCACACGATGATCCGGGTCAGCGACCCCGGTGCGACGATCGCCTTCTTCGAGCTGCTGGGCCTCAGGGAGGTGCGGCGGATCGAGAACGAGAAGGGGCGGTTCACGTTGATCTTCTTGGCCGCGGACGAGGATATGGCCGGGCTGGGCGAGCGCGCGCGTGCCGAGGTGGAGCTGACCCACAATTGGGACCCGGAGGAATATGCCGGCGGGCGCAATTTCGGCCATCTGGCGTATCGGGTGGAGGATATCTACGCCACCTGCCAGCGGCTGGCCGACGCCGGACATATCATCCACCGCCCCCCGCGCGACGGGCATATGGCGTTCGTGAAGACCCCGGACGGCATCTCGATCGAGCTGTTGCAGGACGGGGTGCTGGAACCCGCCGAGCCATGGGCGTCGATGCCCAATACGGGGACCTGGTAGTAGATGGGACGGGGTGACATGACGCTGGAGATCGTGCGTGTCCCGGTGCTGTCGGACAATTACAGCTGGCTGGTCCGGGAGGCGCAGACGGGCGCGGTGATGGTGGTCGATCCGGGCGAGGCGGCTCCGGTGCTGGCGGCGGCGCAGGCGCGCGGCTGGACGATCGGCGCGGTGTGGCTGACGCACTGGCACCCCGATCACGTCGGCGGCGCGGCCGGGGTGAAGGCGGCGACGGGTGCGCGGATCATCGGCCCGGAGGCGGAACGCGCGAAGATCGTGGCGCTCGAAGACGGCGTGGGCGAGGGCGATACGGTGGAACTGGGCGCGCAGAGCGCGCGCGTGATGGCGGTGCCGGGCCATACGGCGGGGCATATCGCGTTCCATTTCGACGGTGCGGGCGCGATTTTCACCGGCGATACGCTGTTTTCGATGGGGTGCGGGCGCCTGTTCGAGGGCGATGTGGGCCAGATGTTCGCGAACATGCAGCGATTCGCGACGCTGGATGACGCCACCAGCGTCTATTGCGGGCACGAATATACGCAGTCGAACGGGCGGTTCGCGCTGTCGGTGGACCCCGACAATGCCGCGTTGGTCGCGCGGATGCGCGACGTCGATGCGCTGCGCGCCGCCGGTGAGGCGACGGTGCCGACGACGATCGGGGCAGAACGTGCGACCAACCCGTTCCTGCGCGCGGCGGATGCCGACGAACTGGCGCGACTGCGCGCCGCGAAGGATGCATTCTAGCGTTGGTGCGTTGAGAGATACGTTGGGCGCGGGGGACGGATAGGGAGAGAGCGAATGCGGTTCCTCATCAGTTTTGCCGCCGCGGCGGCCCTGAGCGGGCTGGCGGTGGTCGCCGCGCAGGCCCAGCGGGAGCCGGCGCGCGGCTCCGTCGCGGGGAAGGCGGCGGCGGAATATGATCGGCTGCTGGCGGGCAAGACCCCCGGCAAGCCCGAGACGTGCATCGACACGCGCTTCAACAACCCGCGGCTGACCGCGTACGACGGCAAGCTGATCTACCGCGTCAGCAGCAAGCTGGTCTATGTCACCGACACCGGCGGCGGGTGCAGCAACGTCGCGCGCGGCGACACGCTGGTGACGCGCCAGTTCCAGGGCCGGCTGTGCCGCGGCGATATCGCGCAGACCGTCAACCTGCCGATCGGGATGCCGACCGGCAGCTGCGCGATGGGCGATTTCATTCCCTATCGATCGAAATAGACCAGAAAAGGACGAGGACGCATGAGCGGCGAGACCGAAGACACGCTGACCGGCGTGGAGACGACGCGGCGTTCCGCCAAGGCGAAGGTCGATGCGATCGGCGGGCGCAAGCTGAAGCCGGCGACGCTGATGATGGGTCACGGATACGATCCGGCGCTGTCCGAAGGCGCGCTGAAGCCGCCGGTGTTCCTGACCAGTACGTTCGTCTTTCCCAATGCCGCGGCGGGCAAGCGCCATTTCGAGGGCGTGACCGGCAAGCGCCCCGGCGGGGCGGAGGGGCTGGTCTATTCGCGCTTCAACGGCCCCAACCAGGAGATACTGGAGGACCGGCTGGGCATCTGGGAAGGCGCGGAGGATGCGCTGACCTTTTCCAGCGGCATGTCGGCGATCGCGACATTGTTCCTGTCGCTGGTGCGCCCGGGCGACACGATCGTCCATTCCGGCCCGCTCTATGCCGCGACCGAGACGCTGATCGCGCGCGTGCTGGGGCAGTTCGGGGTGAAGTGGCTCGATTTTCCCGCGGGCGCGACGCGCGCGGAGATCGACGCGGTGCTGCAACGCGCCGCCGACGGCGGGCGGGTGGCGCTGATCTACCTGGAAAGCCCGGCCAACCCGACCAACGCGCTGGTCGATGTCGAGGCGGTGGCGGCGAGCCGCGACGCGATCTTTGCCGATGCCGCCGACAAGCCGCCGATCGCGATCGACAACACCTTCCTGGGGCCGCTGTGGTCGCAGCCGCTGCGGCACGGCGCCGACGTGGTCGTCTACAGCCTGACCAAATATGCCGGGGGCCATTCCGACCTGGTCGCGGGCGGGGTGCTGGGCGCCAAGCCGCTGATCAACACGATCCGCGCGATGAGGAACACGATCGGCACGATCTGCGACCCCAATACCGCGTGGATGCTGCTGCGCAGCCTGGAGACGCTGGAGCTGCGGATGAGCCGCGCGGGCGACAATGCCGCGAAGGTCTGCGCGTTCCTGCGCGACCATCCCAAGGTGGAGCGGGTCGGCTATCTCGGTTTCCTGGCGGAGGCGGAGGGGCGGCAGGCCGATATCTATCGCCGGCATTGCACCGGCGGCGGCTCCACCTTCTCGCTGTACCTGAAGGGCGGCGAGGCGGAGGCGTTCCGATTCCTCGACGCGCTCAGGATCGCCAAGCTGGCGGTCAGCCTGGGCGGGACCGAGACGCTGGCGAGCCACCCGGCGGCGATGACGCATTTGTCGGTCGCGGACGAGCGCAAGCAGGCGCTGGGGATCACCGACAATCTGGTACGCATCTCGATCGGGGTCGAGGATGCCGACGACCTGATCGCCGACATGGAACAGGCGCTGGCCGCGATCTGACACGCTGGTACGACGGGAGGGACGCGATGCGATACATGATGCTGGCCGCTGCGGCGGCGCTGGTGCCGGCGGCGGGGATGGCGCAGGAGCCCGCCACGCCGGAACGGACGATCCGCGTGACCGGGGTGGGCGTGGTGCAGACCCCGCCCGATACCGCGCGGCTGGACTATTGGGTGCGCGGCGAAGGGACGAACCCGGACGAGGCGAGCCGCGCGCTGGCGACGCGGCAGAAGGCGATCGCCGGCGCGCTGGGCGGGTTGCTGGGCGCGGGGACGGAGATCACCACCGGCAACGTCATGGTCATCGAGGTGAAGGACCGCGCGTGCGACGACCAGGGCTATAACGGTCTCCCGCGGCTGAGCCAGGGGGCGTGCGCAGTCACCGGCTATCTGGCGCGGATGCAGGCGGGCGTGCGGACCCCGGCGATCGGCAAGGCCGGCACCGCGGTGGGGCTGGCGGCGCGGCTGGGCGCGAGCGACGCGCGGCTGTCGGGATTTTCGCTGTCGAAACCGCGCGAGGCGCAGGCCCGCGCGACGACCGCCGCGATCGCCGACGCGAAGCTGCGTGCCGAGGCGGTCGCCGCGGGCGCGGGGACGCCGCTGGGCGCGATCGTGACCGTCACCGACCAAGCGGGGTACGAACCGATCGTCATGGGCGCTAGGTCGCTTGCCGCGCCACCGCCGCCGCCGCCGCCGCCGGACGCTGCGCCGCCGGTCGCGATCGACGTGGCGCCGGCGCCGATCGAGACGCGCCAGCAGGTGTTCGTGACCTATTCGATCGGGGGTTAGACGCCGCGGATCGGCGGGATTGGTTCACGCGAAGACGCGAAGGCGCGAAGAAGAAGGGGTTCACGCGGAGGCGCGGGAACGCGGAGGTGTTTCGCCTGACGAGAGACCGTGCCTCGTTCCGGCGAGAGGGATGAGGCCGCTTCGCGGGTGCGTCAGGTGAACCCCTTCTTCCTGCGCCGAGACGCGCGCGTTAAGTCAGTCGCTGGAGAGGCTTCCCAAGCGGCGCGCGTCGCGTCATCCTGCTCGAAAACGGGAGAGGCAGGATGGGCAAACGGATCGCGGTGATCGGTGCTGGGATGGGCGGGCTGTGTGCCGCGATCAAGGCGCGCGAGGCCGGGCATGAGGTGAAGATCTACGAACATGCCGATTCGGTGGGGGGCACGTGGCGCGCCAACCGCTATCCCGGCGTGGCGTGCGACGTGCCGGCGATCCTGTACCAGTTCAGCTTCGCACCCAACCCGCACTGGAGCCACCATTATGCGCGCGGGCCGGAAATCCACGCCTATACCCGGTCGCTGGTCGACCAGTTCGGGCTGGGCGAGGCGCTGCACCTGAACGAAGGGGTGGTGCGTGCGGCCTGGGACGCGGAAGCGCGGCACTGGACGGTGGAGACGGAGAAGGGCGCCCGCGCGACGTTCGACGCGATCGTCCCCGCGCTGGGGCAATTGTCGCGCCCGCAATGGCCGGCGATCGCGGGGCGCGAGACGTTCGCGGGCACGATGTTCCACGCCGCCGACTGGCCCGAGGGCATCGACCTGACCGGCAAGCGCGTCGGCGTGATCGGATCGGCAGCGAGCGCGGTGCAGCTGATCCCCGAGGTGGCGAAGGTCGCCGGGCATCTGACGGTGTTCCAGCGCACCCCCAACTGGATCGTGCCCCGCAACGACGTGGCGATCACCCCGGAGGCCAAGGCGCTGATGGCGACGCGCATGGACGTGGCGATGAAGCTGGGCGCGGCGCAGCGCGCGATGATCTTCGACCAGGCCGATTTCCTGACGTGGCAGGCGTTCCAGTGGACGCCGGAGGGGCGCGCCGCCTTCACCCGCGCCGCGCTCGACCATCTGGAGGCGCAGGTGCCCGACGCCGACCTGCGCGCGAAGCTGACGCCCGATTATCCGGTCGGGTGCAAGCGCATCCTGATCTGCGACGATTTCTACCCGGCGCTGTGCCGCGACAATGTGACGCTGGTGACCGGCGGGGTCGACACGATCGAGCCGGGCGGGGTGCGCACCGCCGACGGGCTGGTAGAGCTGGACGTGATGATCTTCGCCACAGGGTTCGAGACGACCGAGTGGAACTGGTCGATGGAGGTCGTCGGCACCGGCGGGCGCACGCTGCGCGAGGCGTGGGCGGACGGGCCGGAAGCCTATCTGGGAATCATGGTCACCGGCTTTCCGAACATGTTCGTCCTCTATGGCCCCAACACCAACCTGGGGCACAATTCGATCAGCTTCATGATCGAGCAGCAGGTCGCGTACATGCTGCGCACGCTCGACGCGCTGGATGCCGAGGACGCCAGCGCCGCCGAGGTGACCGCCGATGGACAGGCGCGGTTCCAGCAGCGGATCGAGCAGCTGCTGGCCGGCACCGTCTGGGCCGATCCGCATTGCAACAGCTGGTACAAGGCGGCGAACGGGCGCATCTATCAGAACTGGGCGGGCAATTGCACCGATTACGCCGCCGCGACCGCGACGGTCGACCGCGAGGCGGTGGCGTTGACCTGACCCGCGCGCACGGCGCATCATCGGCGCGATGCGTCACGGTCCCCTGAAGCTGAAGGCCCAGATCCTGTGCGGCGAGGCGATCGCGCTGGGGCCGGGCAAGGCCGACCTGCTGGAGGCGATCGCCGAGCATGGCTCGATCTCCGCCGCGGGGCGCGCGCTGGGGATCAGCTATCGCCGCTGCTGGCTGCTGGTGGACGAGATGAACCGTTGCTGGCGCGAGCGGCTGGTGGTGACGGGGCGCGGCGGGGGCGGCGGCGCGGCGGTGACCGACGCCGGGCGGCGCGTGCTGGCCGCGTATCGCGCGCTGGAAGCGGCGATCGACGATGCGGTGGCCGCGACCGCGGCGTTCGCGACGCTGGACGCGGCGCTGCGCGACGAACCGCTGCCGCCGTCTGCACCCTAGCGCGGCGCGCGCGGGTATGACACGGGCGCGGTGGTGGAGACATTCGATGCGATCGTGCTGGGGGCGGGCGGCGCCGGGCTGATGTGCGCGGCGGTCGCGGGGCAGCGCGGGCGGCGCGTCGTCGTGCTGGACCATGCGCCGGAGCCGGGGCGCAAGATCCTGATTTCCGGCGGCGGGCGGTGCAATTTCACCAACCGCGACGCCGCCGCCGACCGCTATCTGTCCGCCAACCCGCATTTCGCCAAATCGGCGCTGGGCCGCTACACCGCCGCCGATTTCGTCGCGCTGGTCGAGCGGCACGGGATCGCGTGGCACGAAAAGACGCTGGGGCAATTGTTCTGCGACGGGTCGGCGCGGCAGATCGTCGCGATGCTGCTGGACGAGGCGGCGGCGGGGGGCGTGACGATCCGGCTGGGCGAGCCGCTGGGCGAGGTCGGCCACGCCGACGGCGTGTTCACGGTACGCCACGGCGCGCGCACGCTCGCCGCCCCCGCGCTGGTGATCGCGACCGGTGGGCCGTCGATCCCCAAGCTGGGGGCGACCGGCATCGCCTATGACCTGGCGCGGCGCTTCGGGCTGAAGGTGGTGGAGCCGCGCCCCGCGCTGGTGCCGCTGACGCTGCCGGGGGAGGAGGCGCTGTTCCGTGCGCTGTCCGGCGTCGCCACCCCGGTGGTGGCGCGCGCGGGCAAGGCGGCGTTCGCGGAGGCCGCGCTGTTCACCCACCGCGGGCTGTCCGGCCCGGCGATTTTGCAGGTATCGAGCTACTGGCGGCACGGCGAGGCGATCGGCATCGACTTTCGCCCCGATGCCGCGCCCGGCTGGCTGGTGGCGGCCAAGCGTGCGCGGCCGCGCGCGACGCTGGCGGGGGCGCTGGCGCTGCCGGCGCGACTGGCCGAGGCGCTGGCCGAGCGGATCGGGGTGGGCGAGTTGGGCGCGGCGAGCGACCGCGCGCTGGCGGCGGCGGAGGCGCGGCTGGCCGACTGGCGCTTCCACCCCGACGGCACCGAGGGGTTCGCCAAGGCGGAGGTGACGGTCGGCGGGATCGCCACCGGTGGCCTGTCGTCCAAGACGATGGCTGCGCGGCACCTGCCCGGCCTGTATGCGATCGGCGAGGCGGTGGACGTGACCGGGTGGCTGGGCGGCTACAACTTCCAATGGGCGTGGGCGAGCGGCTGGGCGGCGGCGCAGGCGCTGTGACCTATCAGGGGTAGCTAACCGTTTTCGGCGGGGTGAATTCGGGCAGCGGGATCGCTTCGCTGTCGCCCGGCACGGCGGCGAAGCGGCCGGCCTTCCACGCGCGCTTCGCCTCGTTGATCGCCTCGCGCGAGGAATGGACGAAATTCCACCATACGTGGCGCGGGGTCGCGAACGCCGACCCGCCCGCCAGCATCGCGCGGCCGCCGCGTGCCGAGGACAGGATGGCGCGCACGCCGGGGCGCAGCACGTAGAGCCGCTGCGGCTCCAGCGTCAGCCCGTCGAGCGTGGCGTCGCCGTGCACGAGGTAGACCGCGCGCTCCTCCGCCGCGTCGTCGATCGGCACGGCGGCGCTGGCGTCCAGCAGGATGTCGGCATAGATGGTGGTGGCGTGCGTGGTGGTCGGCGCGCCCACACCCCACAGATCGCCCATGATGACGCGCGCGCGGGCGCCGCCCGCCTCCACCAGCGGCAGCGCATCGGCCTCCACATGTTCGAAGGCGGGGGCGATATCCTCCCGCCCGTCAGGCAGCGCCAGCCATGTCTGGATGCCGGACAGCGCCGGCCCGCCGGGGCGTACGTCGGCGGGCGAGCGTTCGGAATGGACGATGCCGGTCCCCGCGGTCATCAGGTTGACCGCGCCCGGCGTGATCCGCGCATCGGTGCCCAGCGAATCGCGATGCTGGAACGCGCCATCGAACAGATAGGTGACGGTCGACAGCCCGATATGCGGGTGCGGGCGCACGTCGATCCCCCCGCCGGGCGGCAGATGCGCCGGCCCCATCTGATCGAAGAAGATGAACGGCCCCACCATGGTGCGCTCGCGATGCGGCAGGGTGCGGTGGACCTTGAACCCGCCCAGATCGTGGGTGACGGGTTCCAGCGTCTGGAGCACCAGGTCGTCGTGAATGGACATGGCGCGCATGCTACCACCGTGACGCCATGACGGGAACCGCGGGCGCGCGCCCGTGTTGACCGCGCATGACCCGCGCACCGAACAAGAGCAAACGCCCCCGCAAGCCCGCCACCGCCGCGAACCGGCCCGGCCGCACCGGAGTGGCGATCGCCGCCGGTGCGGTCGGTGCGATCGCGGCGGGCGTGACGGCGGCGTTGAAGCTGGGCTGGCTGGACCGGTTCTTCACCGTCGCCGATGCCGATCCGGGTGCGGAGCATGCCGCGCCCGATCTGGCGCCCGCCGCCGCAACGCCGGGAACGGAGCGTGCGCCCGACGCCTTTCGCCCCGATCCGACCGCGCCGGTCCCCGACAGCGAACGCGAAGCACTGCGCCCCGCCACCGGGCCGGCACCGACGCTGGCGGCTGAGCGCGGCGAGATGGCGAACCAGGCCGGCGCCGGGAACTGACGTCCGCCCAAGGGCCGGCGGAAGGCGTCCCTTCAGAACCAGCGCATGACGGTGATCGGGAAGGGCGTCCAGAAGCCGATGCGCACACCAGCCTTGGCCAACGTGTCTCCCGTCCACTGATTGCACGTCCGTATCGCATCGTAATGGCCATGCGCCGGGTAGAAGGCGTCGTGGCGATCGTAGCCGGGGATTGCCGCGCCCTGCGCGCGCGCGGCGCGGATCAGGTCGGCGAGGCGGCGATATTCGGTGGGGCGCAGCGTGATCGCGCGCGTGTGGCGCGCCAACGCCGGGCGCGGGACGTGTTCGACATGCAGCAATGTGTCGTCGCTGCCGACCGCGGCGTGGAGGATCGTTGCCGGGCGCAGGTCCGCCCAATGCGGCGTATCGAGGAAGAAGCCGCGCTCGCCCCAGCCGATCGCAAGGTGATCGTACGCGGCATAGCGCGGGTCGCGCAGGTCGGCGGCCAGGAAATCGGCGCGCCAGTCGACGCCCGCCGCGACCGTGGGCACCACCAGTCCGGTGTGGATACCGTTGTCCTCGACGAAGATCGTCACGCCGCCGGCGGACGGCGGGCGCCAGCCGGCGTTGCGCGGCACCAGCCCGCCCAGCAACCCCGCCAGCGCATAGAGGCCGAGCAGCAGCGCGAGCGCAAGGACGCCGCGCGTCGCCCAGCGCGCTACAGGTCGAGCGCCCAACCGTCGCGGCCCTTGGGGTCGATCGGGCGCGTCGGCACGTAGCGGGTCGTGCCCGCGGCGAGCCGCAGGATCGTCCAGTCACCGCGCCGGTCGACCCGTTCCAGCGTGCAGCCGCACGCGGCGAAGGCGGCGACCACCTGGTCGCGCTGCGTGTCCAGCAGCCCCGCCAGTACGATCGTCGCCCCCGGCGCGGCGATCGCCGCCACCTCCGGCGCCATCGAGATCAGCGGGCCGGCGAGGATGTTGGCGATGACCAGATCATAGGGCGCGCGCGCGGCGATATCGTCCGACAGCGCGCCGTCGGCGACGATCAGGTGGAGCGCGTCGATGCCGTTGTCCGCCGCATTGTCGCGCGTGACGAGGATCGCGGCGGGGTCGATATCGGTCGCGGTGATCGTCGCGGCGGGCCACAGGTGGCGCGCGGCGAAGGCGAGCAGCCCGGTGCCGGTGCCCAGGTCGATCACATTGGCGAAGGCGCGGTCGGCCATGCCGTCCAGCATCGCCAGGCATCCGGAGGTGGTGGCGTGGTGGCCGGTGCCGAACGCCTGCCCGGCATCAATCAGGAAGGCGCGGCCGCCCGGCGGCGCGGCGACCGGGTGCGCGCTGGTATGGACGACGAAGCGCCCTTCGCGGATCGGCTCCAGTCCGGCCTGGCTCATCGCCACCCAGTCCTCGGCGCCCAGCGGCGTGACGACCGGTGCGATCCCCGCGGCGCTGGGGACGAGCGCGGCGAGCGCGGCGAGCAGCGCGGCGTCCGGCTCCTCCTCGACATAGGCGTCGAGCCGCCAGCGTTCGCGATCGTCCTCCACCTCCTCGGTGGTCATCAGCACCGCGTCGATCACCAGATCGTCGGCGGCGTCGATCGCCTCCGCCTCGGCGCGGGTGCACGGCAGCGTGACGCGCCAGCTGTCGACCTTATCGGACATAGCTGGCCCCGTTCACGTCGAGGACCGCGCCGGTCATCGAGGGTGGCGCATCGAGCGCGAGGAAGCGCGCGATCTCGGCCACCTCCTCCGGCTGGGCGACGCGGCCCAGCGGGATGTCGGCGAGCAGCCGGTCGCCGCCGCGGCTGGCGAGATAGTCATCGGCCATCCCGGTCATCGTGAAGCCGGGGCAGATCGCGAAGGCGAGCACGCCCCGAGCGGCATAGCCGCGCGCGATCGTCTTGGTCATCGCGACCATTCCCGCCTTGGCCGCGGCATAATGCCAGTGCGCGGGGCTGTCGCCGCGATAGGCGGCGCGGCTGGCGACGTTGACCAGGCGGCCGCCGTTTTCCAGCGCCAGCCAGTGGCGGACCGCGTGGCGCGACAATTGCGCCGCGGCGGTCAGGTTGACCTGCAGCGTGCGCTGCCACGCGGCGAGCCAGTCGGCATCGTCGCTGTCGATCGGTGCGGCCTCGAAGATGCCGGCGTTGTTGATGAGGACGTCGATCCGCCCGTCGAGCCGGTCGAGCGCCTGTTCCCAGAGCCGGTCGGCACCGGCGGGATCGGCGAAGTCGGCGGGGATGCCGGCGGCGGTGCCATGCCCGACCAGCCGTACCCCGGGGATGGCGGACAGCCGGGCGGCGATCGCGGCGCCGATGCCGCGGGTCGATCCGGTCAGCAGGATATGCGTCATGCCCGGCGGCATAACGCCGCCGATGCGATTAGGCCACGCTTGCCGAAAAGTCGCTGGCGGTGGTGCGCAGCTCGTCGAACCGGTCGCCGATCGTCGCGAAGGTGACGCCTACCGACGCCATCTGGTTGGCGACCGCCTGCGTCTCCTCACGGATTGCGGCGATCGTGTGCGACATGGAATCGGCGGCGAGCGCGGTTTCGTCGACCGCGGCGGTGATCGCGGTGACGGTCTGCGACTGGACGCGCATCGCGTCACTGACGCGGCTCGCGGATCCCTGCACGTCGGCGACGGTGCGCTTGATCGACGCGCTGGCGCCGACGGTGGTGTGGGTGGCGGCCTGGATCGCGGCGATCTTCGCGGCGATGTCGTCGGTGGCGCGCGCGGTCTGGTTGGCGAGGCTCTTCACCTCCTGCGCGACGACGGCGAAGCCGCGGCCGGCATCGCCAGCGCGCGCCGCTTCGATCGTCGCGTTGAGCGCCAGCAGGTTGGTCTGCCCGGCGATGTCGCGGATCAGCCCCAGGATCGATTCGATCGACTTGGCATGATCGCTGAGTGCTACGGTCGCGGTGACCGCGCCCTCGGCCTGGGCGGTGGCGTCCTCCAGCGTGCGGTTGCACGCATCCATGCTGACGCGCACGTCCTCGATCGCGCAGATCAGCCCCGCGGCGGTGGAGGCCGCGTCGCGCATCGCCAGCGCGGATTGTTCGGCGGCGGCGGCGACCTCGCTGGTCTTTTCCAGCATGTCGCCGGTGCAGGCCGACGCCTTGTCGACCTGCGCACGCATGTCCATCCCCTGCCTCGCGATCGCGTCGATGCCGCTGAAGATCGACGCGCGAAATGCGCCGCCGCGCTGTTCGCGGCTGGCGCGGGCATGGTGATCGGCCTGCATCGCCAGCTGGCGCGCCATCGCGTCGCTTTCGAACAGGGCGAGCCGCTGCACCACGTCCGCCAGCTGCATCTTGCGGTCGACGTCGCTGCCCGGTGCGGCGGCGATGAGCGAGAGCACCTGCGCGTGCGCCCGCGACATCGACGCCAGGAAGGCGGTGAGCGGGATATGCGCACGCTGCGACACGTCGACGTACTGGATCAGTTTCTTCTTCCACCGTTCGCCGAACGGCTCTTCGTAACGAATGCGGATGAAGTCGATGGTGCGCGCATGCTCGGCGGCGATCTCCTCGGCCCCGTCCCCGAACGCCTCCCGCGGGAGCGTCGGCTGCGCGCGGAAATGGTCCCAGAACGCCTGCGATACCGACTGCCAGCCGTCGGCTGCGTCGAGGATCGCGACGATCTCGCGGCAGGCCGCCGGCACCGCGCCGTCCCAATCGAAGCCGACCGCGCGCTCGGCCAGCGTGCGCGTGTCGAAACAGACCGCCAGATCGCTCATCGTCCGACCCCGCCGCCCGCCGCCGCCGTCATGCCGCGACCCTTCCGGCATAGACCGCCGCGCGCCCTTCCAGCGCGCCCAGGCGTCCCGCCAGCGTGTCGAAGCCCGCGCCCAGCTGGTCGATCTGGGTCGCGACGGTTTCGGTATCGTGGCGGATCGTGGCGATGGTGTGCGACATCGAATCGGCGGCCAGCGCAGTTTCGTCCACCGCCGCGGTGATCGCGGTGACGGTCTGCGCCTGCGCCTCCATCGCGTGGCGGATGCGTGTCGCGCTGTCCTGAACCTCCGCCACGGTCGTGCGGATCGAGGCGCTGGTATCGACGGTGACGCGGGTGGCGGCCTGGATCGCGGCGATCTTGGCGGCGATATCGTCAGTGGCGCGCGCGGTCTGGTTGGCGAGGCTCTTCACCTCCTGCGCGACGACGGCGAAGCCGCGGCCGGCATCGCCCGCGCGCGCCGCCTCGATCGTGGCGTTGAGCGCCAGCAGGTTGGTCTGCCCGGCGATGTCGCGGATCAGCCCCAGGATCGATTCGATCGACTTGGCATGATCGCTGAGCGCGCCCGACACGGTCACCGCATCGCCCGCCTGACCCGCGGCGCGAGTGGCGATCTCGGCGGCGATCTCCACCTCGGCGCGGGCATCCTCGATCGCGCGGATCAGCCCGGCGGCGGTGGAGGCGGCATCGCGCATCGCGACCGCCGACTGTTCGGCGGCGGCGGCGACCTCGCTGGTCTTGCCCAGCATCCCGCGCGCCGAGGAGGACGCCCCCGACGCCTGCGTGCGCAGCTGCTGCCCCTCGCGCGTGGTATCCTCCACGGTCAGCGCGATGCCGTCGCGGAACTCCGCCGCCAACCGGTCGCGCTCGACCTGCGCGCTGTACGCGCCATAGCCGTTGTAGATCTCGACGGTGATCTCGCCTTCCAGCGCCGACAGCCGCATCAGCGTATCGACCAGGTCCGGCAGGTCCGGTGCGCCCGCGGGCACCGCCGCGAGCAGCACGGTCAGCGCCATGCGGTCGCTGGCGCTGATCATCGACAGCAGCGCCATCGGCGTCACATCGGCGGAATAAGCGGCCGCGACCGCCCGCTCGATCGCATCGACCCACGGGCGCTCGCGGGTGTGGAGGAAGCGGTTGCGCAGGAATTCGCAGCCCAGTTCGACCATCCGCTCGTTACCTGCGTTCTGCCACAGCGAATCGGTCGCGAAGCAGCGTTGCCATTGTTCCCAATAGGCGCGCGCGATGTCGTGGACGCGCGGTTCCAGCAGCGCCCATACCGTCCGCGCGCTGTCGGCGAGCCGTCCGTCGGCGTCGAACACGCGGAACCGCTCGTCCAGGTCGAGCGCCGCGGCAATCGATCCGATGGGAGGCATATCCTTGGGCACGAAGCATTTCCTTGTGTGGCGACAGCATCGCCGATGTACGGCGTGACAGGTTAAGGCAGGGTTAGGGATGTGGCGCATGCCGATCCGCGCGCCGCGATAAGCCGGGCGCTTGCATCCCGTGCCGCATCGCCGCATAGACCGGCCCAAATCGTTCACGCCGTATTCCGAGGAGCCAAGCGGTGGCCACCAGACCCGATCGCCCGCGCAGCCCGCACCTGTTCAGCGGCCCGCTCGCGCTTCATTACCGCTGGAGCCCGGCGATGGCCGCGTCGATCTTCCATCGCGTGACCGGCGACGGCATGGCGACGGTGGGCACGGCGCTGCTGGTATGGTGGCTGGCGGCGATCGCGGCCGGGCCGGACGCCTATGCCACGTTCCTCCACGTGTTCACGACCGATCGGGGCAGCCTCAACGTGCTGGGCTGGGTGATCGGCGTCGGGCTGACCTGGGCGATGTTCCAGCACATGATGAGCGGTATCCGCCACCTGGTGATGGACACGGGCGCGGCGTTCGAGCTGAAGACCAACCGGACGCTCGCCGCGCTGACCTTCGTCGCGTCGGCGCTGCTGACGGTGGCGTTCTGGCTCTATCTGGGGATCAAGTGATGACGACGGAGATCGGCCGGGTCCGCGGACTGGGCAGCGCCCACGCCGGCGCGCATCATTGGTGGCATCAGAAGATCACCGCGGGCACCAACTTCCTGCTGGTCGTGTGGCTGCTGGCGTCGATCGCGCGGCTGCCGGCCTATGATTATACCACGGTGCGGCTGTGGCTGCATTCGATGTGGGTCGCGGTGCCGATGGTGCTGCTGATCGCATCGGTCTTCTACCATTTCCGCCTGGGGTTGCAGGTGGTGATCGAGGATTATGCGCACAAGGAGAATCGTTTCGTGATGACGATCCTCCTCAACGTGTTCACCGCCACCGCCGCCGCCATCGCCATCGTCTCGATCCTCAAGGTCGCGTTCGGAGCTGCCGCATAATGTCTGAGGCCTACAAGATCATCGACCACACCTATGACGCGGTGGTGGTCGGCGCGGGCGGATCGGGCCTGCGCGCCACGATGGGGATCGCGGAAAGCGGCCTCAAGACTGCCTGCATCACCAAGGTGTTCCCGACCCGCAGCCACACCGTGGCGGCGCAGGGCGGGATCGCGGCGTCGCTGGGCAACAATTCGCCGGACCATTGGTCGTGGCATATGTTCGACACCGTCAAGGGCTCCGACTGGCTCGGCGACCAGGATGCGATCGAATATATGGTCCGCGAGGCGCCGGCCGCGGTGTACGAGCTGGAACATGCGGGCGTGCCGTTCAGCCGCAACGACAACGGCACCATCTACCAGCGGCCGTTCGGCGGGCACATGCAGAACATGGGCGAAGGCCCGCCGGTGCAGCGCACCTGCGCCGCCGCCGACCGCACCGGCCACGCCATGCTGCACGCGCTGTACCAGCAGTCGCTGAAGTATGACGCCGACTTCTACGTCGAATATTTCGCGCTCGACCTCATCATGGAGAACGGCGCGTGCCGCGGCGTCATCGCGCTGTGCATGGAAGACGGGTCGATCCACCGCTTCCGCGCGCATGCGGTGGTGCTGGCGACCGGCGGCGGCGGGCGCGTGTACCAGTCCGCGACGTCGGCGCACACCTGCACCGGCGACGGCAACGGCATGGCGCTGCGCGCGGGCATCGCGCTGCAGGACATGGAGTTCGTGCAGTTTCACCCGACCGGCATCTACGGCGCGGGCGTCCTCATCACCGAGGGTGCGCGCGGCGAGGGCGGGTATCTGACCAATTCCGAGGGCGAGCGGTTCATGGAACGCTACGCCCCCTCCGCGAAGGACCTGGCCAGCCGCGACGTCGTCGCGCGTTCGATGGCGATGGAGATGCGCGAGGGCCGCGGCGTCGGCAAGGACAAGGACCATATCTTCCTCCACCTCGACCATATCGACCCCGCGGTGCTGCACGAGCGGCTGCCGGGGATCACCGAGACGGGGAAGATCTTCGCGGGCGTCGACCTGACGCGCCAGCCGCTGCCGGTGACGCCGACGGTCCATTACAACATGGGCGGCATTCCGTGTAACTATCACGGCGAGGTCGTCCGGCTGAAGGACGGCAACCCGGACTCGGTCGTCCCCGGCCTGTTCGCGGTCGGCGAGGCGGCGTGCGTGTCGGTGCACGGCGCCAACCGCCTCGGCTCCAACTCGCTGATCGACCTGGTCGTGTTCGGGCGCGCCACCGGCTTGCGGCTGAAGGACACGCTGAAGCCGAACACCTCGCACGATGCGCTGCCCAAGGGATCGGAAGAGCTGTCGCTGAGCCGGCTCGACCATTTCCGCAACGCCAAGGGCGGCACCCCGACCGCCAAGCTGCGCGCCGAGATGCAGAAGACGATGCAGCGCCACTGCGCCGTGTTCCGCGACAGCGCGCTGCTGGCCGAGGGCGTGACGAAGATCGACGGCATCTACCAGGGGATGCAGGACGTCGGTATCGCCGATCGCTCGCTGATCTGGAACACCGACCTGGTCGAGACGCTGGAGCTCGACAATCTGATCGGCCAGGCGGTGGTGACGATGAAGAGCGCCGACAACCGCAAGGAAAGCCGCGGTGCGCACATGCACGAGGATTTCCCGGAACGCGACGACGCCAACTGGATGAAGCACACGATCGCGACGTTCGATGGCTGGGGCGGCAAGGGCGGCGCGGTGTCGATCGACTACCGACCGGTGCACGATTACACGCTGACCGACGACATCGAGTACATCAAGCCGAAGAAGCGCGTCTACTGATCGCCGCCGCCGGCCCCGCATCGGCGGGCCCGGCGGTCGCGGCGGTCCGGCCCGTTCGACGATCCCGGGGTGGAGCGCACGCTTGACGGCGTGCTCCTACATGTGCCCAATCGCGGTGAACGGGGGCGCGGATGGCGGGCACGTGGTCGGGGGTGATGCGGGCGGTGCTGCTGCTGATGGCGGTGGCGGGCGTGGGTGCGCGGGCGTCCTCCCCCTCTACCGCAACGACCGCCGACGACAGCCCGCCGCCGCGCCACACGCTGCCCCCGCCCACGCTGGACGGCGACGATGCGACGATGCGGCAGCAGGCCGACACCGGGATCGTCGTGGAGCGCGACCGCAGCGCGCGCTGGCGGCTGGCGGAGCATCGCCGGCTGGACGCGGCGCTGGGCCGGCTCGCGCCAGAGCGTAGCGGCACGGTCGACGCCTATGTCGTGGTCGCGGCGCTGGACAGCGACCCGGTGTTCGCGCGTGAGGCGCGGGCGACCGCGGCGGTGCTGGCGCGGCGTTACGGCGCGGACGGGCGCACGATCGTGCTGGCCGGTCCGGACGGGCGCGGCGGCGCGGCGCTGCCGATGGGCAGTCCCGCCGCGGTCGACCTGGCGCTGGCGCGCGTCGCGGAGGTGATGAACCCGGCGGAGGACGTGCTGATCCTCTACACCACCAGCCATGGCGCGGGGTTCGGCCTGTACTACAACGACGGCGACCAGGGCTATGGTGCGATCGGCCCGGCGCATCTGTGGCGGCAATTGTCGGAACTGGGGATCCGCAACCGCCTGATCCTGCTCAGCGCCTGCTATTCGGGGGTGTTCGTGCCGATGCTGTCGTCGGACACGACCGCGATCGTCACCGCCGCCTCGGCGGAGCGCAGCAGCTTCGGGTGCGAGGCGGACAACGACTGGACGTTCTTCGGCGACGCGCTGGTCAACCATGCGCTGCGCCAGCCGGTGCCGCTGGCGACGGCAGTGGCGCAGGCGCAGCGCGAGATCGCCGGATGGGAGCGGCAGGCGAAGCTGACCCCGTCCGATCCGCAGGTGTCGATCGGCGCGGGCGCGCAGCGCTGGCTGGCGGCGCTGGAGCGCGCGCTGCCGCCCGCCGACGCGTCCGTCGGGCGCCCGGCGACGGCGGTGCTGGAGGAGGTGGCGCGGAACAAGCGGGCGCGCCGCTGATTGGGGCGGGATGACCGATACCCACGCCTCGCAATATCCGCTGCTCGCGGCCCCGCACATCCAGCTGCACGGCATCGTCGACGATGCGATGTATGCGCAGTTCAAGGACCAGCTGGCCGCCGCGCCCCCCGAAGGGCCGCTGGTGGTGTCGATCACGACATTGGGCGGCGACCCGGAAATGGCGCGCGCGATGGGCGATTCGATCCGGCTGCTGCGCGAATATACCGGGCGCGACGCGCTGTTCCTGGGCAAGGTGGCGGTGTATTCCGCGGGGGCGACGTTCATGTCGGCGTTTCCCGCCGACCGGCGCTTCCTGACCAAGAATTCGCGGCTGATGATCCACGAGCGGTTGATGAACAGCACCATCACGCTCAATGGCCCGCTCAACACGCTGACCCCGCTGCTGAAGGCCAAGCTGAACGAGATCGAGGATTCGATCCGCATCCAGGAGGAGGGGTTCGCCGATCTGGTGCGCGGCACGCAGGTGACGCTGGAGCAGCTGAAGCAAAAGGCGCCCGACAATTGGTATATCGAGGCCGAGGAGGCGCGGCGGCTGGGGCTGGTGCTGGACGTCATCTGACCCCCATCCTGCCCCCCCCCCCACGTCATGCGAAGGCGGGGGCGCGGCGCAGGTGCTGGTAGGCGGCGATCACCCGGGTCAGCTTGGCTTCGTGGCGGCGGTCGCCGCCGTTGCGATCGGGGTGGTAGCGGCGCACCAGTTCCGAATAGCGGCGGCGCAGCGCGGCCCGATCGGCGTCCGCGGCCAGACCCAGCACCTCCAGGTTGCGGCGGTCCTCCCCGGACAGGGGCTTGCCGTCGGCACGATCGGGCGTGGCGGCGGCGCGGCGGAAGCGGGCGCCGATCGCGTCGAGCGGGTCGGCGAAATCGGCCCAGCGCGGCCCCTGATCCCCCGCCCCGGCCCGCGCGAAGGCGCGCGTCTCGCGCTCCCACCCGGCCATCGGGCGCTGCGCCTGGTGGATTTCGTCGGCGGTCATGCCGTCGAAGTAATTGTAGCCGGCGTTGAACGCGCGGATGTGATCGAGGCAGAACCAGCGGAAGCGCGGCGGCCCTTCGCCGTCGCCCGGCCCTTCCAGCGGGGGCGCGCGGAATTCGCCCGCCTCCGCGCAGGCGGGGTGGGAGCACGGCTGCCCGGTCCCTTCGACCCGGCCGTGGAAACGGGTGTGGGGGCGATCCTTGTTCAACGCCACGCTTCGTCCATCTTCTTTCGCAAAAGAGACGCTATATGGGGGCGATGACCGACGCTTCCAGCACCCCCGCCGCGCGCCCCGTTCCCGGTACCGTCGCCGAGGCGATCGCCGCGCGGCTGACCGCCGCTCTGTCCCCCACGAGGCTGGAGGTGGCGAACGAGAGCGCGCAGCATCGCGGGCATCTGGGCGACGACGGCACGGGCGAAAGCCATTTCCGCGTGACGGTGGAAAGCGCGGCCTTCGCCGGGCAAACGCGCGTCGCGCGGCAGCGGATGGTCAACCACGCGCTGGCCGACCTGCTGGCCGAGCGCATCCACGCGCTGGCGATCCACGCGCGCGCGCCGGGCGAGGCGGCGGGCTGACGCCCCGCTCACCCGCCGTCGCCCGGCAGCGCCGCTGGGGCGGGCGGCGGCCCCGGTTCCCATAGCGACCCCGGCAACGACCCCGACCCCGGCCGGGCACCCGGCGCCGCGAGCGCGAACCAGGCGTCGCGCGCGGCGGCGAGCGCGGCCATCGCGGGGGCATCGCGATGGTCCGGCCCCGGCCCCATCGCCGCCGCTTCCTGCGCCGTGAGCGCGCGTTCGTAGTCGAGGTGCGTCGGCTCGCCCTCCTCCTCCCCCATGAAGCCGGGGGGCGGGGGGAAGGAGGTGCGCCATGCATCGGCGACGTCGCACCACCAGACGGGCGCTGACTCCGGCGGAGACGGGGCGGGCGAATGTTGCGAATGTTGAGACGCCGGCGCGTCGTTGGCGGGCGGCGGGGCGTCGTGCGGGGGCGGGGCGAGCCGCAGCAGCCCGGCGGCCTCCGCCCGCGCCCATTGCTCCGCCGTCCATGACGCACGCTGCGCGGGATCGAGATCGGCGACCGGCACCTCCTGCGCGGTGGCATGGCCGGTGCGCGCGAGGCGATCGGCCGCGGCGAGCGCGAACAGCGGCGCGAGATCATGCGCGGCCGCGCGATCGTCCGCCGCGGCGTCGAGCAGGTCGCCCAGCCCCGCGTGGCGCCGCGCGAGGAACAGCCCGGCCTGCGCCGGCCCGCCGCCGCCGTCGACCAGATCGAGGAAGGCGTCGAATTCCTGCGCCACCAGCCGCGCGGCGCGCACGTCGGCATCGGGGGCGGATTCCACCTGCCGGTCGAGCCGCGCGAGCAGCGTCATCGCGAGGCGATTGTCATGGCGGTGGCGCGTGACGGTGACGCCGTCGGCGCGGGTATAGGTATCGACCTGGCCGTGGAGCGCGCGGACCATCAGCGTGTCGGCGACCACATCGCGCGCGACCAGCGTCGCCGCGCGCCACCCGAGCGCGAAGCCCGCGCCCTTCGCCGAGCGGCGGAAGGCATAGGCGGAGGTGGCCGACAGCCCGACCTGCGTGCAGGCGGCATCGACGCCATGCCCCTCGGCGATCGCCGCGAGGAAGAGGCGCTGGTTGGCGGCGGACCAGCCGTCGGCGCGGCGGGAGGGGGTGGGATCGGGGAGCAGCGCGGTGGGGGCGGGCGCGGGATCGGGCGCGAGATCGGACGGGGGCTGGGGCGCGCGGCGGGCGGGGGCGGTGATGCCCTCCATCGGGGTCATGACGGTCATGCGGTGGCCCTCCCTGTGGTGTGCGGGGGAGGGTGGCGGGTGTTGGGGGGTGTAGGACAGGTGCCGGAGCGTGCTTGTTATTATGTCACTACGACTCGTATTACATTTCTCTCCGTTATTTGCAAAAATAATTAACGCATAGTTTTATTCAATAGGTTTAATTGAAGTCGCTTGCGGTATTTGCGATTGCAGAGTGCAAATCTGGCCTAAGTATGAACTCAGGCAATTCCGCCTTATCGGAAATTTTCTCCGATGACGGATTCCCAATATATACATTAATAATCTTCAGCGTTACCGAAAAATCTTCGCTAGTATCTGGCGATCGGATCTTTTCGCGCCGATCAGCGTGGTGATGCAATTCTCTTATAAGAACTGAGAATGCATCTTCATGGTTTAAAACTTGCGCTTTTTCTTCAATGAAGTTGATAAAGTTTTTGTCAAATTTTCCGGATGAGGCGCTAGTATCTTCGGCAATCAGGTCGCTATCATCTTCAACGCTCTGATGACGGGTTTTTACTTGTGTTAATACTCTAGGCTTTTTAAATTGTTCACACTGATGCGCTGCCCACGGCGCGGCAATGGACAATATTAAGGATGCACCAATGGCGGGCGCTACAAAATGTGGGAAATAATGAGAAGCAAAAGACAGGGCGACTAACAGGCACAAAGAGAGATTAAACAGAAAAGTACCTCGATTGACCGTCAATGGCATTTTCATAGTTACACCTTGCCCGTTAGGCGGCTCCAGGCCATTCCGGCTGCTAACGCCTGTGGTTCCGTTGCTGGAGATGCGAGCGTTTTTGCGACTAAGCCACCAATTAGAACAAATGCTACGAATTGAAAGATATACGATGCTCGAGGTGATCTGAAAATATTCTCCAAAAGATCAGCGTATCCATAGGCTTTTTTTGACCGATCGTTAGCCTTCCCCACAATACAAGAGCACCTACAACGCTGTAGCCGTACATTAGCCAGTCGTGCGAGTCCCCTAAGCTCACTTCCAATCCTCGATTGCTAAGCATGTGGCGCCTAAGCGTTCTCTAGCATGCTTTAATTTACTTATTAGTTCGTCCAGATCTGACAATGAGCTTTGAAAGCAAATGTCTTCGTCTGTGTCCAGATTAAGATAAAATACCGCAAGAGGAACTTTGTCAATAATATCGTTTTCTGCATTAAATGCAATGCGCGCATCGATCGCAAAGTCTATATAGCGAAACGACGGAAGTATAGAATTTGCAACCTTGGAAACGTCGAAATCGCGCTTTATAGCGTCTTTCTTCTTAAGTGCGATGCCGAGAATTTCACTAACTATCGGCCTCGATTGTTCATCAATCAGGCCCTCCGGCGCGGCGTCAAAAAAGTCGTCTTTAGATACATCAATATCGAATACAGATCCTACTGTCAGAGCGACAGCGGATAGAAGATCTCCAACGATATTGCGATCAATACCTGATAAACTTGCGGCGACATCCGGGTCGTATCTCGACCGCTTCGAGAAATTCGAGGAAACGTAATCGATAATAGTGTTAAGTTTGTCGGTTTCTAAATTCCCAAGGAGAGTGTAACCCATCTTAATGTGGGGGAATGCCGAACTTGGTAAATCAACCAAGCGATGCCGAAGTGTCTTCTGAGCAACAGTCAGCTCGGCGACGTCCATGTCTGATCCTCTCGGTGGCCGATCTCTGACATCTAAGGCACAAATTTATCTGCTACGCAATGATGGAGGCGATATAGCGATTTTCCCTATCACGGGTTGGCGAGCAACGGCGCCAGATACCTCCCCGTAAAGCTCCGCTCCTCCTTCACCACATCCTCCGGCACGCCCGCCGCGACGATCTCCCCGCCCTTGACCCCGCCTTCCGGCCCCAGGTCGATGATCCAGTCGGCGGTCTTGATGACATCCAGATTGTGTTCGATCACCACCACGGTGTTGCCCTGCTCGACCAGCGCGTGGAGCACCTCCAGCAGCTTGCGCACGTCCTCGAAATGGAGGCCGGTGGTGGGTTCGTCGAGGATGTAGAGCGTGTTGCCGGTGGCGCGGCGGCTGAGCTCCTTGGCGAGCTTCACGCGCTGCGCCTCGCCGCCCGACAGGGTGGTCGCCTGCTGCCCGACCTTGACGTAGCCGAGCCCGACTTCGACCAGCATCGCCATCTTGTCGCGGATCGGCGGCACGTTGGCGAAGAAGCTGGCGGCATCCTCCACCGTCATGTCGAGGACGTCGGCGATGGAATGGCCCTTGAACTTCACCTCCAGCGTTTCGCGGTTGTAGCGCGCGCCGTGGCACACGTCGCAGGTGACGTAGACGTCGGGAAGGAAGTGCATCTCGATCTTGAGCACGCCGTCGCCCTGGCACGCCTCGCACCGCCCGCCCTTGACGTTGAAGCTGAACCGCCCGGGCTTGTAGCCGCGCGCCTGCGATTCGGGCAGGCCCGCGAACCAGTCGCGGATCTGCGTGAAGGCGCCGGTGTAGGTCGCCGGGTTCGACCGCGGGGTGCGGCCGATCGGCGACTGGTCGATGTCGATGACCTTGTCGAGATGCTGCAGCCCGGTGATCCTGTCATGCTTGCCCGCCAGGATGCGCGCGCCGTTCAGCTGGCGCGCGGCGGCGGCGTAGAGCGTGTCGATCGTGAAGCTGGACTTGCCCGACCCGGACACGCCGGTGATGCAGGTGAAGGTGCCGAGCGGGATCGACGCGGTGACGCCGGTCAGGTTGTTGGCGGTGGCGTTGTGGACGGTCAGCTTCTTGCCCGATCCCTTGCGGCGCTTGGCGGGCAGGGGCACTTCGCGGGTGCCGTTGAGGTAATCGGCGGTGATCGACGTCTTCGATTTCAGCAGCTGCTTGACGGTGCCCTGCGCCACCACCTTGCCGCCGTGGACGCCCGCGCCCGGCCCCATGTCGATCACGTAATCGGCCATGCGGATCGCATCCTCGTCATGCTCCACGACGATGACGGTGTTGCCTAGGTCGCGCAGACGCCGGAGCGTGGCGAGCAGCATGTCGTTGTCGCGCTGGTGCAGCCCGATCGACGGTTCGTCGAGGACGTAGAGGACGCCGCTGAGCCCGCTGCCGATCTGGCTGGCAAGGCGGATGCGCTGGCTCTCGCCCCCCGACAGCGTGCCCGAGGTGCGATCGAGGTTCAGGTAATCGAGGCCGACGTTGTTGAGGAAGCCGAGCCGCTCGACGATCTCCTTCAGGATGCGTTCGGCGATCGCGCGCTGCTGGTCGCCCAGGTGGTTCGGCAGGTCGGTGAAGAAGGCGAGCGCGTCGACCACGCTCATCCGCGTGGCGTGGCTGATGTCCTCGCCCGCGATCTTGACCGCCAGCGCCTCGGGCTTGAGGCGGGCGCCGTGGCAGACCTCGCACGCCTGCGACGACTGGTATTTGGACAGCTCCTCCTTCATCCACGCGCTTTCCGTCTGGAGGAGGCGGCGGTTGAGGTTGCCGATGACGCCCTCGAATGGCTTCTTCACGTCGTAGGACTTCTTGCCGTCGACGAAGGTGAGCGTGACCGGCTTGCCGCCGGTGCCGTGGAGGATGACCAGCTTCACCTCGCCCGGCAGGTCGGCCCAGGGCGTGTCGAGCGAGAAGCCGAACTCGCGCGCCAGGCTGGCCATCACCTGCATGTAGTAAGGCGAGGGCGGGTTGGATTTCGCCCAGGGGACGACCGCGCCCTTCTTGATCGACAGATCGTGGTTGGGGACGACCAGATCCTCGTCGAAGATCATCTTCTCGCCCAGCCCGTCGCACGCCGGGCAGGCGCCCTGGGGGGCGTTGAAGCTGAACAGCCGCGGCTCGATCTCCGCGATGGTGAAGCCGCTGACCGGGCAGGCGAACTTTTCGGAAAAGACGATGCGGCCGGGGGGGGCGTGATCGCCCAGCACGACGCTTTCGGGGGTGCGCGGCTCGACGGGGTCGGCGGGGTCGATATAGGCGAGGCCGTCGGCGAGCTTCAGCGCTGTTTCGAAACTGTCGGCCAGGCGGGTCGCGACATCCTCGCGCACCACCAGGCGATCGACCACCACCTCGATATCGTGCTTGTACTTCTTGTCGAGCGCGGGCGCCTCGTCGATCTCATGCACCACGCCGTCGATGCGCACGCGGGTGAAGCCGGCCTTCTGCCACTCCGCCAGCTCCTTGCGATACTCGCCCTTGCGCCCGCGCACGACGGGGGCGAGCAGGTAGAGCCGCGTCCCCTCCGGCAGCGCCATGACGCGGTCGACCATCTGGCTGACCGTCTGCGCCGCGATCGGCAGGCCGGTGGCGGGGGAATAGGGGACGCCGACGCGCGCCCACAGCAGGCGCATATAGTCGTAGATCTCGGTGACGGTCGCCACCGTCGAGCGCGGGTTGCGGCTGGTCGTCTTCTGCTCGATCGAGATCGCGGGGGACAGCCCCTCGATATGGTCGACGTCGGGCTTCTGCATCAGCTCCAGGAACTGGCGCGCATAGGCCGACAGCGATTCGACGTAGCGGCGCTGCCCCTCGGCATAGATGGTGTCGAACGCGAGGCTGGACTTGCCCGAACCGGACAGCCCGGTGATGACCGTCAGCGTATCGCGCGGGATATCGACGCTGACGTCCTTGAGGTTATGCTCGCGCGCGCCGCGGACCGAAATCGTGGTAAGTGCCATGCGGGGGTATGTTCCAGATTTGTTCGCGCCCGTCCAGCCGGCGCCGTCCGGCGGGATGTGGGGCGATGGGGGGAGCGGGGCAAGATGAGCGGTGGAACGATGAAGGTGGCGGCTTCGATCCGTTGCACCGCGGGCGGGGTGTCTTATATCCCTGTCACACAGGCGAGGTGAGCGACGTGGCCAAGAAGAAGGCGAAGAAGGGCAAGCTGCCCAAGGAGATCCTGGGCGTGAAGCTGCCCAAGGAGCTGCGCAAGGCGGGTGACGAGCTGATCGGGCAGGCCGGGGCGGCGGTGGCGAGCGCGGCGGGGCGGCAGGCGATCGCGGGCGCGCTGACGGTCGCGGCGGCGGCGGCCAGCGCGGCGATCGCGCGCAAGGTGTCCGAGGGAACGGCAGACGGGGCGGGCACGCCGCGCGCCGCCGCTTCCGCCCCCGCGGCCGGGACGGCGGGCGAGGCGCCGCCGCCGCAGGGCACGCAGCGCGCACCCGATCCGCAGGCGGTGGCCGATGCGGTGGTGCAGGCCGCCGACGCGGTGCTGGGGCGGCTGTTCGGGAAGCGGGCGTAGCGGCGGACGGCGCTGGGCGTGCCGGTCGTCCGGGACTGTGTGCCGCCTTTCGGAAGCGGACGGGCCTATAACGAAAGAGCGGCGTGCAGACGTCGCCCCAGCGAAGGCTGGGGCCTTTCCGGAGCAGGCGTGTGTGCCGCGGGGAGATCCCAGCTTTCGCTGGGATGACGTGGTGGGGCCGGGGCGGCATGAAGTGCGAAGCCGAGGCGCATAAGCAATCAGGACGGTCGCGACCGCGGGTTGACGCGCCTCGCCCATAAGTATTGTTATGCCGCCATAAGCAGCTTGAGGAGAGGCCGGTGGCATACGAACAGATCATCTACGAGGTCGCCGACGGGGTCGCGACGATCACGCTGAACCGGCCGGAGAAGCTGAACGCCTTTACCGGCACGATGATGGCCGAGCTGATCGCCGCGTTCGACGCGAGCGATGCCGACGACGACGTGCGTTGCGTGATCGTGACCGGCGCGGGGCGCGCGTTCTGCGCCGGCGCGGACCTGTCGGCGGGGGGCAAGACGTTCGACTACGAAAGCCGCGGCGAGGAATCGCCGGTCGGGCCGGACGGCGAGCTGCGCTATGCCAGCGAGAGCGCGCGCGACGGCGGCGGGCGGCTGACGCTGCGCATCTTCGAATCGCTCAAGCCGGTGATCGCGGCGATCAACGGCCCGGCGGTGGGCGTGGGCAGCACGATGACGCTGCCGATGGACATCCGGCTGGCGAGCGACACCGCGCGCATGGGCTTCGTGTTCGCGCGGCGCGGGATCGTGCCGGAAGCGGCGTCGAGCTATTTCCTGCCGCGCGTCGTCGGGATCAGCCAGGCGCTGGAATGGTGCTATTCCGGCCGCGTCTTCGACGCCGCCGAGGCGCAGGCGGGCGGGCTGGTGAAGGAGGTGCTGCCCGCCGACCGGCTGCTGGCGCGCGCCAACGAACTGGCCCGCGAGATCGCCGACAATACCGCCCCGGTATCGGTGGCGCTGACGCGCGCGATGCTGTGGCGGGGGCTGGGCTATTCGCACCCGATGGACGCGCACAAGGTCGACAGCCGCGCGATCCTGTCGCGCGGGCGGTCGGGCGATGCGAAGGAGGGCGTGACGTCGTTCCTGGAGAAGCGCGCGCCGGTCTATCCCGACCGGGTGAGCCGGGACATGCCGGACTTCGTGCCGTGGTGGGAGGAGCAGCGTTATTCGTGATGTGATTCGTGAACGCGCAGGCGCGAAGAAGGTCGGGTTCACGCGAAGACGCGAAGACGCGAAGGGGGGGTAGTTCACGCGGAGGCGCGGAGCGCACGGAGGGGGTGTGGCGGGGTGTCGTCGTGCTCGTCGGTGGCGTTGGGGAGGGAGCCTGCGGCGCTTGGCCTCGCCCTTGCCCCGGTATCCGTCGCCCCTGCGCAGGCAGGGGCCGATCTCTGCCCGCGTCCCGACCGGCGCGACCAACGAACGCGACGCCCATGTGTCGGCTCGACCGGCACACGAACCAGCAATAGGCCCCTGCCTGCACAGGGGCGACCGGTTTGGATGGCCGTTGCGGGCACCGCGGGGATTTTGTGGGGATGGGGTGCTTTCGATCGCGGGAGATCCCGGCTTTCGCCGGGATGACGCAGGGGGGGCGGGTGGCGCGGGGCGGTGAACCTCCCCGCCGGTGCGGCGCGTTGGGGCGGGACGGAGGTGCGGCGTGCGTGACGAGGACAAGCGGCTGGCGGCCGAGGCGGCGGTGGCGGAGGTGCGGGACGGGATGCTCGTCGGGCTGGGCACCGGATCGACCGTGGCGTTCGCGATCGCGGCGCTGATCGCGCGGGGTGCGCGGATCGAGACGGTGGCGACCAGCATCGACAGCGCGGCGAAGGCGCGCGCGGGCGGGCTGGTGGTACGCGACTTCGCCGATGTGGCGCGCGTCGACCTGACCATCGACGGCGCGGACGAGGTGGATGCGCGGCTGTTCGCGATCAAGGGCGCGGGCGGAGCGATGCTGCGCGAGAAGATCGTCGCGGCGGCCTCCGTGCGGATGGTGGTGATCGCCGACGGATCGAAGCGGGTGGCCGCGATCGGCGCGGCGAAGCTGCCGGTCGAGGTGCTGCCGTTCGCGCGCGCCTTCGTGGCCGACCGGCTGGCGGCGCTGGGCGCGGCGGTGACGGTGCGTGACGGGGTGACCGACAACGGCAATATCGTGCTGGACGCGCGGTTCGGCGCGATCCCCGATCCGGCGGCGCTGGCGCGCGCGATCGCGGCGATTCCGGGCGCGCTGGGGCACGGGCTGTTCCTGTCGCAGGTCGATGCCGCCTATATCGCCGACGACGGCGTCGTTACGCGGCTGGAACGCGGCGACGCGAGCCGTTAAGGGGGCCGGGACTCGGCAACCGGCGCCCGGCCGGTGCGTTGGCATGACCATTCCGGACAAGAGGTTTCCATGACCGATACCGCCACCCTGCCTGCGGGCGTTCATGAAGACGGCAGCCCCGAGCGGCTGCAGATCGACACCATCCGCACCCTGTCGATGGACGCGGTGCAGGCGGCCAATTCGGGCCACCCGGGCACGCCGATGGCGCTGGCGCCGGTGGGCTGGACGATCTGGACGCAGTTCCTGCGCTACGACCCCGCGCATGCCGACTGGCCGAACCGCGACCGCTTCGTCCTGTCGGTCGGCCATGCGTCGATGCTGCTCTATTCGCTGCTGTACCTGGCCGGCGTCGAGGAGATCGACGCCGACGGCAACAAGAGCGGCCAGCCGGCGGTGAGCCTGGACGATATCCGCCAGTTCCGCCAGCTGGGATCGAAGACGCCGGGCCACCCCGAATATCGCCACACGACGGGTGTCGAGACGACCACCGGGCCGCTGGGCGCGGGTTGCGGCAATTCGGTGGGCATGGCGATCGCCGAACGCTGGCTGGCGGCGCGGTACAACACGCCCGACTTCGCGCTGTTCGACCACGACGTCTACACGCTGTGCGGCGACGGCGACATGATGGAGGGCGTGAGCGCCGAGGCCGCGTCGCTGGCCGGGCACCTGAAGCTGTCGAACCTGTGCTGGATCTACGACAGCAACCATATCTCGATCGAGGGCGGCACCGACCTGGCGTTCGACGAGGACGTGGGCAAAAGGTTCGAGGCCTATGGCTGGAACGTCATCCATGTCGACGATGCCAATGACGTCGCCGCGCTGACCGCCGCGATCCAGGCGTTCCGCGATGAGCAGGACCGCCCGACGATGATCGTCGTCCGCTCGGTGATCGGCTGGGGTTCCCCGCGCGCCGGCACCGAAAAGGCGCATGGCGAGCCGCTGGGCGCCGAGAATATCGTCAAGACCAAGGAAGCCTACGGCTGGCCGACCGACAAGGACTTCTACGTCCCCGAGGGCGTGAAGGAGGCGTTCGGCAAGGCGGTGAAGGACCGCGGCGGCGCGGCGCGCGACGAATGGGTCGCGCTGTTCGACCGCTATCGCGCGGCGCATCCCGACAAGGCGGCCGAGCTGGACGCGATGTGGAAGGACGAGCTGCCCGAAGGCTGGGACAGCGAGATCCCGGTGTTCGAGGCGGACGACAAGGGCGTCGCCAGCCGCGACGCGGGCGGCAAGGTGCTGAACGCGATCGCGAAGAAGGTGCCGTGGCTGCTGGGCGGCTCCGCCGACCTGGCGCCGTCGACCAAGACCGACATCAAGGGCGCCGCGTCGTTCGAGGCGGACAATTACGCCGGCAGCAATTTCCACTTCGGCGTGCGCGAACATGCGATGGGCGCGGTGGTCAACGGCATGTCGCTGTCGCACCTGCGCGGCTATGGCTCCACCTTCCTGGTCTTCCTCGATTACATGCGCGCGCCGGTGCGGCTGGCGGCGCTGATGGAGGTGGGATCGGTGTTCGTGTTCACGCACGATTCGATCGGCGTGGGCGAGGACGGGCCGACCCACCAGCCGATCGAGCATCTGGCGACGATGCGCGCGATCCCCGGCCTCGACACGATCCGCCCGTGCGACGCCAACGAGGTCGCCGCGGCATGGCGCGCGGTGATGAAGGAAGCCGGCACCCCCGCCGCGCTGGTGCTGTCGCGCCAGGCGCTGCCGACGCTGGACCGCGGCAAATACGCGAGCGCCGACGGGCTGGAGAAGGGCGCCTATGTCCTTGCCGACAGCGACGGCACGCCCGAGGTGATCCTGATCGCGACCGGTTCGGAAGTCGCGCTGGCGGTGAAGGCGTACGAGCAGCTGACGGGCGAGGGCGTGAAGGCGCGCGTCGTGTCGATGCCCAGCTGGTACCGCTACGAAGTGCAGGACGCCGCCTACAAGGAAAGCGTGCTGCCCCGCGCGGTGAAGGCGCGCGTCGCGATCGAGATGGCCGGATCGCTCGGCTGGGACCGCTATGTCGGGTACGAGGGGCGGCAGATCACCATGTCGACGTTCGGCGCCTCCGCCCCGATCGCCAAGCTGCAGGACAAGTACGGCTTCACGGTCGAGAACGTCGTGAAGGTGGCGAAGGAAGCGATGGCGGGCTGATCGTCATGCCGGGCTTGTTCCGGCATCCACCGCGCCAATATCATGAGGACGGACGTGTGGACGGGTGGACCCCGGAACATGTCCGGGGTGACGAAGGAGTGTGACGTGAGCAAGCTGCAGGATCTGAGCAACGCCGGCACCGCGGTGTGGCTGGACTTCGTGGACCGCAAGTTCCTGAACGCCGGCGGGCTGCAGAAGCTGGTCGACGAGGACGGGCTGAGCGGCGTCACCTCCAACCCGACGATCTTCGAGAAGGCGATGGGGTCGGGCGAAGCCTATGACGCGGGTTTCGCCGCGTTCGACAAGGCCAACCCCGGCGCGACCGCGATGGCGCGGTACGAGGCGCAGGCAGTGAAGGACATCCAGGCGGCGTGCGACACGCTGCGCCCGGTCTACGACCGGCTGGACGCCAAGGACGGCTATGTCAGCCTGGAAGTGTCCCCCTATCTGGCGATGAAGGGGCCGGAAACCGCCGAGGAGGCCGAGCGGCTGTGGCAGGCGGTGGACCGCCCCAATCTGATGATCAAGATCCCCGGCACCGACGACGGCGTGCGCGCGATCCGCGACACGATCGCCAAGGGGATCAACGTCAACGTGACGCTGCTGTTCTCGATCGCGGCCTATCAGAAGGTGGCGAACGCCTATGCCGAGGGGCTGGAGGAGCGCGCCGAAAAGGGCCTGCCGATCGACCGCATCGCCAGCGTCGCCAGCTTCTTCGTCAGCCGCATCGACAGCAAGATCGACGACAAGATCGACGCGGGCGTCGGCGGTGACGAGGCCAAGGCGCTGAAGGGCAAGGTGGCGATCGCCAACGCCAAGCTGGCCTATGCCTGGTACCAGGAGTTCATCGCGTCCGACCGCTGGCAGAAGCTGGCCGCCAAGGGCGGGCAGCCGCAGCGGCTGCTGTGGGCGTCGACCGGCACCAAGAACCCGGATTACCCGGACACGCTGTACGTCGACACGCTGATCGGGCCGGAGACGGTCAACACCATGCCGCCCAAGACGATGGATGCGTTCCGCGACCACGGCACCGTCGCGCAGACGCTGACCGACGACGTCGATGGCGCGAAGAAGGTACTGGCCGATGCCGAGCGGCTGGGGCTGGACCTGGACGGCGTCACCGCGACGCTGGTGGAGGAAGGCGTGGCGAGCTTCGCCACGTCGTTCGACGATCTGCTGAAGGTGATCGGGGAAAAGCAGCCGGCGTGATCGTGGACGGCGGGGGTGGTGGTTCCCGACCGCCGCCGGTGGTGCGGATACTGTGGATGAGCCGCGCGAAGATGCGAAGGTCATTGCTTCACGCGACGGCGTAGAAGGCGGCGGGTTTGGAGTGAATGCCGTCACTCCCCGCTTTCCGGCCGCAGATCGTCGTCGGAAAGTTCGTAAGCAAGAATCTCTCCCGGCTGGCACTCCAGGTAGCGGCAGATCGCCGCCAAAGTGGAGAAGCGTACGCCCTTCACCTTGCCCGACTTGAACAGCGACAGGTTGGATTCGGTGATACCGATCGCCTCGGCGAGTTCCTTCGAACGAACCTTTCGCTTCGCCAGCATGACGTCGAGGTTGACGATCATCGGCATCAGACGAAGCGATCCAGATCGCGTCGCGCTTCCAGCGCCGCTTCCACCGCCCAGATCGCGGCGTAAGCGGCAAGGGCGAGCAGCAGCCCGCCGGCGATCGGTGCGAGCGTGACCGTCGTCACGACCTGAAAGCCGGATGGCGTGCCCGGCGACAGCCATGTTTCCAGCGCACTTTCGTAGACGGGGCCGGCGAGCGCCCAGACGATCGCTGCCAGCGATGCGTAGCGTAGCCATGGCAATGCCCGTTCCAGCGTGTCGACGCCGGTGCCACCCAGCCGCCGCAATGCCACGCCGATGCTGCCAAGCAGCACCATGAATGGCAGCAGGTCGATCGCCCTGATCGCCGCCAGCCCGGCGCGCACATCGGCCCGCGCGGCGTAGGTTTCCAATCGGGCACGGGCGCGAGGCGATTCCTCGATGCCGGCCCGGGTTTCTTCCGGCAGCAGCGCCGTCGCGCTTGCTTTCCAGACACAGCCATAGCCGCCACCGCAGATCGGTGTCGCGCCCGGCGTCAGTCCGGCGAACGCGATCACGATCGGCATCACCGCCGCCGCCAACAGGAACATCATACCCGCCCAGCGGCACAGGCGTGCCTTTCCAGCAGGTAGAAAATAGCCGTCTTTCATCAATATCTTTCTGTTTGACAGAAATTCTTTGCTATCTTACGCCATTTCCGGCGGGCGGGCGACGCCTGTTTGAAGGGGCAGCTACATGATCGGTGCATGGAAACGCGCGCTTGGCGCGGCGATGGCGTTCGTCTCGACGACAGCGGTGGCGAAGGAGCACGCCGGCCCGATGGACGATCCGGCGCTTTCGGCGCGGCCGGAAATCGCGGTCGGCGCTTTCGACCATGGTTCCAATTTCCACCCGCTGGGCGACAAGCTGTTTGCGCCCGCGACGCCGGCGGGCGTGCTGTATGAAGGCGAGGAGGAATATGGCACCGCCGACATCCAGCTTTCGTATCGCTCCGCCCCCATACGCTTCGTTCTGAAGCCGCGCGTCACCGCCAAGGTGCAGATCAACACCGCCGGACGCACCAATTTTGCGAGCCTGGGCGCGGAATGGCGCCAGCATGCGCTTGGCGACCGGATCTATGGTCAGATCGGCATCAGCGTGACCGTGCATGACGGCTATCGCTTCACCCCGGATCCGTTCGCGCCGGGCATTTCCGACGCCGAGGCGCGGCGACGCTACGACATCTATCGCAGGCGCACGTCGTGGGGATCGCGTGTGCTGTTTAATCCCAATGCCGCGATCGGCGTGCGGCTGAACCGGCGCTGGGCCGCCGAACTGGCGTGGGAGCATTTCAGCCACCGCCGGATATTTTCGGACACCAACCCCGGTATCGACACGCTGGGCATCCGGCTGGTGCGCAGGCTGGGCCGGTAACCCCCCGCTTACCCCGCCAGGAACGGCGCGGCGATGTCCGGGCGGACGCGCATCAGGCGGCCGGTGGCGCGGTCGAGCAAGGCCCAGGTGGTGATCGCCTCCACCCGGACGCGGCCGTCGGCGCCGGTGAAGCGGACGTGGCGGTCGAAGCGCGCGCCGCGCGGCGGCTGGGGTACCCAAGTTTCGCCGGTCACCGTCTCCCCTTCGGTCACGTTGCCGCGATAGTCGATTTCGTGGCGGGTCACGACCCATACCATCGTGTCGCGATGTTCGGGCGGGGCGATCGCATCCCAGTGCGCGACCGCCAGGTCCTGGATCCAGCGGACCCAGACGGCATTGTTGACGTGCCCCAGTTCGTCGATGTCGGCCGCAGCGGCGGTGAAGGATTGCCGGAAGGTCATGATGTGCGGCTCCTTTGCCGGTAGATCAGCGCCGCGGCCAGCCCGGCGCCGACGATGCCGCCGACCAGCCACCACAGCCGCGAATCGTGCGCCAGCCGGCCCAGCACCGCCTCGAACGCATGGCCGAACCAATAGCCGATCGAACAGAAGATGATGCCCCAGCTGATCGCGGACAGCGCATTGACCGTCGCGAACAGCCGCGGCGCGACGCCGGTGGTGCCGATCGCGATCGGGCTGATCGTGCGGAAGCCGTAGATGAAGCGGAAGGCGAAGATGAAGCCGACCGGATGGCGTTCCAGCATCGCCAGCGCACGCGCGAACGCGGGCTTGGCCCGCGCGGCGGCGACCCAGCGATGGTCGCGCATCCGCCGCCCGGCGAAGAACCACGCCTGATCCGCGCAGAACGATCCCGTCGCCGCGGCGATCATCGCGGCCCACAGCGGGAAGTAATGCTGGTGCGCCAGCACGCCGCCGGCGACGACCGCGGCCTCCCCCTCCAGCGCGGCGCCGGCGAACAGCGCGGCGAGGCCGTATTTCGCGACGATCGCCTCGATCGTCATGCGCGCCGGCCGCGCGGGGGCGTCACCCTGGATTGCGGGACAGCCCCGGCATGACCGGGTAGCGGGTGGCCGCTCACTCCGCGATGCCAAGCTGCCACAGGACGAAGGCGTGCTCCTCCGCGCCCTCGCGCAGCGATTCGAAGCGGCCGGACTTGCCGCCGTGGCCGGCGCCCATGTTGGTCTTGAGCAGCAGGACGTTGTCGTCGGTCTTGGTCGCGCGCAGCTTCGCGGCCCATTTCGCCGGTTCCCAATAGGTGACGCGCGGATCGTTCAGCCCGCCGGAGATGAACAGCGGCGGATAATCCTGCGCGCGGACATTGTCGTAGGGGGAATAGGAACGGATCAGCTCGAACGCGGCCTTGTCCTCGACCGGATTGCCCCATTCGGGCCATTCGCCCGGCGTCAGCGGCAGCGTTTCGTCGAGCATCGTGTTGAGCACGTCGACGAACGGCACGTCGGCGATCACCGCGCCCCAAAGGTCCGGATCGGAATTGACCACCGCGCCCATCAGCTCGCCGCCCGCCGAGCGGCCCGCGATCGCGATCCGCCCCGCGCTGGTCCAGCCGCCAGCGACCAGCCCCTTCGCCACGTCGACGAAATCGGTGAAGGTATTGGTGCGCTTTTCCAGCTTGCCGTCGTGATACCATTGCTGGCCCAGATCGTCGCCGCCGCGGATATGCGCGATGGCATAGGCGAAGCCGCGGTCGAGCAGGCTGAGCCGCCCGGTCGAGAAGCCCGGCGGAATCGCATGGCCGTAGGCGCCATAGGCATAGAGGAACAGCGGGCGCGACCCGTCGCGCGGGAAGCCGGCCGGATAGACGATCGACACCGGGATGGCGGTGCCGTCGCGCGCGGGGATCGTCAGCCGTTCGGTCGCGTAGCGCGCGGCGTCATAGCCGCAGGGGATCTCCTGCACCTTCAGCACCGTCAGCGCGCCGGTGGCGGTGTCATAGTCGTAGACGGTGCCGGGGGTGACCATCGATTCGTAGCCGAGGCGGATCACGCTCTGGTCGTATTCGGGATTGTCGCCGGTGCCCGCGGTATAGCTCGCCTCCGGGAAGGGGATGCGGCGCGGGGGGACGGCGGGGTCGTAGGAATGCAGCTCGATCTGGTCCAGCCCGTCCTCGCGCCCCTCCACCACGAAGAAGTCGCGGAAGCATTCCACCCCGGTCATGTAGAAATGCGGGCTGGGCGCGATCCGCTGCGTCCAGTCGCCGGGCGCGGCGATCGGTGCGGTGACCAGCCGCCACATCGGATCGGTATCGTTGGTGTGGATGAACAGCGTGTCGCCGTGGGTGTCGACGTCATATTCGCGGCCGGGCAGGCGCGGCGCGACCAGGAGCGGCGCGGCGAACGGATCGGCGGCGGGCAGCAGCCGCACCTCGCTGGTGACGTGATCGCCGGTGGCGATGACGATCCAGCGCCGGTCGCTGGTTTCCCCCACCGCGACGCGATAGCCCTCGTCCGCCTCGTGATAGAGTTCGACGTCCTGCGCCGGATTGGTGCCCAGCCGGTGGAAGCGGGCATTGTCGGTGCGCCATTCCTTGTTCGCCAGGCCGTAGAGGAAGCCGCTGTCGTCCGCCGCCCAGACGATGTCGGACAGCATCCCCGGGATGACATCGGGCAGCAGCGCGCCGGTGGCGAGGTCCTTCACATGGATGGTGAAGCGTTCCGAGCCGTTGTCGTCGATCGCATAGGCGAGCTTCGTCGCGTCGTTCGACACCGCGAAGGCGCCGAGGCGGAAATATCCCTTCCCGGCGGCCAGCGCGGGTTCGTCGAGCAGCAGTTCGTCCGCGCCGCCCGCCATCGGGCGCCGCCACCACAGCCGGTACTGGCCGCCGGTTTCGAACGCGGTCCAGTAGAGATAGTCGCCGTCCTTCTGCGGCACGGAGGATTCGTCCTCCTTGATGCGCGCCTTCATCTCGTCGTACAGGCGATCGACCAGCGGGCGATGCGGCGCCATCTGCGCCTCGAAATAGGCGTTCTCCGCCTCCAGATACGCCAGCACGTCCGGATCGGTGACGTCGGGATAGTTCGGATCCTTCAGCCAAGCCCAGGGATCGTCGATGGTGATGCCGTGGGCGGTGAACGAATGCGGGCGCTGCGGCGCGATCGGGGGGGTAAGCGTCATGCCGTGCGTGATAGCCGCGGACTTGATCGCGGGTCCATGCCCGCGCACATCGCCGGGCATGATCGTCACCCGTTTCGCCCCGTCGCCCACCGGGCGGCTGCACATGGGCCATGCCCTGTCCGCGATCCTGGCGCACGACATGGCGCGCGCGGGCGGCGGGCGGTTCCTGCTCAGGATCGAGGATATCGACGGGACGCGCAGCCGCGACGAACATGTCGCGACGATCGTCGACGACCTGGCGTGGCTGGGGCTGGCGTGGGACGGGCCGGTGGTGCGCCAGTCGGCGCGGCTGGACCGGTACGCCGCGGCGCTGGAGCGGCTGCGCCAGATGGGGCTGTTGTATCGCTGCTATTGCACGCGCGCGGAGATCGCGGACGCGATGAGCGCGCCGCACGGGCCGGTCGCGGCCTATCCGGGGACGTGCCGGGGCGTGCCGATGCGCGATGCGCCGCATTGCTGGCGGATCGACATGGCAGCGGCGGTGGCGCGCGTGGGCGCGCTGAGCTTCACCGATTACGCGCGGACGATCGCGGCCGATCCGCTGGCGCAGGGCGACGTGGTGCTGGCGCGCAAGGATGCGCCGGCCAGCTATCACCTGGCGGTGACGGTGGACGATGCCGCGCAGGGCGTGACCGACGTGGTGCGCGGGCGCGACCTGTTCGAGGCGACGCACGTCCACCGGCTGTTGCAGGCGCTGCTGGAGCTGCCGGTGCCGCGCTACCACCACCATGCGCTGCTGACCGGCGCGGACGGCGAGCGGCTGGCCAAGCGCCACGGCGCGCCGACGCTGGCGGCGATGCGCGAGGCGGGCGAGGACGGGCGCGCGGTGGCGGCGCGGTTGCGGGCGGGGGAGGGATGGGGTGACATGCCGGGGGCTGGACAATCTGTCGCATTGCCCAGCCGGCCCGCGCATCCTACATTCGGGTCATGAACACGTTCCTCGTCATCCTGCTGATCGCGGCGATGATCGCCACGGTGGTCGCGTTGGTGCGCGGCATCGTCTCGTTCCTTCAGGATGCGTCCGCGGAGGCGCGCGGGACCGGCGGCGGGCCGACCGCGGCGCAGCTGAAATCGAACCGCATGATGCAGATGCGCGTCTTCTTCCAGGCGCTGGCGGTGCTGATCGTGGTCGTCATCCTGTTCGCGGCCGGGCGCACCTGACGCGCTCATGGTCAAGCTGAACCGTATTTACACGCGGACCGGCGATGCCGGGACGACCGGGCTGGTCGACGGCAGCCGTGTGGCCAAGCATGACGCGCGGATGCAGGCGATCGGCGACGTGGACGAGGCGAACAGCGTCATCGGCGTCGCGATCACCTCGCTGCCCGAAGGCGAGGTGACGCGCGAACTGTCGCGGGTGCAGAACGACCTGTTCGACCTGGGGGCGGACCTGGCGACGCCGGGAGAGGATTTCGCCCCGTCGGAGATGGTGCTGCGCGTCGTCCCGGCGCAGGTTGCGCGGCTGGAGCAGGCGATCGACGCGCTCAACGCCGGACTGCCGCCGCTGACCAGCTTCATCCTGCCGGGCGGTGCGGCCGCCGCGCTGCATGTCGCGCGCGCGACGGTGCGGCGCGCGGAACGATCCGCCGTGGCGATGGGCGATGCCGCCAATCCGCAGGCGCTGGCGTACCTCAACCGTTTGTCGGATTACCTGTTTGTCGCATGCCGGCACGTGAACAAAAACGCCGGTGGCGACGTTTTGTGGGTAGCAGGGGCCAACCGCTGAGACGCGCGTGATCTTCTGCATGCCGGAAGGGCCGGCGCGCGGGAGACGGGTTCATGGAAGCGCAGCGGCAGGAAGCGGCAGGGTGCGCCGATGACGCGCAGCGCGCGCTGTCGGAACGCTATCGCGCCGTCCGCGAACTGACGGTGGCGCTGGTCGCGCCGCTGTCCGATGCCGATGCCACGGTCCAGTCGATGGACGATGCGTCGCCCGCCAAATGGCATCTGGCGCATACGACATGGTTCTTCGAAACCTTCGTCCTGCGCGATCACGTTCCCGATTACCGGCTGCACGACGAACGCTTCCCGTTCCTGTTCAACAGCTATTACGAGGCGGAAGGGCGGCGGCACGCGCGCGCGCGGCGCGGGATGGTGACTCGCCCGACGCTGGACGAGGTGCGCGGCTATCGCGCGGCGGTGGATGCGGCGGTGCTGGCGGCGATCGGCACGCTGCCGCAGGCGGCGCGTGCGCTGGTGGCGCTGGGCTGCCACCACGAGGAGCAGCACCAGGAATTGCTGGTCACCGACATGCTGCACCTGTTTTCCGAAAACCCGCTGGAGCCGGCGATCTGGCCGGCGGCGCGCAAGGTGCCGGTGGCGATGCCCGGTCCGATCGGGTGGATCGCGCGCGACGAAGCGGTGGTGGAGATCGGCCATGCCGGCGAGGCGTTCGCGTTCGATTGCGAGGGGCCGCGCCACCGCGCGCTGGTGCCCGCGCATGCGATCGCCGACCGCACCGTCACCAACGGCGAATGGGCCGCGTTCATCGCCGACGGCGGCTATCGCGACGCGCGCTGGTGGCTGTCCGACGGCTGGGCATGGGTGCAGCGCGAGGGCGTCGAGGCGCCGCTATATTGGGAAATGCGCGACGGCGTGTGGACGCGTTTCGGGCTGGACGGGCGGCGCGTGGTCGATCCGGCGGCGCCGGTGACGCATGTCAGCTTCTTCGAGGCGGATGCCTATGCCAGCTGGGCGGGCGCACGATTGCCGACCGAGTTCGAATGGGAAGCCGCCGCCGCCGCGCATGACGCCGCGGGGGGCAACCAGCTGGACGTGGCCGGCGCGATCGAGCCGCGGCCGTCCGCCGGCGGGCCGGCGTTCTTCGGCGACGTGTGGGAATGGACCGGTTCGGCGTATCGACCCTATCCCGGTTTCCGCGCCGCCGATGGCGCGGTCGGCGAATATAACGGCAAGTTCATGAGCGGGCAGTTCGTGCTGCGCGGCGGCAGCTGCGCCACGCCGCGTGGTCACGCACGCGCGTCCTACCGCAATTTCTTCTACCCCCATCAACGCTGGCAATTCACCGGCGTGCGCCTGGCAAAGGACCTGTGACGCGATGCTGAAGCCCGAGATCGAGGATGGCCAGACCCGGCTGGCCGACCCGCAATTCCGCGCCGACGTGCTGTCGGGGCTGGCGCGCCGCCCGCGCGCGATCCCGGCGCGCTGGTTCTACGACCATCGCGGGTCGCAATTGTTCGAACAGATCACCGAACTGCCCGAATATTATCCGACCCGCACCGAGACCGCGCTGCTGCAATCGCTGTGCGGCGATTTGCGCGAGGCGGTGGGCGAGGGCCGCGCGGTGGTGGAATTCGGTTCGGGATCGTCGACCAAGACGCCGATCCTGCTCGAATGCCTGAACCCCGGTGCCTATGTGCCGATCGACATTTCCGGCGATTTCCTGCGCGAATCGGTGCGCCCGCTGGCGCAGCGTTTCCCGGAATTGCTGATCCTGCCGTTCGAGGCGGATTTCACCCGCCCGCTGACGCTGCCGCGCACGATCGAGGACATGCCCAAGCTGGGCTTCTTCCCCGGATCGACGATCGGCAACCTGATCCCGCTGGCGGCGATCGACCTGCTGCGGGCGATGCGCGCGTCGCTGAAGGAAGGCGCGATGCTGCTGATCGGGATGGACCGGATCAAGGGCGAGGAGGTGCTGGTCCCCGCCTATGACGATGCGCAGGGGGTGACCGCGGCGTTCAACCTCAACCTGCTGGAGCGGATCAACCGCGAGCTGGACGGGACGATCCCGGTCGATGCGTTCCGCCACAAGGCGGTGTGGAACGACGACCGCGCACGGATCGAGATGCATCTGGAGGCGACCGCCGACGCCGCGTTCGAGGTGGAGGGCCGCACGTTCGACATCGCCGCGGGCGAGACGATCCATACCGAGAACAGCCACAAATACGGCCCGCGCGACGCGCGCATCCTGCTGCGCGCGGGCGGGTGGACGCCGGTGCGCGAATGGACCGACGCCGACGGCCGGTTCGCGGTGATCCTGGCGGAGGCGCAGGCGGAACGGCCCGCGCCCTGAGCGGGCGCCTTCCGGTCAGTCGACGGTCACGCGCGCGCGCCAGGTGGTGATATAGTCGTAGGCGCCGCGGCATTCGCCCATCTGCGCCTGCTCGACCAGGCGGAAGCGCGCGCCGTCCCAGGCGAACGCCTGTCGCGACCCGCAATCGCCCAGCCCGCGCCCGCGCACGAACGAGCTGAGCCGGCGGGTGCGCGCGTCCCAGTCGCCGTTGATGATCTGGTTCACGGGCGTGTTGCCGAACGTCGACGGCGCGTCGAGGACGGCCGGGGCGGGCTTGCCCTTGTCACCCGCGACGAACAGGCTGGTGTAGATATTGTACGCGCCGTTGCCGCACGGATGCTCGATCGCGATCAGCGAGTGGGTGGCGTCCAGCCGGTAGGAGCGCGGCTTCACCGGGCCGATCGCATATTGGCACGACGCATTGTCGCGGCCGATCAGCTGCGCGGCCTCCTTCGGCGAGATGGTGCGCGGCGGGGCGACGAGCGCGGGCGCCTGGCGGATCACCGGCAGCGGCGGGACCGGCGGCACCGCCGAGGCGGGGCGCGCGCCGGGGCGGACCAGCGCGGTGCGGGTGCCGACGCGCTGCTGCGCCTCGTCCACCGCCAGCAGGCTGGCCGACAGCCCCGACAGCGACGCGCGCGCCAGCGTGCGCCCGCGCGCATCGGCCAGCGTCGCCTGCCGCCCGCCGAGCAGGGCCGCCGCGATCGCGCCCTGGAACGGCAGCGCCAGCCCGGCGCCCTTGCCCGGTGCGACGATCTGCGCCACCGGCTTGCCGTCCACCGCGAACGACAGGCGTGCGCCCGCCGCGACGGTATCGGGGACCGGCACCTGCAGCTGCGCGGGGGCGGTGGCCGCGCCGTCGCGGCGCAGCACCAGCATCAGATAGCCGTCGCCGTCCGCAGCGTCGGGCACCAGCGCCACCGCCTGGCACGCGCGCTGGTTGTCGCAGCCCATGATCCAGTCGGTGAAGGTGCGCAGGTCGCCGGGCGCATGAGCGGCGGCGGGGGCGACCAGCAACAGCGCGAGCGGCGCGATCATCGCCGCACCACGCGCACGCGCCACAAGGGCAGGAATTCCGGATTGCCGCGACATTCGCGCATCTCGTTCTGGTCGGTCAGTCGCAGCATCGCCCCATCCCATACGAACGCCTGCGCTACGCCGCAGTCGCCCAGTCCCCGGCCCTTGGCATAGCTGCTCAGCACGCCGCCGTCGAATGTCGCGTTGACGACGCTGGGCACCGGCGTTTCGGGATCGGCGCCGCTGGCGGCGAACCCGGCGGGCGCATCGACGCGCGCGGGCGCGGGCTTGCCGTCGCGCACGACGAACAGCGCCTGCACCTCGTTATAGGCGCCCATCGAACAGGGCAGCAGCACCAGCGTCGCGCCGCCGCCCAGCGCATGCGCCTCGGCGGTCCAGGGTTCGCCGTCGGGGCGCTTCGTCTCGCAACGGCCGGTCGCCTGCATCGCGGCGAGCAGCGCGGGGGTGATCGCGGCGGGGCGCCCGGCGGGCGTGGGGGCGACCACGACCGGCAGCGCGGGGGCGGCGGGGACGCGCGCTGCGGGGGCGGTGCCGCGCGCCACGGCGGCGGTGACCGTGCCGACGCGCCCCTGCCGATCGTCGAGATAACGCAGCGCCGCCGACGCGCCCGCCAGCGACACCGCGCCCAGCGCCGCGCCGTCGCGCCCGCGCACCTGCATCGCGCGGCCGTTCGCCATCGCCGCGACGACCGCCGCGGCACGCGCGCCGGTCAGCCCGTCGCCGGCCAGCGCGAAGCTGCGCCCGTCGACGACGATCGCGGCGGGGGCGGGCTTCTCCTCGATCGCGGACAGCGACAGCGCGAAGCCGCCCGCCGGCCCGGCATCGCGCGCGACCGACAGCGTAAAGGCGGGAAAATCGCCGGCATCGCCGGGCGCGAGCGAGGCCATGGTACAGCGCGCGCCATTGTCGCACGCCACCGCCCAGTCGCGGAAGGTGCGCGGTTCGGCCGGCGCGGGGCGGGTGTGGGTGTCGGCGGCGGTTGTCGGCGTGGGCGTGGGCGCGGCGGTGGTCGCGGTCGCGGTCCGGTTCGTCGGCGCCGCATCGGGCGCGGGGGAGGAACAGGCCGCGAGCATGCCGATCGCCGCCGTCGCGCCATATGCCGTCCACCGCATCGCCATCTCCGTGCTGGTCTGTTCGCCGTGCGCGTGTCTAAAGGGGAAACGCCATGAACGGGAGATGATGATGCAGGCTGTCGGAGTGATCGGCGCGGGCCAGATGGGCGCGGGGATCGCGCAGGTTTCCGCCGCCGCGGGCTATCGCGTGCTGTTGAGCGACGTGGACCAGGCGCGCGCCGAGGCGGGCAAGGCAGGGATCGCCAAACGGCTGGCGCGCGACGTGGAGAAGGGCAAGATCGACGCCGGGGCGCGCGACCGCGTGCTGGAGCGGATCGAGCCGATCGGCGACGTCGCGGGCATGGCCGCGTGCGGGCTGGTGATCGAGGCGGCGACCGAGCGCGAGGAGATCAAGCGCGCGATCTTCGCGAAGGTCGGCGCAGTGCTGGGGCATCAGGCGGTGCTGGCGTCGAACACCTCGTCGATCCCGATCACGCGGCTGGCGCAGGCCAGCCCCGATGCCGCGCGCTTCATCGGGGTGCATTTCTTCAACCCCGTGCCGGTGATGGGGTTGATCGAGGTGATCCGCGGGCTGGCGACGTCGGATGCGACGGTCGCGACGGTCGAAACCTATGCCGCGGCGCTGGGCAAGCGCGTGGTGCACGCCAATGACGCGCCGGGCTTCATCGTCAACCGCGTGCTGATGCCGATGCTGAACGAGGCGTGCTTCGCGCTGGGCGAGGGCGTGGCGTCGATCCGCGATATCGACGCGGCGGTGCAGCTGGGGCTGAACCACCCGATGGGGCCGCTGACGCTGGCCGATTTCATCGGGCTGGACACCTGCCTGGAGATCACGCGCGTGCTGTTCGAGGGGACCGGCGACCCGAAGTTCCGGCCCGCGCCGCTGCTGGTCAAATATGTCGAGGCGGGCTGGTACGGGCGCAAGACCGGGCGCGGGTTCTACGATTATTCGGGCGCGGAGCCGGTGCCGACGCGGTGAGGGTGTGATGCTGCACCGGGGTTGCGCGGTGTGGCGCAACGCTCCGGCCTTCGCCGGAGCACGGGTGGGTTGGGTGTTCGTGCTCCTGCGCAGGCAGGAGCGCAGGGTTTCGGGTGGTGTCGTTCGTGGCTCCGGGTTCCTGCGTGCGCAGGAACCCGGAGGTGCGCGTCAGGCGGCAAAGGGGGCGAGGCGGGTGCGGATGCGGTCGAGGACCGTGGCGCCGGACAGGTCGGGGACGAACGGCTGGCCGGTGATCGTCTCATACGCCTCGACATAGACCGCGCTGGTCGCGGCGATCAGTTCGTCGGGGATGGCGGGAAGATCGGCGGCGTAGGGATCGGCGCGTTCGGCGACCCAGGCGCGCACGACGTCCTTGTCGAAACTGTCCGGGCGTTCCCCCGCCGCGACGCGCGCGTCATAGGTCGCGGCCTTCCAGAAGCGGCTGCTGTCGGGGGTGTGGACCTCGTCCGCCAGCAGGATGCGGCCGTCGGCGTCGACGCCGAATTCGTACTTGGTATCGGCCAGGATCAGCCCGCGTTCCGCCGCCATCGCCTGCCCGCGCGCGAACAGCGCCAGCGCGGTGGCGCTGACCTCCTCCCACTGCGCAGGCGTCAGCAACCCGGCGTCGAGGATTTCCGCCGGGGTCAGCGGGCGATCGTGCCCGCCGTCGAATTCCTTGCTGGTCGGCGTGATGATCGCCTCGGGCAGCCGCTGGTTGGCCACCAGACCGTCGGGCAAAGTGGTGCCGTACATCGCGCGCTGCCCCGCCTTGTACAGCGTCAGGATCGAGGTGCTGGTCGTCCCCGCCAGATAGCCGCGCACGACGATCTCCACCGGCAGGATCGTCAGCCGCCGGCACAGGAGCACGTTGGGATCGGGATAGTCGATGACGTGGTTGGCGCAGATGTCGGCCGTCGCCTCGAACCAGAAGCGCGCGACCTGCGTCAACACCTGCCCCTTGAACGGCACGGCGCACAGGATGCGGTCGAACGCGCTCAGCCGGTCGCTGGCGACGATCAGCCGGCGTCCGCCCGGCAGATCGTAATTGTCGCGCACCTTCCCCCGGTAATGGTTCGGGAGGAACGGCAGGTCGACGCGGTCGAGGACGCGCGGCGCGGCGGTGGCGGTCATGCAGGGATCTGCTGGCTGATGCAGTGGAAGCTGCCGCCGCCGGTCAGGATCGCATCGGCGCGCAGCCCCACGACGTCGCGGGTCGGGAACAATGCGCGGATCGCCTCCACCGCGGCATCGTCCTGCGGCGTGCCGTACAGCGGGACGACCACCGCGGCATTGCCGATGTAGAAGTTCATGTAGCTGGCGGGCACGACTTCCTCATCGCGCAACACGCGGCCGGGGGAGGGGACCAGCACCACCTCCACCCCCGCGGCGCGGGCGCGCAGGGCGGCATCCTGATAGATGCGCCAATTGGGGTCGTTGTCGGCCGCCTGCGGGATGGCGAGGCGGTTTTCGCCGACGAACCGCGCGAGATTGTCGACATGCCCGTCGGTATGATCGTTGATGAGGCCGTCGCCCAGCCACAGCACGCGCGTCAGCCCCAGATCCTCGTTCAGCCGCCGCTCGATCGCCTCGCGCGTCAGCTCGGGATTGCGATTGGGGTTGAGCAGGCATTGTTCGGTGGTGACGACCAGCCCGGTGCCGTCGCCGTCGATCGCGCCGCCTTCCAGGATCCAGTCGCACGGCAGGATCGACAGCCCGCGCCGCCGCGCCAGCCGCGCGCCGATATCCTCGTCGCCGGGCAGGTCGTATTTGCCGCCCCAGCCGTTGAACCCGAAATCGCGCGCACGCGCGTCCCCGCCGATGATCGGCGCAGTATCGCGCAGCCAGATGTCGCCGAACGGTTCGACGACCAGTTCGGCGAACGGCGCCAGCGCGCGCGCGGCGGCCGCGGCCTCGTCATCGGCGGCAACCAGCAGCACCTGTTCGCCGCGCCCGCCGGCATGGACCGCGCGGGCGAAGGCGACCACCTCCGTGCGCGCCTCGTCCAGATCGTCGCCCCACAATTCGGGGTGGCTGGGAAAACCGATCCATACCGCCTTGTGCGGCGCCCATTCGGCGGGCGGGGTCAGCATCGAGGTCATTGCGGAAACGTTCCTTATTTCGCGGACGTAGCGGCCGCGGCGCGGCTCTTGTCGCGGATCGCGCGGAATTCGTCGCCGGCGACCCAGTTGGGCCAGACGTCGCTGTCCGCCAGCGAGCGGCCGAGCGTGTAGTAGAGCTGGACGTCGCGGGCAACGCCGGTCCAGTCCCAGGCCGGGTCATATTCGTCCTTCGGCCCGTGATAGCGGTGCGCCTCGTAATCCTCGGCCGCGGCCTTGCCCGCCGTGCGCCCGCCCTTCACCAGATCGTCGCCGCCCTCGAAATAGACCATCGGCACGCCGCGCTTGGCGAAGCTGAAATGGTCGGAGCGGTAGTAGAAGCCCTTTTCCGGGGTCGGCTCCGCGCTGGCGACGCGGCCCTGCGTGGCGAGCGCGCGGTCGAGCCAGCCGTCGAGGTCGGACTTGCCCTTGCCGATCACCACGACGTTCCTGGCCGGGCCGGCCATCGACAGCGCGTCCATGTTGACCCCCGCGACCGTCCGCGCGAGCGGATAGAGCGGGTTGGCGGCGTAATATTCGGAGCCGAGCAGCCCCGATTCCTCGCCCGTCACCGCCAGGAAGATCTGGCTGCGCGCGGGCGCGCCGGCCTTCGCATTCGCCTCCGCCAGCGCGACCAGCGCGGCGGTGCCGGTGGCATTGTCGATCGCGCCGTTGCAGATGTCGTCGCCGTCGGGCGCCGCCTCGCACCGGCCCAGATGGTCCCAGTGCGCGGAATAGAGGACATAGTTGTCCGGCCGCGTCCTGCCCGGCAGCACGCCGACGACGTTGCGCGACATGTGCTTGCGGATCGCATTGTCGAACGACACCGATGCGGTGACCCCCTTCAGCGCGACGGCGCGGAAGCCCTTGCGCTTCGCGGCGGCGGCGAGCGTTTCGAAGGACTGCCCGGCCTGCGCGAACAGGCGCTGCGCGGCGTCGTGCTGGATCCAGCCGATCGCGGCGCTTTCGCCCGCGCCGCCATCCGTCGAATCGGCCAGCTGCTGCGCGCCGGTCCAGCTGGACTGGACGACGTTCCAGCCATAGGCGGCGGGCGCCGTCTGGTGCACGATGATCGCGGCGGCGGCGCCGTGGCGGGCGGCTTCCTCATATTTGTAGGTCCAGCGGCCGTAATAGGTCATCGCGCGGCCGTTGAAGAGCCCGCCGACGTCCGGCTGCTGCCAGTCGGGATCGTTGACCAGGATCAGCACCGTCTTGCCGCGCACGTCGATGCCCGCGTAATCGTCCCAGCCCTTTTCGGGGGCGGTGATGCCATAGCCGACGAAGACGACCGGGCTGTCCTTCACCGCGACATGCGGCTGGATGCGGTGCGTGCCGATCACCATCTGCGGCCCGTAGGCGAGCGCGATCGGCGCGCCGGCGCCCGAGAAGGTGAGCGGCGAGACGTTCTTCGCCGTCATCTCCACCAGCGGCACGTCCTGGTACCAGCTGCCCTTGTTACCGGGCGCGAGGCCGGCGGCGGCGAACCGCTTCGCCAGATAGGCGACGGTCTTCTCCTCGCCCGCGGTGCCCGGCGCGCGGCCTTCGTAGGCATCCGACGACAATTCCTTCGTCACGTCCTTCAGCGTCGCTTCCGATATGGGCGGTGCGGTCTGCGCGGCGGCGGGCACGGCGGTGAGCGCGAGGAACGGGAGGGCGAGGGTACGCAGGCGCATGAAACGAGGCTCCGACCGGGAGAAGGCGTTGGGGCCTTCTGCCAATCGCCGCGGCGGCTGTCCACGCGGGCGTTGGCAAAGCGGCTTGTGACACGGCGATCCGCGCCATAGCATGGCGGCGGGGACATGATCGGGGGGAAGGTGATGATCGGTCGGCGATCGGCGGCGGTGGCGTGCGTGCTGCTGGCGGGGGCGGCGATGCCGGGCGCGGCGATGTCGGCTGCAGCGATGTGGGGTGCGGGGGCGCAGGCACCGGCGGCGAAGGACGCGCCCGCGAAGCCCCAGACGCTGGCCGAGCGGTTCGGCGCGCGCGAGAACGTGCGCCAGATCAGCATGTCGCCCGACGGGCGGCGGGTGGCGATCCTGACGTCGATGGGCACACGCGGCGATGCCGCCGTCATCGTCGATGCCGACACCGGCGCGACGACGCCGATCGGTCTGAGCGACGGCAACGGATTGCAGCCGGTGCGTTGCGGCTGGTCGTCGCCGACGCGGATCGTGTGCAAGCTGTACGGGATCAGCGACGCGCTGGAGCGGCGGGTGTCCTATACCCGGCTGGTCGGGTTCGATGCCGACGGCACGCACCTCCTGCCGCTGGGGCGCAAGCTGCGCGGACTGGCATCGCGCCCCAACCAGTTCGACGGCAATGTCATTGACTGGCGATCGGGCGACGGCTGGGTGCTGATGTCGCGCGACTTCGTCCCCGAAGCGGACGCCACCGGGTCGAACATCCGCGGGACCGGGTCGCGCGACGGGCTGGGCGTCGAGCTGGTCGATACGGTCACCGGCAAGGCGCAACTGGTCGAGCGGCCCGACAGCGAGGCGACCGATTACCTCGCCGACGGCCAAGGCAACATCCGCATCAAGGAGGTGATGCCGCGCGACGGCACCGGCCTGCTGACCGGGGAGACCATCTATCGCTACCACCCGACGGGCGGCGGTGGCGGCGGCTGGCAGCCGTTCAGCCGCGCGCGGGCGAACAGCCACGACGCGCTGGAGCCGTTGGCGGTCGACGGGACGCGCGACGTGGCATTTGCCACGCGCGGGCTGAACGGGCGGCTGGCGCTGTACAGCGTCAAGCTGGACGGTTCGATGGCGACCGAGCTGGTCGCCAGCAACCCAGAGGTCGACGTGACATCGGTGGTGACGATCGGGCGGCGCGGGCGCGTGATCGGCGCCACCTATGTCACCGACCGGCGGCAGACCGACTATTTCGACCCGGATTATCGCAAGCTGGCCGCGGCGCTGGCGCGGGCGCTGCCCCGGACGCCGCTGATCCGCTTCGTGGGCGCGAACGCCGACGAAAGCCAGCTGCTGGTGTTCGCGGGCAGCGACGTCGATCCGGGCACCTATTACCGCTTCACCAAGGCGACGCGCCGGCTGGACGCGCTGGTCGGCGCGCGCCCGGCGCTGGACGGCGTGGCGATGGGCGAGATGAAGGCGGTGCGCTTCCCCGCCGCCGACGGGACGATGGTGCCCGCCTATCTGACGCTGCCGCCGGGTGGCGCGGCCAGGAAGCTGCCCGCGATCGTGATGCCGCATGGCGGGCCGTCGTACCGCGACGAATGGGGGTTCGACTGGCTGGTGCAGTTCTTCGCCGCGTCCGGCTACGCCGTGATCCAGCCGCAATATCGCGGATCGTCGGGCTATGGCGACGGCTGGTTCGCCAACAACGCCTTCCGCTCGTGGGAGCAGGCGATCAGCGACGTCGCCGATGCCGGCCGCTGGCTGGTGAAGGAGGGGATCGCCGATCCGAAGAAGCTGGGGATCCTCGGCTGGTCCTATGGCGGCTATGCCGCATTGCAGGCCAATGTGATCGACCCCGACCTGTTCCGCGCGGTGGTGGCGATCGCGCCGGTGACCGATCTGGCGGCGACCAAGCGCGAGGCGGTCGGCTTCACCAACCGCGTGCTGGTGGCCGAGCAGATCGGATCGGGCGAGGCGGTGGCGAAGGGATCGCCCGCGCGCCACGCCGACCGGTTCAAGGCGCCGGTGCTGATGTTCCACGGCGACACCGACCTGAACGTCGGCGTCGCGCAGTCGCGGCTGATGGACAAGCGGCTGCGCGATGCGGGCAAGGCATCGACGCTGGTGGTGTTCCCCAAGCTGGACCACCAGATCGACGATAGCGCCGCCCGCAGCGATATGCTGGCGAAGAGCGACGCGTTCCTGAAGGCGGCGTTCGGCGGGTAGGGGGAACCCAGGTCGTCCCCGGCGCGGGCGGGGGTTCTGGGCGGCATGAGCGCGGCGCTCTTTACGCGGAGACTCCGGCGTTCGCGGGACGTTTGCAAAGCCCATGCCGTCATGCCGGACCAGTTCCGGCATCCACGTTTCCGCACACAGGCAAGTGCCTGATTTCGCGGCGCCATGGACCCCGGAACAAGTCCGGGGTGACGGAGGGGCTGGCGCGCTTGTGTTCCGGCGGGGGCGGGAACCCAGGGTTGGTAGGGTAACGGGCGTTGCGCTTCGCAACCCTGGGCTCCGGCCTTCGCCGGGGCACGGTGGTGCCGGGAAGTGGGGGAAACGAAAAAGGGCGGCCCGTAGCGGGGCCGCCCTTTTTCGTTTCGGTCCGGGGGGCGACGCGGCGGAGCCGCGTCGTCGGTCCTCGCCTGGGCGAGGCCGGCCGGTAGCCGGATTCTATTCTGCGCGTTAGCGCGAGTAGAATTCGACGACCAGGTTCGGTTCCATCTTCACCGGATAGGGCACCTCGTCCAGCGTCGGCACGCGCACGAAGGTGATCTTCGAATTGCCGTCAGCCGCGACGTAGTCGGGCACTTCGCGCTCGGCCAGCTGCTGCGCTTCCATGACCAGCGCCATTTCCTGCGCCTTGTTGCCCAGCGAGATTTCGTCGCCGACGTTGACGCGGCGCGAGGCGACGTTGCACTTCACGCCGTTGACGCGGATGTGGCCGTGGCTGACCAGCTGGCGCGCGGCGAAGATCGTCGGCGCGAACTTGGCGCGGTAGACGATCATGTCCAGGCGACGCTCGAGCAGGCCGATCAGGTTCTGCGAGGTATCGCCCTTCATGCGCGACGCTTCGTCATAGGCGTGGCGGAACTGCTTTTCCGTCACGTCGCCGTAATAGCCCTTCAGCTTCTGCTTGGCGCGCAGCTGGATGCCGAAGTCCGACATCTTGCCCTTGCGGCGCTGGCCGTGCTGGCCGGGGCCGTATTCGCGCTTGTTCACCGGGGACTTGGGACGGCCCCAGATGTTCTCGCCCATGCGGCGATCGAGCTTGTACTTGGCGCTGTGGCGCTTCGACATGTGTGTTCCTTGCAATATGCGAACGACGTTGGTCCCGGTCTTCGCGCTGCATCGTCCCGTGGTTGAGATAAGGCAGGCCCGCCGCTTCACCGGGGTGCGGGGGCGATTGCGAAGCGGCGCGCCTAGCCGGGAGGGGGCGGCGAGTCAAGCTGGACGGCGCGGCGCGGGGCGGATAGCAGCCGGGGCATGAACCCGATCCTTCCCGGTGCCGATTGTACCACCATGGCCGAGGTGCGCGCCGGCGTCGACGCGCTGGACCGCGAACTGGTGGCGATGTTGCGGCGTCGCTTCGACTATATGGACGCCGCCGCGCGCATCAAGCCGGCACGCACCGCGGTGCGCGACGAGGCGCGCAAGGCGCAGGTGATCGCGCAGGCGCGCGCCGCCGCCGAGGCCGCCGGCCTGCCGGGCGAGGCGATCGCGGCGCTGTGGGAGCAACTGGTCGAGGCGTCGATCGCCTACGAACTGGCGGCGTTCGACCGGCGCGCGGGATAGCCCCTCACACCTTCGCGGCGTAGATCATCCGGCCCGGGCCGAGGCGTTCGAACACCTCCGCCAGATCGCGCTCGCCGACCGCGAAGCAGCCCTGGCTGCGCCCCAGCATCCCGCGGCGCGAGATCATGTCGGGATTGGCATACCAGGCGGCGTGGACGACGATCGCACGGTCCAGCGCATTGTCGTTGGTGCGATCCAGTCCGATCAGCCGCTGCGACCGGCCATGCTTGCCGACGTAATAATCGTCGGTCAGGAACGCGCCCTCGCACGAGGCGTTGGAGCCGTTGGCGTTGGAGAAGCGCTGGACATAGCCGGTGTGCGCCGGGTCCGATCCGCTGCCGTGCGCGACCAGTTTGGACGTGACGCGCCCGCTTTCCAGGTTGATGAGGTGGAAGCGCGGGCGGCTGGACCCGGCGGAAAAGTCCGCCACCGCCATCCGGTCATGCCGCGCGATGCGGCTGCCGTGGCGTTCCAGCGCGGCCATCGCGCGCTGCATCAGCTGGCGATTCACCCCCGGTGCGACGATCGTGTCGCGCACCGCCGGCTGTGCCGCGACGGCCGCGCGGGCGGCCGGATGCGCGCCCGGATAGACGTCCGGCGGCAGCAGCGATTCGGGCATGCTGCGCTGGCGCATTCCGGCGGAAACAGCACCGGGGATCATCAGCGCCCCGGCAAGCACACCACCGGTCTTCAACAAGTGGCGGCGCGACGGCGCCGCATCCTGCGACCATTTCATATGTTCAACAATTCCCCGCTCCATTGCCGATGCTGATAGCATGAAAGGAGTGAACAATCCGCAACCTGGCACGCTGCTTGCGTTGCCGTTCCGGACATTGGCCGTGGAATCCCAACGCTTCGTCGCCCGGCACCAAAATGGCGGTGGGACGTTCCCTTGATGACAGCCCGCCGCCGCGCCGCGGCGGGCACGGACATGAAAGGATCATTGATGCGGCGATTCGCCCGTTACCTGATCGTGCCGGTCCTCGCCGGCCTCGCCATCCCCGCCGCCCCCGCCGCCGCCGAGGCGATGGACAGCCTTGCGATCACCGAGGCCGCCGCCGCACTGGCGCCGAATCGTTACCTGTGGACCGACCGGCAGGCGGAGGGGGCGGTGAGCGTGCTGATCTCCATCCCCGACCAGCGCGCCTATGTGTTCCGCGGACAGACGCTGGTGGCGGCATCGGCGGTGTCGACCGGCACCGACGACCGGCCGACCCCGACCGGGCGGTTCACGATCCTGCAGAAGAAGGCGTTCCACCGTTCCAACCTGTATGACGATGCGCCGATGCCGTACATGCAGCGGCTGACGTGGGACGGCGTGGCGCTGCACGCGGGGCGCAACCCCGGCTTTCCCGCGTCGCACGGCTGCATCCGCCTGCCGACCGCCTTTGCGAAAAAGCTGTTCGACATCACGCAGTTGGGCGCGACGGTGGAGGTGACCGACATGGCGTACGTGTCGGGGATGGACGCGCCGGTCAGCGACGAAGGCGAGGTGGCGCGCGTGAATGCGGCGGCGGGGGATGTGCTGGCGAGCCGGTGAGGGGTTTTCGGGTTCACGCGAAGACGCGAAGACGCGAAGAAGAAGGGGGGCGCGCGGAGGCGTGGATAAGAAGGTCATTCGCGCAGAGACGCAGAGACGCGGAGGTGTCGCGTTAGACGCGAAGCGTCTTTTGTCAGTCGCTCGCGGGAGGAAGAGCTGCCGCTTGCATGAGGCACCATCATCTCTGCGCCTCCGCGCCTCCGCGTGAACAAACCTTCTTGCTTCTCTTCGCGTCTTCGCGTCTTCGCGTCTTCGCGTGAAGATAACCCTTCCAATACGCCCCGCGGTGGGAATGTCCGCCCATACCGCATAGGGTGCGCCGATGGCCTACCTACGCAACATCGTCATCCTCACTGGCGCGGGCGTGTCCGCGGAGAGCGGCATCGCGACGTTCCGCGGGCCGGGCGGATTGTGGGAGGGGCACCGGGTCGAGGAGGTTTGCACGGATAAACGATTATCGCTGGCGAGTTTGCGCTTCTCCGGAACCTGTCGCTAAAGTTGAGAATGGCAGCAATCGGACCAGAGGATTGGCTTAAGGCCGAACGCGAGGAGCGACGTGCATCGAAGGCCAACTTGGCGGGCATGTATATGGCCGGTCCTTGGATCGGCTTGGTTGCAATCGCCTCGCTCCCGGTCATCGCCGTGGCAGGCGAAGGCGACTACATCATCGCCGTTCTCGGCGTCATGTGGCTTGCCCAGTCAATCGTGGCGCTCCGTGTGCGGAGAGCTAGCGAGAAAGGGACGGTGCGACGAGCGTGTGCGACTTGGGTGCTCGTATGGGCTTCGATCCTTTGTGTGGCTATGTTCCTGATCGCCGTTGCTTTCGCATCTGACGGAAGTTGGCGGTGAGCGACGTTCCCAGCATCGTCATCCTCACCGGCGCGGGCATCTCGGCCGAGTCCGGCATCCCGACATTCCGCGCCGAAAACGGTGTAAGCTATTGGGATGGTGACATAATCGACTTTGTTCCGAAAAAGCACCGCGTCGAGGACGTGTGCACGCCCGAGGCGCTGGCGGGCGATCCCGAGCTGGTGCATCGTTTCTACGACTTGCGGCGCGCGGCACTGGCGGGGGTGGTGCCCAATGCGGCGCATGAGGCGCTGGCGCGGCTGGATCGTGCGTGGGAGGCTGAGTTGCTGATCGTCACGCAGAATGTCGATGACCTGCACGAGCGTGCCGGGGCGGTGCGGATGCTGCACATGCATGGCGAGTTGAACAGTGCGGTGTGCGCCGCATGCGGTGCGCGGGCGGAATGGCGCGGGGCGTTGCCGCCGGGGACGCGCTGCGCCGCATGCGGGGCGGGGGCGTTGCGGCCGGACATCGTGTTCTTCGGCGAGATGCCCTACCAGATGGCGCGGATCGAGGCGGCGCTGGCGGCGGCGGACCTGTTCGTGTCGATCGGGACGTCGGGCGCGGTCTATCCGGCGGCGGGGTTCGTCCAGACCGCGCGCGCTTATGGCGCGGCGACGCTGGAGCTGAACCTGGAGCCGTCGGCGGGCAGCGCGTGGTTCGACGAGACGCGGCTGGGCGCGGCGGGGGTGCTGGTGCCGGCGTGGGTGGACGAGGTGCTGGCGCGCCGGTGAGGCGGGGCGGGTGCGGCGGCGTTGCGCGGGAGGTGAGAGAGATGGGCCCCTGCCTGCGCAGGGGCGACGGGGGCGGCGTTATCCCAACGCAGGCTGGGGGGTGCGAAGGTCGGTTTTGCTGCCTTTTCACTCATCCACCCCGGCGGGGGCCGGGGTCCATGGCGCCGCAGACGCATCGGCTTGTGCGTTCGGCGAGACGTGGATGCCGGAACAGGTCCGGCATGACGGAAATGGGGGGGCGTTACGCGCGTCACCGGGAGGCCCCTGCCTGCGCAGGGGCGACGGGTGGTGGTGGGAAGTGCCACCGGGGGCCCCCGCTTTCGCTGGAGCCTCCCGATGTGGGCAGTTCGGCAGGATAGCCTATACGTCGAGGTTGGCGACGCTGAGGGCGTTTTCCTGGATGAATTCGCGGCGCGGCTCGACCACGTCGCCCATCAGGCGGGCGAAGATTTCGTCGGCGACGTCGGCCTGGTCGACCTCCACCTTCAGCATCGAGCGGTTGGCGGGATCGAGCGTGGTTTCCCACAATTGCTCGGCGTTCATCTCGCCCAGCCCCTTGTAGCGCTGGATCGACAGGCCCTTGCGCCCGGCGGCGAGGATCGCGTCGAGCAGCTGCGACGGGCGTGCGACCAGCGCCTCGCCCTTGGCGACCGCCAGCCGCTGGCCGGGGACGCCTTCGCCCGCGCTCTCGCCCTCGCCCTCGTTGTCTTCGTCGGTGGCGGGGGTGTCGGCGGCGGCGGCCTCGGCCGCGGCGCTGCGCACCGGCGTCAGCCGGGCGGCGTGGACGAAGCTTTCGGCCTGTTCGGCGGCGAGCGTGTGGAGCTTGCGCGCCTCCGCCGAGGCGAGGAACGCGGCCTCCACGATGTGGTGGTCGGTGACGCCGCGCCACAGCCGTTCGAAATGGATGCCGCCGTCCTCGGTCATCCGCGCGGTCCAGGTCGCCTCGCTGTCGCCCTGGTCGAGGCGGCGGGTGACCTCCGCGACCGCCGCCGCGCGCGCCTCACGCGGCATGTCGGGCGTCAGCGCGCCGCCGAGTGCGAGCGTTTCGATGATGACCGGATCGTAGCGGCGCGGCACGTAGCGCATCAGCGTGCGCATCCGCCGCGCATGTTCGACCAGCGGGCGCAGGTGCGCGCCCGTCAGCCCCTCGCCGCCGCGCTCCAGCATCATCGTCGAAAGCCCCGCGTCGACCAGATAGTCGTCGAGCGCGGCATCGTCCTTGAGATAGACTTCCGAGCGCCCCTTGGTCGCCTTGTACAGCGGCGGCTGCGCGATGTAGAGGTGCCCGGCCTCGATGATCTCGCGCATCTGGCGGTAGAAGAACGTCAGCAACAGCGTGCGGATATGCGCGCCGTCGACGTCGGCGTCGGTCATGATGACGATCTTGTGGTAGCGCAGCTTCTCGATCTTGAAGTCGTCGCGGCCGATGCCGGTGCCCATCGCCTGGATCAGCGAGATGATCTCCTTCGACCCCAGCATCCGGTCGGTGCGCGCGCGTTCGACGTTGAGGATCTTGCCGCGGATCGGCAGGATCGCCTGATAGTCGCTGTCGCGGCCCGACTTGGCCGAGCCGCCGGCGGAATCGCCCTCCACGATGAACAGTTCGGCCTTGGTCGCGTCGCGTTCGCGGCAGTCGTGCAGCTTGCCGGGCAGGCCGCTGACCTCCATCACGCCCTTGCGCCGGGTCAGTTCGCGCGCGCGCTTCGCCGCCTCGCGCGCGGCGGCGGCGTCGATGATCTTGCCGACGATCGCGCGCGCGTGCTGCGGATTTTCCTCCAGCCATTCGGCCATCTTGTCGGCCATCAGGCTTTCGAGCGGCTGGCGCACCTCGGACGAGACGAGCTTGTCCTTGGTCTGCGAGCTGAACTTCGGGTCGGGCAGCTTGACCGAGACGATCGCGGTCAGCCCCTCGCGCATGTCGTCGCCGGTCAGCGACACCTTCTCCTTCTTCAGCAGTCCCGACTTTTCCGCATAATTATTGAGCGTGCGGGTCAGCGCGGCGCGGAAGGCGGCGATGTGCGTGCCGCCGTCGCGCTGCGGGATGTTGTTGGTGAAGGCGAGCACGTTCTCGTAATAGGAATCGTTCCATTCCAGCGCGACGTCGATGCCGATCTGGTCGCGCATCCCCGACACGGAAATGGGATCGGGGAACAGCGGCTGCTTGTTCCTGTCCAGCCACTTCACGAACGCGGCGATGCCGCCTTCGTAATACAGCTCGATCGTCTTCGGCTCCTCATGCCGGGCGTCGCTGAGGAACAGGCGCACGCCGGAATTGAGGAACGCCAGCTCGCGGTAGCGATGCTCCAGCTTGTCGAAGTCGAATTCGGTAATCTTGAAGGTGGCGGGGGAGGGGAAGAAGGTGACGCGCGTGCCCTTCCTGCCCTCCGCCGGGCCGACGACCTTGAGCGGCGCGACGGCATCGCCATGGGCGAAGCGCATGTAATGCTCCTCCCCGTCGCGCCAGATCGTCAGGTCGAGCCATTCGCTGAGCGCGTTGACCACCGACACGCCGACGCCGTGGAGGCCGCCGGATACCTTGTAGGCATTGTCGTCGCTGGTATTCTCGAACTTGCCGCCGGCGTGCAGCTGGGTCATGATCACCTCGGCCGCGGACACGCCCTCCTCCGGGTGGATGCCGGTGGGGATGCCGCGCCCGTTGTCGGTCACAGAGACCGAGCCGTCGGCGTTGAGCGTGATGTCGATCCGGTCGCAATGCCCGGCCAGCGCCTCGTCGATCGCATTGTCGCTCACCTCGAACACCATGTGGTGGAGGCCCGAGCCGTCGTCGGTATCGCCGATATACATGCCGGGACGCTTGCGCACCGCGTCCAGACCCTTCAGCACCTTGATCGAGGAGGCGCCGTACTCGCTGGAATTCTGCTGTTCTGCCATGCGGAGCATATAGGCATGACGGGCGTGCAACGAAAGCGAAATGGACGGGTGCGTCAGCGTTCCAGGTGTGCGTCGATCCGCGCCAGCACGGCGTGGCGGATCGCATCGCCCTCGCGCAGCAGTTCGTGGCTTCGGCCGGGCAGCAGGTGGAGCGTGGCGGCGGGCAGGCGACGCGATAGGCGCGCGATCGCGGCGGGCGACACCACCGGATCGCGGCGCGACACCATCAGCATGAGCGGGGTGGCGACACCGCCAAGCGGTGCGCGGTCGAGCGCGGCGATCGAGGCGCAGGCGGCGCGCATCCACCCCCAGCTGGGCGCGCCGGATGCGATCGCGGGCACGTTCGCCTTCCACCACACCTTGTCCGCCTGGCGATCCGGGCAGGAGGTCATGCGGCCGCCGACGTTGCCGGCGTCCCCCTCCCAGATGCGGCGTTCGGCGTGGCCCAGCGCGCAGGCGGCACGCGCGGCGAGCGCGAGCGGCGCGGTGCCGAGCGGGCCGGCGCGCAACCCCAGCATCGGCGAGGACAGGGCCGCCGCGTCGAGCGCGCCGCCGCGTTCCGCCAGCCAGCGCAGCAGCAGGTGCGCGCCCATCGAATGCGCCACCGCGACGCGCGGGGCGAGCGCGGCGGCGAAGGCGGCCAGATCGTCCAGCAGCGGGTCGAGCGCGGGCAGATGGTTGACCAGCGGATCGGCGAGCAGGCGCCCCGACCCGCCCTGCCCGCGCCAGTCGATGCCGGCGACGTGCCAGCCGCGCGCGCGCCAGTGCGCCATCGCCTCCAGATACTTTTCGGCAAAGTCGCCGCGCCCGCCCAGGAACAGCAGGACGCCGCGCTGGGCGACGGCGGTGTCGGGCGCCCAGTCGTAGCGGCGCAGCGCCCAGCCATCGGCGGCGTGCCAGTCGGCAAAGGTCAGGCCGGGGGGATGGCGGCGGCGGTCCACCCGCCCGGCGTAGCGCGCGGGCGTGTCAGTTCGGCGACGCGTCGGCCCGGTCGGGCAGCAGCAGGAAGCAGGTCGCCGCCGCGAGCAGCGCCGCACTGCCGATCGCCAGCGCGACGGCGTAATTGCCGAACAGGTCGTGCAGCCGCCCGAAGCCGATGATCCCCAGCGCGGTGCCGAGCAGCGCGACCGGCATCGCCGAGCCGTAGATTTCGGCATAGGCGCGCAGCCCGAACAGGCGCGCCGCCAGGAATGGCAAGAGGTCGTTCTCCGCGCCGTTCATCAGCCCCGCCAGGAACACCAGCAGCATCAGCGGCACCAGCCCGTGCGCGCCGCCCGCCAGCAGCGCGAAGGCGGCGGCGGAGACGAGCGCGACCGCCGCGGCGACCGGCTGTGGCCGGAAGCGGTCGATCAGCGTGCCGACCAGCAGCCGCCCGGCGATCGCGCTGACCCCGAAGCCGGTCAGCAGCAGCGCGGCCTGCCCGCCGCCCAGCCCGCGGTCGACGCCGATCGGCACCAGTTGGGTGACGAGGCCGGTGGTCGCCAGATTGACCAGCAGCGCCGATGCCACCATCAGCCAGAAGCGCCGGTCGCGGCGCGCCTCCTTCGCACTGACGCCGGGCAGCAGCGGCGCGTCGGCGACGACCGGCGGGGCGGCGGCGGCGGGGATGCCGCGGATGCCCAGCAGGATCGGCGGCAGCGCCAGCACGGTGCCGGCCACCGCCAGCAGCACGAATCCCGCGCGCCAGCCCCATTGCGCCACCACCGTACCCAGCACGGGTGCGGCGACCATCGTCATCAGCGCCAGCCCCGAGGTGCCGAGCGCCAGCGCCAGCCCGCGCTGGCGCCGGAACGCGACCGCGATCAGCTTGCCGTAGGACAGGCTGCTGGTGCCGGGCAGCGCCATGACGATCAGCAGCACGCCGAGGTGATATTGCCACAGCCCGCCGGCCAGCAGCGCGAGGCACAGATAGCCGGCGGCGAGCAGCAGCATCGAGCCGAGAATGACCGGGCGCACCCCGAAGCGGTCGGCCAGCCGCCCGACCAGCGGCGCGACCAGCGCGCCGATCAGCCCCAGCCCGGCGGCGGTGGCGATATCGCCGCGCGACCAGCCGAACGCGGCCTGCAACGCGGGGGTGAAGATGCTGGACATGTTCTGGAACAGTCCCGGCCCCAGCCCGGCGCCGACCATCGCCGCGCCGACCAGCGGCCAGCCGCGCCGCCATTCGACGAGGCTGCGCGACGCGGTCGCTCGGCTCGGCGGATCGAGCGGGGTGAAGGGCGGGGGAGGGACGACGGGTGGCTCCGGGGCTGGTGATGACGGGATAACGTCGCCGGTGGCGATTGGGTGCACGGGCGTAACGGTCTAAGTTTCCGTCATGCAGGACCGGTTCCGGCATCCACGGTGCCGCGTACGCACACGGCGGATGTGTCGGAATTGGTCGGGACCTTCGCGTATCCCGGTTTTGCTGAATCGTCCGTCACTCCGGCGAAAGCGAGATCTTTGTAAAACCCACGCCGTCATGCCGGACTTGTTCCGGCATCCACCGCGCCGCGCCCTTGCAAGGCGTTGATTTTGCGGCACGGTGGACCCCGGAACAAGTCCGGGGTGACGGGAGCGGGGGGCAGAGGTTTCGAACAGAAAAGAGCGTCCGGTGCGGCGTTTCCGTGAAGGTTCTGGGACCGGGCCGGAACGGCGGCGGGCCCCCCCCGCGCTACAGCGCCATGCGCGTCGCATCGCCCGCGGCGTCGAACAGCGCGGGTTCGGTGCCGGTCATCCACGTCTGTCCCAGCGGCGCCAATCGCGCGAACAGGCCGGCGCGGCGTGCGGGATCGAGGTGGGCGGCGACTTCGTCGAGCAGCAGCACCGGCGGCTGGCCGGCGCGCGCGGCGACCAGTTCGGCATGCGCCAGCACGATGCCGAGCAGCAGCGCCTTCTGTTCGCCGGTCGAGGCGCTGGCGGCGGCGCGCCCCTTGTCGACATGGGTGACGGTGAGGTCGGCGCGGTGCGGCCCGGTAATCGTGCGGCCCGCCGCCGCATCGCGCGCGCGGCCGTGGCGCAGCGCCTGCGCCAGATCGGCCTCGTCCCCCTGCCACCCGTCGAGCGCGATCGCGGCGCGCGGCAGGATGCCCTGCGCCGGCTGTGCCGCCAGCGCGGCGGCGAGCGCGTCGACGGTGCGGCGCCGCGCGGCGTCCAGCGCGGCGCCGTGGAGCGCCATCTGCGCCTCCAGCGCGTCGAGCCAGCCGGGATCGGGTGCGCCCTCCGCCAGCAGTCGGTTGCGCGCGCGCATCGCCGCTTCGTAGCGGCTGGTGTGGCGCGCATGGCCCGGCGCCAGCGCCAGCACCAGCCGGTCGAGGAAGCGGCGGCGTTCCCCGGCCGGTTCGGTGAACAGCCGGTCCATTGCCGGGGTCAGCCACAGCACCGCGACCCGTTCCGCCAGCGCCGAGGCCTGCGCCGCCGCGCCGTTGATGCGCGTGACGCGGCGTTCGGGCGCGGTGGGATGCGCGCCGGTCGCCAGATCGACCCCGTCCGCCAGCGTCGCGGCGACGCCGAACCCGCCCGGCCCGTCGCTGCGCGCCATGTCCGACAGCGCGGCGCGGCGCAGCCCGCGGCCGGGGGCGAGCAGCGACACCGCTTCCAGCACGTTGGTCTTGCCCGCGCCGTTCGCGCCGGTGAGGATCACGAACCCCGGTCCCGGCGCCAGCGCGAGGCCCGCATGGTTGCGGAAATCGGTAAGGACCAGGCGCGACAGCATCGCCGACCGCCGTAGGACGCGGCGCGGGGCGTGTCGAATGGGGAAAACGGGGTTGCGCCGCAGCCCCGCGCCCGCGATGGCCGCGCGCATGACGGAAAGCGGGAATGCGACGCGCAGCGGCCTGATCCTGGGCATCGGCGCCTATGCGCTATGGGGATTGCTGCCGCTGTACCTGCGGCTGCTGCGCGGCGTGCCGTCGCTGGAGGTGCTGGCGCATCGCATCGTCTGGTCGCTGCTGCTGCTGGTGGCGATCGTCGCCGTCACGCGGCAGGCGGGCGCGATCCGCGCGGCGGCGCGCGGGCGGACGCTGGCGTTGCTGGCGGCGTCGGCGACGCTGATCGCGATCAACTGGCTGGTCTATATCTGGGCGGTCCAGCACGGCCATGTGCTGGAAGCGAGCCTGGGCTATTTCATCAACCCGCTGGTCAATGTCGCGCTGGGCATGGCGTTGCTGGGCGAGACGATCGGGCGCGTGCAGAAGGCGGCGGTCGCGGTGGCGGCGGTGGGCGTCGCGGTGATGGCGCTGTCGGGCGGGGGCGCGCTGTGGATATCGCTGACGCTGGCGCTCAGCTTCGGCGGCTATGGCCTGATCCGCAAGGTGGCGGCGATCGATTCGCTGGGCGGGTTGACGGTGGAAACCGCGCTGCTGCTGGCCCCGGCGCTGGCGGTGATCGTGCTGGCGCACGGTAGCGGGCAGGGAGCGTTCGGGCAGGACCGCACGATCGACCTGCTGCTGGTGCTGGCGGGCGTGGTGACGGCGGTGCCGCTGCTGATGTTCGCCGCGGCGGCGCGGCGGCTGCGCTACGCCACGATGGGGCTGCTGCAATATATCGCGCCGACGTTGCAGTTCGTGGAGGCGGTAATGCTGTTCCACGAACCGTTGCGGCCGGTGCACGTCGTCACCTTCGCGCTGATCTGGACCGGTTGTGCGCTCTACGCCTGGGGCGGGTGGCGGCGCGCGGGCTGAACCGCCCGCGCGCGCCGGTCACATCAGGCAGCCAGCGCGGCGCCTTCCTTCCGCGCCTTCAGGAAATCGGCCATCGCGGGGCCGAGCTCGCGCTGCGCGCGCCGGTAGAGGACGGGTTCGCGGATGCCGAGCCGCGCGCGCGCCGCGTCGATCGGTTCGTGCATCAGCGTCAGATAATCCTCACCCTGCAGCCATTGCGCGGCGCGGCCGTGGCGATACCCCTCCCACACCGCCTTCGCGAACAGCGTGTTCCTGGCCACGTTCAGGCTCTTGAGCGCGGCGGCGGTGCCGATCAGCGCCCAGCCGAGGCCGCCGACCTGCGCGAAGCTGAACGCGACCAGCGCCGCCTCGCCCATCGGCTCGTCCGCCTGATAGCCGGTCAGGACGTGCCAGATGTCGTGCGTGTCGCGGATGCGCCGGCCCATCCAGGTATAGGGATGGTCGACCCATTCCGGGTCGCCTTCCAGCTTGCTCACCTCGACCAGGCCGTCGGCGGAATAGCCGGTGCTTTCCAGGAACTGGCGATAGGCCGCGCCGACCGTGCCGGGGGCGAAGGAGGCGACGAACGCCGGATCGCTGAACCGCTGCGCCAGCTCGACCCGCTCATAGGCGATCCGGCCGCCTTCCTCGGTGGCGATCAGGCGGGCGTAATTCTGCGGCGCGTTGCCGACGTTGAGCGCGCGCATGATGCGGAACACCTGCGTCGTGTCGTCGGCATCGGCCATCAGGCGGCGCACCGCGTCGAACGCGGTCCGCCAGTCACGCCGGCCGCTGGTGCCGGGAAGGGGGGGAAGGGTCGCCATCGACTCGAACTCCTACTGACAAAGATGTCAATAAGTCGTTTATGGCGTTCCCGTCAAGCGCCCCCGGCGTCGGCCGGCAGGTCCGGCGGCGGGGCGGCATCGTCCTCCAGCCGGGCGCCGCGCCGCGACAGGAAGGCGGTGGTTGCGATGTCCATCGTGACGTTGCCGACGGTGCGGACGATGTCGGGGATGGTTTCCACCGCCACCAGCAGCCCGAGCGGGGCGAGCGGGGCGCCGATCGTCCCCGCGATCGGCGCGATCGCGCTGACGTAGCTGACGGTGCCGGGCAGGCTGACCGAGCCGAGCGAGGTGAGCGTCGCGACGACGACGCCGACCGCCAGCGTCGCGGGCGACAGCGGCACCCCGAACCAGGTGGCGACATAGATGGCGACCGCCAGGTTCATCGCCGGCCCGGTGGCGCGGAAGATCGCGACCGCCAGCGGCAGCGTGACGCCGGCGGTGGCGACCGGCACGCCCAGCGTGCGCGACCCCTCGACCATCGCGGGCAGCGAGGCGAGCGAGCTTTGCGTGCTGATCGCGACCGCCTGTGCCGGCAGCGCGGCGCGCGCGAAGTCCGCGAGCCGCAGCCGCGCGCCCAGCAACGCCAGCGGATAGGCGATCAGCGTCACCGCCACGCCGACCCCGGACACGACCAGGATGTAATGGACCAGCGCCCCGAACGCGCCCGTCCCGGCGCGCGCGCCGACCACCAGCGCCAGCGCGAACACGCCGACCGGCGCGATCCACAGCACCCAGTCGATCACCACCAGCATCGCATCGCGCAGCGCGGTGAAGAAGCGGGTGAGCAGCGCGCGTTCCTCCGCGCCGATCCGCGCGATCGCGAAGGCGAAGATCAGCGTGAAGATGATGATCGACAGGAAGCTGTTCTCCGCCGCGGCCTTCACGATGTTGGTGGGGACGATCCCGGCGAAGAATTCGCCCAGCGGCGCGACGGGGGGTATCGCCTCCGCCGTCGACAGCGCGCGGCGCAGCGCATCGGCAGAGGCGGCGGGCAGCGGCACGATCGACAGGATCAGCGGGGTCAGCAGCGCCGCGATGCCGGCCGATACCGCCAGCAGCGTGACGTAGAGCGCGATCGCGCGCCCCGCCAGCCGCCCGGCGCGCGCCGCCTCCGCGGTGGCGGCCACCCCGGTGACGAGCAGCGCCACCACCAGCGGGACGATCGTCATCTGGAGCGCATGGAGCCAGGCGGTGCCGACCGGCTCGGCGACGGCGGTCGCGCCCGGCACCGCGGCGGGCGCGAGCGCGGCGAGCGCGATCCCGGCGAACAGCCCGGCCAGCAAGGCGACGAGGATACGTGAGGCTTGTGTCATCTGCCGGTAATCGCGCTTTCACGGGCAAGTCGCTAGGGAGTATGCGAAGCGGAGCGAACGGAAGGCGTGATGGCAAGGAAATATTTCGGCACCGACGGGATTCGCGGGCTGACCAACACCGGCGCGATGACCGCGGCGATGGCGATGAAGGTGGGGATGGCGGCGGGCCGCCACTTCCTGCGTGGGCACCACCGCCACCGCGTGGTGATCGGCAAGGACACGCGCCTGTCGGGCTATATGCTGGAAAGCGCGCTGCAGGCCGGCTTCACCAGCGTGGGCATGGACGTGACCCTGGTGGGGCCGATGCCGACCCCGGCGGTGGCGATGCTGACCAAGTCGATGCGCGCCGACATGGGCGTGATGATTTCCGCCAGCCACAACCCGTTCGCCGACAACGGCATCAAGCTGTTCGGCCCCGACGGGTTCAAGCTGTCGGACGAGGACGAGATGGCGATCGAGGCGGCGCTGGACGCCGACGTGCCGCTGGCCGCGCCGGGCGAGATCGGCCGCGCCAAGCGAATCGACGACGCGCGCGGGCGCTACATCCACTTCGCCAAGTCCACCTTCCCCAACGACCTGCGGCTGGACGGGATGCGCGTGGTGGTCGATTGCGCGAACGGCGCCGCCTATCAGGTCGCGCCCGAGGCGTTGTGGGAACTGGGCGCCGACGTGGTGCAGATCGGGGTCAACCCCAACGGGCTGAACATCAACGACCAGATCGGATCGACCCATCCCGAGGCGCTGGCCGCCAAGGTGGTGGAGGTGCGCGCCGACATCGGCATCGCGCTGGACGGCGATGCCGACCGGCTGATCGTGGTGGACGAGAAGGGCCGCGTGGTCGACGGCGACCAGTTGATGGCGGCGATCGCCGGCGGCTGGGCGCGCGCGGGCCGGTTGCAGGGCGGCGGGCTGGTCGCCACGGTGATGTCGAACCTGGGGCTGGAACGCCACCTGGCGACGCAGGGGCTGGAACTGATCCGCACCAAGGTGGGCGACCGCTACGTCCTGGAGGCGATGCGGCGGCAGGGATATAATGTCGGCGGCGAACAGTCCGGGCATATCATCCTGTCCGATTATGCCACCACCGGCGACGGGCTGGTCGCGGCGTTGCAGGTGCTGGCCGAGATCCGTCGCTCGGGCGAGCCGGCGAGCCGCGTGCTGCACCGTTTCGATCCCCTGCCGCAGCTGCTCAAGAACGTGCGCTTCTCTGGCGGCAAGCCGCTGGAGGCGGACAGCGTCAAGACCGTGATCGCCGCCGCCGAGGCCGAGCTGGCGGGCAACGGCCGGCTGGTGATCCGCCCGTCGGGCACCGAGCCGGTGATCCGCGTGATGGCCGAGGGCGACGACCCGGCGGTGGTCGAGCAGGTGGTGGACCGCATCTGCGAGGCGGTGCGCAAGGCGGCGTGATACCGAACGTCATCCCAGCGAAGGCTGGGATCTTCTGCGGCTGGGGCGGCGCGCCGGCAGCGGGAGACCCCAGCCTTCGCTGGGGTGACGATATCGGGGTGATGGCATGGGTGGTGACGGCCCGCCCGCGAGCCGGTAGAGCGCACCCCATGCTGGAGATGCGACCCGATTGCGAGCGTTGCGGCGCCGATCTGCCCGCCGATGAGGGCGGTGCGTTCATCTGTTCGTTCGAGTGCACGTTCTGCGCCGATTGCGCCGACGACATGGACGAACGCTGCCCCAATTGCGGCGGCGAACTGCTCGACCGGCCGGCGCGGGTGGGCAAGGCGCTGGCGAGGAACCCCGCGTCGACCGTGCGGCATTTCAAGGGATGATGCCGCGCGTCCTGATCGTCGCTGGTTCCGATTCGGGCGGCGGCGCGGGTATCCAGGCGGATATCAAGGCGGTCACCATGCTGGGCGGCCATGCGATGACCGCGATCACCGCGATCACCGCGCAGAACACGCTGGGGGTTGAGGGCGTCCACGCCATCCAGCCCGCGATGGTGGTGCAGCAGATGGCGTGCGTGGCCGGGGATATCGGCGTCGACGCGGTGAAGATCGGGATGCTGGGTGGCCCCGCGATCGCGACGGCGGTGGCGGAGGAACTGGCCGGCGGCCGCTATGACGGGCCGGTGGTGCTCGACCCCGTGATGGTCGCGACCAGCGGCGCGGTGCTGGCCGACGATGCCACGATCGCGGCGATGGAGCGGCTGGCGCGCCGCGCCACGCTGGTGACCCCGAACCTGCCCGAACTGGCGGCGCTGTGCGGGGCGGAGGCGCTGAGCGATCCGGCGCGCGCGGCGACCGATTATGCCGCGCGGATGCGCGTCGCGGTGCTGGTGAAGGGCGGCCATGCCACCGGCGAGACGGTGGTCGACCGGCTGTTCGATGTTCACGGCGAGATCGCGCGCTGGGAACATCCGCGCATCGACACGCGGCACACGCACGGCACCGGCTGCACGCTGGCCAGCGCGATCGCCACCGGGCTGGCGGCGGGAATGGCGCTGCCCGCCGCGATCGGGCGCGCGATCACCTTCGTGCGGATCGCGCTGCACGCCGCGCCGGGGCTGGGCGGCGGGCACGGGCCGATGGGCCATGCGCGGGTTCGCGGCGAGGCCGATCCGGCCGGGCCGACCCCCAATCAGGTGACGCTGCCCGCGACCGACCATGATGCCTCGCTGGCCTTCTATCGCGCGCTGGGGCTGACCGCGATCGTCGACAGCGGCGGGCGCTATGCGCGGTTCGAAAGCGCGGGGGGCACGACGCTGTCGATCGAGGCGGCGGGCGAGATCGACGGGCGTGCGATCGTCTATCTGGAGGTGGTCGACCTCGACGGCGCGATCGCGGCGGCGCGGGGCGCGGGGATCGCGGTGGAGGAAGCGGTGCGGCAGCCATGGGGCTGGCGCGAGGCGCGGCTGACCGACCCGGCGGGCAACCCACTGCGCCTGTATACCGCGGGCGAGCAGCGCCGCTTCCCGCCGTGGCGGCTGGCGTGACATGCCCGGACTGAAGCACGAACGGCTGTGCCTGCCCCCGGTGGCGGGGGTGGACGAGGCGGGGCGCGGGCCGCTGGCGGGGCCGGTGGTGGCCGCCGCGGTGGTCCTGCCCGAACGCGGCACGCCGCGCGGCATCGACGATTCGAAGCGCCTGCCCGCCGCCGAGCGCGCGCGGCTGTGCGCGCGGCTGACCGACTGCGCGGTGGTGGGCATCGGCATCGTCGATCCGGCGGAGATCGACACGCTCAACATCCATTGGGCGACGATGAAGGCGATGACGCTGGCGGTCGACCGGCTGGCGGCGGCGCTGGGATGCGTGCCGGGGCACGTGCTGGTCGACGGCAACCGCCTGCCGCGCTGGGGCTATGCCGCCAGCGCGATCGTCGGGGGCGATGCGGTCAGCCGCTCGATCGCCGCCGCCTCGATCATCGCCAAGCACACCCGCGACACGATCATGATCGAGGCGGCGCAGGCGCATCCGCAATACGGATGGCACAGCAACAAGGGCTATGGCAGTGCCGCGCACCTCGCCGCGCTGCGCGAGCACGGGCCGTCGCCGCTGCACCGGCGCAGCTTCGCGCCGGTCGCGCAGCTGGAACTGGTGCTGGGCGGGGTGGTGCCGGGCGCGTGATTCGGCGAGGCGCGCGCGGTCCGCGCGGGCAAATGCGACGAAGCGAGTCGGCTTGAGTCTTTCGCGCAACATACCATCGGTTGAGTCCGGGCGGTGGGCGCAGACTCAATATCTGGTCATGGCCCCCGAATGTTCCGCCAACGCAACGGATTCCCGGCGAGTCGCGTTAACCAATGTTTGCTTGACGCAAGGCCCGTTTGCCGCACTTTCACCCCTCAAGACGGGGGACGAACGATGGGGGTGATCGAGAAGGTCGCGCGCAGGACGCGCCAGGCGGCGGAGGCGGAAGCGCCGCTGCCGCTGGACCAGATCGTCATGGGCGATTGCATCGCGGCGATGAAGGCGCTGCCGTCGAAGTCGGTCGACATGGTGTTCGCGGACCCGCCCTATAACCTGCAGCTGGGCGGCGAGCTGTTCCGCCCGGACGGCAGCCATGTCGATGCGGTGACCGACGACTGGGACAAGTTCGATACCTTCGCGCAGTATGACGCCTTCACCCGCGCCTGGCTGGCGGAGGCGCACCGCATCCTGAAGGACGACGGCACGATCTGGGTGATCGGCAGCTATCACAACATCTTCCGCGTCGGCACCGCGGTGCAGGACCTGGGGTTCTGGATCCTCAACGACATCGTGTGGCGCAAGGCCAATCCGATGCCCAATTTCCGCGGCACCCGCTTCACCAACGCGCACGAGACGCTGATCTGGGCGTCGAAGGGCGAGAAGGCGAAATACACGTTCAATTACCGCAGCATGAAGACGCTGAACGACGAATTGCAGATGCGGTCGGACTGGGAATTCCCGATCTGCGGCGGGAACGAGCGGCTGAAGAAGGGCGGGGTGAAGGTGCACCCGACGCAGAAGCCGGAGGCGCTGCTGTACCGCATCCTGCTGGCCTGCACGAAGCCGGGGGACGTGGTGGTCGACCCGTTCTTCGGCACCGGCACCACCGGCGCGGTGGCGCGGCGGCTGGGGCGGCGGTGGATCGGGATCGAGCGCGAGCTGACCTATGTCGATGCCGCGATGGAGCGGATCGCCGCGGCGCTGCCGCTCGACGAATCGGCGCTGGCGACGATGCAGAGCCCGCGCAGCCAGCCCAAGGTGGCGTTCGGCGTGCTGGTGGAGAACGGGTACCTGACCGCCGGCGACGTGCTGACCGATGCCAAGCGCCGGTACCGCGTGCTGGTGCGCGCCGACGGATCGCTGGCGAGCGAATGCGGCGCGACCGGTTCGATCCACAAGCTGGGCGCGACCCTGCAGGGTGCGCCGGCGTGCAACGGCTGGACGTTCTGGCACATCGAGCGCGACGGCGTGCTGGCGCCGATCGACACGCTGCGCCAGACGTACCTGCTGGCGACGCAGCCGTAGGGGGAGCGGCAGACTGGCCGTCACCCCGGCGACAGCTGGGGTCTCCCCGTGGCGAAAGACCCCAGCTTTCGCTGGGGTGACGCAGACGGTTTCGTCCCGGTTGCGGGGTTGGTAGGAACCACGGCATGACCCTGTACCTGCGCCCCGTGCATTTCGTCGACACGCCGATCGGGCTGCCCGATGGCGCCGCCGTGCGGCTGGCGGGGGGGATGCAGTGGTTCGCCGCCTATGAGGTGAGCGGCGACGGCGACCGCCGCGTCGTGCCGGTGGGCGAGGTGGCGACGCTGGGCGAGCGGGCGGCGCTGCTCCATGCGCGGATCACCGCGCCGCGCGCGCCCTGGGCGCTGGGCGGGCGGACGCTGCGCTTCGACCAGCCGCAGGTGGCGGGCATCCTGAACGTGACACCCGACAGCTTTTCGGACGGCGGCGCGCATGTCGACGACCCCGCGGGCGCGGCGGCGGCGGGGATGGCGATGGCGGCGGCGGGCGCGGCGGTGATCGACGTCGGCGGCGAATCGACCCGGCCGGGCGCGGCGCTGGTGTGGGAAGAGGACGAGGCGCGGCGCGTCGCCCCGGTGGTGGAGCGGCTGGCGCGCGGCGGCGCGCTGGTCAGCATCGACACGCGCAAGGCGCCGGTGGCCGAGGCCGCGCTGGCGGCGGGTGCGGGGATCGTCAACGACGTGTCGGCGATGCTGTGGGACGAACGCACGCTGGAGGTGGCCGCGCGCACCGGCGCGCCGGTAATCCTGATGCACTCCCCCGATCCCAAGCACGGCGGGCATGGCCGCGACGGCTATCGCGACGTGGTGACCGAGGTGTTCGACTGGCTGGAGGCGCGGGTCGACGCGGTGGTCGCCGCGGGCGTCGACCGCGCGCGGGTGATGATCGACCCGGGCATCGGCTTCGGTAAGTCGCTGTCGGACAATCTGGCGCTCATCAACGCGCTGGCGCTGTTCCACGGCATCGGCTGCCCGATCATGCTGGGGGTGAGCCGCAAGCGTTTGATCGGCGCGCTGAGCAACGAGGCGCCGGTGGCCGAGCGGCTGGGCGGTTCGATCGCGCTGGCGGTGACGGGCGCGGCGGCGGGGGTGCAGCTGCTGCGCGTCCATGACGTGGCGGAAACGGTGCAGGCGTTGCGCGTGTGGCGCGGGCTGCGCGACCGGGCGCTGATCGGGTAGGGGGCGCCATCGTCATCCCCTTTCGTCGCCCGCTTCGTCATCCGGCGACGTCACCCCAGCGCAGGCTGGGGTCTTTGCGGGGAAGGCGGTGCATTCTCCGCGGGAGATCCCAGCTTTCGCTGGGATGACGTGCGGGGGGATGGCGTATCGGAGTACGCGGCCGCGTAACAAATCGTTTCGGTTGCGGCGCGGCGGCGCAACGTGGCGGATTGATGTGCGTTAGCGCGCGCATGATCGTCACCGCCACGCCCCGTTACACGCAGATCGTCCGCGAAGTGTGGAAGCCGTTGCTGCTTCTGTTCGTATGGGACGTGATCGTCACCGTCACCTACTACGTGTTGCCGTTCAAGGCGCCGTCGCTGCCGCTGACGCTGTTCGGGTCGGCGCTGGCGCTGTTCCTGGGGTTTCGCAGCAATTCGGCGTACCAGCGCTGGTGGGAAGGCCGGTCGCTATGGGGGCTGATGATCAACGCCAGCCGCAACCTGGCGCGGCAGGCGCGCAATTTCCTGCCCGATCCCGAGGCGACCGACATGAAGCGGACGATCGTCCTGCGGCAGGTCGCCTATGTCAACGCGCTGCGTTGCCAGCTGCGCAAGCAGAGCCCGGACGCGGAGGTGCTGCGCTTCCTGTCGAAGGGCGAGGCGGATTTCGCGCTGGGGCGTACCAACGTCGCCAACGGGATCGTCGACGGCACCGGCCGGCGCATCAACCTGGCGATGAAGAACGGCTGGATCGACACGATCCAGCAGAGCGCGATGGAAAGCGTGCTGGTCGATATCGCCAATGCGCAGGGGGGCATGGAGCGGCTGAAGAACACGCCGCTGCCCAACCAGTACCGGTTCTTCCCGACGCTGTTCACGCACATCTTCTGCATCCTGCTGCCGATCGGGCTGGTGGAATCGCTGGGCTTCGCGACGCCGCTGGGATCGACGGTGGCGGGGCTGATGTTCCTGGCGGTGCTGGCGATCGGCGACGACCTGGTCGATCCGTTCGCGAACACGGTCCACGACCTGCCGCTGAACGCGATGTGCCGGACGATCGAGATCGACCTGTTGCAGTCGATCGGCGACCCGGCGCCAGAGCCGGCGCAGCCGGTGAAGGGGGTGCTGTGGTGACGCGCGCTACAGCGTGTAGCCGCCGTCGCTGACCAGCACCGCGCCGGTGACCAGCGCGGCGGCATCCGACAGCAGGAACGCGATCTGCTCCGCGATCTCCTCCGCCTTGGCATAGCGGCCCAGCGGGGTGGCCAGCGCGGCGAGTTCGGCGAAGGCGGCGTCGCGGCCGATCACGGCGGCGCGGTCAGCGAACATCGGCACTGCATCCCACACCGGGGTTTCCACCCCGGCGGGCGCGATGGCGTTGACCCGGATGCGGTCCACGGCGCCTTCCCTCGCGGCGACCTTCGCCAACTGGATCAGCCCGGCCTTGGACGCGCCATAGGCGGCGACGCCGGCTTCCGCCTTGATCCCCGCGGCCGAGGCGGTGGCGACGATCGCGCCGCCCGCGCCGCGATCGCGCATGGCGCGCATCGCCGCGCGCAGCGTCAGGAACGCGCCGTCCAGGTTGACCGACAGGATGCGGCGCCATTCGGCAAGCGGCAGATCGGCGATCGCCCCCGCGCCCGCCACTCCGGCGTTGACGACCGCGCCGTCGATCCCCGCCAGCGCGGGCGCGGCGGCATCCCAGAACGCCTCGTCCGCGACGTCGCCGGGCAACAGGTCGAGCGTGCAGCCGACGTCGACGCGCGCCAGCGCACCGGCATCGCGATCGGCCAACACCAGCCGCGCGGCACCGTTCGCGGCCAGATGCTGCGCGACGGCCAGCCCGATGCCGGAGGCGGCGCCGGTGACGAGGTAGGAGCGGTGGCGGAACGGCGGCATCGCGGCATTCTGCCCCGGATCAGGCGGCGGTGTCGATCCCCAGCTCGCTCAGCTTGCGGTACAGGGTCGAGCGGCCGATGCCGAGCCGGCGCGCCACCTCCGTCATGCGGCCGCGGTAATGGCCGATGGCGAGGCGGATGACGTCGGCCTCGATCTCCTCCAGCGGGCGCAGATTGCCGTCGGGGCGGAACAGCGTGACCCCGCCCGCCGCGGCCAGCGCGGGGGCGGCGGCGGTGCCCCCGGTCGCCAGCCGCGCCGCGGGGCGCGCGCCGATCGCCGCCAGCTGCGGGAAATCGCCGCGGGTCAGCGCATCGCCCTCGCACAGCACCGCGGCGCGGAACAGCGCGTCCTGCAACTGGCGCACGTTGCCCGGCCAGTCATAGGCGGCGAGCAGCGCCAGCGCGTCGTCGGTGATCCCCAGTTCGCGCAAGCCCGGCTGGGTCGCGATGCGGGCCAGCAGGTGGCGGGTCAGCGCGGGGATGTCGCCGCTGCGCTGGCGCAGCGGCGGGATCGTCACGGTCACGGCGTTGAGGCGGTAGTAGAGATCCTCGCGGAAGCGCCCGGCCGCGACCTCGTCCAGCAGCCGCTTGTTGGTGGCGGCGATGACGCGCACGTCGACGGCGCGCGGGTGGCGCCCGCCGAGCGGCACGACCTCCTCGCTGTGCAGCACGCGCAGCAGCGCGGCCTGCGCGTCGAGCGGCAGGTGGTCGACCTCGTCCAGGAACAGGGTGCCGCCGTCGGCGTGGACGAATTGCCCGATGCGCCGTTCGAACGCGCCCGCGAACGCGCCCTGTTCGTGGCCGAACAGCTCGCTTTCGATCAGGTTGGTGGCGATCGCGGCGCAATTGACGGTGATGCGCGGGGCCGCGGCGCGCGGCGAGGCGGCGTGGATCGCCTCCGCCACCACTTCCTTGCCCACCCCCGGTTCGCCGTCGATCAGCACGGGGACGCGCGCGCGCGCCGCCTTGGCCGCCACCGCCAGCGCGGCGCGGAAATCGGGTGCCGAGCCGACGATCTCGTCGAAGCCGAGCAGCGCGGGAATCTTCTCGGTCAGCGGGCGCAATTCGCCCGAGACGCTGCCCGCCAGCGCGGCCTCCAGCGCCTGGACGAAGCGTTGCGGGGCGACCGGGCGGACCAGGAAATCGACCGCGCCGGCGCGCATCGCCGCGACCGCATCCGCCACTGATTCGTGCGCGGTCAGCACCAGCACCGGCAGCGCCGGGCGGCGCTCGTGCAGCGCGGCGATGACGTCCGCGACCGGTTCGGCGATGGCGGCATGATCGAGCAGCACGGCATCGACCGGGCGCCCAGCGGCCCCGGCCAGCAGCGCCAGCGCGGCGGCGCCGTCGGGCACCGCGACGGTGCGCCAGCCGCCGCGCGCGGCGAGCGCGGACAGCTGGCGCTGCTGCGCCGCATCCGCGTCGATCAGCATCAGCAGGCGTTGGCCGTTGCGCGTCATTCGTGCCCCGTCAGGATAAGCGATCCGCGAGGGCGTAGCCGGTCGGGGTAAAGGCGGGCTTAAGCGCGGCCTAGCCGATATTGCCTAGCCGCCGCGCGCGATCTAGGCTTTAGGCGCGTTCACATAGAAGAGGATCGACATGGCCGACCCCGCCAACATCAAGGCGCACGAGGCGACCTATTTCAGCATGCTGAACCTGCTGAAGTACGGATCGGTGGCGTGTTTCCTGCTCGCCTTTCTCGTCATCTGGCTGATTTCCTAAGCGCGGCATGAAGATCGCGGTCCTTAAGGAGGGGGCTTCCGGCGAGAGCCGGGTGGCCGCGACGCCGGAAACGGTGAAGAAATTCGTGGCGCTGGGCGCGCAGATGGCGGTCGAGGCCGCTGCCGGCGCCGGCGCATCCTATGCCGACGGCGATTACGCCGCGGCGGGGGCCGACGTTGGCGACCGGGCGGCGACGCTGGCGGGCGCGGGCATCGTGCTGGGCGTGCAGGGGCCGGACCCCGCGACGCTGGCCGGCGCGGCGCCGGGCGCGTGGATCGTCGCCGGGCTGAACCCCTTCGGGGACCGCCCGCGCATCGACGCCTATGCCGCGGCGGGATATGAGGCGCTGGCGATGGAGTTCATGCCGCGCATCACGCGCGCGCAGTCGATGGACATCCTGTCGTCGCAATCGAACCTGGCGGGGTACAAGGCGGTGCTGGACGCCGCGGGCGTCTATGGCCGCGCCTTTCCGATGATGATGACCGCGGCGGGCACGGTCAGCGCCGCCAAGGTGTTCGTGATGGGCGTGGGCGTCGCCGGGCTGCAGGCGATCGCCACCGCGCGGCGGCTGGGCGCGCAGGTATCCGCCACCGACGTGCGATCCGCGACGAAGGAACAGATCCTGTCGCTGGGCGCCAAGCCGATCTTCGTCGAGAATGTCGCCGGGATCGAGGGCGAGGGTTCGGGCGGCTATGCGACCGAGATGAGCGAGGAATACAAGAAGGCGCAGGCCGAGCTGGTATCCGCGCATATCGCCAAGCAGGATATCGTCATCACCACCGCGCTGATCCCCGGCCGCCCCGCGCCGCGGCTGATCAGCGATGCGCAGCTGGCGACGATGCGACCCGGATCGGTGATCGTCGATCTGGCGGTGGAAAGCGGCGGCAATGTCGAGGGCGCGGTGGCGGGCGAGGTGGTGACCCGCCACGGCGTCAGGATCGTCGGGCACCGCAACGTCGCCGGGCGGCTGCCCGCGGACGCCTCCGCACTGTTCGCGCGCAACCTGTACAATTTCCTGTCGACCTTCTGGGACAAGGACGCGGGCAAGCCGGTGTTGGACGACGAGATCGGCGACGCCGTGCGGCTGACGAAGGACGGCGCGGTGGTGAACCCGCGGTTGCTGTCGTGATGGGTTATCCTCCCCTGCAAGGGGAGGGGGACCGCGCGCAGCGCGGTGGAGGGGGCGTGCCGCGAATACCTCGGCCCGAGGTCGTCACGGCGCGCGCGCTGCGCCGCCGGATGAGCTATCCCGAGGTGCTGTTGTGGCAACGGCTGCGCGGCCAGGCGACCGGTGTGAAGTTTCGCAAGCAGCATCCGATCGGCCCCTATGTGGTCGATTTCTACTGCGCGAGCGCCCGCCTGGTGATCGAGGTCGATGGCGTCGGTCATGACGGTTGCCAAGTCGAGCGGGACGAATTGAGGGACGGATTTCTGCGGGAGAACGGCTATCGTGTGTTGCGGGTGAGAGCGGACGACGTGACGCGGGACATGGCGGCGGTGGTTGCCGCGATCGTCTCGTGTGCGGCACGCCCCCTCCACCATGCCTCGCATGGTCCCCCTCCCCGTGCCGGGGAGGATATATAATGGATTTCATCGCGATCCTGTCGATCTTCGTGCTGGCGTGTTTCGTCGGCTATTACGTGGTCTGGTCGGTGACGCCCGCGCTGCACACGCCGTTGATGGCGGTGACCAATGCGATTTCCAGCGTCATCATCGTCGGCGCGCTGATCGCGTCGGCGGCGGCGGGGAGCACCGGGGGCAAGTGGCTGGGGCTGCTGGCGGTGGTGCTGGCCAGCGTCAACATCTTCGGCGGCTTCGCGGTCACCAGCCGGATGCTGGCGATGTACAAGAAGAAGGAGCGGCCGGCGGTCGCGAAACATTGATCGTCACCCCGGCGCAGGCCGGGGGCTCGTGCCGCACGGGCACCGTCGTGGTGAGAGACCGGCGTTCGCCGGGATGACGATATAAGGGGGAGCAGGATCTAGTGGAGCATGTCGCCGTCAATCCGTGGGTCGCGCTGGCGTACCTGATCGCCGGGGTGTGCTTCATCCTGGCGTTGCGCGGGCTGTCCAGCCCGACGACCAGCCAGCGGGGCAACCGGTTCGGCATGATCGGCATGGGGATCGCGGTCGTCACCACGCTGGTGACGCACGTGCCGGTCACGACGACGCTGATCGAGGGCTATGACTATGCCGCGCTGATCGCGCGGATCGACTATGTCGCGGCGCTGGAGATCGTCGCCGCGATCGCGATCGGTGCGGTGATCGGCGTCACCACCGCGCGGCGGATCGCGATGACGGCGATGCCGCAGCTGGTCGCCGCGTTCCACTCGCTGGTCGGCCTTGCCGCGGTGCTGGTGGCGGCCGCGGCCTTCCTGAACCCGGTCGCGTTCGGGATCGCGCGCATCCTTGTCGATCCGCTGTCGGGCACGCCGCTGGCGTACATCCTGCCGGTCAGCCGGATCGAGATGGGGCTGGGCGTCGCGATCGGCGCGATCACCTTCTCCGGCTCGGTCATCGCCTTCCTGAAGCTGAACGGCAACATGGGCGGCGCGCCGATCATGCTGCCGGGGCGGCACGTCATCAACCTGGGCGTACTGGCGGCGATCCTGCTGCTGGTCGCCTATTTCACGGTCGACCAGAGCCCGTGGGTGTTCTGGACGATCACGATCCTGTCGTTCGCGATCGGTTTCCTGCTGATCATCCCGATCGGCGGGGCGGATATGCCGGTCGTGGTGTCGATGCTGAACAGCTATTCCGGCTGGGCCGCGGCGGCGATGGGCTTCACGTTGCACAACAGCGCGATGATCATCACCGGCGCGCTGGTGGGGTCGTCGGGCGCGATCCTGTCGTACATCATGTGCCGCGCGATGAACCGCAGCTTCATCAGCGTGATCGCCGGCGGCTTCGGCAGCGCACCCGACGCGGGCGCGGGCGGCGCGGCGAAGGTCGACCGGCCGTGGAAGCGCGGATCGGCCGAGGACGCGGCGTTCCTGATGAGCCAGGCCGAGCAGGTCATCATCGTCCCCGGTTACGGCATGGCGGTGGCGCAGGCGCAGCACGTCCTGCGCGAGATGGCCGACAAGCTGAAGGAGCATGGCGTCCGCGTGAAGTACGCGATCCACCCGGTCGCGGGGCGCATGCCGGGGCATATGAACGTCCTGCTGGCCGAGGCGAACGTCCCCTATGACGAGGTGTTCGAGCTGGAGGACATCAACAGCGAATTCGCGCAGACCGACGTCGCCTTCGTCATCGGCGCCAACGACGTGACCAATCCCGCGGCGAAGACCGACAAGACATCGCCGATCTACGGCATGCCGGTGCTGGACGTGGAGAAGGCCAAGACGGTGCTGTTCGTCAAGCGCAGCATGGGCGGTGTGGGTTATGCCGGTGTCGACAACGACGTCTTCTACATGGACAACACCATGATGCTGCTGGCCGACGCCAAGAAGATGGTCGAGGAAATCGTCAAGTCGCTGGACTGACGCGCCGTGCCCGGTCCACAGGCCGGGACATGGGGACCAGGGCGGCAGCGGACGGGGAATGATGGTATCGCAATTCGGGCTGGCGGGCAGCGCCGCCGCGCGTTTCGTGGTGATGGGCGGCGATGGCGCGGACGCGGTCGCGGCACGGGCGGCGGTGGCGCTGGTCGGCGGGACGGTGATCGCCGCGCCGCCGGGCGACGGCGACGCCCCGCCCGCAATCCCCGGCGAGGCGGATGCGGTGGTGCTGATCCTGGAGGGCGTGGCGGATGCCGCGCTGGCGCCGTGGCTGACCGCCACCGACGCGACGTGCGCGGCGCGCGCGCTGCCGCTGATCGTGGCGATGACGGTCGCGCAGATCGACCCGGTGGTGGCGACGCTGGGCGACCGCGTCGATGCCGTGCAGTTGCTGTGCACGCCCGACCAGGACCAGGCCGAATGGGTCGCCGCGCTGGCGATCGCCACCGCCGGCAGCACGCCGGGCGACCGCGTGCGCAGCGCCGACGACGAGCGTGAGCGCGCCGCGCGGTTGCAGGCGGAGGTGGCGCGGATCGCCGAACTGCTGGCGCGGATCGCGGCGGATGACGGCGCGGGGGGCGGTTCGCGCGCCGCGGACCGCCACGCCCGTTTCGGCGCGCCGCCGCCGTCGGTCGATATCGCCGCCGCGACGATCCGCGACGTGCTGCGCGCGCGGCGGATGCGCGACCGCTTTTTCGGCACCGGGCTGTTCGAGGATCCGGCGTGGGACATGCTGCTGGACCTGTTCGCCGCCGCGCTGGAGGGGACGCGCGTGTCGGTGTCGAGCCTGTGCATCGCTGCCGCGGTCGCGCCGACCACCGCGCTGCGCTGGATCGGCAAGCTGACCGCCGCCGACCTGCTGCACCGCCATCCCGACCCGGAGGACCGGCGGCGCGCGTTCGTGTCGCTCAGCCCGGCGGCGCAGGATGCGATGTACCGTTATGTCGCGGCGCTGGCGGAGGCGAAGCTGCCGCTGGTGTGAGCGGTGCGCCTTTTCGCTTGATCGGCGGGGGCGGCGCGATACAGACGGTCCTCCCGCGCCACTGCACGCGCCGGGCGCTTAGCTCAGCTGGTAGAGCGGCTCGTTTACACCGAGTAGGTCGGCGGTTCGAACCCGTCAGCGCCCACCATTCCGAAGCGTGCGGGATGCCGCTGTCCTACATCCTCCAACTTGCGCCAGCCGTGCCCCCGTATCGAGGGTGAGGCAGGAGCGGACATGCGCGAGCTGGTGGAACAGAGGATCGACGGGGCGGGGCGCCGCGGGGCCGTGGTCACGGGCGCGACGGGCGCGGCGAAGGGGCGGACGGTCACGGTCAACCGCCGCGAATCGGCGCTGGCGTGGCTGGCGGCGCGCGGGCTGGTGACGGGGCGCCAGAACGAGGCGGGCGAACGGCTGCGCGCCGATTACGAGCGCGCGGCGCTGGGGGCGCCGGTGACGATGCGGTGGCAGCCGCGCGTGGACGGCGGGGGCGGGCGGGGGCTGGACCCCGGCGAGGCACAGGTGGCGGCGAAGCGGCGATTCGACGGCGCGATCGCCGCGGCGGGCGCCGGCCTGTCCGACATCCTGTGGCGGGTGGTGTGCGCGGGCGAGGGGCTGCCCGCCAGCGAGCGCGCGCTGGGGTGGCCGACGCGCAGCGGGCGACTGGTGCTGACGCTGGCGCTGGACCGCGTCGCCGACCATTATCGCCTGCCCGGATAGGGGCTTGCCCTGACGCGCCGCGCGGCGCAGGTCGGGGCGATGCGGATACGGTTCATCAAATGTCACGGGTCGGGCAACGACTTCCCGCTGGTCGACGGGCGCGCGCTGTCGCTGGACGAGGGGCAATGGGCGCAGGTGGCGCGCGCGCTGGCGGACCCGGCGGGGCCGGTCGGCGGCGACGGCCTGCTGGTGCTGACGCCGGGCGACGATCCCGCCGGGGAGGATGGCGCGGCGTTCGGGATGCGAATGTTCAACCGCGACGGATCGGAAGCGGAGACGTGCCTGAACGGCCTGCGCTGCGTCGCGCGGGCGGGGTTCGAGGCGCTGGGGATCGCGCGCGCGACGGTGCGGCTGAAGACCAGCCGTGCGCAGGTGGCGCGCGCGCCCGACGTCGCGCCGGGCGTCTATGCGGTGCGCGAGACCGCGGGGCCGGCGACGCTGGACGTCGCGTCCTGGCCGCTGGCGACCGATCGCGACCGGATCGTCGAGGCGCCGGTTGCGATGCTGCCGACCGCGCGCGCGTTCACCGCGGTCGCCATCCCCAACCCGCACCTGATCGCCTTCGTCGAGCGGGTCGACGAGGACGAACTGGTGCGCGTCGGCACCGCGTGCGAGGCGGCGCCCGACTGGCTGCCCAACCGCGCCAACGTGTCGTTCGTGGAGGTGCGCGGCCCCGATACGCTGTTCGTGCGCACGTTCGAGCGCGGCGTGGGGCTGACCGACAGCTGCGGCAGCGCGATGGCGGCGTCCACCTATGCCGCGGGGCTGACCGGGCGGATCGCGTTCGCGCGCGAGATCGCGGTGCTGAACCGCGGCGGGCTGGTCCGCGCCAGCGCCACCGCGGAGGGGATGGTGACGATCACCGGCAACGCCACCTGGGAATGGGAGGGCGAGGTGACGATCGACCCGGTCCATGCGCGCGCCGGCGACCTGACGGTGATCCGCCACATGGATGCGGAAATCGCCGCCTGGGCCGGGGTGGTCGACGCGATCCGCTGACGCGCTCAGCGCGCTGCGATCACCATGTTCTTGCCGCTGCGCTTGGCGGTGTAGAGCGCGTGATCGGCATCGTGGAACGCCTGCGCCGTGCGATCGCCCTCGACCGGGGCGACCCCGGCCGAGAAGGTCAGCGACCCCATCGCCTCTCCGGTTTCCTGGTTGACGAGCGAGCGCGCGCCGAGCCGCTCGCGCACCGCATCGAGCAGGTCGCGCGCCTCCAGCGTGTCGGCGTCGCGGAACAGGCAGGCGAATTCCTCCCCGCCGTAGCGCGAGACGAGCGCGGACTTGCCCAGCTGCCCTTCGAGGAAGCCGGCGACGAACTTCAGCACCCGGTCGCCGGCGGGGTGGCCGAAGCGATCGTTGATCTGCTTGAAATCGTCGATGTCGCACAGCGCCAGCGTCGGCGGCGGGCCGTCGGCGGCCAGCGCCTCGCGCAGGTGGCGTTCGAAACTGCGGCGGTTGGGCAGCCCGGTCAGGTGATCCTGTTCGGCGGCGCGGCGCGCGCTTTCCAGATCGGCCTTGAGCTGGTCCGCCTCGCGCTGGCTGCGCTGGAGCTGTTCCTCCATCAGCCGCGTCTTTTCCACCGCCTCGCGCGTGATCGTGACGATACGGTGCAGCGCGCCGGCCGGATCACTGTCGAGATTGGCAGCCTCGCGGTCCAGCTCGTCGCCGAAATGGGTCGCGTTGGAGCGCGATTCGCCGATCATCAGGCGATAGTCGACCAGCCCGCTTTCCAGCGTCTGCGCCAGCTGCGCCAGCGCCTCCGGCGTCAGTTCGTCGGCGGCGCGCGTTTCCAGGATCCGCGCGACATCGTCGTCGAGGAGCGGCGCGCCGCCCTGAATATGCGCGGCCACCGCCTGCGCGATGTCCCAGTCCTCACCGGAGATATAGGCGTGCGCCACCGCGAAGTTGGTGGGCGACGGGGCAAGGCCGTTGCGGAACAGGAATTCGCCGATATCGTCGTAGAGGCGACGATGAACGGCGCCGCGGCCGCTGTCGCGCGCCGGCTGGTCGTGGTCCGCGACGACGGTCGGTGCGCCGGCCGCGTCGGGCGACAGCCAGGCGAGCAGCCGATGGCGGGGCGAAACGGATGTCGGCATCGGATCAGGCCCCCATGGCCAATGGCGTCGGCGGGACGGGCGCGGCGCTGGCGCGCGGCGGGGTGCGGCCGTTCCGTACCGCGTCCATCACCTGCGGCCAGGCGTCGCCGAACCAGTAGCTGCCGCGTTCGGTGCGATGCACGGTATCCTCCGCCCGCGAACGCGCGGTATCCAGATCGCGCTGCGGCACGAACGCCTGCGTCGGAATGTCGAAGAAGGAGCGGACCACCGGCAGCGTCGGATCGTCGTCGTTCACCGCGGTGACGATCGCCAGCTGGTTGCTGCGCAGCCGGACGAGCGTGCCGACCGGGTAGATGCCGATGCTTTCGATGAAGATCGCCAGCAGTTCGGGATCGAAATGTCCCGTCCACGACGCCATGCGCGACAACGCTTCGCTGGGCGACCACGGGCGCTTGTACGGGCGATCGGACGTGACCGCGTCATAGACGTCGCAGATCGCCCCCATCCGCGCATGCAGGCTGAGCTGCGCGCCGGTCAGCCGGTGCGGATAGCCGCTGCCGTCGATCCGTTCGTGGTGGTGCAGGCACACGTCGAGCACCGGCGGCGCGACCCCGTCGCTTTCGATCAGCAGCGCATGCCCCTTCACCGGATGCGTCTGCACCACGCTGAATTCGCTCGGTTCCAGCTTGCCCGGCTTGTCGAGCAGCGCGCTGGGCACCGCCATCTTGCCGATGTCGTGCAGCATCCCGGCCATGCCCAGGTCGCGCACCTCATCCTCCGGCAGGCCCATGCGGCGCGCGAAGTTGATGAGCAAGGCGCACACCGCCACCGAATGGAGATAGGTGTATTCGTCCTTGTTCTTCAGCCGCGTGACCTTGATGATCGCGGTCGAATCGCGTGCGACCGAGGCGGCGATCTCATCGACCAGCGGCGAGATGGCGGCGGCGTCGACGGCGTTGCCCAGCCGCACTTCCGAAAACATCCGCGATACCGCTTCCTTCGACCGTTCGACCGTTTCGCGGGCGCGATCCAGTTCGGTGGTCGGACGGCGGCGGGCGCGACGTTCCGGCCCGGTATAGGGCACCGCGGCGGGCTCATCCGGTTCGTCCGACGCATCGGCGACGACAACGGAAGGGGCCGTATCGCCGCCCCCCGCCGGGCCGACGCCGCGGTCCGTATCGATCACGATCTCCGCGATCCCGGCGTCAACCAGCTTGTCGATCTGCGCCTGTCGCGTGAGCAGGAGTTGCGACCGCCAGAAGGGACTGGCGAGCCAGCCGCCGTCCACCATGTGGACGAACATCCCGATCCTCGCCTCCGACGTCTTGATCTTGATCAGCACCTTGCGCCCCCAGCCATGACCGGGCTTGTGAACCGAGGTTGCTTAATGACGATTTACGACGGGGTCGTAGCTCCATCAAATCGGGTAATTCATAAGGAAACGCCGCGGGCCGCCGGGTCGATGACGTGCGGGACGAAGCGGGCGCCATTGCCGGTGATCAGGCCGTCCTCGCGAATGCCCATGCCGGCCGGCTCGCCCCCGACGACCCAGCTGCCGATGACCGGGAAGATGCCCGGCGCGGGCTGTGGCAGCGGGTAGAGTTCCTGGAAGACATGGCCTTCGTCGCCATAGTCGCCGCCCGTCTCGGCGACGATCGTGCCGGCGCGGCGAAGCGACACGTTCGCCCCCTCGCGCGCCAGCAGCGGCTTGGCCACCGCGTCCGCATCGGCGGGCGGCGACCAGGCGGCGGCCAGCAGATTCGGGTGCCCGGGAAACAGATCGTGCAGCACGGGCAGGATGCCCTTGTTCGACCAGATCATCTTCCACACCGGTTCCAGCCACAGCGTATCGCCGCGCGACAGGCTTTCCAGCAGATTCGGGGCGAACGCCTCGTTGGCGAGCCATTCCCATGGGTACAGCTTGAACAATGCCGCGATCCGCCGGTCGTCGGCATCGACGAAGCGGCGTGCGTCGGCGTCCCAGCCCAGATCGTCGATCAGGATCGGGATGGTGGCGATCCCCGCGCGCTGCGCGGTGTCGCGCAGATAGGCGGTGGTGACCGCATCCTCATCATCGGCGACATGCGCGAAGTGGACGGCCGCGGGCAGTCGTCCGCGAAGGTCGGACCACCGCACGACCAGCCGATCGTGGATGCTGTTGAACTGGTCGGCGTGGGGAAACCGTTCCTGCTTCCACGTCCACTGGATCACCGCGGCTTCCAGCAGCGAGGTGGGCGTGTCGCAGTTGAATTCGAACAGCTTGGGCGGCCCCAGGCCGTCATAGCCGAGGTCGAACCGGCCATAATCGAGCGCTGGCGGTTCGGCGTTCCATGCATCGGCGATCGGGCGATGGAACGCATCCGGGATGCCGAACCGGCGCAGCATGGCGCGATCGCCGACGATCGCGTCGCCGGCGGCCAGGAACAGGCGGTACAGTTCGGCGGTGGCGGCCTCGATCGTGGCGACCTGCGCGGGCGTGAAGCGGTAGCAGGCCGCTTCGTTCCAATAGGGCCGTCCATCGGCGGTGTGCCAGATCAGCCCCTCCGCCTCGACCGTCGCGCGCCAGTCGGGGCGCGGTTCGATCGTCTCGCGGATCATGCGTGGATGCTGCCGAAGCGGTGCGCCGACGAACCGAAGCCCCCGCGCGACACCGCCGCCGCGCGCGTCATCGCGGTGGATGCCGGCGCGCGGTAGAAGGTCGATCCGGCGGGGCGCGACCACGATCCGCCGGTCGCTCGTTCGCCATAGGCCGGGATCGCGCGGTTGCGGCCGAGATAATACCACAGGAAGCCGCCGCCATGCCCGGTTGCGGAGCGGCGGTCGCAGCGATCGTCGGGGACGCGGTTGCCGGCGCGGTCGGTGCAGACCGCGGTATCGCGCTGCGCGGTCCATTCGTCGCGCTGGCCGCCGCATCCCGACAGGAGCAGCGCGGCGGCGACGCCGGTGGTGATGGTCAGGTCCTTCTTCATGCGCGTCCCCCCGGTGCGGTGCCGTTGATCGGCCATGTGCGGGCGGCGTTCAATGGCGAAGGCGCGGATCGGGCGGGCGGGCGCGTGATGGAGCCGGACGTGGAACGCTGGCGGACGCGGAACCCCGGTCCGAAGGGGGTGGTGGAAGGGGCTGGATTCGAACCAGCGTACACTTGCGTGGGCAGATTTACAGTCTGCTGCCTTTAACCACTCGGCCACCCTTCCACGAGCGGCGCTTGCCAAAAAGCGAGGGCGCCCAATGCCCGCCCCGTGCGGTGCTGTCAACGCCCGTTTGCGCGCGACGATGCCGATGCGGGGCGTTGAGCGCGCCGCCGCGTCGCCCTACATTCGCGTCATGGCCGCCACGCCCCCGATCGCGGAACTGACCGATCGCGCGCGCGACATCTTTCGTCGCGTCGTCGACGGCTATCTGGAACATGGCGTGCCGGTGGGATCGAAGACGCTGGCGCAGGCCGGGCTGAACCTGTCGCCCGCGTCGATCCGCAACGTGCTGGCACAGCTGGAATCGCTGGGGCTGCTGGCCGCGCCGCACACGTCCGCGGGACGGATGCCGACCGAGGCGGGGCTGCGCCTGTTCGTCGACGGGATGATGCAGGCGCACGAGCCGAGCGCCGACGAACGCGCGCAGATCGAGGCGCGCGCGGGGACGCACGGCCCGGTCGAGGAGGCGCTGGCGGCGACCACGGCGGCGCTGTCCGGCCTGTCGGCGTGCGCGGGGCTGGTGATGGTGCCCAAGCGCGAGACGGTGCTGCGCTCGATCGGGTTCATGCCGCTGGGCCAGGGGCAGGCGCTGGCGGTCCTGGTGGCGGAGGACGGCGCGGTCGAGAATCGCGTCGTCGCGCTGCCGATGGGCGTCGCCCCCGGCGCGCTGGTGGAGGCGGGCAATTATTTAACCGCGACGATGGGCGGGCTGACGCTGGGCGAGGCGCGCGCGCGGGTGGAGCGCGAACTGGCGGCGGGGCGCGGCGCGTTGGACGCGGCAGCGCGCGCGCTGGTGGAACGCGGGCTGGCGGTGTGGAGCGAGGACGGGGCGCGGCGCCCGGTGCTGATCGTGCGCGGGCAGGGGCGGTTGCTGGACGACGCCGATGCCGCCGACCTGGAACGGGTGCGCGGGCTGCTCGACGATCTGGAGGGCAAGCAGGAGGTCGCCGCGCTGCTCGATTCGGCGCGCGCGGGCGATGCGACGCGGATCTTCATCGGCGCGGAGAACAAATTGTTCGCGCTGAGCGGATCGTCCGTCATCGCCAAACCGTTCCGCGGTCAGGACGGCCGCGTCGTCGGCGTGGTGGGGGTGATCGGCCCGACGCGGTTGAACTATGCGCGCGTCGTACCCATGGTGGATTTCACCGCAGCGACGCTCGCCCGGCTGATGGGATGAGCGGCCGTCACGATACGTTGAGTAAAGACAGGGAAAGAATGACCGATACCGACAAGCCCGCCGACGACCTGCGTGACGAAACGGCGGAGGCGGCGCCCGAAGTGGCCGAGCATGATGCCGCCGCGGCGCGAATCGCCGAGCTGGAGGACCAGCTGGCCGCCGCGAAGCAGGAGACGCTGTACGCGCAGGCCGATATCCAGAACGTGCGCCGCCGCGCGGAGAAGGACGCCGCCGACGCGCGCGCCTATGCCGCGACCGCGTTCGCGCGCGACGTGCTGTCGGTGGCCGACAATCTGGACCGTGCGCTGGCCGCGATCCCCGCGGAGCTGCGCGAGGACGAGAAGATGAAGGGGCTGGTCGTCGGGCTGGAGGCGACGGGCCGCGAACTGCACAGCGTGTTCGGGCGCCACGGCCTTTCCCGCATCGAGGCGTTGGGCCAGCCGCTCGACCCCAATCGCCACCAGGCGATGATGGAGGTGGCGAGCGATGCCGAGCCGGGCACGATCGTGCAGGAGATGCAGGCCGGCTGGATGATCAAGGACCGGCTGCTGCGCCCGGCGCTGGTGGCGGTGGCGAAGAAGCCCGACTGAAGGAGCGTCGCGGGGGTGTCGGCGCGCGGCACCCCCGCGGATGCGCGGCGCGACCATCGGTGCTTTCGCCGGCGCGCCGCCGCGCCTAGACCGCGGGTCATGAACGACAATCTGACTGCCGAGCGCGCGACCTTCGTCACGCATCTGGAATGTTCGCTGACGGGGGAGCGGTATGACGCCGATACCCTCCACAACCTGTCGCGCGCCGGGCGGCCGCTGCTGGTCCGCTACGACCTGGGTGGAGTGGCGGCGGCGCTGTCGCGCGATGCGCTGGACGCGCGCGGCACCGACCTGTGGCGGTGGCGCGAGCTGTTGCCGGTGCGGCATACCAACAATGTCGTCAGCCTGGGCGAGGTGGAGACGCCGCTGATCCCGATCCCCAAGAGCGGCGGCGCGAACGTGTGGGTCAAGGACGAGGGGCGATTGCCGACCGGCAGCTTCAAGGCGCGCGGGCTGGTGATGGCGGTGGCGATGGCAAAGGAGCTGGGCGTCACGCGGATCGCGATGCCGACCAACGGCAATGCCGGGGCGGCGCTGGCCGCCTATGCCACGCGCGTCGGGATCGAGACGATCGTGTTCTGCCCCGACGATACGCCGGAAGTGAACGTGCGCGAGATCGCGGCGCAAGGGGGCCGGGTGTGGCGGGTCAACGGACTGATCGACGATTGCGGCGCGATCGTCGCCAAGGGCGCGGCCGAGGGGCGCTGGTTCGATTTTTCGACGCTGAAGGAGCCGTATCGGATCGAGGGCAAGAAGACGATGGGGCTGGAGCTGGCCGCGCAGCTCGGCTGGCGGCTGCCGCGCGCGATCTTCTATCCCACCGGCGGGGGTACCGGGCTGATCGGGATGTGGAAGGCGTTCGACGAGCTGGAGGCGCTCGGCTGGATCGGCAGCGAACGGCCGCGCATGTACGCGGTGCAGGCGGCGGGCTGCGCCCCGATCGTGCGCGCGTTCGAGGCGGGCGAGGAACATGCCGAGCGGTGGGAGGATGCGCACACCGTCGCCGCGGGCATCCGCGTGCCGCGCGCGGTGGGCGATTTCCTGATCCTGCGCGCGGTGCGCGAGAGCGGCGGCAAGGCGCTGGCGGTCGGCGACCCGGCGATCCTGGCGGCGGTGGACGATGCCGCACGGCGCGACGGCCTGCTGATGTGCCCGGAGGGCGGTGCGACGCTGGCGGCGTATCGCCAGGCGTTGCGCGACGGCGAGGTGGACGAGGATGAGGAGGTGGTGCTGTTCAACTGCGCCACCGGGCTGAAATACCCGCTGCCCGCCGCCGACCAGCGGCTGGACCGGCATGGGGCGATCGACTTCGACCGGTTGTGAGGGGCGGGGCGCAGGTCGTTGCGGCGTCGCTTCGTCATGCCGGACTTGTTCCGGCATCTACCGTGCCGCACGATCAGCGGCTCGGGATCATGCCGTGCCGTGGATGCCGGAACAAGTCCGGCATGACGAAGGGGGTTCGTAGCAGGCCAACCTTCGCTGGGGTGATGGTCCTAGCGTGAGGCTGTCAGAAGGGCGCGCAGGCGCGGCGTTGCTGGGTGCCCTTGGGCGTGAGTACGAGGTGGCCGAGGCGTTCGCGGATCAGCCCCTGATCGAGCAACTGGCGGATCGTATCGGGATCGTGACCGCGCGAGATGATGAGCGTGCCGCCCGCGCTGCGCGCGGTCCACAGGATGCGCTCCATCTGTTCGGACACCAACCGGATTACCGCTTCGCCGTTCATCGCCGTTGCGCCCCCCACGGGCCAGACGCGACCGACTCGGACGGTCGCTTGGCCGGAGGAAGCCGCGAAAACGGTTAACGGGTCAACCATCGTCGCGGCGCTTTCCCACCGGAACGGGTAGGATGCGCGCGGAAACCGACGAAACGAACGGGCCGGCCGGCGCCAGGATGCGCCGGCCGGCCCGCCATGGGTGCAAAGGTGTGAATCAGAAGCGCGTGCGCAGCGTCACGCCATAGGTGCGCGGTTCGGCGAGGAACGCCGAGAACAGCTGGTTGCCGGTGCCGCCGAACGCCTGCACCTGCTGCTGGCTGCCCGCCCCCTGGAAGGGCGAGTTGAACGCGACCTGCGTATAGTTGGTGTCGAGCAGGTTCTGCGCCCACAGTTCCACCGCCCAGCGTTCGTCACGCCCGCGCAGGCCGACGCGCGCATTCACCACGGTGAAGCCGTCCTGCATTTTTTCCACGAAGAGGTCTGAGCCGGTGTTGTAGTCCGACGCCGTCCGCTGATCGACGTAGAACAGCGCCGACATGCCGTCGCTGCCGATATCCGGCGTCCAGGCGACCGAGGAGGTGATGACGTTGCGCGGCGCGTTCGACATCTGCGACCCCGACAGCAGGAACAGCGCGGGGTCGAGCGGGGCGCCCGCATCCGAGCCGACCAGGTTGCGGCGGTATTTGGTGTCGGCGAAGGTATAGCCCAGGTTCACCGCCAGGTGGCGCGCGGGGTAGAAGCCGGCCTCCACCTCGACGCCCTGGCTGACGACGCCATATTTGACGTTGCCGGTGCACGCCCCGGTCGCCGCGCTGTTGTCGCGATCGGCGCCGTTCAGGTCGTTCGAGCACGAGCCGATGTTTTCGACGACGTAATTGGTGCCGTTGAAGGTGTTCAGCTGGAAATTCTTGAACTCCGACCGGAAGCCCGCGATGTTGAACGTGAACGGACGGCTGGAATATTTCAGCCCGATTTCATAGGCGTTGACGGTTTCCGGGTCGAAGCGCAGCCGCCCGCCGGTGGCATTGCCGATCGTCGCGGGGTTATAGGCATCGCCCAGGTCCGACCGGTCGAGGTTGTAGCCGCCCGCCTTGTACCCGCGCGAATAGCTGGCGTAGGTCATCACGCGGTCGACCGGCTTCCACGACAGCACCGCGGTGCCGGTCAGCTGGTCTTCCTTGAAATTGTCCGCCAGCGTGCGGCCGTTCAGCGCCGACGACGAATTGCCGGTGCACGCCAGCGTCGCGATCCCGCGGGTCAGCGCGGCAAGTTGCGCATTGTTGAACAGATTGCCCGCCGGGCCGGCGCCCAGCAGCCCCTGGATCTGCGGGCAGACGGTGTTGTTGTTGCCGAACGTCGCGTCGAACCGCTTGCGCTCCTGCGTCCAGCGCAGGCCGGCGGTGAACGACAGATTGTCGGTCAGCTTGACGATGTTGTGCGTGAACAGCGCGAAGCTCTTGCTGTTCTGGCGGTAGACGTCGCGGGTCGTGCCCAGGTTGTTGAGCGTGCCCAGAAGGTCGATCGCGGGAAGGATCACCCCCGCCGCCGCGCCCAGACCGGCACCAATCGCCTGGCGCCCGGTCGCACCGCCCAGCGCGGCAAGCGGCGTGGTGCCGAGGCATCCCGGCCCGGCCGGGTTGCGCAGGGCGGCGGTGGGATTGATCGTCGCGACGATGCGGCACGCGGCGAAGGCGCCGTAATCGCTGCCGAACTTCAGATTGTCGACGACCTCCAGATCCTCGTTCGAGAAGAAGCCACCGACCAGCCAGTTGAGCCGGTCGCCGAACGCCTCGCCGTTGAGGCGCACTTCCTGCGTGAAGGTGTGGAACTGGCGGTAGTTGTTGCCGTCCGCCGGGCGATCGCCGATGTCGAGGACGTTATAGTCGATGTCGCTGGCGCCCGCCGACTTGTATTCGCGATAGGCGGTGATCGAGGTGAGCGAGGCGCCGCCCAGGTTCCAGTCGATCTGCGCCGACCCGCCGTAATCCTTGGTCACGTTCGAATAGGCCTTCCCCGGGGAGAAGGCGATGCGGCGGCTGTACGGATCGTTGCCGCTGGGGAAGGCGGTGCCGGCCGGATAGCCGCGCAGCGCAGCGATCGAATTGATGACGTCGACGATGCGGTTGCCGTTGGGGTTGATGGCATAATCGCCCGCGGCGCCGGGGGTGGGATCGATCTTCTCGCGCGTGTCGACATAGACCGCGCCGCAGCACTTTTCGTCGCGGAAGGTGTAGTCGCCGATCAGCCGCAGCGAGAAGTCCGACGAGGGTTCGAGCAGCAGCTGTCCGCGCACGAACCAGCGGTTGCGATCGTTATAGTCGGTGTTGTTGACGACATCGCGCATGAAGCCGTCGCGCTTGGCGTAGACGCCGTCGATGCGGAAGGCGAGCAGGTCCTTGATGATCGGCCCGGTCAGCGCGCCGGCGGCGCGCCAGGCGTCGAAATTGCCGTAGCTGCCCTCGGCATAGCCGCCGAAGTCGAACGACGGCGCCTTGGTGTAGACGTTGATCGCGCCGGCCGAGGAATTGCGCCCCGACAGCGTGCCCTGCGGCCCGCGCAGCACCTCGATCCGGTCGACCTCGCCCAGGTCGTTGAGGCCCGAGCCGGTGCGGCTGCGATAGACGCCGTCGATGAACACCGCGACCGAGCTTTCGAGGCCCGGGTTGTCGCCGACCGTACCGATGCCGCGCACGCGCGCCGAGGCGTTCGCCTCCGACCCGGTCGAGGAGACGTTGAGCGAGGGGGCGAGCTGCGCCATCTGGCGGATGTCGGTGGCGCCGGAATTCTGGAGCGCGGCCTGGCTGACCGCGTTGATCGAGATCGGCACTTCCGACAGGCGTTCGGAACGGCGGGTGGCGGTGACGACGATGTCGCCCGCGCCGACGTCGTTCGCGTCGGCTTGTGCCGCCGTGGTATCGGCCTGTCCGGCGACGGCGGCGTTGGCGGTGACGGGGCTGGCCTGATCGGTAGACGTCTGACCGGTGGAGGTTTGGGCCGACGCGGTGGCGGCGAACAGCAGCGCGGGCGCGGCGGCGGTGGACAGAAGGACGGTGGTCAGACGCATGGCGACAGTGCCTCTCCCAAACATGACGGGTCGATGTGTCCGGATTTGAACATCCGGTATCGCGGCCGGTTTAGCGCGCTATCGACAAAGGTCTAGCGAATTTACGCGGCGCGTAAGATTGCCGGCGCGGCCGGCGCGCAGCGCGCTTGCACGGGCGGGCGGGTTGGATTACTGCCCGTCGTCCGGCGAGCGGGTATAGCACAATGGTAGTGCAGCAGCCTTCCAAGCTGAATACGCGGGTTCGATTCCCGCTACCCGCTCCATCCCCTCCCCATTGACGGCGATCACATTTACGGCTTGACAGCGCCGCGCTGTTCGCGTACAAAACGTGAACATCGAGATGATGCGAATCGGGCCGGGCGGCTTGGGACTGCGGCCCCGCCGCGCCGGCCCGTCGTCGTTTGGCGCCCGGCAGCGGGTGACGCGGGACGTGCCGGGTGGCGCGCGACCGGGCGCGGACGATGACGGCAGCATCGACGCAGGGGAGGATCGCCGGATGACCGAACGAATGGGCGGTACGGGGCGTGACGTCACGGGGCATGGCGGGGCGGCGTCGGCCCGGGCAGTGGGCGCGGCGGCTGACGGCGCGGAGGCGACGCGGTGGAGCAAGGCCGCTCGGCACGCCTTCCTCGATCACCTGAGCATGACCGGCGACGTGGCGGTCGCGGCGGCGGCGGCGGGCATGTCGGTGACCGCGGCCTATGCCAAGCGGCGGCGCGAGCCGGGCTTCGCACGCGAATGGCGCGACGCGGCGGCGGCGGCGTGGGAGCGGCTGGAAGCCGCCGTGCTGCGCCAGGTGCTGGAACAGGGCGAACGGCCGGGCGGGGCGATCGAGATCGCCACCGCGATGCAGCTGCTCGCGCGGCGGCCCGGTGCGCCCGCCCAGCCGGCCGCGCCGCGATCACGCAAGGAGGGCAGCGACGTCGCCGGGCAGGAACTGCTGCGGCGGCTGTCGGCACAGGCGCGGCGCGGCGGCGCGGCGGAGCCGGCATGAGCGCAGCGATGGAGCGGGCGCTGCGCTGGTGGCGCGGGCTGCCGCTGGCCGATCGCCGCGCGATCGCCGCGACGCTGAGCGAGGATACCGCGCGCGCGATCGTCGAGCGGTGGGAGGAATGGGCGCATCCCGGGCAATTGCCCCCGCCGGGCGGCTGGTCGGTGTGGCTGATGCAGGCGGGGCGCGGCTTCGGCAAGACGCGCGCGGGCGCCGAATGGGTGAGTGCGATGGCCCGCACCATGCCGCAGGCGCGCATCGCGCTGGTCGGCGCGACGATCGCCGATGCGCGCAAGGTGATGGTGGAGGGGCCGAGCGGCGTCATCGCGGTGGCGCGCGACGACGAACCGGTGGTGTGGCGCCCGACCAGCGGCGAGGTGCGCTTCGCCAGCGGGGCGAGCGCACAGGTCTATTCCGCCGCGGCGCCGGAGAAGCTGCGCGGGCCGGAGCATCATTTCGCCTGGGCGGACGAACTGGGCAAATGGCGCGGCACGGCCGGTTGGGACAATCTGCTGATGGGATTGCGGCTGGGCGAGCAGCCGCGCGTGCTGGTGACGACGACGCCGCGCCCGACCGCGCTGATGCGGCGGATCGCGGCCGATCCGGGGACGCGCACCACGCGCGGGCGGACGCATGACAACCCGCACCTGCCGCCCGCGTTCGTCGCGGCGATGACCGCCAGTTACGGCGCGACGCGGCTGGGGCGGCAGGAACTGGACGGCGAGCTGATCGACGAGGTGGCGGGCGCATTGTGGACGCGGGCGACGTTCGAGGCGCAGCGCGCCGCGACGGTGCCGCCGCTGGTGCGCATCGTCGTGGGGGTTGATCCGCCCGCGGGCACCGATGGCGACGCCTGCGGGATCGTCGCGGCTGGGCTGGGGCGCGACGGCTGCGGCTATGTGATCGAGGATGCCAGCGTCAGCGGCGCGACGCCGGAGGGCTGGGCGCGCGCGGTCGGCGCGTGCGCGACCCGCGTCGGCGCGGACCGCGTGGTCGCGGAGGCGAACCAGGGCGGCGCGATGGTGAAGAGCGTGCTGCTGGCGGCGCAGGCGACATTGCCGGTGACGCTGGTGCACGCCACGCGCGGCAAGGCGGCGCGCGCGGAACCGGTCGCCGCGCTCTACGAACTGCGGCGCGTCTGGCACGCGCGGGCGTTCCCCGCGCTGGAGGACGAGCTGGCGGGGCTGTCGATCGGCGGCGGTTACGACGGGCCGGGCCGATCGCCCGACCGCGCCGACGCCTGCATCTGGGCGCTGACCGCGCTGATGCTGGACCGGCAGGGCGAGGCGCGGGTGGCGGTGATGTAGCGCGATCGGCGCAGCGTTCCGGCGTGCGTCGGGACATGGGGCCGCGCGGTACGGGGTTTCGTGGGGCCGACGCGCGGGCGGCTTTATCATCATGGGGAGTGGCCGATGGCTTGGTTCGGGTGGAAATCCGGGCGCGATGGCGCGCGTCCGGCGCTGGCGCGTGCGGCGGGGGTGGCGGCACCGATCGGGGTGTGGCCGCAGGGATATGAGGCGCAGGTGCGCGCCGGCTATTGCGGCAACGCGGTGGCGCAGCGTGCGGTGCGGCTGGTCGCGGAGGCGGTCGGCGGGGCACCGCTGGACGCGAGCGACCCGGCGCTCGCCGCGCTGGCGGGGGCGCCGGGGCTGCTGGAGACGGTGGCGGCGCAGGTGCTGCTGCACGGCAATGCCTTCGTCCAGATCCTGCGCGATGCCGACGGTGCGGCGGCGGCGCTGTTCCCGCTGCGCCCCGAGCGGGTGACGGTGGAACTGGGCGCGGACGGGTGGCCGGCGGCGTATCTGTACCGTGTCGGGGTGCGGGCGACGCGGCTGGATCCGGCGGCGGTGGTGCATGTCCGCCGCTTCAACCCGGTCGACGATCATTACGGGCTGGGCTGTCTGGGCGCGGCATCCGGGGCGATCGCGATCCACAATGCCGCATCGTCGTGGAGCAAGGCGTTGCTGGACAATGCCGCGCGCCCGTCTGGCGCGCTGGTGTACGATGCCGGCGACGGATCGGTGCTGTCCCCCGACCAGTTCCGGCGGCTGCGCGAGGAGATGGAGCAGGGCTTTGCCGGCGCGGCCAATGCCGGGCGCCCGATGCTGCTGGAGGGCGGGCTGAAGTGGCAGGCGATGAGCCTGACCCCCGCCGACATGGACTTCGCCGGGACCAAGGCGGCCGCCGCGCGCGAGATCGCGCTGGCGTTCGGGGTGCCGCCGATGCTGCTGGGCCTGCCGGGCGACAGCACCCATGCCAATTACCGCGAGGCCAATCGCGCGCTGTGGCGGCTGACGGTGCTGCCGCTGGCGGGCGCGATCCTGACCGCCCTGCGCGACGGATTGTCGCCGTGGTTCGCCGATGCGACGCTGGAGGTGGACCTGGACCGCGTACCCGCGCTGGTCGAGGATCGCGAGCGGTTGTGGCGGATGGTCGCCAGTGCCGATTTCCTGTCGCGCGACGAAAAGCGCCAGATGGTGGACTGGTCGTGAGCGCGGGAAGCACGGGCGCGGTGCTGGCGCAGCTGCTGGCGCAGGAACAGGCGCGCGGCGGCGACATGGCGGTGCTGCGCGCGATCGCGGAGGAAGCGGGCGAGCTGGGCGCGACGCGCGCGCTGACGCGGCTGGGGCTGGCCGACGAGGGCGCGGCGGGCGACGTCGCCGAACTGCGCGAGCTGTTGAAGGCGTGGCGCACCGCCAAGTCGTCGGCTTGGCGCGCCAGCGTCGCCTGGGTGGTGCGGATGGTGTGGGCGCTGCTGCTGGTCGGGCTGGCCGTGAAGCTGGGCTTCGGCGAGTGGGTCAGGTGATGCGGATCGCGGGCTATGCCGCGGTCTACGACCGGGTCGACCGCGCGGGCGACGTGTTCCGCGCGGGCGCCTTTGCCGGTGCGGTGCCGGTGCCGCTGCTGCTCCACCATCGCGGCGCGGCGGTGGGCGCGGTGCTGGCGCTGGGCGAGGACGAACGGGGTCTGCGCATCGCGGCGCGGATCGACGATCCGGCGGTGGCGCGCGCGGTGCGCAGCGGCGCGTTGCCGGCGCTGTCGGTCGGCTATCGCGCGCGGCGCGTGACGCAGGGGGCGTGGCGCGAAATCCGCGCCGCCGACCTGGCCGAGATCAGCCTGGTGGCGGTGCCGATGCAGCCCGCCGCGCGCATCGCGGCGATCGACGACGATTGAATCCGGCGGCGCCGCGGCGCTGCCGACTGCTGCCCGGCAAGCGGGCATTCCCGAAGGAGAAGGTGATGAACGATACGGTGGAAGCACGCCCGGTGCTGGAGGGCGCGCGCGCCATGGGCAATGCCGCGTTCGACGGCTTCGTCCGCACCGGCGCGACGATCGAGATGAAGGCGTTCACGGGGACGACCGGCGACCAGGGCGGCTTTGCCGTCCCGCGCGAGATCGACCAGCAGATCGACGCGGTGTTGAAGTCGATCAGCCCGATCCGCGCCATCGCCAACGTGGTGCAGGTGGGATCGGCGGGTTACCGCAAGCTGGTGACGACCGGCGGCACGCCGTCGGGCTGGGCGGCGGAGACCGATGCGCGGCCGGGCACCGCCACCCCGGCGTTCCAGGAAATCGCCCCGCCGATGGGCGAATTGTACGCCAACCCGTCCGCCAGCCAGGCGATGCTGGACGATGCGCTGTTCGACGTCGAAGCGTGGCTGGCCGGTGAGATCGCGACCGAGTTCGCGCGGGCCGAGGGCGCGGCGTTCGTCAACGGCAGCGGGACCAATCGGCCGAATGGGTTCCTGCAGGCGGCGACGTCGGCGGCGGGGGATGCGGCGCGCGCGTTCGGGACACTCCAGTACCTGCCCAGCGGCGCGGCGGGCGATTTCGCCACCAACGGCGCCGACCGGCTGATCGACCTGGTGCAGAGCCTGCGCGCACCGTACCGGCAGGGTGCCGCGTTCGTGATGAACGCCGCGACCGCGGCGCGCATCCGCAAGTTCAAGACCGCCGACGGCCAGTTCCTGTGGCAGCCCAGCCTGACCAGCGGGCAGCCGGCGACGCTGCTGGGCTATCCGGTGGTGGAGGCCGAGGACATGCCCGACATCGCCGCCAACAGCCTGTCGATCGCGTTCGGCAACTTCCGCATCGGCTATCTGATCGCGGAGCGCGCCGAGACCAACATCCTGCGCGATCCGTATACCAACAAGCCGTTCGTCACCTTCTACGCCACCAAGCGGGTCGGCGGGTGCGTGTCGAACAGCGAGGCGATCAAGCTGATGAAGTTCGCCGCCGCCTGAACCCGCCGGCGGGGCCGGCACGCGCCGGCCCCGCGGCATGGACGCAACGCAAAGCGAGGGGGATGGGGATGGCCATCATCACGGGCGGGCCGGGCGCGGTGACGCTGGGCCCCGCCGATCGTGCCGCCGCGGTGGCGGCGGTGAAGGCGGAACTGCGCGCCGGACTGGCGGAGGACGATGCGCTGATCGGCGCACTGGCGGACACCGCGATCGGGTTGGCCGAACAGGTCACCGGGCAGGTGCTGATCGCGCGCGAGGCCGCTGCCGACATGCCGGCGGGCGCGGCGTGGCAGATGCTGCCCGCGGTGCCGGTGCGCGCGATCCAGGCGGCGCCGGACATGACGATCGACATCGATGGCGACGGTCGCGGATGGGTGCGGATGGCGGCGGCGGCGCGCGTCACCTTCACCGCCGGGATCGCCGCCGACTGGGACGGATTGCCCGCCGGATTGCGGCAGGGGGTGGCGATGCTGGCGGCGCATCTGTTCGCCGATCGCGGTGCGACGACCCCGGTGCCCGCGGCGGTGACCGCGCTGTGGCGGCCGTTCCGGCGCATCGCGCTGATCCCGGGGGTGCGCGCATGACGCCGGCAGTGGAGCGGCGCGTCGCGGCGGCGCGCGGGCGCATCGCGGCGCGGGTGCGCGACCTGCTGCCCGATGCGCGGGTGGAGGAAGGCGCGGACGGCGTCACCGTCAGCGCGCGCGGGCTGGTGCGGCGGTGGGTCGACGACCCGCGGCTGACGTGGTGGCGCGCATGAGCGCGGCGGCGACCCTGCGCGCGGCGGTGCTGGCGCAGCTGCGCACCGTGGCGGGGGTGCAGCGCGTGGCGGACGGCGCGGGTGCGAAGGCGGCGGCGGTGCCGCACGTCACGCTGCGCGACATCGCGACCACCGACTGGAGCACCAAGGACCGCGCCGGGCGCGAGGCGCGCGTCGGCGTGACGGTGCGCGACGAGCACGCGCAGCCGGCCCGGATCGAGGGGATCGCGGGCGCGGTGGAGGCGGCGTTGCTGGCGCTGCCGCGCGACCTGCCGGGATGGCGGGTGGTGACGGTCGTGCCGGTGCGCTGCGCGGTGCTGGGCGAGGGAACGGCACGCTGGGCCGCGATGGTCGACGTGCGGGTGCGGATGCTGGAACAGGAGGACTGACGATGGCGGCGGAAAAGGGCAGCGCGTTCCTGTTGAAGGTGGGCGATGGCGGCAACCCGGTGGCGTACCGGACGGTGGCGGGGCTGCGCACGACGCAGCTGTCGATCAACGGCGAGGCGGTGGCGATCACCAGCAAGGATTCGGGCGGGTGGCGCGAACTGCTGTCGGGGGCGGGCGTCCGGTCGGTCAGCGTATCGGCGGCGGGCGTCTTCACCGGATCGGCGGCGGAAACGCGCGTGAAGGCGAGCGCGCTGGCGGGCACGCTCGACGATTATCGCCTGACGTTCGAAAGCGGCGAGGCGATGACGGGCAGGTTCCTGGTCACGCGGCTGGACTATGCCGGGGATTACAACGGCGAGCGCAGCTACACGATCGCGCTGGAGAGCAGCGGCGCGGTAGCGAGCGCATGAGCGCCCCCGCGAACGCCGCGCGCGGCGAGGCGAGCATCCGCGTCGCGGGTGAACCGCTGGTGCTGCGCCCCAGCTTCGCCGCGCTGGTGGCGGCGGAGGAGGAACTGGGGCCGCTGTTCGCACTGGTCGAGCGGGCGGCGCGCGGCGACCTCAGGCTGGCGGAGCTGGTCGCGCTGTTCTGGCATTGCCGCCACGATGCGCCACCCGCGCTGACCCGCGAGACGCTGGGCGAGGCGGTGGTGGCCGGCGGCATCGCGGGCGCCACCCCGGCGCTGAAGCTGCTGTTGCGGCAGGTGCTGGCGGGGCGGTGAGCGACATGGCGGACCCGCGCTTCGCCGTGGTGGCGGTGCGGCTGGCGGGGCTGGCGGGGATCGCGTTCGGATGGCGCCCCGACGATTTCTGGCGCGCGACCCCCGCCGAACTGGCGGCGCTGGTGGAGGCCGGCGCGCCCGACATGGCGATGCCGCCGCCCGATGCGGCGCTGATCGCCCGATTGCAGGAGGCATTTCCCGATGGATGAGGAGATCGAGCGGCTGGTGATCGGCGTGCGCGCCGACACCGCCGGGTTCGCGCGCGACGTCGACACGATGCGCCAGACGCTGGAGGGGCCGTTCGCCGCCGGCGCCGATCGCGCGGGCCGCGCGGTGGAGACCGCGCTGATGCGCGCGGTGCGCACGGGCAAGCTGGGGTTCGACGATCTGAAGGCGGTCGCGCTGTCGGTGCTGGCGGAGATCGCCGCGGCGGCAGTGCGCAACGGAATCGGCAGCATCGTCGGCGGTGGCGGCGGCGGCAACGGGGGCAGCGGCGGCGGGCTGGTCGCGTCGCTGGTCGGGCTGCTGGGCCTGCCGGGGCGCGCGACCGGCGGGCCGGTCAGCCCGGCGCGACCCTATTGGGTGGGAGAGCGCGGGCCGGAACTGTTCGTGCCGACCAGCAGCGGACGGGTGATCCCCGCCAGCGGCGCGGGCGGCGGCGGGCGCGACGTGCGTGTCGCGATCACGATCCGCGCCGGCGACACGCCTGCGCCCGCTGCCCTGGCGCGATCCAGCCGCCAGGTGGCGCGCGCGGTGCGGGCCGCGCTGACGGAGGAGGCGTGATGGGGCATTGGCTGGCAACGCAGCGCGCCGAACAGGCGGGCGGGTTCATCCAGCGGTTCGACCCCGCGTTCTGGACGGTCAACTTTCCGCGCCCGATGATGGCGGCGGTGACGACGCCCGCACCCGATACGGTGCGCGTCGATGCGGTCTTCTATCGCCGGGACGATCTGGCCGGGCTGATCTGGGAGAGTGCCGACCGGCACGACCATCCGTTACTGGCGTATGAGGAGGCGCGGGATTACCGCGCGTGCCGGCTCTCGTTCCGCTGGCGATCGGCCGGCGTGCTGGCGCTGGACGCGGTCGACGGGCCGGTGCTGACGATCGAGGGGCGCGATGCCGCCGGGCAGCCGCGCGCCTGGTACGTGCGGTTGTGGAATTATGCGGAAGGCACGCCGACCGATGCGCGGGTGACGCTGGACTTCGCGGCGCTGGACGGCGGGTTCGCGTTGCCGGACGAGGCGGATCCGGTGTGGGCGGGTGACGTCGAGCGGATGTTCGTGTCGCTGGTCGCGCCGGGATATGACGAGCAGGGCGGTGGCGCCTTGCCGGCGCCGGTGGAGGGCTGGGCGGAGCTGGGCGGGATCGCGTGCACCGGATCGGGGGCGGTTCTGGCGATCGGCGACGTGGTGGTGCCCGAACACGACCTGCGCATCGCGAGCGGCTATGACGACAGCTATCACCTGACGCCGCAGCGGCTGCTGCGCAACGCGCTGCACCTGGGGTATCGCGGGGCGATCGTCCATTATGTGGGGATGAGCCATTATTTCCGGCTGGACGCCGGGGGCGGTGCGGTGACGCTGGCGGGGGGCGCGCTGAACGCGGCGTGCGCGGCGTGGCACGGCGACTTCGCGCGGCGCGCACGTGGACTGGGCTACGACCTGATCTGGTCGCTGTCCTACGAATTGTTCGACGCGCATTGCCCGGCGGCGTGGAAGCAGCGCGCGGCCGACGGCAGTCCGGCGCTGACCGGCTGGGTGCCGCCGTCGACATTGCTGTCGCCCGCCAGCGACGCTGCGATGGACTATCTGCGCGCGGTGGCGGCGGCGTTCCTGGCGATCGGCGCGGCGGCGGGACTGGCGCCGTATTTCCAGGTGGGCGAGCCGTGGTGGTGGGTCACGCCCGGCGCGGTCGCGCATCCGTGCTTGTACGATGCAAACGCGGTGGCGGCGATCGCGCCGGCGGCGATTCCCGATCTGCGCGCGTCGCTGGACGCGGCGCAGCGCGCGACGCTGGACCGTGCGGGCGCGGTGCTGGCGGCGTCCACCGCGGCGCTGACGGCGGCGGCGCGCGCGGCGCAGCCGGGGTGCGTCACCTATCTGCTCGCCTATCTGCCGACGGTGCTGGACGCCGCCGCGCCGGAGGCGAAGCGCATGAACCTGCCGGTCGGCTGGGCCGCGCCGGCGTTCGATGTGCTCCAACTGGAGGATTACGACTGGGTCACGGCGGGCGATACCGCGTCGAGCGCGGCGGGCGCCGCGGCGGCGACCGCGCGGCTGGGCTATCCGCCGGCGGCGCAGGAATATTTCGCGGGCTTTGTGCTGAACCCGCAGGACCGCGCGCAGTGGGATCGGATCGTGGCGGCGGCGCAGGTGGCGCAGCGGCGCGGGGTGCGCGGTACCTATCTGTGGGCGCTGCCGCAGGTGATGCGCGACGGGCTGACATATTGGCAGGATGGGGAGGACGGGGTGGAGGCGTTCGACGACGTGGCGTTCCCGCTGGCGCTGGGGCGCGAGGCGGAGGTGACGCCGACCTTCTCCACCAGCGTCACCACCAGCGGCGGCGGGCGCGAGACGCGGCAGGTCGCCTGGGCGCAGGCGCGCACCCGGTACGATGTGGGGCCGGGGGTGCGCAGCGAGGCGGATGTCGCGGCGCTGCTGGCGTTTTTCCGCGCGCGGCATGGCCCGGCACGCGGGTTCCGCCTGCGCGATCCGTTCGACTGGCGCGCGAGTGACGAGCGGATCGGGACCGGCGACGGGACGACGCGTGGCTTCGCGCTGGTCCGTCATTACGGCGCGGCGGTGCGGCGGATCACGCGCCCGGTGACCGGCACGGTGCGCATCGCGATCGACGGGCAGCCGACCCAGGCCTTCACGCTGGCGGCGGGGGGCATGGTGACGCTGGATGCCGCACCGCCGGCGGGCGCGGCGGTGACCGCGGCGTTCGATTTCGACGTGCCGGTGCGCTTCGCCGAGGACGAGCTGACCGTGTCGCGCGCGACGCATCTGGCCGGCGCGGCGCCTAGCGTGCCGCTGATCGAGGTGCGCGAGGCATGAGCGCGGGGGCGAGCCAGCCGGATCGGGTGACGACGCTGGCGCTGTGCTGGCGGATCGAGCGATCCGACGGCGTTACCGTGGCGCTGACCGATCACGACCGCGACCTGACCGTGGCGGGGGTGCGCTATCGCGCGGCGCCGGGGATGACCCCGTCGGCGATCGAGCGCGCCGAGGGCGCCGACCCCGATACGATGACCGCGCGCGGCGCGCTGGACGTCGCGGCGATTACCGCGCGCGATCTGGCGGCGGGGCGATGGGATGCCGCGCGGGTGGTGACCGTCGCGATCGACTGGGACGATCTGGCGGCGGCGCCGATCGCGCTGGGCGAGGGGCGGATCGGCGAGGTGTCGTGGCAGGACGGGGCGTTCGCCGCCGACCTGCGCGGCGCGACCGCGCGGCTGGAGGGGCCGGTGACCGAGGCGACGTCGCCGGCGTGCCGCGCCTCGCTGGGCGACCGGCGGTGCCGCGTCGCGATGGCGGGACGGCGGCAGTTCGCGCGCGTCGTCGCGGCGGCGGGGGAGGTGGTGACGCTGGACCGCGCCGAGCCCTCAGACAACGGCTGGGGCGAAGGCGTGCTGCGCTGGTTCGGGGGCGCCAACACCGGGCTGCGCAGCGCGATCGCGCGGTCGGCGGGCGCCGAGGTGACGCTGCGCATGGCGCCGCCCTTCGCGATCGAGGCGGGTACGCTGGTGGAGGTGAGCGAGGGATGCGACCGGCGCATCGCCACCTGCGCCGCGCGGTTCGGCAATGCCGCCAATTTCCGGGGCGAACCGTATCTGCCGGGAATCGACCTGTTGACCCGCTATCCCGGCACATGACGCCGGGTGAGCGCGTCGCGGCGGCGGCGCTGGCGACGGTGGGCGCGCGGTTTCGCCCGCAGGGTCGCGATCCGGCGCTGGGGCTGGATTGCGTCGGGGTGGTGGCGGTGGCGGTCGCGGCGGTGCGCCCGGACGTGCGGTTGCCGCGCGACTATGCGCTGCGCTGCGCCGTCCTGCCGGCGGGCGCCATGCCGGCGGGGGCGGTGCCGTGCGCGGGCGAGGCGCCGGGCGACGTGCTGCTGCTGCGCGTCGCGGCGACGCAGCTGCATCTGGCGATCCGCACCGCGGACGGGATCGTCCACGCCGATGCCGGCGCGGGGCGCGTGGTGGCGCGGCCGGGGGTGCCGCCATGGCCGGTGATCGCGGCGTGGCGGCTGGACGAGGGGGAGGGATGAGATGGCGACGCTGGTACTGACGGCGGTGGGCGGCGCGATCGGCGGGCCGGTAGGGGCGGCGATCGGCGGGCTGCTGGGCCAGCGGGTCGACCGTGCGGTGCTGGCGCCGCGCGGGCGGCAGGGGCCGCGGCTGACCGATCTGAAGGTGCAGACCTCCTCCTACGGCACCGCCATCCCCAGGGTGTTCGGGACGATGCGGGTCGCGGGGTGCGTGATCTGGTCGACCGAGCTGATCGAGACGCGGCACGACGGGCGCGCGGGCAAGGGGCAGCCGGTCACGACCAGCTACAGCTATGCCGCGTCGTTCGCGGTGGCACTGTCGGCGCGGCCGGTCGCGGGGGTGGGGCGGATCTGGGCCGACGGCAAGCTGCTGCGCGGGGCGGCGGGCGACTGGAAGACGCAGACCGGCTTCCGCCTGCACGACGGCAGCGAGGATCAGGCGCCCGATCCGCTGATCGCCAGCCATGAGGCGGACGCGCCCGCGCATCGCGGCATCGCCTATGCGGTGTTCGAGGAACTGGCGCTGGCGGATTTCGGCAACCGCATCCCCTCGCTCACCTTCGAGGTGATCGGCGATGCCGTGCCGCCGCGCGCCGGGGACGTGATGCGCGCGCTGGGCGAGGGCGCGATCACCGGGGCGGGTCCGGACGATCCGGTCGCGGGCTATGCCGCCAGCGGCGACAGCGTGGCGGGCGCGGTCGCCGCGCTGGCGACGATGACGGGTGCGTGGATGGTGCCCGACGGCGCGGCGACGCGGATCGACCGCGCGACCGGCGCGCCGCTGGTGCTGGATCCCGATGCAGCGCTGCGCGAGGCGCGCCTGCCGGTCGAGGCAGTGCCCGCCACGCTGTCGCTGTCGCATTACGACCCGGCGCGCGATTACCAGATCGGCGTGCAGCAGGCGCGCGGCACCGGCGGCGGGTGGCGCGAGGAAGCGGTCGAATTGCCGGTCGCGCTCGACGCGGCACGTGCGCGGCAGGTCGCCGACGAGATGATCCGCGCACGCGAGCGGTCGCGGCGGTCGCGCACGGCGGTGCTGGACGCGACCGCGATCGCGATCGCGCCGGGAACCGCGGTGGAAAGTGACGGGGCGCTGTGGCGCGTGACGCGCGCGGCGGTGGAGGGGTGGCGGGTTACGCTGGACCTGACCCCGCTGGGGACGGGCGCGGCGTTGCCGCCGCCGCCGGCCGATCCGGGGCGGGTGGTGGCCGCGCCCGATACGCGGATCGGCGCGACGCGGATCGAGATCGCTGAACTGCCGCCGCTGGACGAGGCGCCGGTCACCGAACCGCGCCTCGCGATCTTCGCCGCTGGCGAGGCGCCGGGCTGGCGACATGCGGCGGTGACGGTCAGCCGCGACGGCGGCGCGTCTTGGACCGCGATCGGCGCTACCGCCGCTCCGGCGACACTCGGCCGGCTGGCGACCGCTCTGCCGGCGGGCAGCGGCGCAATCGAGGACCGCGCACGCACGATCGAGGTGGTGCTGGCGCATGAGGGGATGACGCTGGCCTCCGCCGATGCTGCGGCGATCGACCGGGGTTCGAACCTGGCGCTGATCGGCGACGAACTGATCCAGTTCCGCGATGCGGTGCCGGTCGATGCGACCCGCTGGCGGTTGAGCGGCTGGTGGCGCGGATGTCGTGGCACCACCCCAGCCGCACATCCCGGCGGTACGCGATTCGTGTTGATCGAACGTGCCGCGGTGCTGCCGGTGCCGCTGGCGGGCGCGGCAGCGGGCGACAGCGTCCGGATCGCCGCCGCGGGCGTGGGCGATGGTGCGCAGGCGGCGATGGCGAGCGTGGCGATCGATGGACGGTCCTGCGCACCGCCGCCGCCGGTGCAGTTGCGCGCGATGCGCGACGCGGACGGCGGGTTGCGGCTGGCATGGACGCGCCGCAGCCGGCTGGGCTGGCGTTGGCGGGATGGCGAGGACGCGCCGCTGGGCGAGGAACGCGAAGGCTATCGCATCGCGCTGGCGGATCGGAGCGGCGCAACGATCGCGACATGGGCCAGCGACGCACCGCAACTGGTGCTGACCGCGGCGGAGGTTCCCGCAGGTGCGGTCACCGTGGCGGTTCAGCAACAGGGAACCTACGCCCTCTCGCCGCCCGCGACCCTAAGCCTTTGAGGAGACAAGCGATGGAAGCGACGAGCACGCGGTTGCTGATGCCGATGATGGAGGCGGGACAGGCACAGAAGGAGCGCACCCATAACGAGGCGCTGGCGATGCTGGACCTGGCGGTGCAGGCGGTGGTCAGGGGAATCGGCACGCAGACGCCCCCCGCCGATCCCGCGACCGGCGATGCGTGGATCGTCGGCGATGCGCCGCAGGGGGCATGGACCGGCCATGCCGGGATGCTGGCGGGCTGGACCGATGGCGGATGGCGATTCGTGGCGACCCGGCCGGGCTGGCGCGTGTGGGATGCCGGGCAGCAGATGGTCGCCACCCGCACCGCCGCGGGATGGGAGAATGGGGTGGTGCGCGCCGCGCGGGTGGTGATCGACGGGACGCCGGTCGTCGGCGCGCAGCGTCCGGCGATCGCCGATCCCGCGGCCGGCGACACCGTCGATGCGCCAGCCCGCACCGCGATCATGGCGATCCTGGAGGCGCTCCGCACCCATGGAATGATCGCGCGCTGAGCCCGTCCGCCGCCCTTGCAGCTGTGGCAGTTGCGCAACAGTGCCGGGTTTTTGTCAGCTTGTCGGGAAACCATCGTTCGGATAGTGAGTTTGCGCTGTCCGTAGTGACACCATGGAAAGGGGATTATGATGCGTAAGCTTGCCATGATCATGGCGCTTGCCTCCACCGCCCTCGCCACGCCCGCGCTCGCGCGCGACAAGGCGTGGTATGTCGGCGTTGAAGGCGGTGCGATGATTGTCGAGGACATCGACTATTCGATCACCGGTACGGCCGCCTCGCGGTCGGGCACCGGCACCGTCGACCACGATTACGGCTATGACGTCGATGGCGTCATCGGCTACGATTTCGGCGCGTTCCGCCTCGAAACCGAAGTCGGCTATCGTTCGGCGACCGTCGATGGCTACCGTAACACCGGCCAGACGCCGAACAGCGGCACGACCCAGCTCGCTGCCGGCACCTATGACTATTTCGGTGGCCGTACCTCGGCGCTGAGCTTCATGGTCAACGGCCTGCTCGACTTCGGTGCGGACGATGGTCTGCAGGGCTTCGTCGGCGGTGGTGCCGGTGTCGCCCGCGTCAAGGCGACGCTGGATCCGCGTCAGTCGTATCGTCTGATCGACGATTCGGACACCGTGTTCGCGTGGCAGGCCCTGGCGGGCATCCGCGCGCCGCTGAGCGACCATGTCGACGTCTCGCTGAAGTATCGCTTCTTCAACGCGGACAACGTCAACCTGTTCGACCAGCGCGGCAGCGCGTACGATGGTCGCTTCCGCTCGCACTCGCTGCTGGGTGGCGTGACCTACAACTTCGGCGCACCGGAAGCGGCTCCGCCGCCCCCGCCGCCGCCCCCGCCGCCTCCGCCTCCGCCCCCGCCGCCGCCTCCGCCGCCGGAAGTGGTCTGCTCGCCGGGTCCGTTCATCGTGTTCTTCGAGTGGAACAAGTCGGACGTCACCCCGGAAGCCGCGTCGATCCTCGACAACGCCGTGACGCAGTACCAGAACTGCCAGAACGCGCAGGTCATGCTGGCCGGCTACACCGACACGTCGGGTACCGCGAAGTACAACCTGGGCCTGTCGCAGCGTCGCGCGGACTCGGTGAAGGCCTATCTCGCTTCGAAGGGTATCCCGGACGGCGTGATGACCACCGAAGCGTTCGGCGAGACCCGCCTGCGCGTCGAAACCGCCGACGGTGTGCGCGAAGTGCAGAACCGTCGCGTGGAGATCACCTACGGTCCGGGTTCGGGCCAGTAAGGCGATCGCTTCGGCGAAAGAATTGGGGAGGTCGGCAGTTGCCGGCCTCCCTTTTTCTTTGTGCTGTTCATGGGACGATGTGGAAGAGGTCGCGGGGGCGCCTTGGCGTCACGCGCGTGGATCGTGCGGTGACCGCGGGGTTGGGCGTCAGCTCCGACGAACCGATGTGACGGCGTCGCTTGCGCGCCGGCCCGTCAGCCGTCGCTTCCCGAATCCAGATGCGGCGCCAACCATTCCGGGATGGTGGCATCGCCGGGCGTCTCGACCCGGCGCAGCGTGACCATCACACCCCGATCGGGGTAAGTGGTGCGGCGGCGTGTGTCGCCGTCGTCGTTCGGCGCGACGAACAGCCGCCGGTTCACCTTCGCCCGGTGATGCATCCGGGCGGTATTCTCCTGCCCGACGTAGCAGCCCTTGGTGAAGCTGACGCCGTTCAGCTCGCGCGCATTCGCCTCCAGCCACAAGGTTTCGCCGCTTCCCAGCTCGGCCGCGCCTTCCGCCACGCCCAGCGCCAGGCGGTGCGCGTGCCACCCCGCCGCCGCCGGTCCGGGCGGGGCGATCCAGCGCCAGCCCAGCGCCGCAAGCCGCGGGTCGGGGGCGGCGCCGGCCATCGCATCCGGCGACCAGTGAACCGCCAGCGTATCGTCCGGCGCGATCGTGATCGCGCGGCGGAGGCGATACATCGCCAGCCGCCGCGCCAGCGCCTCGGCCTGGTCGCGCTCGACATCGAGAAGGATGTCGTCGCCGTCGCTCCACACGATCATGTCGAACAGCGCCTTGCCCTGCGGCGTCAGCAGCCCCGCCCAGACCGGCAGCGCGCCGGCCACGTCGTTGGTCAGCAGCCCTTGCAGAAAGCCGCGCACATCGTCGCCCGACAGCCGCAGCAGGGTGCGGTCGGCCAGCATGGTTCCCGGGGTGGTATCGTCCATGTCCGCAAGGTAGGGGGACGGACGACAGGACGAAAGAGCGGACGAGGCGACGGGTGATGGCGAGCTACGATCTTCTGCTGCGCGGCGGCACGGTGCACACCCCCGGCGGCCCGGTCACGGCCGATATCGGCGTCACCGGCGGGCGCATCGTGGAGATCGGGGCGCGTGGCGATGCCGGGCGCACGATCGACTGTACCGGGCTGGATATCCTGCCGGGCGTCATCGACACGCAGGTGCATTTCCGCGAGCCGGGGCTGGAGCACAAGGAAGACCTCGCGTCGGGCAGCGAGGCAGCGGTGCGCGGCGGCGTCGTGGCGGTGTTCGAGATGCCGAACACCAAGCCCAATACCGATTCGGCCGAGGCGATCGCCGACAAGCTGGCGCGCGCCAAGGGGCGGATGTGGTGCGACCACGCCTTCTATGTCGGCGCCACCAACCACAATGCGCGCGACCTGACCGAGCTGGAGCGGCTGCCGGGCACCGCGGGGGTCAAGATCTTCATGGGCGCATCGACCGGCGACCTGCTGGTCAGCGAGGATGCGCGGCTGGCCGAGGTGCTGGCCCACGGGCAGCGGCGCGTCGCCATCCATGCCGAGGACGAGGACCGGATGAACGCGCGGGCCGGCGAGCGGATCACCGGCGACGCCGCGTCGCACCCGGTATGGCGCGACGACGAAAGCGCGCTGCTGGCGACGCAGCGCATCCTGCGGCTGGCGCGCGCGGCGCGGCGGCGCATCCATGTGTTGCACGTCACCACCCCGGCGGAACTGGAACTGCTGGGCCGCAACAAGGATATCGCCACGTGCGAGGTGACGCCGCAGCATCTGACGCTGGCGGGCGAAGAAGCCTATCCGCGGCTGGGCACGCTGGCGCAGATGAACCCGCCGATCCGGTCGGGCGCGCATCGCGACGGCCTGTGGCACTGGCTGGCGCGCGGGGTGCCGGACGTGATCGGTTCGGACCATGCGCCGCACACGCTGGAGGAGAAGGCCAAGCCCTATCCCGCCAGCCCCAGCGGGATGCCGGGGGTGCAGACGCTGCTGCCGCTGCTGCTGGACCATGCCGCCAACGGCCGCCTGTCGTTGCAGCGCGTGATCGAGCTGACCAGCGCGGGGGCGCAGCGGATCTTCGGGCTGGTGGGCAAGGGGCGGATCGCCTGCGGCTATGACGCCGATTTCACGATCGTCGACCTGAAGAAGCGCTGGACGATCGAGGATGCCTGGCTCGCCTCGCGCGCGGGCTGGTCGCCGTTCACGGGCATGACGCTGACCGGCAAGCCGGTCGGCACGATCGTGCGCGGGCATGTCGCGATGTGGGAGGACACGCTGGGCGATGCGCCGCAGGGCGCGCCGATCCGGTTCGAGGCGACCGAGTTCCCCGGCGGCCGGTAACGGCCGCCGGGCTCCAGCCTATTCCTTCGCTGCGGCCTTCTTCGCCGCAGGCTTTTTGGCGGCGGGCTTCTTCGCCGCGGCCTTTTTCGCGGGCGCCTTCTTCTTCGGCTTGGCGGGGGCGGCGGCGGCGCGGGCGTCGATCAACTGCGCAGCTTCCTCCAGCGTCAGTTGATCGGGGGTGACCGTCTTGGGCAGCGTCGCGTTGGTCGTGCCGTCGGTGACATAGGGGCCGTAGCGCCCCTCCATCAGCCGCAGCTCCGCCTCCGTCCGCGGATGCGCACCGAGCACCTTGAGCGGTGCGCGCGCCGCGCCGCGCGCGGGGCGTCCGCCACCGGCGGCGGCCTCGGCCAGCTTGACCACCGCGGCGTTCATCCCGGTCTCGAACACCTCGGCGGTCGAGGACAGGCGCGCGTATTTGCCGTCATGGACCAGATAGGGGCCGTAGCGCCCGATGCTGGCGGCGATGTCCTTGCCGGTTTCGGGGTGCTGGCCGATCGTGCGCGGCAGGTGGAGGAGCTTGAGCGCCATCTCCAGATCCAGCTCGCCGATATCCTTGGGGATCGAGGCGCGTTTGGCGTCCTTGCCCTCGCCCAGCTGGATATAGGGGCCGAAGCGCCCCGACTTGCGCTCCACCGGCAGGCCGGTTTCGGGATCATGGCCCAGCTGCTCCGGGCCGGTGTCCTCGCCCGCGGCCTCGCCGCCCTGCGCGAAGCGGCGCGTGAACTTGCATTCGGGATAGTTGCTGCACGCGATAAACGCGCCGAACCGGCCGCCGCGCAGCGCCAGCTGCCCCGCGCCGCACGCGGGGCACAGCCGCGGGTCCGATCCGTCGGCCTTTTCGGGGAACAGATAGGGCGCCAGGAACTGATCGAGCGCGGCGGTCACCTCGCTCGGCTTCTGCTCCATCACCTCGGACGTGCGCGGCTTGAAATCGCGCCAGAAGGCGGCGAGCACGTCCTGCCATTGCGCACGGCCGCCGGACACGTCGTCCAGCTCCTCTTCCAGCTCGGCGGTGTAGTCATAGCCGACATAGCGTTCGAAGAAGCGTTCGAGGAACGCCGTCACCAGCCGCCCGCTCTCCTCCGCGAAGAAGCGGTTCTTCTCGACCCGCACATAGGTGCGGTCCTTCAGCGTCTTGATGATCGAGGCATAAGTGGACGGGCGGCCGATCCCCAGCTCCTCCATCCGCTTGACCAGCGATGCCTCGGAGAAGCGCGGCGGCGGCTGGGTGAAATGCTGTTCGGCTGCCACGTCCTTCTTCGCCGGGGCATCGCCCTCGCGCAGGCGCGGCAGACGCTTTGCATCCTCGTCCTGGCTGTCGTCCTGCCCCTCTTCGTAGAGCGCGAGATAGCCGGGGAACAGCACCACCTGACCGGTGGCGCGCAGCACGTGGCGGCCGGTGCCGTCGGCCAGCTCGACCGTGGTACGCTCCATCCGCGCCGACGCCATCTGCGAGGCCATCGCGCGTTTCCACACCAGATCGTAGAGGCGCGCATGGTCGCCCGACCCGACGCGGTCCTTGGCGAAATCGGTCGGGCGGATCGCCTCGTGCGCTTCCTGCGCGTTCTTCGCCTTGCTCTGATACTGGCGCGGCTTGTCGGGGACGTAGCCGCCGTCATAGCGGTTGGCGATCGCGGCGCGCGCGGCGGAGATGGCGCTGCCGTCCATCTGCACGCCGTCGGTCCGCATATAGGTGATCGCGCCATCCTCGTAGAGTTGCTGCGCGATCCGCATCGTGTGATCGGCGGAGAAGCCGAGCTTGCGCGCCGCCTCCTGCTGCAGCGTCGAGGTGGTGAAGGGCGGCGGCGGGTTGCGCGTCGCCGGGCGGGTATCGACCGACTGGACCGAGAAGCGCCCCGCCTCGACATCCGCCTTCGCCTTCAGCGCGTCGCCCTCGTTGCCGATCGACAGCCGGTCGAGCTTCTGCCCGTTCCACTGCACCAGCCGGGTGGTGAAGGGCGTGCCGTCCTGCTCCATCGCGGCGGTGACGGACCAATATTCCTGGGCGCGGAACGCCTCGATCTCACGCTCGCGGTCGACGATCAGGCGCAGCGCGACGGACTGGACGCGGCCCGCCGACTTGGCGCCCGGCAGCTTGCGCCACAGCACCGGCGACAGCGTGAAGCCGACCAGATAGTCGAGCGCGCGGCGCGCGCGATAGGCGTCGATCAGGTCGGTATCCAGATCGCGCGGGTTCGCCATCGCCTGCGTCACCGCGGGCTTGGTGATGGCGTTGAAGGTGACGCGCTGGACGTCGCGGGGCAGCGCCTTGCGCTTGGCCAGCACTTCCTGGACGTGCCACGAAATCGCCTCCCCCTCGCGATCGGGGTCGGTGGCCAGGATCAGGCGGTCCGCCTTCTTCGCCTCGTCGGCGATCGCCTTCAGCTGCTTGGCCTTGTCGGCGTAGTTTTCCCACTCCATCGCGAACCCCTCATCGGGATTCACCGACCCGTCCTTCGCGGGCAGGTCGCGGATATGGCCGTAGCTGGCGAGGACGCGGTAATCCGGGCCGAGATACTTTTCGATGGTTTTCGCCTTGGCGGGCGATTCGACGATGACGAGTTGCATTGTGCCTAGCTAGGAAGCCTCACGTATACGCGCGAGGGTGGAGGGAAGCGTCGGGAGGCGTCAACCCCGCGGCTCAGCGCCGGTCGGGGGTGGCGCGCCACGCCAGCAGGAAGCCGGCGCCGAGCACGAGGTCGATGATCGCGAACGGCGCGACGGCGCGATCGGCGCCGCCGGTCGCCACCAGCCACAACGCGGGAACGCCGAACGCCAGTTTCTCCGCGACGCCCGCCAGCATGACCGGATGATAGCGGACGGGATCGCCGCCGACGATCCAGAAGACGATCTGGAACGCCAGCGCGGTGAAGGCAAAGGCCAGCGGCGGCAGTTGCGGCGCCGCGCCGCCGGCGGGCGAGGCGAGCAGGCTGGCGAGCAGGGCGATCGTGCCATAGAGCGCCGCACCGCGGAACCAGCGCGCGACCCAGCGTGGCACGTCGGCGTCGTTCAGCACAGGCTTACCCTTCCACCGGCATGGCGCTCCAGCCGGCCGGCGAGTTCGAGTTCCAGCAGCACCATCTGCACGATCGCGGGCGACAGCCCGGACTGGCGGACGATGTCGTCCACGCCCACCGCGACGGAGGCGAGCAGGCCCTCTACCCGACGGCGCTCGGCATCGCTGGCATCCTCAGGCGGGGATGGCCGCCAGGGCGCGGCGGGCGCATGGACCGCCGCGCGGGCGTCGATCGGGCGGATCTGTTCCAGCACGTCGTCGGCGCTCTGGATCAGCGTCGCCCCGTCGCGGATCAGCGCGTTGCAGCCGTGCGCGCGCGGATCGAGCGGGTGGCCGGGCACCGCCATCACCTCCCGACCCGCCTCGCCCGCCAGCCGCGCGGTGATGAGCGAGCCGGAGCGCGGCGCTGCCTCCACCACCAATGTCCCCAGCGACAGGCCCGCGATGATGCGGTTGCGGTGCGGGAAATGGCGCGCGCGCGGTTCCGTGCCCGGCGGCATCTCGGCGATCAGCAGTCCTTCCTGCGCGACCCGTTCCTGCACCGCGGCATTCTCCGGCGGATAGACCACGTCGATCCCGCCCGCGATCACGCCGATCGTCGCGGGCAGTGCGCCTTCGTGTGCGGCGGTGTCGATCCCGCGGGCCAGCCCCGACACGACCGTCGCGCCGCGTGACGACAGCGCGTGCGCGATCTGCCGCGCGAAGCGGCAGGCCGCGGCGGAGGCGTTACGCGCGCCGACCATCGCGACGGGCAGCCGCGCCGCCAGCGACAGGTCGCCGCGCGCGGTCAGCACCGCCGGGGGATTGTCGCTTTCGGCCAGCAGGCGCGGATAGTCGGTATCGCCCAGGAACAGATGGCGTGCGCCGATCCGCGAGAGCAGCGCGCTTTCCCGTTCGGCCAGCGCCACCGGCGGGACCATCGGGGCGCGACCGCCGCCGCGCCGTGCCAGATCGGGCAGCGCATCGATCGCGGCGGCGGCGGTGCCGAACCGCGCGATCAACTGGCGATAGGTGACCGGCCCGATCGACGGCGTGCGAATCAACCGCAGCCGTGCCAGCGCGTCACTCACCCGCGCCGCTCTCCGCCGGACGGTCCGCAGGCGCCGCCGTCTTCGCGCCGACGCGCGGCTCGGTCCCGTCGATCAGCCGCGCGACATTGGCGCGATGCTTCCACAGGACGATCCCGGCGAGCGCCATCAGCAGCGGGACGATGTCGAACCGCCCCAGCATCGCGGCGGCCACCGGCGTGCCGATCGCCGCGGTCATCCCCGCCAGCGAGGAGATGCGTGTCGCGGCGAGCAGCCCCAGCCACAGCGCGGCGAACACCAGCCCCAGCGGCCACCACAGGCCCAGCGCGATGCCCATCAGCGTCGCCACACCCTTTCCGCCGCGGAACCACAGCCACACCGGATAGCAATGGCCGACGAATGCGCCCGCGGCGGCCAGCGCGGCGTTGCCGGGCAACAGCCAGGCCGCCAGCAGCACCGCCGCCAGCCCCTTGCCCATGTCGAGCAGCAGCGTGGCCGCGGCCAGCCCCTTGCGCCCGGTGCGCAGCACGTTGGTGGCGCCGATATTGCCCGAGCCGATCTGCCTGAGGTCGCCCGCGCCGAACGCGCGCGTCAGCAGCACGCCGAACGGGATCGAACCCAGCAGATAACCGCCGAGCAGCGCCGCGACGGGCGGCATCCAGACGATGGCGTTGGTCAGCGTTGATCCCCTTTTGTCCCGCTTCTAGCGAAAAGCGCGCGGCGATGCCATGCCCAGATTTGCGTCATCTGATTGCCGGGCGCCGGCACGTCACCTAAGCGGGGCAGGATGAGCGATGCGCGCCCGATCCTGTTCTTCGATTCCGGTGTCGGCGGCCTGTCGGTGGTGGCGCCGACGCGCGCGCTGCTGCCGACCGCGCCGATCGTCTATGCCGCCGATTCGGCGTTCTTCCCCTATGGCATCCGCAGCGAGGCGGAGATCGCGGCGCGCGTCCCCGCGCTGCTGGGACGGCTGGTCGAGCGGTATCGCCCGCGGCTGGCGGTGATCGCGTGCAACACCGCCTCGACGATCGCGTTGCCGGCGGTGCGCGCTGCGCTGGACGTGCCGGTGGTCGGCACCGTCCCGGCGATCAAGCCCGCCGCCGCGATGAGCGCGACGCGCGTGATCGGCGTGCTGGGCACCGAGGCGACCGTGCGCCAGCCCTATGTCGACGACCTGGCGGCGCGGTTCGCGGCGGATTGCACGGTGCTACGCCACGGATCGGCGGGGCTGGTGACGCTGGCGGAGGCGGAACTGGCCGGCAAGGTCGCGCCGGAGGCGGCGGTGGCGCGCGAACTGGACGGGCTGTTCGCGCAGCCGGGCGGCGACCGCATCGACGTGATCGTCAACGCCTGCACGCATTTTCCGCTGCTGGCGGCGCAACTGGCGGCGGTCGCGCCCGGCGTGCGGTTCGTCGATGGCGGCCCGGGAATCGCGCTGCGCATCGCGCACCTGACGCAGGGACAGTCGTGGCCCGACCGCGCCGCGCCCGGCACCCTGGTGTTCACCGCCGGGGGCGAGCGCGAATCGCGGATCGCCGCGACGCTGGCGCAGAGAGATTTCGGCAAGACGGAGTTGCTATAACCCGCGCGGGGTGGGACAATTTGTCCTAGCCGTTCGATCAGAGAGACCAAGGATGCCGACTGGTCAGGCGATGGAGAGGGGAGTAGGGGTACGGCCCATGACCAGCGATAGCGATACGCGCGCCGTGGATTACTCGCGCGTGTTCACCCAGGCGATCGACCGGCTCCATGCGGAGGGCCGCTATCGCGTGTTCATCGACATCCTGCGCAACAAGGGGATGTTCCCCAATGCGCGCTGCTTCGCCGGGCATAACGGGCCGAAGCCGATCACGGTGTGGTGTTCGAACGACTATCTCGCGATGGGGCAGCACCCCAAGGTGATCGCCGCGATGGAAGAGGCGCTGCACGATGTCGGCGCCGGTTCGGGCGGCACGCGCAACATCGGCGGCAACACGCATTACCATGTTGACCTGGAAGGCGAGCTGGCCGACCTGCACGGCAAGCAGGCGGCGCTGCTGTTCACGTCGGGCTATGTCTCGAACGAGGCGACGCTGTCGACGCTGGCCAAGGTGCTGCCGGGCTGCATCATCTATTCGGACGAGCTGAACCACGCCTCGATGATCGCGGGCATCCGCAACGCGGGCTGCGAGAAGCGCGTGTTCCGCCACAACGACCTGGCGCATCTCGAGGAACTGCTCGCTGCCGACGATCCCGCCACGCCCAAGCTGATCGCGTTCGAAAGCGTCTATTCGATGGAGGGCGATGTCGCCCCGATCGCCGCGATCTGCGACCTGGCGGACAAGTATAACGCGCTGACCTATCTGGACGAGGTCCATGCCGTCGGCATGTACGGCGCGCGCGGCGGCGGCATCTCGGAACGTGACGGCGTCGCGCACCGGCTGACGATCATCGAAGGAACGCTGGGCAAGGCGTTCGGGGTGATGGGCGGCTATATCGCCGCGGACCGCACGATCGTGGACGTCATCCGCAGCTATGCACCCGGCTTCATCTTCACCACCTCCTTATCGCCGGTGCTGGTCGCGGGCGTGCTGGCCAGCGTCCGCCACCTGAAGCAGTCGAGCGTCGAGCGCGAGGGGCAGCAGGCCGCCGCCGCCACGCTGAAGGCGATGATGCGCGATGCCGGCCTGCCGGTGATGATCGGCGAGACGCATATCGTCCCGGTGATGGTCGGCGACCCGGTGAAGGCCAAGAAGATCAGCGACATCCTGCTGGCCGAATATGGCGTGTACGTGCAGCCGATCAATTATCCGACCGTGCCGCGCGGGACCGAGCGGCTTCGCTTCACCCCCGGCCCGGCGCATGACGAGGCGATGATGCGCGAACTGACCGACGCGCTGGTCGAAATCTGGGGCCGGCTGGAGCTGCGCATCGCCGCCTGATCGCGGCGGCGCGACGGATCACTCCTCGCGCCGCACGCCGTCCAGTGCAGCGTCGTGGTGCGCACGCTCCCGCGCATGGGCCTGTTTCTGCGCCTTCGTGCGGCCGAAGGCGGCGCGATTCGCCGCCGCCTGCACCGTCGCGGCGGCGCGCGCCTTCGCCTTGCGGGCGCGGTTCAGGTTGACCACGTCCGCCATCGCGGTCAGCCGCGCACCTGCTTGGCGATACCGTCGAGCAGGCCGTTGACGAACCCCGCCTCGCGCCGTTCGTAGAAGGCGTGGGCCACATCGACATATTCGGTGATCACCGCGCCGACCGGCACGTCGGCACGCGCCAGCAATTCCCACGTGCCCGCGCGCAGGATCGCCTTCATCGGGCGGTCCAGCCGCTCCAGCGTCCAGCCGCTGGCCAGCTTCTCCGCGATCAGCCGGTCGATCTCGCCCAGCCGCGCGTGCGCGCCGGTGACGATATCGTCGAAGAACTGGACGTCGGCCTCGGCATATTCGACGTCCTCGATGACGGCGCCCAGCCGATGGTGATGGAATTCGTGGAGCAGCGCGGGGATCGCGGTGCCTTCCATCTCGTGCTGGTACAGCGCCTGGACGGCGGCGAGGCGCGCGGCGGCGCGGCTCTTGGATCGGGCAGCGGTTCGGGACATGGGCGCGCGCTGTACGCCGGTCGCGCGCGTTCGTCACCCCCGCGCGGCGTGTTGATCCGTATCAGGCAGTTTTCCGGCAACGTCGGCGTGCGGCATCCGTTCGTTCACGGTCCGCCACTTGCGGGCGCCATCGCATGACCACCGGATAGCAGAGGAGAGCAGACATGGGACTGTTCACCAAGGATATCGAAACGCTCCACGACCTGTTCCTGCATCAGCTGCAGGACATCTATTATGCGGAGAACCAGATCACCAAGGCGCTGCCCAAGATGATCGACAAGGCGACGTCGCCCGAGCTGAAACAGGGGTTCGAGACGCACCTGCGCGAAACCGAAGGGCAGATCGCGCGCCTGGAGCAGGCGTTCGAGGCGCTGGGCGAAAAGGCCAAGGCGGTGAAGTGCCCGGCGATCGACGGCATCATCAAGGAAGCCAACGAAGTCGCCGGCGAGGTCGCCGACAAGGCCGTGCTGGACGCGGCGCTGATCGCGGCGGCGCAGGCGGTCGAGCATTACGAGATCACGCGCTACGGCACGCTGATCGCCTGGGCGCGCCAGCTGGGCCATACGCAGGTCGCCGGGCTGCTCGAGGAAACGCTCGCGGAAGAAAAGGCCACCGACGACAAATTGACGACGCTGGCCGAAAGCAAGGCCAACGCCGACGCGGAATTGGCCACCGCCTGACGGAGCGGAGGGGCGCCCGACCTGGCGCCCCTTTTGCCGTCAGTGATTGATACGAATGCGCAGCGCGACCGAGCGTGCGTGTGCCGGCAATCCCTCGGCTTCGGCGAGCGCGATCGTCGCGGGGCCGAGTTCGCTCAGCGCGCTTTCGTCAAGCTGCAGGAAGCTGGTGCGCTTCATGAAGTCGGTGACACCAAGCCCGCTGGCGAACCGCGCGCGCCGCCCGGTCGGCAGGACGTGGTTCGGCCCGGCGACGTAATCGCCGATCGCCTCAGGCGTGTGGCGGCCCAGGAACGCCGATCCGGCATGACGCAGCCGGTCGAACAGCGCCTGCGGATCGTCGCACGCCAGCTCGACATGCTCGGGGGCCAGCCGGTCGACCAACGGCATCGCATCCATCAACGTCGGAACGACCACGATCGCGCCATTATCCTCCCACGCGACGCGCGCCACGGCGGCGGTGGGCAGGGTTTCCAGCTGCGCCATGACGGCGTCGGCGACGCGGGTCGCGAACTCGCCGTCGTCGGTGAACAGGATCGACTGGGTGGTCGTGTCATGCTCGGCCTGGCTCAACAGGTCGGCGGCGATCCAGTCCGGGTCGTTGGCGCCGTCCGCCACCACGACGATTTCGCTGGGGCCGGCGACCATGTCGATCCCGACCACGCCATAGACCTGCCGCTTGGCCTCCGCGACCCAGGCGTTGCCGGGGCCGGTGACGACATCGACGCGCGCGATCCGTTCGGTACCGTAAGCGAGCGCGGCGATCGCCTGCGCACCGCCGACGCGCCACACCTCGTCCGCCTGCGCCAGATGCGCCGCCGCCAGCACCAGCGGGTTGACCACGCCGTCGGGGGTCGGCGTGACGACGACCAGCCGTTCCACCCCGGCGACGCGCGCGGGGATCGCGTTCATCAGCAACGTGGAGGGATAGGCCGCGCGGCCGCCGGGCACGTAGATCCCCGCCGCATCGACCGCACGCCACCGCGCACCCAGCCGCACGCCGGCGGCGTCGGTGAAGGCGGTGTCCTCCGGCCGCTGCTTCTCGTGATAGGTGCGGATGCGCGCCGCGGCGAGTTCCAGCGCGGCGCGCAATTCCGGCTCCAGCCCCGCGAAGGCGGCGGCGCAGGCGGCGGCGTCGAGGCGCCAGCCGGTATCGTTCAGGTCGTGGCGGTCGAGCTTCTGCGTGAAGGCGTGGAGCGCGGCGTCGCCGTCGTCGCGGACGGCGCGGATGATCGTGGCGACGTCGCAGGCGACGTCGACGGCGGTTTCGCGGCGGGCGTCGACCAGCGCGTCGAAGCGGGTGGCGAAATCGCCGTCGGCAGTTTCGAGGCGGATCATGCCGCGCGCGCCCCGGCGACGGCGGCGCGGAATGCCTCCACCAGCGGGAAGACGTGCGCGCGGGTCTTCATCGCGGCGCGGTTGACGACCAGCCGCGCCGACACGTCCATGATCCGCTCCACCTCGACCAGCCCGTTTTCCTGGAGCGTGCGGCCCGACGACACCAGATCGACGATCCGCGTCGCCAGCCCCAGCGTCGGCGCCAGCTCCATCGCGCCGTTGAGCTTGATACACTCCGCCTGCACGCCGCGCCGGGCGAAGTAACCCGCTGTCACATGGGGATATTTGGTGGCGACGCGGACGTGGCTCCACCCGCGCGGATCGTCGCTGGCGGCCAGGTCCGCCGGTTCCGCCACCGACAGCCGGCAATGGCCGATGTCGAGATCGACGGGGGCGTAGAGTTCCGCATAGTCGAATTCGGCGAGCACGTCGGAGCCGACGATGCCGAGCTGCGCGGCGCCGTGCGCGACGAAGGTGGCGACGTCGAAGGCGCGCACGCGGATCAGTTCGATGCCCGGATCCTGCGTGCGGAAGCGCAACGCGCGGCTCTTTTCGTCGCCGAACGCGGGTTCCGGAACGACGCCGGCGGCGGCGAGCAGCGGCAGCGCCTCCGCCAGGATGCGCCCCTTGGGCACCGCGATGACGATGGGGGAGGGCGAAAGCGACGGCTGGGACATGGTCCGGCGCTTTACGGAAGGGGGAAACAGCGCGCAATGATGCGTTGAGCGAGGAGGAAACGCATGGCCGGAGAGCAGGAAAACCGCGCGGCGTTCGAGGTGCAGGCGCAATATTGCGACGCGATGGCCGCGCCGGTGACCGCCCGGATCAGCCGCGCGCTGGGTAGAACGCTGGACCGGACGACGAAAACGGGCGTCCGCGTGCTCGACTGGGCGGGCGAACCAGTGGCCGATGCGGTGGTTCTGCGGCTGATCGGGGGTGTCCATGCGCTGTTCCGGCGCGGTGGCGACGACGATCTGGCGCGGTTGTTCGCCGCCGATGCGTTGGATTCGGCGCGGACGGACGCGCTGATCGCGCGCATCGTGGCGCGATATGACGCGCAATTGCTGCCATGGCTCGACGGACCGCCGCAAACCAACGAGGCGGCGCGGTCCGCCGGGCTGATGACCGGGCTGCTGCATGTCGCGGCGCGGTTCGGCCCGCGCATCGAGGTGATCGAGATCGGATCAAGCGCGGGGCTGAACCTGCTGATCGGGCGGATGCGGTTCGACCTGGGCGGGGTGACGACGGGGCCGGTCGATTCGCCGCTAACGATCCGCCCCGAGTGGCGCGGCCCCCCGCCGCCGGCGGCGCAGGTCGAGGTCACCGGCGCGCGCGGCGTGGACATCGCGCCGGTCGACGTCGCCGATCCGCGCGCCGCCGAGCGGCTGGAAGCCTATGTCTGGGCCGATGCGGCGGAGCGACAGGCGCGGCTGGCGACCGCGATCGCGATGGTGCGGGGGGGCGGCGTCGACCTGGTGCAGGGCGACGCGCCCGAATGGGTCGAGGCGCGACTGGCCGAGCCGCAGGCGGACGGGGTGACGCGGGTGCTGATGCATTCGGTGGTGTGGCAATATCTGCCCGCCGCCGGGCGCGAACGCATCCGTGCCGCGATGGCGGCCGCGGGCGCCCGCGCGACGCCCGAGCGGCCGCTGGCGTGGGTGATGATGGAGCCGAACCGCGACCTTCACCGGCATGAGGTGCGCGTGCAATGCTGGCCGTCGGACGCGGCGATGCAGCTGGTGGCGCTGACCCATGCGCATGGCGCGTGGGTGGAGGGACTGGCCCCGCCGTACGAGACGCGCGATTATGTGATGCGGCGCGGGGCGTATGAGTGAGGTGGCGGGGGCCGGGGGCAAGGTTTGCGGGGGCGTTGCGAGGTTCGTCTGGCCGGCCGCATAGGGTCTGCCGCCCCGGACCTGATCGAGACCCTGCGAACGTCCGATCCGTCATGCCGGACCTGTTCCGGCATCCACTGCGCCGCGTCCTCGCAAGGCGTTGATCTTGCGGCACGGTGGACCCCGGAACGCGTCCGGGGTGACGGGGGCCGGGCGGGGTGGTCGGCCGCGCGCGTCGCCCCAGCGCAGGCTGGGGCCTTTTGGTGAGGGGGCGGGGCAGGAGCCGCGGGAGATCCCGGCCTTCGCCGGGATGACGTGTGCGGCCGGGATGACGTATGTGGCGGGTGGCGGGTGGCGGGTGGCGGGTGGTGGCGGGGGCGGGGCGCTTTCGTCGCGCGCCCGCCCCGTTCGTATCAGCGTCCCAGCAGGACGCGGGCCTGGCCGGCGATCTGGGCCAGCATCGCGGCATTGGGGGCGGCGGCGTTGCGGGCGCGGTCGATGACGGCGCGGAACTGGCCGATGCGCGCGGCATTGGCGGCCAGCCAGCGGGCGACCAGCTCCTCCGGATCGGTCTTCCCGCCGCGATGCAGGAAATCGAGCCGCAGCTGCTGGAAATCGCGCGCCAGCCCGGCGATCAGCAGGCGTTCCCACGGATCGCTGGAGGTGATGCGCATCGCCGCAGCCTGCGCCCAGTCCAGCCCCAGTGCCTGGCCGAGCCGGGTGAAGGCGCGTGCCAGCCGGGTTTCGTCCAGCTTGGTGCGATGGCCCAGGTCCGCCAGCCCGATCGCGCCGTCGAGCTGGAACAGCCGCACGACCCGCGCGGTCAGGTCCGCCGGGGCGCCGGCCTGTTCCAGCATGTCGGCGATGCGGCGGCTGTGCGCGCGCGCTTCGTCCATCAGCAGTTCGTCGGCGGCGGCGTCGAGCCGTTCGACCCCCTTCGACAGGCGGCCCAGCGCGTCGGACGGCGCGGTGCCGGAGATGGTGGCGCGCAGCAGGTCGGCGATGTGCGAGCGGACAGCGACGGCGACCTGATCGAACAGCGCCAGCCGCCCGCTTTCGGGCATCGCGGCGGTTTCGATCGCCTGCCACAAATCGGCAAGGCCGAACTGGCGTTCGACGACGACGAACATCGCGGCGATATCCGCCAGCGCGGCGCCTTCCTCCTCCGCCAGTTCGAACGGGTGGAGGATGCCGATGCGGTTGACGATGCGGTTGGCGAGCTTCGTCGCGACGATTTCCCCGCGCAGGCGGTGGTCGTCGATCGCCTTGGCGAAGCGTTCGCGCATCGCGGTGGGGAAGGCGGCGTGCAGGTCCGGCAGCAGCGCCGGGTCGCTGCCCAGCGGGGAGCGTTCCAGTTCGTCCTGCAACGCCAGCTTCGCGGTCGCCAGCAGCACCGCCAGTTCGGGGCGGGTCAGCCCGCGCCCGTCGCCGACGCGACGCAGCAGGTCGACGTTGCTGCCCAGCCCCTCGACCCGGCGGTCGAGCCGGCCGGCATCTTCGAACACCTCGATCAGGCGGACGTAGCTGGGCAGTCCCTGCGCGCCGTCGCGCTCCGCGATCGACAGCGCGAGCGTCTGGAGCCGGTTGTCCTCCAGCACCAGATGCGCGACGTCGTCGGTCATGCTGCCGAGCAGCGCGTTGCGATCCTCGAACGCGAGCCGCCCTTCGATCATCTCGCGGTTGAGCGCGATCTTGATGTTGACCTCATTGTCCGAACAATCGACGCCGGCCGAATTGTCGATGAAGTCGGTGTTGATCCGGCCCCCGGCGGCGGCGAAGGCGATGCGCGCGGCCTGGGTGACGCCCAGGTTCGCGCCCTCGCCGATGGCGACCGCGCGCAGATCCTCGGCATCGACGCGCAGGCGGTCGTTGGCGGGATCGCCGACGGTGGCGTTGTTTTCCGCCGCCGCCTTCACATAGGTGCCGATGCCGCCGAACCAGATGAGGTCGACCGGGCTTTTGAGGATCGCGGCGATCAGTTGCGTCGGTTCCAGCGCATCGGCCTGGATGTCGAGCGCGGCCCTGATCTCCGGCGACAGCGGGATCGACTTCATGTCGCGCGCGAACACCCCGCCACCGGGCGAGATCAGCGAGCGGTCGTAGTCGAGCCAGCTGGAGCGCGGCAGCGCGAACAGCCGCGCACGCTCGTCCCAGCTGGCCGCTTCATCGGGCGTGGGATCGAGGAAGATGTGGCGGTGGTCGAACGCGGCGACCAGCCGGATCGCCTTCGACAGCAGCATCCCGTTGCCGAACACGTCGCCCGACATGTCGCCGCACCCAACGACGCGGATCGGCTGGGTCTGCACGTCCAGCCCGCGTTCGGCGAAGTGGCGCTGCACCGATACCCACGCGCCCTTGGCGGTGATGCCCATCGCCTTGTGGTCATAGCCCTGCGACCCGCCCGAGGCGAAGGCATCGCCCAGCCAGAAGCCGCGTTCCAGCGCGATGGCGTTGGCGACGTCGGAGAAGGTCGCCGTGCCCTTGTCCGCGGCGACGACGAAATAGGGGTCTTCGCCGTCATGGATGGCGACCCCTTCGGGATGCACCACCGCACCGCCGACGATATTGTCGGTGATCGACAGGAGGGTACGGATGAAGATGCGATACGCCTCCGTCCCCTCCGCCAGCCAGGCGTCGCGGTTCGACGGGCTGGGCAGCTGCTTGGCATAGAAGCCGCCCTTCGCGCCGGTGGGGACGATGACGGCGTTCTTGACCCGCTGCGCCTTCATCAGGCCCAGGATCTCGGTGCGGAAGTCGTCGCGGCGATCCGACCAGCGCAAGCCCCCGCGCGCGACCGGGCCGGCGCGCAGGTGGATACCTTCTACCCGGGGCGAATAGACCCAGATCTCGCGCCACGGCAGCGGAGCGGGCAGGCCGGGAATCTGCGCGCTGTCCAGCTTGAACGCCAGCGCCTCCGCGGCGGCGGGGGTGAAGGCGTTGGTGCGCAGCGTCGCGTCGATCACCGCGCGGAAGGCGCGCAGAATGCGATCGTCGTCGATCCCGGTGATCGCATCCAGCCCGGCGGCGATCGCGGCATCGGCGGCATCGGCGTCGAGCGTGCTGGCGGGATCGTGGCGCGCGGTGAAGCGGTCGACCAGCGCCTGCGTCACCGCCGGGTTGCGCGCCAGCGTGTCGACGACATTGGCGATGCCGTAGCTCATCCCCGCCTGGCGCAGGTAGCGGAACCAGGCGCGGAACAGCACCACCGCCGACGGGGCCAGCCCCGCCTCCAGCATCAGGCGATTGAACAGGTCGTCCTCGGCGCGGTCCTCCAGCACCTGCGCGATCGCCTCGCGCAGCGTGTCGGCGGCGGACAGCACGGCGGGGATGTCCGCCGCGGTTTCCAGCGTGAAATCGTGGATCGAGGAGCGTTCCTCGTCGCTGAGCGAGGTCGGCACCTCCTCGATCACGCGGAAGCCGAAATGCTCCAGCGCGGGGACCGCATCGGACAGCGCGAGCGCGCCGCCCTGGCGATAGACCTTGAGGTGGAGCATCCCGTCGCCGCCGCTGGTGAAGCGCACCTCGCGGTCGGCATCGCCCTCCAGCTGCGCGATCGACACGATGTCGCGCGCCGCCTCGTCCGCGGTGGCGCCGGTGCGGTAGCGCGCCGGGAAGGCGGCGGCGTGGCGCAGCGCCAGGCGGGCGGCGCGTGCCGGCCCGACCTCGTCCGCGAGCGCGGCCTCGATCGAGGGCGCCCAGCCGCGCACCATCTTTTCCAGCTGGTCGTCGAGCGTGGTGGCGTCGGGCAGGCGGCCGGGGCCGCGCAGGTCGATCGTGTAGCGGACCAGCGCGATGCGCCCGTCGTCGACGCTGGTCGCCCAGTTGAGCAGCTGGCCGTTGGCGGCCTCCGCCAGCATCTGCGCGATGGCGGTGCGGCGCGCGGTGGTCAGCTCGTCACGCGGCAGCCAAACGAAGGCGTAGAGGTGCCGCCCGAGCGGGGAGGGGGTGAGCACCAGCTTGGGGCGCGGGCGGTCGGCCAGGCTCATCGCGGTGAGCGCCAGTTCCTCCATCGCCGCGGCGCCGACCGCGACCATCACGTCATGCGGCAGCGTGGCGATGGCATGGGTCAGCGCCTTGCCGGTGTGGCCGGCGGGGTCGAAACCGAACTTCTCCTCGCTCGCCGCCAGCCGCTGGCGCAGCACCGGCACGCTGCGCGGCGGCGCGTTGAGCGCGGCCGAGGTCCACAGGCCGGCGTGGATCGACAGGCCGGTGACTGTGCCGCCGGTCATCACCGGCACCACCACCAGATCCAGCGGCACGCGGCGATGGACGGGGGAGATCAGGCTGGATTTCAGCAGCAGCGGCGCGGCATTGCCCGCGACGAAATAGTCGATCGCCAGCCGCCGCGACCGGTCGGCCAGGACCGGCACCGCATGGTCGTGGCGCATGATGCCCAGCGGCGCATCGGCATCGGCATGGCCGTCGACATGCCAGCGTTCGTGGCCCAGCAGCGTGAAATGCCGGTCCAGGAACCAGCGCAGCAGGCTGGCCCCCTCCGCATCGCCGCCGGTATCGTCGAGCATCCCGGCATCGGCGGCCAGCCGCGCCTGCATCGCGCGCCAGTCGGCCACCGCAACGCGCACGTCGGCCAGCAGCCGCTCGATCTCCTCGGTCAGCGCGCGGCGGTCCTTGGCGTCGACGCGCTCCAGCTCGACGTAGATCATCGATTCGCGCGCGCCGCCGTCGTCCTCGATCCCCGTCAGTCGCCCGGCGGCATCGCGGGTGACGCGGATGACCGGGTGGATGACGCGATCGACCGCGATGTCGCGGTCGCCGATCGCCGCGGCGACCGAATCGACCAGGAAGGGCATGTCGTCGTTGACGATCGCCAGCCGCATCCGCCGCCGCGTGCCGTCGCCGGGCAGCGCCTCCAGCGCGATCGCGGGGGTGCCGGGCGCACGCTCCGCCGCGGTCTGCGCCAGGAACTCGGCGGCCTCGGCCTGCTGGTCCGCGCCGAAGCCGATCAGTTCGCCGGGCAGCGCGCGATGGGTGAGCCGCTCCGCCAGTGCGTGCGACAGTATCTTGAGAGACTTTTCGACCATGAAGCGGGCTATGCGCCCACCGCGTTACCGGCTCAAGGCTTGCTGCAACGCAAAATTACGGCGCATCAGCCCAGCCGGCGCAGCACGCGTTCGGCCAGCTTCGCATCGTCCGCGATCGTGCCGACCACCGCGATGCCGCCCGCGGTGACGCGGCCCAGCAGCACCACGGGGGCGCCATCCTCCAGCCCGCAATCGATCGCGACCTCGGCGAGCGTCGCGCGTTCGGTCAGCGGTGCGGCGGTCTTGCGCGGCGCGGGGGCGGGGCGACGGGCGGCGCGTTCGTCGGCGACGATGCCCTTGATCCCGCCCTCGGCCGATTCGAGCACGCGCGCCAGCCCGCCTTCGGGAACGCCGACCCGCTGCGCATAGGCGAGCACGGTCGCCACCTCGGTCAGGCGCGTCTTGTCGTGATCGGCGCCGAACACCAGCTTGGCGATCGCGGTCATCGGCGCGCGCGGCTGCGCCTTGATCCCGGCATCCTCCAGCATCGCGGCCAGCCGCTCGCCGTCCTGCGCGGCGGCCAGCGCGAAATCGTGCGCGCGGCCCAGCGCGCGGTACAGCGCGGCGTGGCTGCGCGTCGCGGCGGCGCGTGCGGAGGCGGCGCTGTCGCGCGCGGCGGCCAGCCGGTCGTCGAGCGAATCGGTCGCCTCGCCTTCGTCCTGCGTCCCCGCGCTCGGCCCGTCGGCCCAGGCACGCGAGGGCGTGGGCACCGGATCGTGGCGCGGACCGCGCACCGCGACCGCGGCGGCCAGTTCGGCATCCAGCGCGGCCTGATCGTCGACCGGAACCATCTCGCGCCAGTTGATCACGCCGTAGATGAAGTCGATCGTCTCCGCATCGGAGGAAAAGGGCATCAGGATGCCGCGGTACAAGGTGGTGTGCCCGCGCGCGCCGACGAACTCCGCCTCGAACCCGATCGGCGCGCGATTGGCGATGATCTGCAGATAATGGTCGGTCAGCCGCGACAGCAGCGAGCGCGCGGGGACGTCGCTGATCCGCGCCAGCGGCCCGTCGACGCCGCATTCGTCGCGCAGCGCCTTGCCGATGAACTGGATCGAGGGATTGTCGAGCCCCGCGCTGAAATCGAGCAGCACGCTGTTCGGGCCGAAATCGGCGATGCTCTCCGGCTCCAGGTCCGCGATCGCGGGATAGGGGCGGTCGCGCAGCAGCGATACCCAATGGTTGTAGGCGCGCACGTGCATGCGCCGTTCGTCGGTGCCGATCGCCAGCTCCGGTTCGCCCACCCCGCCATGGGTCGGCTCGCCATCGTCGTGGCGGGGATCGTCATAGCCGCGCGCGGTGTCCATCGTCGTCGTCCCGGTGTGGGGCGTCGGTTCGCCCTGTCCAGACCGTGCTGTGCACCCTGCGTGGTAAACGCGGCGTAAAGGCCGACGGCGCTTGCCAGCCCCCCGATCACCTGTTAAGCGCGCCCTCCACGACGCCCCTGGGCAGTTCGTTGGCCGCTTTAGCTCAGCTGGTAGAGCACATCATTCGTAATGATGGGGTCACAGGTTCGAGTCCTGTAAGCGGCACCACACTCGTGACATCAGGTCCCTAGAGGGCAAAGCCGGGCACCCGTCCGCGACGGTAATGGCGTTTCGCGTTTGACTTGTTGGAAAATGTTGCTCAAATGTTCTCGCTGCAATGGTGGGCGGGGCGGCATGAACGGCACATCACGTGGTAGCAAGTCGAGCGCTTTTTCATGGTGGCTGCGGACAGGCAGGCTGCCGCTAGCGGTCAATCCTGACGGTCTAGAGCTCAAATTCAATCCATGGCACGATCCGGCGGACGGTCGGTTCACCTTTGTCGGCGCTGGACGCCATTACGGCGCCAGCCAGGCCGACGCGGCTGGCGGGGCGAGCAGTCGCACGTCCGACCGCACTGTTGCCGCGACCGCTTTAGCGGACCGTGGCAAATCGCGAACCGGGACACGGTCGCATCGGAAAACATCGCGTGCCGGACCACCGGCGAGTGGCGCCCACAGGTCGGCGAGACCCGTTGCGCCCCCCATGCAACCCGAACGCGGCGAAGGAGGACTGTCCGGCGACCACCGAAACCCTGTCACCGAATTCGTCGGTGGCGTTGGCGAAGGACTTTACGAGGTTGGGAAAGGAACGGTGGCGGGCCTACACGCCGCGCTGACGACGAACCTAGCGACCACGGTTCGCGGCGCAGGTCGCGGGATCGCAGGCGTGATCGATGCCGCCATCGCTGCCGAGGATACGCCCGCTCGCATCCAGGTTTCGCGCGCGGCAAGCGCCGTTGCCAGCGCTTCGGCGCGGGATATCGGCCGTGCCACGGGAACCATCGCCGGCAATATTGCGCTTGCGGCGGCACCAGGAGCTACCCTCTCCAAGGCAGCTGCGTTGCGCCGACTTCGCATGGCGAGGCCGCGACCGACCTATGAGCCGCCGCAGATCGACAGGGTAAGGGAGACGACCAGGTCAAAAAGGTCCTGGAAACCCTATAACGACGCTGCCCCTGGCGCGCGCGCCGGTCAGGCACCGACGCTGATGCGAACGATGGCGGACGGCTCGAAGCGGCCCGTAAAGTTCGACGGCATCCAAGGCGATTACGTGATCGACCGGAAATGGAAAGTGGTCGATGGCCCACGCGCGCGAGCCCAGATCTTGCGGCAGTCGCAGGTGTTGGCAGAACATCGCCTGATCGGATTGTGGGAGGTTCCTACGTCTGTTCAGAAAGCCAAAGCGCTCAAGTTGCTCAAAAAGATGAGTATCACGAACATCCACGTAAAGGTCGTGAAGCCATGATTGCTATGCAGGTCGCGGATATCATCGCAGAGTATGTCGTGTTCCTCACCTTGACGGACGAGGATGAGCTCAATCTCGACACTGCCGTGAAGATGACGGAATCTCTCGCTGACCATCTCGAAGAGATGGATAAGGGATTTCTTCGCGAGCTGGTGGATGCCTTTCCCGTTATAGCGGAGGAATACAGCGGCGAGGCGAAGGAGGTGGTGCGCAATATCGCCTACAGCTTCTACCTTGAGGAGGCGCTCGCAGCCGACGATCCTGTCAGGCTAGCTGAACTGGCGGCACTGCGCGACGCACGGGATTGAGCGGGCGCGTCACGGACCGGCGCGCCCGGGATAACGAACAACATCACGACGCGGTGATCGGGGCGCGGCCCGGTGCGATGATGTGCGATGATGAACGCCGCCGCCACGGCTGCTATCGTGACCGGCGGGATGCGTTCGAGCGAGAACGCTACGACCAGCCCCAAAGAGGGCGATGCGTGTCCATGGGCGCCGGCGCGTCACTTATTCATGCGACAGGCGGCGTGCCGGGCGGTGTCGCGGGGATGACCTCGAGGATCACGTCGCCGGCCTCGAGGCATTGCGCCTCGCGCTCCCAGAAGCCGAACATGGCGTCGCCGCGATAGATACGGTGGCCGAGACCGGTCGTTATCGTGCGCAGTGCCATGCCCACCTCCGCGGCGGTGACGGGGCGCTCGCGCAGGGCGACGCGGCCATCGGTGGCAGCCAGATCGGCCATATAGTCGGCCAGATGGGCGCCGTGGGTCGATCCGGCGAGCAGCAGTCCGGCGAAGCTGGCCGGGTTGATGACCGTATTCGCACCGGCCTGCCGGGCGATCGCTTCATTGTCCTGCGACCGGATCACGACACTGACGGGAAGCGCCGGGGCGATCCGGCGTGCGGTCAGGACGATCAGGATCGAGGTATCGTCACGTCCGGCCGCGACGATCAGCGCACTGGCCGTGCCGACCCGGACAGCCTGCAGCGCGGCATCGCGGGTGGCGTTGCCTTCCATGACCGCGACGCCCAGCGCCTCCGCCCGGCGCAGCGCGGCGGAGTCCTCGTCGATGACGACGATCGTGTCGGGATGCGCACCGCGGCGGATCAGTTCGCTCGCCGCTTCCGATCCGCTGTTGCCGAAACCGGCGATGACGACATGGTCGCGCAGCTGTTGCTGGATCACCGACATGCGCCAGCGCTGCCAGACGTTCTTGAGCAGGAAATCATAGGCGGTTCCCAGAAAGATCAGCCACACGAACAGCCGGATCGGCGTGACGACGAACGTGTCGAACAGGCGCGCCTGCTGCGTGACCGGCACGATGTCGCCATAGCCGACCGTCGTGACGGTGATCATGGTGAAGTACAGGATGTCGGCGAAGGTGACCGGCGCGCCCGACGACTGGCGCAGGCCATCGCGATCGAACCAGTGGACCGCGAGCGCGATGCCGATCAGCGCGAAGGCGAGCAGCGCGCGCCACGACAGCGCCAGCCAGACGGGCGTGCGGCTGGGCCGGTACAGGTGATAGTGCGGCGTTTGATCGTCCCTGTGCATCGCCGGCCGCGGATCAGCTGTTGGCGGTCGAGGCGGGATTGTCGCGCCGCGGCGCCTCGAACGTCGCCCAGTCGCCCTCGCCATCCGGACGCGGCGGCGGACCGGCGATGCTGTCCGGTTCGCTGATCGCGCCGATGCGGACGCGGTGCAGATGCACCTTGGCGATCATGTTGGCGGAAATCGGCGCGGTGATGAACAGGAACAGCGAGATCAGCAGTTCGTGCGCGGTCCAGATGCCGAGCCGCGTCTGGAAATAGGCGACCGAAGCCAGCAGCAGCGCGCCGAGGCCCAGGGTCGTCGCCTTCGTCGGGCCGTGCAGCCGCTCCATCGTCGAGGGCAGGCGGACCAGCCCCCAGCTGCCGATCAAGGCGAAGCCGGCGCCCAGCAGGAGCAGGGCGGCGATGACGACGTCCGCGATGACGCTCATTCCACGATGTCCCCGCGCAGGATGAACTTGCAATAGGCGATGGTGCTGACGAACCCGACCATCGCCAGCAGCAGCGCCGCCTCGAAATAGGTATCGTTGCCGCCGATCATGCCGATCAGCACGATTAGCGCGATGGCGTTGATGACCATCGTGTCGAGCGCGACGATCCGGTCGCCCAGCGCCGGGCCGCGCCACAGCCGCCATCCGTTCAGCAGCAGCGCGAGCGCGATGCAGCCGGCCGCGATGTGAAGTGCGATGCCGATCATGCGAACACCCGTTGCAACCGTGTTTCGTAGCGCGTCTTGATCCGCGCGATCTCCGCCTCCGCATCGTCGACGTCGAGCGCGTGGACCAGCAGATAGCGGCCATCGGCCGACACATCGGACGATACCGTGCCGGGCGTCAGGCTGATCGTGCCGGCCAGCATCGTGATCGCCTCCGGCGTGGTCAGGTCGATCGGCACGACCAGCCAGCGCGCGCGCAGATCCCCGTTGCGGCGGAACAGGATCAGCCACGCGACCTGGAAATTGGCGACGATGATGTCGAGCAGCACGATCCCCAGATAGCCGAGGAAGGCACGCCCGAACCGCATGCGGGGTCGGTCCGGCCAGAACGGCTGGGTGAATTTCGGCAGCACGAGCGCGAACACGCCGCCCAGCACGATCCCGCCGACGGTGATGCTGTTGGCCATCAGCAGCCACACGATCAGCAGCATCGCCGACAGCGCCGGATGCGGCAGCAGGCGGTTCATCGCCCATGCCCCAGGACGGCGGCGACGTAACGGTCGGGGGCCATCACCTGCCGCGCGGCGGCCCGTGCCTGAACCGTGACCCACCCGCCCGCGACGGTCAGCAGCGCCAGCAACGCCAGCAGGGCGAGCGGGGCGGCCAGATCGGCGCGCGACCGCGCGGGTGCGGCGACGGGATCGGTGCCGGGCGGTGCCGCCTTCCAGAACAGCGTCGACCCGCTGCGCGAAAAGCCGACCACGCCGATCAGCGTCGATGCCAGGATCGTCGCCCAGATCGCGGGCCAGCCCGGCGCGTCGTAGCTGGCATCGAGGATCAGGAGCTTGCCGACGAACCCTGCCAGCGGTGGCAGGCCGACCGCGGCGACGGCGGCGATCAGGTAGAGCAGCCCTGTCGCATCCTGTCCGGCGAAGCGCGGGCTGGGCACGATCGCATCGGCATATTGCCCCCGGCGGCGCATTGTCGCGTCGGCGACGAGGAACAGCGCCGCACCGGCCAGCGTCGCCTGTACCAGATAGTAGAGCGCGGCGGCCAGCGTCGCCTCGCGCCACGTGGCCACCGCCATCAGCAGGGTGCCGGTCGACGCCAGCACCGCAAAGGCGGCCTGTTCGCGCATCCCGCGCGCCACCAGCACGCCGACGAAGCCCAGCACCGCCCCGGCGATCGCGGCGGGCAGCAGATAGGGGGCGGGCACCCACGCCGCCGCGCCCGCCCGGGCGCCAAGGATCAGCGGGACGGTGCGGATCATCGCATAGACGCCGACCTTGGTCATGATCGCGAACAGCGCGGCGACGACCGGCATCGTCGCGGCATAGGTGCGCGGCATCCACAGGTGGATCGGCACCACCGCCGCCTTCAGCGCGAACACCGTCACCAGCAGCAGCCCGGCGACGCGCAACAGCCCCTGATCCGCCGGCCCCAGTGCCGCGACGCGCACCGCCAGGTCCGCCATGTTGAGCGTCGCGGTCAGCCCGTAGAACAGGCCCATCGCGATCAGGAACAGCGCCGATCCGACGATGTTGACCACGACATAGGCGACGCCGGCCTTCAGCCGCAGCGCCCCCTGGCCGTGCAGCATCAGGCCGTAGGACGCGATCAGCAGCACTTCGAAGAAGACGAACAGGTTGAACAGGTCGCCGGTCAGGAACGCGCCGTTCAGCCCCAGCAGCTGGAAATGGAACATCGGGTGGAAATGCCAGCCCTTGCGATCCGCGCCGGTGGCGACCGCGTGGCCCAGCACGACGAGCGCCAGCACCGCCGCCAGCACCAGCATCGCCGCGGCGAGGCGGTCGACCACCAGCACGATCCCGAATGGCGCGGCCCAGGCGCCCAGCGCATAGCAGCGGATGGCATCGTCCTGCACCATGGCGAAGAGCGCGAGCGCGGCGACGAGCATCGCCACGCCGCCGCCGAACGACAGCGCCACGCTGACGATCCGGCGCCGGCGCATCACCAGCATCGTCACCGGCGCCATGACGGCGGGCAGGACGATCGGCGCGACCGGCAGGTGATCGACGAGGGTCATGCCGCATCCTCCCGAACCACCGGTTCGGCGTCGCCGTCGACCTGGTCCGACCCGCTTTCGAGGAAGCTGCGCAGCGACAGGATGACGGTCAGCGCCGTCATGCCGAAGGTGATGACGATCGCGGTCAGCACCAGTGCCTGGGGCAGCGGATCGGCATGGGTAACGACGCCCTTCGCATAGAGCGGCGGCCGGTCCACGATCAGCCGCCCGATCGCGAACAGGAACAGGTTGACCGCATAGGACAGCAGGGTCAGCCCCAGCACGACCTGGAAGGTCCGCCCGCGCAGGGCCAGGTAGATGCCGCCCGCGACCAGCACCGCGATCGCGGAGGCGACCAGGAACTCCAGGCTCACGACGGCTCCTCCGCGGCTTCGGCCTTGGCGGCGCGCTGGGCGATCTGCGCCAGCTGCGCCAGCGCCATCAGCACCGCCCCCATCACGACGCAGGCAACGCCAAGGTCGAACAGCATCGCGGTGGCCAATTCGAACTCGCCGATCAGCGGCAGGTGGAAATAGCCGAAGCTGCTCGACAGGAACGGCGCGCCGAAGACCAGCGAGCCGAGGCCGGTGGCCGCCGCGATCAGCACGCCCGCGCCGATCAGCGCATGTTCGCCGAACTTGCGCCGCTGGTCGGTCCAGTCGAAGCCGGACGCCAGATATTGCAGCAGGATCGCGATCGAGAAGATCAGCGCGGCGATGAACCCGCCGCCCGGCTGGTTGTGGCCACGCAGGAAGACATAGCTGCCGACCAGCAGCGCCAATGGCAGCAGCAGCCGTGTCGCCATCACGAACATCATCGGATGGCGTTCGGGCGAATGCCGGTCGTTCGACCGCCATTCGCGCAGCCGCCGACCCGCCACCCCCCGCGCGGCGGGTTCGAGCAGCGCGTAGATGGCCAGCCCGGCGATGCCGAGCACGATGATCTCGCCCAACGTGTCGAACGCGCGGAAATCGACCAGCGTCACGTTGACGACATTGGTGCCGCCGCCGCCCGAATAACTGTTGTCCCAGTGGAAGCGGGAGATGCCGGGACGCTCCGGCCGGGTCATCATCGCCCATGCCAGCCATCCGACGCCAAGGCCGCCCGCCGCCGCAATCGCACCATCGTGCAGCCGCCGGGGTGGCGCCGACAGGCGCGGCGGGCGCCCCGGCAGCAGGTGCAGCGCCAGCAGCATCAGCAGGATCGTGACGACCTCGACCGCGATCTGGGTCAGCGCCAGATCGGGTGCCGACAGGTGGATGAAGGCCAGCGCCATGACGAGGCCGATCACGCTGATGAAGATCAGCGCCAGATAGCGCCGCCGATCGGCGGCGACGACGGCGACGGTCGCGGCGACCAGCGCGAACCACGCGACGATCGCGACGGGCGATGCCGATGTCGTCGGACGATCGCCGGCAGCGATGCCGTGCCGAACGGCCGCCTCGATCCCCAGCGTCAGCGCCACCGCGAACAGCACCGCGAGATAGCGTTGCAGCGATGCGACGTGCAGCGCGCCCGACAGCCGGCGGAGCGTGGCGACGAGGCGCGCGATCGCGGCATCGAACAGGCGCTTGGCATCGGGCGCGGGCACGCGCGCCGCGAGCGCCGCGACCGGGCGGTAGCAGGCGAGCAGCAGGACCGCCGCCGCGACGGCGCCCGCGCTCATCAACAGCGCCGGATTGATGCCATGCCACAGCGCGAGGTGCAGGTCGGGCGCCGCCCCGCCGGTCACCGCCGCGCTGGCAGCGGCGACCAGCGGCCCCGCCAGCGTCATGGGCAGCAGCCCCAGTCCCAGCGCCAGCATGGCGAGCATCGCAGGGGGGGCAAGCAGCAGCACACCGGGATCGTGCGGGGCCGCGACGTCCCCGGTCCGGCGTTCGCCGAAGTGGAGGGCGACGGCGTAGCGCAGCGAATAGGCCGCCGACAGCAAGGCGGCGAGCGTGGCGAGCATGGGTACGAGCAGCGCCTGTCCGGCGAGCAGCGTATGCGCGCTTTCCTCCAGCATCATCTCCTTGGAAATGAACCCGCCGAGCGGCGGCAACCCCGCCATTGCGGCGGCGGCCAGCACGCCCAGCGTCGCGGTCAGCGGCATGATCGCGGCCAGCCCGCCCAGGCGGCGGAGATCGCGCGTGCCGGTTTCATGGTCGACGATCCCGGCGTGCATGAACAACGCCGCCTTGAACGCGGCGTGATTCACGATGTGGAACACCGCCGCGCTTACCGCAGCCCCTGTGCCGAAGCCGAGCAGCATCACCATCAGCCCCAGCTGGCTGATCGTCGAATAGGCCAGGATCGCCTTCAGATCGTGGCGGAACAGCGCGACGCCGGCACCGAACAGCATGGTCGCCAGCCCGGCGACGGTCACGATGCCGAACCACCATTCGGTGCCCGCCAGCACCGGCCACAGCCGCGCGAGCAGGAACACGCCCGCCTTCACCATCGTCGCGGAATGGAGATAGGCGCTGACCGGCGTCGGCGCGGCCATCGCGTGCGGCAACCAGAAATGGAACGGGAATTGCGCCGACTTGGTGAAGGCGCCCGCGAGGACCAGGATCAGGATCGCGGGGTATAGCGGCGAGGCCTGCACCGCGTCGGCGCGGGTCAGGATCGTCGCCAGATCGTAGCTGCCCGCCGCCTTCCCCAGCAGGACCATCCCCGCGATCAGCGCAAGTCCGCCGCCGCCCGTGACGGTCAGCGCCATGCGCGCGCCCTGTCGCGCCTCCGCCTTGTCGCGCCAGAAGCCGATCAGCAGGAACGAGGCGAGGCTGGTCATTTCCCAGAACACCAGCATCAGCAGCACGTTGCGCGACAGCGCGATGCCCACCATCGCCCCCTGGAACAACATCAGGAACGACAGGAAGCGCGCGGTCGGCTCGCCCGGTTTCAGATAGCCGTGCGCATAGACGACGACGAGCAGACCGATGCCGAGGATCAGCCCGGCGAACAGCAGGGCCAGCGGATCGAGCCATAGCGCGAGGTCGAGGCCAAGCGTCGGCAGCCATGCGATCGTCACCATCGGCATACGCCCCGACAGCGCGGCGCCCGCCTGCGACAGCAATGCCGCCAGCCCGCCCGCGCTGGCCGCCGCGGCGATCGTCACATGGAGGCGGCGCGACGCATCGCGGGTCGCCATCAGCGCGACGACCGCGACGAACGGGGCCAGCAGAAGAAACAGCAGTATCATCACCGCGCGCCCGGCTGGAATGCCGTTGCCGCGCGGTCCGCGCGGCTGGCCCCCCGCGGGGCGATCCCGTCAGTCCGGGGGCATGGCGCCGGTGCTTGGGGGATGATGATAATCCGATCGAGCAAGTGGTCGCTCCAGGCATGGCAATTCGCCGTTGGCGGCCCGACCAACGTGAGAACCTGCCCGCGCGACTTCCTCGCGAACACCCGCCATGGCGTAGTGCACGATGCGTTCGACGTTCACAACCCGGGTTCGTCCCTGTGTGCGATGCGGGTGGCCTTCGCCGGACCGGGCATCAGCCGCGCGCTCTCCGGCGGTCGGTGCGGCGGGTGCGGGCATCGCGCAGGGTGGCGCCGGGCGGGAGATCGGCGGCCGGCACCTTGGGCACGGCGACGCGCTGCGACAGATAGATGCCGTTGTGGCCGGAGCAGAGGTAGGCGACGACGCACGCGACCGCGATCGGCACCGCATAGGTCGCGCCGAACAGCTCGATCCCCATGAAGGTGCAGGCAAGCGGCGTGTTGGCTGCGCCCGCGAACAGCGCGACGAAGCCGACCGCGGCGAACACCCCCGTCGGCACCCCGAATACGGGCGCGAGCGCGTTGCCGAGGGCGGCGCCGATGAAGAACAGCGGCGTCACCTCGCCGCCCTTGAACCCGGCGCTGAGGGTGACGACGGTGAACAGCAGCTTCAGCGCCCAGCTCCACGGATGCGTGGCGGGGCCGAAGAAGCTGGCGATGGTCAGGCCGCCCGGCGTCGCCGCCAGCGTTCCCAGGCCCAGATAGTCGCGCGTGCCCAGCAGCCAGGCCAGCGCGATCACGGCCAGCCCGCCGATGACGGGGCGCAGCGGACCATAAGGCACCGCGCGCTTCAGCCATCCGCCCAGCGCATGATGGGCCTCCGCAAAGGCCAGCCCGACCAGCCCGAAGGCGATGCCGGCGATGCCCGCCTTGGCGACGAGCAGCGCATCGACCGGCACCAGCGCATCGACCCGATAGACGGCGTGGTGGATGCCCCACGCCAGACAGGTCCAGTCGCCCACCAGCGCAGCGGCCAGGCACGGCATCAGGGCGCGATATTCCACCCGGCCGATCGCCAGTACCTCCAGCGCGAAGACCGCGCCCGCGATCGGCGTGCCGAACACCGCCCCGAACCCTGCGGCGATGCCGGTCATCAGCAGGATGCGCGTCGCCTCCGCCTCCAGCCCGAGCGCGCGTCCGAAGCCGCTGGCAAGGCTGCCGCCCAACTGGACGGCGGTGCCTTCGCGTCCGGCCGATCCGCCGAACAGATGCGTCACCACCGTGCCGAAGAAGATGAGCGGTGCCATGCGCAGCGGCACGCCGCCCCCCGGTTCGTGGATCTGTTCGACGATCAGGTTGTTGCCGCCTTCCACCGATCGTCCGGTCAGATGGTAGAGCAGCCCGACGACGAACCCGCCCACCGGCAGCAGGTAGACAAGCCAGGGGCAGGCGAAGCGAAGCCGCGTCACCGCATCGAGGCTCCACAGGAACGCCGCGCACAGCGTCCCCACGGCGGCAGCCATCGGGATGAGGATCAGCCCCCAGCGCAGCACCGACATGACGTGGCCGTGCCGATCGCGGGCGAACATGGCCGCGTCGAACCGGTCATGGAGATGGCGAAACGTCGCGCGCATGATTCCTCCTTGCTGCCTTGCGGCGCCTGGTAGGAATCATCGGCCCTTGCGAGGGCGGTTCGGCCGGATGGCCCGGCGGAAATCCATCGCCGTGGGCGCTTATATGCTGTCCGGCGCCCGGTCGGTCAACCGGCCGTGTGGTCGCGCAGCAGGGCGCGCTCAATGGGGAACGGCGCCCAGCTCGAACCCGGTCTTGTCGTGCCGTGCGAAGCGATCGACCAGATCGGCACTCGCCGTGTCGTAGCCGATCACGTCCACATCCGACCCGTCGCGGCGCAGCCGGGCCACCACCTTGTCGAGCGCGCCGACGCCGGAGATATCCCAGAAACGGGCCGCCGACACGTCGATGGTGACGGGCCGTCCGCCTTCGGGTGCGAAGGCGCGGGTGAAGCGGTCCACCGAGGCGAAGAAGATCTCGCCGCTCACCCGGTAGGTCACCGGCGCCCCGTGCGTCGCCGCGTCGCGTTCGACCGCGAACAGGCGCCGCACCTTGCCGGTGAAGAAGATGCCGGACAGCAGCACGCCGGCGAGCACGCCGCGTGCCAGATCATGGGTGGCGACGACGACCGCGACCGTGACCAGCATCACCACCGACGAGGTGGGCGGATGGCGGCGCAGGTTGGGGATCGAGTTCCAGCTGAACGTGCCGATCGACACCATCACCATGACGGCGACCAGTGCGGGCATCGGGATGCGGCCGACGACCGGTCCGAGTACCGACAGCAGGAACATCAGGAACGCGCCGGCGACGAAGGTGGAAAGCCGGCTGCGACCGCCCGAGGTGACGTTGATGACCGATTGCCCGATCATCGCGCAGCCCCCCATGCCGCCGACCAGCGCGGCGGCAATGTTCGCGCCGCCCTGGCCGGCACATTCGCGCCGCTTGTCGCTGTCGGTATCGGTCATGTCATCGACGATCTGGGCGGTGAGCAGCGATTCCAGCAGCCCGACCGCCGCCATCGTCAGCGAATACGGCAAGATGATCCGGAACGTCTCCAGCGTCAGCGGCACGTTCGGCAGCGACAGGCTTGGCAATCCCTCCGGCAGCCGGCCCATGTCGCCGACCGTGCGGACCGGCAGGCCCAGCGCGATGCTGACCGCCGCAAGGACGACGATCGCGACCAGCGGCGACGGTACCGCCCTGGTGACCCGCGGCAGCAGGTAGATGATCGCAAGCCCGGCCGCGACCATCGCATAGCTGTGCCACGTCACGCCGGTCAGCTGCGGAAGCTGCGCCATGAAGATCAGGATCGCCAGCGCGTTGACGAAGCCGGTGATGACCGAGCGCGAGACGAACTGCATCAGCAGGTCGAGCCGCAGGAATCCGGCGGCGATCTGGATCACGCCCATCAGGATCGTCGCGGCGAAGAGATATTCGACGCCATGTTCCCGCACGAGCGGCGTCACCACCACCGCCACCGCAGCCGTCGCGGCGGAGATCATGGCGGGACGCCCGCCGAGGATCGCGATCACGATCGCGATGGCGACCGACGCATACAATCCGACGCGCGGATCGACGCCGGAGATGATCGAAAAGCCGATGGCTTCCGGGATGAGCGCCAGCGAGACGACGATGCCGGCGAGGATATCGCGCCGTGCATCGCCCGCGCCGGTGAACCATTCGGTTCGAAAACGGGATGGGATAGGGGTCATTGGCCTGTCGTGGACACAGCACATGCCGACGCCTGAAGCAGGCTCGATCGTTATGAGGGCATGTGGAGTTTCCCCGGCGGATCGGCGGCCGGGATAGCCACCCGGGTTTGCACCGGGTCCTTGCGGTTGCCGCCCTTTAACGGCCGAACGGCATCGAACGCAAGAACGTCGCGCGGCATCGCCGCCGCGCGCCCCGTTACAGCGGCTTGTTACAGCGGCTTGCCGTCGCGGCCGAGCAGTTCGATGCGATAGGAGCAGCCGTACAGCGTCTTGCCCGGATGGCTGGTGGCGTTCGAGATCGAGCGCGCGATGACCGTGTGGGTGCCGAAGCCGTCCTTTTCGGTCGCCGGCTCGGTCGCGTCGACCAGCACGCGCTGTCCCATGAACTTGCGGAAGGGGATGTCGGCGCGGACCTTGTCGCCGGAGCCGGGGCGCGCTTCCTCCGCGGCGGCGACGAGCGCGTCGATCGCGGCATCGGTGTTCAGTTCGTTGGCGATGCCTTCGCCGGCGGCGACCTGCTTCGGATCGGCGAGGTCGAGGATCGCGACCACCCCGGAGGCGCTGAACGCCACCCGGCGCGTCGACCAGTTGCCGGCGACCGTCACCGGGCGGGGCAGTTCGTATTCGGTCAGGAACGGGTTCTTTCCCGCGACCTTCCGCCAGCCGCGACGTTCGGCCAGACCGTCCGACCCGATCGCCATCGCGAAGCCGTTATAGGTCGGCGCCGCGACGCGGCAGTTGATGGCATCGACGACGTCGACGGTCGCCGGGTCGATATCGGCATCCTCGCCGGCCCATGACGGCGTGGCGGCGAACAGCAGGGGCAGCAGGGCCAGCATCCGTCGCATCGTCGTTCCTTCAGGTAGTGAGATCAGCGGTCGGCGGCGCGTTCGCATAGACGGAACGCGCGCGCAACGTTCCGTGGATCAGTGCCGGATGTAGCGGCCGCGCGGCATCGTGGCGGGGATCAGCGCATCGCGGTCCACCGTCAGGCGCATCGTCCGGAACGGCGGGGCGACCAGTTGCCGCGTATCGACAATCAGCGTCTGCACCCCCTCCGCCAGCGGAGCGACCGGCAACGTGACGGGGGCCAGACCCTGCACCGGCACCGCGACGATCAGCCGCTCCACCGCCGACCCCCGCGCGCCGCGGGACGAAGGCCCAGCCGCCGCGATCGGTCATCGCGGTCTCGCGATGGCCGTCGCCGTAGACGAAGGTGACGTCGACGCCCGACAGCCGCAGGTCGCGCGCCGGATCGCCGACCAGTGCCGCGATGCCGCGACGCCACTGCGTGGAGGGCAACGCACCCGTATCGGGGCGGGGCGGCTGGGCGCAGGCGGTGGGCGCGACGGGCGATCCGATCGCGGGCGCGGGCAGGCCGGCGTCGACGTGCGCGCGTTCCATGTCGTCACGTGCGCCGTGCCATGCCGCCATCGCGGCATCGGCGGCGGCGCGCGCGTCGGCGGGGGCGCCGGGTGCGAGCGCGGCGGCCATCGCACGGGTGGCATCGTCGCGTGCGCGTTCGGCGGTGCGGCGCGCTTCGGCGGCCTTGGCGGCGGCGGCGGCGGGGCGCGGGGGCGCCTCGGCGGACAGCGGCGCGGCGGTGGCGGCCACGTCGTCGTTCCACGGGCACCGCTGCGCGACAGCATCCGCCTCGCGCGACCATTCGGCGTCGCGCAGCCGCCGCTCGGCCTGTGCATCCCAGGGCAGGACGCGATCGGCGCGGATCGGCGGCGCGTCGGGCGACGGGGCATCGGCGGTGAGCGTCACCGTCGCCCCGTCACGTGACCAGCGGCCGGTGGCGGATTGATCGACCGCGCCGTAGCTGACGTACCATTCGAACCGCCCGTCGCGCCTCAGCAGCAGTTCGGAGCCGGTCTCCATCACCCCCGACAAATAGTAATGACCCGCCAGTGCCGCGTCGGCGACACCTGTGGGAGGGGCGGCGGCGGTCCGGGCGGTCGCTGGTGCCCCGACCAGCGCGATCGGGAGGATCGCCAGCCCCGCAGTCCGCCACGCCCTCATCCCCGTCCCCGCCCGTCCGTTGCTACGCCGTGGTCCGCCGCATGGCCGCTCCGCGGGGCGGGCGCCAGCCCGATCGCGCTGGGGCTGGTCGGCTGACCGCGCCATAGACGGCCTTGCGCCGCGGCAAAATTTGCTATCTCCACAAAGCCCATCGGAAAGGTAGGTTTTGTTCATCGCCGATCCATCGTGAGGGGGCAGGCATGAACCCGATCCGTTTCCACGACCCGCCGCCGCGACGCTAGGGCGTCCGCGCCCGATCCTCCAGCCGACCCGCCCGCCCAACGACGCCGGTGCCCATGCGCCGGCGGGGGACGGCACGCGCCCGGCGACGATCCGACAGAACAGAAGAAAGCCGATCCATGACAAGGGGATTTCCGGCGCGGACCACGCTTGTCCGCTGCCTGCTGCTCGCCGCCACCTCGGCGGGCGCGATCATCGCCGACGCCGCCGCGGCGCAGGTGCTGCTCGCCAGCAACGACGTCGTCCCGGCGGGCGTGCCGGCCGACACCGGCGCCGCGACGGTGGAGGACGGCGGCGCGGACGTGATCGTCACCGCGCGCCGCCGCGAGGAGCGCGCGCAGGACGTGCCGGTGTCGCTGAGCGTCGTCAGCAACGCGCAGTTGGGCATCCGCGGCGACTATCGCCTGGACCAGGTGCAGCAACTGGTGCCGTCGCTGCAGGTGTTCAGCTTCAACCCGCGCAACACCAACATCAACATCCGCGGGCTGGGATCGAACGTCGCGCTGACCAACGACGGGCTGGAGAACGGCGTCGGCGTCTATATCGACAACGTCTATTACGGGCGCGTCGGGCAGAGCCAGTTCGACCTGGTCGACCTGGACCGGGTGGAGGTGCTGCGCGGGCCGCAGGGGACGCTGTTCGGCAAGAACACCACCGCGGGCGCGATCAACATCTCCAGCCGGCTGCCGCAGTTCGACTGGCACGGCGATGCGCAGGCGGATGCCGGCAATTACGATTACCGGCAGGTGCGCGGATCGCTGACCGGGCCGTTGATCGACGGGCTGGCCGCGTTCCGGCTCAGCGCCGCCTACACCAGCCGCGACGGCTTCCTGTACGACACCACGACACGCGCGCGGGTCCATGATTACGAGAACGTCACCGTGCGCGGGCAGCTGCTGCTGACCCCGGCGACCGGGCTGACGATCCGCGTGATCGGCGACTGGGGACAGCAGGACCAGTCGTGCTGCATCAACCTGCCGGTGGCGACCTTCGCCCGTTACGACAACGGCACCGCGATCGCGAATACGTTCACCCAGCGGGTCGGGCGCTTTGCGGGGTACACGCCGCTGCCGATCGACCCGTTCGCACGGCGCACCGACGCCAATTCGCCGTTCCAGGCGAACATGGACACCTGGGGCGTGTCGGGGCAGGTCGACTACGATCTGGGCGGCGCGGCGATCACGTCGGTCACCGCGGTGCGGCAGTGGAACTGGTTTCCGCGCAACGACAGCGATCTGACCGCGCTGTCGATCAACCTGCAGAATCATATCCTCAATTTCCAGCGCCAGTTCAGCCAGGAACTGCGGCTCGCCTCCACCGGCACGCATACGGTCGACTGGCAGCTGGGCGTCTATTACTTCCGCCAGGTGGTGCGCGGGTACAGCACCAGCGAATATGGCGCCGACGCGCCCGCGGCGCTGTTTCCCGCCGACGACCGCAATGTCGCGACGATCGCCGCCAGCGGGCTGCTGACCGCGGGCTTTTCCGATCCGCATACGAAAAGCGCGGCGGTGTTCGGGCAGGCGACCTGGCACCTGACCCCGGCGCTGAGCCTGACCGGCGGGCTGCGCTACACGCATGAGGACAAATGGGGCAGCTATGCCAGCAAGCGCGTGTTCGCCCAGCCGACCACCGGGCTGACCCAGGCGCAGATCGCGCGGGTGAACGCGATCCGCGCTGCGCTGGCGCCGATCCAGGCCTTCGCGGTCGATACGAAGGATGACAGCCTGTCGGGGCTGGTGACTCTGGGGTGGAAACCGTCGGCCGATGCGCTGCTGTACGCCACCTATTCGCGCGGCGCGAAATCGCCGGGGCTGAACCTGACCAACATCCCCGGCGGCGTCGATCCGGTCGTCCGCCCCGAAACGGTCGACAATTACGAGATCGGGCTGAAATCGCAGCTGTTCGACCGGCGCGTGACGCTGAGCCTGGCCGCGTACCAGACCAACGTGCGCGACTATCAGACGACGATCGTCCAGCAGCTGGTCGGCACCAACAATTACGTCAATTATATCGCGAACATCCCGGCGGTGCGGTCGCGCGGGTTCGAAGCCGATCTGGCGGTGCGCGCGACCGACTGGCTGAACCTGACCGCGTCGGTCGCGCATACCGACGCCACCTATCGCGAGTATCCCAACGGGCCGACCCCGGTCGAGGCGCTGAACCCGACCGCCACCAGTCCCGGCGGCACCCCGGCGCGCGACTTCGCCGGGCAGCCGCTGGCGGGCGTGCCGCGCTGGTCGGCATCGGTCGGCGGCGACGTGACGCAGCGGTTCGCGGGCGACGCGGCGGAGGGTTATGTGCACGCCGACTGGTCGTACCGGTCGTCCTATTACACCGTCGCCAGCAACAGCCGCTACGGGCTGGTCCCCGGATACGGCATCGTCAACGCGCGTGCGGGCGTGCGGCTGGGCCGCGACGGGCGCTACGACCTGTCGGTCTGGGCGCGCAACCTGTTCGACAAGGACTATTTCCAGACGCTGAACGTGCTCAACTACGGGCTGGTCAGCGCGATCCTGGGCGATCCGCGCACCTATGGCGCGACGCTGAAGGCCCGGTTCTGACGGAGGCCGCGATGGCGAGCATTCCCCTGCACGACGCACCCCGCGCGGCGCCGCGCCGCACCCGTTCGCGTGGCGGCGACGAGCCGGCGGGAATCGCGGGCGCGCGATTGCTCGGCTTCGGGTCGCTTGCCATTCCGCTGTCCGGCGCGGGGCTGCCGCTGACGCTGTTCGTGCCGCAGGTTTATGCCAGCCATTTCGGCCTGTCGCTGGCGACGATCGGGTTCATCTTCTTCCTGGGCCGGTTCTGGGACGTGGCGGCCGACCCGATCGTCGGGATGCTGTCGGACCGCACCCGCACGCGCTTCGGACGGCGCCGGCCGTGGATCGCGGCGGGCGGCGCGCTGTTCGGGATCGGTGCGGCGTTGCTGTTCTTCCCGCCCGCGCACATCCCGACGGCGTATCTGGCGGACGCACTGTTCGTCTTCTACGCCGGCTGGACGATGATCGAGATTCCCTTTTCCGCCTGGGCGGGGGAATTGTCGGCGCACTATCACGAACGCACGCGGATCGTGACCTATCAGCAGACGATGCGGGCGCTGGGGCTGTTGCTGGTCCTGATCCTGCCGACGCTGATCGACCAATGGCGCCCCGCCGACGGCGTGCTGAAGCTGCACGCGGCGGGCGTGTTCATCCTGTTGACGCTGCCGCCCGCGCTGCTGCTGAGCCTGGGCGTGATTGGCGAACCGGCGGCCCCGGCGCGGCCGGCGCAGCGTACCGGCGCATGGCGCGCGGCGACGCTGATCTTCCGCGACCGGCTGCTGCTTCGCGTGCTGGCGTCGGACGTGGCGGTGACGGCAGGCCAGTCGATCCGTGCCGGGCTGATCGCGTTCTTCTGCGTCAGCTACATGGGGCTGCCGCAATGGGCGAGCGGGCTGTACCTGCTGCAATTCGTGTTCGGTGTCGCCGCCGGGCCGATCTGGCTGGCGATCGGTCGGCGGCTGGGCAAGCGCGAGACCGCGATCGCCGGCGAGCTGGCGCAGGCCGCGATCAACGTCGCGCTGCTGGCGGTCTTTCCCGACATGCTGTGGCTGCTGATCGCGCTGGCGGTGGCGCAGGGGCTGACGCAAGGGTCGGGCAACCTGATGCTGCGCGCGATGGTGGCCGACGTCGCCGATGCGCACGAACTGCGCACCGGGCACAACCGGACCGGCCTGTTCTTTTCCGTGTTCAGCCTGGCGAGCAAGAGCGGCCCCGCGCTGGGGATCGGCATCGCGCTGCCGGTCCTGGCGTGGCTGGGGTTCCAGCCGCGCGGGGCCAGCGCGCCCGCCGCGCTGGAGGCGCTCAAATACGTCTTCGCGCTCGGCCCCGCCGTCGCGCACATCATCTCGGCCTCGCTGATCTGGCGCTTTCCGATCGACCAGACCCGCCATGCCGCGATCCGCGCCGCGCTGGAGGCGCGCGGCACACCCCGGCCCGGGGCTTTCCCTGCCTGACCCTCATCGAAGGAGTGATCGACATGACCGCATTGCAGCACCAGTTCGACAATGCCGCGGACGCCGAAAGCCCGCTCGACATCGTGCCCGTCGCGGGGCGGATCGGCGCCGAGGTGCGCGGCGTGCGCCTGTCGGGCGACCTGGACGAAGTGACCGTGGAGGCGATCAAGCGCGCGCTGGTCCGCCACAAGGTGATCTTCTTCCGCGGCCAGACGCAGCTGGACGATGCCGCGCACGAGGCGTTCGCCGGCCGGCTGGGCGACCCGCTGGCGCATCCGACCGTGCCGGTGGCCGAGGGATCGCGCTTCCTGCTGGAACTCAACTCGCGCGAGGGGGAGGCGGCGTCGCAATGGCACACTGACATCACCTTCCTGCCGGCCTTTCCGGCGGCGTCGATCCTGCGCGCGCTGGTGATCCCGGCCGCGGGCGGCGATACCTTGTGGGCGAACGGGGTCGCCGCCTACGAAGGGCTGCCGCCCGCGCTCAAGGCGCTGGTGGCGGACCTGCGCGCGGTGCACACCAACGCCTATGACTATGCCGTCGCCCGGCCCGAGGCGTCGGACGAACAGATCCGCCGCCACCGCGAGGTGTTCGCCTCCACCGTCTACGAAACCGAGCATCCGGTCGTGCACGTCCATCCGGTGACGGGCGAGAAGGCGCTGCTGCTGGGCAATTTCGTCAAGAATTTCGTCGGGCTGAACCGCGAGGATTCGAGCCGGCTGTTCCAGACGCTGCAGGAGCATATCACCAAGCCGGAGAATACGGTGCGCTGGCGCTGGCAGCCGGGCGATGTCGCCATCTGGGACAATCGCGCGACGCAGCACCGCGCGATCGCCGATTTCGGCAAGCAGAAGCGCCACCTGCGCCGCGCGACGATCGCCGGATCGGTGCCGGTCGCGATCGACGGCACGCACAGCCGCGCGCTGAAGCCCGAAGCGGCCGCGGCCTGATCCATCCCTTCCCGGGCCGGTGCGTGTCGCGCCGGCCTGTCCATCTTCACCGGAGCCGTTCGATGCGCTTCCTTCTTCCCGCCGCGCTGCTGGCGGGCACGATGCTCGCCCCGGTGGCGCTCAATGCGGCGCGCGCGCCGACGCCTGCCGCCGCGCCCGCACCCGCCGCGCCGGCGCCGCGGGCCGCCCCGCCGAACATCCTGGTGATCGTCGCCGACGACCTGGGCTATTCCGATCTGGGCGCGTTCGGCGGCGAGATCCGCACCCCCAACCTGGACGCGCTGGCGCTGCGCGGGCTGCGGCTGACCGGGTTCCATTCGGCGCCCACCTGTTCGCCGACCCGCTCGATGCTGCTGTCGGGGACCGACAACCATCTGGCCGGGCTGGGCAACATGGCGGAGATGTGGGCGCCCAACCAGCGCGGGCAGCGCGGCTACGAAGGCTATCTGCCCGGCGATATCGTGACGCTGGCCGACCGGCTGCGCGACCTTGGCTATGCCACGATGATGTCGGGCAAATGGCATCTGGGCGTGCGCGAGGAGGACAGCCCCGCGCGCCACGGCTTCGACCAGAGCTTCGACCTGGCGCAGGGCGGCGGCAGTCATTTCGGGACCGACCTGTCGAAGGCGCCGGGCGACGGGGGCACGACCTATTGGGAGAACGGGCGGCGGCTGGCGGCGCTGCCCGCGGATTTCTACTCGTCGGACGCCTATGCCGGCAAGCTGATCGAGCAATTGGGCCGTGCCGATGCGGGCAAGCCGTTCTTCGCCTATCTCACCTTCACCGCGCCGCACTGGCCGTTGCAGGCGCCGGCCGAGGATATCGCGCGCTATCGCGGGGCATATGACGACGGGTTCGAGGCGCTGCGCCAGCGCCGGCTGGCGCGGCTCAAGGCGCTGGGCCTCGTCCCGGCGAACGTCGCGGCGCATGACGTCGAACTGCCCGCGGGCGAACGCTGGGCCGAACTGTCGCCGGCGAAGCGACGCGAACAGGCGCGGCTGATGGAGGTCTATGCCGCGATGGTCGACCGCATGGACCGGAATGTCGGCCGCGTGATCGATTACCTGAAGCGCACCGGCCGCTACGACAACACCATCATCCTGTTCACCGCCGACAATGGCGCCGAGGGGGCGGACCTGGCGAAGATCGAGATCCCCGCGTTCCAGGCGCGCGTGAAGGCGGCGGACAATCGCATCGACAATATCGGCACCGCGACCTCCTATGCCTGGTACGGGCCGGGCTGGGCGCAGGCAGCGACCGCGCCGTCGTGGCTGTACAAGGGTTACACGACCGAGGGCGGGACGCGCGTTGCCGCGTTCATCGACTGGCCGGGCGCGCGGCGGCACGGGATCAGCCACGCCTTCGGCACGGTGATGGACGTCGTGCCGACGCTGGTGGAGGCGGCGGGCGGCGACTGGCGCGGTGCCACCTACGCCGGGCGGACGGTGCAGCCGGTGCGCGGCGTCAGCTGGCGCGCGTATCTGACGGGCGGGGCGGCGCGCGTCCATGCGCCGGACGAGGCGATCGGCAGCGAATTGTTCGGCCGCCGCGCGCTGCGCCAGGGCGACTGGAAGGCGGTGAACCTGGGCGACCGCTGGCGGCTGTTCAACCTGGCCGAGGACCCGGGCGAGACGCACGACCTGGCGGCGCGCGAACCGGCGCGGCTGGCTGCGCTGGTCGCCGCCTGGGATCGCTACGGCAAGGAAACCGGGGTCATCATGCCCTCGACCCCGAGCCGCTATCCGTGAGGTGACGAGGCGCCGGCCCGCGCCGCGATCGCGGGCCGGTCGGGCGGTTCAGAACAGCAGCGTCAGGCCGTAGAACAGCGCGCCGATCGTCGCGGAGGCGGGAATGGTAATGATCCACGCCATCACGACGTTCTGCGCCACGCCCCAGCGTACCGCCGACGCGCGCCGCGCGGTGCCCGCGCCGATGATCGCACCGGTGATCGTGTGGGTGGTCGACACCGGAATGCCCAGCGCGGAGGCGGTGAACAGCACGATCGACCCGGCCAGCGAGGCGCTGAACCCCTGGTGCTGCGACAGCTTGGTGATGCGGCTGCCCATCGTCTCGATGATCTTCCACCCCCCGGTCATCGTGCCCGCCGCGATCGCGACATAGCAGCTGATCGCCACCCAGTGCGGCACCTCGAACGGGCCGGTCAGATAGCCGGTGGAATAGAGTAGCACGGTGATGATCCCCATCGTCTTCTGCGCATCGTTCAGCCCGTGGCTGAGCGAATAGGCGGCGGACGACAGGAGGTGCAGCGCGCGGAAATTGCGCTCCGCCCGGTTCGCGGTGGCGCGGCGCAACGCCCAGCTGGACAGCAGCATCACCAGCATCGCCAGGATCATCCCCAGCGTCGGCGACAGCACGATCGCCAACAGCGTCTTGTTGAGGCCGCCCCATTTCACCGCGCCGATGCCGGCATGGGTGACGCCCGCGCCGATCAGCCCGCCGACCAGCGCGTGGCTGCTGGACGACGGAATGCCGCGCAGCCAGGTGATGACGTTCCACGACATCGCCCCGCCCAGCGCGCCGAAGATCACCGCCGGGGTCACCACGTCCTTGTCGATCAGCCCCTTGCCGATCGTTTCCGCCACCGCATGCAGGCTGGGGATGGCGATCGTCAGGAAATAGGCGGCGAAGTTGAACGCGGCGGCGAACAGCACCGCCTGCACCGGCGACAGCAGGCGCGTGGCGACGACCGTGGCGATCGAATTGGCCGCATCGTGCAGGCCGTTGAGGAAATCGAACGCGAGCGCGACCGCGATCAGGCCGACCAGCAGCGGAAAGGCCAGTTCGTGCATGGCTGTATCGTCCCGGACCGGTCAGGCGTGGTCGATGACGATGCCGTCGATCTCGTCGGCGACATCCTCGAACGCGTCGATGATGCGCTCCAGATGCTTGTAGATCTCGCGCTCGGTGACGAAGCGCAGCGTGTCGGCGGTGCCGTGGTCGCGCAGCGCGCGCTTCAGCCCGGCGGCATGGACCTCGTCGGCATGGCCCTCGATACGGATCAGCCGCTCGGTCAGTTCGTGCAGCCGTTCGCCGTTGCGGGTGACGTCGCGCAGCAGCGGCATCGCCTCCGCCGCCAGCCGCGCGGCATCGACGGCCAGCGCAGCCATGTCGCGCATTTCCGGCGCGAAGTCGTTCAGGCCGTACAGGTCGACCGCGGCGGCGGCGGCCTGCATCTCGTCGACCGTATCGTCCAGCGCGCCGATCAGCGCGGTGATCGCGCCGCGATCGAACGGGGTCAGGAACGTCTTGCGGACGGTGACCAGCACCTCGCGCGTGATGTCGTCGGCGTCATGCTCGCGTTCGCTGATCTCGCGGATATGCTCCGCGGCGGCCGGGCCGCCCGCGAACAGCCGCGCGGTCGCTTCCGCGCCGGCCTGTACCGCGGCGGCATGCGCCTCGAACAGTTCGAAGAAATTGCCCGTCCTGGGAAGCAGGCGCTGAAACCAACCGAACATCGAACCCCATCCAGAGTCTTTGGCGACCATGCCCGCCTGACGCCCGCGCCGAATCGCCGCCCGGAAATCGGCCGGCGCGAAGGAGCGGATCAGGTCGCGCAGGTCGGGCTCGTCCACCACATCGGCGGCGCGGGCAAGCGGAAACCAGCGGCGTTCGCGCTCGCCCTGCTCTTTCCAGCTGTCCAGCTCCTCGCTGACGGCCAGCGGAAACACCTCCACATCGGCCATCAGCGATGCGCCGCTGCCGCGCCGCTTGCGATAGCGATAGCTGCCCAGCGGCACCGGCGACAGCGCGCCGACCACGCCCGCTTCCTCGCGCGCTTCCATCGCGGCGGCGTCATGCGGCGACAGGCGCGGGTCGATATTGCCCTTGGGGATCACCCACCGCCCCGTCCCGCGCGAGGTGACGAGCAGCACCTGCACGTCGCGCGTGTCCTGGGTGTCGAGGCGATAGGGAAGCGCGGCGATCTGGCGAATGGAAAAGCTCCGGCGCGGGAATGGCGTAAACGGCCATCATAGCCGCATCGGTGCGGGAAAACAGGGGGCGTCAGTCCGCCGGCCAGGCATAGGAGAAGCGCAGCGCCAGCACGATTGCGTCCTTCACCGACCGGTCGGCGCCGGGGTGCAGGATATATTGCACGTCGGGCTGTATCGACAGGCCCGCCAGCAGCTCGTCCGAATAGGTCAGCTCGAACAGCGTCTCCGCCCCGGTCAACGGCGGCGAGCCGGCGGGTGCGCCGTCGCGATAGGGGCGCGACAGCACGCCGCTGCCCGCGCCCAGCGACAGCATGCTGGCCGGGCGCGCGGCGAACAGCCGGTCGATCAGCACGCCCGCCTGCCAGCCGCCCGAAAACGGCGTGGTGCGCCCGTCGGACACGCCGGCGCGCGCGAACACCGCGGTATGCGCCACGTCGCCCTCGGCGCCCGCCAGGTCGAACGAGGCGAGCACATAGGCGTCCTGCGCGTCGAACCGCTCCTCCACCGGGGTGACGCCCGGCGGGATCACGCCCGGTTGCCGCTTGGTATAGCGCCAGCCGCCGATCCCCAGCCGCAGCGGCGCGGTGATCCCCGCCTCCGCAATCACCAGCACGCCATTGCGCGCGCTGGTGTCGATGCCGCCGTCGTCGCCCAGCGTGCCGGCGGTGGCGTTGATGACGGCCGCCTGCGCATAGCCGCGCCCGCGCTCCACACGCAGCCGCGCGGCGAGCGCGGTGGACGGGAAGATCGACGGCCCGTTCGGCCCGGTCGACGACAGTTCCGATCCGATCCCGAAGATCGGGTTGACCAGCAGCCCGGCCGGATCGCTGACGTAGAATTCGCTGTTAAGGTCGTACAGCCCCGCGCGCAGCGTCACGCCGCCGCCCAGCGCCTGTTCCACCCACGCCTCGTACAGTTTCAGCCGCTGGCTGGTGACCTCGATATTGTCGATGCCCTGCAACGTGCCGGCAAGGTCGTTGGGATTGCCGCCGAAATTGTTGAGCACGTCGGCGTGGAAGGACGCGCCGCGCCACCCGATCGCACGCGCCAGATCGACGTCGGCGGTGATGTCGAGATTGTCGAGCGCCCGCGCCCCGCGTGCCGCGCCGCCATCCACCACGCCGATCACTTCGGCGCTATAGCTGGCCGACAGCTTCACGATTGGTTCCGCCGCGGGCGCATCCTGCGCAGTTGCCGGGGCGGCGGCGAACATCGCGGTCGTCGCTGCGGCCGCGATCAATGGGCGCATTATGTTGTAGGTGTTGCGCATCCGTACCTCCGGCGATCCGATTAGCCGCACGGCGATGCAGGAATGTTTGTAGAATACGGTAAAGACGACTTTTATGTTCCGGATTGATCGTCTGGTAACAGGTGATCACAACCATTCCGGCAGGATTAAGATAAATTTTGCGATCTCTAACTATGCTTGCGGCCTCATTCGTCATGGGGAGCAGACATGACCCGATCGATTAACCGGATGACGTGGATCGCGATCGCGGCGCTGGCCGTCCTTGTGCTGGCCGCCGGCGCGACCAGCGTATGGACCAGCCGGATCCAGGCGGGCGCGGTCGCGCGGCTGAACGATTCCGGTGATCTGGTACGCAATCACATGACGGCCGACATGATGCACGACGCGATCCGCGGCGACGTGCTGACCGTGCTGGCGGCGCGGAACAATCCGGGGCTGGACTCCGCCGACGCCGCGCGATCGCTGACCAAGGACATCGCCGCGCTGCGCGAGGCGCTGGCGGTCGATCGCGCCTATGTCGCCGCGCCGGACGTCGCGCAGGCGGCCACGCGCATCACCGCCGACGCCGATCGCTATGCCGCCGCGGCGCAAGCGATCGTGAAGGCCGCGCAGGTCGATCCGGCGAGGGCGGGCGCGCAACTGCCGGCGTTCCTGAAGAGCTTCGACACCCTGGAAAAGAGCATGTCGGAGGTGTCGGACACGATCGACCGGCACGCCGACGCCGTCGCGGCCGGGGCAAGTGCGACCGCGTCGCTGGCCAACATCCTGATCGTCGGCGCCGCCGCGATCACCGTGCTGGTCGTGCTGCTGGTGGGCTATGCCGCGCGCCGGTTCGTCGTGGCGCCGCTGATCGCCTTGGTCGGCGTGGTGCGGCGGATGAGCGAGGGCGACCTGTCGGTGGAGGTGCCCGCCGCATCGCGTCGCGACGAGCTGGGGCAGCTGGCCGGCGCGACGCTGGCGTTCCGCGATCAGCTGGCCGGGGCCGAGCGCGCCAAGCAGGAACAGACCGACCTGATCGTCGGCAGCGTCGGCGACGCGCTGTCGCGGCTGGCGGACGGCGACCTGATGGTGCGCGTGAATGCCGAGCTGACCGGGCCGTTCGCCAAGCTGAAGAGCGATTTCAACAATGCCGCGCAGGCGCTGCAGTCGACGATGAGGCGCGTGTCCGATTCGACCAGCGGCATCAACAACGGCGCCGCCGACATCCGCCAGGCGTCGGACGACCTGTCCCAGCGCACCGAGCAGCAGGCCGCCAGCCTGGAGCAGACCGCCGCCGCGATGGAACAGATCACCAGCGGCGTGCGCGAATCGGCTGCCCGCGCGGCGCGCGCCAATGCCGCCGTCGAACAGGCGCGCGACGAGGCGCAGCGTTCCGGCGAGGTGATGCAGGCCGCGGTCGAGGCGATGGGCGCGATCGAGCGCACGTCCGGCGAGATTTCGGACATCATCAGCGTGATCGACGGCATCGCGTTCCAGACCAACCTGCTGGCGCTCAACGCCGGGGTCGAGGCGGCGCGCGCCGGCGATGCCGGCAAGGGCTTCGCCGTCGTCGCCAGCGAGGTGCGCGCGCTGGCGCAGCGGTCCGCCGACGCGGCCAAGGACGTGAAGGCGCGCATCACCGCCTCCGCCGACCAGGTCGGCAACGGCGTCGGGCTGGTCGGCGAGACGGGCGAGGCGCTGACCCGGATCATCGAGCGCATCACCGAGATCAACGGGCTGGTGCGCGAGATCGCGGCGTCGGCCGAACAGCAATCGACCAGCCTGGTTCAGGTCAGCACCGCGGTGTCGGAAATGGACGGCGTGACGCAGCAGAATGCCGCGATGGTCGAACAGGCGACCGCCGCGGCGCGCAGCCTGGCGGAGGAAGCGGACATGCTCGCCTCGCAAGTGGCGCGCTTCCGCACCGGCGGCGGTGCCGTCACGCCGCTCGCGACCGCGCGTGCCGAGCCGGCGCCGGCGCCCGCGGCCACCGCCCGGCTCGCGCCGCAGCGGATCGTGCGACAGGCCGGCAACGCCGCGCTGGCGGTGGAGGACGACTGGTCGTCCTTCTGACGGGCAGGGGGTAGACGGGCAGGGAGGCGCGATCCGGCTCGACTATCCCGCGGCCATCGGGCATCAGCGCGGGCGATGCCCCCCGCGCTTGCCCATATCGACACCTGGATCTTCGATCTCGACAACACGCTCTATCCGGCGAGCGCGAACCTCTTCGCGCTGATCGACGCGCGGATGACCGCGTTCATCGCCGATTTCCTGTCGGTCGACCCGGTCGAGGCGCGACGCATCCAGAAGGACTATTTCCTGGGCCACGGCACCACGCTGGCCGGGCTGATGGCCGAGCATGATATCGATCCGGCCGCCTTCCTGACGTTCGTCCACGATATCGAGATGGACGTGCTGGAGGAGAACGCCCCGCTCGCCGCCGCGCTGGCGCAGCTGCCCGGGCGCAAGCTGGTCTTCACCAACGGCGACCGCCCCTATGCGCTGAAGGTGCTGGAGCGGCTGGGCCTGGGGCAGAGTTTCGAGGCGGTGCACGACATCCATGCGATGGACCTGGTGCCCAAGCCGGCGCCCGGCGCCTATGCCGGGCTGTGCGCGGCGTTCGGCATCGACCCCACCCGCGCGCTGTTCGTCGAGGACATGGCCCGCAACCTGGCCCCCGCCAAGGCGATCGGCATGACGACCGTATGGGTGGACAACGGGTCCGAGCAGCACCACGACGCCGACCGATCCTATGTCGACCTGCGCGTGACCGACGTCACCGCCTGGGTCCAGTCACTGTTGGAGGACCAATGACCGCCGAGCTTTCCGCGACGATCGATGCCGCCTGGGACAATCGCGCCGATCTGGGGCTGACCACCGGGGGCGAGGTGCGCGTGGCGGTCGACCGCGCGCTGGCGATGCTGGACGCGGGCACCGCGCGCGTCGCCGAGCCCGACGGCAACGGCGGCTGGCGCGTCAACCAGTGGCTGAAGAAGGCGGTTCTGCTGTCGTTCCGCCTCAACGACAATGCGTTGATCGACAATGGTCCCGGTGCGGGCCACTGGTTCGACAAGGTACCGTCGAAATTCTCCGGCTGGAGCGAGGCGGAATTCCGCGCCGCGGGTTTCCGCGCGGTGCCCGGCAGTATCGTGCGCCGCGGCGCGCATGTCGCCAAGGGCGCGGTGCTGATGCCCAGCTTCGTCAACATCGGCGCCTATGTCGGCGAAGGCACGATGGTCGATACCTGGGCCACCGTCGGCAGCTGCGCGCAGATCGGGAAGAACGTCCACATCTCCGGCGGCGCCGGGATCGGCGGCGTGCTGGAGCCGTTGCAGGCCGATCCGGTCATCATCGGCGACGGCGCGTTCATCGGCGCGCGCAGCGAAGTGGCCGAGGGTGTGCGCGTGGGCGAGGGCGCGGTGCTGTCGATGGGCGTGTACCTGGGCGCGTCGACCAAGATCATCGACCGCGCCACCGGCGAGGTGTATCGCGGCGAAGTACCGCCCTATGCGGTGGTCGTGCCCGGGTCGACCGGCGGCAATTTGGGCCTGTATTGCGCGGTGATCGTCAAGCGCGTCGACGCGCAGACCCGCAGCAAGACCAGCATCAACGAACTGCTGCGCGACTGATCCCGCAACGGGGCGGTGCGCGCGTATAACATGTAAAACAAAATCACCGCGCTGCCTCGACACCGTCATGTGCCGCGCCTATCCACGGGCGCAGCAACCGCCCGTGGATGAAGAGGAAAAGCGATGCCGACCGCCAGCAAGGTTCTCGACCGTGTGCTCGTGCTGGAAATGGTGCGCGTGACCGAGGCGGCGGCGATCGCCGCCTCGACGCTGACCGGGCGCGGCGACGAAAAGGCCGCCGACGCCGCCGCGGTGGAGGCGATGCGCGCCGCGCTCAACGAACTGCCGATGGAGGGCACCGTCGTCATCGGCGAGGGCGAGCGCGACGAGGCGCCGATGCTGTACATCGGCGAGAAGGTGGGCACCGGCAACGGGCCGAAGATCGACATCGCGCTCGATCCGCTGGAAGGCACCACGATCTGCGCCAAGTCGGGGCCGAACAGCCTGGCGGTGCTGGCGATCGCGGAGGCGGGCGGGCTGCTCAACGCGCCCGACGTCTATATGGACAAGCTGGCGGTCGGCCCCGGCCTGCCCGCCGGGGTCATCGACCTCGACCGCACGCCGACCCAGAATGTCGAGGCGATCGCGGCGGCCAAGGGGGTGAAGCCGAGCGAGATCATCGCCTGCGTCCTCGACCGCCCGCGGCACGAGGCGTTGATCGCCGAGCTGCGCGCGATCGGTTGCGGCGTGGTGCTGATCGGCGACGGCGACGTCGCTGGCGTGATCGCCACGTCCGATCCCGACACCACGATCGACGTCTACATGGGATCGGGCGGCGCGCCGGAAGGCGTGCTGGCCTGTGCGGCGCTGCGCTGCGTCGGCGGGCAGTTCAAGGGCCGGCTGCTGTTCCGCAACGACGACGAACGCGCCCGCGCGCGCAAATGGGGGATCGAGGATCTCGACCGCCAGTACGACCTGAAGGAACTGGCGAAGGGCGACTGCATCTTTGCCGCCACCGGCGTGACCGACGGCTCGCTGCTCGCCGGGGTCAAGCGCAAGGGCAAGGTGATGACGACCGAAAGCGTCGTGATGCGCGCCTCGTCCGGCACGGTGCGCTGGGTGAAGGGCGAACACCGCCTCGACCAGTAACGGCCCCGTGTGATCGCCCTCGTCGCGCTGACGGCGGCGCTCGGCGCGCTCTGGGCCTATCTGCGCGGCGGCGTGCTGCCTGTCGGCTGGACGCCGGTACGCCGCGGCCCGGCGCGCCGCCTGTGGCGGCAGTGCGTGTGGCTGGGCGGGACGACGCTGGCGGTGCTGGCGCTGACCGGACGGCTGAACGCGCTGGTCGCGCTGCCGCCCGAGTTTTTCCCCGCGCGCGCCGCCGCGATCCGCTGGGCGGGGGGCACGATCGTCGTCGATGCCGGGGCGCTGTGGGTGGTCGGCGGGATCATGCTGGGCGGCGCGATGCTGGCGCTGGCCGAACGCTGGCGCGGGCGCCCGCTGGGGCTGGGCGATGTCGAGGGGTTGATGCCGCGCACCTCCGCGGGCCTGTTGTGGAGCGTGCCGCTGTCGATCGGCGCGGGGGTGAACGAGGAAGCGTTCTTCCGCCTGTTGCTGCCGATCGCCATCGCGTGGGTGACTGGATCGGCGCTGGCGGGGTTCGCGGTGGCGACCGCGCTGTTCGGCATCGCGCACCGTTACCAGGGCTGGCGCGGGGTGGCGGCGACCGCGGTGTCGGGCGCGCTGCTGGCGTTCGTCTACCTGCTGACCGGGCAGCTATGGACCGCGATCGCGCTGCACATCGCGATCGACCTCAACGCGCTGATGCTGCGGCCGGTGCTGTCGGGGCGGGTGCGTTGGTGAGGGGCGCGATGCCGAGCCGAAGCGGGGCGCGGCGCCGTCACAGCTGAACGCCCAGGCGCGGCGCCAGCCACGTCATGGCCGCATAAAGCGCGATGGTCAGGCAGCATCCTGCCAGCAGCGCGGGCCAGAACCCCAACCCGTGCCGAAGCAGCGACGGGATGAGAAGAAACATAGGCAACGAGGGCAGGACGTACCAGAAGGTCGCCTGCGCATGCGCGGCCATGTTGGTGGCATCCGGCTTTTCGCCCCACAGCCAGATCATGCCGAGCACCGACACCAGCGGCAGCGATGCGATGAGTGCGCCGAAGCCCGGATAACGTCTGGCCAGCGTCGATGCGATCGCGATCAGAACCCCGGAAATGGCGGCTTTCAGGGTGAGATACAGCATCTTCCCGTCGTAGCGCGGCGACGTCCGTCACGGAAGCGGGCGGGACGCCGAGTGCGCCTCCGCGCTCAGCGCGCCGCGCGCGCCTTCGCGATCGCGTCCTGCAGCCGTTCGATCGGCAGCGCGCCGCTCAGCACCTGGTCGCCCACCACCCAGCTGGGCGTGCCGGTGATGCCCAGCTTTGCGGCGGTTTCCATGTTCTGGCGGATCGTCGCATCGGCATCGGCGGGGATGCGCGCGGCGTCGACGCCGGACGCCTTAGCGGCCTGCGCGATCGTCGCGTCGCTGACCGGGCCGGCGGCGTAGAGCGCATCGTGGAACGCCTTGAACTTCCCCTGCGACGCCGCCGCCAGCGCGGCGCGCGCGGCGGTGCGGCTTTCGTCGGACAGGACCGGCAATTCCTTGAACACCACGCGCAGGTTGCGGTCGGCGGCGACCAGCCGGTCGATCGTCGGCAGGCTGGCGCGGCAGAAGCCGCAATTATAGTCGTAATATTCGACCAGCGTGACATCGCCCTTGGGATTGCCGATCCATGCACCGGCATAGGGTTCCTCGATCACGCCGCGCGACGCGGCGACCGCGCGGGCGGCGTCGCGTTCCTGCAATTTCTGCATTGCCTGCGGGATGATCTCCGGGTTGGCCAGCAGATATTCGCGCACCACCTGTTCGGTGCGCGCGCGGTCGCCCGCATCCGGCGCGGCGCGATTGGCCAGCCACATGCCGCCCGCGCCGAACAACGCGCCCAGCACCACCATTCCCAGCAACCAGACGCGGTTCACCGTTTCTTCTTCCTGTCCTTGTCGGCCGCGGTCTGCGAGGTCATCGCGATATCCTGCGCGCGGATCCAGTCGGGGGTATTTTTCGTCAGGCCCGCCATCGCCGCGCGCGCGCGATCGACGGCGGTGCGATGGTCGCCGACCATGCTGGCGCGCTCGGCACTCGCCAGCGCGGCACGCGCCTCGTCCCCGGTCAGTTCGTAGACGGTGCCCAGCTGGAACCAGGCGAACGGATTCTCCGTATCGCGGCCCACTGCGGTGCGCAGCACGCGCTTGGCCTCGTCGTAATTCTTGGGGTCTTCGGTGGCGATCAGCGCATGACCGTAGGTGGTGGCGATCAGCGGGTCGTTGCGCGACCCCTCGGTCGCCTGCCTGAGCGGGGCGATCGCCAGCTTGGGCTTGCCCGCTTCCAGCAGGATCTGGCCCATGATCTCCTGGAAATAGGGATCGTCGGGGGAATGCGCGACCAGCGCCTCCGCCTCGGCATCGGCTTTGTCGGGGTAGCCGGCACGATGATAGGCATAGGCGCGCGCGTAATGCGCATAGACCGACTGGTCGCTTTCCGGATATTTCTGCATCGCCTGCGGCGGGGGGAGCAGGTAACCGTCCAGCTTCGCCTTCACGCGGCGGAACCGCTCCTCGATCGCCGGGTCGGACGGCTTGTTCCATGCCGGCGACGCCTGAAGATCGGCGGTCAGCGTCTGGATGCGCGTGCCCGACAGCGGGTGCGATTGCATGAACGGGTCGATGTTCTTCGTCCCGTAGCGATATTCCTGCTGCTGCAACGTCTTGAAGAAGCTGAGCATCCCCTTGCCGGTGATGTTCGCGGTATTGAGGTAGCGGACCGCGGAGGCGTCGGCGGTCGCTTCCTGCACGCGGGTGAACGACAGGTATTTGCCCAGCGCGGCCTGTTGCCCGGCGGCCAGGATGCCCGCGCCCGCCTCGCCCCCGCCCGCCGCCATCGCGGCAAGCCCCAGGACCATCGACAGCAGATAGATGCCCATCGCGGGCTTCTGCGCCTGTTCGCCGCTGATGATATGGCCGTCGGCGATATGCCCTAGTTCATGCGCGATCACGCCCTGCACCTGGTTGGCGTTGTCGGCCGCCTGGATCAGCCCGGTGTGGATGTAGACGATCTGCCCGCCAGCGACGAAGGCGTTGATCGAATCGTCGTTGACCAGCGCGAACTGGACGTCGGTGGGGCGCAGCCCAGCGGCGGTGACCAGCGGCGCCGACATGTCGCGCAGCAGCGCCTCGGTCTCCGCATCGCGCAGGATCGATTGCGCCTGTGCGGGCTGCGCGGCGACCAGCACCGTCACCGCGATGCCGATCACGAACCGGCGGAAGGGCGCGCGGCGCGCGGTCGCGCGGCGGATGGGTCGGGGCGTCATCGCGCGCCGGGATAGCGACGGTCGCTGAACCGCCGCTGACCCGACGTCGCCGAAGCGGCCGGCCGCCCCCGTCCGTCCACGCCGCGCGGCGGCGGGGGGAGGAGGGCGGCCGGGTCCGTCATGCGCCGAAGGTGCGCTGCCACCAGCCGCGACGCGGGGTGGTGGGGGCGCCGTCGTCCTTCGCCTCGTCCTCGGTGGCATCCGACGAAGCATCCGACGGGGCGTCGTCGCCATCGGTTTTGGCCTCCGCTGCCGGAGCAGCCTCGGCCGGCTCGGCGGCAGGGGCGTCGGCCTTCTTGCGGCGCGTACGCTTCGGCTTGGCCGGGGCGGGGGCCGCTTCCGGCTCGTCGGCTTCCGGCTCGGGCGCGCCCAGGCCGTCGTTCACCGGACCGGCATCGCCCGCCTCGGCGATCGGCTCGACCGGCTTCTTGCGGCGGGTGCGCTTGGGCTTGGCCGGGGCATCCGCCGCAGCGGCCTCGGCGACCGGCGCGGGCGCGGGCGCGGCGTCTTCCTCGACCGCGGCCGCTTCGACCGGGGCAGCGGCGCGGGCGCGCGGGCGGCGGCGCGTCTTGGGCGCCGGTTCGGGCGCGGGCGCCTCCTCCGGCTCGGCCGCGACGACCGGTTCGGCCTCGGCTTCCGCCTCGACGGCGTCGCTCACCGGCTCGGTGCCGGCGGCATCGCCCTCCGCCGGACGGTCACCGTCGCGACGGCGACCGCGACGGCCGCGGCGGCCACGGCGGCGACCGGCGCCTTCGCCCTCCGCCTCGACCGGAGCGGTGTCGTCCGCAACGGCCTCGGCCTCGGCGTCCTCATCCGCTTCGGCGGCAGGAGCGTCGACGTCGCGCTCCGCGGATTCGCCGTCCTCGCTCTCGCCCTCGGGCCGGTTGCGGCCGCGACGACCACGGCGGCGGCGACGGCGGCGGCCGTTGCGGCCCTCGCCGTCACCCTCGCCCTCGGCGCGCTCGCGGCGTTCGGACGGCGCCTCGTCTTCCTCGACGGCCTCGTCCTCCTCCTCGATCTCGTCCTCTTCCTCGATGTCGAGATCGTCCTCGAGATCCTCGATCGGGCGGTCGAACTTGGGTGCGTGCGCGGGCGGCGGGCCGGACGCCTCGACCGACATGCGCGCGCCTTCCTGCTCGCCGTCGGCGATGATGTCGACCTGCACGCCGTAGCGATCCTCGATCTCGGCGATGTCGGCGCGCTTGCGGTTGAGGACGTAGAAGGCCGCTTCCTGGCTGCACCGCAGCGTCAGCAGCGATCCGCGCCCGCGCGCGGCCTCATCCTCCAGCAGGCGCAGCGCCGACAGGCCCGACGACGACGCGGTGCGCACGAAGCCGGTACCCTCGCAATGCGGGCACGGGCGGGTCGATGCCTCCAGCACGCCGGTGCGCAGCCGCTGGCGGCTCATCTCCATCAGCCCGAAGCTGGAGATGCGGCCGACCTGGATGCGCGCGCGGTCGTTCTTCAGCGCCTCCTTCATCGCCTTCTCGACCTTCCGGACATTGGAATTGTTGTCCATGTCGATGAAGTCGATGACGACCAGGCCCGCCATGTCGCGCAGCCGCAGCTGGCGCGCGATTTCCTGCGCCGCTTCCAGGTTGGTCGCGGTGGCGGTCTGCTCGATATTGTGTTCGCGGGTCGACCGGCCGGAGTTGATGTCGATCGACACCAGCGCCTCGGTCGGGTTGATGACCAGATAGCCGCCCGACTTCAGCTGGACGACCGGATGGTACATCGCCGCCAGTTGGTCCTCCACGCCGGCGCGCTGGTACAGCGGCACCGGGTCGCTGTAATGCTTCACCTTCTTGGCGTGGCTGGGCATCAGCAGCTTCATGAATTCGCGCGCCTGGCGATAGCCTTCGTCGCCCTCGACGATCACCTCGTCGATGTCCTTGTTGTAGATGTCGCGGATCGCACGCTTCATCAGGTCGCTGTCGCCATAGACGAGCGCGGGCGCGGACGAGGTCAGCGTCTTTTCACGGATCTCGTCCCACAGCCGGGCGAGATAGTCGAAGTCGCGCTTGATCTCGGTCTTGGTGCGCTGCAGCCCGGCGGTGCGCACGATGCAGCCCATCGACGCCGGCAGCGCCAGATCGGCCATGATCGACTTCAGCCGCTTGCGATCGGCCGCGTTCGAGATCTTCCGGCTGATCCCGCCCCCGTGCGAGGTGTTGGGCATCAGCACGCAATAGCGGCCCGCCAGCGACAGATAGGTGGTCAGCGCCGCACCCTTGTTGCCGCGCTCCTCCTTGACGACCTGCACCAGCAGCACCTGGCGGCGGCGGATGACGTCCTGAATCTTGTAGCGGCGGCGCAGGTTCATGCGGCGCTGGCGCAGCGCCTCGACCTGATCGTCGTTGCCGCCGCCGTTGCCGCGCGACCGGCGACGCGGCGCGTCCCCGCCATGATCGTCGCCGCCGTGATCGTCGTCGCCGGCGTCCACGTCGTCGGCGTGATCGTCGTCGGCATCCTCGTCGCCGTCCTCGTCATCGTCGGCGGCGTCCAGCTCGGCGCGCAGCGCGGCTTCCTCGGCGGCGTGTTCCGCTTCCTCACGCAGCAGCGCGTCGCGATCCTCCTTGGGGATCTGGTAATAATCCGGGTGGATTTCGGAAAAGGCCAGGAAGCCGTGGCGGTTGCCGCCGTAATCGACGAAGGCCGCCTGCAGCGACGGCTCGACGCGCGTCACCTTGGCCAGATAGATATTGCCCTTGAGCTGCTTGCGCTCGGCACTTTCGAAATCGAATTCCTCGATCCGGTTACTCTTGACGACGGCCACCCGGGTTTCTTCCCGGTGGCGTGCGTCGATCAGCATGCGCGTGGTCATTGAACGGTCTCCACGCGCCCGGCCTGCCCGCATGGGGCGCCGCGGCGCGACGATAAGGCGCGGCCGCCCGCCCGAAGGGGGCGGCGGCGCGGATGGTGATGGGTGCTGCTGTCGCTGGCCGCAGGCCCCGGACGTGCCGGGGACCGACGAAGGCCGCGACCGTACCGTCACCGCCGGCAGGGGCCGGTCGGAACAGCGGTCGGGCGGAATACGGCATTGCGAGCGTCAACCTGATGGCCCGGTGCCGGCGACATGCCGGGCGGGCAGTTAGTTCGGGGAGCAAGTTGCGCGCCAGGCACGCTCCTTTCCCCGAAATGACGGGGTAGCATTGCCGCGCCCGCGCATCAACCGGCACGTTTCGGCCGGCGACATGGCAAATGCGCCGGCAATCTCTTTCCGAACACAACGTTAACCGCGCGCGGCAACCGCGGCTTGAAACCACGTTGCCTAACACCGCCGGCATGATGCAACGCACGGCGACGATCGACGGCCAGCGGGCTTTTCGCTGGACCGCACGGGGATGGTGGCGGCATGGAAGCGGCGTGTCGCTGCTTGCCGTCCTGTTGATGGGCCTGTTCCCCGGCGCGCCCGCGCTGGCGGCGACGGTCGAGCGTGTCGACGTCGGCGCGGACGGAGTCACCATCCGCTTCGACGCGGCAGTGGCGCGCGCCGCCAGCTTCGTCCTGCCCGGACCGGACCGGATCGCGATCGACGTCGATGGGGCGCAGCCGGCCGCGTCCTCATCGGCGGCGGGTGCGCCCGTGCGGATGGCGCGGCGCGGGCAGGACGGCGCGCGCATCGTCCTGGACCTGGCGCAGCCGATGGTGGTGGCGGGCGGGCGCTTCGTCGATGGCGGGCGGGCGCTGGCGCTACGGCTGCGGCGTGTCGACGCGGCCGGCTTCGCCGCCGCCTCCGCCGCCGGGCCGCTGCGCTTCCTGCCGTGGAACTGGGGGAAGAGCGGCGATGCCGACACACCCCCGCCGCGCGGACGCGTCCGCGTCTCGGTCCCCGTGCCGCCGCCCGCCGCGGGCGTCGCGCTGCCGCGCGTGGAGGGGGAGGCGGATCGCCCGCTGGTCGTCATCGACGCCGGGCACGGCGGGGTCGATCCCGGCGCGATCAACCCCGACACCGGGCTGCGCGAAAAGGACGTGACGCTGCGCATCGCTCGCGCGATCCGCACCGCGCTGCTGGACAGCGGGCGCGTGCGCGTCGCGCTGACCCGCGACGACGACCGCTACATCCTGCACCGCGAACGCTTCGGCATGGCGCGGCGGCTGAAGGCGGACCTGTTCATCTCCATCCATTGCGACAGCGTCGGCGAAGGGACGCCCAGCGGCGCGACCGCCTATACCCTGTCGGACGTCGCATCGGACAAGGAAGCCGCCCGGCTGGCCGCGCGCGAGAACAAGGCCGACGTGATCGCGGGCGTGAACCTGGATCGCAACGCCGACGTCTCCTCGCTGCTGATCGACCTGACGCAGCGCGAGACGATGAACGCCTCCGCCGGGTTCGCGCGGCTGCTGGGGCGTGAGGCGCGGCCGCTGATCCCGACCAAGGCCGATTTCCACCGCACCGCCTCGCTGCTGGTGCTCAAGGCGCCGGACATGCCCTCGATCCTGTTCGAAACCGGCTATCTCTCCACCCCCTCCGACGCGGCGTTCCTCGACAGCCGCGAAGGCCGCGCGAAGATCGCGCAGAGCGTGCAGCGCGCCGTCGACGTCTATTTCGCGCGCCGCCTCGCGATGAAGTGACGCGGCCCCGTACTTTCCACGGGGCGCGAACCTGCTAAACGCAGGCGCCTATGGCTTCCGATACCCCCAGCGAGACGATGACCGCGCGCCGCGGCGCCGGCGGTGCGCTGGCGGGGCTGTGGCGGCGGCGAATCGTGCGCTGGGGCGTCTGGCTGGCCGGGCTGGCGGCGGTCGCCGCGGGCGTGTTCTGGCTGGTGTTCGCGCGCGACCTGCCCTCGGTCGACAAGCTGAAGGCGTATCAGCCGCCGCTGCCCACCAACGTGCGGGCGGGCGACGGATCGCCGATCTATTCCTATGCGCGCGAACGGCGCGTGCAGCTGGCCTTCGCCGAATATCCCCCGCTGCTGGTGCGCGCGTTCCTGGCGGCGGAGGACAAGACCTTCTTCGAGCACCACGGCGTCGACTTCCCCGGCCTGGCGGGCGCGGTGATCGACTATGCGCGCAAGTTCGGCACCGGCCAGCGCGCCCGCGGCGGATCGACCATCACGCAGCAGGTCGCCAAGAACCTGCTGATCGGCAACGAATATTCGCCCACGCGCAAGATCCGTGAGGCGTTGCTGGCGTACAAGATCGAACAGACGCTGTCGAAACAGCAGATCATCGAACTGTACCTCAACCAGATCTTCCTGGGCCGCAACGCCTATGGCGTGGAGGCCGCGTCGCACGCCTATTTCGACAAGGAACTGGACGAGCTGACGCTCGGGCAGATGGCCTATCTGGCGATCCTGCCCAAGGGACCGGCGAATTACGATCCGTTCCGCAGCACCGATCGCGCGCTGGAACGGCGCAACTACGTGCTGCGCGAGATGGTCAAGAACGGTTTCGTGACGCAGGCGCAGGCCAGCGCCGCCGCGGCCGAACCGATCGGCGCGATCGCGCGGCGCACGCCCAAGTTCGAGCGTGTCGGCGGCTATTTCGTCGAGGAGGTTCGCCGCGAACTGATCGACCGGTTCGGCGAAAATGCCGACGACGGGCCGCACAGCGTCTATGCCGGCGGGCTGTGGGTGCGCACGTCGATGGACCGGCGGGTGCAGGAATATGCCGCCGCGGCGCTGCGCAACGGCCTGTTGCGCTTCGACAGCGGGCGTGGCTGGTCCGGGCCGCTGCGGCATGTCGAGCTGGGCGATGGCGGCACGTGGCTGGGCGCGTTGCTCAACACCAATATCGCGCTCGATTATTCGGACTGGCGCGCGGGCATCGTGATCGCGCGCGATGGCGATGCGTGGCAACTCGGCTTCGCCGACGGGTCGACCGGCACGCTGCCGCGCGGCGCGGCGCAGATGCCGGTGCGCGGCGTCGGCAGTCCGGCGTTCGGCGCGATCAAGCCGGGCGACATCCTGGCGGTGGCGCCATCGGCGGGCGGTGCGTTCGCGCTGCGCTCGGTCCCGCGCATCTCCGGCGGGATGGTGGTGCAGGAACCGATGACCGGGCGCATCCTGGCGATGCAGGGCGGGTTCGACGCCAGCGTGCAATCGTTCAACCGCGCCACCCAGGCGATGCGCCAGCCCGGATCGACGATCAAGCCGATCGTCTATTCCGCCGCGCTGGAACACGGCATGACCCCGGCGTCGATCATCGTCGACGGGCCGTTCTGCGTCTACCAGGGCGCGCGACTGGGGCAGAAATGCTTCAGGAACTTCGGCAATTCGCGCGGCGCCGGCCCGCACACGATGCGCTGGGGCATCGAACAGTCGCGCAACCTGATGACGGTGCGCGCCGCGGCGCAGACCGGCATGGCCAATGTCGTCAAGCTCATCAAGGCGATGCAGATCGGCGATTATTCGCCCTATCTCTCCTACGCGCTGGGCGCGGGCGAGACGACGGTGGAGAAGATGGTCAACGCCTATGGCGTGCTCGCCAACTGGGGCCGCTGGCACGATCCGTCGCTGATCGACGTGGTGCAGGACCGCAACGGGCAGGTGATCTGGCCGGAAAACTGGCGCGCCTGCGACGGCTGCAACATGCGCGAGTGGGACGGCAAGGCAATGCCGCGCCCGGCGATGCGCGGTCGCCAGGTGCTCGACGCGATGAGCGCCTACCAGATGGTGCACATCACCGAAGGCGTCATCCAGCGCGGCACCGCCACCGCGCTGCGCGACCTGGGGCGTCCGATCTTCGGCAAGACCGGCACCAATTCCGGCCCGACCGACGTATGGTTCATCGGCGGCACGCCGCAGATGATCGCCGGCCTGTACCTCGGCTATGACAGCCCGCGCAGCCTGGGCGGCTATGCGCAGGGCGGCACGGTGGCGGTGCCGGTGTTCAAGGAATGGGCGGTCAAGGCGTATGACGGCCTGCCGGTGCTGCCGTTCCGCGCGCCGCCGGGCATCCGCATGGTGCGCATCGACCGCGCCAGCGGCCGCCCGGTCTACGGCACTTTCCCGACCGATGCCGATCCGAAGGCGGCGGTGATCTGGGAAGCGTTCAAGCCGCAGAGCGAGGCGCCGCGCGCGCGCCGCGCCGGACCCGCCGCCACGCCCACCGCCGCGCCCACCACCGGTCCGGCCACGCGCGCGGCCAGCGACAGCGACTTCTTGCAGAAGCAGGGCGGCATCTACTAAGCCCGCCGCGATCGTTCTTTTTTCGTCGTCCCGGCACCGGCTGGGATCTCCCGGTTGCGAAGCGATGCTTGAGCCGCACGAGATTCCAGCCCGCGCTGGAATGACGTGACCTTGGAGAGTTCCTATGCGCGCCGAAGCGCAGGCCCATGTCGATAGCATCAACGAGGCGCTGGCGCTGTTGCGCCGCTTCCTCGACTGGGACCGCGCGCTGCGCCGGCTCGACGAGCTGAACGCGCGCGTCGAGGACCAGGCGCTGTGGAACAACCCCAAGGAGGCGCAGGCGGTGATGCGCGAGCGTCGCCGGCTGGACGAGGCGATCACCGCCACCCGCGACATCGAGCGCGAACTGTCCGACACCGCCGAACTGATCGAGATGGCCGAGGCCGAGGGCGACGCCGAAATGGCGGACGAGGGCGTCGCGGCGCTCAAGACGCTCGCCGATCGCGCGCAGGCCGACAAGGTCAAGGCGCTGCTAGCAGGGGAGGCGGACGCCAACGACACCTATCTGGAAATCAACGCCGGCGCGGGCGGCACCGAGAGCCAGGATTGGGCCGGGATGCTGCAGCGGATGTACACCCGCTGGGCCGAGCGACGCGGCATGAAGGTGGAACTGATCGACTATCACGCGGGCGAACAGGCCGGGATCAAGAGCGCGACGCTGCTGATCAAGGGCGAGAACGCCTATGGCTATGCCAAGGTGGAATCGGGCGTGCACCGGCTGGTGCGGATCAGCCCCTACGATTCCGCCGCGCGCCGCCACACCAGCTTTTCGAGCGTGTGGGTCTATCCGGTGATCGACGACAATATCGAGGTCGAGATCAACGAGAGCGAGCTGCGCATCGACACCTATCGCGCATCGGGCGCGGGGGGTCAGCACATCAACACCACCGACTCGGCGGTCCGCATCACCCATCTGCCGACCGGCATCGTCGTGCAGTGCCAGAACCAGCGGTCGCAGCACAAGAACAAGGCCGAGGCCTACAACCAGCTGCGCGCGCGCCTGTACGAGCGCGAACTGGCCGAGCGCGAGGCGGCGGCGAATGCCGAGAACGCCAGCAAGACCGACATCGGCTGGGGCCACCAGATCCGCAGCTATGTGCTCCAGCCCTATCAGCTGGTGAAGGACCTGCGCACCGGCACGACCAGCACCGCGCCCGGCGACGTGCTGGACGGCGACCTCGACGACTTCATGGCGGCGGCGCTGTCGCAGCGCGTGACCGGCGAGGCGGTGGTCGTGGAGGACGTCGACTGATGATCGCCGGGGGGGCGCTATCCTCGGTCGTCGTCGCGGCGGCGCTGCTGGCGTCGCTGACGGCGTGCGACGGGTCGAAACCGCTCCTCAAGCCGGAACCCACCGCCAGCCCCGGCCCGTTCCCCGCCGCCGACCGCCCGATCGCGCGCATCGTGTCGCCGCGCTGGTCGAACGAGGAAGCGCGCGATCGCCTGAACGAGGCCGGGCGCGTCATGGACCTGGCCGATATCCGCCCCGGCATGACCGTCGCCGATCTGGGCGCGGGCGAGGGCTATTATACCACCCGGCTGGCCGCGCGCGTCGGCGCGGACGGGCGCGTCCTGGCGGAGGATATCGTCCCGGCGGTGCGCGATGCGCTGGCCGAGCGCGTCGCGCGCGAGCGGCTGGAGAATGTCAGCGTGCGGCTGGGCCTGCCCGCCGATCCGCGGCTGCCGGAGAACAGCTTCGACCGGATCTTCATGGTGCACATGTATCATGAGATCGCGCAGCCGTACGAATTCCTGTGGCGGATGCGCCCGTCGCTGCGCCGCGACGGGCTGGTCGTGGTGGTCGACGCCGATCGCGCGACCCGCGACCATGGCACGCCGCCGATGCTGCTGCGCTGCGAATTCGCGGCGGTCGGCTATGCCCCGGTCGATTTCCGCGAGATGCGCTCGGCGGGCGGCTATCTCGCCACCTTCCGCGCTGCCGGCGCGCGGCCGGACCCGGCGTCGATCCGCGCGTGCCGGATGGGCGCGCGGGCGCGCAGCGCCGGCTGACCGTCCGCCCGCACCGGCTCAGGCCGCGCGCGCCAGCCATTCGTCCAGCGTCAGCGCGTCTGTGGCGCTGGTGTCCGCGCCCATGCTGTGGCGCATGATGTCGAGCGCCCAGTCGCGCCGCTCCGCGGTCTCGCTCGCCACCGCGTCGCCGGGCACCCACAGGTCATAGTCGCGCATGTGCGCATCGGCGGCGGTGAACAGGACGCAGATATCCGCCGCCACCCCGGTCAGGATCAGCCGGCTGGCCCCCAGTTGCGGCAGCAGCACCGGCAGGTTGGTGGCATAGAAGCCGGAGAATTGCGGTTTGACGATGAAGTAATCGTCGTCGCGCGGGCGCAGCGCGTCGATCAGCGCGCGGCCGGCGCTGTCGCCGCGGTCGCAATGGCCGACGATCGCGGCACGATCGGCATGCCATCGCCCGAAATTGTCGTTGACGAAGATCACCGGCACGCCCGCGCGCTCCGCCCCCGCCCGCAATCGCGCGATCCGCCGCGCCGCCGCCTCCGCCGCAGGGCGCAGCCGCTCGCCATCCTCGAACGACAGGTCGTTGATCATGTCGATGACCAGCAGCGCGGTCGCGCCGGGCGTGTCGGGGGCGGGGATATCAGCCATGGGCGTCCTTCGTGATGATACGCGGTCGGGGCGCAGTGGCCTTGCGTGGCCCTGCGTGGCTCTGGGTTTCGCACACCAGCCATCGCGGGCAGGGGGCATATCGCCACGTCACCCCCGCGCATATCGCACGACCCACGCGACAACGCCTTGACCTGCAACAACAATATCGAAAATGCGCGGCTACTCCGCCGCCAGCAGCTCCGCAGCCTGGAGATCCACCGACACCAGCCGGCTGACGCCCTTTTCCACCATCGTCACCCCGAACAGGCGGTGCATGCGGCTCATCGTCACGGCATTGTGCGTGACGATCAGATAGCGGGTGTCGGTTTCCTGCGTCATCCGGTCCAGCAGATCGCAGAAGCGTTCGATATTGGCATCGTCCAGCGGCGCGTCGACTTCGTCCAGCACGCAGATCGGCGCCGGATTGGTCAGGAACAGCCCGAAGATCAGCGCCACCGCGGTCAGCGCCTGTTCGCCGCCCGACAGCAACGTCAGCGATTGCAGCCGCTTGCCCGGCGGCTGCGCCATGATCTCCAGCCCGGCCTCCAGCGGATCGTCCGAATCGACCAGTTCCAGATGCGCCTGCCCGCCGTCGAACAGCGTGGTGAACAGCCGCCGGAAATGCCCGTCGACCGCCTCGAACGCCGCCAGCAGCCGTTGCCGGCCCTCGCGGTTGAGCGTACCGATCGACCCGCGCAGCCGGTTGACCGCCTGGCCCAGTTCCTCGCGCTCGGCGGCGGTGGCCGCGCCGCTCGTCTCCAGTTCGGCCAGTTCCTGTTCGGCGACCAGATTGACCGGACCTAGCCGCTCGCGATCCATCGTCAGCCGTTCGTGCGCGGCCGATTCGTCCTGCGGGCTGGCGACGGTGGCGCTGTCGAACCCCGCTTTGGTCGGCAGGACGGGGGCGGGGCATTCGAACCGCTCGCCCGACACGCGCCCCATCTCCACCCGGCGCAGTTCGTGGTTTTCGGCGCGCGCGGCGGCGCCGGCGCGGGCCTCGCGCGCGGCGGCCAGCGTCTCGTTGGCGCGCGCCTGCGCGGCATCGGCGGCGCGCACCGCGGCGTCGGCGTCGCGTTCCTCGCCTTGCGTCGTATCCGCGGCGGTGCGCGCAGTGTCGTGGGCCTGTTCCAGCCGGGCGATCTCGGCGGTCAGCTGCGCCGGGCGATCGGCAAGCTTTTCCAGTTCGGCGGACAGGTCGGCGGCGCGGCGGTCCATGTCGGCGATGCGGCGCACCGCTTCCCCCGCGCGGGCCTTCCAGCCCTGCATCTCGGCGCGGGCGGCGGCCTGCCGGTCGCGCGCCTGCGCCAGGTTGCGGTCGTGCGCGGTCCGGTCGGCGCGGGCGAGCGCCACCTGCGCGCGCGCCGCCTGCGCCTCGCCCTGCAACCGCGCGGTCGCCGCCGCCGCCGCGGACCCGTCGGGCAGCGCCGTCAGCGCGGCCTCGGCGCGGGCGCGCTCCGCATCGGCCTCGGCGATGTCGGCGGCGACGCGCGCCTGCCGCTCGATCAGGTCGGCGCGCTGCCCGGCCAGCCGCTCGATCTGCGCGGCGGCGCGATCCTCGGCGCGCTGCGCCTCGCGCTGCTGCGCCTCCGCCTGCGTCAGCAGCGCGCGCGCCGATTGCGCGGCGGCGCGCGCGCGCGCGATCCGCTCGTCCAGCGCGGCGCGGCGCGCGGTGGCGCGCTCGACCGCCTCGGCGGCGGCGGGGCGGTCGGCGGTCAGCTTCGCCAGCCGGTTGCGGCGTTCCAGCCGCTCGGCCGCCGCCGCGCCGCCGTGTTCGGTGACATAGCCGTCCCAGCGCCGCAGCCGCCCCTCGCGCGTGACCAGCCGCTGGCCGGGAGCGAGCGGCTGGCCCGAATCGCCCTCCACCAGGAAGATCTGCGACAGCCGCCGCGCCAGCGGCGCGGGCGCCTCGACCCGCGCGGCCAGCGGCAGCGTGCCGACCGGCGCGGGCGGATCGGTGGAGCGGACCGCCGATCCGTGCCAGTCCGAAAGCGACGATTCCATGTCGTCGCCCAGCGCCGCGGCCAGCGCGCGTTCGAACCCCGGCTCGGCACTGACCGCGCCCAGCAGCTTATCGTCCGCCTCGGTCGCGCCGCGCGCCAGTGCCGCCGCCTCGCCGTCCAGCGCCGCCAGTGCGGCGATCGCGGCGGCGCGGGCGGCCTCGGCGGGATCGCGATCGGCGGCGGCTTCCGCCTCGCTCGTCTCCGCCCACTCCAGCGCGGCGCGCGCCTTCGCGGCCTGTTCGCGCGCGGCGGCCTGCGTCTCCTGTGCGGCACCGCGCTCGTTTTCCAGCGCCTCGACGTCGCCGACGCCTGCGATCGCCTCCTCCAGCTGCACCGCATCGCGGGTCGCCCGCTCGAACCGCGCGGTCGCAGCGGCGCTGGCCGCCGCCGCGACGCGGCGTTCGGCGGCCTGCGCGGCCTGTTCGGACAGCGCCTGCGCCAGCGCCACCTCGACGTCACGGGCGTGCCGCTCCGCCTCGCTCAACGCCGCCTCCAGCGCGGGGACCGCCGCCGCGCCCTCGCGCACCTGCGATTCCAGTGCCGCAACCTCGTCGGTCAGGCGCGCCAGCGCATCTGCGGCGTCGTGCGACAGCGCATCCTCACGCGTGCGATCCTCCGCGATTCGCCGCGCATTGGTCTCCATTTCCAGCAACCGGCGCTGCAATCCGTGGCGCTGTTCGCGCGCACGCGTCAGCTGGTGCGTCACCTCACCGGCGTGATCGCGCGCCGCCAACGCCGCCGCACGCGCCGCCGCCAGCCGTTCCGCCGCCGCACGCTGCGCCGCGATCGTCTCCTGCTCGCGCGCGCTCGCCGCCGCGACCGCCGCTTCGGCGGCTTCCGCCTCGTCCTTCGCCGCCTCCGCCGCCTGCGCCGCGTCGCGCCAGCGGGCGTAGATCATCCGCGCCTCCGCCACGCGGATCTGTTCGGACAGCAGGCGATAGCGTTCCGCGGCGCGCGCCTGCCGCCTGAGCGCGGCGACGCGCGTCGCCTGGTCGCTCATCACCTCGTCGAGCCGCGCCAGATTGGCCTCGGTCGCGCGCATCCGCGCCTCGGCATCCTTGCGCCGTACGTGCAGCCCGGCGATCCCGGCCGCTTCCTCCAGCATCGCGCGCCGCTCGGCGGGGCGCGCCGCGATGATCGCGCCGATGCGGTTCTGGCTGACCAGCGCGGGGCTGTGCGCGCCGGTCGCCGAATCGGCGAACAGCAATTGCACGTCCTTGGCCCGCACGTCGCGCCCGTCGATGCGATAGGCGCTGCCCGCGCCGCGCTCGATCCGGCGGACGATCTCGCTTTCCTGCGCGCCGTCGGGGCGATCCACCTCGGCGAGCAGCGATACCTCGGCGAAGTCGCGCGGCGGGCGGGTCGCGGTGCCCGCGAAGATCACATCCTCCATCCCGGCGCCGCGCATCGACTTCGGGCTGTTTTCGCCCATCGTCCAGCGCAGCGCCTCCAGGAGGTTCGACTTGCCGCAGCCGTTGGGGCCGACGACGCCGGTCAGGCCCGGTTCGATGCGCAGGTCGGCCGGGTCGACGAAGCTCTTGAAGCCCGTCAGCCGCAGCCGCTTGATGCGCATCGCCCCGCGCCCGCCCGACGCTATCGCCGCGGCATCACGCGCCGGCGTTCTTCAGCGCGGCCTCGATCCCCTGCCACGTCACGACATTGTCGAGCTTGCGGCCGTTGAGGAAGAAGGTCGGGGTGCCGGTGACGCCCTGCTTGTCGGACGCATCCTGCATCATCTTGGTCAGCGCCTCGATCTCCTTGGTGTCGTTCAGGCAGGCGCGGGCCTGCGCCTCGGTCACGCCGCGCTGCTTGACGAAATCGACATAGCCCATGGCATCGCCCCAGGCATTGGCGATCTGCGCCGGGGTCATGTTGGCGGTGCGTTGCAGAAACGCCTGATCCTGCGCGACCTTCATCTGGGTGTCGAGGAACTTGGGCTGGTCGAGATACATCTGTTCCAGGATCGGGAAGAACGGCCCCGGCCCGGCGCAACGACCCAGCAGCGACGCGGCGAAATCGGGCGGGCCGTGGACCATGAAGTCACGGAATTCGTACGATACCTTGCCGGTGCGGACGTAATTCTCCTCCAGCGGGCGCTGCCCGGTCTGGCCGAACGCGCCGCAGGTCGGGCAGGTGCGCGACCCGTATTCGACCAGCTTGAGCGGCGCGTCGGGATTGCCCATCACGAACCCGCCCTCCGGCGTGCGCGAGACGACCTGCGTCCAGTCCTGCCCGGCCGGCGCCTTCACCGCGGCGACGGAATTGGCGGGGGCGGTGGGCGCGCTGTCATTGCCGCCGCCGCCCGATCCGCAGGCGGCGAGCAGCCCCAGCGCGGCGAGCGCGGGGATCGCGAGATATCTCATCACTTCACTCCGTTGGGTCATTTCGCACCGGCCGCGCGCAGCTGCGGTTCCAGCTTCGCCCAGTCGACATTCTGGATCAGCCGGCCGTTGATCTCGAACGCGGGGGTGCCCGCCACCTGCGACGTCGCGTTCGACGCCGCCAGCACGCGCTTCACCTGCGCATCGGTGGCGAAACAGGCGTCGATCGCGCCCGCCGGGGCGCCGGCGGCCAGCGCGATCGCGGTCAGCCCGCCGCCGTCGGCCATCGCCTTCAGCTGCGCCAGCTGCGGCCAGGCGGAGATGCGCGCGGCATTGCCCTGCTGCCATTCGGCGGTGCGTTCGAACCATTGCTGCTGCTGTGCGAACAGCGCCTTGTGCAGTCGCGGGAAGGCCGCCGGCCCGGCGCAGCGCGCCAGCGTCGCGGCGACGAGGTCGAGCCCGTCGTGGACCTGGTTGCGCACCTCCACGCTGACGCTGCCGGACCGGACCATCGCGCCCAGCGGCTGGTCCGACTGTTCGGCGTAATGTGCGCAATGCGGGCAGGTGTAGCTGACATATTCGACCAGCTTCACCCGCGCCCTGGGATTGCCGATCAGGTAGCTGCCGGTGGCGACCGGCGCGGCTACCGCGGTCCATGGGCGCGGCGCGGCGACGATCGGGGCGGCCAGCAGCAGTGCGGCGATAAGGGGCAGGACACGCATCATCGCACCTTGGGCAGGACGGGCAGCGGGGCGGGGGTGGCGGACGCGACGCCGGAGGCCAGCGCCTCCAGCACCGCCTTCAGTTCGGGATCGGCGATCGCCTTCAGGCTGCCGCCCAGTTCCGGGGCGGGGGCGAGCGAGGGCGGCGCGCGGCGTTCGGGGCGCTTGGTCACCTCACCCTGGCGGATCGCGACGCGGTTGATCGCGGCATAGCCGAAGAAGCGGTTGACCCGCTCGATGATCTCCACGGTCAGGTGGCTCATCATCGGGGCGTGCGCGCCGCGGACGGTCAGTGTCAGCGTGCCGTCCTGCTTCTTGCCGACGGGAAAGCGGATCGAATCGGGGCTGCTGACCGCGGCCAGCCGCTCGCCCACGATCTCAGGCCAGCGGCTGACGATCGCGGATTGCACGAAGCCGAAGCGGCGGAACGCGGCGCCGCCGATCGCGGGCAGCAGTTCGGCCACCTGTCGCGATCGGTTCTGCCGCTCGGGCGGGGGGGCAGGGACACGGTCGCGCTTGCTCATTCGCCGTCCCATGCCATAGCCGGGGCATGGACGCCAAGCGCCGCGATGTCGCCGCCCCGCTTCTCGACTGGTACGACCGTAACCGCCGCGACCTGCCGTGGCGGGCAAAGGCGGGCGAGACCCCCGATCCGTATCGGGTGTGGTTGTCCGAGGTGATGCTGCAACAGACGACCGTGGCGACGGTGCGCCCGCGCTTTTCGGCATGGATCGCGCGCTGGCCGACCTTCGCCGCGCTGGCGGCGGCGGACGAGGCGGACGTGATGGCCGCCTGGGCGGGGCTGGGATATTATGCCCGTGCGCGCAACCTGATGGCGGCGGCGCGGGTGATCGCGGCCGATCATGGCGGCGCGCTGCCGGATACCGAGGCGGCGCTGCGCGCGCTGCCGGGGTTCGGCGATTATACCGCGGCGGCGGTGGCGGCGATCGCGTTCGGGCGGCGCGCGGTGGTGGTCGACGCGAACGTCGAGCGGGTGGTCGCGCGGCTGTTCGCGATTCCGCACCCGCTGCCGGGCGGGCGCCGCGCGATCCGCGCCGCCGCCGACACGATCACGCCCGACCGGCGCGCGGGCGATTTCGCGCAGGCGATGATGGACCTGGGGTCGGCGATCTGCACCCCGCGCCGCCCGCGCTGCCTGCTGTGCCCGATCGCCGAGGGCTGCGCCGCGCGTGCGCTGGGCACGCCGGAGACGTTCCCGGTGAAGAAGCCGAAGGCAGCGCGCCCGCATCGGCACGGCACGATCTTCTGGCTGGAACGCGACGGCGCGGTGCTGCTGGTGCGGCGCCCGGACAAGGGGCTGCTGGGTGGGATGCGCGCGCTGCCGACCGGGCCGTGGGGCGATGCGCCGCCGGGACTGGCGGAGGCGCCGGCGGCGGCGGACTGGCGGATGCTGGACGACGGTGTCTCGCACGGGTTTACGCACTTCACGCTCGACCTTGCGCTGGCGGTCGCGCGGACGCATCACGCGGTCAACATCGGCGAATGGTGGCCGGTCGACCGACTGGACGAGGCGGGTCTGCCGACCTTGTTCGCCAAGGCCGCGGCGGTGGTGAGGAGAATGGCGTGACGAGCAAGCGGTGGACAATGGCGGCGGCGCTGGCCCTGGCGCTGGCGGCCGGGGGCACGGGACTGGCGCGGCAGGCGCAGCCGGCACCGGCACCGGCGGCGCGCGCGCCTTCGCTGCTGCCCGCGACCCAGGCATTGTTCGACCGATACGTGGCCGAGCGCCGCGTGCCCGGAATCGTCGGTGCGTTCGGACGTGACGATTACCCGACCTATTTCGTGTCCAGCGGCACGATCGCCTGGGGCGATGGCGCGCCGGCGGCGGGGCCGGACAGCCTGTGGCGCGTCTATTCGATGACCAAGCCGGTCACCGCGATGGCGGCGATGATCCTGATCGAGGAAGGCAAGATCGGGCTGGACGACCCGCTGTCGAAATATTTCCCGGCGTTCGCGACGATGCGCGTGCTGACCAGGCCCGACACCTCGCTCGACAGCCGCCCGGCGACGAAGCCGATCACGATCCGCGAGTTGCTGACGCATACCGCCGGGCTGGGCTACAATATCATCAGCAAGGGGCCGCTGCTGAAGGAATATGAGGCGCGCGGCATCCTGCCCGCCGCGCTCAACGCCGCGACCGAGGGCAAGGCGAAGGCCGCGCGGCCCACATCGCTGGCGGAGTTCGCGAATCGCGTCGCGGCGCTGCCGCTGATCGCGGAGCCGGGGACGAAATGGAGCTATTCGATCGGCCTCGACGTGATGGGCGCGGTGATCGAGAAGGCGAGCGGGATGCCGTTCGACCGCTTCGTCCAGACGCGGCTGCTCGATCCACTCAAGATGAGCTCGACCTTCTGGCAGGTGCCGCAGAAGGACGCCGGGCGGCTTGCCACCAATTATGCGGTTCTGGGGGCGCAGGGCGTGCCGGTCGATCCGGCGGCGACCTCGGTCTATCTCCAGCCGCCCAGCTTTCCCTATGGCGGTGCGGGGCTGGTGTCGTCGGCGCGCGACTACGACCGGTTCCTCCACATGATCCAGGATCGCGGCACGCTGGACGGCGTGCGCGTGCTGAAGCCGGAGACGGTGGCGCTGGCGACGTCGAACCTTCTGCCCGCGGGCGTCACCTTTACCGGGGTGACGCCGGGCAGCGTCACCGACACCGGCTATGGCGCGGGCGGCTATGTCACGCTGGCCGACCGGCCGGGGGTGCTGGCGGGCACCTATGGTTGGGACGGCGCGGCGAACAGCGTCGCATGGGTCAATCCGACGCATCGGATGCGCGGCGTGGTGATGGTCAACATCTTCCCGCCCGGCTCGCTGCCGCTGCGCCGCGAGGTGCCGGCCGCGCTGATTCAGGACGCGGCGAGGCTGCACCGGTGATCGCCGCTCCGGGGTTCACCGGCGGGACGCTCGACCGCGCCGACCATTTGCGCCACGATGCCGATGCCTTTGCGGCGGCACTGGGCAACTGGCAGTCGCGGCTGCTGAAGCTCGACGGGTTCGAGCCGGAGGTGGACGACAGCGGCCGGCTGGCGTGGACGATGTTGTCCGACGCGCCCGACGATGCCGAATTCGTGCTGCTGGGGCTGGACGGCGGGCGCGCGCGCTTCGCGGCGGTGCCGCCCGCGGGGGGACCGGCGCCGTCGTTCCGATCGCCCACCCTGTTCCGTCTGCTCGACCAGCTGCAGCCGGGGGAGGCGGCGACCTTTGCCACCGGGCGCTCGCTGGTCGACTGGCATCTGCGGCACCGGTTCTGCGCGCAATGCGGCGCGTCCACCGCGATTTTCCGCGCAGGGTGGGGCCGCAAATGCGGAGCGTGTAACGCCGAGCATTTCCCCCGTGTCGACCCGGTCGTCATCATGCTGGCCGAACATGACGGGCGCGCGCTGGTCGGGCGCCAGCCGGCCTTTCCCAAGGGGCGCTATTCGGCACTGGCCGGATTCCTGGAGCCGGGCGAATCGATCGAGGAAGCGGTGCGGCGCGAGATCGGCGAGGAAGCCGGGCTGCCGATCGGCGCGGTGCGCTACGTCGCCAGCCAGCCGTGGCCGTTCCCCGCGCAGCTGATGATCGCCTGCGTCGCGCAGGCGGAGCACGACCGCATCACGCTCGACGCCAACGAATTGGAGGATGCGATGTGGGTGACGCGCGACGACGTGCGCGCCGCGCTGGCGGGGGAGGGGCCGTTCCTGGCCCCGCCGCCCTATGCGATCGCGCACACGCTGCTGGAGGCATGGTCGGCCGGGGAGTGACCCCGGCCGGGGGCGATTACTGAGCGACCTTCAGCTGTTGCAGCACGAACGCCTGCGCCTCGGCATTCTGGCGATAGCGTTCGAAGCGGCCCGACTTGCCGCCGTGCCCGGCCTCCATGTTGACGCGGAACACCAGCGGGTTGCTGTCGGTCTTCATCTCGCGCAGCCTGGCGACCCATTTGGCGGGTTCGTAATATTGCACCTGGCTGTCCCACAGGCCGGTGCCGACGTACATCGCCGGATACCCCTGCCGCGTCACATTGTCGTAGGGCGAGTAGCTGAGCATATAGTCGTAATAGGCCTTCTGCGCCGGGTTGCCCCATTCGTCATATTCGAACGTGGTCAGCGGGATCGAGGCGTCGAGCATCGTCGTCACCACGTCGACGAACGGCACCTGCGCGACCATCACCGCATAATCCTTCGGCGCGATGTTCGCGACCGCACCCATCAGCAGCCCGCCCGCGCTGCCGCCCATCGCCGCGACGCGGCCCGGCGCGGCATATTTCTGCGCCACCAGATAGCGGGTGACGTCGACGAAATCGGTGAAGGTGTTCTTCTTGTTGAGCAGATGCCCGTCGTCGTACCAGCCGCGGCCCATTTCCTGCCCGCCGCGGATATGCGCCAGCGCATAGACGACGCCGCGGTCGAGCAGCGGCAGGCGGGCGGGATCGACCGCCGGGTCCGTGGAGATGCCGTAGCTGCCATAGGCGTACTGGAACAGCGGCGCGGTGCCGTCGCGCTTCGTACCCTTGCGATAGACGATCGACACCGGCACCTTCGTCCCGTCGCGTGCGGGTGCCCAGACGCGTTCGGTCACGTAATTGGCGGGATCGTAGCCGGGGACCGGCGCCACCTTCAGCGTGCGGCGCTCGCCGGTCCTCGCATTCACCTCATAGGTGGTGGTGGGCGTGACCAGCGAGGCATAGCTGTAGCGCACCCAGTCGGTCTTCGCCGGTTCGGCGTTGATCGACAGCGACATCTGGTACGCCGGCTCGTCCGCCTTGACCGGGGTGGAGCGCCCGTCGTCGCCCAGCAGGCGGATCATGCGGTTCCCGCCCTCGCGCTGGTCGATCGCGACGAAGCCGGCGAAGGGGGTGAAATCCTCGATGAAGACGGTGTCGCTGGCCGGCGTCAGGTCGCGCCAGGCCGCGACGCCCTTCGCGGCATCGGCATCGGCGAGCGTCACCAGCTTGTAGTTCTTGGCATCGCGATTGGTCTTGACGATCCAGCGCGTGCCCATGTGATCGGCCTGATAACGGAAATCGCGCGCGCGCGGCGCGAACAGCGTCAGCGCGGCGGGAGTGGCCAGCGGCGCGCAGCGTTGCTCGTCGCTGACGGTCGATTCGACGCGCACGCACCAGAAACGATCGTCGCTGGTGCGGTTGATCGACATCTGGAAGGTGTCGTCCTTCTCCTCGTACAGCACGCGGTCGGTGGCGGGGGCGGTGCCCAGCACGTGCGCCATCACCTTGTACCCGCGCAGCGTCGTCGGATCCTTGGCGATGTACATCAGCGTGCGGTTGTCGTCGGCCCAGACCAGGTTCGGCTCCGCATCGGTGATCGTGTCCGGCAGCAACTGCCCGGTCGCCAGATCCTTGATCCGGACGACATATTGCCGGCGCCCGACGGTATCGGTGGCAAAGGCCGCCAGGCGGTTGTCGGGGCTAATCTCCATATCGCTCAGCGCGAAGAAATTGTGGCCCTTCGCCATGGCGGGCTGATCGAACAGCAGTTCGGCGGGCGCGTCGGCGCTGCCCTTGCGCCGTTCCATGATCGGGTAATTGGCGCCGGCGGCATAGCGGCTCTGATACCAATAGCCGTTGCGCCGATAGGGAACCGAGCTGTCATCCTGTTTGATGTGGCTCACCGCCTCGGCATAGAGGCGGTCTTCCAGCGGCTTGAGCGGGGCGAGGAGCGCGTCGGCATAGTCGTTCTCCGCCTTCAGATAGGCGAGCATCTCCGGGTTCTTCCGCGTGTCGTCGCGCAGCCAGTAATAGGCATCCTCGCGCGCGCCGTTGGGGGAGGGGACGGTATGCGGCTTCTTCGCCGCGCGCGGCGGCTGCGGCGCACCTGCCGCTGCCGGGCGATTTCCCTGCGCCAGCGCGACAGCGGACACCGACAGCAGGACGCCGGCGAGCAACAGCTTCTTCATGGAATGGACCGTCCGATCGAGGGGAGACAATGTATCCCACGATACGGGGTGCGCCGCACCGCGCAAGCCCCGGCGGGTCGGCAAATCAGCCGCGCGGGCGCGCCTGTGCATAGGTGCCCAGCACGCGCACCCATTTGGAATGGAAGCCCAGTTCCTCCATCGCGCGGTCGAACGCCGGGTCGCCGGGGCGCCCCTCCACATCGGCGAAGAATTCGGTCGCGGCGAAGCTGCCGCCGCGCTGGTAGCTTTCCAGCTTGGTCATGTTGACCCCGTTGGTCGCAAAGCCGCCCATCGCCTTGTAGAGCGCGGCGGGGATGTTCTTCACCTCGAAGATGAAGGTCGTCATCCACGGCCCGGCGCCGGTCAGCGGCCGCGCGCCGCGCGCCAGCACCACGAAACGGGTCATATTGTGGTCGGCATCGGCGATGTCGGTGGCCAGCAGGTCGAGGCCGTAGAGCGCCGCGGCGCCGGGCGGGGCGAGCGCCGCGACCGCCGGATCGCGCCGTTCCGCGACCAGTGCCGCGGCGCCGGCGGTGTCGGGGTAGCTCAGCGGTTCGATGCCGTGCGCCTTCAGCCAGTGGCGGCACTGGCCCAGCGCCTGCGGATGGCTCATCGCCTGGCGCACCCCGTCGCGCGGGCCGCAGCCGATCAGCGCGTGGCGGATCGGCAGGAAATGTTCGCCGGTGATGACCAGCCCGGATTCGGGCAGCAGGAAATGGATGTCGGCGACGCGGCCGTGGAGCGAATTTTCGATCGGGATGATCGCGCAATCGGCATGGCCCGCCTTCACCGCGTCCAGCGCATCCTCGAAGCTGAAGCAGGGGAGCGCCAGCGCGCCCGGAAACGCCTCCGCCACCGCGACATGGCTGTTGGCGCCCGGCGCGCCCTGGAACGCGACGGCGCGTTCGGGGTGGGCGGCGGCGGCGGCGGCCATGTCGGCGACGAGCGATCGGGCGGGGGCGGCGTAGCTTTCCATGATGGCGCCCGCGACTAGGGAGTGCACCGGCTGCGCTCAAGTGCTTGCGGTCCCCCCATCGCTTTTCTATGGGATGCCCTAATCAAGAGGGGCGGATAGCGCGACATGGACGATCGGAACAACACGATTGCAGGCTGGGTACTGGGTGGTGCCGCCGTCGCGCTGGGGCTGTCGATCGCCGGGGGGATGATTTTCCACGGCGAACGGCCCGAGAAGATGGGCTATGCGATCGAGGGCGTCGAGGAGGCCGGCGCGGGCGGCGGCGAAGCGGCGGAGCCGATCGCGACGCGCCTGGCGAAGGCCGATCCGGCCAAGGGCGCCGACGTGTTCAAGAAGTGCGCGGCGTGCCACACGATCAACCAGGGCGGCGCCAACGGCATCGGCCCGAACCTGTACGCCACGCTGGGCGAGCCGGTTGGCCAGGGCAAGGGCGGCTTCGCCTTCTCCGATGCGCTCAAGAGCGTCGGCGGCAACTGGGACTTCGACAAGATGGACGCGTGGCTGACCAGCCCGCGCAAGTTCGCCAACGGCACCAAGATGACCTTCGCCGGTCTGGGCAACGCACAGGACCGTGCCGACCTGATCGCGTACCTGAACCAGCAGGGATCGAACCTGCCGCTGCCGGCCGCCCCGGCCGCCGGCGCCGCCCCGGCGGCGAAGGACGGCGCGGTCGCCAACGTGACCGACAGCGCGAAGGGCGACACCGCCGACATCGCGAACCAGGGCACGCCCGCGTCGGGCGCCCCCTCGGTCGATCCCGCCGCGAAGAAGGACAAGGCGCTGGCGGTGGAGCCGCCCGCCAAGAAGTAAGGATCAGGCGGGCGGGCAGGTTGCCCGCCGCCGTCCGCGGCTGTCGGCACGCGCCCCGGCGCCAGACGCGCTGCGCTTGCGACCTCCGCCGCCCGGACGGAGCGATGCCGGACGCTCAGGGCAGCAGGAACGTGCCCTCGATCGTCGTCACGCACGATCCCGACAGGATCACCCGATCGCCATCCAGCCGGCATGACAGGTGCCCGCCGCGCGCGCTGGCCTGAAACGCGGTGAACGTGTCGCGGCCCAGTCGCGTGGTCCAGTAGGGTGCCAGCACGGCATGTGCCGATCCGGTCACCGGATCCTCGGGAATGTCGAAATAATCGGTGAAGACGCGGCTGACGACCTCGGCCGTCTGCCCCGCGGCGGTGACGATATGGACATAGGGGCCAAGCGCCTTCAGCGCGCGACCGTCCGGCGCCGCGGCGCGCACAGCGGCCTCGTCGTCCACGACGATCACGGCATAGCCCTTGTCATGCCACAGCGTCTCGCGCGCGGTGACGCCCAGCGCGGCGACGATATCCGGCAGCGGGCGCGGGGCGGGCGCCCAGGCCGGCAGCGCCATGTCGTAGCGGGCGCCGGTGCTGGCGCGGGCGACCGCGAGCACGCCGGCCTGCCGCGTGCGGAAGGTGACGCGATCGCGCGTGCTGTCCGACGCCAGCACGACATGTCCGCTCGCCAGCGTCGCATGGCCGCACAGCGCGACCTCCGCCGCGGGGGTGAACCAGCGCAGTTCGTAATCCGCAGCGCCGCTGTCGTCCGCGACCAGGAAGGCGGTTTCGGACAGGTTGTTCTCCTGCGCGATCGCCTGCAGCACGCCATCGCCCAGCCAGCGCGGCAGCGGCATCACCGCCGCCGGATTGCCCGCGAAGGCGGCGTCGGCAAAGGCATCGACCTGGGTGAAGGGCAGGCGCATCGCGGCAATCCTTTCAGACGCGCTTGGAAAACCAGTGCGGCGTCACGTCCGCCTCGACCAGCGGGTTGTCGGTGTCGACATGCCCTTCGGGATCGAGGTGGATCAGCGTTTCGACCCGCGGGAAGGCGTCGCGCAGCGCATGTTCGACCCCCTCGACGATGCGGTGCGCGGCACGCACGGTCAGGTCGGGGTCCACTTCCATGTGGAATTGCGCGAAATCGTGGCTGCCGGCGCGGCGGGTGCGGAAATCGTGGATGCCGCGGATGCCCGGCTGGCGCGCGGCCACCTCCATGAAGGCGGCGCGCTGTTCCTCGGACCATTCCTTGTCCATCAGCATGTCGATCGCCTGGCTGGACGCCTGGAACGCGCCCCATGCCAGCCACAGCGCGATGGCGATGCCGAACACCGGATCGGCACCCGCGATCCCGACATATTGGTCGAGCACCAGCGCGGCGATGACCGCGACGTTCAGCAGCACGTCCGACTGGTAATGGACGTTGTCGGCCAGGATCGCGACCGATCCGGTGCGCCGGATCACGCTGCGCTGATAGGCGAGCAGCGCGAAGGTCGCGAGGATCGCGACTACCGATACGCCGATGCCCAGCCCGGCATCCTCGTTCACCGCAGGCGTGCTGAACCGTTCGATCGCGCGCCACGCGATCCCGATCGCGGAGGCGGTGATGAGGACGACCTGGAACAGTGCCGCCAGCGCCTCCGCCTTGCCATGGCCGAAACGGTGGTCGTGGTCGGCCGGCTCGGCCGCCAGCTTCACCCCGTACAGCGTCACCAGGCTGGCGAGCAGGTCCAGCCCGGTATCGGCCAGGCTGCCCAGCATCGCGACCGAGCCGGTGTGCCACGCCGCATAACCCTTGATGACCAGCAGCGAGCAGGCCATCGCCACGCTGGCCAGCGCGGCGCGCATCGCCAGCGGGATGATGCGTCGGCGTTCGTCGCGCGTCATGGGTACAGCAACCCTTCGTGCCACGTGCCGTCGGCGGCGGGGGTGAACAGCCGGCGTTCGTGCAGGCGGTGCGCACGGTCCTGCCAGAATTCGATCCGCTGCGGCGTGACGCGATAGCCGCCCCAGAACGGCGGGCGCGTCACTTCCTGCCCGTCGAATCGCGCCCTGGCGGCGTCGAACCGCGCCTCGAACGTGGCGCGCGCGTCGAGCGGGCGGGACTGGTCCGATGCCCAGGCGCCCAGCTGCGAATCGCGTGAACGGGTGGCAAAATAGGCGTCACTTTCCGCATCGGTGACGGGGGCGACCGGCCCTTCGATGCGGATCTGGCGGCGCAGCGATTTCCAGTGGAACAGCAGCGCGACGTGCGGATTGGCGGCCAGTTCCCCGGCCTTGCGGCTGCCGCGGTTGGTGTAGAAGACGAAACCGTCGCGGCCATGCCCCTTCAGCAGGACCATCCGCACCGACGGGCGCCCGTCCGCGTCGGCGGTGGCCAGTGCCATCGCGTTCGAGTCGTTCGGCTCGCTGGTGCGCGCCTCGGCATACCAGGTATCGAACAGCGCAAAGGGATCATTGCTCATCGCGCGGCTTCTACCGCGCAATCGCACGCGCGTCATCATTGCGCCCTTCTCCGCGCACGGGGCAGGGAACCCGCGGGCCGCCAACTCATTGAATCGCCCTCGCAACGAAAGGGTTGGTGATGGCCGCGCGCGCCTATTGGCAGGGACAGATCCGGCTGGCGCTGGTGTCGATCCCCGTCGAAATCTATTCGGCGACGCGCTCCGGCGCGCAGATCAGCTTCCACCAGATCCACGAACCGTCGGGCAAGCGGATCAAGCTGGAGAAGACCGTTCCCGGCGTCGGCGCGGTCGACACCGACGAGATCATGAAGGGGTTCGAGATCGAGAAGGGCGAATATGTCCTGCTCGACCAGGACGAGATCGACGCGGTGAAGCTGGAATCCAAGAAGACGCTGGAGCTGACGCAGTTCGTCGACGCGCATGAGATCGACGTCCTTTACTACGAGAAGCCCTATTTCGTCGTTCCCGCCGACGATCTGGCGGAGGAAGCGTTCATCGTGCTGCGCGAGGCGTTGCGGCGCACGAAGAAGGTCGGGCTGGGCCAGCTTGCGATGCGCGGGCGCGAATATGTCGTCAGCCTGAAGCCGTGCGGGCGCGGCATGGTGTTGGAAACGCTGCGCTATACCGATGAGGTGAACAAGGCGCAGGGCTATTTTCGCGACATTCCCGATGCCAAGCCCGAGCCGGAGCTGCTGGAACTGGCGGAGGCGCTGATCGAGAAGAAGGCCGCGCCGTTCGACCCGCGCGGCTTCCACGATCGCTACGTCGATGCGCTGAAGGGGCTGATCGACCGCAAGCGCAAGGCCAAGGGCCGGCGGATCATCGAGGACAAGGACGCGGGCGCGGCGCGGTCGGGATCGAATGTCGTCGATCTGATGGCGGCGCTGAAGAAGTCGATGGAGGGCAAAAGCGGCACGGCCGCAGCGGACGCCGAGCTGGCAGCGGCGAAGAAGAAACCGGCCACTCGCAAGCCCGCCGCGCGGAAGCCGGCGACACGCAAGCGCGCCTGACCGGCGATGGCGCGCCGCCCCGATCCGTTGGAACGATACAACGCCAAGCGCGACTTTTCGCGCACCGCCGAACCGGCGGGTACGCTGGCGCCGGGGAACGGCAACAGTTTCATCGTGCAGAAGCACGATGCGACCAGGCTCCATTGGGATTTCCGGCTGGAGGTGGACGGCGTCCTGAAAAGCTGGGCGGTGACCCGCGGGCCGAGCCTGGACCCGGCGGAAAAGCGGCTGGCGGTGCGGACCGAGGACCATCCGCTGTCGTACGCGACGTTCGAGGGGACGATCCCGGCGGGCGAATATGGCGGTGGCACGGTGATGCTGTGGGATCGCGGCACCTGGTCACCGGTGGCGGGCAAGACCGCCGCCGATCTGGAGGCGGGACACCTGCACTTCGTCCTCGACGGGGAGCGGATGAAGGGCGAATGGCTGCTGATCCGCCTGAAGCCGCGCGGAAAGGAAACGCGCGAGAACTGGCTGCTGCGCAAGATCGACGACGCCGCCGCGGGCGCGACCGACACGCTGACCGACACCGCGCTGACCAGCGTTACGACAGGGCGGACGATGCAGGAGATCGCCGAGGGGGTGCCGGCGCAGCGCCGCGCTCCGGCCCGTCGCAAGAAGCGCAAGGCCGGCGCCGCGCCCCCGCCGTTCGAGGCGCCGCAGCTGTGCACGCTAGTCGATAGCGTCCCCGCCGGCGCGGGCTGGATCCATGAGGTGAAGTATGACGGCTATCGCGCACTGATCGCGGTCGGCGGGGGGAAGGCGACGGTCTATACCCGCAGTGGACTCGACTGGAGCGAGACGTTCGCCGAAATCGCGACGGCGGCGGCGCAGCTGGATGTCGGCGACGCGCTGATCGACGGGGAGATCGTGGCGTTCAAGGACGGCCGCCCCGATTTCGCGACGCTGAAGGCCGCGATCGCAGCGGGCGGCGAGATGACCTTCTTCGCGTTCGACCTGCTCCGGCATGACGGCGAGGATCTGCGCGCGCTGACCAATGTCGAGCGCAAGGAGCGGTTGCGCGCGCTGATGGCGGATGCCGACCCGCATCTGCAATTCGCGGAGCATGTCGCCGGGGCGGGCGAGCCGTTGTTCGAGACGATGTGCCGCGAAGGCTTCGAGGGCGTGGTGTCGAAACGGGCCGATGCGCCCTACCGCGGCAAGCGCACGCAGGCGTGGCTGAAGACCAAGTGCATCCGCCGGCAGGAGTTCGTGATCGTCGGCTGGCTGCCGTCGGACAAGGGGCGTGGGCTGCGCTCGCTGCTGCTGGGCGTGCACCAGGACGGGGCGCTGCGCTATGCCGGGAAGGTCGGCACCGGCTTTTCCGTCGACACGATTGCCGACCTGCGCACCCGGCTCGACCGGCTGGCCCGCAAGACCGCGACGGTGGCCGCACCGCGCGCGATGGTACGCGGCGCGCAATGGGTCACGCCGAAGCTGGTCGCGGAGATCGCCTTTACCGAAACCACCCCTGACGGGCTGCTGCGCCATCCCAGTTTCCTGGGGCTGCGCGGCGACAAGCCGGCGGCGGAGGTCGTCGCCGAACGACCCGCCGCGGCGCCGGTGCCCGTCGCATCGACGGTGAAGGTGACCAACCGCGACCGAGCGATCTTCCCCGAATCGGATGTGACCAAGGGCGATCTGGCGGATTATTACGCTGCGATCGCCCCGGCGATGCTGCCGTTCGTCGCGCATCGCCCGGTCAGCCTGGTGCGGTGCCCGCAGGGGCGGGGCCGGCAATGTTTCTTCCAGAAGCACGATGCCGGGTCGTTCGGCGACCGGGTTCATCAGGTACGGATTCGCGAGAAGGACGGATCAACCGAGGATTACCTGTACGTCGACAGCGGCGACGGACTGGTCGCGTGCGTGCAGATGGGGACGATCGAATTCCACGGCTGGGGTTCGCAGGTCGCGGACGTGGAACGGCCCGATCGGATGGTGTTCGATCTCGATCCCGACGAGGGGCTGAACTTCGCCGCGACGAAGAAGGCCGCCGAGCATCTGAAGACGCAACTGGCCGAACTGGGGCTGGCGAGTTTTCCGCTGTTGTCCGGGGGCAAGGGCGTTCATGTCGTCGTACCGCTGACCCCGCAGGCGGAATGGCCGGCGGTCAAGGATTTCGCCGATCGCTTCGCACGCGCGCTGGCGCAGGCGGAGCCGGAACGGTTCACCGCGACGATGGCCAAGGCGAAGCGCAAGGGGCGGATCTTCATCGACTGGCTGCGCAACCAGCGCGGGGCGACGGCGATCATGCCCTATGCCGCGCGGGCGCGCGCCGGGGCGCCAGTAGCCGCGCCGGTATCGTGGAGCGAGTTGCGCGATATCGACACCGCGGCGCGCTGGCGCGTCACCGACCGCGACGAATTGCTGGAGCGTGCGGGCAGCCGCGCGCTGCGCGGCTGGGGCGTCGCGGACCAGCAACTTCCCGACACATGAGGCTATTGATATTCTATCGCTGAGGTGTAGTTTTGATTCGAACGATGGTCGGTGCCATCGCCATCAAAGGGGATCGAGATACATGAAGAAAATCGCTGCCGCCGTTTCCATGATCGCGATGAGCCTGGCACTGGTCGCATGCGGCAAGGGCGCCGAGCCGGTCGCCGCCAACGATACGCTGGCGAACGAAACCGTGCTGAACGACGAAGTGCCCGCGGACGGCAATCTGGCGACGTTCGGCAATGGCGCCGACGCGCTGCCGGCCGATATCACGCCGACCGACAACGCGATCGGCGGGAACGCGCTCTGACCTTCTGAACTGACGCGGCGATCCCCCCGCGGTCGCCGCCGCCGTTACCGTCTGGTGCTCCCTGGACGAAACTGGACCCGGTACCTCTTCGGTGCCGGGTTCTTTCTATGCGGCGACCAGTGCCGGTTCGGTTGCGGCGATCCAGCCGCCGCCGAGCACCCGTTCGCCATCGTACAGCACCGCCGCCTGGCCGGGCGCGACGCCATATTCGGGCACCGCGAACACCAGGCGATCGCCGATCATCCGCGCGGGCACCGGTTTGGCCATCGAGCGGACCTTCGCGGTCAGCGCGCCTTCCAGCGGCCCCAGCACGTTCATGTCGGCCAGACGCGCCGCCGCCACCGCCAGCGCGGCGCGCGGGCCGACGACGACGCGGCGCTGTTCGGGCTCCAGCCGCACGACATACAGCGGTTCGGGGCTGCCGCCGATCTCCAGCCCGCGGCGCTGGCCGACGGTATAATGGACCAGCCCGCGATGCTCGCCCAGCTTGCGCCCGGCCATGTCGACGATGTCGCCGCCCGCCGCCGCCTCCGGCCGCAGCTTCTTCACCAGCGTGGCATAATCGCCGTCGGGGACGAAGCAGATGTCCTGGCTGTCGGGCTTGTCGGCGACCAGCAGCCCCATCTCCCCCGCCAGTTCGCGCACGCGGCGCTTGGGCAGCGCGCCCAGCGGGAAGCGCAGGAAGTCGAGCTGCGCGCGCGTCGTGGCGAACAGGAAATAGCTCTGGTCGCGCGCCGGATCGACCGCGCGGTGCAGCTGCGCGTCGTCGTCGCCGACGATGCGGCGGACGTAATGGCCGGTCGCCAGGCAATCGGCGCCCAGATCGCGGGCCAGTGCGAACAGGTCGGTGAATTTCGGCCCCATGTTGCACTGGACACACGGGATCGGCGTGCGGCCGGCGAGATATTCGTCGGCGAAGCGATCGACCACCTGCGTACGGAAGCTGGATTCGTGGTCGAAGACGTAATGCGCGATGCCCAGCCGGTCGCACACCGCGCGCGCATCGCGGATGTCGCGACCCGCGCAGCATGCGCCGGCGCGCTTCGTCGCTTCGCCATGATCGTAGAGCTGGAGCGTCACGCCGATCGTTTCCGCGCCGCTGGCCTGCGCCAGCGCCGCCACGACCGAACTGTCGACCCCGCCCGACATCGCCACGACGATGCGCCGCGCACCCGCCGGCAGCTGGAAATCCACCGTGTCCATCATGCCACCGGCCATACCCCGTCGCGTATGTCCGCGTAAAGGCAGGTGAAGGAAGCGTTGCCGGCGGCTTTACGCGACCTTCAGCAGACCGGGGCTAAGCGAGTCCATCACATCTCGCGAAAGCCAGGACCCGACGTGACGTTACCCGAGGAAACCCATCTTCCCCCGCTGCTGGCCGGGCTGCGCGCCCGGCAGGACACGTCGCGCACCGCGCAGGTGGCGCGCGCGCTGAACGAATCGGCGAACGCGCGATCGGGCGAGGGTGCGTTCAATCCGGCGGCGGCGGCGGCGCTAAGCGAATGGAAAGAGCCGTGAAGACCGCGTTTACCGCGCCGCTTTAGGGCGTGTTCAAATCGAGGCGCCTACGCAGTGCTTCGTCGCAGGGAAGGGGGCCCCCCGCCCCGAACCGAGGTTAGGAATGATCGAGAACCAAAAAATCCGCCCCGCCAAGGTCATCGGTCCTCTGGGAGAGGCGCTGACCATGGATACGCTGCCGCCGGCCAACACCACGCGGTGGGTGGTCCGGCGCAAGGCCGAGGTCGTCGCCGCGGTCAACGGCGGCCTGCTGACGGTGGACGAAGTGTGCCAGCGTTACGGGCTGACGGTGGAGGAATTCGCCGGATGGCAGCGTGCGATCGACCGGTCGGGCATGCCCGGCTTGCGGGTCACGCGCATCCAGCAGTATAAATCGCTGTACGAGCGCCAGCAGAAGTTCTGATCCCGAAACGCGCCCGGAACAATATCCACCCTTCGTGAGTCTTCCCTGCCACAGCGCTTCACCGTCCGGGCGCATCGCAGGGGAGAATTGCTATGGGACTTATTATCTGGCTCATCATCGGTGGCGTCATCGGCTGGCTCGCCAGCATCATCATGCGCACTGACGCCCAGCAGGGCATCTTTCTGAACATCATCGTCGGTATCGTCGGCGCCTTCATTGGCGGCTTGCTGTTCACCGGCGGCTCGATCAACAACCAGCCGCTGACGATCTATTCGTTCCTGGTGTCGCTGGTCGGCGCGGTCGTTCTGCTGGCGATCGTAAACCTCGTCCGTCGCGGCCGGGTGCGCTAACGCGCCCCACGCTCACGAACGACAAAGAAACAGGCCGCCCGGTGTTCCGGGCGGCCTGTTTCGTATGCGCCGTCGTCTGCCTGTGCCCCGTCCGCCACGCGACGGACGGGGCATACGGTCATTTCAGCAGGAAGCGGACGCGCACCATCGCGGTCACGTCGGTTTCTCCCGCCAGCATCGGGGTGAAATCGCGCGCCTCAGCCATGGCGGCGCGCTGCAGCATCATCGGCGGTTGCGGGCGGCTGCCGTCGTTGTCGCCGGCTTCCTCGATCGAGACGATCCGCGCCACCGTCATTCCGGCGGCCTGCGCGTAGAGCGTGGCGCGCGCGCGCGCGGTCTTCACCGCGTCGGTGCGCGCCTCGTCCAGCGCGGCATCGGGCTGGGACAGCGACATGCTGGGTCCGTCGATCTGGTTGGCGCCCGACCGCACCAGCGCGTCGAGCGCCGGGCCGGACTTGGCGATATCGCGGAACTTGACGCTGACGGTGTTGCTCGCCTGATAACCGGTGATGACCGGCGGCTGATTGTCGGTGTAGCGATATTGCGGCGACAGGCTGACGTTGCTGGTCGCGATGTCGCGTTCGGCGATCCCGGCCGATTTCAGCGCCCGGACCACCTGCGTCATGCGCTGGGCGTTCTCGCTCAACGCACCCGCGGCGGTCGCGTTCTGGGTGACGACGCCGGCGCGGACGGTCGCCAGATCGGGTACGCGCGTCACCCGGCCGGTGGCGGTCACGTCCAGGATCGTGCCGTCGGGCACCACCGTCGCCATCGGCAGTGGCGTCTGCGCCGTTGCCGTCGCGGCCAGCGTCACCCCGGCCAGGATCGCGGCGGCGCCGCCCAGCCCGGTGATTGTGGTCATTCGCATCGTGATATCTCCCGTTTCTCGTCTTGGCCGCATCTGCACCGGTGCGACAAAACGCAGGATGAACGCGACGAACCGCTTGAAAGATGCCCGCTTGTACCGGGTGCTATATCATCGTAATACACGCCCCGACGAGAGGGGTGGAATGAACTACGAAAACGGCAACCTGGAAGGCGAGCGGCTGCTGATCGAGGATTCGCGCGACCGCGGCCGGCGGCGCTGGGTGATCGTGGCGGGCGTCGTGCTGCTGGTGATCGCGGTGGCGGCGTGGCTGGCGCTGCGCGGCGGCAAGGATGCCGAGGCGCCCGCGCCGGCCGGCGACCAAGCGCCGTCGGTGACCGTCGTCGTCCCCGGATCGCAAGCGGTCGCGCGCACCGTGGCGGCCACCGGGTCGCTGGCCGCCAAGCGCGAGATGCCGGTCGGCGTCGCGGGCGAGGGCGGCATGGTATCGCGCGTTCTGGTCGAACCCGGCCAGTGGGTGAAGGCCGGTCAGGTGCTGGCGACGATCGACCGGTCGGTCCAGACGCAGACCGCCGATTCGCTCGCCTCGCAGATCAACGTCGCGCGCGCCGACCTGACGCTGGCGCAGGCCGAGCTGGAGCGCGCGCAGAGCCTGGTCGACCGCGGCTTCATCTCCAAGGCGGACGTGCAGCGGCGCATCGCCACCCGCGATGCGGCAGCGGCGCGGCTGCGCGTGACGCAGGCGACGCTGTCGGAACAACGCGCGCGCAACGCCCGGCTGGACATTCGTGCGCCCTCCCCGGGGCTGGTGCTGACGCGCGGGGTGGAGCCGGGGCAGATCGTCAGTTCCGCCACCGGCGTCCTGTTCCGCATGGCCGCCAACGGCGAGATGGAGATGCGCGCGCAACTGTCCGAGGCCGATCTGCAGGCGATCCACGTCGGTTCGTCGGCGCAGGTGATCCCGGTGGGTGAGAAGCGCAGCTTCGCGGGCCGCGTGTGGCAGCTGTCGCCGGTGATCGACCCGCAGTCGCGGCAGGGGATCGCGCGGATCCAGCTGTCCTACGATCCCGCGCTGCGCCCCGGTGGCTTCGCCTCCGCGACGATCATCGCCGGTGACGCGCGCCAGCCCGAATTGCCGCAATCGGCGTTGCTCAGCGACAGCCGCGGCAATTACGTCTATATCGTCGATGCCGAGAACCGCGTGCGGCGTCGCGACGTGACGCTGGGATCGGTGAGCGACGACAAGGTCGCGATCGCCGGCGGGCTGACCGGCAACGAACGGGTGGTGCAGGCGGCGGGCGCCTTCCTGAACCCCGGCCAGCTGGTGAAGCCGGTCACCCCCAAGGGGCGCTGAGGACAAGCGACGATGGGCTTCCGCAACATATCCGCCTGGTCGATCCGCAATCCGGTGCCGTCGATCGTCCTGTTCATGATGCTGACGGTCGCCGGGATCGTCAGCTTCATCCAGATGGACATCAACCAGGAACCGGACATCGACTTTCCGGCGGTGACCATCACGATCAGCCAGCCGGGCGCCGCACCCAGCGAGCTGGAAAACCAGGTGACGCAGCGCGTCGAGGCCGCGGTGCGCACGCTGGAGGGCGTCGACGAAATCCAGTCGTTCGTGTCCGAGGGGCAGTCGACCACCTTCGTCCAGCTGACGATCGGCACCCCCGTCGACCGCGCGGTGAACGAGGCGCGCGATGCGGTGACGCAGATCCGCGCGCAGCTGCCCGACGGCATCCTGGAGCCGCAGGTCCAGCGCGTGAAGATCAACGACAACGATCTGGGCAGCTTCACCGCGGTCGGCACCGACATGACGCTGGAACAGCTCAGCTGGTACATCGACAATACCGTCGCGAAGGAACTGCTGTCGGTCCCCGGCATGGGATCGGTCGAGCGCAACGGCGGGGTCAGCCGCGAGATCCGCGTGATCCTCGATCCCGCCAAGCTGGCGGCCTATGGCCTGACCGCCAGCCAGATCAACCAGCAGTTGCGGCAGGTGAACCTGAACGCGGCGGGCGGGCGTGCCGAGATCGCCGGGGCCGAGCAATCGGTGCGTGTGCTGGGCAATGCCGCCACCGCCTATGACCTGAGCCAGACGCAGGTTGCGATCGGCAACGGCCGCACCATTCGCCTGTCCGACGTGGCGACCGTGCGCGACCTATATGCCGAGCAGCGCAGCGCCGCGGCGGTCGATGGTCGTCCCGCCCTGAGCTTCGATTTCAAGCGCGCCAAGAACGCCTCCGACGTTACCGTCTTCCGCGAGGCCAAGGCCAAGCTGGAGGCGCTGGAGAAGCGCAACCCGCAGGTGAAGTTCAAGCTGCGCATCGACGGCGCGAAATATGCGCTGGAACAGTATAAGAGCGCGCTGCACGCGATGATCGAGGGCGCGATCCTGGCGGTGGTGGTCGTCTTCCTGTTCCTGCGCGACTGGCGCGCGACGTTCATCTCCGCGCTGGCGATACCGCTGTCGGCGATCCCGGCCTTCTGGTTCATGGACCTGATGGGGTTCACGTTGAACCAGATGACGCTGCTGGCGCTGAGCCTGGTGGCGGGCGTGCTGGTCGACGATGCGATCGTGGAGATCGAGAATATCGTGCGCCACATGCGCATGGGAAAGACCGCCTATCAGGCGTCGATCGACGCCGCGGACGAAATCGGGCTGGCGGTGCTGGCGACGACGATGGCGATCGTTGCGGTGTTCCTGCCGGTGGGGCTGATGCCCGGCGTGTCGGGGCAGTTCTTCAAGAATTTCGGGCTGACCGTCGTCGTCGCGGTGCTGATGAGCCTGGCGGTGGCACGCCTCATCACGCCGATGATCGCGGCGTATTTCCTGAAATCCAGCGGCCATGCCGATCATGGCGGCCCGGCGGTCGATTTCTACGAGCGCGTGCTGCGCTGGACGCTGGATCAGGGCAAGGCGCCGCTGATCCGTGCCAGGGGCGGGATCGGGCGGTTCACCGGCTGTCTGCGCGACCACCGCATCTGGGTGATGGGAATGGGTGCCCTGTCGTTCGCGCTGACGATCGTACTGTTCGCCACGACGCCGATGACGTTCCAGCCCGCCGCCGACCAGCCGCGCAGCGCGGTGACGATCACCATGCCGCCGGGCGCCACGCTGAACACCACGCAGGCGGTCGTCGATCAGGTCTATGCCCTGCTCAAGAAGCAGCCGGAAGTCGAAAGCCTGTATACCCGCACCTTCGTGGGGACCGGCCGGGTCATCGCCACGTTGAAGGAAAAGCGCGACGTCACCTCGACCCAATTCGAGCGGCGGCTGGCGCCGGCGCTGGCGACGATCGCGGACGCGCGCGTCAACTTCCAGTCGCAGTTCGGCTTCGGCGATAACAACCGCGACATCTCGATCACGCTGGGCGGCGACGATCCCGTGCTGTTGCGCAAGACCGCCGACCGGCTGGTGAGCGAGATGGGCCAGGTGCCAGGGTTGGTCGCACCGCGCATTGCCGGCGATCTCAACCGCCCCGAAATCCTCATCAAGCCGCGGCTCGACCTGGCGGCGCAGCTGGGCGTGACGACAGCGGCGCTGTCGAACGCGATCCGCATCGCGACGCTGGGCGACCTCGACCAGAACAGCGCGCGCTTCTCGCTGTCGGACCGCCAGGTGCCGATCCGCGTCGCTCTGGAGGAGAGTGCCCGGTCGCGGCTCGACACCATCCAGAACCTGCCGGTGCAGACGCAGTCGGGCGGTTCGGTGCCGCTCAGCCTGATCGCCGAGATCGGGTTCGGGTCCGGCCCGACCAAGATCACGCGCCTGAACCAGCAGCGTCAGCTGACCGTCGGTGCGGATCTGTCGCCCGGCCTGGTCACCAGCAATGCGATGAAGCAGATCAACCAGCTGCCGGTGATGAAGAACCTGCCGGTGGGCGTCCAGCAGCTGAGCGTCGGCCAGGCCAAATGGCAGCTGGAGATGCTGATCAACTTCGTCGTCGCGGTGGTGGCGGGGGTGTTCCTGGTCTTCTCCGTGCTGGTGCTGCTGTACCGCCGCCTGCTGCCGCCGCTGGTCAACATGGGGTCGTTGCTGCTGGCGCCGCTTGGCGGATTGCTGGCGCTGAAGGTCGCCGGGCAGCCGCTGTCGATGCCGGTGTTCATTGGGCTGCTGATGCTGCTGGGGATCGTCGCCAAGAATTCGATCCTGCTGATCGACTTCGCGTTGGAGGAAATGGCGGCGGGCGTGACGCCCCATGCCGCGATCGTCGACGCCGGTCACAAGCGGGCGCAGCCGATCGTGATGACCACCGTCGCGATGGTGGCGGGCATGGTGCCCACCGCCTTGTCGCTGTCGGGCGACGGGGCGTGGCGCGCGCCGATGGGGATCGTGGTGATCGGCGGGCTGACGATGTCGACGCTGCTGACGCTGCTGATCGTACCGGCGGCCTTCTCCCTGGCGATCGGGATCGAGCGGCGCGTCGGGCCATGGCTGGGTCGGCGGCTGCTCACCTATCGTCCGGGCGACGATGGCGGCGCGCTGATCGAACATGGCCCGCCCAAGGATGCGATCGCCGCGCCGCACGGCCGGATCGGCTTTCGCGACGGGGCCGATCCGGCGGAGTGACGAGGGCGCGTCCGGCGCCCTGCCCGCAGGGACTTGAACAATCGGCGCGATCGGGGATTGTCCTAACGATGATCGCCATGCGCCGCACCCCCGTCCCGCCCGCTGCGCTGGGGCGCATGCGCCGGGTGGCGACGGGATTGCTGCTGGCGATGGCGGCCCTGTTCCTCGCCGCGCGCGCGCTGGCGGATCAGCATCCTGCGTGGGGCTTCGTCCGCGCCTTTGCCGAGGCGGCGATGGTCGGCGGACTGGCGGACTGGTTCGCGGTGACGGCACTCTTCCGCCACCCGCTCCACCTGCCGATCCCGCATACCGCGATCATTCCCCGCAACAAGGACCGGATCGGCGACCAGCTGGCGAGTTTCCTGCGCGAGAACTTCCTGATCCCCGCCGTGGTCGCCCGGCGGATGGGGCGGATCGACGTCGCCGCCGCCGCGGGACGCTGGCTGGCCAATCCGCAGGGCGCGGGCGGTGGACGGCTGGCGCGCGGCACGTCGCGGCTGGCGCAGGAGGTGCTTAACGCGCTCGACCAGGAGCGGCTGGGCGGGATGGTGCGCGCGATGCTGGTGACGCGTGTCCGCGAAACCGAATTGTCGCCGATGCTCGGCCGCGCGCTCGACGCCGCGATCGCGGAGGACCGGCATCTGCCGATCCTCGACCATGGCGTGCGCTGGGCGCGCGGCGCGCTGGAAGCGAACGAGCATCTGGTGCGCGCGATGGTGCATGACCGGGCCGGCTCGATCCTGCGCTGGACCGGGCTGGACGAGACGCTGGCGACCAAGATCGTCGGCGGGCTGGACCGGCTGGTCGCGGAGATGGCGGAGGATCGCGACCACCCGCTGCGCCAGAAGGCGGAGGAGGGGCTGCGGTCGCTGGCGCAGCGGTTGCAGCACGACCCGGCGCTGCGCGCGCGGGTGGAGGCGATGAAGATCGAGCTGCTTGAGAATCCGGCGATGCAGGACTGGATCAACGGCCTGTGGGAACAGGCGCGGCTGGCGATGCTGCGCGCCGCGCGCGATCCGGAGGCGGTGTTGCGCGGCAAGCTGGGCGAGGCGCTGCGGCAGCTGGGCGCCACGTTGCAGGACGATGCGCGGCTGGGTCGCACCATCAACCGCTTCGTCCGGCGTGCGACGGTGGGCGCGGCGGCCGATTACGGCGATTCGATCGTGCGGCTGGTGTCCGAAACGGTACGCGGATGGGATGCGGGGACGATCACGATGCGGCTGGAACATGCGGTCGGCAAGGACCTGCAGTTCATCCGTATCAACGGTACCCTGGTGGGGGGGCTTGTCGGCGTTCTGATCCATACCGTAGACGTCGCGTTGTGACGCACGACGTATCGCAGCCCGGTGGAATGGATTCGCGCGCGGAACGAATGGCGCGCTTGATCGCTTGTTGCCCCATGCGAGTTGCCGCAAGGACCTTTCGATGAGCGCGGCAGCCGATTTCAGCGAGGAACCCGGCGCGTCCGGCGCGGCGACGCTGCGCTTCACCGGCGACCTGTCGCTGGCGCGTCTGGGCAATCTTCCCGAGCGGCTGGACGGCCACGGCGGCGACGTGGCGTGCATCGACCTGTCGGGGATCGAGCGGATCGACACGATCGGCGCCTGGGTGGTCCACCGCTTCGCGCGCGAGCACAAGGCCGAGATCCGCGGGCTGAGCGGCGATGCGCACAACCTGCTGGAACAGGTGGTCGCCGCCGACCAGCCGGTGCAGATGCGCCCGGGCAGCGGATCGTCGTTCCGCCGCGTGCTGGCCGAGATCGGCGACGCGACCGCGCATGCGGGCCGGACCGCGGTGGGGCTGCTGGGTTTCATGGGCGCGACGATCATCGCGTTCGGCGGGGTCATCCGCCATCCCAGCCGCTTCCGCTTCAACGCCACGGTCCAGCGGTTCGAGGTGGTCGGCGTCTCCGCACTGGGCATCGTCGGGCTGATGAGCTTCCTGATCGGCATCGTCATCGCGCAACAGGGCGCGGTACAGCTGCGCCAGTTCGGGGCGGAGGCATTCACGATCAATCTGGTCGGGCGTATCACTTTGCGCGAGCTGGGTGTGCTGATGACCGCGATCATGGTCGCGGGCAGGTCCGGCTCCGCCTTCGCCGCGCAGCTGGGCACGATGCAGCTGACCGAGGAAATCGACGCGATGCGCACGATCGGCGTGTCGCCGATGGAGGCATTGGTCCTGCCGCGCACGATCGCGGCGATCGTGCTGATGCCGCTGCTGGGTTTCTATTCCTCGGTCGTCGCGATCATCGGCGGTGGTCTGCTATGCTGGATGACGCTGGATATTCCGCCGATCGCGTATATCGCCCGCATTCGTGAGGTGGTGCCGATCACCGACGTGTTCGTGGGGCTGATCAAGGCGCCGGTGTTCGGTGCAATCATCGCGGTGGCCGGCTGTTTCCAGGGCATGCAGGTCAAGGGCGATGCCGAACAGGTCGGCCTGAAGACCACGTCCGCGGTGGTGCAGGCGATCTTCATGGTCATCGTCCTCGACGCCTTCTTCGCCGTGTTCTTCGAACAGATCGGCTGGATCTGATGCCGCATTCCGCCCGCCACGATACGGGACCTGAAGGGGCCGAGCCGGTGATCCGCGTCACCGGCCTGCGCAACAGCTTCGGCGAGCAGGTGATCCACGACAATCTCGACCTGGAGGTGCGTCGCGGCGAAATCCTGGGCGTCGTCGGCGGATCGGGTACCGGCAAGTCGGTGCTGATGCGCTCGATCATCGGGTTGCAGACCCCCGATGCCGGCGAGGTGCTGGTGTTCGGCGAGCCGACGCTGGGGCGCAGCGAGGCGGAAACCGTCGACATCCGCAAGCGGTGGGGCGTGCTGTTCCAGGGCGGCGCACTGTTCTCCACACTGACGGTGGCGGAAAACGTGCAGGTGCCGCTGCGCGAATTCTACCCCGACCTGTCGCTGTCCCTTCTCGATGAGATCGCGTCGTACAAGGTGGTGATGACCGGCCTGCCGGCGGATGCGGGGCCGAAGTTCCCGGCGGAACTGTCCGGCGGCATGAAGAAGCGCGCCGGGCTGGCGCGCGCGCTGGCGCTCGACCCCGATCTCCTGTTCCTCGATGAGCCGACCGCGGGGCTGGACCCGATCGGCGCGGCGGCGTTCGACGAACTGACCGCCTCGCTCCAGAAGACGCTGGGGCTGACGGTATTCCTCATCACCCACGATCTCGACACGCTTTACGCCATCTGCGATCGCGTCGCGGTGCTGGCGGACAAGCGCGTGATCGCGGTGGGGACGATCCCGGAGCTGCTCGCGCTCGATCATCCGTGGATCCAGGAATATTTCAACGGCCCGCGCGGCCGCGCTGCGGTCGCATCGCAGGAGCGCGCGGCGGAACACGAACCGGCGGCGGGCCGGACAGGCGACGGCACTGCCGCTGCCGACGACGACCGCCGGCTATCAGGGGCTGAGTGATGGAAACGCGATCGAACCACGTCCTGGTCGGGGCCGTCGTGCTGATCCTGCTGGCGATCGTCGCGATCTTCACCGTGTGGATCGCGCGGGTAAGCGGCGGGGCGGAACGGGAATATGACATCTTCTTCCGCCAGTCGGTCGACGGGCTGGCGAAGGGGTCGACCGTCACCTTCTCCGGCGTGCCGTCGGGGCAGGTGAAGACGATCTCGCTGTGGAAGCCCGATCCGCAATATGTGCGCGTGCGCATCAGCGTTAACGACGATACGCCGATCCTGCGCGGCACCACCGCGACCATCCAGGGCAGCTTCACCGGCACCAGCACCGTCAGCCTGGACGGCGCGATCAAGGGGCAGGCGCCGATCACCTGCCCCGCCGGCGACGCGCGCAGCGTCTGTCCGCTGGGCGTGCCGGTGATCCCGACCAAGACCGGCGGGATCGGCGCGATCCTCAATTCCGCTCCGCAGCTTCTGGAACGGCTGTCGACGCTGACCGAGCGGCTGACGGGCATGCTGAGCGACCGCAACCAGGCGTCGATCGCCGGCATCCTCGACAACACCAATCGCCTGACCGATGCGCTGGCCGATCGCGGGCCGGAGATCGCCGCCACGCTGGCGCAGACGCGCGTGGCGATCGCGCAGGCGGGCAATGCCGCACAGCAGATCGGCGAACTGGCACAGACCACCAACGGCGTGATGACCGAGGATATCAAGCCGACGCTCGCCAACCTCAACGCGACGATCAAGTCGGCGCGTGAGAGCACCGACACGCTCAACGCCGCGATCGGCGATGCGCGGCCGGGGCTGACGACCTTCTCGAAGCAGACCGTGCCGCAGATCAACCAGCTGGTCCGCGACCTGCGCGTGACGGCCGCGTCGCTCTCGGCGATTTCGGAACGCGTCGAACAGGGCGGCGCCAGCTCGCTGATCGGTCAACAGAAGCTGCCGGAATACAAGGGGAACTGAGCGTGCGCTTCACTCGAAACCTCGTCCTTGCCGCGGCGATCGTTCCGCTGGCCGGCTGCCTCAGCTTCGGGGGCAAGCCGCCCAAGCAGCTGCTGACGATCGCCTCCACGGCGCAACCGCAACCGGGCGCGGCGCAGACCGCATCGGCCGGGCGGGCAATCGTGGTTCAGGTGCCCGCGGTGCCGCAGACGATCGCCAACACGCGCATCCCGGTGCAGGAGAGCGACGTGGCGGTCGCCTATATCAAGGACGCGCAATGGTCCGAGCCGCCCGCCCGGCTGTTCGCGCGCGTGCTGGCCGATACGTTGACCGCGCGCGCCGGCATGGTGGTGCTGGCCCCGGCGCAGTCGTTCGGCTCGCCCAGCGCGGACCTGTCGGGCGACCTGCGCAGCTTCGGCGTCGATGCGTCGCAGCGGCAGGCGGTGGTGATCTATGATGCGTCGCTGACGCGGGCCGGCCAATCGACGATCGAGAAGCGCCGCTTCGAGGCGCGCGTCCCGGTCGCTGCGATCGAGCCGACCGCGGCGGCCGATGCGCTGGGCCGCGCCGCCAACGACGTCGCCGGGCAGGTCGCCGGCTGGGTGCGCGGCGGCGGCTGATCGATCGATCAGCGCGCGTCGAGGCGCCTGATCTCCAGCGGCATCTCGCACACGTCGATCGCGCCGGATCCGATCGTGGGGGGCGGCGGGTTCTCGCGCCGCCGCACCGCCGCGGCAAAGCGCGGGTTGTCGGCGGCGCGATAGGCGAAGCGCGGGCGTTCCGCGGCGGGAAGTTCGCTTGCCAGCCGCACCCATTCGATCGGCGTGCGCTGTGCCGGATCGGCATAGACGCCCATCGGCGCGTCGCTGCGCGCCAGGGCCGACAGGTTCGCCATCCCGTCGATGATCCGGCCGACGACGGTATAGTTGCGATCCAGCCGCCGCGCCGATTGGCCGATCGGGGTGAACAGCTCCGCGCCGGAGCCGGATCGCGGATCGGCATCGCGCGCGACGCCCACCATCGCATAGCAATGCGGCAGCCACGCGTGACCTGCACCGTCGCTGGCCACCGGCCATGCGTCCGCGGTGATGCCCGATGCCCGCGCATGGGGATCGCCCCGCGCCATCAGGACCGCCGGGGCGAAGCGCGTGATCTCGAACTCCGGGTCGACCTGCGGCGTGACACCGGCCGGCAACGGCTTTTCCTCGCTGGCGTCGCCCCATTGCGCCACCCAGTTTTCCTGGACGCGATAGACGCTGGCGGCATCCCACCAATGCGCGGCCGCCAGCCGACGAATCTGCGCGACGTGCAGCGGCGCCGCCCAGGCGGCCAGACGGATCGTCACCGTGCGTCCCCCCGCCAGCCGCATGACCAGCAGTTCGTCGTCGGGAATGGGCCGCCAGTCGCCTGTCACGGCCTCATAGGCGGTCGCCGCCGGGGATGGGGGAGGGGCCGGCGCGGCAGATCCCCGAACAGGCGCCGCGATCGCGGCCAGAGCAAGAAGAAGCATCATGCCCCCATCGTGCCCGCCCCTTTGCCGACGTGCAATCCAACCCGCTTGCGCGCGCGCGGCCCGTCCACTAGGGCGTGTCGCTTCCAGCGAATGCGGAGCGGTGGCCGAGTGGTCGAAGGCGCTCGCCTGGAAAGTGAGTATACGGCAAAACCGTATCGAGGGTTCGAATCCCTCCCGCTCCGCCACTTATTCCTAACCATTTCACGATGTTGAGGAAACTTCGGCTTTCCGGCGCGTTTTAGCGCGTTTTTGGCAATGTCAGGTAATGCGGGGACTTTTCTGCAAAGACCAATAGCGTTTCCCCACTTGCTTTTTTCCGCCGCATTTCGGGTTGGTACGGAATGCGAGGTCGGCTCCCGACATTGGAGGCTCGATCCCTCTCTTCTGGCCAGCGATCGATATACGGCTGGACAGGGCAGGGGGAGAGGACGATGCCGCCGATCCGGACGACGCGCTTCCCAAGCCACTGGCCACGCCGGTTTTTATCGCGCTCCTCACGGGGTATCGGACATTGTCCCGCGCTCGCGCATTGAACGGACGACGATGACGCTGTCCCAAACTCTCTCCATCGCGATTCTCATCGGGATGATGGCGCTCTTCATCTGGGGCCGGTTCCGCTACGACGTGACCGCCATCATCTCGCTCCTGGCCGCGCTGCTGGTGGGGATCGTGGCGCCGGCCGACGCCTTCAAGGGCTTGTCCGACGATATCGTCGTGATCGTGGGATCGGCGCTGGTCATCTCCGCCGCCGTGCAGCGTTCGGGCGTGGTCGAGCGTGCGCTGCGCCGCGTCGGGCGCCGCGTGACGCGCGTGCGCTCGCAGCTTCTGGTGCTGGCCGGATCGGTCGGCGTCGCGAGCGCGATCGTCAAGAACATCGGCGCGCTCGCCATGCTGATGCCTGCCTCATTACAGATGGCGAAGAAGAACGACGTCAGCCCGTCGGTCTTCCTGATGCCCATGTCCTTCGCCGCGCTGCTGGGCGGCCTGATGACACTGGTCGGTACCTCGCCCAACATCATCGTCAGCCGCGCGCGGGAGCAGATGACGGGCGAGCCGTTCGGCATGTTCGACTATACGCCGGTCGGCTTTTGCCTGTTCGTCGCCGGTTTGATCTACCTGCGATTCGCCTACCGCCTGATCCCGCGAGACCGCCGCGCTGCGGCGACCATGGGCGAGGCGCTGGACATCACTGGCTATGTGACCGAAGTCGTCGTGCCCACCGGCTCGCCTGCAGTGGGCGACACGGTGCAGGCCTTTCTCGACCGGCATGACGGCGAAGTCACGATGACGCAATTGCTGCGCGCGGGGATGCGCAGCGCCCCGCTTCCCGACACCGAATTGCGCGAGGACGACACGCTGATCCTGGGCGGGCAACCCGATGCGCTGGAGCGCGTGATCGCGAGCGATCGCCTGGTCTACGAAGGCGAGGAGCGGGAGAAGTCGCAAGAGCGTCGCGAGAAGGAGCAGGGCGGCACCACCGGCGAGATCGGGGTGATCGAGGCGGTCGTGAACATGGGCTCGCGCCTGGAGGGCCAGACCGCCGGCGGGCTGAACCTGCAACGCATGTTCGGCGTCAATCTGATCGCGATCTCGCGGAGGGGAGAGCGGCTATCGCGGCGACTGGCGAACACCATCCTTCGCGAGGGCGACGTCGTGGTGTTGCAGGGGGCGCTCGATACCATGCCCGATCGGCTACGCGAGCTCGGCTGCCTGCCACTGGCCGAGCGTGACCTCCGGCTGGGATCGAAGCGCGCAACGTGGCTGCCGATCTCGATCCTCGCCGTCGCGATGTTCCTGACGGCGATGGGCTGGGTGCCGGTGGCGGTCGCCTTCTTCGCCGCGGCGGCCATGGTGATGGCGACCGGCGCGATCAGCCCGCGCGAGGCGTACGACAATGTCGAATGGCCGATCCTCATCATGCTGGGGGCGCTGATCCCGGTGTCGGATTCGCTTCGGACCACCGGTGCGTCGGACGTGATCGCGACGGGACTGGCGCAGGTTGCGACGACGCTGCCGGCCTGGGGCGCGGTGGCGTTGATCCTTGCGGCGGCGATGGCGGTGACGCCGTTCCTGAACAACGCGGCGACGGTACTGGTGATGGCGCCGATCGCAGCGCAATTCGCCGGCGACCTGGGCTATCGGCCCGAGGCGTTCCTGATGGCGACCGCGGTCGGCGCGGGCTGCGATTTCCTCACCCCGATCGGACATCAGTGCAACACGCTTGTGCTGGGCCCCGGGGGCTATCGCTTCGGCGACTATGCCAGGTTGGGCGCCCCATTATCGGCGCTGGTGCTGCTACTGGGCACGCCGCTGATCCTGTTCTTCTGGCCACTGGCATAGGCCGTGAACCGCTGACGTGAGGCCAACGCGAGGCTCGACCCGATTTATGATCCTCGCGGTCTCCTTCAGATACCCAATGCTCGTTGCTCGTCCGCGTGGGCGAGGGGGTGGCTGCCGTCATGACTGCGATCGTGCGTCGATCATGCCGCTACGTGGCTCGGCGTGCTCTCCCCTTGCGAGGACCGGGGCGATCCGGCACCACGGCTGCCGGGGGTATCATGATCCGTAGAGCCATCATCGCCGGCGTCCTGTTGACGATCGCGTTTCCCGTCACCGCCGAGGGACGGAAGGCCGACGACGCCGTGTCGAAGCAAGGCGCGCTCGCCGGCACGGAGCGGCTGAACGGCCTGCTGCCGGTCCACGTTGATCGCAAGGCTGGGCGCATCCTCCTGTCGCTGCCGGCTCCCGGTGCCGACGGCGTATCCGCGCGTATGCTGTACGTAACGGCGCTCCGGACCGGGCTCGGCTCGGCCCCGATCGGCCTGGATCGCGCACAGCCCGGGCCCGCGCAACTGCTGGTCATCCGCCGGCTCGGCAGGAAAGTGGCGTTCGAGCTCGAAAACCCGCGCTTTCGCGCGACCGGCGCATCGGCGGCGGAGCAGGCGGCGGCGGCAGATGCCTTCGCCACGTCCACCTTGTGGCTGGGCGATGTGGTCGACGGTCCCGATGGAACGCTGCTCGTCGATATCGCGCCCTTCCTCGCCCGCGACACCAAGGGCATCACAGCGCAGCTCAACACCAGCGGCGAGAAGGGCTGGAAGCTGGTCGAGGCACTGAGCGCCGCCGATCCGAACAGCGTTCGCGCGTTCCCGCTCAACCTGGAGTTCGAGGCACGACAGACCTACGCGAGCGATACGCCCGGGCCCGAGGTGCGCAACATCGCCCCCGATCCGCGCCAGGTGACCCTGGTGGTGCGCCACAGCTTCATCGCGCTGCCCGAGGCGGGCTATGTCACCCGCACCTTCGATCCACGCGGCGGCAGCTTTGCGACGCAGATCCTCGATTTCGGCGCGCCGCTCAGCGGGCAGATCGTCCAGAGCCTCGCCAACCGCTTCCGACTGGAGCGGGTCGATCCCGGCGCCCCGCGCTCGCGCGTCAAGAAGCCGATCGTCTTCTACATCGACAATGCCGCGCCCGAACCGATCCGCACCGCGCTGCTCGAAGGCGCATCGTGGTGGAAAGCGGCGTTCGAGGCGGCGGGGTTCATCGACGCCTACAATGTCGAGATCCTGCCCGACGGCGCCGATCCGCTCGACATGCGCTACAACGTCGTCAACTGGGTCAACCGCGCGACACGAGGCTGGTCGTACGGTTACGCCGTCACCGATCCGCGCACGGGGGAAATCCTGAAAGGCTCGGTGCTGCTCGGATCGCTTCGCGTGCGACAGGACATGCTGATCTACGAAGGTCTCGTCGGCGCCGCCAGAACGGGAACGGGTGGGCCCAACGATCCGGCGCAGGTCGCGCTCGCCCGCATCCGCCAGCTCGCCGCGCACGAGGTCGGTCACGCGCTCGGCCTGTTGCACAATTTCGCTGGCAGCACGCAGGGCCGCGCGTCCGTGATGGACTATCCCGCACCGCGGATCGGGCTGATGCACGGCGCCCCCGACCTTTCGGACGCTTACGGCGTCGGGCTCGGTGCGTGGGACAGTTACGCGATCGACTGGCTATACGGCGATCCGATCGGCATGAACCCGGACGCGGCGGCCCGCGCGAAGGCGACAGCGGCGGAGCAGCGCGGGCTGCGCTTTGTCTCCGACGAAAATTCGCGCAGCGCCTCCGCATCGCAGCCGTGGGGCAGCCTGTGGGACGACGGGGCCGATCCGGTTGCCGAACTCACCCGCATGATGACGGTTCGTGCTGCCGCGGTCGCGCGTTTCGGGCCTGAAGCGCTCGCCCCCGGTGAGCCCGTGGCTGCGCTACGCCGCAAATTCGTGCCGATCTGGCTGCTCCATCGCTATCAGGTGGAGGCAGCGACCAAGCTGGTCGGTGGCGCCTTTTCGAGCTACGCGGTCGCGGGCGGCAGCGACGGCACGGCGGCGCCGGTCGATGGCGCGACCCAGCGCCATGCGCTGGATGCGATCCTGGCGACGCTGGCTCCCAGCGCGCTCGACGTGCCCGAGCGGCTGATACCGCAACTGTCGGCCGGCTGGTCGGGCGATAGCGACCGGCAAACCGATATCGAGGTCATGCGGACCGCCGGCAGCACCGTCTTCGATCCGCTGGTGGCGGCCCAGGTCGCTGCGGACGTGACCCTGCGCGGCTTGCTGGCACCCGAGCGCCTCGCCCGGCTCGCCGATCAGAGCCGCCGTGATCCCGCGGTCCCCGGGCCGGCGCTGCTCGCGACGCGATTGGTGGCCATCGCGGACGCGCCGGCCACGAGCGCCCGCCTGGCGGCCGTACGGCGGGTGGTCGGCACGCGGATCATCCTGAACCTCGCAAAGGCGGCCGCCGACCCGGCCAGCGGCTCCGACGCCGGCAATCGCCTCGATCAGGCACTCGCCGACTGGGCTAACCGGCAACAGGCGCGCGCCTTCGCAAATGACGACGACCGCGCCTGGGCACTCGCCACCGCCCGCCTACTTCGCGACCGCGAGGCACTGGAGGCGGCACTACGCGACAAGGATGTCGCCGTGACCATCCCACCGGGAATGCCGATCGGGTCAGATTAGGGCGTAAGCGACCCACGATGCGACGTTCAGTGCATCTTGTTCGCGGGCCGTTTTTCGACGTTCGTGCATCACGGTCCGTGGCGCCGTACAGCTGTGAAGTCTGACGGAAGGCCCGTCCAGCGCGCGACGTTCTTAAAGGGACGTGGGTTCGGGGACGCCCATGAGGTGAACCTTCTTGCCGCGGGACTCAACGAACCCGCAGACATGACGCGCGAGCGGCCTGTCACCGTCACGCACCATGACGCGCCTCGACGATCGATATCGGGTCATTGACAGCCGCCATCACGACCAACCGCGGCTGCAGGGTTACGAGCGTCGCCAATCCTTGTCACGACATATCGACCACGGCCCCGGTCGCAACGACTGCACCCGTCGGCTGGCCGGTCGGCGAACCGCCCACCGGCTCGATCGACACCGCCAGCACCTCGTCCGGCGTCGGCAGGCGCGCGTTCTTCAGCAGCGCCGGAGCCACCGCACCAGGGGCAAGAAGGCCGAGTGGTCGGGGCACCTTGTCGCCGCCGATGCGCCAGAGTTCCGCTACCCGATCGGCCGGCACGACGATGGTCGCCGTCAATCGAACCGAGCCGTCACGCCGATCTACCAAAGCGGCGACCGGTGCCTGCTGTGCCCCTTCGGTCGGAGCGAGCACCGCGACGAGCGGGCGTACCGGCGCGGGGGCGACTGGCGGTACGATGGCCTTCGGTACGGTGAGCAGCGCGACCAGCGAGGCGGCGACTGCGCCTGCCGCCGCACCGCCCGCAAACCAGCTCCAGCGAGGTCTGATGACGGCCACCGGCTCGGGCGCCGGCTTCGCATCCGGCAACGCGATCCGCGCCAATAGGTCCGCGGGCGGTTCGACCGGGTCGTAGCCGTGCAGCAACGCTGCGAACCTGTCGCGCCACCACGCCACTTCCATGGCAAATTCGCTGTCCGCCAGCATCCGCTCCACTGCCGTCGTGCGTTCCGCGCCGTCGAGCAGCCCAAGTGCCAGTTCGGCGGCATCGACTTGGTCCTCAGGCGTCATGGTGCATGCACTTTTTGAGCTGGAGGAGCGAGCGGCGCACGATACTCTTCATCGTCGCCAGGGGCACGCCCTCGCGCTGCGCGACGTCCTTGTAGGTAAGGCCATCGAGAAAGGCGGTGCTGATCGCGCGTCGCGGCCGCTCGCCCAGGAGTTCGAGGCATTCGCGCAGGCGATCCGCCTCCTCGTCGGCGATCATCGCCTCGTCCGCGGCGATTGCGGGATCGGCGCGTTCGGTTGGTGGCGCAAGCGCTTCCTCGGTCATCGTCGGTGGCGGCCGATCGTTTGCGCGGCGCCAGTCGATCGCCCGGTTGCGAGCGATCGTCGCCAGCCACGTGATCGGACTGGCCCGTTGCGGCTCGAACGTCGCCGCCCGCCGCCATACGATGAGATACACCTCCTGCAGCACATCCTCCGCCGCCTGCCGTTCGCCGCAGATACGAAGGCACACGCCGAACAGCTTCGCCGCGCTCATCTGATAGACGCGGGCGAAGGCGGTCCTGTCCGCCATCCCGGTCGCGACGAGCGCCGCGGCAAGGGTTTCGCGGCGGGCCGACCGGTCGATTGCGTCGGGGCGTTCGCTGGGTTCAAGCAATCCTCGTCCCTCCCAACGCAATCTTTTTTCCGGCCGCACTGCATCCGTGCCGGATTGGCACTCGTAGCTGAAATCGCCCGCACGACAAGAAGCGTTCCGACCCCTTGCGGGCGCCAGGGAGGTGCCGAGTGACGACGCAGCAGGATCTGGTCATCGATGCGCTGGATGCGCGCGTCGAGCGACGGCATAATCGCAGGGCGCTGTTCACCGCCGCATTGGGTGCCGCGGCAGTCGGCTCCGCGTTCGCCTACAGCGACCCGGCGAAGGCGCAATCGGCGGTGACGGACGCGGACGTCCTCAACTTCGCGCTCAACCTCGAGTATCTCGAAGCCCAATTCTATCTCTTCGCCGTCAACGGCACCGGCCTGACAGCGGCGCAGACCGCCAGCGGCGGCGGGACCGCGGGCGGAACGGTGACGGGAGGCCGCCGCGTCGATTTCACCGGCGATCCGATCGTCGGCGCCTATGCGCGCGAGATCGCGGCGGACGAAGCGGCGCACGTCGACTTCCTGCGCCGGAATCTCGCGACCTCCGCGGTCGCGATGCCCAACATCAACATCTCCGGCGACGCGAACGGCGCGTTCACCACCGCCGCGCGCGCGGCGGGCGTCGTGGGTCCGAACGACACGTTCGATCCCTATTCCTCGCCCAACAACTTCCTGCTGGGCGCCTTCATCTTCGAGGATGTCGGCGTCACTGCCTACAAGGGCGCGGCCCCACTGCTGTCGAACAAGACCTTTCTGGAGGCCGCGGCAGGCATCCTGGCGGTGGAAGCGTATCATGCCGCCATCGTCCGCACGACGCTCTACGCCCGGGGCGTGCAGGCGCTCGTCGACGCGACCGAACTCATTTCCAAGGCGCGAGACGGGCTGGACGGCAGCCCGACCGAGGATCGGGTCCGTGGCATCGCGCCGAACGACGACTTTGGTATCGCGCCATCGGGCAGCGGCAATACGCTGACGTCGAACATCGCGCCGCTCAATGCCAACGGCCTCGCCTACAGCCGCACGCCGGGTCAGGTGCTCAACATCGTGTACCTGAACGCGGCGTCCACGACGATGGGCGGCTTCTTCCCCAATGGCGTCAACGGAAACATCCGCTCGACCACGTGACCGGCCAATCCGGTTTCAGACCCAGCGATTTTCCCCATTGCAGGACGTTTCCCATGATCGACCATCGCCAAGCCCTCGATATCCTGGCCGCCGCCGACGCGCGGCGCAGCGCACGACGACAGTTCCTGAAGGTAGCGGGCGGCGGCACGCTCGCGCTCGGCGGCGCCAGCCTGCTGTCGGGTTGTTTTGATTCGGAAGGCGACGACGCCCCAAGGCCGACCCCCACGCCGACCCCAACCCCCGCCGCGGTGACGGACAGCGACATCCTCAACCTCGCGCTCAACCTCGAGTATCTCGAGGCGCAGTTCTATCTTTTCGCCGTTAACGGCACCGGCCTGTCGGCGGCGCAGATCGCCAGCGGCAGCGGTGCGGCCGGTGGCACGGTCACCGGCGGCGCGCGGGTGGATTTCTCCCGCGATCCGCTCGTCGGCGCCTATGCGCGCGAGATTGCTGCGGATGAGGCGGCGCACGTAGACTTCCTGCGTGCCGCGCTCGGCTCCGCTGCGGTGGCGATGCCCAACATCAACATTTCGGGCGACGCGAACGGCGCGTTCACCGCAGCGGCGCGCGCCGCCGGGGTGATCGGGGCGAACGAAACGTTCGACCCCTATGCAACGCCGGAGAACTTCCTGCTCGGCGCCTATATTTTCGAGGACGTCGGCGTCACCGCCTACAAGGGCGCGGCGCCCTTGTTGAGCAGCAAGGTGTTCCTGGAGGCGGCGGCCGGGATTCTGGCGGCGGAATCCTACCACGCCGGGCTGGTGCGCACGGTACTCTATGCGAAGGGTATCAACACGCCCTCGCTCGTCACTGCCAGCAACCGCATTTCCGCCGCCCGCGACGCGCTCGACCAGGGCGGGGTTACGGACCAAGGGCTGACCGGTACCGGCGGGGCGGCAAATCTGGTGCCCGCAGACGCCGACGCGATCGCCTACAGCCGCAACAGTCGTCAGGTGCACAACATCGTCTATCTCAACGCGACGGGCGCCAATTTGAACGGCGGCGGCTTCTTCCCCAACGGGACGAACAACCCCAATCCCACGCTGCGGGTGGGGCTCCCCTGATGCGCCGGGCCGTCACCGGCCGGCCATGTCTTATCCCGGCGGGCGCATCGAGTGCGCCCGCCGCAGCTACGTCAAAAAGGGATCATCGCATGAAGATCATCGCTCTTGCCGCGGGCGCCGCCGCCGCGCTCGTTGCTCCACCCGCCGCCGCACAGGAAGATGCGGGCTTCAATGGGCTCTACGTCGGTGCCGCCGGCGGCTATGACGTGCAGTCGAACGATCGCAATTCGCGCATCCTGTTCGATCGCAACCTCGACGGTCGGTACGGTGACGTCGTGCGCACCGGGTCTGGTGCAGATGCCTTCGGTCCCGGTTTCTGCAACGGCGCCGCGCGCAATCAGTTGAGCCCCGCAAACGGCGGATCATGCGCCAACGATCGCGACGACTGGGCCTATTACGGGCGCGTCGGTCTCGACGCGCAGCGCGGGCGGCTCGTCGTCGGCGTCGTGGGCGAGTTCGGCACGACCAACATCACCGACTCGGTTACCGCATTCTCCGGTACGCCCGCCAGCTACGTGTTCAGTCGCGGCATCGACTGGGAAGCGGGTATCCGCGCGCGCGCCGGGTTCACGCCGAACGACACGACGTTGTTCTACGGCACCTTTGGTCCCGGCTACGCCCGGATCGATCGCGCCTTCGGCTCGACCAACATGACCAATACCTTCACCGGCAGCGGCAAGCGCAACCAGTTCGGCATCCAGGGCGGTGGCGGCGTAGAGCAGCGCATCGGCCGCTTCTCGATTGGGCTGGAATATCTCTATCACCAGTATCGCGACGACGATTACGTCGTGCGAGCGGCGGGACCAGCCGGAACGCCGTTCACCAACGCGGCGAACGGTGGCACCACTGCCGGCACCGACTTCCGCCGCAGCGATGAACAATTCCGTTGGCATTCGATGCGTGCCACGGTCGGCTTTCGCTTCTAAAAGCGCGACATCCGATTGCCGGGGAGGTTTCGAACCCGGCAATCGGAAGTTCGCCACGAAGCCCGATCGCTACGGAGACGGGGGCTATCTGGTATTCCGGCCCGCGACGAGTGCTGCCCGTTCAAAGCCGCTCGTAGCTGAAGGCCCGCCTACGATATCTGGCTACCAAATGCGGGACGGCTATCACGAACGCGCTCGAGGCGCCCACCTTGGGGCCCGAACAAACGTCCGCTTACCCGCGATTGCTGCCGAAAGCGGCCACTCTATCACATTCGCCTTTTCGACGCCGTCGCCTGACGAGGATTGACTGCCACCCACTGGAACGCGTCCACCGTCTCGCCGCGTGGCTGATAGCGGATACGGCGGACCCGGCCTTCCCGCCTCAAGTCCAGCGTCACATAGGCTTGCTGATCGCCCTGCAGCGCATCCTGTGGAAAACTGTTGAGGATTTCGTCGCCGTTGCGCAGGCCAGCCAGCGCTGCGTTGGAGCCGGCGACGAGACCACGGACGATCTTCGGCCTGGCTTGCAGCGAGGCCATGTCGAAGCCCAGGTCGTAGCGGCGCAGCGGGCGTATGACGCGGCGGAACCGCGGCCCATAGGCGTTGGACGGCGGCAGCACGATCCGACCGGCCAGCATCGCGTCGAGATCGGCGATACCCTTGTCGCCCAGCTGGGCTTCAAGCAGCGATCGATACAGCGCTTCGTTCATCGCGCCACCGCCACGCCGCGTCGCCAGCATCGCCCGCACGATGTCGTCGAGCGAACGCTTGCCCCCCGACTTCGCCCGGATCTGCGCATCCACCGTTTCAAAATACAGCGACCCGCGGTCGTAGGGCAGCACGCGCACCCGCGTATCGCGCCAAAAGCCGTCCAGGATCGCGGCATTGGGCGTGGTGATCTTGATGTTGGTGTAATAGCGCGCCGCCGTCTCGTTGAGGTCCTTCAGGAAATCGTCGGCGGATATCATGCCCGCGCGGTACGGCAGCGTCCGCTGGTAATGGACCGCCAGCCCCTCGCCGAACCATGACCGGTCGAGCCCGCCGGCACCGTCCATCGATCCGTCGAGCGAATTGACCCAGCTGTGCAGCATCTCGTGCGCTAGTAGCGAACGAAGGTCGTCGGGCCTGGAGGTTTGGTTGAACGTATAGGCGAAGCTGTCGGTCAGGCCGATGCCGCTGCCCGGATTGCGGGTGTTGGTGCGCCCGAACACGCCGAAGCTCATCGGCGTGTAGCCGAAGAAGCTACCGTAGAAGCGATGCAGCTTCCCTGCCCAGGTCATCAGCGGTGCCATCGCGAACGGGGGATCACCCTGCCACGCGGCGAAGAAGCCGTCCCGCTCCGGTCCCGCGGTGCCGGGACGCCCGCCCATGTAATAGGCAGACGCCAGTGATGGCGCGGGTAGCGCCGCCGGCGTCGTGACGTCGCCAAGGCCGAAGCTCGACGCACCGGTGCCGCCCGCGCCGTAGCGCGAGAAATCCCACTGCACCTCGACCCGACGCGGCGTACGATCCGTGGGCAGCAGAAGGAAGGCGTTGCCCGCCGCGGAAAAGGTGCCACGCTCCGTCCGCATCTCATATTGCGGCAGCGCCAGCGGCGGGGCGGCGGCATCGATCGGGACGCGGTAGCGCACGGTCATCGCGCCCAAGACGGCTCTTGAGGCACGCCAGCGCCTGGTGGTGTTCGAAGCATCCTCAGCGATGTCCAGCTCCGTCACCACGATCGGGCCGGCGGCATCCGCGAAGGCGAGCGACTGCAGGTCCTTGCCGCTTGTGACGACCGTGTTGGCAACCAGCGGCAGTTCGAACAGCGGATCGCCCGCTGCGGCATGGAGCGCGTCCACGACCAACGTCACGTCAACGAACGGGATGTTCTGCTGCGCGTCCGGTGCGGCCGGTGCGATCCGGACGACCAGATGCGGCGCGTCGTCCGATGGCGCGGCACCGGCGAGAAGCAGCATCGCAAGCGCCGGACAGAAGCGCAGCATTCGACCGGTCATGGCGTTTTCCCCGAGTGGCGGGGTCAATCTAACCTCGGGCGCAAGCGAAATCCTGTCGCAAGCGCCTCCGTCCGCCCGAAGCGCTGCATAGCCTATTCGCGAACCGTGCCGATTGCCGCAGCCTCATGCTGACGGCAGCGGCAGGCGATGCGTGCATTTCACCTCCGACAAAGTGGCGATCGAACGGATATCCTCGACGCCGGGCAGGCGCAGCAGCGTGCGGAAGGTAAAGTTCTGGTACCAGGCCATGCTGGGGGCCAGCACCTTGAGCATCACGTCCATCTCGCCGAACAGCGTATAGGCCTCGGTGATCTCCGGAATGTCCTCCACGGCGCGCATGAACCGGTCGCGCGCCTCGTCGCTCAGCCGACCCATCTTGAGCTGGGCGAAGATGTACATGCTTTCGCCGAACTTCTCGCGGTCGAGCACTGCGACCTGCGCCTTGATATAGCCCTCCTCTTTCAGCCGCTGGATGCGCCGCCAGCACGGCGATTGCGACAGGCCGACGCGATCGGCGATCTCGCTCGACGATTCCGAGGCGTCGATCTGCAGGCGGTCGAGGATCTTGAGGTCCAGGCGGTCGAGGGCGTCGGCCATGATTATGCGCGGTTCCGGCAAATTGGGGATTGAAGCTGCCGCCATTCCACCACGGGTGCGCCCGATCGACAAGCTTTTGCGCGGGAAGGAGGATAGCCTGCCGGTGGGGCAGAGGAGGATCGAACATGACGCGCGACGACCTGACGATCTTCGACAGCGCGGGCGTGCGCGCCGGGCTTTCCTATCCCGATTGCATTCGCGTGGTGCGCGATGCGATGCAGGCCCTGTCCGCCGGAACGACCCGCCAGTTGCTGCGCACGATGCTTCCGCTGGGACCGGGCCGCACCTTCGCGCAGATGCCGGGCGCACTGGGCGAACAGGACATGTTCGGAACCAAGACGATCAGCGTCTTCGCCGACCCGCAGTCCGGACAGCGCCGCCACCGAGGCGTCGTGGTGCTGTTCGAACCGAGCGAGGGTCGCCCGGTCGTGATCGCGGATGCAGAGGAGATCACGCATATCCGTACTGCCGCCGCCACCGCGGTCGCGACCGACGCGCTCGCCCGCACGGATGCGACGACGCTGCTGATCGTCGGCACCGGCGGCCAGGCGCATACCCATCTCCACGCGCTCCCGCTGGTCCGTCGTTTCGATCGGGTGCTGATCTGGGGCCGCTCGCCCGCCAAGGCGGATGCGCTGGTCGCCGCATTTCCGCACCTGCCCTGCGAACGCGCGAGCGACCTTGCGGCCGCCACCCGCGACGCCGATGTCGTCTGCACGCTGACGGCCGCCGCCGAGCCGCTGATCCACGGCGACTGGGTCCAGCCCGGTACGCACGTCAACCTCGTCGGATCGAGCGGCCCGGGGCCGGTGGAGGTAGACAGCGCCCTCGTCGCCAAGAGCCGCTACATCCCTGACAGCACCGCCTCCGCGCGGGATGCCGCCGCCGAATTCCTCGTCGCGCGCGATGCCGGTCTCGTCACCGACGATCACATTGTCGCGGAAATCGGCGAGGTGCTGCTCGGCCGCGTGTCCGGTCGCACGCGCGAGACCGACATCACCGTCTATAAGTCGCTGGGCCATGCCGTGCAGGATCTCGCCGCCGCCGCCCACCTCTATCGCAGTTCGCTGCGCGCATGATCCGTCTGACCCTCCCCACCTTTCTCGCCACGCTCCTTGCCGGCGCCGCCCCGGTCGCGGCGCAGACCGCCGAGCGCCTGTCGGTGATCGCCAATGGCGAAAAGGTCGGCAGCGTCGCGGCGACGCGGACCGGCGACCATGTTGCGATCCATTATGACGTGAAGAACAACGGCCGCGGCCCGACGATGGACGAGGCGATCGACCTGGGGCCGGACGGCCTGCCACGGCGCTGGACGCTCGACGGCAAGGCGACCTTCGGTGGCGACGTCCACGAACGCTTCGCGCGCGACGGCGCCACCGCGCGCTGGAGCGACGCGATGGGCGCGCGAGAGGCGTCGGTCAGCGGCACCGCGCTCTACATCGGCCAGTCCGCCAGCCCCTGGGCGCTAGGCCTCTACGCACGCGCGCTGCTCAAGGCGCCGGGCGGCACCCTTCCGGCACTGCCCGGCGGCCAGCTGCACATCGATCCGCTTGGGCCCGCGACCATCGGCGGCGCGCGCTACCAGGCCTATGCGATCAGCGGCATCGATCTGTCGCCCGAGATGATCCTGCTCGATGCCGCGGGCGCGCTGTTCGCGGTGCTCGACACCGGCGGCGCGACGGTGCGCGAAGGCCACGAAGGCGACGTCCCTGCGCTTGCCGCGCTCGCGACGCGACTGACCGCGGAGCGCTACGCCGCCCTGCAACAGCGCTTCGCCCACCGCATCGACGCGCCGGTGCGCATCCGCAACGTCCGCGTCTTCGATCCGGTCAGCGGCACGCGCGGCGCGCCGGTCTCGGTCGTCTTCGCCGACGGGCGCATCACCGGCATCCAGCCGCTCGAGGCTCCGGCTTCTCCCGGAGAGGCGACGATCGACGGTGCCGGCGGCACGCTGATGCCGGGGCTGCACGACATGCACGCGCATGTCAGCCTCGAATCCGCGCTGCTCTACCTCGCGGCCGGCGTCACCGCGGTGCGCGACATGGGCAACGACAACGCCTTCCTGCCCGACCTCATCCGTCGCATCGACGCAGGCGAGGTCGCTGGCCCACGTATCACGCCCAACGGCTTCCTCGAAGGGCGCAGCCCCTATTCCGCTAGGCTGGGCATCGTCGCGGACAGCGAAGCAGCGGCGCTCGATGCGGTGCGCTGGTATGCCGCGCGCGGCTATTGGCAGATCAAGATCTACAACAGCATGAACCCCGGCTGGGTGCCGGCGATCACGCGTGAGGCGCACCGGCTCGGCATGACCGTGACCGGCCACATTCCCGCCTTCAGCAATGCCGATGCGATGATCGGCGCCGGCTATGACGAGGTGACGCACGTCAACCAGCTGATGCTCGGCTGGGTGCTCGGTCCCACGGAGGACACGCGCACGCCCTTGCGGCTCACCGCGATGAGGCGCACCGCGACGCTCGACCTCGCCTCTCCGCGCGTGCAGCACACGATCGCGCTGATGGCGGCGCGTCGGATCGCGCACGATCCGACCGCGGTGACGCTGGAGCTGCTGATGGGCGGCCGCGACGGCCAGCCCAACCCGGCCGTCGCCGATTATATCGACCACCTGCCGATCGGCCTGCAACGCCGCCGCCGCCAGGCGATCGCGCCGATCGCGGGGCCGGCAGACGCCGCCGCCTATGACGGCGCGATGACCAAGGTGAGGCAGGTGCTCAAGCTGCTCCACGACCGCGGTATCCGGCTGCTCCCCGGCACCGACGATCAGACCGGCCTGTCGGTGCATCGCGAGTTGCAGATCTATGCCGAGGCGGGGATTCCGACGCCCGACGTGCTGCGTCTCGCGACGCTGGGGTCTGAGCGCTATCTGGGCCGCGACCAGCAGCTCGGGACGATCGCGCGCGGCAAGCTTGCCGATTTCGTCCTTCTGCCCGGCGACCCGACGCGCGACCTGCGCGAACTCCACCGCATCGCCCTGGTGGTGAAGGACGGCACCCTCTATTTCCCGGCGGAGATCTACCCGGCGTTCGGCGTCAGACCCTTCGCGCCCGCCCCCAGGCTGATCCCGCCGCCGCCCGTGTCGAAGGCGACCGGCTCTGGGCCGGCGCATGACGCGATGGATGAATTCTAAACCAGTCCCCGCTGTTTTGCGCGTAGCGGCACTCAGGCTGCCTGCTCTGCGCGCCTCAATCCCTTCGTTTGCCGATCACCGGAGGTGGATCACCGCCCCGCCGCCACCGCCGCGACGAAGCGGTGAAGGTCGGCGCTGAGCGCTGCCAGCGCGTCGGGGTCTTCGAAGGCGGAATGGCCCGAGGGGTAGCGGTGGAAGGCAATGCGGTCTGCCGGTACGTCGTTCTGCTCGATCGCGAACTGGCCGGCGTAGACGGGCGTCGTGATGTCGTAATAGCCGCCCGCCGCGAACGCGCGCAGCGTCGGCTTCGCCGCCATCGCCGCCCTCAGATAGGGCGCGAACGATGTGGCGCGGTAACTGCCGCCATATTCCTTGTCCCAGTTCCATGTGAAGTTGATGCCGAGGTTGAGGCTGCGATAGCCACTCGGCAGCGCATAGCCGAGCTCGTCGCGCAGATACGTCTCGATCGTCGTCGCCGTCCCCGATCCCAGCGACATCGACGGATCGTCGAACGGCGGTCGCATGTTGCTCGCAGCGATCGCCCGCGTCGCGCGCCCGTCGAGCTGTCCGGTCCTGAGGCCTTTCGCCGCCAGCAGCCCGAGCATGAAGTCCCGCCGCTCCAGCCGCAGGTCGTGCGCTGCCAGCGTCGCCGCAGGAATGCCGATCAGCGCCGCCATGCGCGCCGCGACCCGCTGCTTCTCCGCCATGGGCAGCGCCGGCCCCTGCATCAGCGCCGCGGCATAATCGGTCTGCGCGAAGTGCAGCGCCGCGTCATACCATTGCGCGACGCTCCGGCCGGCGCGATCGACCGCGCCGTGATACCAAGCGACCGCCGCCAGCGTCGGCAGCAGCACGGCATCTGACACCACCGGCCCGTCGCTGTCGCCGATCGACAGCGACAGCAGCACGACGCCATCGGGCAGCGGCGCCTTCGCCTTCATGCTTTCGTTGAGGATCGCCAGCGCCCGCGAGGTGCCATAGCTCCCGCCCACCAGCAGCACGGGCGACCCCGTCCGCCCGTTCGCCGCCAGCCACCCCGAGATCATCGCCGCGACACCGCGCGCATCGCCGCCCACGCCGAAATAGCCCGACGCATCCTTGCCCTTGATCGGCATCGACGCGCCGGTGCCGACCGGGTCGATGAAGACGAGATCGGCGACGTCGAGCAAGGTGAAGCGATTGTCTTCAAGATGCGTCGCCGCGCCGCTGCCGACCATCCGCCGTGGCCCGAACGCCTGCATGTGCAGCGGCGACGACGACGCGCCCGGCCCGCCGTTGAACACGAACAGCACCGGCCGTTGCCCGGCCGCGCGCGGCATGTCGGCGACATAGGCATAGCTGACGCCAATCGCGACCGGCGTACCGTCAGCGCCCGGCATCGCCTGTTCGCTGACGATCGCGCGATAGGCGATGGGCTTTCCGCCCAGCGTGATGCGATGCCGCGTCGTCACCACCCGCGCGCTCGGCCCATCGCGCGGCACCATCGGCTCCATCGCGCGCAGGAAGGCCGGCGACATCGGCGCATCGCCGCCGTCTTGCGCCGGAAGCGCGGCCGGCGTGGCGGCAAGGACCAGGGCGACGGCATGATAGGGGAGGCGGCGCATCGGGCTTTCCTTCGAAGATCAGGCGCGCGGCAGCGCGGCGAGCAGGCGTTCGATATCGTCCAGCGTGTTGAACACCGACGGGCTGACGCGGAAGCGGTTGCGCGACAGGGTGATCTGCATCTTCGCGGCCTTGAGCGGCGCGGCGAGCCGCTCGCGCGCACCCTCGACAATGCAGGTGACGAGCGGGGTGCGGCTGTCGGGCGGCGTCACGACCCGATAGCCGCGGCTCGCCAGTCCCTCGTGCAGCCGGCGCAAGAGCGGCACGCGATAGGCGGTGATGCGATCGACGCCGAGATCGAGGATATGCGCGAGCGACCAGTCGAGCATCGCCGAGACGGTGTGGGCATGCGTGCCGCCTGCGAACAGACCCTCCATGTCGGCACGAGGCGTCACGTCGGCGACGGGATAGTCCACCCGCGTCGGCGGAGGATCGAACGGATAGACGTGCGGGTCGAACCGATCGAGCTGGTAATAACCGTAGCGCGTCCGCCGCAACCGATCGTGCAGGTCGGCGCGGACGTAGAGGAAGCCCAGGCCGAAATCCCCCATCAGCCATTTATAGCTGGCGCAGGCGGCGAAATCGACGTTGCTCGCCCGCACGTCGACCGGCACCGCGCCGGCGGCATGGATGATGTCGGCATAGACCAGCGCGCCCTTCGCATGCGCGATGTCGCACACGCGTTTGAGGTCGTGCTCGAAGCCGTTGTAGGTCGACACCAGCGACAGCGCGACGAGCCGCGTCCCCGGCGCCACCGCACGTTCGATATCGTCGATCGCGATCCGGTTCTCGCGTGGTCGCAGCCAGACGACGTCGACGCCCTGCTTCGCCAGCTCCTCGTAGAGATAGAAGGAGCCGAAAAAGTGCAGCGTGTCGGTGACGATACGGCCCTTCTCGTGCGGGAAGCCGAGCGCGTCGATGATCGCCTGCTCGCCCGCGGTGGTGCTCTGGACGAAGGCGATCTCGGCCGGCGTCGCGTTGATGAGCCGTGAGAAGTTCGCCTTCACCCGCCCCTCGACCGTATCGGTGGGAAAATAGCCGTCCATCGTCGCGCGCTGCGCGAGGTACGCACGCGCTGCCTCGCGTGCGCCGATCGGCACCGGATGCATCGTCCCGGAATCCAGATACGTCCCCGGCATGGCGGCGAAGTTCGTGCGATCCGGCAGGGTGGCGGGCGCCGCATCGGCTGGCATTGCCAACGGCAGGGTAGCGGTTCCCGCCAAAACGCCCCGCCGCGTCACGCCCGCACTCATCATCGAAACCCCCATGGGTGCAACCTAGCCGATCACCGTCGCATAGAAGTTGCGTGTTTCGGGCGCCGGCGTCGGCACGACGTCACCGGGATCCGGCACGACGGGCCATATGCGCATAATCCTGCCGTGCCGTATCCGCTAACTCTCGACGGACGCAGGGAGATATCACGATGATCCGCTCGGTGGTAATTGCGCTGATGTCGGCGGCGATCGGCGCGCCAGCCGCGGCGGCGGTCTGCGCGCCCGACGCGACGGAAACGCGCCATAGCGCCATGATCGGCGGCCGGCGGCTCGACTATGTCGCCTGCGTCGGCGCACTTCCGGTCCGTGTCGGGGAGGCGACCGCGCGGATCGTCTACACCGCGTACCTGGTACCCGGCGCCGGGCGCCCGCTCAGCTTCGTCTGGAACGGCGGCCCCGGCGCGGATTCCCGCACGCTGCACTTCCACGCGATCGGCCCGCGCATCATCCGCGGCGGCGTGCTCGCCGACAACCCGGCGACCCCGCTCGCCCGCACCGACCTCGTCTTCGTCGATCCGGTCGGCACCGGGTTCAGTCGCGCCAACACGCCGGCCAAGGCGAGCGCATTCTACGGTACGCTCGCCGACATCGCCTCGACGGCATCCTTGATCCGCGACTTCCGCCAGCGCTATCGCCGCACCCGCGACCCGCTTGCCCTCGTCGGCGAGAGCTTCGGCACGTGGCGCGCGGCAGGCGTTGCAGAGGCTCTGATCGACGCGCACATCCCGGTCGTCGGCCTCGCGCTGATCTCGGGCGGCATCCCGCTTGGCGAAGAACGGGGCGGTGAACGGCGCAGCGCACTGTCGCTCGTCAATCGCGCGGCCACCGCCTTCGCCCTCGGCAAGCTGACACCCGATTTGCAGCGCGACCAGGGCGCCACCCTCGCCGAAGTCCAGCGCTGGGCCGATACGATCTACGCCCCGGCTCTTGCCGATCCCGCCGGGCTGAGCGCCTCCGCGCGCGCCGCAGTCGTCGACCGCCTCGCCCGCTACCAGGGGCTCGATCCTGCGACGATCGACACGAAGACGCTGTGGGTTTCCCCCCGCGACTTTCGCACTCGTCTGCTGGGACCGGAGGGCAAGACGCTCGGCATCTTCGACATGCGCCAGACCGCCAGGGCGGCGCGCGGCGAGGAAGACGCGCTCGTCCTCGCCTATTACCGGGGCGACCTGCGTTACGGCGCCGGCCGATACGCCGGTATCGACGCGCCCGCCGAGGACGTCGGCGGCCAATGGCGCTACGACCAGTCGCCGATCACCAAGGAGTCGCTCGCCCGCGCCATGGCCGGCGAAGGACCGCCGAGCGCATCGCAGCCCTGGATCCAGCGGTCCATGACCAAGGACCCCTCGCTGCGCGTGTGGGTCGCGACCGGTCTCTACGATTCGTTGAACAGTTGTGCCGGCAACGCCGCCACCGTCGCCGCGCTGCCCGCGGCTATCCGCGCCCGCTTCATCCTGCGCTGCTTTGCCGGCGGTCACATGATGTATGAAGATCCTCGGGAAACTCGGCGCTTCGGCGACGAACTTGCAGCCTTTCTGGGCGCAGGCGCATAATTTTTGCAGGAACCCCCATGGGCGCGATCGATGCCGGCCTGAACCGGGCGTAGCGGCCGCATCAACGCAAGAACGTGCCCGACCACGCCCGCTATCTTCGTCGGCAGGGCGCAAGGCCGACGGCAGCCGCCGCGGACCCGCGCGGGGCGATACGAAGGGGGGCTTCATGCAGACGACGCATAACGGGATGATCCGTGGGTGGATGGCTTCGACCGCGGTGCTCGCCGCGCTCATCGCGGTGCCGGCGGCCGCCCAGCAGGCGCCGATGCCATCATCCACCGACGGCTCCATCGCGAATAGCGCGGCGGCCCTGCAAGACGGGCCGCAAGCCGACAGCCCGGATGCGATCGTCGTCACCGGGTCGCGCATCCGCCGCGCCGGTCTCGACAATGCCGCACCCGTCGCCGAGATCACGTCGCAGGCGATCACCGATCGCGGCTTCATCACGGCCGCCGATGCGCTCAACAACCTTCCTTCCAACGCGCCCGTGCTCAACCAGGCCGATGGCAGCGGCAATTCGAGCGGCCCCGGCTATCAGGCACCGAATCTCTTCAATCTCGGACCGGGGCGCACGCTGACCCTGTTCAACGGCCGGCGCATGGTGACAAGCGGGTCCGGCATCGGCGCCGGCGACGGCGTCGGCAACGCTTTCGTCGACGCCAACATCATTCCTCTGGGCCTGCTCGACAGGGTCGAAGTCTATCAGGGCGGCGGCGCCGCGGTCTACGGCTCCGATGCGATCGCCGGCGTCGTCAACTACATCGTCAAGAAGGACTTTGCGGGGCTGGAACTCGACGCGCAGAACGGCATCTCCAGCCGTGGCGACTATGCGACGCACAGTCTGCGCGCCACCGCCGGCCGCAACTTCGGCGACGGCCGCGGCAACGTCGCCATCGACCTTGGCTATTCGAAGTCGCCGACGCTGATGTTCTCGGCGCGCCCGCTCTCCAATCTCGGCCGCCTTACCGTCAGCAATCCCGCCGACACCGGCCCCGCCGACGGCATCCCCGCGGTCAAGGAAATCTTCAACGCCGCCTTCTGGCCGTTCAACGCCAATGGCGTGATCTTCACCCGCCCTGCACCGGTGCAGCCGTTCCTTGCGCGCAGCGGCGGTAACGCCCTGCAATTCGCTCCTGATGGGAGCGTCATTCCCTACAACACCGGCGCGATCCAGGGCATTCCCTTCGCCTCGGGCGGCGACGGCTTCAAGTATCAGGCACTCGCCGGCCTGCGCACCGGGGTGGAGCGCTATACGGCGAACCTCGTCGGCCACTACGACCTGACCGATCGCCTCACCATCTCGACCGAACTGCTCTATGCGCGCACCACCGGCACCGAGATTCCGCAGGGCAACAGCTACACGACCCTCAATGCCGGCTCGTCCAGCGGGCCGATCGCCTTCACGATCGCCAATCCCTTCCTGACGGCGCAGGCGCGTACCCTGCTGAGCGGCGCCAGCGCCGCCTTCGCCGGCGGTGCGCCGCTCTACCTCTCCAAATATTTCTACGATCTCACCCCCTCGAACGACCAGACCACCCGCACCGACACCTATCGCGTCGCGCTGGCGCTCAACGGCGACTTCGACGTCGGCAGCCGCAACTTCTACTGGTCGCTCGCCGGCAGCTATGCCCGCGTGGACGGTGCGCAACGCAGCTGGCAGGTCGTCAACAACCGCTTCCAGAACGCGATCAGCGCGGTCGCGAGCGGCGGCCGGATCGTCTGCGCGATCAACGCCGACGCGACCACCGCGAACGACGATGCGGCCTGCGCGCCGATCAATCCGTTCGGCGACGGCAATGTCAGCGCCGCCGCGCGCGACTATGTCAGCACCCGCGCCGGCATCGACTGGAAGAACGAACAGGTGGACCTGCTCGCGACGTTGGGTGGCACGCTCGCTAGGTTGCCGATGGGCAATGCCGACTTCAGCATCGCCTACGAGCATCGCGACGAACGCGCGCGCTTCGATCCGCTCGCCGCCAACCGCGCCGGCAGCTTCGGCACCGGGGTGCGCCAGATCGCGCAATCGGGCGGCTACAACACCGACGAGGCCTCCGCCGAGCTGATCGTACCGCTCGTCGGCAAGGACGTCACGCTGCCGCTCGTCCGCCTACTGGAGGCGAAGGGCGCGTTCCGCTACGTCGATAACAGCTATGCCGGGCACCAGAACGTCTGGGATCTCGGCTTGCGCTGGGAGGTGGTGCGCGGCGTCACGCTCCGTGGCTCGCGCAGCCGCAATTTCCGCGCGCCGACGCTCACGCAACTGCTTGCGCCCTCGTCGAGCGGGCTCAATTCGACCGGCTTCGATCCCTGCGACGCCGACCGGATCGCCAGCGGCCCCAATCCCGCCCAGCGGCGTGCGAGCTGCCTCGCCCTCTTTACCGCCAATCCGGGTTACGGCGTCGACGCCGACGGCACCGGCACGGGGCTGAGCGCCGCCGCGCGCCTCGCCCGCTTCCAGGACCCGTCCGAGAATTTCCAGCGGGCGACGGTGACCACCGGCGGCAACACCGCCTTGCGCAACGAGATTTCGAACACCTGGACCTATGGCATCCTGCTCCAGCCGCGTTTCGTCCCGGGCCTTACGATCAGCGCCGATCGCATCGAGATCGACCTGAGGGACGGCCTGTCCGCCTTCACCACCGCCGATTTCGCCGCCGCCTGCTACGACGATCCCAATCCCGCCGCCGGCGTGTGCAGCGCCTTCACCCGTCTCGCGACCAGCGACGGGCTCAGCCCCGGCGGAACGATCGTCACCGGCACCACCACCACGTTCAACGCCGGCGTGATCCGCTACCGCGGCGAGAATTACGTGATCGACTATCAGTTCGCCCCCGGCGACCTGTTCGGCGGCGGCGACCTCGGCCGGCTGCAGCTGACCGCGGCGGCGACGCACACCACCCTCCTCACCACCTCGGTTACAGGCACCACCTTCGTGCGTACCGACGGCACCTATCTGTCGCCGACCTGGGTCGGGCGGTTCAACGCCGCCTGGAGCAAGGGGCCGCTCCGCCTCACCTACCAGCTGCAATATCGCGACCGGACCGCGGCGGGCGCCAACGTGTCGATCGAGACGACGCCCAATCCCGTCCTCGCCCGCAACATCGTCCACGACGTGTCGGCGCAGGTCGATATCGGCACGGTGGCGTTGCGCCTCGGCGTCGACAATCTGACCGACAAGGACCCGTCCTATCCGCAGATCGCCTATGGCGACATCCTCGGTCGGCGCTTCTACGCCGGCGCGCGGATCAAGCTCAACTGATGGCCCCGCCCGGTCGTTCGCGGCCGGGCGGCCCCGCCCACCATGCCTCTTGACGCGCGGACCCTCGAGATGACCCGGCCGGACGAACCCGACCACGCCTTCGCGACCAGCGCGTCATGGGCACGCGAATCCTATTCCCATTGGGTGCGCCGGGTGATCCGCGCCGTCCGGTCGGAGCGCAATCTGCTCGTCGGCCTGTTCGACAGTTCGGTGCCCGAACCCGTCGACCAGCTGCGCCGGATCATCGCGGACGGCTTCGGCGACACGATTACCTCGCGCTACACCAGCGCCTTCACCAACGGGAACCCCTATGTCGTCGCCGAGCTTGCGCGAATCTATGGGGTTCCGGCGGAACGGATCGTCTGCACCACCGGCGCGACCGGTGCGCTGTCGCTGATCTATCGCGCCATGCTGGCGCGGGGCGAGCGGGTGCTGGTGGAATCCCCGGGCTTCGACCTGTTCCACACGATTGCCGAGACCTATGGTTACGGCGTCGACCGCTTCGCGCGGCACGGCGACGATTTCGCGATCGACGTCGCGGGGCTGGAGGCGGCCATCACGCCGGCGACGCGGCTGATCGTGCTATCCAACCTCCACAATCCGTCGGGCATGGCCTTGCCCCCCGACACGCTCTCGGCGATCGGGGCGCTGGCGGAGGCGCGCGGCATCCACGTGATCGTCGACGAGGTCTATGGCGACTACGTCGATCCCGCCTTGCGCCCGCCGCCCGCCTCGCGGATTGGACCCGCGCTGATCAGCATCAGCAGCCTCACCAAGTCCCATGGTCTCAGCACGCTGCGCTGCGGCTGGATCGTCGGTGCGCAGGAGCCGATCGCCCGCATCCGCGCCCTTGCCGAAGAAATCGACTTCGGCGTGTCCAACCTCTCGCACGCCGTCGCCGCGCTGGTGCTCGAGCATCCCGAGATCTTCGAGGATTATCGCGCCGGCATGATGCGCCGGGCGCGTCCGATCCTGGAATCCTACCACGCGCATTGGTGCGAACAGGGCCTGGTCACCGGCGCGCTGCCGCCGTTCGGCTGCATCGCCTTTCCGCGGCTGGTCGGGATCGACGATACCGTGCGTTTCTCCGAATGGCTGGCGGATCGCTGCGGCGTCGTCGTCGCGCCGGGCGAGTATTTTGGCGCGGCGGGGCATATCCGCATCGGCTTCGCACGGGCACCGGCGGATGTCGATTACGGCTTGCAGGCGCTGACCGACGGGCTGATCCGCTATCGCGACCGGCATGACAGGGGGATCGGATAAGATGATACGGCGCGCGCTATGGGGATGGGCCATGCTGGTCGCCGGAGCCGCCGCCTCGGCGCAGCCGCTGCCCACGCCGACGATCAGGGCGCGTAGCGACCAGAGCGCGGTGATCGCCGGCCGGCGCGTCGCCTATACCGCCGAGGTCGGCGTGGTGCCGGTCGCCAGCCGGCCCGGCCGACAGGATGCGACCGCGGGCTATATCTCCTACAGCGTGCCCGCGCGGCGCGAGCGGCCGGTGCTGTTCGTCTTCAATGGCGGCCCCGGTGCCGCCTCCGCCTACCTCCACATGGGGGCGCTGGGGCCATGGCGTGCGCAGGTGCCGCAGGACCCGGCTGCGCCGCTGCCCGCTGCCGCCACCGTCGCGCCCAACCCGGACACGCTCCTCGACGTCGCCGATCTCGTCTTCCTCGATCCGCCCGGTACAGGCTTTTCCTCGCTGACGGCGGACGCCGACCTCGCAATCTACCGGTCCGTCGATGGCGATGCCGACGCGGTCGCGCAGCTCGCCCGCGCCTGGCTGTCCGCGCATGGCCGCACGGGGGCGCCGCTCTATATCCTCGGCGAAAGCTACGGCACGATCCGCGCCGCAGCGATGGTCGATGCGCTGCGTCGGCAGGATGCCACACTGAAGCTCGCCGGGGTGCTGCTGCTCGGCCAGGCGCTCAACATGATCGAGACCTCGCAGCGACCGGGCAATGTCGTCACCTATCCGGTGGCGCTGCCGACGCTCGCCGCGATCGCCTGCTATCATCATGTCCGTGCCGCCCCCTGCACGCCCGAGGGCAGCGCGCGTGAGGCCGCCGCTTATGCCGAAACCTATCTCGCCGCGCTGTTCCGGGGCCGCGCATTGGAACCCGCCGATCGCGCCGCCGTCGCGGCGCGGCTGGAGGCGCTGACCGGCATATCGCGCGACTATTATCTCGCCCATGACCTGCGCATCTCCAAGGAGCGCTTCCGCGTCGAGCTGTTACGCGCGCAAGGGCGGGTGCTCGGTCGCTACGACGCGCGCTATACGGCGCCGCGAGCGGCGGATGCCGGTGACATCGTCGGCCCCGACGCCTTTTCGCCCGTGTCAGACCTCTACGGCAAGGCGGTGGTCGAGCAGCTTGCCCGGATCGGCGCCACCGATGGGACCGCCTATCGCGTGATCGTGCGCGGCGAGGACGACTGGCGCTACGGCTCCGGCGACTCACCGTTCAACGACTGGCCGTTCATGGCCCGGCTCGAACGGGCGATGGCGGCGGTGCCCGCAATGCGCCTGTTCGTCGGCACCGGCCTCTACGACCTCACCACGACCGTCGGCGCGGCGGACTATCTCCTCGCGCAAAGCAGCCTTGCGCCCGACCGGTTCCGCAACCATCGCTACCCCGCGGGCCATGTCGCCTATTCGGACGATACCAGCTGGCGCCTGCTGATGCGCGACCTGCGTGCCTTCCTTGCGGAGAAGCCCGCCCGATGAGCGATGCGAGCCTCGCCAAGGGCATCGACCTGTGGGGGGTCGTCGCGCTGGGGCTCGGCACCGCCGTCGGCGTGTCGATATTCTCGGCGATCGCGCCCGCCGCCCGCATCGCCGGCCCGGCAATGCTGCTGTCGGCGCTGCTCGCTGCGCTGCCGATGTACCTGATCGCGGTCAGCTACGCCTTCTTGGGTTCGGCATGCCCCGTTTCCGGCGCGTCGGTCGTCTGGCCCACCCGGTTCCTCCATCCCGCCTGGGGTTTCTACATCGGCTGGGCGCGCATCGTCGCCAACCTCGGGGCGATCGTCGTGCTGGCGCTGGTGCTCGTCCGCTACGCCTCGATGCTGGTGCCGCTGCCGACCAAACCGACGATGCTCGCCGTCATGCTGCTCGCGCTCGTCGCCAACCTGTTCGGCGTCCATGTCGCCACGCGCGTGCAAAAGGTGCTGCTCGTCGGCATGCTGTTGCTGTTCGCGGTCTTCGTCGCCTGGGGCGGCATGAGTGCGGTAGATCCCGCCCGGCTGCGGCCGCTGTTCCCCAACGGCGTGCACGGCATGATCGCCGCGACGCCGCTGCTGATGGGGCTGTTCTTCGGCATCGAGGCTGCGACCGAGGCCGGGGCGGAGGTCGCCGATGGCCGCCGCACCATCCCGCTCGGCATCGCGCTGTCGATCGGATCGGCGACGCTCCTCTACCTCGCCGTCGGCTTCGTCGCGCTGGGGGTACTTGGCGACGACGCGCTGGGCGCCAGCGACGCGCCGATCCTCGATGCAGCCAAACGTTTCATGGGTCCAGCCGCGACGCCGCTGATCGTCCTGGCGGCAGTCTTGTCGATCGGCAAGTCGCTCAACGCGCTGTTCGCGATGTTCAGCCGGAGCCTCTATGCGATGGGCGTGTCCGGCATGCTGCCGCGCGCGCTGGGCCGGGTACATCCGCGTTGGCGCACGCCGCATGTCGCGCTGTTCGCGGTCTTCCTGCTCGGCTGCGTCGGCCTGCTCCTGCCGATGGAACTCACCTTTCTGTTCCTGGCGGTGAACATCCCCAACCTCATCAAATACGGCAGCATCTGCCTCGTCGCCGCGCGGGTCGTCGACCGCCATCCCGACGTATATGACGCGGCTGCGTTCAAGTTCGGCCGTCGTGCGATGCGTCGGCTCGGCTATGCCGGTTCGGCCTGTGCCACGATTTTGATCTTCGTCGGCCTAGAGGCGGATTGGCGACCCTACGTCCTACTACTCGTCTGGATGCTCTGCGGCTGGTGTTATTCCATCGCTTTTAGACGTGGGTGAGTGCGCGGGGCAGCACTAGCCCAGAAGATGCGGGCCGCTGTCCGCAAGTGGATCGCCCGGCCCCCCGCGTTGCTCCGTCGCCGCGCCATCCGCCGACAATCCCGGCGGGAGGATGAGCGTGGCGCGGGTTCCCTGGCATCGTTCCAGATGAAAGCGCCCCCCCTGTCCGCGCGCGAGGGTGGTCGCGATCCGCAGGCCCAGGCTGGTACTGCTGTCCAGATCGAAGTCGGCAGGCAAGCCGTGTCCGTCGTCATGGACCGTGATGCAAAGGCCGCGACCGGGATCCTGCTCCACCGCGATGGCGAGGCGGCCACCTGTTCCATCGGCAAAGCCGTGCTCCAGCGCGTTGGCGACCGCCTCTGCGACGATGAGGGCGACGGGAACGGCGGCGTCCGGTACCAGCCGCAACCGTTCGTCGCCGGAGGCGGTGATGGTGACATCGTGCCGCCCGGCTGCTTCGATGACGCTCAGGCCAAGCTCGCTAAGGAAGGGAACAAGCGGCTGGGCGACCCCCGATGCGTCGTACAGCTGTCGGCTGATGCGGCCGATCAGCGCGAGGCGGGCAGCTGCTTCGTCCAGCGCCGATCGTTCGCCGGCGTCGGCAAGTTCCCGCCTCTGCATGGTCAGCAGGGCCGCCGCCACCTGCAGGTTGTTCGACACCCGGTGCTGCAGTTCGCGGAACAGCAACTCGCGCGTATCGGCCAGGGAGCGGCTCACCTCGCGTTCGGCGGCGAGCTGGCGATTGGCGACCTGCATCCAGTGGACGAGCACCAGATCGGTCGCGACCACGAATACGTAGAACGCCAATGCGAACGCCGCGCCGGTCGTCAACTTGAAGCCCGTGGGGGGAATGAAGCAATACCAGGCGAGCAAGCCGCAGAGCAATGCCGAGACCGCACCGATGCGCACGCCGAAGAGGAACGAACTGACGATCACCGCCGGAAAGAAGGTGACGTAGGGAAAGCCCGGCGGCAGAAACGGATCGGCCAGGTCCCGGAGCAGCCATGCGGCAGCGACGATCGCGAGCATGATGGCCATGCCGAAGACCGGGCGATCGCGGGCGACGGGAAGTCGTTCGATCCATCGCACGGATTTCTGCACGGACACAGGCGTACGGTCGATCATCAGGGAACGTGGTAGGGCTTTTTCCGAAGTCCGTCACCCTCCTGAAACAGCGCGCAACAGTCTTGTCGGCCGGCCGATCCGACAAGCACCGTCGCAAGCCTTGCCGGCCCCCGGGGCGCGTGCGCGTCCGACATCTGGAAACGGCCGTGCCGCATGCTGTCGCGGGGCCGCGCCCTACCATCGGGTGCCGAGCGAGACGCGGATCGTTCGCGGCGCGCCGGGATAAATCCAGAAGCCGTTGTAGGAACTGAGCGCATAACGGCGATCCAGAAGGTTGTCCGCTTCCAGCCGCAGGGTGGCGAACCGCCCCAGTGGAGCTTCGGCGGCGGCCTTCAGCTTCAGATAGGCGGGCAATATCAGGCCGCTGGTGTCCGTGGCGCCGGAGCGCCGACCGGTATAGGTCGCCCCGCCGCTGACCGACCAGCCGTGATCGACCGATCGATGCACGACGAACACCGATCCCGAATGGTCGGGCACGTTGAGGGCCAGGGGCGTGGCGAAGTTGCGATCGTCGTAGCGCGCCCGCGTCCACGCATAATTGACGACGGCCTGCCACCGCCGTCCCAGGCGAAGCGCGACGTCCAGGTCGATGCCGCGGCTGCGCAGCGAGCCGACCGGCGCGAGGAAATTGGCGTCGAGCGGATCGGTGGTGAGCACGCCCGACTTGGCGATATCGAACCACGTGATCCCTGCGTCGATACCGGTCCACCGACCGCTCACCCCCGCTTCATAGCCATGGCCGCGTTCGGGCGCGAAGGCGGCGCCATCCCGGCCGCTGCCCGAATTGAGCAGGTTGGATTCGCCCCAATTGCCATGGACCGACACCGCATCGGTGATCGCGTAGCGCGCGCCCATGCGGAACGTCACGGGGGAACCCGCCGCGCGCGACACGGCACCCGTCAGGTTCCGGCGCAATTCCTGACGATAGGTATCGAACCGTATGCCGCCCACCACCGACAGGCGACCCGTCACATCCCACAGGTCCTGGGCATAGATCGCCAGTACATCGCGCTTCTCGCGCTGGTCGATGCTGGGCAGCAGGGGCAGCGCCTGCGCTATGCCATAGACGGGGTCGAAGACGTCGATCGCATAAGGGGCCGCCGCCGACGGATTGCGCCGGCGCAGCAGTTCCAGATAGTCGAGCCGGTACGCCTTCACGCCCAGGGCGGGGCGGTGGTGACCCAGCGCCTCCAGCTCGCCGCGCAATTCCAGCCGCGCGGAAAGGTCCTCGACCTCGTAGCCACGCTCGCGTCGCTGGCGCCAGAGCGTCCGCCCGCCCACCAGCCGCGACTGATCGGCCGAGATGCCGCGCAGCGATCCGGTTCGATAGGCGATCCCGCCGACGAGCGACCAGGGGCCGGCGACCTGCCACTCGCCGGTCAATTGGTGACGCGTGTCGCGCGCGTGCGTGTCGCCGTTCGACGGTTCGCCCAGGAAGCGCGAGGCCGGCAACGCCAGCGGATCGCCCCCCAGCGCGACGACGCCGCGATCGAACGGGGAGGCGTAGCGGATGATCTGCCCGACATAGGTCAGCTGCAGCGCGGCGGAGGGGCGGAAGGTCAGCGATGGTGCCACCGTCCGCCGCCGCAATCCCACGAAATCCCGAAATCCGTCACTGTCCTCCGCCGCGACGACGATCCGCCCGGCGAGGTTTCCGGTGAGCGGGCCGGTGGCATCGAGTTCGATCCGTCGCGTGTCGAACGACCCATAGGTCAGCCGCGCCGACGCCGCCGGTGCGAAGCGCGGCGTCTTCGTGACCATGTTGACGCGGCCGGCCGGATCGATGTCGCCGAAGATCGCGCCCGCCGGCCCCTTGAGGATCTCGATCCGCTCGATCGTCGCGGGATCCCGCGCCGGTGCGCTGCCACGGTTGGCGACGAAGCCGTCGACATAATATTCGCCGCCGCCGTCGGCGGTGCTCAGGAAGCCGCGGATGGCGAAATTGTCCGCAAAGCCGCCGCGGTTGTTCTGCTGGCTGCTGCCGCTGACCAGTTCCAGCGCATCGCCCAGGCGGTAGGTGCCGGCCGCCTGCAGCAGATCCTGTTCGAGCGACCGGCTCGACTGCGACATACGCTCGGTCGCGCGATCGGCGGATATCGTCGCGTCGCGCGCGGCGCGCGTTCCCAGCACCACGATCTCCTCGCGATCGTCCGTGGTCGTTTCCTCCGCGGCGACCGGTGCGCTCAGCAACGCCGGCAGGACGAACAGCTTGCGTATGGCCGGCGCCGCGCACTTGCGCGGCCGGCGGATCGCGGGATTGGACACGCGGCTTCCTTCTGACTAGTATGTAATGATGTATCATTTCCATGCCGCCTCAGCCCTGACCCGTCAACCGCGACCATCAGATCGCGACGACAGCGTGAGGGTTGCCGACACGACGACGGCGCGACGCCGGTTGCAGAGCATCGACGCCCTGCGCGGCCTGGTGATGGTGCTGATGCTGCTCGACCATCTGCGCGAGACGTGGTTCCTGCACGTCGCGGTCCCCGATCCGATGGATGCGCGTACCGCCTTGCCCGCGTTGTTCGTCGCCCGCCTGGTTGCCAGCCTGTGCGCGCCGGTGTTCGTCGCGCTGACCGGCGTGGCGGCATTCCTGCACGGCAGCGGGCATACGCTGGCGGAAACCAGAATGTATCTGGTCAAGCGCGGACTGGTGCTGATGGCGCTGGAGGTGTTGTTCCTGTCCGAACTCTATTGGGGCGTCGCGGCGGTGCCGACGCTGTGGCTGCAGGTGATCTGGTGCATCGGGGTCTGCATGGTCGTGCTGGCCGGACTGATCGGGCTGCCGCACCGCGTCCTGCTGGTCGCCGGGATCGTGATCCTGTGCGGGCACAACCTGCTCGATTTCATCCACCTCACTCCCGACCAGCCGCTGTTTCCGCTGTGGGCGATGCTGCACCAGCGCGACGTGATATCCCTGCCGTTCGGCTTGCTGGCGAAGACGACCTATCCGGTGCTGCCCTGGATCGGGGTGATCGTGCTCGGCTTTTCGATCGGTCCGTGGTTCCTGCCCGGCACGTCCGCGGCGGTCCGCAACCGTCGCCTTATCGGGTCGGGGATCGCGATGCTCGCGTCGTTCGTGCTGATCCGGCTGGCCAACGGCTATGGCGATGCCCCGTGGTTCACGGTGCCGGGCGATCCGATGCGGACCGTCATGAGCTTCCTGGCGCTGACCAAATATCCGCCGTCGCTGCTGTTCCTGTTGCTGACGCTGGGCATCGGGGCGCTGATGCTGGTGGCGTTCGACAGGGCGGCGGGCAGGGGGATCGTCGCGGCACTGGCGGTGTTCGGCGCCGCGCCGATGTTCTTCTACCTGTTCCACCTCACGATGCTCCGGATCCTCTACCATACCGCACTGGGGCTATGGGGGCCGACGCATGGGTCGGTCTTTGCCGTCAACAGCTATGGCTGGGTTCTGGTCTGGTATGCGGCGCTGATCGTTCCGCTCTACCTGCCGACCGTCTGGTTCTCGCGCTTCAAGGCGCGGCGGCGCGACCTGACGTGGCTGCGCTATCTGTGACGTCGACGCCGCGTGACGGATAGGCGGTGAGGCATATCAACATATAAAGATATCTTTATATAGAACTTGACGCGGATTGCGTGATGGTGTTGAACCCCGCGTGTCGAGGTTCCCCATCCCAGGCGTGGCGATGGGGCTAAGACGGGAAGCCGGTGGTGCTCCTTCGGGGCAGAATCCGGCGCTGCCCCCGCAACTGTAAGCGGCGAGTGGCGGCTCCATTTCGTGTCACTGGGTTCCCGCAAGGAGCCTGGGAAGGCCGGAGCCACCGCGTTGACCCGCAAGCCAGGAAACCTGCCTTCGACGCCATAACGTTCCTCGGACGGGGGTTCCTCCGGTGGATCGCGCTTGATGCGTGGTCTCGTGGCGTCCGCCATCCGAGCCCGTCCGTGCCTTGCGCGCTTTCGCCTGACCTTCGCCCGCAACGCCAGGTGAGTCATGACGAACAGCGGGTTCACGTTCACGATCAGCAGCCTTCCCTTCGACGAGGATTATCGTCCGGCCGACGACACGCGCATCACCACCAACTTCGCCAATCTCGCGCGGGGCGAGCGCCGCCGAGAGAATCTGCGCAACACGCTGGTGATGATCGACCGCCGCTTCAACGCGCTGATGCAGTGGGACAACCCCGCGGGTGATCGATATGCGGTGGAGTTGAAGATCGTCTCGGTCGCGCTCGCCACCGGGGCCGGCGACCAGAGTCTTCCGCTGATCGAGATCCTGCACGCGATCGTCACCGACCGGACCAGCGGCGAGCGCATCGACGGCATGGTCGGCAACAATTTCTCGTCCTATCTGCGCGATTACGACTTCAGCGTCGTCCTGCTCGATCACCTGAAGACCGCAGGGGGCGGTGCGCCGGACGATTTCGGCGACCTGCACGGCAGGCTGTTCCAACGCTTCCTGGCGTCCAGCGCCTATCGCGACACCTTCCGCAAGGCACCGGTCATCTGCCTGAGCGTGTCGAGCAGCGAAGTCTACCACCGCACCGCCAACGCGCATCCGGTCCTGGGCGTCGAATACCGGACCGACCGGCTGTCGGCGACCGACCGGTATTTCGCGAAGATGGGCATGAAGGCCCGCTACTTTATGCCGCCGCACGGCGTCGCGCCGCTCGCCTTCTATCATATCGGCGATCTGGTCAGCGACTACACCAACCTCGAACTCGCCAGCACGATCGCGACGATGGAGACGTTCCAGAAGATCTACCGTCCCGAAATCTACAACGCCAATTCGGCGGCGGCGGCGCTGTACCGGCCCAGCCTGACGTATCAGGACTATTCGCTGACCCGCATCGTCTACGATCGCGAAGAGCGCAACCGGCTTGCCCTCGAACAGGGCAGGTTCGCCGAAGAGACGATCATCAGGCCGCACGGCGCGGCGCTGAAGCGTTGGTCCGCGACCGGCGGCCGTTGATCCATTCCCCTTTGTGACAGGTATCCATCATGACCACATTGTTGCCGACGACCACCGCGGGCAGCCTGCCCAAGCCTTCCTGGCTGGCGCAGCCCGAAACCTTGTGGTCGCCGTGGAAGCTGGAGGGCGAGGAACTGGTCGCGGGCAAGCGCGATGCGCTGCGCCTGGCGGTCGACGACCAGCGGCAGGCGGGCATCGACATCCTGGGTGATGGCGAGCAGACGCGCCAGCACTTCGTCACGACGTTCATCGAGCATCTCGACGGCGTCGACTTCGAAAAGCGCGAGACGGTGCGGATCCGCGACCGCTACGATGCCAGCGTGCCGACCGTCGTCGGCGCGGTGTCGCGGCCGGCGCCGGTCTTCGCGGACGATGCGCGGTTCCTGCGCGCGCAGACCGACCGGCCGATCAAGTGGACGCTGCCGGGGCCGATGACGATGATCGACACCCTGTACGACGCGCATTACCGCAGCCGCGAAAAGCTGGCGTGGGAATTCGCGCGCATCCTGAACGAAGAGGCCCGCGAACTGGAAGCGGCGGGCGTCGACATCATCCAGTTCGACGAGCCTGCGTTCAACGTCTTCTTCGACGAGGCGAACGACTGGGGCATCGCCACGCTGGAGCGCGCGGCCGAGGGGCTGAAGGCCGAAACCGCCGTCCACATCTGCTACGGCTATGGCATCAAGGCCAACACCGACTGGAAGAAGACGCTTGGCGCCGAATGGCGCCAGTACGAGCAGACTTTCCCAAATCTTCAAAAGTCGACGATCGATATCATCTCGCTGGAATGCCGGAATTCGCGGGTGCCGATGGACCTGATCGAACTGATCCGGGGCAAGAAGGTGATGGTCGGCGCGATCGACGTCGCGACCGACACCATCGAGACGCCGGAAGAGGTCGCCGATACGCTGCGCCGGGCGCTGCGCTTCGTCGATGCCGACAAGCTCTACCCGGCCACCAATTGCGGCATGGCGCCGCTGTCGCGCGCGGTCGCACGGGGCAAGCTGAACGCGCTGGGTGCCGGTGCCGCAATCGTCCGCAAGGAACTGGGCAGTTGACCGTGGCGATCGTCGCAACGCACGCGATCGACCCGGCCTTTGTGGAGCCGCGCCGAACGGCCTATGAGGGAAGGCGTCAGGCGTCCCTCCCTCGTCATTCGTCCAGGTCATGCAAGCCGATCCCAACGACGTCCACCGCCGCGAACTGCCGCCACTGACGGCGCTGGTCAGCTTTCTCGCGGCGGTCGAGACGAGCAGCTTTTCACGCGCGGCGCAGCGCATGTCGTTGACCCAGAGCGCGATCAGCCGGCAGATCGCCTTGCTGGAGGGATGGCTGGGCGTCGCGCTGTTCGAACGGCGCGGACGGCGGGTCGCGCCGACGCCGGCGGCGATCGCCTATGCCGAAGCGGTGGCGCCCGCGGTCGAGCAGTTGCGCAGCGCGACCCGGCGGCTGCTGACCCCGGTGGCGGACCGGGCGCTGACGATCGCGACCTTGCCCAGTTTCGGGATGCGCTGGCTCGCGCCGCGCCTGCCCGGCCTGAGCGCGCGGCACCCGGACCTGCTGGTGAACATCGCGGCGCGATCGCATCCGTTCGATTTCGCGGAGGAGCGGTTTGACGCCGCGATCCATTTCGGCCTGCCCGACTGGCCGGGGGCCGAACATGCGCTGCTGTTCCATGAGGATGTCGCGCCGGTCTGTTCGCCCGACTGGCTGGCGCGCCATCCGGTGGCGCAGCCGGACGACCTTCTGGCGCATACGCGTCTGTCGCTACAGTCGCGGCCGTCGGCGTGGGGCGACTGGTTCGCCGCCGCCGGACTGGCCGACGCGGCGATCGGCCAGGGGCCGGTCTACGAACATTTCCTGATGCTCGCCCATGCGGCGGCGGCGGGGATGGGCATGGCGTTGATCCCGACGTTCCTGATCCGGCCGGAACTGGAGTCCGGCGCGCTGGTGATGCCGATGGACGTCACCATGCGCGGGCCGGAAGCCTATTACCTCGTCTGGCCGCGCGATCACGGCGGCGGCCCGCTGTTCGACCGCTTCCGCCGCTGGCTGCTGGACGAAGCCGCGGCGGAAGCGTGAGGGTTACAGCGGCCTGCCGCCGGTCTTCCACGTCAGTTGCAGCGCGAACGCCCGGCCGACGCCGTCGAACCACGAAATGTCGTAATAGGGATAGGAGGCATAGGTCGGGTCGAACACCGGCGCCTGGTCGAACAGGTTGGTGACGGTCCCGGTCACGCGCAGCCGCTCGTTCAGGTCGTAGCGCGCCGACAGATTGAACAGGTAGCTGGCCTTGATGTAGGCGTCCTGGTCGTAATTGGGCAGCTTGCCCAGCCGCTGGCCGGTCAGCGTCGTCGAAAAATCGCCCAGGCTCCACGTCAGGCTGGCGGTGCCCTTCTCGCGCGGGATGTCGTAATTGCTGTCGACCGCGAACTGGTTGATGACCGGATCGCCCGGATACTGACGCACCGTGTGATTGAAGACGTAGGTGTAGCCGCCCGACAACGTGAATTCGCCGATGGCGGCGGTCGGCAGGCGGAAATTGGCGGCCACGTCGATGCCGTCGGTGGTTTCCTCCGCGACGTTGATCGGGTTGACCCGCACCGCCTGCAACTGCCCGGCCAGCGCGCCGGTCGTATAGCGCTGGACGCGGGCGATGGCATCCTGGCAGGTTGGCGACGACGGATCGGCCCCGCCGCCGGCGCGACAGGTCGATTCCGCGCGCAGCAGCGCGTCGATGCTGATGTCGCGGACCTGATCCTTCATCTTCACGCGGAAATAGTCGACCGACAGGTCGAGCCGGTTCGACGGCTGCCACACGAAACCGGCGTTGAGCGAGGTCGAGGTCTCCGGCTTGAGTTGGCGGTTGCCGGTCTTGCGCGCGATGATCGTCTGGTCGGAATAGCTGCAATCGCCGATCGTCTCGTCCGGCTCCTCCACGCGGCACAGGTAGTAATCGGTGGCCGACGGGTGGGTGTTGCCCGGGCCGCGGAAGACGTAGTTGAGGTCCGGCGCGCGGAAGCCGGTGCCATAAGCGGCGCGCAGCAGCAGCCGCTTGGTCGGACGCAATTCGCCGCCGAAGTTGTAGGTGAACCGCCCGAAGGTGTTGTCCGCGATGTGGAAGGAATCGTAGCGGCCGGCGGTGCTAAGCTGCAGGAACGACAGCAGCGGTACGCGGAATTCGTAGCCCAGGCCCCAGCGGCTGCGCGATCCGCTGCCGTCCGAATCGACCAGCCCGACGTAGTAATTGGTCAGCGTCAGCGGATCGGGCCGCAGGTCGTAGCCCTGCTTGCCGACCTCCGCGATGAAGGCGGCGCCGACCGGGCCGGCGGGTAGCTGGAACAGGTTGGTCGTGTTGAGCGATCCGGCCAGCGTGTCGGTCCACGACCGCGGGCGATAGAGCGAGTCGACCGAGATCGAGCGATATTCCTCCGGCGTCAGCGGCTTGTACAGGCGGCGGACGTCGGCGTTGAAGATCGCATAGCCGGTGACCGGGTCGACGCCCTGCTGCTGCCCCAGGAACAGCGCGTTCGATTTCGAGATGACGATTTCGGGGAAGGTGACGCGCGAATCATATTGTGCGTGGTTGAACGACACTTCGTACTTCCAGCGCCCGTCGTTGCCGAACTGGCCGCGGATGCCGGGCGTGATGTTGAAGGTGACCGACCGGTTGCGGGTCATGCCGTTGTCGAACCCGCCGATCTCCTCCGGCGTGAACTGGCGCGTCCAATTGTCGAGCTGCAACCCGCTGTCGGTGGCGTCGGGCGCCAGATTGGGATTGAAGAAGGTGCCTTCCTCATTCCCGTCGGGCGACACGTAATACCAGCTCTTCATCCGGCGAAACAGCTTCAGCTTGGAATAGCTGAACTGGACGTCGGCGAACAATTCGGTGCCGCCGCCCAGGTCGTAGCCCATCGAGCTGTAGGCGGTGACCGATTTGCGGTCCGAGATCATCGTGCCGTAGGCGACCGATTCATTGCTGCCGCAGAACTGCCCGTAGCGGCGGCGATTGGCGTAATAGATCGTGCCCTGGTTGAGCGAGGACAGCGCGCTGCACGTCGCCTGACCCGGATCGATATAGTTCAGGTCCTCATCCGCCCGCAGGAACGTGCGCTGCGCCAGCGGGGTGGCGGTGGTGGGGTTGTCGGCGGTCGAATCCTGCCGCTTGCGCTGATACTGCCACAGCGGGCGCTGGTTGAGCAGTTCGATGCCGGCGACGCCGTGGAACCGGCCGGTTTCCCAGCCGGTCGTCGCCATCAGGCGATACGCCTCGCCCCCGCCGTGCTGGGTGTCGTTGTAGCGCAGGTCGATGCGCGTGCCGTCCGCCTTGGTCTTCAGCTGGAAATTGACCACGCCGGCGATCGCGTCGGACCCGTAGATCGCCGAGGCGCTGCCGCTCAGCACCTCGACCCGTTCGATCAGGCCGACCGGGATGTTCGAGACGTCGGTGAAGTTGCTGTTGCCCTGGAACGGCAGCGGGAAATCGGCGATGCGCCGCCCGTTGACCAGCACCAGCGTGTGGTTGGGGCCAAGCCCGCGCAGGTCGACCTGCTGCGCCCCGGGGCTGAAGCTGGCGCCGGACGCGCTCTGCTGGCCCTGCGTCTCGCCGCCGTTCTGCGTCACGCCGCGCAACACGTCGGGCACGCTCTGGAAGCCGCCGCGCAGGATGTCGTCGGCGGTGATGACGGTGACCGGCGCCGGCCCTTCCTTCTGCACGCGCGGGATGCGCGAGCCGAGGACCACGATTTCCTCCGATGCGCCTTCCGCCGGGGCGCTGCCGGGCAGTTCCTGCGCCATCGCGCTGCCCGCCATCGCCATCATCCCAGCGCCCGCTAGCGAGCGTGCGACCCCATAGCCCCGCATTATAATGCTCCCCGATCATTCCCCGTTGCGCAATCATAATGCCATGGACTTCAGTCAAATTGAAATATAAAAATAGCACATTGAGCGTCCGTTCTGTTGTTTTGATGGGAGTGTGGCCTTGCGGCACCGTGTGTTGGGCATCGCATTGATATGCGCGGGAATTGCATCGACGGTTCCGGCGATGGCGGAGCCGCAGGGCGCGCGGCAGCCGGCGGCGGTCGCGGGTGCGCGCTTCTTCGTGACCGGCGATCCGGCAAAACCGCGCCGTGCCGCCCCGTCGCAGGGGCTGATGCTGCTGGGCGGCGGCGACTGGGACAGCCAGGCGTTCCGGTGGTTCGCGAAGAAGGCCGGTTACGGCCACATCCTGATCCTGCGCGCGTCGGGCGATGGCGAGGGCGGGCGCGAGATGTTCGCGGAGATGGCCGGCGTCGCATCGGTGTCGACGATCCTGTTCACCGATCGCGCCGCCTCCACCGATTCGCGCGTGCTGGCCGCCATCGCGAAGGCCGACGGCATCTTCCTGGCGGGCGGCGACCAGGCGAAATACGTCCGCTTCTGGCAGGGGACGCCGGTCGCACGTGCGCTGGACGCGCATGTCGCGGCGGGCAAGCCGATCGCGGGCACCAGCGCCGGCCTCGCCGTGCTGGGCGGCACCGCTTACGGCGCGATGGACGGCGGCAGCATCGATTCGTTCCGGGCGCTGTCCGATCCCGCGGGCGATGCGGTGACGCTGGTGCGCGACTTCCTGCACATGCCGCGGCTGGCGCATGTCGTCACCGATACGCATTTCAACCAGCGCGACCGGCTGGGGCGGCTGATCGCGTTCGTCGCGAAGGCGCGCGCATCGGGCGATCCGCGGGCGATCGGGCTGGGCGTCGACGAAAAGGGCGCCCTGTGCGTCGAGGCCGATGGGCAGGCGATCTATCGTGGGCCGGCGAACACCCATGCCTGGCTGGTCCAGCCGCAGGGCGTGCCCACGCTGGTGCCGGGCAAGCCGCTCGACTGGGCGGACATCCGCATCACCGGCATCGCGCCGGGCGGCACGATCGACCTCGATACGCTGGCGGTGCCGCGGCCGGCGTTCGTGGGCACGGCGAAGGTGGTGGACGGCAAGCTGATCGACGCGCCGCTGCCGCCGGGCGGGCATTGGTCGCTGGCGATCCATGGCGGGGCGGGGGTGATCCCCAGGGGATCGCTGACGCCCGACCAGGAGCGCGCCTATCGCGCCGCGCTGAACGCCGCGCTCGCCGCCGGATCGGCGGTGCTGGCGAAGGGCGGCACCAGCCTGGACGCGGTCGAGGCCGCGGTGCGCCTGCTGGAGGATGATCCGCACTTCAACGCCGGGCGCGGCGCGGTGTTCGATGCGGAGGGGAAGAACCAGCTGGACGCCGCGATCATGGACGGCGCGACATTGCGCGCGGGCGCGGTCGCGGGCGTTGGTACCACGAAGAACCCGGTCGTGCTGGCGCGTGCGGTGATGGAGCACAGCCGCCACGTCCTGCTGAGCGGGGCGGGGGCCGACCAGTTCGCGCGCGAACAGGGGGTGGAGCAGGTCGACCCGTCCTATTTCCGCACCGATCAGCGCTGGCAGGAATATCTTTCGTGGAAACGCGACGAGGAACACGCCGCGCTCGACCCGACGCACCGTTACGGCACGGTCGGCGCGGTGGCGCGCGACCAGCGCGGGCATCTGGCGGCCGCGACGTCGACCGGCGGGCTGACCGGCAAGCGCTGGGGCCGGATCGGCGACACGCCGATCATCGGCGCGGGCACCTATGCGATGGACAAGACCTGCGCGGTGTCGGCGACCGGAACCGGCGAATTCTTCATCCGCCAGGTCGCCGCGCGCCAGGTCTGCGACCGCGTGCAATGGAAGGATCAGGACATCGCCGCCGCCGCGAGCGCCACGATGGGCGAGGTGGGGGAGATCGGCGGCGAAGGCGGGCTGATCGCGATGGACGGCGATGGCCGCATCGCCTTCGCGATGAACAGCGACGGCATGTATCGTGGTAGCGTATCGGATGACCAACCCCCACGTACCGCCATCTATGCGGGAGAAATGGATGTCGGCCGACGGCCCGAGTAATCCCGGCAGCTCGAAGCGCGAACTCGACGCGCGGCTGCTGGCGCTGTTGCGGCAGGATTCGCGCGTTCCGGTATCGGAACTGGCGCATGTGCTGAACGTGTCGCGCGCACATGTCTACGCCAGCATCGCGCGCATGGAGCAGGACGGCACGATCGACGGCTATACCGTGCGGCTGGGCGAGGCGTACGAGCGGCGGACGGTGCGCGCGCACGTGATGATGACGTCGCACCCCAAGCTGATGGTCGAGACGCAGGAGGCGCTGGCGGCGATCCCGGAGCTGACCGGGCTGCACGCCATCGCCGGCGAATATGACATGATCGCGATCGTCGAGGCGTCCAGCCTGGAGCGGCTGAACGACGTGATCGACGCGATCGGGATGATGCCGGGGATCGACCGAACGACCTCGGCGGTGATCCTGGCGACGCGGTTGCGGCGCTAGGCCAGGATCCGGTCGATCAGCTCGATCGGATGCAGCGGGCGGCGGCCGGTCATCCGCTTCGTCTGGCAGCGGCAGGAAAAACCCGTTGCCAGCATGCGGTCGTCATGCGTCGCCTGCGCCCAGCCGAGTGCGAAGATGTCCCTGGACAGGCGCTGGTGCGCGGCGTCGTGGCCGAACAGCCCGGCCATGCCGCAGCAGCCCGTCTTGACCGGCTGGGCCGCGATGCCGAAGCGGGCGAGTGCGGCCGCCCAGCCAGCGAGTGCCTGCGGGCGCAGCGCCTGTTCGGTGCAGTGGCCGAGCAGCCGGTAGGGCGCGGCGCCGCTGTTGCCTCGGCGCACGGGATCGCCCTGCGCCAGCACGGTTTCCAGTCCCGCAACATCGACGCTCTCGCCCGTCATCTCGGTGAATTCCTGCGCAAACATCAACGCTGTCGCGGCGTCCAGCCCGACCAGCCGCACCCCGGTGCCGGCCAGCGCCCGGGCCTCCGCCATGCGCGCGCGGGCGATGCGTGCGAAGCGGCCGCGCATCCCGATCAGGTGGAGCGCCTTGCCGTTGCTGCGCGCGGGCAGCCGCAGGACGATGAAGCTGCAGGCGGCCAGCACGCGCGCGGCAGCCAGCAGGACATGGCCGTCGAAGCTGGCCGTGAAGCTGTCCTCGACCAGGACGATGGTGTTCGCCCGGGATTCCGGCGGCAGCGCGTCGATCGCCGCGACCGTCGCGACCGGCGGCAGCGCGCGGGCGTCGGCGACGGAAAAGCGCGGCAGGTCGACGTAACCGAGCCGCGCCAATGCCGCGCGCGCGGCGCCGGTGCCCAGCACGGCGTTGGCGACCCCGGGCATCCGCCGCCCGATCGCGAGCATCGGCTCCATCCGGGCGAGGAAATGCTGGCGCAGCGGGCGCCGCGTTGCGGTACGTTCGGCGAAGCGCGACTTCATCGTCGGGATATCGACCTTCACCGGGCACAATGTGGTGCACGCCTTGCACGACAGGCACGTCGACAGCGACCGGTGCGTGTCGGCGGTGATCGCGTCGCGCTCGGCACGTTCAGCCGGCGTCGGGTCCGCGATGGAATCGAGCCGCGCCCAGGTGCGCAGCAAAGCGGCGCGGCCCTTGGGCGATTGCGCGCGGTCGCGCGTCGCCTTGTACGACGGGCACATCACGTCCAGCGCGTCCCAGGCGTGGCACGCGCCGTTGCCGTTGCACGCGACGGCGCGGTCGAACGCCAGCGCGTTCCGATCGGAAATGTCGCGATCGGCATCGGCGCGCAGCGGTACGCCGTCGATTCGATCGACCTCATGCCCCGCCGGCGCGGCGAGCTTGCCGGGGTTGAGGCGGTTGTCGGGATCAAAGACGGTCTTCAGCCGCACCAGTTCGGGGTAGAGATCGCCGAAGAACAGCGGCGAATATTCCCCTCGGAACCCGCGCCCATGTTCGCCCCACAGCAACCCGCCATAGTCTTTGGTCAGCTGTGCCACCGCGTCGGAGATCGGGCGGATCAACGCCGCCCGCGCCGGATCGCGCAGGTCCAGGAACGGGCGGACGTGCAGGCAGCCGACGTCGGCATGGCCGAACATGCCATATTGCAGGCCGTGGCGATCGAGCAGCGCGCGGAACTGCGCGACATAATCGGCCAGCCGTTCCGGGGGGACCGCGGTGTCCTCGACGAAGGGAATGCCCTGGCGCGCGCCGCCCAGCCGGGCGAGCAGCCCGACCGACTTTTCGCGCAGCGCCCATAACTGCCCGATCTGCGCAGGGTCGCGCACGATCCGGCAATCGCCCGCCGGCCCGATCGCGGCCAGCCGGTCCAGCCCCGCCGCGATCGCCGCATCGTCGTCGCCGGTGAACTCGACGAAGTTCATCGCCGCGACCGGCCGGTCGCCCGTGCCGCCCAGCAGCGCCTCAACGCTGGTCCAGATGATGTCCGAATGCGCGACGCCCAGGATCTTGTCGTCGATGATCTCGATCGCGTCAGGGTCGGCGGCGATCAGCCGCTGGACGTCGCGCATCGCCGCATCGAACGTGTCGTAGCGGATGACCGCCAGCGCGCGCCGCTGGGGCCGCGGTTCCACCCGCAGCGTGATCGAACGGGTCAGCGCCAGCGTCCCTTCGGACCCCGCCAGCAGATAGCCGAGGAAGAACTGGTCCGCGGCCGCATCCCATGTGCGTTGCAGGTTGTAGCCGGTCAGCCCGCGGTTCATCCGCGGGAAGATCGCCGCGATCTCGTCGGCGCGGGTGGTGACGATGCGCAGCGCCTCGCGGTGGATGTCGGCGACGATGCCGGTGCCGCCCGCGATCCGTTCCGCCGCTGCGCGGGTCATCGGTTCGGCGCGCCACGACGTACCGTCGGACAGCGTCAGGTCGATGGCGGCGATATAGTCGGACGTCTTGCCCCAGCGGCGCGATCCCTTGCCCGACGCATCGGTCGCGACCATTCCGCCGATCGTCGCGCGGCTGGCGGTCGACACCATCGGCGGGAAGAAGCGGCCGTGCGGTGCCAGGAAGGCGTTCAGCTGGTCCAGCACCACGCCCGGTTCGACCACCACGGTGTTCGCCACCGGATCGAACGCGCCGATGCCGCGCATGTGGCGGCCGAAATCGACGATCACCCCGGTGTTGAGCGACTGGCCGTTGGTGCCGGTGTCGCCGCCCCGCGCGGTCAGCGACAGCGCTGTGCCCGATCGTCGCAGCGCCTGCACCACCGCCGTCACGTCGTCGCCGCTGCGCGGATAGACGATTGCGGCGGGCAGCAACTGGTAGATGGAATTGTCGGTCGACGCGACGTGCCGCGCGCCGATCCCGCTTTCCCGATCGCCGCCGAAGCCGGCCGCGCCCAGTTCGGCGAACAGCCGCGCGACCGCCGCCCCGGTGGCCTCGGCCATCTACGCCGCCGCCCGGACGGGCAGGCCAGTGACCCGCGCGACGGATTGCGCCTCCAGTGCGGCATAGAGCGCGAACGGATCGAGCACCGGTGCGCCCAGCGCCGCCTCGAACGCGGCCTTCGCGGCGGAGGCGGCATAGTGGCGCTGGTCGTCGTTGCCGAGGTTCGACTGGAAGATGCCCGCCGCGCTGACCGGCAGGAAATCCTCGTAGACGATCGGCGTGGCACGGATGTGACCGGCGGCGATCCCCGCTTCCAGATCGGCGACAGGAGGGCCGTCGCCGGCATCGACCGGCTCGTAGCGGAAATAGGCCAGCCCGCGTTCGCGCAAGGCCTCCAGCGTGTCGGGGAAGTCGGTGAAGGCGGTCGCCAGCCGCTCGGCATAGCTGCCCCCCGTGCCGCTGCGCGCCTGTTCCAGCAGCCGGTCGTAGAGCTCGCGCCCCGCAGGGGTCAGCGCGGCACCGCGCTGTTCGATCTCGCCGAAGCGGGCGGTGTGCTGGCCGGGCTGGCCGCCGGGGAAGACCACGTCCTCCTCGATCGCCTTGAAGCTGGTCTGGCGCAGCAGGATCGGAACGGCGCGCGGCGGCGGCCCCTCGACCACCGCCTTCGCGTCGATGCCGCGCGCCTGCATTTCCGCCTGCGCCGCGTCGATATCGAGCGTGCGGGGCGTCAGGTGATTGATATGCGGCCCTCGGAACGACACGATATCGGCGATCAGCCGGTGTGCCGCGCTCAGCCGGTCGTAGGCGTCGGCGTCGACGCGCGCATCGCCGTGCCAGCGGAAGGTTTCGAGCAGTTCGGCGACGAAGCGGTCGGCCTCGCCATCGCCCAGCCCGCCCTGCGCCTCCGCGCGTTCGATCAGGCGCACCGCCTCGTCCGTGAAGATGCGGCGGTCCGCCAGGATCGCCTCCGCCTCGGCGCGCAGCCCTTCATCCTCGATCAGTTCCAGCCGCAGCAGCGAGGTGAAGACGCGGAACGGATTGGCGGCCAGTGCGGCCTCGTCGATCGGGCGGAACGCGGTGGAATGGACCGGCACGCCGGCGACCGACAGGTCATAATAGCCGACCGGCCACATCCCCATCACCGCAAAGGCGCGGCGCATCATCGCCAGCTCCGCTGCCGTCCCCAGCCGGATCGCGCCGTGCCGCTCGACGTCGAGCCGATCGAGCTCGCCGCGCGCGCGCAGTTCGGCGGACAATGCCGGGCGCTCCGCCAGCACCCGCCGGTTCACGTCGGCGACGATCGACAGGAGGTCGCCGTACAGCGGCACCTCGTCGCGATACATCGCCGACATGGCGCGGGAGAAACGGGTGCGGATGGTGTCGGCGCAAACCGGAACGGACATGCGGGTGGCTCCCAATCGGATCAGCGAGGTGCGTAGGTGAGGGTGTCGCCGATCGCGGCGCCCAGTGCGGCGGCGGCGACCGGGTCGATCGCGATGCCGTCGCCATGCGGCGCGACCGTGCCGAAACAGCATCGGAACGCCGCCAACCGGCCGCTGGCGACGATGACCGGCGCTCCCCCGGTCGCGGTGGTCGCGCGGACCGTGGCGGTGCGCGCCGCGCGGATCGTCGCGATATCGTCGGTGGCGGCGGTCACGGTCGGGCCACCGTCGAACAGGTCGATGTAGCGATCGTGGCGAAAGCCTTCCTTTTCCAGCAATCGCATCGCCGGACGGCCGGACGGGTGCGGCACGCCGACCACGTCGCGCGCGCGCGGGTCGAGCATCGCGAGCAGCACCGGGGTGCGCGGCATCATCTCGGCCAGTGCATGCGTGCCGTTGGCGGCGTTGAACGCATCGGCCTGCGCGAAGCTGATGCCGAAGAAGCGGGCTGCAATCCCGTCCCAGAAGGGCGCGCCGCCGTCCTCTTCCACCACGCCGCGCAGTTCGGCGATCGTCGTGTCGGCGAAGCGGGCGCGGTGCATCGCGATGAAGAGGTAGCGGCTGCGCGCCAGCAGCGCGCCGGCCCCGGCGGCGCGGGCGTCCGCGCGCAGGAACAGCCCGCCGACCTCGCTGCATCCGTGATGATCGGTGCAGATCGTCAGCTGGTCGCTCTCGATCGCGCGGTCCAGCCCGGCGCACCACGCGCTGCGCCGGTCGATGCGATAGCTGTAGAAGGGGGTGCTGCCGCCCACCCGCGCAAAAATCTGGCAGGTGCCGCAGGCATCGGCGCCGTCTTCCAGCACGAACAGGAACCGGTCGTCATCCGGCTGGCCCTGTTCGCGACCGAACGCGGCGATCGCCGCGGTCAGCCGGTCACGCAACTTGTCGCGATCGGGCGGCAGGTTCACGAACCCGCCGCCGGTGCTCCGGGCCATCGCATCCAGGGCGGGCAGGTCGTCGAGGCCCGCCGCGCGCATGACCATCGTCATGAGCGGGCCAGACCCTCGGCCAAGGCCAGATGCGGTTGCAACGCGTCCCATTGCCCGGTGGCGCCGCCGGCCTCGAAACTGGCCATCGGATAGGCGCAATAATCGGCGGCGTAGAAGGCGCTGGGGCGATGGTTGCCGGAATCGCCGATCCCGCCGAAAGGCTGTGCGCCCGCGGCGCCCGTCGTCGGGCGGTTGCGGTTGACGATGCCCGCGCGCGCCTCGACCAGGAACTGCTGCCACAGCGCGTCGTCGGCGGTCACCAGCCCGGCTGACAGGCCGAAGCGGGTGGCGTTGGCCAGCGCGATCGCATCGTCGAACGATGCCGCGCGATGCACCTGCAGGACGGGGGCGAAGATTTCGTCATCCGGCGCGTCGATGCCGGTCATGTCGATCAGCGCGGGGGTGACGAAGGCGGGCCGCCGCCCCTCGACCGTGCCGAAGGGGACGATCGGCCGTCCGCCCAGCGCGACCAGCCGGTCGACCTGCCCGCGGGCCGTCGCCGCCGCCTGGTCGGAGATCAGCGGCCCCATATAGGGCGCCGGGGAATCGTCCCAGCGACCGATCGTCAGCCGCGGGATCAGCGCGGCAACCGCCTCCACCACCGCATCGCCGAACGCCCCGGCCGGCACGATCAGCCGCCGCGCGCACGAACAGCGCTGCCCGGTCGTGACATAGGCCGACTGCACCACCAGTGCCGCCACTTCCCGGACGTCGCCGTCCCACGCCACCAGCGGGTTGTTGCCGCCCAGTTCCAGCGCCAGGATGACGTCGGGCCGTTCGGCGAAACGGCGGCGGAAATGCGCACCGGTCGCCGCCGATCCGGTGAACAGCAGGCCGTCGATCGCCGCATCGACCAGCGCCGCGCCGGTCTCGCGCCCGCCCTGCACCACCTGCAGCACATCGTCGGGCAGACCCGCCGCATGCCACGCATCGCACATCGCCGCGCCGACCGCGGGGGTCAGTTCGGACGGCTTGAACACGATCGTATTGCCGGCCAGCAACGCCGGGACGATATGGCCGTTGGGCAAATGGCCGGGGAAATTGTACGGCCCCAGCACCGCCATCACGCCATGCGGGCGGTGGCGCAGGATCGACGCCCCGAACGGCATCGGCGTCTCGCGATGGCCGGCGCGTTCGGCCTGCGCGGTGATCGACAGTTCGACCTTGCCGATCATCGTCGCGACTTCCTGCGCCGATTCCCACAGCGGCTTGCCGGTTTCGCGCGCGATCACCCGCGCCAGCGCGTCGCTGCGCTCCTTCAGGACGCCGGCATAGGCGCGCACCACGGCGATCCGATCGTCCAGCGCGGTCGCGCGCCAGTCGCGGAACGCCGCGCGCGCGCGCGCCACTGCCGCGGTCACGTCCGCCGCGGTCGCGGCCGGTGCGGACCAGACGGTCTCGCCCGTCGCGGGGCAGGTGGATACCAGTGCCGTCATCACGCCGCCTGCGCCATCGCACCGCGCGCCGCGACGCAGGCGGCCTCCAGCCGGGTCACGGCTTCCGCCACTTCGGCAGGGGTGATGAGCAGCGAGGGCAGCAGCCGCACGCAATTCTCGCCGCCGCCCGCGACCAGCAGGCCGTGATCGCGCGCGATGCCCATGAATTCGCGGTTGTTGGGGATCATCTTCAACCCGATCAGCAGCCCCTTGCCGCGCACCTCGGCGATGACGTCGGGGAAGCGACCGCGCAGGTCCTCCAGCCGGTCGAAGAAATCGGCGCTGGCGGCGCGGGCGTTGGCCAGCGTCTCCCCGTTTGCGATCGTGTCGAACGCAGCGATGCCGACCGCCATCGCCAGCGGATTGCCGCCGAAGGTGGTGCCGTGGACGCCCGGGGTCATGCCCTTCGCCGCCTCGGCGGTGGCAAGGCATGCGCCGACCGGGAAGCCCGATCCCAGCGCCTTGGCCAGCGCCATGATGTCCGGCGCCGCGCCATCGAACCATTGATGCGCGAACAGCTTGCCGGTGCGGCCCATCCCGCTCTGCACTTCGTCATGGATCAGCAGCACGCCGTGCCGGCGGGTCAGCGCGCGCAGCCGCAGCAGCCATTCCCCGGACAGCGCGCGTGCGCCGCCTTCGCCCTGCACCGGCTCAACGATCACCGCCGCGGTGGTCGGGCGGGCGATCGCTTCCTCGATCGCGGCGGCATCGTCGACCGACAGCTGGACGAACCCCGGCAGGCGCGGGCCGCATCCCTCCATGTAACCGGCGTTCCCCGACGCATTGATCGCGGCATAGGTGCGCCCGTGGAATGACCCGGCGAAGCCGACGATGTCGATCCGTTCCGGCTGGCCTTTGACGTGATGATAGCGGCGCGCGGTCTTGATCGCGCACTCCACCGCCTCGGTGCCGGTGTTGGCGAAGAACACGCAATCGGCGAACGAGGCGTCGACCAGCCGCTGCGCCAGCGCCTCCTGCCCGGGAATGCGGAAGATGTTCGACACGTGCCACAGCTTGCCCGCCTGCTCGGTCAGCGCCGCCACCAGCGCGGGATGTGCATGGCCCAGCGCGTCGGTGGCGATGCCGGCGACGCAGTCCAGATAGCGCCGGCCGGCGGTATCGGTCAGCCACACGCCCTTGCCGGATTCGACCGCGATCGGCGCCCGATTGTACAGGTTCATCAGCGGATCGGTCATGACGTTTCCTATTCTGGAAAGGGACGATATCGGGCTGTGGCGGCGCGCGGATACGACGCGCCGCCCGCTCTATCGGGCAGGATCAGCGATGCGCCAAACGTATTGGCTTCATCTGCTGATGCAGGATTGGAATATAGGAGGAACAGGCCGCGGCGGGTCAGTTGTCCTTCTTGCGCGGCAGCGGCGGGCAGCCCGTGCGCAGGCACGGCAGGCTGGCGTCCCACGAGATCAGGCGGACCACCATGTCGCCGGGCTGGGTGCGCGGATCGGTGCCCATGCCGGCCACCCGCGCATCGAGCGGCGCGGTCAGCGTCGCGATCGTGCGGCCGAACGGATCGGTCACGACGGCGAGCACGTCGCCCTTCTTCACGAACTGGTTCATCGTCACGCGCACATGCGCCCAGCCGCCGCGCGGGCTGTCGACGTTGGTGACCAGATTGCCCAGGAACGGTTCGGGATCGCTGAGGTCGGGCGTGCCGGGCAGCATCTTGCGATCGATCATGACGTTGCGCACCCCGCGCAGCGCGCGCGCGATCATCGCTTCGTCGAACACCTCCGGCGCGCCCAGTTCATAGGTGACCGCGGGGATGCCGTTGGCGTTGAGCATGTCCTCCACCGCGCCGTCCAGCCCGGCCTGGATATAGACGCTGTCGGGGCGCAGCATGTCGGCCAGCCGCTTGGCGGCGGGCGTGTTGACGAACACATAGGCGGGGTAGGTGCCGCCGCGCGATTGCGTGTGCAGGTCGATCCCGAGATCGGCGTTGTCAACCATCAGCCGCGACCACAGCCGCGCGGCGAAGCGCTTCGCGCCGCCGCCTTCGTCGCCATGGTCCTTGCGGTCCTGCGGGATCAGCCGGTTCAGGTTGTCGCCCGCGCCGGTATGACCGCCGGTGAAGGCGCGCGTGGAATTGCGCAGCCCCGGCGCGTTGAGGCCGGGCACCGCGATCAGCGTGCCGGACAGCGTCGCCGGGTCGAGGCTTTCGACCAGCCGCTGGATCACGCCGATGCCGTTCAGCTCGTCGCCATGGATCCCCGCGGTCAGCAACAGGCGCGGCCCGGGGCGCGGCCCCTTCACGACGATCACGGGGACATAATAGCCCTGCCCGACGTCATTGTCGTCGACGCGCAGCCACAGCCGGGTCTTTCCCACCGGCAGCGATGCCGAATCGAGCCGCTCGATTACCGGCGACCCGTCGATCCGGTCCGCGGTCTGGCTTTGCGCGGAGGCGCTCGGGAACGGCTGGGCGATCCCCAGCAGCAGGGCGGCCATTCCGATCCGGCATGAGGCCCGACGGCACGTTGCGGCAACATTCATATCGTTCACCCCCCAGTGACGGCATCGCGGCACGGATACCCACGGGCAGTGTCACGAATTCCATCCGTTACGGGAAGTGACATTCCGTCATCTTCTGATGCGCCTGCATCATCAATCGTGCGCCGATCGGGCGGCGGCATGTCGCCATGCCGCCGCCCGCAGGGGGCGTCAGGCAGTCATGTCCATGACGATGCGGCCTTCGATCTGGCCCTTGTGCATCCGGTCGAAGACGGTGTTGATGTCCGCCAGCCGCGCGACCTCGACCGTGGCGCGCACCTTGCCGTGCGCGGCGAAGTCGAGCGATTCCTGCAGGTCGAGCCGCGTGCCGACGATCGAGCCGCGTACGGTGATGCCGTTCAGGACGAGGCCGAAGATGTTGAGCGGGAAGTCGCCGGGCGGCAGGCCGTTGAGCGCGACCGTCCCGCCCCGCGCCATCATGCCGATCGCCTGCGCGAACGCCTTCTCGCTGACGGCGGTAACCAGCGCGCCCTGCGCCCCGCCGCCGGTCTCGCGCCTGATCGTGGCGGCGGGATCGGGATCGGTCCGCGCGTTGACGGTAACGGTCGCACCCAGCCGGCGGGCAAGCGCCAGCTTGGCGTCGTCGACGTCGACCGCCGCGACGTTCAGCCCCATCGCGACCGCATATTGCACGGCCATATGGCCCAGCCCCCCGATGCCGGAGACGACCACCGTGTCCCCGGGGCGGGTGTCGGTCATCTTCAGCCCCTTGTAGACGGTGACCCCGGCGCACAGCACCGGTGCGATCTCCGTGAAGCCGAGGCCGGGGGGCAGGTGGCCGACGTAGTTCGGATCGGCGACGACATAATCGGCGAACCCGCCGTTGACCGAATAGCCGGTGTTGAGCTGCGTTTCGCACAGGGTTTCCCACCCGCCCAGGCAATGCACGCAATGCCCGCAGGCGGTGTACAGCCACGGCACGCCGACCCGGTCGCCCTCCTTCACGTTCGTCACCCCGGCGCCGACCTGGCTGACGAAGCCGACGCCTTCGTGGCCGGGGATGAACGGCGGGTTGGGCTTCACCGGCCAGTCGCCCTGCGCGGCGTGCAGATCGGTGTGGCACACGCCCGATGCCTGGATCGCAACCTGGATCTGGCCCGGCCCGACCTCCGGCACAGGGACTTCGTCGATGCTCAGCGGCTGGCCGAACGCGCGCACGACCGCGGCCTTCATGGTCTTTGCCATAAAGTTCTTCCTTCCTTGGGGGGATAAACCGCCCCGCCCGCAACCGGGCGGGGCGCGGTGTCGTCAGAAGAAGCCGAGCTTCTTCGGGCTGTAGCTGACCAGCATGTTCTTCGTCTGCTGATAGTGATCCAGCATCATCTTGTGGTTTTCGCGCCCGATGCCGGATTGCTTGTAGCCGCCGAACGCCGCGTGCGCGGGATAGGCGTGGTAGCAATTGGTCCATACCCGCCCGGCCTGGATCGCGCGGCCGAAGCGGTAGCAGGTGTTGGCGTCGCGGCTCCACACCCCGGCGCCCAGGCCGTAAGCGGTGTCGTTGGCGATCGACAGCGCCTCCTCCGCGTCCCGGAACGTCGTCACCGACAGCACGGGGCCGAAGATTTCCTCCTGGAAGATCCGCATCCCGTTATGCCCGCGGAACACGGTCGGCTGCACGTAATAGCCGCCGGACAGCGCCCCGCCGGGATCGGCCGCTCCGCCGCCGATCAGCAGTTCCGCGCCCTCCTGCCGGCCGATGTCGACATAGGAGAGGATCTTGTCGCGCTGTTCGGCCGACGCCTGCGCGCCGATCATCGTCGCGGCATCCAGCGGATTGCCCTGCACGATCGCGGCCACCCGCTTCAGCGCGCGTTCCATGAAGCGGTCGTAGATCTTCTCATGGACCAGCGCGCGGCTGGGGCAGGTGCACACCTCGCCCTGGTTCAGCGCGAACATGGTGAACCCTTCCAGCGCCTTGTCGAGGAAATCGTCATCCTCGCGCGCGACATCCTCGAAGAAGATGTTGGGCGACTTGCCGCCCAGTTCCAGCGTCACCGGGATCAGGTTCTCGCTGGCATATTGCATGATGAGGCGGCCGGTCGACGTCTCGCCGGTGAACGCGATCTTGGCGATCCGGCGCGACGTGGCGAGCGGCTTGCCCGCCTCCAGCCCGAAGCCGTTGACGATGTTGAGCACGCCCGGCGGCAGGATGTCGCCGACCAGGTCGATCCACACCATGATCGAGGCGGGGGTCTGTTCCGCGGGCTTCAGCACGATGCAATTGCCGGCGGCGAGCGCGGGTGCGAGTTTCCACGCCGCCATCAGCAGCGGGAAGTTCCACGGGATGATCTGCCCGACGACGCCCAGCGGTTCGTGGAAGTGATAGGCGACGGTGTCGTGGTCGATTTCCCCGATCGACCCTTCCTGCGCGCGCACGACGCCGGCGAAATAGCGGAAATGGTCGATCGCCAGCGGGATGTCGGCGGCCATCGTCTCGCGGATCGGCTTGCCATTGTCCCACGTCTCGGCGATCGCCAGCTGTTCGAGATGCTGTTCCATGCGGTCGGCGATGCGACCCAGCAGCAGCGCGCGCTCGGCGACGGAGGTGCGGCCCCAGGCGTCCTTCGCGCGGTGCGCGGCGTCCAGCGCGGCCTCGATATCCTCGGCCTGCGACCGCGCGATCTCGCCCACCGGCTGGCCGGTCAGCGGCGAGATGTTCTGGAAATAGCGGCCCGCCTTCGGCGCGACCCAGGTGCCGCCGATGAAATTGTCGTAGCGCGGCGCGAACGGCGCACACAGGGTCGTGGCCGGGCGATCGAGGGTAAGGGGGCTCATGGTCCTCTCCTTCACGAGGTGGGGCGCCGTGACGGCGTCTGTCCCCCGTTATCGCGCCCGGCCGGCATGCGCGGAAGGGAGGGGGCCGACGCGGGACCTCCGCTGTGTCTCACTGTCGAGACAGCTGGCGGGGGCGATCGTCAGCCGGTCAGGCCGGCGCGCGCCATGCGGCGGTACAGCGTCGCGCGCCCGATCCCCAGCAGCCGAGCGGCCCGGCTGGCATTGCCGCCCGCCTGCGCCAGCGCCTGTCGCAGCACCGCGCGGTCGGCGTTCTCGAACGAGGGCGGCGCCTCTTCGCCCAGCACCTGCGCCAGCGATTGCGGGGCGGCCAGCGCGGCATCGCTCAGCCCCAGTCGCAGCCGCGCCGCCCGGCTGGCCCCGACGACCAGATCGTCGCGATCGACCGCCAGCAGCGCGCTGCCGCTGACCGCCTGTTCGGACAGGAAGATGATGCGGCGGTCGGCGAAATGGCGGCAGAACAGGTCGCGCTCGATCCGGCGCGCCGCATCGCGGACCAGCGCGGCGACCATTTCGGCCATCGCGGTGCCGTGATCGTCGCGACAGCTCGACACGTCGATCGCCGCCGCCAGCCGGCCGTGCGGATCGTGGACGGGCGCGTCCATGCAGCTGATGTTGACGTTGCGGCTGGCGAAATGCTGATCGCGGTGAATGACCACCGGCTTGCCTTCGAACAGGCAGGTGCCGATGCCGTTGGTCCCCTGATCCTCCTCGCCCCACAGGGCACCTTCCACCAGCCCCGCGGCGGAAAAGGCGGCGTCGTCACCGGCGCCGGCGCGCCGTTCCAGGATCACGCCGCGCCGGTCGCTCAGGATCACCGCGCAGCCCGTCCGCCCCACCGCCCGGAACATCTCGTCCAGCACCGGCGCGGCGACCGCGAGCATCAGGTCGTTTTCCGCACGGACCGCGGCCAGCGCCGCATCGTCGATCCGGTCGCGCCGCGGCGCGCCATCGGGATCGAGGCCGTGGTTCAGCGCCGACCGGCACCATGAAGCGGCGATCGCCGACGTCGCGGCACGGCTGGCGGACCGGACCGCCTCATGGACGGCATCTCCGTGTCTTGCCACGGCTCCTCTCATCGCATCCTGCCTCCTGTCGCGTGCGGTTATACCCCGCTTTCAGCGACGTACCGATAGTCCCGGTCTAACGAAGTGCCGAAAACAGCGCCTGCTGCCGCAACGGCTTGGTCAGCACCGCATCGAATCCGCTGTCCCGCGCCATCGCGTCGAGTGACTCGCTGGGATAGCCGGTGATGAGTACCGAGCGCCCGGTCCAGCCACGATCGCCCAGCGCGCGGCGCACGTCGCACCCGGTCGCGTCGGGCAGGCGAAAATCGGCGATCAGCACCGCGGCGTCGTCCAGGTCGGCACCCGCCAGCAACGCGGTGGCCGACGCGAACGAGCGTACCTCATATCCCCGCCAGTGCAGCAGCAGCTGGAGCGATCGGCGCACGCCGTCGTCGTCCTCCACCACCAGCGCGGCCTGCCTGCGTTCGAGGGGCGGATCGATCGTCATGGCTGCTCCAGTCCATCATGGGAGCGTGATGGTGGCGACCGCCGCGCGCCGGGTCGCTACGTGTTGTCCACAGGGTCGGCCAGCCCAGCCGCGAAGGCGAGGCGCAGCGCGTCTGACAGGCTGTGCACCCCCAGCTTCGTCATCACATTGGCACGGTGCACCTCGACCGTGCGCGGGCTGATGCCCAGATCGTAGGCGATCGTCTTGTTGGGGTGCCCGCGCACCAGTCCGCGCAGGATGTCCTGTTCGCGCGGGGTCAGCGCGGCGATCCGCACCGACGCGTCGCGTGCGCTGGCCGCGGCGGTGTCGCGCCGTTCCAGATGCGCGAAACCGCGGTCGAGCGCGGCGAGCAGCGCGGTCTTCTCGAACGGCTTCTCCAGGAAATCGATCGCGCCCGCCCGCATCGCCGCCACCGCGGTTGCGACATCGCCATGGCCGGTGAGGACGATCACGGGAAAGCCGATGCCGTGTGCGGCGAGTTCCTGCTGGACCTGCAAGCCGTCCATTTCCGGCATGCGGATGTCGAGCAGCGCGCAGCCGGGCGCCTCGTGCCGCGCCGCGCGCAGGAACGCCACGCCGCTCTCCCATGGCGTGACCGCGAAACCCGACGTCTTCAGCATGAACGCGATCGAGCGGCGCACCGCATCCTCGTCATCCACGACATGCACCATGCGTCGGTCAGTCATGGCCATCCCCCGGTTCGGCGCTCCAGACGGTGAAATGGAACATCGCGCCGCCACCGGGCGCCGGCTCGGCCCAGATGCGACCGCCATGCGCCTCGACGATGGTACGCGAGATCGACAGGCCCAGTCCCATGCCGTGTTCCTTTCCGCTGGCGAACGCCTCGAACAGGCGGGGGGCCACCGCCGGATCGATCCCCGGCCCGGTATCCGCGACCGTGACGTCGATCATCCCGCCATTGCGGCGAGTGGTGATGCGGATGTCGCGTTGCGCCGCGTCGCCGACCGCCTCGGCGGCGTTGCGCAGCAGGTTGACCAGCACCTGCTGGATCTGGACGCGATCGGCCAGCACATGCGCGGCGGCCGGGTCCAGATCGGTGAACAGCCGGATACCGCGTTCGGTCGCGCCGAGCAGTCCCAGCCGGGTCGCTTCCTCGATCATCTCCGGCAGGTCGTGCACCGCCTTGTCGGTGTCGCCGCGCGCGACGAACTGGCGCAGCCGCCGCACGATCTGCCCGGCGCGCAGCGCCTCGCGCGCGGCCTCGTCCATCGCCTCGCGCAGGAACGGCTGCGCATCGGGCGCGTCGCTGTCGATCAGGTCGCGCCCCGCCTCCAGGTAATTGGCGATCGCGGTCAGCGGCTGGTTCAGCTCATGCGCCAGCGTCGAGGCCATCGTGCCCATCGCGCTGACGCGCGAGACGTGGATCAGTTCGGCCTGCAATTCCTTCATGCGCAGCTCCGCCAGCTGCTGCGTCGTCAGGTCGCGGATGAAGCCGGTGAAGATGCGATGTCCCTCGTCGCGCGCCTCGCCGACCGACAATTCCATCGGGAATTGCGTCCCGTCGCGCTTCAGCCCGGTGACGACCCGGCCGATGCCAATGATCCGCCGTTCGCCGGTGGTTTCGTAGCGGGCGATATAGCCGTCATGCTGTTCGCGATACGGCGATGGCATCAGCGTGCTGACGTTCTGCCCGACCACATCGGCCTCGGCATAGCCGAACAGCCGTTCGGCGGCGGTGCTGAACGACAGGATCGCCCCGGCATCGTCGATCACCACCATCGCATCGGGCACGGTGGCCAGGATCGACCGGACGTGCAGCTCGCTCTGCCGCAGCGCCTGTTCGCGTGCGCGGCCGGAGGTGACGTCGGCGATCTCCATGCCGAAACCGGCCGGCACCGCAGCGTCGTCGTCGTCGCGGAGCGCCACGATCGTGACATCGGCCAGAAATTCGCTGCCGTCGCGCCGCACCAGCCATTGTTCGAGGGCCAGCGGCGATTGCGCCATGGCGGCGTGGAGCGCGGCATCACACTGCCGCCCGGCATCTTCGCCGGGATAGAGTATCGCGGCGGGGTGACCGGACAGCGCGTCGGGCGCCCATCCCAGCAGCCGACGCGCGCCCGAAGTCGCGCTGGCGACCGTGCCGTCCGGCGCCAACAGCAGGACGGCACGGTCGGCCAGCCCCTCCACGAAGCGCGCGAGTTTCCCGGCCGTCGTTTCCCGTTCGCGACTGTCCATGCTGCTCATCGGCACCAACGTGCCATGTTCCGCGTCAGACCGCGAGGCTTGCCGGCGCGCCGGCGCGCCGCCGCCGCGCATCGAACACCGCGGCCACCACCCGCCGGTACGCGCGATCGGCGTCGTCCAGGTACAGCCGGCCCCCGCACCAGCGCGCGATCCCGCGTTTTTCCAGCGGGACCAGCGCGGCCAGTGCGTCGAGCAGCGACGTCAGCGGCAGCCGGTGCGCGCCGCAGACCGCGGCCAGATCGACCTCGCCATCGCACAGCAGCCGTTCGATGATCGCACCGCGCAGGCGATCGTCGGCGGTGCGCACGACACCGCGCGTCGCGGCCAGATGGCCACCCGCGATCGCCGCGCGATAGCGGCCGACATGCTTTTCGTTCTGGACGATCAGCCCGTCGAACTGGCTGATCGCCGAGGCGCCGATGCCGATCACCACCCCCGCATCGTCGTCGGTGAACCCCTGGAAATTGCGGTGCAGGCGTCCGGTCGACGCGGCGAGCGCGAGCGGATCGGCGGCGCGCGCGAAATGATCGAAGCCGATCGGCGCATAGCCCGCATCGGTGAGCAGGTCGTGCGCCAGCGCGCTGTGGGCGAAGCGGTGCTGCGGGTCGGGCAGATCGGCGGCGTCGATCATCCGCTGGCGCGGGATCATCGCGGGCAGATGCGCATAGCCGAACATCGCGACGCGCGCCGGATCGAGCGTCAGCGCCGCGGCGATCGTTTCCGCGATATCGTCGGCGCGCTGGCGCGGCAGGCCGTACAACAGGTCGACATTGAGGTCGCGGACGCCGACGCCGCGCAGCCGCTCGACCACCTGTGCGACCTGTTCGTACGGCTGCACGCGGTTGATCGCGCGCTGGACCGCGGGCGCGAAGGTCTGCACGCCGATGCTCACCCGGCGGACGCCGATCGCCGCCAGCGTATCGGCATCAGCGGCGTCGAAGCCGCGCGGGTCGATCTCCATCGCCCATTGCGCCGCGCTGTCGACCCCGAACCGGTCGCGGATCGCCTCCGCCAGGCGCAGCAGCTGCGCCGGCGACAGCGCGTTCGGGCTGCCGCCGCCGAAGTGGATGGAGCCGACGCGCCCGTCCATCAGCCCGGCGACCAGCGCGATCTCCGCCAATAGCGCGTCGACATAGGCGTCGAGTCGCGCCGGCCGGCCGATCGCGCCGGTATTGCAGCCGCAATACCAGCATATCTCCCGGCAATAGGGCACGTGGATGTAGAGCGAGACGGGCGTGTCGGGCGCGACGCCCAGCAGCGCCAGCGCCTGTCGTTCCGGCCCCACCGCGGGGCTGAAATCGACCGCGGTGGGATAACTGGTGTAGCGCGGTACCGCCTGCGTGGCGAGATCGGGGTGATAGGTCGCCACCGGCCTATTCCTGATCGTCGGCGGGCAGGTGGAATTCGTGCCAGATGCCGTTGAGGATGCCGAAGCCGACCGCGAGACCCAGGCCCAATACCCAGGTGAAATACCACATGACTGCGTCCTTTCAGTAGAAGTCGGGGCCGGCGGTGACGGCGGCGGTGGTGACCCGGCCGAACATCACGCGATACGCCCAGGCGGTGTAGGCCAGCACGATCGGCAGGAAGACGATGGTGACGACCAGCATGATTCCCAGCGTCCGCGCGCTGGACGAAGCGTTCCAGACCGTCAGGCTGGAATGCGCGTCGATGCTGGACGGCAGGATGAACGGAAACATCGCGCAGCCGACGGTGGCGATGATCCCCGCCGCGCCGGCGCTCGACCCGCCGAACGCCAGCGCGCCCTGCCGCCGGTAGATGCCGATCATCGCCAGCGCGGTTCCCGCAAACCCCAGCATGGGCGCGATCGCCATCCACGGATGCCGCGCGAAGTTCGCCAGCCATCCGCCCGTGACGATGCGCGTGGTGGTGTGGAGCGGGTTGGACGGCCCGGCCGGATCGACCGCGCCGACGATCTCATACCCCGGCATCGCCGCCACCATCAGCCCGCCGACCGCGAACAGCAGCAGCGCCAACGTCCCCGCGGCAAAGCCGTAAGCGACCGCGCGCTCGTGCACCGCGCCTGGCTCCACCTTGATCGACAGCCACGCCGCGCCGTGCAGCACCAGCATCGCCACCGACAGCACGCCCGCCAGCAGCGCGAACGGGCTGAACAGCGCCAGGAAGCTGCCGTCGTAGAAGACGCGCAGGTCGCCGTCGAAGCGGAAGGGCGCGCCGGTCAGCACGTTGCCGACCGCCACCCCGAACACCAGCGCCGGCACCAGCCCGCCGACGAACAAGGCCCAGTCCCAGCGCGTGCGCCACGCCGGATCGGGGCGCTTGCTGCGATACTTGAACCCGACGGGGCGCAGGATCAGCGCGGCAAGCACCACGAACATCGCAAGGTAGAAGCCCGAGAAGCTGGCGGCATAGACGAACGGCCATGCGGCGAAGATCGCGCCGCCGCCCAGGATGAACCACACCTGGTTCCCCTCCCACGTCGGCCCGACGGTGTTGATGACCATCCGCCGCTCCGCATCGCTGCGCGCCACGAACGGCAGCAGCGCGGCGACGCCCAGGTCGAACCCGTCGGTCAGCGCGAAGCCGATCAGCAGCACGCCCAGCAGCACCCACCAGATCAGGCGCAGCATCTCATAATCGAACATCGTGACGCTCCTTTCAGACGGCGAGCGGTTGCGCGGGGATCGGCGCGTGGGTGTCTGCGGGCAGCGCCGGCACCTCGTCCTCGACCGGGCCGTGGCGGACGGCGGCCAGGATCAGCCGCACCTCGATCACCGCCAGCGTGCCGTAGAGCAGGGTGAAGCCAGCGATCGTCGTCAGCAGCATCGCCGGGGTCAGGCTGGAAGCGGCGAGGAAGGTCGGCAGCACGCCGTCGATCGCCCATGGCTGGCGCCCCAGTTCGGCGACGATCCAGCCCAATTCGATCGCCACCCACGGCAGCGGGATCGCGATCACCGCCGCGCGCAGGAACCAGCGCACGTTCATTTGCATCCTGAGCGAACACAGCACGAAGGCGGTGGCGAACAGCGCGATCATCGCAAAGCCGATCGCGGCCATGACGCGGAACGCCCAGAACATCAGCGGGACGCTGGGCACCGTGTCCCAGGCCGCAAGCTCGACCTGCGCCGGGGGCGCGGCGGCGGGATCGGCGACGTATCGCTTCAGCAGCAGCGCGTAGCCCAGATCACGCTTGTGCGCCTCGAACGCGGCGCGGGCGGGGGCATCCTGCGCATCGGCCTTCAGCCGCTGGACCGCGGCATAGGCGATCTGGCCGGACGCGATCCGTTCCTGCGCCTGCAGTACCAGTTCGGACATGCCGGTGACCGTGCCGTCCAGGCTGCGCGTCGCGATCAGTCCCAGCACCCACGGCACCTGCACTTCGTAGCGGGTTTCGCGCGTTGCCATGCTGGGCACGCCGAAGAGGGTCAGGCCGGCGGGCGCAGGCGCGGTGTGCCACGCCGCCTCGATCGCGGCGAGCTTCATCTTCTGGTTGTCGGTCAGCGCATAGCCGCTTTCGTCGCCCAGCACGACGACCGACAGCGAGGAAGCGAGGCCGAACGCCGCCGCGACCGTCATCGATCGCCGCGCAACCGGCACCCACCGCCCCTTCAACAGCCAGAAGGCGGAGATGCCGAGCACCACGACCGACGCGGTGACATAGCCGGCGCTGACGGTGTGGACGAACTTGGCCTGCGCGACGGGGTTGAACAGCACCGCGGCGAAATCGGTCACTTCCATCCGCATCGTGTCGGGATTGAACGTGGCGCCGACCGGATTCTGCATCCAGCCGTTGGCGATCAGGATCCACAACGCGGACAGATTGGTGCCCAGCGCCACCATGAAGGTGACGACCAGATGGCCGAGCTTCGACAGCCGGTCCCAGCCGAAGAACATCAGCCCGACGAACGTCGCCTCCAGGAAGAAGGCCATCAACCCTTCGATCGCCAGCGGCGCGCCGAAGATGTCGCCGACGTAATGCGAGAAATACGACCAGTTGGTGCCGAACTGGAATTCCATCGTCAGCCCGGTGGCGACGCCCAGCACGAAGTTGATCCCGAAGATCTTCCCCCAGAAGCGCGTCACCTGCCGCCACACCGGCCGCCCGGTCATGACATAGACCGATTCCATGATGACCAGCATGAAGCTGAGCCCCAGCGTCAGCGGCACGAACAGGAAATGATACAGCGCGGTCAGCGCGAATTGCAGCCGCGACAGGTCGATGACGCTCGGGTCCACCGCTGAAGTCTCCTCCATGCCGGGCCATCGGGGCGCCGGCTCGGTCAGCCTCATCGGCCGGGCGGGGCGCGGTCGATATACGGGAAACTCCGTATTCGGCGTGCGGCAGGCGCGGATTAGGCGGCTGATATGACGTCGATCGCCGCCCCCCGCCGCCATGGCCGAACCCCGCTGGGCGATCTGGCCCGCCCGTCGCGCGCGGCGGCGGTGCTGATGAGCGCCGATACGGTGGCGGCGATCGGCTTTGCCGGCGGGCTGGCCGGCGCCGTCAGTCACGCTGGGGACGGGGCGGTCGGCGGGGCGGCATGGTGGCTGATGCTGGCGCTGGCCGCTGCCGTCGCCCGTGCGGGCATCGCCTGGGCCGTGTCCGGCAGCGCCGCGACGGCGGGGCGGGGTACCGTCGCCGCGGCCCGCGCGCGCATCGTCCGCGCGGCGTTCGGCGCCGGTCCGGGCGCACGTGCGACCTCGGTGGCACTGGTCGGCACGGCGGTGGACGATGTCGACGCGCTGGACGGCTATGCCGCGCGGTTCCTGCCGGCGCGGCGCGCGGCGGCGATCGGGCCGATGGTGGTGCTGGCCGCCATCGCCTTCGCCAGTCCGGTCAGCGCGGCGATCCTGCTGGCGACGCTGATCCCCTTCGTCGTGGCCATGGCGCTGGCGGGGGGCGCGGCCGCCGACCGGTCGCGCCGCCAGTTCGTCGCGCTCGCGCGGCTGTCGTCGCTGTTCGCCGACCGCGTGCGCGCATTGCCCGTGGTGCTGGCATTCCGCGCGGAGGAGCGTGAGGCGGCGCGGATCGGCACGGCGTCGCAGGATCTGGCAGCCCGCACCATGGCAGTGCTGCGGGTCGCGTTCCTGTCGTCGGGGGCGCTGGAATTCTTCGCGGCGCTGTCGGTCGCGCTGGTCGCTGTCTATTGCGGGTTCGCCCTGCTGGGGCTGCTGCCGGTCGCGGTGCCCGAGCGGCTGACGCTGGGTCGCGCTTTCTTCGCGCTGGCGCTGGCGCCGGAATTCTATGCACCGATGCGGCGACTGGCCGCTGCCTATCACGAACGGCAGGCGGCGGAGACGGCGGCGGCGCGGCTGCGGCCGTTGCTCGACCGGCCCGTGCCCCCGGCGCCGCTGGTCGTCCGGCACCCGCCGCGACTGGTGTTCGACCGCGTGACGATCCGCTATCCCGATGCCGATCGTGCGGCGGTGGCCGATTTCCGCCTGATGGTCATGCCGGGGGAGACGGTGGCGCTGGTCGGCGCATCGGGCAGCGGCAAGTCCAGCCTGCTGCGCGCACTGCTGGGCCTCGCCCCTGTGACCGGCGGGACGATATCGGTCGGCGACGTGCCGTTGTCGCATGACGCGGGCGTCATGGCGGCGTGGGCGGGGCAGGACCCGTTGCTGCTGCCCGGCACCATCGCGGAGGCGATCGCGATCGCCGACCCGCTGGCGCCGCGCGAACGGATCGCCGCCGCCGCCGCGGCGGCCGGTCTGGGGCCGGCGCTGGCTGGGCGACCGGGCGGGCTCGACGCGCCGCTCGATGCGCGGGGCGGGGGGCTGTCCGGCGGCGAACGGCGGCGGATCGGGATCGCGCGGGCGCTGCTGAAGGATGCGCCGCTGCTGCTGCTGGATGAACCGACCGCGCATCTGGATGCAGATGCCGAGGACGAAATGATCCGCACCATCGCCGCCGCCTGTGCCGGGCGCACCGCGCTGATCGCGACGCACTCGCCGCGCCTGGCCGCCATCGCCGACCGGGTGTTGCGGCTGTGAGCGAGTTTGCGGGCCTGCTTGTCGGGGAAGTCCGGCGCGAACGTGCGGGGTTGCTGCGCGCCGCCCTGCTCGCGGCGGCGGTGACGGCGGCGACCGCGCTGCTGCTGGGGCTGTCGGGGTGGTTCATCACCGCGGCGGGGGCGGCGGGGCTGGCCGGGGCGGCGGCGACGGCAGGGTTCAACTATCTGCTGCCCAGCGCGGCGATCCGCTTCCTCGCGATCGTGCGGACCGGCGCGCGTTACGGGGAGCGGCTGGCCGGACATGCAGCCGCCTTCGCGGTGCTGGCACGTGTCCGCCCCGCGCTCTACCGCGCCATTGCCGCCGCGCCACCGGCCGCCGCGCTGGCGCTGACCAGCGGCGAGGCGAGCGCGCGGCTGGTGCACGACGTCGGGGCGATCGAAATGGCGATCGCGCGCCGGCCCGCCCGCGCCGGCGCGGCGGCAGCGATCCTGACGGGCGGGCTGTTGATCCTGAGCGTTCGACCGGCTGCCGCGCTGTTGTTCCTCGCTTTGGCGGGGGTGGCCGTGGCGCTGACCGCGTGGCTGTGCCGGCGTCTCGACGGCGCGGGGCAGGAGGTGCAGCGCCGCCAAGGCGCGTTGCGCGAACTGCTGGGTATCCAGCTGGCCGCCGCGCCCGAATTGCGCTGCTACGGCATGGAGGATGCCGCGATCGCCCGCATCGCCGCGGCCGATGCGGCGCTGGCGGATGCGCGGCGGCGGCAGGCGGCGGCGGGCGGCGCGATCGAGGCGATCGGGGCGCTGGCGACGGGCGCGGGGGCGGTCGGGGTTTTCGTGCTGGCCATGCCCGCCGGCGCGGCGCTGGCGGCGCTGGGTGCGCTGACCGCGGCGGCGGCGATGGACGGGATCATGCCGGCGCTGCGCGAACGCGCGGTGCGGTCCGCCACGCGCGAGGCCGCCGCGCGCCTCGACGCACTGTTCGTGGCCGATCCGCAGCCCTTCCCTAAGCCCCCATCGGCTGTGCTGACCCTACCGGGGGCCGGCACCTTCGCCCCCGCCGGCGCGCGGATCGCGATCACCGGCGCGACCGGCACCGGCAAGACCAGCTTGGTCGAGGCGCTGATCGGTCTGCGTCGCCATGACGCCCCCGGCATCCGGCTGGGCGATATCCCGTTGGCGGCGCTGACGGTGGCGACGCTGCGCGTGACCTTCGCCTGGGCGCCACAGGATGCGCAGCTGCTGGCAGGCACGGTGCGCGACAATCTGCTGCTGGCCGACCCGGACGCCGACGACCGTGTGCTATGGGACGTGCTGGACGCGGCATGTCTGGCGGGCGTCGTCCGCGCGCTGCCGCACGGGCTGGACAGCTGGATCGGCGAGAATGGCGAGCAGCTGTCCGGCGGGGAGCGGCGGCGCCTGTCGCTGGCGCGTGCGTATCTGTCGCGCGCGCCGTGGCTGCTGCTGGACGAGCCGACCGAGGCGCTGGACGCGCAGACGGAGCGTATGGTGGTCGACCGGCTGGCCCGGCGGCTCGCCCGCACCGGCCAGGGGCTGATTGTCGTGACCCATCGCGATGCGGTGACGGCGCTGTGCCCTGTGCGCTTCAGCCCCGGCGCGACGAATCCCGACGCGCCGCATCGCGCCGCGCGCGTGCTCGCGACGGTCGGCTGACGTCGCTAGCGGTCGAGGCCCAGCGCGGCGCGATCGGCGGTGGCGGCGGCCAGTTCGGCACGCGCCGCGGCGATGCGCGTCTGCGCGTCGATCAGCCGCACGCGCGCGTCGTTGGCGGTTTCCTCGCGCTGGTTGACCAGGAAGAAGTCGCTGGAGCCGAGTTCGAAGCGGCGGCGTTCCGCGGCGGCGAGGCGTTCGGCGAGCTGGCGTTCCTGTTCGGCGATCTCCGCCAGCCGCTCGGCCGCGCCGACGTTGATGCTGATCCCTTCCACCTCGATCGCGATCTGGTCGCGCAGGAAGCGGCTGCGCGCCGACAGCGCCTCCATCTCCGCCTGCGCCTCGGCCATGCGGCCCTTCGCGGCGCGGTTCTGCAGCGGCATGGAAAAGCGGAAGCCGATCGCCCCCTCCAGCGGGGTGCGCGACGGGCCGCCCAGTCCGACCGGGCCGACGTCCTTGCCCAGTTCCCCGCGCAGGTCGAACCGCGGGCGCAGGTCGTTCTGCGCCAGCGCCAGCCGCGCCGACCCCTGGTCGATCCGCGCCAGCAACACCTGAAGATCGGGGCGCCGCTGCGCATAGTCGGCGACGTTCGCCACCATCACCCCCGACAGCGCACCGGCGTCGCGTGGCAGGCGTTCGGCGCCGACGATCAACGGTTCCCCCGCATCGTCGCGGAAATAGAGCGACATCGCATTGGCCGCCGCCGCGAAATCGCCCTCCGCCCGCACCACCAGCGCGCGGCGGCGCACCAGATTCTGGTCGTTTTCCGCCAGCAGGATGTCCGGCCGCGCGCCCAGCTGTACCTGCCGCGACAGCCCGCCGCGTCGGCTTTCCGACAGATCCAGCAGGTCGCGATAGGCGCGCAGCCGCAGCCCGGCGGCGACCCAGGTCTGATAGGCGTCGATCGCGCGCCGCTGCACCCCGATCGCCACCGCCTCGCGTTCGAAGCGCGCGATGTCGATATCGCCCGACGCCAGCGTGCGGCGGGTGCGGCGTTCGTCCACCAGCCGGTCGCGCAGCAGCGAATAGAGCGCGCCGACCTTAACCTCGCCCAGGCGGTTGGTGTAATTCTCGTCCTCATACACCGGAAAGCCGCCACGGCTGACGCGATAGCCGCCGTAGACATAGCCGCCATTGCCGGTCAGCGGGCGCGTGGCGCGGCCACTGGCGACCGTTCCGTCGTAATAGCCCAGCGCGCGCGAGCGGGCATCGACGTCGAACACGGTGTCGAACGCGCCGTCCGCGCTCAGTGCACGCCCCTCGGCGGAGCGGACCTTAGCCAGCGCCTCGACGATCTGCGGCGCCGCCCGCGCGGACGAGCGCAGCACCTCGTCCAGCGTCAGCGGCGCGGCCGACGGCGTTTGGGCGAGGGTGGGGGTGGCGACGACCGGCGTGGCGAGCAGCGCGGAGGCGAGCAGCAACGCGCGGATCATTTCGGCTTGCCCGCCTTCGCCGCAATCTTGCCGCTGTCCTCTTCCTTTGCACCAGCGCCGCCCGCAGCTTTGTCGGTCGTCACCTGCCCGAATTCCAGCGGGAAGTCGTTCAGCTGGCGCCACAGTTCGTAGCCGACCGTGACCGTCTCACCCTGTACCCAGCCATAGACCTTGCCGCCCAGCCGGACGTATCGCGGGCCGGGCCAGGCGGGCTTGCCCGGCATCGGTTCGACCAAGATGCGGAACAGCCCCTGCATATTGGCATTGGGGTCGATCGTGCGGACCCGCCCGTCGAAGAAGCCATAGGCGACCGAGGGCCAGCCGCTGAACTGGATCGCGGGCCAGCCCTCGAATTCCAGCCGCACCGGGCGGCCGGGGCGCAGCAACGGCACGTCGCGGCCGTCGATCAGCAACTCCACCGCGCGCTCGACCCGTTCCGGCGCGATCACCGCCAGCGGGGTGCCGGCGGACACCAGCGCGCCGCCGGCGGTGGCGTTCAGGTTCTGGATGCGGCCGTCGCGCGGCGCGCGGACCAGCTGTGCAGACTGGCGGTTGAGCTGGACGTCGATGCGGTTCAGCTTCGCCCGCGATTCGGCCAGCTTCGCGCCGGCGTCGGCGACCTTGATCTGCGCCTGTTCGAAGTCGCGCCGGGAAGCGAGCCCTTCGGCCAGCAGCTGGCGGGTGCGGCCGACGTCGATCGTGGCGACCGCCTGCGACTGGCGCACCGCGGCGATCTCCGCCTCCACCTGCGCGCGTTCGGCGGCGAGGCGGGAGAGGAGATTGGGGTCGAGATCGACGACGCGCGCGATCGGGTCGCCGCGGTTCACGTGCTGGCCGTCATGAACGTACCAGCGTTCGACCCGCCCCGGCACCAGCGCGGTGACGTCCTGCGCGCGGTCGCCCGGATCGAGCGCGACGACCTGTCCGCGCCCTTGCGCGGTCTGCAGCCACGGCACCAGGAAGAGGATCGCGACCGCCGCGGCGATCCCGACCGTCACCAGCCACGCGATCGCCACGCCAACACGCGGTGGGCGCAGCGTGGTGAGGGTGCGAAAATGCGTCGCGTGTTCAGGCTGATACGACATCGGTGTCCCCCTGGCGGACGGCCGCCGTCAGATCGGCCAGGTTCGTGAAGCGCCGCTGCTCGGTCAGCCCCAAATGGAGGAAGCCGTCGAGTTCCAGATCCTCCGGACGTCCGGTGAACAGCAGCACCGTGGTGCCGTGCGTCTTCAGCAGGCGCATCGCGTCGCGCAGCCGGTGCGCAGGCAACAGGTCGAAGATCTGGCCGAGCAGCAGCAGCCTGGGACGCGTCAGCAGCGCATTGGCGAGTTTCAGCGCCATCGTCTCGCCGATGCTGAGCGGGTAACCCGACGAGCCGAGCGGCGTGTCGAGACCGAGCGGCAGGCTGGCGACGCGGCGTTCCAGCCCGACCGCGGCGAGCGCATCCATCGCTTCGCCCGAACGGCTGCCCGAGGCGAGGCTCAGATACTCGCGGATCGTCACTTCGACGATGGTCGAGCGATCGAGCACCATCACGTCGGAGCGCAGATGGTACATGTCCAGCGCGCCCAGATCGCCGCCGCCGATGCGGATCAGCCCGCGCTCGGGGTGGACGTGGCGTTTGAGGAGCCGCGTCAGCCGCTGCTCCGCCCCCGGCTCGGCGACGGTGACCAGCTGTTCGCCCGCCGCCAGCGTCAGATTGTAGCGCGCGCCGTCCAGCACCAGATCGGTCAGCGCCACCGCGCCGTCGCGCGGTCCGCTGTCGCCGCGCACGTTCGGTTCCTGCGGGATCGCGAACAGCAGCGACATTTCCTCCGCGCTCGCGACCAGATCGTAGAAGGTGTCGAGATACCAGCCGAGCTGCGAAATGCCGTAGAAGACCCCCGACAGGATCAGCTCCGCGGCCACCAATTGCCCCAGCGACAATTGCCCGCGCAGGATCAGCGTCCCGCCCAGCAGCAGCAGCGCGGCGCCGGCGAAGGCATAGATCAGCAGGAACGCGACCGTCTGCGTGAACTGGTAGCGGAAATACCGCCGGTGGGCGCCGACATAGCTGGCGGTCATCGCCTCCGACCGGTCCATCGCGAAATCGAGGTGGCGCGAGGATTTGTAGAAGCCGTTCGACCCGCCGACGCTTTCCAGCCAGGAGGCGGCATTGTGCTTGGCATGGCTCAGCGCCACGGCCCCGGTGATCGCGCCGGGCTGCCAGATCAGCCAGACCAGCAGCACGGCCGCCACCAGCACGACGTTGAAGGCGAGGAAGAAGGGATGGTAGAAACTGGTGATCGTCAGCCCGACGACCGCCTGCAGCACGATCGTGAAGCCGCCGATGACCAGGCTGGGCACCGCCTTCTGGATGACCACCAGGTCGAAATAGCGGTTGAACAGGTCGCCGCGCTTGGCATCGGCGAAGAACGGGTCCTGCGCATGGACCGCCCGCACGGTCACTTCGGCGACGACGCGCGCGAAAACGCGTCGTTCGAACGCCGCCATGATCCAGACGCGCAGCGCGCTCAGCCCCGCGACCAGCAGCAGCAGGAGCAGCAGCACCGCGGACAGCGCCCATAACGGCGCGGGCATCGCGGTGTTCGCGACGCTGTTGATCAGCAACTGGACCGAGATCGGCGTGGCCAGCGAAAGAAGGCTGATCGCGACGGTATAGACGATGCCAAGCCGCACATAGGCGGAATCAGGGCCAATGATCTGCGACAGCCATGCCGCCGCGTCCCGAAAACCCAGTCGCTTCGCCGCCACCGCGTGCTCCCAATCAACCTCGACAAGCGCCACCGCTACCATAGCCCGCGTCGTCCGCGGGGCGCGAAGCGGCGTTCCGGTATCGTATCGATTGTTCCGAGCTACAGCGTTCCGCGCGACAACGCCAATCGGAATGCTTGCGTCCTGGCTATAGGCACGGGCTATATCCGGTCATGCCCACGCTGCGTCAGCTCGAATATCTCGTTACGGTCGCGGACACCGGTTCGTTCGCGATGGCCGCGCGCGTCGCCAACGTGTCGCAGCCGACGCTCAGCCAGCAGGTGCGCGCGCTGGAGGAGCGGCTGGGGATCACGCTGCTGGAACGCAGCGCCGCGGGGGCCGTGCTGACCCCGGTCGGTCGCAGCATCGTGTCCACCGCGCGCCGGATGCTCACCGACGCACGCGATATCGTTGCGCTGGCGTCGGGATCGTCGGACAGCCTGACGGGGACGCTGAAGCTGGGCACGACGCCGACACTCGGCCCGTATCTGCTGTCGCCGATCATCGCCGACCTGCATCGCAACGCCCCCCGGCTGCGCCTGCACGTGCGGGAAGGCATCCCCGACGAACAGATGCTGGAGCTGTCGCGCGGGAACATCGACGTGGTGCTGGGGCCGCTGCCGATGGCGGGGGACGATCTGGTGATCGAGCCGCTGTTCCGCGAACCGCTGCACCTGGTCGCGGCGCTGGATCATCCGCTGGGGGCGGACGATGTCGTGACGCGCGACGGTCTGGCGGGCAGTCCGCTGCTGACGCTGGACCCGCGCCATCATCTGGCGCGGCAGGCGGGCGATATCGCCGCAGCCTATGGGATGACGATCGCCCCCGACTATACCGGGACCAGCCTGGGCAGCCTGCACCAGATGGTGGCCAGCGGGCTGGGACTGGCGCTGCTGCCGGGCCTGTATCTGCGCTCCACGATCGGCGGGGCGACGGGGGTGCGGATCCTCGATGTGCAGGGGTGGCAGGCCTATCGCTCGATCGCGATCGCGTGGCGCCGGCAATCGCCGATGCACACCGCGTTCCTGCTGATCGCCGAACATGTCCAGGCGTGCGCCAACCGGTTGCTGGCCAGCTGACGCGCCGGCGCCGTCATTGACAGCGCCGCCGATTGCGGTGACCGCTGATGCCCGAACAGGGAAGGTGCCGCGATGCTGTCGTTCGATTGCTTCTGGTCGTTCCGATCGCCCTACAGCTATCTCCTGATGCCGCGACTGGAGGCGCTGCTGCGCGATCATGACGTGACGTGCCGGATGCACATCGTCCGTCCCATCGCGGTGCGGCAGGCGTCCTTTTTCAGCAACGCCGATCCGCTATGGACCGGCTATCTGCTGCGCGACACGATGCGCACCGCCGAATTCCTGGGGATGCCGTTCCGTTGGCCGCGCCCGGACCCGGTGGTGATGGATCGCGCGACGCGTACCTATCCGGCCGAACAGCCGTACATCCACCGGCTCAGCCGGCTGGGGCAGTTGGCGTGCGAGCGCGGGGCCGGCGTCGCCTTCGCCGCCGCGGTCAGCCGGCTGTTGTGGGACGGCGGCACCGACGACTGGCATATCGGCGACCATCTGGCGCGTGCGGTCGCTCCGCTGGGCCTCGATCTGGCGGAGATGGACGCGGCGGTCGCGGCGGAAGGCGAGCGGCTGGCCGCGGCGATCGTCGAGAACGAGGCAGATCAGCGTGCCGCCGGCCATTACGGCGTGCCGCTGATGGCGTTCCGCGACGAACCCTTTTTCGGGCAGGACCGGCTCGACCAGCTTATCTGGCGCCTGCGACAGGCGGGCATGACGACGCGGGCCGTCGAATAGCGATTGCGCCCGTCGCCGTCGCATAATATTGGACGATCGTCATGATTGTGCCGCGCAGCCTTGCGCGGATCATTGGGGGCGCACGATGACGACATTCCTCACTGCCACGCGGATCGGTGTGGCGCTGGTGCCGCTGGCGTTCGCGGCCAGCCCGGCATCGGCACAGGCGGACGGCGGCACGATCTTTCGCCAGCGGTGCCAGATGTGCCACGTGACCACGCCGGGCGCGCGCGCCGGGCTGGGCCCGAACCTGGCCGGGGTGGGCGGGCGCAAGGCGGCCAGCACCGACTTCCTCTACTCGTCCGCGCTGCGCAACTCCAATCTGAAATGGGACAAGGCGACGCTCGACAAGTTCCTGCAAGCCCCGGCCAAGCTGGTGCCGGGGACGCGCATGGCGATCTCGATCGCCAATCCTGCCGATCGGGCCGCGGTCGTCAATTATCTGGTGTCGCTGCGCAAGTGATCGCGTGGCCGGCGGCGACCGCCGCCAGCACGTCGGGATAACGATCGACGATCGGCCCGAGTATCGCGAACAGCGGCGCCAGCCTCGCTTCATAGTGGCGCCAGTGATCCACCGCATCGGTGAAGATCGGGCGGCGGACCTGTTCGGAACTGGCGGTGCGCACCGCACGCTCGTTCTGCCAGAACGACAGGCACGCCGGTTCGAACGGCAGCCCGAGATAGGCGAGCAGCCGCTCGACCTCCCCCGGCGTGTCCTGCACCATCCGTTCGTAGATGACCCGATGCACCCGACCCGGCGCCGCGGCGTCATAAGCGGCCATGTGCGACACGTAATCGCGATAATAGCGGGCGATGTCGGTCAGGTCGTAGCTGAACGACTGTCCACGCGCGAAGTGCTGCTTCCAGCCCGAAAAGCAGCAGGCGATCGGATGGCGGCGGGCATCGATGATGCGTGCATTGGGCAGGATCATCCCGATCAGCCCGACGTGCTGCCAGTTGTTGGGCATCTTGTCGATGAACAGCGGTCGGTCGCTACGCCGGTGGACGCGCGTGCGTTCCAGATACTCCTCGCCCAGCCGCGTGCGGTCGGCGGGGGACAATGACGCGATCATCGTGCGGAAATCGGGAAACTCGCCCTCGTCGACGCGCGCCTGCAAGCGGCCGGCGATCATCATCATGTCGGGCAGCTCCATCGTCCCTTCCACCTGGCTGTGGCTGGACAATATCTGTTCGACCAGCGTCGAGCCGGAGCGCGGCAAGCCGACGATGAAGATCGGGTCGCGTGCGGGACAGCCGCCATCGCCCATGCCGGCCAGGAACGGTGCGGTGAACGTGGCGGTCGCGGCGGCCACCTCCGCGCCGAAATCATCGGCATCGTGCGCGATCATCGCGCGCCGCAGGCGGTTGCCGCGATCGTAGTGATCGAAGGCGGCGTCGTGGTCGCCCGCATCCTCCAGCGCCTTGCCCAGCGAGAAGTGCAGGTGGAAGACGTCCTCGCCGTGCGCCCCGTCGTGACCGGCCAGCGTAACGAGCGCGCCGCGCATCGCCGCAATGTCGCCCGCGTCGAGGCGGACGGTCTTCAGGTTGGCGAGGCTCCACCACGCCTCCCCCATCGTTGGTTGCAGGGCGACGGCGCGGCGATAGGCATCGACCGCGGCGGCCTGTCGCCCCAGCGTCTTTCGCACATGCCCCAGGTTCTGCCAAACCTGCGGCTGCGCCGGCTGCTGCGCCAGCAGCCGTTCGTAGATGTCTCCCGCCGCTTCCTGTTCGCCGAGCCGGACGAGGACGGAGGCTTTCAGCAGATCGTGCCCGGCCGCCTTCATCGGCGATTGCATCAGCATGTCGGCATGGGTCAGCGCCTCTTCCAGTCGGTTGCTCTGCAACAGCAGCCGGATGAGGAAGTCCCGTGCCAGGTCGAAGCCGGGCGCCATCGCGACCGCGCGTTCGACCAGCACGAGCGCGGCGGCGATATCCCCCTCGCGCCAGATGATCTCGCCCAGCAATCGGGTGCCGACGGGGTCGTCGGGGTGGCGGGTGCCGCGACGTTCCAGCCGTGCGCGCGCGTCGTCCAGCCGGCCGTCGTTCATGGCGACGGCGGCCTCGACCAGTTCGGGATCGCGCGACGCGGCATGGACGCCGGACAAGTCGGCGCGCCAGGCATCCTGCCCGCGTCCGGCGCGGCGCAGCGCGCGCGCCAGCAGGAACCAGCCATCGGCGATCGCGGGCTGTTGCCGCGTCAGACGCTCCAGCGCGTCGATCGCGCGATCATCATGGCCTAGTTCCATCGCGACATGCGCCAGTTCCCACCAAAGCGCCGGGACCGCGGGCAGGGGACGCGCCAGTACCTCGAGTCGCGGCAGCGCGGCCTGTGCCTTCCCCAGCCGGCGCAACGCCTGGCAGGCGAGCAGTTCCGCCGGGGGCAGGCCCGGCACGCGGCACAGCACGGCCTCGGCGCGCTCCAGCGCCTGACCGGGCCGGTCCTCCAGCAGCGCACCGGCGCGGGCCAGTTCTTCGCGGACGCCGTCTGCCACGCTTGCCGATACGTTTCCCATAACCCCCCGGTGTGAGCACGTGCACAAAAGCTAGGTCGAAAATCGGGGCCGGTCGAGGGGGCATCATCGCCACGGTCGTTCCCGAAAACCGCGCTTGACAGCGGCGTCATGATCGGCAGTATCCGAATCTAGGACGGTCGTTCTGGTTATGGCAACCGCGAACCGTCCTGCAGGGGAACGGCACAACGGGCGATCATCGGCAACCCTCCGCGCTTGGCGCGCGGGGGAAGGAGCCTTCGTACGCCGCGGTCGGGGTGTGTTTCGCTGACAGCGCAGGTGGTGACAAGGCAAGAGATCCGATGCGGGGGATCACACCCGAACGGACGCGCACCCGGAGAGGCCAAGCAACGCGTAATCGGGGGATTTTACGCATGGCCATTCGTTGCCGTTCTCGTGCCGCGCATCTTTGCGTGCTGGGCGCGACCACCATTCTGACGCCGATCGTTTTCGGCACCACCGCATCGGCGCAGGCCGCACAGGATCCGGCACCCGCCGCGCAGGAAGATGCCGGTCTGGGCGAGATCGTCGTCACCGCGACGCGCCGCGCGGAAAGCGTGCAGACCGTCCCGATCTCGATGCAGGCGCTGGGCGCCGAGAAGATGGAGCAGCGCCAGGTCAAGGGGTTGAGCGACCTTGCCACGCTGATGCCGTCGGTGTCGTTCGAAGGGATCGGGCCGGGGCGCAGCACCGCGTTCTTCCGCGGCATCGTGCCGGCGGGCGGCGCCTATGCCTCGGTCGGCTATTATCTGGACGATATTCCGATCACCGGCACGGAGGTGCCCGACATCCATGTCTACGACCTGGAACGGGTCGAGGCGCTGTCGGGACCGCAGGGCACGCTGTATGGCGCGGGGTCGCTGGCCGGGACGATCCGCTTCATCACCAACAAGCCGAAGCTGGGCAAGCTGGAATACGGCTACGACATGGAGCTGAACAAATACGGCAAGGGCGATTTCGGCGCGCAGTACCAAGGGTATCTGAACCTGCCGATCAACGATATCATGGCGCTGCGCACGATGGGCTATTACCGCAAGGACGGCGGCTATATCGACAATACGCCGAACAACGGCCGCTTCAACAACGGGGCGCCGGCGGTGTACACGCTGGGCGACGATAATCCCAACACCAGTTTCAGGGTCGACAATTCGGCGATCGCGCAGGATGATTACAATTCGATCAACGAATATGGCGGGCGCGCGCAGCTGCTGATCAGCCCGTGGGACGGATGGGACATCACGCCGGAGATCACCGCGCAGCGCCAGATCGCACGCGGCTATTTCGGCTATGATCCGCGCGTCGGCGACCTTCAGGTCCACGACTATAATCCCACGCGCAACGACGATCGCTGGTATCAGGCCGCGCTGTCGATCCACGGGCATATCGGCGACTGGGACGTCGTCTCCGCGACCGGTTACTTCAAGCGGCGGACCAAGACGCTCAACGACTATACCTATTACACCGTCACCTATGACGGCTTTGGTGCGGGGTACGAAAGCTACCTGCAATTCTTCGACAATTGCCGTGGCACCGGGGCCGCGCAGCAATGCCAGCTGATCGACCCGACGCAATATTATCACGCCGACACGCACCGCAACAAGTTCACGCAGGAAGTGCGGCTGACCACGCCGAAGACCTGGCCGTTCGACGTGACGCTGGGTGGTTTCTACCAGCGGCAGGCGAACGAGACGAACACCTATTACGCCATCCACGGTCTGGATCGGATCGTCGGCTATACCCAGGCCGGCGGCGGTGACGTGCCCGGCGGGCTGATCGGCGTCCCCGCGCTGTACGAAATCAGCAACGGCGCGTTCACGACGAACGTCATCAATCCCAACGGCAATCCGCTGGGCACCATGGCGCTGGGCACTCCGGCGGTGAAGCAGGACGGTTTCTACATCGTCGAGCAGAACCAACTGTACCACGACACCGCGATCTTCGCGGAAGGGCATTACAACATCACGCCCAAGCTGAAGATCACCGGGGGCATCCGCTATTTCTGGACCGACTACGCCGTAGTCGGCTTCGCCGGGGTCGCCGCGTCGGCGGCCAATACGGTCACGTCCTACTCCGTCCCTAGCAAGACGATGGGATGCCCGACGCCGCTTCCCGCGCAGCGGCTGCAATGCCTGAACACCAATTTCCGGGCGGCCGACCAGACCGGGCGCTACAGCGAGAGCGGCGAAACCCACAAGGTGGCGCTCAACTGGCAGATCACGCCGGACAAGATGGTCTATGCCAATTATTCCACCGGCTTCCGCCCCGGCGGGTTCAACCGACCGCTGCGGATCCGCTCGCTCGGGCCGGTCGACGTCGCACCGTTCAAGTCGGAAACGCTCACCAATTACGAACTGGGCTTCAAGACGACGTGGAACCGCATGTTCCGGTTCAACGCGGCCGTCTATTACGAGAAGTGGGACAATATCCAGTACAGCGTCGTCGTCGCCGGTGCGCAGGGTGCGGGGATGACCGGCAACGCCGGCAAGGCCGAGGTGAAGGGCGTGGAATATGACGCCGACCTGCGACTGGGCAAGGTGACGATCAGCACGTCGGGGGCGTATAACGACGGCAAGCTGAAGGGCAATTTCTGCAACTTCTCGGTCGATCCCGCGACGAAGCAGATCACTCAGCTGAGCAGCTGTCAGCTGGGGCAGTTCGTGCCGAATACCGCCCCGCCCACGCCGCAGGTCGCGGCCGCGGACGGCACCCGCCTGCCGCGCCAGCCGAAGTTCAAGGGCACGACGTCGATCCGCTACGACACCGCGATCGGCGATCTCGACACCTATCTTCAGGGCGCGGCGCTGTACCAGACGGGCGCGACGCAGGATCTGAACGTGTCGGACAACAACCTGCTGGTCTGCCCCGGCACCACCAGTCCCGGCGTCGCGTGCAGTACCAAGGGGTTCGTCAGCTTCGATTTCTCCGCCGGTATCAAGAAGGACAATTGGTCGCTGACCTTCTTCATCCAGAACGCCTTCGACAAACGTGGCCAGCTGACGACGAACACCTTCTGCTCGATCGCGTTCTGCTCGGGATCGTCGCGCATCTTCCCGATCAAGCCGCAGTTCTTCGGGATGCGTCTGGGTCAGAAGTTCTGAGCCCCGATACCGCCGGTGCGGCTCAGTCCGCGCCGGCGAGAATGGCCGACATCAGCGCGACGCGGCGGTCCGGCGGGTCCGTCGCGTCGATGCGTTGCGCGACGCAGGCCGCCATGCCGGTGATCTGCGCCACGGCGAAGCTGACGCCGTAAAGGTTGCGTGACGGCGCGACGCCCTCGATCGGGCGGGGATAGCCCGCCGCGCGCACGACATTCTGACCCGGAACGACACGCCAGGTCGCGCGCGGGCAGTCCCAGTCGAGGTCCACACCCAGCACGTCGGGCAATGCGCCGGGCCAGCACACGCTGTCGCCAGCGGTGCGCGCCGCGACGATCAGCACGCCGGCGGCCGCCGCTTCGGCGGTGACGGCGGCGAAGGCGTCGCGGTGCGCGGTGTTGGTGGAGCCGAGGCTGAGGTTCACGATGTCCGCGCGCGCGGCGATGCTCCAGCGGATCGCGGCGATCAGCGCGGCGGCGGATGCGCGCAACGCGTCGTGGAAGACGCGCACGGTCAGCAGTTCGGCATCGGGCGTGCGTTCCTGGATCGCGGCGGTGACGGCGGTGCCGTGTCCGAGCCGGTCGAGCAGCGCGTGCGGCGTGTCGTCGATCCGCCCTTCGCGATCGACCGCAACGCCGCCCGCCAGTCGCGCGGCGTCGATGTGTGGGTGGCGGGGATCCACGCCGCTGTCGATGATCGCGACGCGGATGCCGCGTCCGGTGGGCGGCGTCACGTGGCGGGGGCGAGGTCTGGTTGCGTCACGTGCGCGCGGCCGTCGGCGATGCGCACGATCATGTCGGCGCGTGCCGCCAGCGACGGCTTGTGCGTAATGACGATCAGCGTCACGTCGGGCATCGCCGCGCGCAGCCGACCGGCGACCAGCGCCTCCGTCTCCTCGTCCAGTGCCGATGTGGGTTCGTCGAGGATCAGCACGTCGGGGCGGCGCAGCACCGCGCGCGCCAGCGCCAGCCGCTGGCGTTCCCCGGCGGACAGGGCGTGGCCGCGCTCCCCGGTGCGGGTCGCCAGACCTAGCGGCAGGCGCGCGACGAGCGTGTCGAGGCCGGCGACATGCACCGCCTCCGCCATGCGATCGGCTTCGACGGCGTCGAGGCCGAAGGCGATGTTCGCGGCGATCGTGTCGTTAAAGACATGCGGCACCTGCTCGATCAGGATGATCCGTCGGCGCAGATCGTCGAGCCGGACGCCGCGGATGTCGGTGCCGTCGATGAGGATGCGTCCCGCGTCGACATCGTGATAGCGGACCAGCAGGTCCGCCAGCGTCGACTTGCCGACGCCGCTGGGCCCGAGGATCGCGCAGAAGGCGCCGGCCGGGATGATGAGGTCGACGTCGGTCAGCACCGCGTCGCGATCGTGGCGCCTGGCGACATGGTCGAAGCGGATATCGCGCGCGATCGGGGGCAGCGCGCGGGCGTCGGGCGCGTCGGTGACGTCGGGCGGCGTGTCGAACAGCGCGAAGATGCGCGCCAGCGAGACGCGCGTGGAGGCGAGGCCCGAACCCAGCCCCATCAGCACCTGGATCGGCGCGAACAGCCGCCCCTGATAGGTCATGAACGCCACCAGCGTGCCGATCGTCATGGTGCCGTCGACGATCATCGTGCCGCCGTACAGCACCACGGCGGCGGTGGAGGCGGTCAGCAGCGTGCCGGGCAGCGCGCCGGTGGCGAAGGAGGTGAGCTGCATGCGCAGCATCGCGGCGACGAAGGCGCGGTTATGCGCGCCGAAACGCGCCACTTCGCGCTCCCCGGCGCGCAGTGCGGTGACGGTGCGCATCCCCATGACGGTGTCGACCAGGAAGCTGCCGAGGTCGGCGCCGCGTTCGCGCATGTCGCGCGTCTGCGCGGTCAGGCGCCGCTGGCACAGCAGAAATGCGGCGAGGCACGCGGGGAGGAGGAGGGTGCCGACGACGAACAGGCGCCAGTTGAGCCACAGCATCAACGCGATGCTGCCGAGGAGGAACAGCACATTGCTGAGCACCGACAACAGGGTATCGGCGGCGACGCGCTGTACGTCGCTGACGTCGCTGTTGATGCGCGACATGAGGTCGCCGAGCCGGAAACCGGCGAAAAAGCGCGGTGAGAGCGTCTGGAGATGGCGCAGCAACGCCACGCGAATGTCGTACAGCATCGCCGCGGACAGCGCGACATAGCGGTAGCTGGCGAGCATGTTGAGCGCAAAGCCGACGATCGTCACGCCGAGCAGCGCGCCCGAAATCACGGCCAGCATTCGCAGATCGCCGCGCAGCAGCGCGTCGTCGATCATCAGTTTCGACAGATAGGGCTGCGCCAGATTGAGCGCGGTGGACAGCAGGCTGATCGCCAGCACGATGGCAAGGCGCGGTGCGTAAGGGCGCAGAAAGCGCCCCAGCCGACGGTAGGTGCGCCAGTCGGCGACCGCGGGCGGGGGGGCGGGAGGGGGCGGGGACGCGTTCACGCCGCCGCCATGCGGGGCACAAGGTCGAAATCGTGCAGGAGGTAACGAGGAGCGGGCATCGCGGAGAGGCGGTGCGTGCACGTTTCATGCCCCTGAATCAGCGCATCGTGCGCGGTGCGCCACCAGTGACCCGCCCCGCCGGCACGGTAGAACGGCACGCATAGCGCCAAGTGGCGCCGCATCGTGGCCAGCAGGAGCGCGTCATAATGCGCGATCAGCGCCGCCCGATCGCCCCCCGACGCGATTCCCGCGACGACCGCGGCGGCCAGAATCGCCGCGCGGATCGTCTGCGCGGTGCCGTCGCCGCCGATCGGGTCGAACGCGATCGCCGCCGACCCGCAACCGATCCAGTCCGCCCCGCTGGTTGTCGCCGCGAGCCGGGGAACCGGATCGAAGACCGCGGTCGCCCCGTCGGTGACGATGACGCGTGGGGCGACGTGGCGGCTGCGGTCGCACGCCTCGTCCAGCGGCAGGCCGACGGACAGCAGCCAGCCGGTGCGCGCGCCGCACGGGATCAGGAACAGCCAGCCGGCATCCAGCGATTCGATCCAGCAATCGTGCGCGTCGCGTTCATGGCGCAGCAGGACCGATGCGACGGTCGCGATCCGCGCGCCGAAGCGGGCCGGGGCGGGGAGCGCACGCGGATCGGTGACGATCGTCATGGCGGCAAGTTCGGCACCGTGCGACATCGGCGGGGCGGCGATCGCGGCGAGGGCGGCGGCGTCCACCACGATCGCGTCATGCGGCATCGCGACCGGATCGCCGCCGCCCCAGGCGACGATGCGCCGCGCGATCCGTGGCGCGTCGCCGAACAGATCGGGGCGGTCCATCACGTCGCGGATCAGCGCGAGCGCGGCGCCGCTGAGCATGACGGCGGGCGCGTGGCGGCGTTCGTGCGCGGTGGTGGTGACCGGCAGGCCGCGCCGGGCGAGGAGATGCGCGCAACAGGCCGCGGCGATGCCGCCCCCGGTGATCGTGACCCCGAACCCCGCATCCGCCATGACTATTGCGAGACGACCATCCCGGCCATCGTCGCGTCATTGCCGATGTCCCAGGTCTTCTCCAGCTTCAGCGTCTTCGTGTCATAGACCTCGATGTCGAAGCTGGCGCCGTAGATGTAGAGCTTCGTCCCGTCGCCCGACATGCCGAGCTGGAAACGCGTGCGGCACGGGAATTCCGCGGTCTCGACCAGCTTGTCGGTCGTCAGGTCGAAATGCCAGAATTCGCACCGCTTGTTGCCCAAAGTCCCCGTCGTCGCGACCGTATAGCCGTGCCTGCCGTCGGGCGTGACCTCCAGCCCGGCGAGCATCGCCGAGGCCGGGCCGATCGGCGCGAAGGTGAAGCGGCGCGACGTCAGGTCGAAGCGCGCCACCCCGAATACCTTGTTGTGGACGTAGGGGTCGGCGGCGTTGAACAGCGACACGAACTGCGTGGGCGAGCGCAGCGCCTCCACCCCGCCGCCGAACATGACGTTCTCGAACCCGCCGAGGTCGGATTTGGCCAGCTCGATCCGGTCGACCGCCTTCAGATCGGCGGTCGCGACGACGATCACCTTGTCGCGGAACACGTAGAGGAAGCGCGCGTCGGGGGAGATCGCGTAAGCGGCGCGATAGGGCGCGCCGGGCGTGTCGTCCTCCGCCGCCATATCGACCGCGCGCACGACCTTGTGCAGCTTCAGATCGACGACGGTATATTGCGGCTTGCCGATGCGATAGCGATCGACATCCTTGTCGATGCGTTCGGCGACGGTGTAGAAATAGCGGCCCGCCGCATCGGTGACACCGCTGTAGAAGCGGTATTTGGTGGTCGGCGTGTTCAGGCTGAAACTGTCGACGACGCGCCCGGTCGCCACGTCGTACGTCTCGATCCCGCCGGTGGTGATCGTGGAGACGTAGATGCGCTTGCGATCCGCCGATTCATGCAGTCCGGTCGGCAGCCCGGTGGCGAGCGGGATGCGGCGCGTGACCTGTCCGGCCGCTTCGTCGAACAGCAGCAGCACATTGGGGTAGCCGCCCATATAAAGCGTGCCGGCGCGCGCGGTAGCGGGCAGCCCCAACGCGAGCAGCAGGGCGGTGCACAGGGCGGCGGCGGTGCGAAGCAGGGTCATCGGGCGGTGCATCCTGAACGGGCGGACAAGCGACGCGGCGACTGGCGGCGGCAATTACGGGAAGACGAGGTCGAGGTTGCGCCAGTCCTTGGTCGCGACGGCGCAATTGCTGGCCCAGTCGGGCGAGTAATTGACGTGATCGGGCACCTGCACCGGCCAGAAGCAGGTGACGTAGCAATCGTAGATGTCGCGTTCGACCGGCTGGCAAAGCCCCGCGGTGCCGCCCCCGGCGTCGACTTCCCACCCGGGCGAGAAGGCGAGCGAGCAGCCCATCGGCACGTGCGGGCGCGGTTGCTGCTGCAGGGCGACGACGTCTTCCTCCAGCAGCGATGCGGCTTCGTCGATCCGCGCGGCCTTTTTGTTGAGCGGACGAAGATGCTTCATGACAGCGCCTTTCGTTGAGCGAAGCGTTCGAGGAAGGCCGGGTTCTTCACCGCCAGTTCGCCGTAGATGCGCAGGCAGCGATCGGTCCAGTCGCGGATCCAGTCGCAATAATGCAGGTTCGCGTGGCCGGTATCGCCGTAGCGGACGAACGCTTCGTGATGGCACCCACCCGCGCACAGCGGCCGTGCCCAGCAGCTCTGGCATTCGTATTTCGCATCGACATGCCCGCGCGCCAGGAAATCGCGCTGCCGCTCGCGGTCGATCCCGCTCGACACGTGCCCCATCGTGTGGGTGTCGGCATCGGTGAAGCGGTGGCACGGCGACAGATCGCCCGACGGGCTGACGCCCAGCAGCCCCAGACCGGCGCCGCACGGATGCGATTTGTGGACGCCCTGGATCAGTTCGCTGATCGTTTCGCTGACGTTGGAAAAGCCGTGCGACCGCCCGGCGATGGCATGGTCGAGCCATTCGTCGGCCAGCTGGTGGAATTGCGCCAGCACGCCGTCCATCTCCCCGGCGGCGAGCGAATAGCTACGCGCATCGCCGCTGGTGACGGGCGCGAAGCCGACTTCGTGAAAGCCCAGTTCGTCCTTCAGATGGCGATAGATGCGCAGCACGTCGGTGACGCCGTCGGTCAGCGTGACGCGCGCGGTGATTGCCCGCGTGCGGTGCCCCGCGATCAGCGCGCGCAGCCGGGGTTCGACCACCGCGTAGCTGCCCTTGCCGCTTTTATAGACGCGGTGCTTGTCCTGAAGGTCCGGCGGGCCGTCCATGCTGACGGTGACGCCGATTTCATGGTCCGACAGGAACGAGATGATCTCCGCGGTGATCAGCGTGGCGTTGGTGGTCAGGCTGAACCCGACGGTCTTGCCCGCCTCCGTTGCACGATCGGTGGCATAGGCGACGACCTGTTTCAGCAGCGGGAAGTTCATCAGCGTTTCGCCGCCGAAGAAGGTGATGTGCACCCCCTTGCGTGCCCCCGATTGCGCGATCAGCAGGTCGACCGATTCCCGGGCGGTGTCGATCGACATGTACTTCTTCTTGCCCTGCGGCGTCGCGATCTTGTCCGCGCCGAATTCGTAACAATAGGTGCAGGCAAGATTGCACTGGTTGGTGATGTTGAGGACCAGCGCCTGCAACGGGAAGTCGGCGGGCGGATGATCGGGCGCGGGGGCGGGGGCATAGGCCGCCTGGTCGCTGAGGATCACCCCGGCGAAGCGCAGTTCGCGGACCAGTTCGTCCGCATCGGCCGCGGGCATGCCGCGATCGGCGAGCGCGCGGACCAGATCGTCATGGTCGGCCGCGCCATCCTCCAGCAGGTCCAGCACCTGCGCGGCGGCGGCGTCCAGCTGGAAGATCGAGCCGGCGCCGACGACGTAGATGAAGCGCGCGTCGGCGGCGGCGAAGGCGCGATATTCGCCGGGGCGATAGCGGTGCGACAGCATCACGGTCATTGCGCGACCTCCGGTTGATCCCAGCGTTGATAGGCGGGCACCGCGACCACCAGATAGGCACGCGCGGTCAGCGGCTGGCCGAAGCGGTCCTTCTCCGTCTTCGCGGTGGCGACGACCCAGACGTCGCCGTAATTGTTGCGCCCGAAGCGGCGCGCCGGATTGGGGCCGTCGGCGGCGGGGGTGAACAGCGCGCCGGGGCCGAGCGTGCCGACGAACGCCTTGTCGTCGTCGTTCTGCACCGCCATGAACTCGTCGATCCGCCAGTCGACGTCGACCGGGCCGATCTTCACGTCGTCGGCGGTGTTCGGCTTGCCGTCCGGCCCGTTTTCGTAGCCGAACGCTTCGAACTGGCCATAGCCCTTGGGGTGTTTCTCCCCGCCCAGCCGCGCCAGGCCGGTGTCGGGAACGACCTTCAGATAGTCGATCGTGCGATAGACCGGCAGCGATTGCGGCAGGGTGGCGCCGCGCACGCCGACGTCGCGGCGCCCGGACACCGCATCGGCGGCGACATCGGCCAGCACCACCGCATCGCCCGGTGCGACGCTTTCGACCGCGCGCACGCTCACGCCGTCACCCAGGCTGACGTCGGCGGGGGCCAGATCCGCGGGCAGGTTCGCGCCGTAGATGTGGACGCGCGCCTTCGTCGTGCCGGCGCGCAGCGCGGCGGGCGCGACCGCGGCGATGGCGGGGGCGGTGCCCGCGCGGGTCAGTTTCACGTCGAAGCCGAATTCGTGATATTCGCCCCAGAACCAGCGACCCTCGGCGCTTTTCTGGTCCGGGGAGAACCACATCGTGTCGCGCGTCGGCGTCGCCGGATCGTCGACCGCGGCCGGCGCGGTCGGTCCGGCCGAGCGGCCGCGCCACGCATAGCCGCCATAGACCAGCCCGGTGCCCTGCCGCGTCAGCGCCTGCCCGGTGGCGAGCGAGCGCAGCGCGGTGGCGGTAACGAACTCGCCCGCCGCCTTGCCGGGGCGGATCGTCAGTTCGCCCACATAATCGCCGCGGCCGGGCAGATGCGTGGACACCAGCCACGTTCCGGCCAGATAGGGCGCGCGGATGCGCGGGCGCCAGCTGCCCCATTCCAGTGTGTGGAGCGGCGCGGTCTTCTGCATATAGTCCAGCGCGACCTGTCCGTTCATCACCGGCGGGGTGCCGGGGGCGGGCGGGGGCGCGCCGGGCGCGGGATCGGGCACGCGGCGATATTGCGCCTCCGCCTGCGAATACATCGCGACGTGCATGTCCTGCAGCAGCTTCCATTCGGTCTTCGACCGGCGCCACGACAGCGGCTGGGCGAAGGAGTGGCACGCGGCGCACGCCTGGCGCACGGTGTCGTTGGGGATGGCGGCTTCGTCGACGATGCGATGTTCGGGCAGGTACATGACCGGCCGCGCCTCCTCCGGCGCCAGCCCGTGGAAGTCGGCGAGGTAGCGCACGATCGCGCGCGATTCGTCCGGCGTCACCTGCAGGCCGTTGAGGCGCACCATCCGCTTGATCGCCTGCGCCCAGCCTTCCGGCGTGGTGCGGACCCAGGAGATGCGCGACAGGTTGCCCTTCGCATCGGGCGCATGGCAGGTGCCGCACTTCTCGCGCGTCAGGGCATCGGTGACGGGGATGCCCTCCTCCGTTTCGCCCGCGTTCGTGTCGGCGACCGGCGCCGGCGCGGCGGCGTCGCGGACGTTGGCGTGTGCGACCGCGACCATCGTCGCGCCCAGCCCCAGCAGGAGGAGCCGCTGGCCCCAGCGGCGCGGCCCGGCGCGGTCGGCGAAAGGCGGATTCGATGGGATCGTCATGCGCGTTCCGTCCCCCTAGACGTCAGCGGATCAGAGGCGCCCCGTTCGCCTCTGGACAAAGACTGTACGACCGTCCAATATTCGTCAAGCGGATTGTGCGGGTGCGAAGGGCGCCTGCGTCAACCGCGTGCCGGCGCGTAGAATTGCCGTAGCGAGGCGGGCGCACCGCAGCGGCGGATCGCGGCGGCGACCAGACGTGCGCGCTCCGCCTTGAGCGAGGTGGCCGACAGCGCCAGGCGACGTTCGCGCGCGACCTCCGCGGCGGAGAAGGGCTGCGCATCGGCGGGGGCGCTGGCGCCGCCCAGTCCGAAGACGACGAAATTGACCAGATCGGCCAGTTCCTGATTGTCGGTGATGCGGCTGTGCGCGACGTTGGGCAGCCGCACCAGATAGGCGCGCGCTTCCGGCGTGCACATGAAATACCCGACGCGGTCGCGCAGTTCGGGCACCTGCGCGGGCGCGGAGCGGCCGTCGACGCCGTGGCACCCGCCGCAATGTTCGATATAGTCGGAGCGTGCGAGCACCGGGTCGGTGATCGCCGCGGGCAGCGCGCGGGTGGGCGGCGCGGTCGCGGCCGCCGCGGCGCCGACGATCGCGGCGGCCACCGCCAACGCGGCCAGCCGCCGCCCCGCCGCGCCGACGCCGCGCATCGTCCTAGCCCGCCGCGCCGACCAGCACCGCGGTGGAACAGTGATATTCCATGCTGGACGTGCCGAAGCACCAGATGACGTCGTTGTTGAGCTGCGGCGTGTACAGCTGCGTTTCGCGATCGGTGTTGTCGCACCCGCACTGGCCGCATGCCGGCTTTCCGCAGCAATCGCGATAGGCGATCAGATACGCCTTGCCGTCATCCGGGTTGATGCAGGTGCCCACCCACGACACCGGCGACGGCTCCGCGCCCGGCGGGCAGCTGTGGATGCCGCCGCCGCAGCAGGTGCACAGCGCGCCGTCGATCGCGCAATAGCGCCAGTAATCGCACTTGGTATCGTCCTTCGACTGCGCGTTGCGGGCGAAGGCGGTCTTGGCCTCTGCCGAGCGATCGGGCTTGGACGCCTGTGCGCGGCTGACCGGCAGCAGCGGGAACACGGGCGCGGCGACCAGCGCCAGCCCGGCGCGCGACAGGATGCCGCGGCGCGACGTGCGCCCGGCCAGCCTGCGCAGGATCGTTTCCCCGATGGCGTCGGCGTCGAAAAGCTTCATGTGCCCAATCCCCCGTTTGGCGCCGTTCAGGCCGCCTCGACCTTCAGCGTGGCGATATAGTCCTGGACCGACGCGATCCCCATTTCATGCGCGACGATCAGGCTTTCGAGATGCTCGCGGCTGTTCACCAGCCCCTTGGACAGGACCGTGCCGTCGGCATCCAGCAGCACCGCGAACGGCAGCTTGGACACGCCGAACGCCTGGCCCACCTCCGGCCCGTTGACGAACGGATAGGCGTCGATCCCCTGCTGCGCGATCAGCGCGCGCTGTGCCGCGGGGTCGTCGTCGCCGACGAAGGTCAGCGCGACCCGTTCGTGGCGCGCGAACGACTTCGCGGTCGGGATCATCCCCTTGCACAGCGGGCATTGCGCCGACACGAACATCAACAGGCGCAGCCCCGCGCCGGGAGCCGCGCCGCCGACCACGGTCCTGCCCCCGCCCAGCAGCGATGCCTCGATCGCGGCGGGACGATCGCCGACACCGATCCCCCCGGCGGTGGTCAGCGCCCCGGCCGGCGCGACGCGCAGGTGCAGCACGCCGACCTGCCGCGCGAGCGCGAGCAGCGCGAACCCCATCGCCAGGATCAGGAGCCAGGAGAGGATCTGGGACACCATCAATGCCGTCATCATCGTCGATTACCTCCCCAGGGCGGTCGCCGGCCGGTGCGACAGCGCACCGATCGCGTTGAACACCAGATAGAACAGGAACAGCGTCGTCCCGGCCGCGCCCGCGACCGCCACGCCTGCCGCGCCGTCGACGCGGGCGGCGAAGGCCGCCGGCAGCAGCGCGGCGGCGAGCAGCAGGTTGCGCACCACCAGCCGGCGATCGAGCGGCTGGCGGAGCGCCGACAGCCCGCAGCCGCAATCGATATGCGTGCGCCCGCGCCGGATATTGACCGCCATCGCGGCGGCGAACACCGCGAGCAGCGCGGCGGCGAGCCATTGCGGCCACGGGCGGATGCCCGACAGCAGCCCGGCCGCGATCGCCAGTTCGGCATAGGGCAGGAGGCGCGCCACCGGCGCCACCAGCCCCGGCGGCAGCAGCCGGTAATTGGCCACCACGCCGTCCATCAGCGCGGCGTGGCGCAGCTTGCCGATCCCCGCGACCGCGAAGACCAGCCCGGCCCCGATCGAGGTGGCCAGCCCGGCAATGGCAAGACCGTCGGCGCCCGCCATGGTCAGGACGGATCGACGACGGTGATGACGCCGCCGCCCGCGTTCTCGATCTCGTGCTTCTTCTCGCCCGTGGCCGGGTCGATGATCCAGCCCTTGCGCCCTTCGCCGTCAACGAACAGCAGCGGGGCGGCGGTTTGCGTCACCGCGATGTTGTTCATCGGTTCCTTGAGCGGCAGGCGGCGTACCACCTTCTTGGCGGCAAGGTCGACATCCCAGATCTCGGTCCCCGATTCCTTGTGCGTCCACATCTCGCCCATGTGCATCAGCACGAACATGTGCCCGGACGGCCGGTGCAGCGCCATCGGCTGGCGCCCGCCGGGCATCCAGTTGACGTCGAGCGGCTTCGTATCGCCGGGCCGCAATCCGGCGGCGGCCTGGATCGAGAAGGGCTGCGCCACGACCGGCTGTGCGGCGATGGCGGCCGTGTAAATAAGACCGGTGTAGGTCAGGAACACCGCCTGCTTCTTCGCCAGATCATAGGCGTAATTGTCGAAGATCGGATCGTCGGTCGCCTGGAAGAACGGCGCGGTGCGGGTGATCGCGGGCTTCTTCCCGGTGACGTCGACGGTCGCCAGCGACCCGTCGGAGCACAGCGCGGAAAAGCCGATGCCGGGATTGGGCATCATGCTGGCGCAGCCGGGCAGTTCGACGTTGGAGCGGAACTTGCGCGCCGCCAGATCGACGATGTTGACCGAGGAGGCGGGATCGAGATTGTAGACGAACGCCCAGCGGCCATCGTCGCTGATGACGAAATTGTTCTTTCGCGCGCCGATCAGGATGCGGCCGGGGATGGTGATTTCCGCCTGACGCTTCATGTCGCGCGTGTCGTAGACGGTGACCATGTCCTGGCGCGTGCCGCGGTCGCGGCGGCTCCACAGCGATTCGGCGACGTAATAATAGCGGCCGGCCGGGTCGATCGCGAAATCGGTGAGCCGGGCGGTATCGACCAGCCCCTTCATCTTGCCGGTCAGCCCGTCGAAAATGCTGGTGCCCGGCGAGTCCCACCCGCCCTCGACATAGAACCAGTTGGGATTGGGCGGATCGGCCCGCATCGTATCCGACGTTTCCGGCTGCAGCTCGGGAGCGGATTGGGCCGGTGCGGCCGTGGCGCCGGCCAGCAAAGCGGTGGCGGCGATCACGCTGGCCGCCGTCGCCCGAAGCATCGTCATCATTTCGCCCGTCCCCCCGTCGATCGCCGCAAAGTCTGTACATGTGTCCAGTTTTCGTCAAGCGGGGCCGAAGAGATTTTTTTGCACCTGCGAAAACACCGCCGCCTGGCGCGCCGCCACGACCAGCGCCGCGCAGCCCAGCGCCAGCGCGCCGGCCGCGCCAGCGACCAGTCCGGCCGACCCGGCGACCCCGACCAGCGCGGCACCGATCAGCGGGCCGGCGATCATTCCCAGCGGGTGGGTGCAAGCGACGAAGCGGCGGAACAGCGCGCCGTCCCCGGCGGCGCTGGCCGCGCCCGAACAGCGGATGATGATCGCGGTCGATCCGATATTGAGCAGCAGGATGCCGGCCACGAACGGCCCGCTTTGACCCGGCGGCGTCAGCACCAGCGGCGCCAGCAGCCCGCCGCTGGCCAGCACGCCGGTCAACGGCAGCGGCACGACGCGGCGATCGCGCAGCACCGCCAGCGCGGTGGCGGCGCCGATGACCGACCCCGCCGATACCGCCACGCCGATCGTATCCGGCGCGATCCCGCTGGCGATCGCGAGCGCGGCCGCCGAGCTCCAGATCATCATCGTCGCGGCGATGAAGGCGATGGTCGCCAGCGCCAGCGCCCAGGCGGCGGCGGACACTGGCGACGCGCCCGCCACCCCCGGATCGCGCTCGCGTACTCGCGGATTCAATGGTGCGGCGATCAGCGCCGCCGTCGCGGGGGGGGCCGCCAGCAACGCGAGCGCGACGCGCGGACCGGCGGCGTGGGCCACCGGGGGCAGCACCAGCGCGACCAGCGCGGAGAGCAGCAACTGGGTCAGGAACACGGCGGCATAGGCGGTGGTGGGGCGGCGCGCCGCCGCGCCGCTCATCGCATCGGTATAGACGATGCCGGTGGCGGTGCCGAACAGCGCGCGTGTGAGCAGCAGGGCGGACAGGCCGGCGTCCAGGACCGCGGTCAGCAGCGCCAGCGCAGTCGCCGCCAGCGCCGCCCGGGCGGCGATATGGGCGGGCAGCTTGGCCCCGAAGCGCCAGACCAGCAGTGCGCCCGCCGCCATCCCTCCCTGCGTCGCGCCCACGACCCAGCCGTGCGCGTCGGGATCCAGCCCGCCGGCATCGGACAGGAGCGTCAGGAACACCGGGTCGATCCCCGGTTGCAGGCAGGCGAGCGCGGCGGCGGCGATCGCGCCGATCGGCGCGCGGGACGTGGCGTGGTTCATCGGCGACCCCAACAGCGATGCGCGCCTTGCGACGCCCGCCGTTCAGATCATCCCCTGCAACGCCCCACTACATGTCGTTTCGCCCCGCGCCGTCAATCGAGCCGCGCGGGAAGGCCGGCAATGTCGCGCGACGTGACCGTCTTGGCAAGCTCCACCAGCGACTTTGCCGCCAGTGCGGTCAGGGCGGGCATCTTGTGCGCCCACGGCTTCTCATATCCCGCGAACGGCGTGGTCCCCTCCATCGACGCGCTGATGAACAGCGCGACGGTGTGTACCTCCTCCGGGGACAGCGCGGGATTGAGCAGCGCGACATATTCGCCGATATAATCGTGCACGCGCTGGTAGAAGATGCGCACCCGGTCGGCGACGAAGTCGCTGTGGTTGGCCAATGCCCACAATTCGGAGAACAGCCGGGTCGTCCGCTTGCCGCGGATATCGTCCAGGCACAGCACGATCAGCAGCCGCAGCTGTTCCTCCGCCGGGACGGCCGGGATGCGCACGGTGCGTTCAAGCAGCCGCGAATAGCTGTCGATCAGGTCGTCCAGCATCACCTGGACAAGCATTTCCTTGCGCGGGAAATGATAGCTGACGTTGCCGACCTTCATGTCGCAGCGCGCGGCGATGCGGCGAATCGTGAAGGCGGTGGCCCCTTCATCGATCAGCAGGTCCAGCGCGGCGCGCAGGATCGTGTCCACCGTTTCGGTACCGCGGGCGTAGATGCCGGGGCGTGCGATCGTGGTCGTGGAATTCATGCCGGAAACTCAAGCACGTGCGGGGGCACGGCGGACCTTTCTAGACCCCGGCGCGGACCACCACAAGTATCCGCGGGTTGACGAAATCTTGAAGTGCGTCCAGCATTTCTTTTGCATCGCAGCGACCGGCGGGGGCCGGGGGGCGTGTCGGCGGTGCGGAACGGGGGATGCCGATGTCGGTGACGATCACGGTCAACGGTATGCCGCGCACGATCGACGTCGATCCGGACAAGCCGCTGCTCTGGGCCTTGCGTGAAGACATGAAGCTGCCGGGTACCAAGTTCGGGTGCGGCGCGGGGCTGTGCGGGGCGTGCACCGTGATGATGGACGGCGAGGCGATCCGGTCCTGCCAGACGCCGGTCGGGTCGATCGAAGGGAAGGCGGTGACGACGATCGAGCATGTCGCGACCACCGCGATCGGGCGGCGGGTGAGCGAGGCGTGGGTGGCACTGGACGTGCCGCAATGCGGCTATTGCCAGGCCGGGCAGATCATGTCGGCGACCGCGCTGCTGACGCAGATTCCGGCACCGACGCCCGAGCAGATCGACAGCGCGATGAGCGGCAACATCTGCCGCTGCGCGACCTATCTGCGCATCCGCGCGGCGATCGCGAAGGCGGCGGCGGCATGAGCGCGGCGGCGCATCTGGACCGGCGCGGGTTCCTGACGGTGTCGCTGCTGGGGGGGACGGTGCTCGCCTTCGACGCGTGCGTGCCGCTGTCGGCGCAGGGGGTGGGGGCGGGGGCGCCGGGCGTCCTCAACGCCTTCGTGCGGATCGCGCCCGACAATGCCATTACCATCGGGGCGAAGAACCCGGAGATCGGGCAGGGCATCCGCACGATGCTGCCGATGCTGATCGCGGAGGAACTGGACGCCGACTGGGCGCAGGTGAGGATCGAGCAGACGCTGGCGAACGATGCGCTCTATGGCCCGCAGGTGGCGGGCGGCAGCCGCGCCACGCCGGTCAACTGGCTGCCGATGCGCCGCGTCGGCGCGGCCGCGCGGCAGATGATCCTGACCGCCGCCGCCGCCGAATGGGGCGTCGACGTCGCCACGCTGACCACCGAGCGGGGATATGTGGTGGCCGCGGCGAGCGGGCGGCGCGCGCCCTATGCCGCGTTCGCCGCCCGTGCGGCGGGGCTGCCCGCGCCGGACCTGGCGACCGTCACGCTGAAGGCGGCGAAGGATTTCCGCATCATCGGCACCGCGCAGCCCGGCGTCGATACGCCCGCGATCGTCGCGGGCAAGCCGCTGTTCGGGATCGACACCGACCTGCCGGACATGGTGCATGCCGCGATCGCGATCAGCCCGGTGTTCGGCGGCACGATCAAGACGCTGGACGATGCCGCGGTGCGCGCGATGCCCGGCGTCGTGGCGGTCGTGCGGCTGAACAGCGGGCTGGCGGCGGCGGGCGGCGCGGATGACGCGGTCGCAGTGGTGGCCGACAGCTGGTGGACCGCAGCGCAGGCGCGACGGAAACTGGCGATCACCTGGGCGCGCCCGGCGGCGGGCGGGGACCATGCCACCGCCAGCTACGAACGCACGGCCGCGACGTTGCTGGACGCGGCACCGCGCCACGACCTGTACCGCAGCGGGGACGCCGCCGCGGCGCTGAAGGACGCGCATCGCGTGGTGACCGAGCGCTACGACTATCCGTTCCTGGCACATGCCACGCTGGAGCCGCAGAATTGCACCGCGCGGTTCGCCGACGGCAAGCTGGAGCTGTGGGCGCCCAGCCAGGCGCCCGCGGCGGGGCGCAAGGCGACCGCCAAGGCGCTGGGCATCGCGCCGGAGGCGATCACGATCCACATGCCGCGGATCGGCGGCGGGTTCGGCCGGCGGCTGATGAACGATTATATGGTACAGGCCGCGCTGATCGCGAAGGCGGTGCCGGGGCGCCCGGTGAAGCTGCTGTACGATCGCGCCGACGACATCCGGCACGATTGCTATCGCCCGGCGGGGTGGCACCGCCTGACCGCAGGGCTGGACGCGAACGGCGCGATCACCGCGATCACCGATCATTTCGTCAGCTTCGGGCAGGATGGCGAGCCGGCGATCGCCGCGGAAATGTCGCCGTTCGAATTTCCGGCGCAGCTGGTGCCGGCGGTCCATTACGGCGCGACGTACATGCCCACCACCATGCCGACCGGCTGGCTGCGCGCGCCGACCAGCAATGCGATGGCGTTCACGTTCCAGGGGTTCCTGGACGAAGTGGCGCTCGCGGCGGGGTGCGATCTGCCCGATCTGCTGCGGCGCACGCTGGGCGCGCCGCGCACCCTGCCCCCGCCGGAACGCGGCGCGGCGTTCGACACCGGGCGCGCGCGCCGCGTGATCGACGCGGTGTGCACCCGCGCCAGCTGGACGGGGGGCCGCGCAAGGCCGGGTGCGCGAACGGCGGGGAAGGGCCGTGGTTTCGGCTTCTATTTCAGCCATGCGGGCTATTTCGCGGAGGTGGTCGACATCACCGTCGTCGATGGCGCGGCCATCCAGGTCGACAAGGTGTGGGTGGCCGGCGACGTCGGCAGCCAGGTCATCAACCCGCTGAACGCGGTGCATCAGGTGCAGGGATCGGTCATCGACGGGATCGCGCAGGCGCTGGCGGGGCAGAAGATCGAGGTCGTGGCGGGCGCGGCGACGCAGGAGAATTTCGGCGATTTCCCGCTGCTGCGCATCGACGGCGCGCCGCGCGCGATCGACGTGACGTTCGTCCCGTCCGATGCCGCGCCGACCGGGCTGGGCGAGCCGGCGCTGCCGCCGGTCATCCCGGCGATCGCCAATGCGGTGTTCGACGCGACCGGCCGGCGGCTGCGCAGCCTGCCGCTGCGGCTGGCGTAGCGGGGCGGCGTCCCGCCACGCGAGCCTCGCTATAGCGCGGCGACGTAGCGGGCGGCGGCGTCCGCGACCTGTTGCGCCGTTGCGCCGGGGCGGTAGAGGTTCGATCCCAGGCCGAAACCGTCGGCGCCCGCCGCACGCCATGTCGCCATATTGTCCGGCGCGACCCCGCCGACCGCCAGCATACGCGCGTCGCGTGGCAGGACCGCGCGCTGCGCCTTCAGGAAGGCGGGGGTGGTGCCGTCGGCCGGGAACAGCTTCAGCGCGCTGGCACCGGCGGCGAGCGCGGCGAACCCCTCGCTGGGGGTGAAATAGCCCGGCAGCGATATCAGTCCCGCGGCGCGGGTCGCGCGGATCACCGCGGCATCGGTGTTGGGCGACACGATCAGCGTGCCGCCCGCATCGCGCACGCGCGTGACGTCGTCGGGGGCCAGGACCGTGCCGGCGCCGATCATCGCGCGGTCCCCCAGCCGCCGGGCGAGCAGCGCGATACTGTCGAACGGATCGGGGGAGTTCAGCGGCACCTCGATCAGGGTCAGCCCTGCGGCGACCAGCGCGTCGCCGATCGCCGGCGCCTCCGCCGGGGTCAGCCCGCGCAGGATCGCCACCAGCGGGCAGGCGGCAAAGGCGCGATCGAAGGCGCGGTCGGTATCGGTCATTGGGCTTCTCCCGGAAGCAGGGCGTGGAGCGCGTGGATGCCGGCGGTGAACGCGGCCTCGCTGTCGATCGCGAGAACATCGCCGCCCCGCAGGCCGATTGCCGCGGCGTAGAGCGCGGCGAGCGGGCCGCTGGCGAGGAGATGGACGGTGCGCCCCGCCAGATCGCCGCGCGCGCCGACGTCCGCGCCGATCAGGACGCCGCTGGCGAAGGATGCCGCATCGCCGGGCGACAGCGCGCCGAGCAGGACGCGCGCACGCACTTCGAACAGCGCATCGAGCAGATCGGTCGCACCCGCGCCGCGCGCCACGCCGTCGCGGAACGCCGCACCGTCGACGGCGGCGGCGTCGAGCATCCCGGACAGGATGCCGTGCGTGCGCAGCAGGGCGAACAGCTCCCCGGTCATCGCGGTGGCGAAGCGGTGGATGCGGCCATCGGCCACGGCGATCCATTTGTTGTGCGTGCCCGGCTGGCAGAACAGCGCATCGCGCGGCGCCAGTCCCGCGGCGACGGCGCCCAGCGCCTGCACCTCCTCCCCCCGCATCACGTCGTGCCGCTGGCCGCGCAGCGCGACGCCCGGCACGATCGCCACATCATGTGCGACGGGCGCCACGCCCCGGGCCAGCGCGGCGAGATCGGCGGGGGCATCGACATACGGCGCCTCGCGCCAGCCGCGCGTCGATCCGGCCATGCCCGCGATCAGCACCGGCGCATCGCCCAGCCGGACGCGCAGCGCCGCCACCGCCGGGGGATAGTCCGCCGGGGTCAGCGACAGGATGCCGCGATCGTCGCGTATCGCGGCCAGCACGCGCCCGTCCGCCGCCAGCCGGTAGGCGCGCCGGTTGGTCGTTCCCCAATCCACCGCGATCACTTCGCCGATCATCACCTTGCCCCGGTTATTTATATGACATTATCGTGCAGCGCTGTATCGTCAACGCATGGCGCAGGACAAGAGAGGATGATGATGGCGGATCGGGCGCGGACGGTGTGGAACGGCGCGGCGGAACTGGGCGAAGGGCCGGTGTGGGACACGCGCGACGCGGCGCTGTGGTTCGTGGATATCAAGCGGCCGGCGGTCCACCGCGTCGATCCCGCCGATGGCGCGCACCGATCGTGGCCCGCACCGGCGCAGATCGGCTGGGTACTGCCGGCGGAGGGCGGCGGCTTCCTGGCCGGGCTGCAGACGGGGCTGGCGCATTTCGACCCCGCGACCGGCGCCTTCACCCATCTGTGCGCGGTGGAGCCGGATCGTCCCGGCAACCGGCTGAACGATGCCACGGTCGGGCCGGACGGCGTGGTATGGTTCGGGTCGATGGACGATGCCGCGCGCGCGGCGACCGGGCAGGTGCATCGCTGGGACGGCGCGCAGGCGACCGTGACGGGAATCGCGCCGGTGACGATCACCAACGGCCCGGCGGTGTCTCCGGACGGATCGACCCTGTACCATGTCGATACGCTGGGCGGGGCGATCCACGCGGTGCCGGTGACGGGCCACGGGACGACCGGCGCTGGGCGCGTGCTGGTGACGATTGACCCGGCGGACGGCACGCCGGATGGGGTCAGCACCGATGCGGCCGGCAACATCTGGCTGGGGATGTGGGGCGGATGGAGCGCGCGCTGCTACGATCCGGCGGGCACGCTGCTGCGCGAGGTGCGGCTGCCGGCGGCGCAGGTGACGAAGATTGCGTTCGGCGGCGCGGACCTGCGCACCGCCTTTGCCACGACCGCGCGGCTGGGGCTGGACCCGGCGGCGCTGGCCGCGCAGCCGGAGGCGGGCGCGGTGTTCGCGTTCGACGTTGATGTGCCGGGGCGGCCGCTGCCGCTGGCGCGGCTGCGGCGGTGATCCGGGTAACGGATCATTCCTGGACGAACAGGTGATCCGCCTTCAGCCACAGCGGCGCCAGGCACAGCGGCACGGACGACAGCGGCAGCACGGTTTCGTCGACGGCGACGCCCAGCGTATCGGTCATGAAGCGGCGGCGCGCGTCGATGCGCGCCATCACCGCCGGGTGGCGATCGGCCAGCTCGGCGCGCAGCGCGGCATCGGCCAGCACGACGCTGTCCTCGCAATTGAGCGCCCAGCCGTCGCGCATCGGCGTGGGGATGACGTCGACCTGCACATGCATCCCCGACCGCAGCCGCTCGGTCGAGCCGGGGCGGACGGGGGTGTGCGACCATTCCTCATGCCCGGTCAGATGGCCGGGATTGAGCAGCGAGTGCAGCCCGCCGCGCGCCAGGGTGCCGGTGACCGCGTCGTGCAGCTCGCCGCCCGGCGTGCCCACGCGCGCGACGCGATACCATTCGACCAGCCCCGCGAAATAATCCGCGGCGGTGGCGACGAAGGCGTCGTCGGCATCGTCCAGCAGCCCCGCGCGCGCGGTCAGCCCGCCCCACAGGCCGACCGCGGTCGACACGCCGTCGCCCTTGCGCAGGACGCGTGGGCCGGGGCTGGCCAGCCCGATCACCCCGCCATCGGCAGCGCCGCCCGACGCCAGCATCATGTGCACGTTGAACGGATCGCCGTGATAGCCCATCCGCGCGGCGCCATCGCGCTCGCGGTCGCCGGGGCGCAGCTGCGACAGGACCGACCACACCATCGCGGAGCCGCGCGCGGCCGCCGCCTCGAACACCGCGATCTGATCGGCATCGATGATCGAGCGGTGGCCGGTTTCGGGGTGGAGCAGCACCGCGGTGCGATCCTCCACCGCATCGGCGCCGACGACGCGCGCGATCGCGGCGTGATAGGCGGCGGGCAGGAACGAGGGCGCGGGCAGGCCGTCGTCCCATTCCTCCGCCGCCAGATACTTCCACCCGACGATCCCCGTGCGCGTGCCGGGCGCCAGCCCCGCGTCGCGCAGCACGTCGGTCAGCCGCGGGGCGACGCTGCGGTCCTGGCCCAGCAGGCTCATCGTCTGCGCCAGCCGCACCGTCAGGCCGGGCAGCGGCGCGCGTTCGGCATAGGGGACGCATTCGTTGCCGGTGACGACGATCCGCCGCCCGCCGGGACCGAGCAGCAGCAGCGCCTCCTCGAACCGCGGTTCGAACCCCGACAGGAACATGACGTTCGCCATATGCTCGCGGTCGGCATAGACGACCAGCCAGTCGGTCCCCGCCGCCGCCAGCGCCGCATCGCACCGCGCGGCATAACGCGCCGGCGGCAGCGCGGGCGGTTCGTCGATGGTGCCGAAATCGGGTATGGCGACCGGTGTCAGGCGAATGGTCATGGCTGGCCCCTTCCAACGGGATGCTATCAGTGGGATGATTGACCGCTGCATGATATTATATATGACATAATTGCAAGTCAAAAAGGGGAAGCGCGATGCGGTGGTGGGCTGGGGCGATGATGGCGGTCGCGGCGGGCACGGCGGATGCGCGGCCCCCGGCACCCCCGTACGCCGATGCGGTGACGATCGTGCGCGACGATGCCGGCATCGCGCATATCCACGGACGCAGCGACGCCGACGCGGTGTTCGGCATGATCTACGCCCAGGCGGAGGACGATTTCCCGCGGATCGAGCGCAATTATCTGGTCGCGCTGGGCCGGCTGGCGGAGGTGGAGGGCGAGAGCGCGCTGTGGGCCGACCTGCGCCAGCGGCTGTTCGTCGATCCGGCGGCGTTGCAGGCGGCGTACCGGCGCAGCCCCGACTGGTCGCGACGGCTGATGCAGGCATGGGCGGCGGGGCTGAACCATTATCTGGCGACCCACCCCGCCGTCCGCCCGCAGCGGCTGACCCGGTTCGAACCGTGGATGGCGCTCGCCTTTTCCGAAGGGAGCATCGGCGGCGATATCGAGCGCGGGGTCGCGCTCGACCCGCTCGCGGCCTTCTACGGCCATGGCGGTGCGGCGGCGCAGCTCGCCGCGAGCGATGCGGGCCGGATGGTCGAGCCGAAGGGATCGAACGGCATTGCGATCGGTCCGCAGCGCAGCGCCAGCGGCCATCCGCTGCTGTGGATCAATCCGCACACCTCGTTTTTCTTCCGGTCGGAACAGCAGGTGCGCAGCGACCAGGGGCTGGACGTCTACGGCGCCGCCACCTGGGGACAGTACTTCATCTACCAGGGGTTCAACCGCCGGCTGGGGTGGATGCACACGTCGAGCGGGGTCGACAATATCGACGAATTCGCGGTCGAGGTGGCGCGGCGCGGGGGCGCGCTGCGCTGGCGCGACGGCGCGCAGTGGCGCCCCTTCGTACAGCGGACGGTGACGCTGCAGGTGCGCCGCCCCGACGGCACGCTGGCGCCGCGATCGTTCACGACGCTGGCGACGCGGCACGGCCCGGTGATCCGCGCGGAGAACGACCGCTGGATCGCGGTGGCGATGCTGAACGCGCGGCAGGCCGCGCTGGAGCAGAGCTGGCTGCGGACCAAGGCGACGACGCTGGACGCGTATCTGCGCGCGTCGGACCGCAAGGCCAATTCGTCGAACAACACCATCCTGGCCGCCGCCGACGGCACGATCGCGTATCTGCACCCGCAATTCGTGCCGGTGCGCGACGCGCGATTCGACTATACCCGTCCGGTCGACGGCAGCGACCCGGCGACCGCGTGGCGCGGGCTGCACCGGCTGAACGAGCTGCCGCAGGCGGTGCGGCCGGCCAGCGGGTGGGTGATGAACACCAACAATGCGCCATGGGGCGCGGCGGGGGCGGACAGCCCGCGCGCTGCCGCCTTCCCGGCCTATATGGACCAGTTCGGCGAGAACCCGCGCGGCATCCATGCCACCGCGCTGTTGAACGGGACGCGGAAATTCACCGCGATGGCGTTGCGCGACCTGGCGTTCGATCCGTTCCTGCCGTTCTTCGACCAGCAGATCCCGGCGGTGCGGCGTGCGTGGGACGCGCTGCCGGCGGGCGCGCCGCTGCGCGCGCGGCTGGCGGCGCCGGTCGCGATGCTGTCCGGCTGGGACCGGCGCTGGGGCCTCGAATCGCAGCCGATGTCGCTGGCGGCCTATTGGGGCGAAGCGCTGTGGCGGCGCGAGGGGCCGAAGGCAGAGGCCGCGCACCGCACGATCTTCGACTGGCTGGCCAATGCCACCGCGGATGCCGACCGGCTGGCGGCGCTGGACGATGCGGTCGCCGCGATGACCGCGGAACACGGCGGGTGGCGCGTCGCCTGGGGCAGGATCAACCGGTTCCAGCGGCTGGACGGCGCGATCCGCCCGCATTTCGACGATCGGCGCCCCAGCGTGCCCGTGCCGTTCACCACCGGCAATTTCGGATCGCTGGCGGCCTTCTCGGTCGAACGCCAGCCGGGGCAGCGGTGCTTCTACGGCACCAGCGGCAACAGCTTCGTGGCGCTGGTGGAATTCGCGCCCGACGGCCCGCATGCCTGGACGGTATCGGCCGGCGGGCAGAGCGGCGACCCGGCGTCACCGCATTTCGACGACCAGGCGAACCGCTATGCCAGCGGCACGTTGCGCCCGGTCCCGCTGGATGGCGTGGCGGGCGTCGCCTATCACCCCGGGCAGCCGCGCCCGGGCGAGGCGCCGCGCAGGATCGCCACCGCGGCGAGCGCGTGCGGCGGCTGAGGCGCGTGCGCGGTCAGGCGGTCACGGCCGGAGCGGGTGGTTGCCGGCGACCAGCAGCAGCGCCAGCGCGTCGTGGATCAGTTCGTACATCCGCTCTCCCGCCAGCGTCGCCTTGCCCTCGACGATCGCATCGGCGACGCGCTTGTGGTCGCGCGAACTGGCGCGGGGCACGCCCTTGTACTGGTTGGTCCGGCGGATCGAGAAGCGCAGCGTCGTTTCGGTCAGGTCGGTGAACTGGCGCAGGAAGCGGTTGTTGCTCGCCTCCAGCACCGCGATGTGGAAGGCGATATCGGCCTCCAGCGCGTCCTCCTCGCCGCGATCGGCGGCGAACATCCGGTCGATCGCCGCCAGGATGCGCGCGCGCTGCGGCCCGGTGGCGGAATGCGACGCCAGCGTCGCGGCGCGCGGTTCGATCGCCAGGCGGATGTCGGTGAAGTCGATCAGCAGGTCGATCGAGAAATCGCGTTGCAGCATCCAGCGCAGCACATCGGGATCGAGCAGGTTCCACCGCTCCTCCGGCTGGACGATCGTGCCCGCGCGCTTGCGCCCGACCAGCAGCCCCTTGGCGGTCAGCATCTTCACCGCCTCGCGCAGGACGGGGCGGCTGGCGTTGAAGCGTTCGCACAATTCCGCCTCGGTCGGGAAGGGTGCGCCGGCGCGATAGCTTTGCGTGACGATCGCATGGCCCAGGTCGTTGACGATCGTCGCCGTCAGGTTGCGGCCGTCGGAGGGGGCGTGGCCGGTGGCGGCCGCGGTCGGGAGCGTCATCACCCCTACATATCCGACCTGTGGCGCGAAGGCCAATCGTCGATAAGGCGCAAATTTGCGCTTCCCCTGTAATAAGTATGATATTATGCAGGTGTGATGAGGGCTTGGGGAAGGGCGACATGGCGGAGGGGGTGACGGGGCGCAGAACCCTGCTCGGCGGTCTGTCGTCGGTCGTCGGCATGGCCGCGCTGGGCGGTTGCGCACCGCGCGCGGCGCCGACGCGCGGCGTGCGGATCGGCTTCGTCGTGAAGATGCCGCAGGAGCAATGGTTTCAGGACGAATGGCGGTTCGCCCGCGCGGCGGCGCGCGACCTGGGCTTTTCGCTGATCGCGATCGGGGCGGAGGATGGCGACCGCGTGCTGTCGGCCTTGTGGACGCTCTATGCGCGCTATGCCGGCGGGTTCGTGATCTGCACCCCCGATCCGCGGCTCGGCCCGGCGATCGCGGGCTTTGCGGCGCATAGCGGGATGAAGGTGATGTCGGTGGACGACCGGCTGATCGGCCCGGACGGCGGGCCGATCGCCGCCATCCCGCATGTCGGCATCTCCGCCGACGCGATCGGTCGGGTCGCGGGCAATGCCGCCGCGGACGAAGCGGCGCGGCGCGGCTGGTCGGGGGAGCGGACCGGGATATTGCGCATCGCCTATGACAGCCTGGATACCGGGCGCGAACGCACCGGCGGGGCGGTGGCGGCGCTGCGCGCGCGCGGTTTCGCCCGCGTGTTCGACGCGCCGCAGCGGACCACCGACACCGAAGGCGCGTTCACCGCGGCGGCGCCGATCCTGACCGCGCATGCCGATATCGAACGCTGGATCGTCCTGGGCTTGAACGACGAGACGGTCGTGGGGGGCGTGCGCGCGGCCGAGGGACTGCGCATCGCGCCCGCGGCGGTGATCGGCATCGGCATCGGCGGATCGGAGGCGGCGATCGCCGAATTGTCCAAGCCGGTGCCGACCGGTTTCTTCGCCACCGTGCTGCTGAGCGCGCGGCGCCATGGCTACGACACCGCGGCGGCGATGTTCGCGTGGATCCGCGATGCGCGCGCACCGGCGCCGCTGACGCTGACCAGCGGGACGCTGATGACCCGCGCGACGATGCGCGCCACGCTGGCCCGCGAGGCGGCGGCATGACCGCGCGGCTGGCCTTCGAGGATGTCGGCAAGAGCTTTCCGGGCGTCGTCGCGCTGGACGGCGTCAGCTTCACCGTGGCGGCGGGCGAGGTGCGCGCGCTGGTCGGCGAAAACGGCGCGGGCAAATCGACCCTGCTGAAGATCCTGTCGGGCCAGTACCAGCCCGACCGCGGCACGCTGGCGATCGACGGCGTCGCATGTCGGTTCGACCGGCCGCGCGCGGCGCAGGACGCTGGCGTGGCGATCATCCACCAGGAACTGCAGCTGGTGCCCGACCTGTCGGTGGCGGAAAACCTGCTGCTGGGAACCCTGCCGGCGCGCGGCGGGTGGATCCGCCATGCCGAACTGCAGCAGCGCGCGCGTGCGGTGCTGGCGCGACTGGGCGAGGCGATCGATCCGGCGACGCCGGTGCGTTCGCTGTCGATCGGGCAGCGACAGATGGTGGAGATCGGCCGCGCGCTGCTGCGCGAGGCGCGGATCATCGCCTTTGACGAGCCGACCAGCTCGCTGAGCGCGCGCGAGACCGACCGGCTGCTGGCGATCATCGACGAACTGCGCCGCGACGGTGCCGCGATCCTGTACGTCAGCCACCGCATGGAGGAAATCTATGCGCTGGCGGACAGCGCGACGGTGCTGCGCGACGGGCGGCACGTCACCGATATCGCACCGGTCGGCCCGGCGGACGCCGACCGTATCGTCACCGCGATGGCGGGCCGCGCGATCGCGGACATCTACGGCTATCGCGCGCGGCCCGCCGGGGCGGCGGCGCTGCGGGCCGAGGGCGTGACCGGCGCGGGGCTGCGCCAGCCGGTGTCGTTCGAGGTGGCGGACGGCGAGATACTCGGCTTCTTCGGGCTGGTCGGCGCGGGGCGGTCGGAACTGTTCCGGCTGCTGTACGGCGCCGCGCCGCGCACCGGGGGCGCGGTGACGGTGCGGGACGAGCCGCTGGCGGCGGGCGACCCGCGCGCCGCGATCGCCGCCGGACTGGGGCTGTGCCCGGAAGATCGCAAGGACGCCGGGATTATCCCGCTGGCCGCGGTGCAGGAGAATATCGCGATCGGCTGGCGCAACCGGCGCGGCGCGTCGCCGTGGCTGCGCGCGCGTGCCGAGGCCAGCGGTGCGCGCGCGATCATCGACACGATGCGCGTCAAGACCGCCAGCCCGGCGACGCCGATCGCGACCCTGTCCGGCGGCAACCAGCAGAAGGCGGTGATCGGCCGCTGGCTGATGGCGCAGGCGCGTATCCTGATGCTGGACGAGCCGACGCGCGGCATCGACGTGGGCGCGCGCAGCGAGATCTACGAGCGGATGTACGCGTTCGCCGAGGCGGGCGGCGCGGTGCTGTTCGCGTCGTCCGACATGGCCGAGGTGCTGGGCGTCGCCGACCGCATCGTGGTGATGCGCGAGGGATGCGTGGCCGGCATCGTCCCGCGTGCCGAGGCGAGCGCCGACGTGCTGATGCGGCTGGCGCTGCCGCAGGGTGCTGCCGCGCCTTCTTTCCCGGACCCATCCTCTCCTGACAGGGACACGATCCCCGCATGACGCCATCCTCGCTCCTTTCCCGTGCCGGGCCGCTGCTGGCGCTGTTCGTGCTGGTCGCCCTGCTCGGCTGGCTGGTCCCCGATTTCCTGAGCGTGCGCAACGCGCAGGGACTGCTGCTGTCGGTGACGCTGGTCGGCACGATCGCGGCGACGATGATGCTGGTGCTGGCGATGCGCGAGGTCGACCTGTCGGTCGGCTCCACCGTCGCCTTTGCCGGCGTGCTGGCGGCGGTGACGATCAACGCGACCGGCAGCGTCGCGCTGGGCGTCGTCGCGGCGCTGGCGGGCGGCGCCGCGGTGGGGCTGTTCAACGGCGCGCTGGTGGCCGGGTTGCAGGTCAATTCGCTGATCGTCACGCTGGCGACGATGGAGATGGTGCGCGGGCTGGCGTTCCTGGCGTCGGGCGGGGAAAGCGTCGCGATCCCCGCACAGCGTTTCTATGCGCTGGGATCGGGGGGGATGCTGGGCATCGGCTGGCCGATCTGGATCATGGCGGCCAGTTTCGCGCTGTTCGGCGTGCTGCTGAACCGCACCGTGTTCGGGCGCAACATCCTGGCGATCGGCGGCAATCCGGAGGCCGCGCGGCTGGCGGGCATCCCGATCACCCGCGTGCGCATCACCGTGTTCGTGTTGCAGGGGATGGTCGCGGCGGTCGCGGGCATCGTGCTGGCGGCGCGGATCACCAGCGGGCAGCCGAACACCAGCATCGGGCTGGAACTGGCGGTGATCTCCGCCTGCGTGCTGGGCGGGGTGTCGCTGTCGGGCGGTGTCGCGACGGTGGCCGGCGTCATCGTGGGCGTGTTCATCATGGGCGCGGCGCAGAATGCGCTCAACCTGATGAACGTGCCGACTTTCTATCAATATGTGGTGCGTGGCGGCATCCTGTTGCTGGCGGTGGTCGCGGACCGGCTGCGCCAGACCGGGCGGCTGCCGGCGCTACGCATCGCCCGCCAGAGGGAGCGTTGACGTCGATGACCCGGCCCACGTCGCCGATCGCGAAGATCGAGCATTTTCTGGTTCCCCCGCGCTGGCTGTTCGTCCGCATCGAGACCGCCGACGGCGCGGTCGGCTGGGGCGAGGCCAGCCTGGAAGGACATGCCGAGGCGGTCGCCGGCGCGCTGGAGGCGGTGCGCGACCGGTTGATCGGCACCGATGCGCACCGGATCGAGGATGCGTGGCAGACGCTGTACCGGCTGGGCTTCTATCGCGGCGGGCCGGTGCTGATGTCCGCGATCTCGGGCGTCGACCAGGCGCTGTGGGATCTGCGCGGGCGGGCGCTGGGGGTGCCGGTGTCCGACCTGCTGGGCGGGCGGGTGCGCGATCGCATCCGCGTCTATGCCTGGATCGGCGGCGACCGCCCGTCCGACGTCGCGGCAGCCGCGCGCGCGCGCCGCGAGCAGGGGTTCGATGCGGTCAAGATGAACGGGACCGAGGACCTCGACTGGTTCGCCGGCCCGGCGGCGGTCGCCGATGCGGTGGAGCGGCTGGGGCTGGTCAGGGACACCGGCATGGACGTGGGCGTCGACCTGCACGGGCGTGTCCACAAGCCGATGGCGCGCCAGATCGTCCGCGCGCTGGAGCCGCTTGGCCCGATGTTCATCGAGGAACCGGTGCTGAGCGAACATCCCGAGGCGATCGCGCAGCTCGCCGCGCAGACCACGGTGCCGGTCGCGCTGGGCGAGCGATTGTATTCGCGCTGGGATTTCAAGCCGTTCCTGGAACGCGGCGCGATCGACATCGCGCAGCCCGACCTGAGCCATGCGGGCGGCATCTCCGAAGGGCGGCGCATCGCGGCGATGGCGGAGGCCTATGACGTCGCGCTTGCGCCGCATTGTCCGCTCGGCCCGCTGGCGCTGGCGGCGTGCCTGCAGGTGGCGGCGGCGGCGCCCAATTTCGTGATCCAGGAAATGTCGCTGGGCATCCACTATAACAATGCCGAGGCCGACCTGCTGACGTATCTGACCGACCCGGCGGTGCTGGCGGTCGAGGGCGGCACGGTGGCGGTGCTGGAGGGCGCGGGGCTGGGCGTGACGATCGACGAGGCGCGCGTGCGCGAGGCGGCGAAGGACGCGCACCGCTGGCGCAACCCGGTGTGGCGCGGGCGCGACGGGTCGCTGCGCGAATGGTGAGCGCGGCGGCACAGGGCGCGCGCGTCGCGCTGGTCACCGGCGCGGCAGGCGGGATCGGCGGCGCGGTGGTACGCGGCCTGCGCGCCGATGGCCTGACGGTCATGGCGGCGGACCATGTCGCGATCCCGGACGATCCCGACAGCCTGGTCGCGGACCTGGCCGATGCGGCCGCGCCGGCGCGGATGGTCGCCGCGACGATCGCGCGCTTCGGCCGGCTCGACGTGCTGGTCAATGTCGCGGGGGTGATGATCTTCAAGCCGGTCGCGGCGCATGACGCGGCCGACTGGCAGCGGGTGCTGGCGGTCAATTTGGTGGCGCCCGCGCTGCTGACCGCGGCGGCGTGGCCGGTGCTGGGCGAAGGAGCGTCGATCGTCCATATCGCGTCGGTCCATGCGCGGCGCACGTCGCCCGACGTCGCCTCCTATGCCGCGTCCAAGGCCGCATTGGTCAGCCTGACGCGGACGACCGCGATCGAGGGGCGCGAGCGCGGCATCCGCTGCAACGCGGTACTGCCGGGCGCGATCGACACCGCGATGCTGCGCGACAGCCCCAACATCCGGTCGGGCAAGGAGAAGATCGACCCCGCCGACATCGGCCAGCCCGAGGATATCGCGGCGGTAGTGCGGTTCCTGGCGTCCGACGCGGCGCGCTTCGTCACGGGCGAGGACATCGTCGCCGACGGCGGGCGGATGGGCGCGCTTTAGAGCGTATCGAAGCGTAGCAGCGTTTCGGACCGATACTGGCCCCCCGGATCGAGCCGGGTCGAGGGGAAGTGCGCGTGGTGCAGGGCATCCGGCCACCCCTGCGTTTCCAGGCACAGCGCCGCGTGCGGGCGATAGCCGTCGCACAGCGCGTTGCCGGTGTAGAGCTGGAGGCCGGGCTGGTCGGTCGACAGGTGCATCCGCCGTCCGCTGCACGGATCGAGCAGCAATGCGTCGCGCGGCGGCGACAGGCAGAAATTGTGATTGTAGCCGTGCTGCGCGGCGATCGCGGGATCGTCGCCGTCCAGTCCGTCGCCGACGCGGCGCAGCGTGCGGAAATCGAACGCCGTGTCCGCCACCGGGGCGAGCGTGCCGAGCGGGATTCCCGCCGCATCGATCGGCAGCACCGCGTCGGCGGCGATGCGCAACCGATGGTCGTGGATCGTCGAGCCCGCGACGCCCGACAGGTTGAAATAGAGGTGCGACACGAGGTTCACGTGAGTCGCGTGCGTGGTGCGCGCGGCGTAGCGGATCGACAGCGTCCCGGCATCCTCCAGACGGAAGGTCGCGGTGGCGGTCAACGTGCCGGGATAGCCCTGATCGCCGTCCGGGCTGACGTGCGACAGCGTGACCTGCCGCGCGTCCGCACCATCAATATGCCAGATCGCCCGGTCGAAGCCGTGCGGGCCGCCGTGGAGCTGGTGAGCGCCCTCGTTCGCGGCGAGCGCGATCGTGGCGCCGTCCAGCGGCATGGTGCTGCCCGCGATGCGATTGGCGACGCGCCCGCAGGTCGCGTTCATATAGGCATAGGGGCCGCTCCCCCCGCCGGCCGAATGCGCGGCGGGCGTGTCGGGGCCGACCAGCACATTTGCGCAGACGCCGTGCCGGTCGGGGGCGGACAGCGACAGGATCGTCGCGCCCAGATCGGTGATCCGCACCCGCAACGCACCGTGCGACAGCGTCAGGACATGCGCGATGCGGCCATCGGGCAGCGGATGGGGAAGGGGGGCGGTCATGCGTGCATGATGCCAGCATGCGCCGGCCGCCGCGATACCGTCATGGCATCGCGGCGACCGGTCGCCTGGGTCAGAAGCTGGCGCGCAGGCCCAGCGAGATGCGGCGTCCCTGATCGGACACCGTGATGAGCCGTTCCTCGAACCGCGAATAGCTGCGGAACTTGGCGTTGGTGAGGTTCAGCACCTCGAAGAAGGCCGAGACGTTGCTGTTGATCCGCGCCGACCCGCTCAGGTCGATCTGGTCGTAGCCGAAGATGTTCTCCGGCTGGCTTTGCGGGCCGAACGTCTGGCGCAGGAACGGTGCGCGCCAGTTGTACGCCCCGCGCAGCTGGAACCCGTCCTTTTCGTAGAACAGCACCACGTTGGCGGTGTCGGACAGCCCCTCGACGTTGAACGACTGGTTGCTGAGCGACGGGTCGAAGCGGATCGAGCTTTTCACCATCGTATAGTTGGCGCTGGCGCCGAACCCGTCGAGCGGCGCGGGCAGGAAGTCGAAGGTGGTCTGGATCGCCGCCTCAAGCCCGTACACGTCGCCCTTCTGCGCGTTGTACGGACGGTTGGCGAGGAAGGTCAGCCCGAAATACTCCTCCGGCTGCTGGCCCGAAATGATGAAGTTCTCCAGCTTCTTGTAGAAGCCCGCGAGGCTCGCGTAGCTCGTCCGACTGAAATAATAGTCGAGCGAGGCGTCGGCGTTCCACGCCAGGAACGGCTTCAGGAACGGGTTGCCGCCGCTGACCGTGTTCGAGGCGGGCGGACGGAACACGAAGTCCTGCGACAGCCCCAACCGGCTGAGCGTCGGCCGCGTCAGGGTGCGCGAGCCGGCAAGGCGCGCGGTCAGCTGGTCGGTGATGTCGAGCCGGAAGTTCAGCGTTGGCAGGATGTAGGTATATTTGTTGCGCGCATCGACGGGCACCGTCGGGCTGTACACCGGCACCGCCGCGGTGGGATCGGCGGGGTTCTGGATGATGTTGAGCAGCGTCACCGAATAGCCGGTGGCATAGACGTCGGTATGGACCAGGCGCGCGCCGGCCATCGCGGTCCAGCGGCTGCTGCCGAAGTCGCCCTTGAGGCTGGCCTGGAGGTATCCGGAGAAGGTGTTTTCGCGCACCGTGCCCGAGCCACGATCGCGATCGATCGGGTCGAGGCTGTTGTTGTTGCCGCGATACACCGCCAGGAAGCGGTTGCGCGCGTCGACGTCCGAAATCTGCGACACGGCCGCGTCCGACCCGTAATAGCTGACCAGCGCGTCGCGATCATAGGTCAGCCAGGTCAGGTTGCGTCCCTGCACGTTGGCGGTGAAATCGGTGAACAGCGATCCCGGCGCCACCGCCTGATAGCCGCAGTAGAAGCAGCCAAGCGGTTCGGGCGATTCGCGCACCACCGTGGTCTTCTTGCGGTTGGTGAACAGCAGGCCGCCCTGCAGCTTGTCGAGGACGGTGCCGATGTCCCAGGTGGCGTCGACCGATGCCTGGTTCACCGTGTCGCGGTTGCGGCCGCCGCGTTCCGAGCAGCAGTGCAGCCGCGGCGCGGACTTGTCGTTGGTGGCCAGCGTGTTGGTGATCGACGGCAGCCCGTCCGGCCCGGCGAGCGTGAAGGTGGGCGTGACCCCGATCTGGCGCGTGCCGACGACGTAGAACAGCTGGTCGGAATCGTTGCGGGTATTGGAATGCGCCGCGTCAAAGACCAATGTCAGCGCCTCGGCGGGCTTCCACTCGGCGTTGATGCCCAGTTGATAGGTGCGCGCGTTCTGCGGATTGGTGGCCAGGATGTTATCTGACGCCAGCCCGGACGTGGCGGTGGCGGGCAGCACCGTGAAGTTGGTAACGGTGCGATTGGCGTTGAACGTCGCCGAGGTGATCCGGTCGGGATCGGTGTAATAGCCCAGCTGGTTGGTGACGCTGGCGGTCTTCTGCTGGGTATAGAGCGCGTCGAACGCGAACTTCAGCGTATCAGACGCCACATAATCGACCGCGAAGGTCCCGCCGATCCGCTCACGATCGTTGCGGGTCGAGGTGAAGTTGACCGTCCGCGGCAGCGCCACGCCCTGCGCACGCGTTCCGTCCGCCTGGACCGGGCGGGTGTCCTTCACGCCATCATTGTTGGTGTCGATATTCTGGTTGGTGATCCAGCCGTCGGTCGACACGTTCGACAGCCGCGAAATGCGCTTGTCGTAGATGAAGCTGGCCAGCACGCCGAAGGTGCGATCCTCGTTCGAGGCGCTGATGACGCCCGAGACGACCGGGGTGATGCGGTCGGCGGTGTTGTCGTGGCGGCCGGCGACACTGCCCGCCATGTGGAAGCCGGCGCGATCGGTCGGACGCGCGGTGCGCAGGATCACGGTCGATCCGATGCCGCCTTCCTGAAGCCGCGCCTCCGACGATTTGTAGACTTCGGCGCCGGTGATGAGTTCCGACGACAGGATGTCGAACGAGAAGGAGCGCCCGCCGCCCTCGGTCGACAGCAGCCGGCCGTTGAGCAGCACGGTGTTGAATTCCGGCCCCAGCCCGCGGACGGTGATGCCGCGCCCTTCGCCGTTGACGCGGTCCACCGACACGCCGGTGATCCGCTGCAGCGATTCGGCGATGTTGGCGTCGGGGAACTCGCCGATGTCCTTGGCGGAGATCGCGTCGACGATGCCGACGGTATCGCGCTTCAGCTCCAGCGCGCTGGCCAGACTGGCGCGGATGCCGGTGATGACGATGTCGTCGCCGGGAGCAGGGGCGCCGGCCGGGTCGATCTGCGCGCCGGCGGGGCCGGACGCGTCGGGGGCGGCAGCGCCCGAGCCTGTCTGGGCCAGGGCGGGCGCGGCGCACAGTGCCAGTGCCGTTCCCGACAGCAGCACCGCCGCCGCCAGTCGTTGCGTGTGATTCCGAATCTGCGCCATGTCAGCCTCCCCTGTTGTTGGGGATAATAAATATGACTTTAGTGGCGTTGTCGAGATAAAAACGTCGCGTGCGGGGGTTAAAAGTGGCCGGTATGTGTGATTTCCGTCACATAAACGTATGATAATATCAGCGTCGCTCGCCACGCCCGGTGCGCGACAGGATGAACCCCATGCCCTGGAAGTCCCCGCGCAGCGTCACGTCGACGCCGTGGTTCATCCAATAGGCGCCGGTCGCGCTGGCGGGGATCGTGGCGGGCAGGGGGGTGCCCTCCATCGTCTCGATCCGGTAGGTCGCCTCCGCGTCCAGCCCGGCGAGGTTGATCGTGGGCATCACATCCAGCTTGTGCGTTGATCCCACCAGCGTGAACAGCGCCGCCTGCGACCGGTCGGCGGCGACGTACAGGTTGGTCCAGCGCGGATCGGCGCGGCTTTCGCGGTTGAGGCGGTACAGCGACCCGCGCTGTACCGTTTCGCGGATGCGCTTGTACGCGGCGACGTAATAGCGCGCGGTCTCCACCTCCGCCGGGGTCCATTTGTTGAGGTTGGTGCCGATCCCTAGCCCGCCCTGCATCGCCGACAGGAAGCGGAACGGCAGCGTGGTCTGGCGCTGGTTCACCCAATTGGGGCTGTCGGTCACCCAGGCCATCATCGTGGCGGGGGCATAGGCCTGCGTATAGCCGTCCTGGATGAGCAGCCGGTCGTACGGGTCGGTATTGTCGGACGGCCACATCTGGTCGGTGCGCGCCATGATGCCCAGGTCGACGCGCCCGCCGCCGCCGGAACAGCTTTCGATCTCCACGCGCGGATGGCGGCGGCGCAGTTCGTCGATGATCCAGTAGAGGTTGCGGACATAGGCGACGTAGATTGTCTGCTGTTCCGCCACGTCCGCATCGGGCCAGCCCGGTTCGGACCAGTTGCGGTTGTAATCCCACTTGAGGAACGCGATGTCGTTCTGCGTCAGCAGGTCGTCCAGCACCTTGAGCACATGGTCGCGCACGTCGGTGCGCGCCAGGTTCAGCACCAGCTGGTTGCGCCCCTCCGTCCGCGGGCGGCCCTTGAACTGCATCGCCCAGTCGGGATGCGCGCGGAACAGGTCGCTGTCGGGATTGATCATCTCCGGTTCGACCCACAGGCCGAAGTCCATCCCCAGCGAGCGGACCTTCTGGATCAGCGGCCCCAGCCCGCGCGGGAACTTGGCCGGGTTGACGGTCCAGTCGCCCAGTCCCGCCTTGTCGTTGTTGCGCGCGCCGAACCAGCCGTCGTCCATCACGAACCGTTCGACGCCCAGCGCCGCGGCGCGCTCGGCCAGCGCCATCTGCCCGGCCTCGCTCACGTCGAAATAGGTCGCTTCCCAGCTGTTATACAGCACCTTGCGCAGCGCCGGCGGCGCATCGCCCGCGTGCGGCAGGATCCGTTCGCGCTGGAAGCGGTGGAACAGCCGGCTGGCGCCGCCCTTCCCCTCGTCGGAATAGCCGACGTACATGACCGGCGTGTCGAGCTGCGCGCCGGCGCGCAGGCGATAGGCGAAGTCGAACGGATTGTAGCCGCCGGTGATGCGGATGCGCCCGGTGACATCCTGGTCGAAGGTCATCCGCCACGATCCGCTCCACGCCAGCGCGCCGATCCACGCCGGGCCGTGATCCTCGGTCGTGGCATCGCGCGAGACCATGAACCACGGGTTGTTCTGGCTGCCGGTCGATCCGCGGCGGCTTTCCAGCACGGTCGAGCCGGCGACCAGCGGGCGGTGCTGCAACGTCCATTCGGCGGCCCAGCGCCCGGTCGAATAATGGAGCTGATAGTCATAGGCGACCGGCAGCGTCAGCCCGGCGCCCGCCGCCTGATCGACGCGCACGTCGTCGGTGCCGCGATTTTCGATCCGTGCCGAGCGCGCGAGTACCCCGGTGCCGCGGTCGATCGTATAGGTCAACGTGACGAACACCGGCCGGTCGAGGTCCGACAGCGTCACGCGGATCGTGTCGCCGTCGATCTGGTGGCTGCGATAGTGGAGGACGAGGTCGCGGTTCCCGTCCGGCCAGGTGATCTTCAGCGCCGGTTCGGCGTACAGGCCGCCGCCCTGGCCGGCATATTCCTGCGGCACGACATTGGCGGCGACGTCGAACCCGCTCAGCCCCGACAGTTCGGGCGCGGCGAGCGGCGCGCGATCGGGCAGGCGGCGCCCCCAATAGACCGACTGGAGGATCCCTTGGGCATTCACCTTGAACGCATAGGTCACCTCGCCCCCGTCCAGTCGGAAGATCCGGCTGGTCGCATCGAAGCTCGCCTGCGCGAACGCGATGCCCGGCCACATCACCGCCACCAGCCCCGTCAGCCACCGATTGATCCGCATGTCGACCCCGTTACGCCATTGCCAAAGAATGAGCTGGATAAATCATATATATTCGGCAAAGGAAAGGGTCGGCGTCGTCACCCGTCGCTGCGCAGGCGGTAGCCGACGCCCAGTTCGTTGGCGATCACGCTGCCGACGGGGTCGGGTGCCTCCAGCTTCTGGCGCAGGTTGCGGATGACGATGCGCAGATATTCGATCCGCGCATCCTCGTCCCCGCCCCAGCACGATGCCAGCAGCCGGTCGTGCGTGACGATCCGGCCGATGTGGCGCGTCAGCAGCGCCAGCACGTCATGTTCCTTGCGCGTCAGGTGCACGTCCACGCCGCCGCGCGTCACGATCCGCCGGTCGAGGTCGATCGCCAGATCGCCGCGCACCACGACCTTGCCCGCCGCCACCTCCGCCGCCGGCCCGCGATGGCGCAGCGCTACGCGCAGGCGGGCGAGCAGTTCCTCGGTATCGAACGGCTTGGTGACGTAATCCTCCGCCCCCAGGTCGAGCGCGGTGACCTTTTCCTCCACCGCCTCGCGCGCGGAAACGACCAGGATCACCGCATCGCCCTGCTTGCGCAGCAGCGGGATGATGCCCAGCCCGTCGCGGTCGGGCAGGCCGAGGTCGAGCAGGATAGCGTCGGGCCGCTCCGCCGCCGCCAGCCGCAGCGCGTCGGCGGCCGTGCCGGCCTCCACCACCTCATGCCCGGCGCGCAGCAGCGTGTTGCGTAGCAGGCGGCGGATCGCGGCTTCATCATCGACGACGAGTATCCTGGCGGGCATCAGTCGGGGTTCCCGGTGGAAGGATCGCGCACGATCAGCGCGGGGGGGAAGGTGAGGGTGAAGCGGGCGCCCCCGCCCGCGCCGTCACCGTCGGGGCGATTGGCGGCCTCCACGCCCATGCCCATGGCGTCGGCGAACGCCTTGACGATGGCAAGCCCCAGCCCGGTGCCGCCGATCGCGCGGTCGGACCCGGCGAGGCGGGTGAAGGTTTCGAATACGGCGGCCTCCTGCCCCGGCGGCAGGCCGGGGCCGCGATCGAGCACCGCCAGCCGCACCTCGCCGAAGCGGTTGCGCCCCTCGATCACGATCTCGCTGCCCGGATCGCCGTAGCGCCCGGCGTTGTCGAGCAGGTTGAGCAGGCAATGGTGCAGCAGCTGCGGATCGACGCGCACCAGCGGCAGGTCGGGCGGCACGTCGAGCCGGACGGCATGCCCCTCCAGCGCGCGGCGGGCGTCGTGCGCGGCGCCGGTGACCGCGTCGCTGAGGTCGGTCGCCTCGACGTTGAGGCGGATCGCCCCGGCCTCGATCCGCGCCATGTCGAGCAGGTTGGCGACGAAGCGGTTGAGGCGCGCCGATTCCGCGCGGATCGTCGCGATCAGTTCGGGGGTGGCGCCCGCGGGCAACTGGTCCGCCGCGGCGATGACGGCGGTGAGCGGGGTACGCAGGTCGTGGCTGACCGAGGAGAGCAGCGCGGCGCGCAGCCGGTCGCGGGTGCGCACCGCATCGACGTCGCGCATTTCCGCCTGCAGCCGCAGCCGTTCCAGCACCAGCGCCGACTGGTCGATCAGGCTGCTGAGCAGCGGCAGCTGATCGGCGCGCACGGGATCGCCGGCACTGTCGCTGGCGACGCCCAGCACCGCCAGGATACGCTCGCCCGCCTTCAGCGGCTGAAACAGCCATTCCGACGCGGCGAGCGTGCCCGAACCCTTTCCGGCGGGCTGTCCGGTGTCGAGCGTCCAGCCCGCCGCTGCGGCGTCCACCGTGTCCAGCCGATAGGCCGGATCGCTGGCGGCGATGATCCCCAGGTGGGTGTCGGCGGTGGGTCCGAGCAGGATCGCCTGCACCCCCAGCAGCCGGCGCACGTCGTCGCAGATCATCTGCGCCGCGCGATCGGCATCGGTGACGCCCGCGATCTGGCGCAGGAAACCGGCCAGCGTGGCATTGGTGCGCGCGCTGGCGGCGGCCAGATCGGCCTGCGCGCGCACCCGCGCGGTCAGCTGGCTGGTCGCGATCGCGATGCCCATCAGGACGAACACCGAGACGATATTCTCGGGATTGTTGATGCTGAGCGTGCCGACCGGCGGCAGGAAGAAGAAATTGTATGCCAGGCTGGAGGCGAAGCCGGCGTACAGCCCGGTGCGCAGGCCGTAGAGGCTGGCCGCGGCCATCACCGGCAACAGATACAGCAGCGCCACGTTGCCGAGGTCTAGGACGTGGAACAGCGCGCTGGCCGCCGCGGTCACACCCGCGACCATCGCGCTGGTCACGGCATAGCCGGCGGGCGTGCCCCAGGAGCCGGGACGCCGCGCGCCGCGCTGGCCGGCGGGCGCCTCCGCCGCCACCGGCAGGACGTGGACGGTGACGTCGGGCGTGTCGCGGATCAGCCGGTCGACCACCGATCCGTGGCGCCATTCGAACCAGCGCGATCGACGCGACTTGCCCAGCACCAGCTGGGTGGCACGCGAATCGGCCAGGAAGCTCTGGATGCCCTCCACCACGGTCGGCGCAGGGACGGTGGCGACCGCGCCGCCCAGCTGCGTCGCCAGCGTCATTGCGGCGGCCACGCTGGCATGCTGCGCATCGGTGAAGTGCGCGGCGCGCGGGGTTTCGACGAACAGCGTCGTCCAGGGGCCGCGCAGCCCGTCGGCGATGCGCTTGGCGGCGCGGATCAGCCCGTCGGCACCGGGCAGTTCGCTGATCGCCACGACGATGCGGTCGCCGCCCGCCCAGGTGCCGCCCAGCCCCAGCGCGCGCACGTCGTCCAGCATCCGCGCATCGACCGCCTGCGCCGCGCGGCGCAGCGCCAGTTCGCGCAGCGCCGACAGGTTCGACCGTGAGAAGAAATGCCCCAGCGCGCGCGTCGCCTCCTGCGGCAGATAGACCTTGCCCGCCTTCAGCCGCTCGATCAGCTCGTCCGGGGGAATGTCGACCACCTCGATCTCGGCGGTTTCCAGGATGCTGTCGGGGACCGTTTCGCGCACGCGCACGCGGGTGAAGCTGGCGACGACGTCGTTGAGGCTTTCGACATGCTGGATGTTGACCGTCGAATAGACGTCGATCCCCGCCGCCAGCAGCTCCTCGATATCCTGGTAGCGCTTGGCGTGGCGGCTGCCGGGCGCGTTGGTGTGCGCCAGTTCGTCGACCAGCACCAGTCGCGGGGCGCGCGCCAGGATCGCGTCGAGATCCATGTCGTGGAGCGTGCGCCCCTCATAGGGGACGGCGCGGCGGGGGATCACCTCATGCCCGCGGGTCAGCGCCTCGGTTTCGACGCGGCCGTGCGTTTCCACCACGCCGATGACGACGTCGACCCCGTCGCGCCGCCGCGCCGCGCCCTCGGACAGCATCTCATAGGTCTTGCCGACGCCGGGGGCGGCGCCGAGGAAGATCTTGAGCCGGCCGGCACCCTCCTGCGCGGTGGTGCGCAGCAGGGCATCGGGATCGGGCCGTCCGCTGGCGGGGGCGGGCATCAGCGCGCCATGGCGTCCAGCGCGCGGTTGAGCGCCAGCACGTTGACATGGGGGTCGCCCAGCAGCGACGCGCGGGTCTGCCGTTCCACCAGCGCGGTCACGCGGCCGAGCGGCAGGCCGCGCACCCGCGCGACGCGCGGCGCCTGCGCCAGCGCGGCGGCGGGCGACAGGTCGGGGTCCAGCCCCGATCCGCTGGTGGTGACCAGATCGGCGGGCAGCGCGCCGGCGACCCCCGCCGCGCGGTAGCGCGCGACATCGGCGGTGACGCGATCCGCCAGCGGGCGCGCGGCGGGGCCGAGGTTCGACCCCGAGGAGGCGAGGCCGTCATAGCCCTTGCCCGCCGCCGACGGCCGGGTGTCGAAATAGCGATCGCTGACGAACGCCTGCCCGACGACGGTCGAACCGATCACGCGGCCCGCATCGTCGCGCACCAGGCTGCCGTTCGCCTGCGCCGGGAACAGCATTTGCCCGATCCCGGTCATCGCTAGCGGATAGCCCAGCCCGAGCAGCGCCGCGAACAGCAGCGCCATGACGATCGCGGGTCGCAGTGCGGAGGTGATATCCTTGCCCATCTGAATGTTCCTTACGCCAGGCCGAGGCCACCGACGAGCATGTCGATGAGCTTGATGCCGATGAACGGTGCGACGAGGCCGCCAAGGCCATAGATCGCCAGGTTGCGCGCCAGCAGCGGCCCGGCCGCCATCGGTGTATAGGCGACGCCGCGCAGCGCCAGCGGCACCAGCATCGGGATGATGACCGCGTTGAAGATGATCGCGCTGAGGATCGCCGATTGCGGCGAGGCCAGCCCCATGACGTTGAGCACGCCCAACCCCGGATAGAGCGCGACGAACATCGCCGGGATGATCGCGAAATATTTGGCGACGTCGTTGGCGACCGAGAAGGTGGTCAGCGCGCCGCGCGTCATCAGCAGCTGCTTGCCCAGCCCGACGATCTCGATCAGCTTGGTCGGGTCGCTGTCCAGGTCGACCATGTTCCCCGCCTCGCGCGCGGCCTGGGTGCCGGTGTTCATCGCGACGCCGACGTCGGCCTGCGCCAGCGCGGGGGCATCGTTGGTGCCGTCGCCGCACATCGCCACCAGCCGCCCGCCGCCCTGTTCGCGACGGATCAGCGCCAGTTTGTCCTCGGGGGTGGCCTGCGCCAGGAAATCGTCGACCCCGGCCTCCGCCGCGATCGCCGCGGCGGTCAGCGGATTGTCGCCGGTGATCATCACGGTGCGGATGCCCATGGTGCGCAATTCGCCGAAGCGTTCGCGGATGCCGGCCTTCACCACGTCCTTGAGGAAGATCGCGCCCAGCAGCCGCCCGTCGCGCGCGACCGCCAGCGGGGTGCCGCCGGCGCGGGCGATCTCGTCGGTGATGCGGCGCAATTCGGTCGCCGCCGCGGTCAGCCCCGACCCTTCGTTCGCGCGCAGGATCGAATCGACCGCGCCCTTCTGGATCAGCGTGTCGGCGAAGCGGATCCCCGACACGCGGGTCTGCGCGGTGAAGGGGATGATCTGCGCCCCGTCGGGCATCGCGCGATCGAGATGGAAGCGGTCGCGCGCCAGGACGACGATCGAGCGGCCCTCCGGCGTTTCGTCCGCCAGGCTGGCGAGCAGCGCGGCCTCGGCCAGCTCCGCCTCGCCCGCGCCGCCGACCGCGCGGAACTCGGCCGCCTGACGGTCGCCGACCGTGATCGTGCCGGTCTTGTCGAGCAGCAGCACGTCGATATCGCCCGCCGCCTCCACCGCGCGGCCCGACTTGGCCAGGACGTTGAACCGCACCAGCCGGTCCATCCCCGCGATGCCGATCGCCGACAGCAATGCGGCGATGGTGGTGGGGATCAGCGTGATGAGCAACGCCGCCAGGATCGCGACCGGGATGCTGCCGCCGGCATAAGCGGCAAAGCCCGGGATCGTGCCGACCGCGATCAGGAAGATGATCGTCAGCCCGACCAGCAGCAGTGTCAGCGCGATCTCGTTCGGGGTCTTCTGCCGCTCCGCCCCCTCGACCAGCGCGATCATGCGGTCGAGGAAGCCGTGGCCCGGTTCCACCGTCACCTTGACGCGGATCTCGTCGGAGATGACGCGCGTGCCCGCCGTGACGGCGGAACGGTCGCCGCCCGCCTCGCGGATCACCGGCGCGCTTTCGCCGGTGATCGCCGCTTCGTTGACGGAGGCGACGCCGGACACGACGTCGCCGTCGGACGGGATCAGGTCGCCGGTTTCGACCAGCACCACGTCGCCGACCTTGAGCTGGCTGGCGGGCACGGTGTCGAAGGTGCGGCCGTCGCCCGTCAGCCGCTTGGCGGTCAGTTCCGCCTTGGTGGCGCGCAGCGAGGCGGCCTGCGCCTTGCCGCGCCCCTCCGCCAGTGCCTCGGCAAAGGTGCCGAACAGCACGGTCAGCCACAGCCACGCCGCCAGTTGCAGCTTGAAGCCGAAGGACAGCGGATCATGGCCGATCACCAGCAGGACGGTCATCAGCGCCGCGACCGCGGCGGTGACGAACATCACCGGATTGCGCACCAGCTCCGCCGGGTTGAGTTTCACGAACGATGCCTTGACCGCCGGCATGACAAGGTCGGCGGTGAACAGGCTCTTGGTCTGGGAATGTGCCATGTCGGCCCCCGATCAGAACAGCTGGCCGCGGATCATCGCGAGATGATCGGCGATGGGACCGAGCGCGAGGCTCGGCAGGAAGGTGAGGCCGCCCAGGATCAGGATGATCCCGATCAGCAGGCCGACCCACAGCGCGCCGGTGGTCGGAAACGACCCGGCACCTTCGGGCGTGTATTTCTTCGCCGCGAGGCTGCCGGCGATCGCCAGCATCGGCACGATGATGAAGAACCGCCCGACCCACATCGCGACGCCCAGCAGGCCGTCGTAATAGGGCGTGCTGGCGGTCAGCCCGGCAAAGGCGGAGCCGTTGTTGGCGACCGCGCTGGTGAAGGCGTACAGGATCTCGCTGAAACCGTGCGGCCCCTTGTTGAGCGGTCCGGCCAGCCCCTGTTGCAGCACCGACGACAGCGCGGTCAGCCCCAGGATCATCAGCGGGAGCACCGCGATCGCCAGCACCGCCAGCTTCACCTCGCGCGCCTCGATCTTCTTGCCGACATATTCGGGGGTGCGCCCGACCATCAGCCCGGCGACGAACACCGCCAGGATCGCGAACAGCAGGAAGCCGTAGATGCCCGCGCCGACGCCGCCGATCACGATTTCGCCCAGCTGCATGTTGAACAGCGGGACCAGCCCGCCCAGCGCGGTGAAGCTGTCGTGCATCGCATTGACCGCGCCGCACGACGCCGCGGTGGTGACGACCGAGAACAGCGCGGAGGCGGCGATGCCGAAGCGCACCTCCTTGCCCTCCATATTGCCGCCCGCGACGCCCAGCTCGTGGAGCACCGGGTTGCCCCCGGCTTCCGCCCCATAGGCGACGGTGACGCCGGCCAGGAACAGGACCATCATCGCCGACAGGATCGCCCAGCCCTGGCGGGTGTTGCCCACCGCCTTGCCGAACGTCCAGGTCAGCCCCGCGCCGATCGCGAAGATCGACAGCATCTGGATCAGGTTGGTCAGCGCCGACGGGTTTTCGAACGGATGCGCCGAATTGGCGTTGAAGAAGCCGCCGCCGTTGGTGCCGAGCATCTTGATCGCTTCCTGCGACGCGACCGGGCCGAGCAGCAGCGACTGGCGCGCGCCCTCCAGCGTCTGGACGTCGACGACGCCGGCCAGCGTCTGCGGCACGCCGCAGGCGATATAGGCGATCGTCAGCACGGCGCAGAGCGGCAGCAGCAGGTACAGGGTGATCCGCGTCACGTCGGCCCAGAAATTGCCGACCGTCGCCGCCTCGCGTCGCGCGAAGCCGCGGAACAGCGCGAAGGCGAGCGCGATCCCGGTCGCGGCGGACAGGAAATTGTGGATCGTCAGCCCCAGCATCTGGCTGAGATTCGACATCGTGCCCTCACCGCCATAGCTCTGCCAGTTGGTGTTGGTGGTGAAGCTGATCGCGGTGTTGAACGACAGATGCTCGCCGACCGCGGCCAGCCGCTGCGGATTGCCGGGCAGCACCGCCTGAAGCCGCAGGACGGCGTAGGTGAAGGCCATCAGCACCGCGTTGAACAGCAGCATGTGCACCGCATAGCGGCGCCACCCCTGTTCCTGCGCCGGGTCGATCCCCGCCAGCCGGTAGAAGCCGCGCTCCACCGGCGCGAACAGGATGTGGACGGGCGTGCGCCGCCCTTCGTACAGCGCGAACAGCCACAGGCCGATCGGCTTGGCGAGCGCCACCACGATCGCGGTGAAGCCCAGGATCAGGAACCAGCCCTGAAACGTCATGGTCCGCCTCCCTTCTAGAAGCGTTCGGGGCGGATCAGCACCGCCACCAGATAAAGGAGCAGCCCCAGCGCGGTGATCGCGGCGAGCCACAGGTCGATGGTCATCGCGGGCCTCCTCAGGCGTTGTCGCACAGCCGGACGAAGGCGAGCGTCAGCGCCACCAGCCCCAGCATCACGGCGATCCACAGCATGTCCTGCATGACGGTCCTTTCGCGTCAGAAAGCGGCGGTCAGCGACGCGACCACCGCGCCGCCGGCGATATTGCCGGTGCCGTCCTGGCCCCGGCTGAAGCTGGGGCGCAGATAGGCGGCGTCGCGATCCGAAATGTCGGTGCCGACATAATTGAGGCTGGCCGTCAGGTTCCGCGCCACGGCGGCGTCGGCGCCCAGCGACCAGTCCCAGTAGCGGCCGGTCGGCGCGACGGCGGTGGCGTTGGGGCCAAGCCCGTCCTGTCCGCGGCTGTGCCCGATATGCGCCTTTGCGGTGATCGGCGAACCCGCGATCGCCGCCGCGGCATCGCCCCACAGGTACAGATTGTCGGCGCTGGCGCCGGGATGGTCGTACACCCCCGCCGCGGCTGCGGCGCCGGTGTCGTACCATTTGCCGATCGCCTGCTGTTTCGGGGCATAGGCGACGCCCGCGGTCAGCGTGGCGGGGCCGGCGGTGCCGGTCAGTTTCGCATAGGGTTCGGCAAAGTCGGTCTTCGCCGCGCCGCCGGGATACATGTACCACGTCAGCCCGACGTCGAGCGTCGCATCGTCGGCCAACTGCGCCTTGTATCCGGCGATCAGGTCCAGCTCCATGTTGGCGCCGCCGAACGTGCCCCAGCCGGCGAGGTTTGATGCCCAGGTGCCGACGTACAGCCCGCTGTCGTGCGCGATGGTGATCCCGCCCTGCACCGCCATGTGCCGGTCGGATTGCGAGACGCCGCGGAAGCGATAGTCCGATGCGATCGTCGCGGCGCCGCTGACCGTCACGGCAGGGCGCGGCGCGGCCGCGGCGTTGTCCGGCGGTGCGCTTTGCGCATGAGCGGCGACGGGACATGCGACCGCTGCGATGACCGCGGCCGCCAGACGAAACGACATAAAGCACCCCAATTTGCGTGGTGCCGGCCATGTCGCGGCACCTTCAGGGGCAAGCGATTAGGCGCATGTCGCGTAGCAATTCGAGAGCGATTCCCGGCGATCGCATATAGCCGGCGTATAGTTCGCCGTTTTTTCCTGCGGCGGGGCGGGCGGGTCAGCCCGACGCGCGCGTCACCAGTCGCGGGGCCAGCAATTCGCCCGACACCGGCCGGCCGGACAGCTGCGCGATCAGCGCATCGACCAGCAATTCGCCCGCGCGGCCGTAATCCTGCGCGATCGTGGTCAGCGGCGGATTGGCGCTGGCGGCGGCGGGCAGGTTGTCGAACCCGACGATCGCGACGTCGCCGGGGATCGACAGCCCCGCCTCCGCCAGCGCGCGCATCGCGCCGATCGCGATCAGATCGGATCCGGCGAAGATCGCATCGAACGGGATGTCGCGCGCGATCAGCCGCTGCGCCGCTTCCTGCCCCGCCTCCTCGAACGCGATCACGTCGACCTGCAACCCGGGATCGACGGGCAGCCCGGCATCGCGCAGCGCGGCGGCATAGCCGCGATAGCGGTTGGCGAATTCGGGATAATGTTCGGATGCGTCGCCCAGGAAGGCGATGCGGCGGCGGCCCTGGTCGATCAGGTGCTGCGCGGCCATCCGCCCGCCCTCGACATTGTCGCAGCCGATCGTCGTGCCTGGCCGCCCCGGCTGCACCACGCCCCAGCACACGAAATGCGTCCCCTGCGCGACCAGCTGGTCGAGGCGCGCGCGATATACCTCGTAATCGCCATAGCCGAGGAGGATGATGCCGTCCGCCTTGCGGCTGTCCTCGTAATCGACGTGCCAGTTGGCCGACAGCTGCTGGATCGACACCAGAAGGTCGAAGCCGCGTTTCGCGCAGGTGCGCGTGATCGACCCCAGCATCGCCAGGAAGAACGGGTTGATGAGCGAATCGTCGGGGGTTTGATCCTCGAAGAACAGCAGCGCCAGCGTGTTGGTCAGGCCGCGGCGCAGCGACGAGGCGTTCTTGTCGACCTTGTAGTTCAGCTGCCGCGCGATCGCCTCGATCCGCATCCGCGTCGCCTCGCTGACCGTGCGGTCGCCGCGCAGCGCACGGCTGACCGTGGGCTGCGACACCCCCGCCAGCTCGGCGATATCGAACGACGTCGGCTTGTCCTGCGACATGCGATCCCCTTCTCCCAAGACCACCGTAACGGGAATGTCACAGCGAGAATATGGTCGCCGTGAATACGTATGCCGTTTCCTTCCCGAATGCCCGCGGCTGCGTCACATCGCGGGAACAGCCAGCCCGTGGGGCGGCGCCCGACAGCGTGCCGAAGACGCGACGCGGGTAACAGGGAGGGGATTTTCATGAGCTATTCCAGCACCATTGCCATGCGCCGCCGCACCGCGCTGATCCTGGGCGCCAGCGTCGCGGCGCTGACCGTCGCCGCCACGCCGGCGTTCGCGCAGGGCGCGCCGGCCGCGCAGAACGCGCCGGTGGAGAACCCCGCGAACGGCCCGGTCGCCCCCGGTGCGACCGCCCCGGAGGAGGTCGACGCCGGCACGATCGTCGTTACCGGTATCCGCGGGTCGCTGGAGGCATCGGCACGGACCAAGCGCAATGCGACGGTGATCGTCGATTCGGTGTCCGCGGAGGACATCGGCAAGCTGCCCGACGTGTCGATCGCCGATTCGCTGGCGCGTATCCCCGGCGTCACCGCGCAGCGGCTGGAAGGGCGCGACCAGCGGCTGTCGATCCGCGGGCTGGGGCCGGACTTCTCCACCACCTTGCTCAACGGGCGCGAACAGGTGACGGTGGGCGACAACCGCGGTGTCGAGTTCGACCAGTATCCGTCGGAATTCTTCCAGAACGTCAACGTCTACAAGGGCGCGGACCCGGCGCTGATCGCGGCGGGCATTTCGGGCACCGTCGACCTGCGGATGCTGCGCCCGCTGGCGCAGGGCAAGCAGACGATCGTCGTGTCCGGCCGCGGCCAGATGAACGACAGGAAGGCGTTGAACCCCGACGGCACCCGCTACGGCTATCGCGCGTCGGCGACCTATGTCGACCAGTTCGCCAACGACACGCTGGGCATCGCGATCGGCGCGTCGGCGACGCAGACCCCGACGCAGATCGAACGCTATGCCGCCTGGGGCTTCCCCGCGGCGCCGGAAGTCGGCAACAACCTGATCCTGGGCGGGGCCAAGCCCTATGTGCAGTCGAACCTGCTGAAGCGGTACGGCGGCGTCGCCACGATCGAGTGGCAGCCGTCCGACCGGCTCCATTCGACGTTCGATGCGCTCTATTCCCACTTCGAGGAAACGCAGCGGCTGCGCGGCATCGAATTCCCGATCAACCCCGGCTGGGGCGCGGGCACGACGATCTCCCCCGGCTATACGGTGACCGACGGGCTGGTGACGGCGGCGACGATCAACAATGTCGTCGCGGTGCAGCGCAACGACTATAACCGGCGCACCGCCGAGAACCTGTCGCTGGGCTGGAACAACGACCTGCTGATCGGCGAGACGACGCACCTGAAGGTCGATGCCAGCTGGAGCCGCGCGACGCGCACCGACTTCCTGCTCGAAACCTATTCGGGCACCGGATACAACACCACCGGCGCGAAGGACGTGATCCGCATCACGCAGAACGGCAACGGCACGTTCGGGATCGTGCCGACGCTGGATTACAGCAACACCGGCATCATCCGGCTGACCGATCCGCGCGGCTGGGGCTTCAACGGGACCAGCGCGGTGGTGCAGGCCGGCTTCCTGAACCGGCCCGATTTCGTCGACGACCTGAAGTCGCTGCGCGCCAGCCTGGACGGCGAGTTCGGCGACCTGGGCGTCATCAAGGGGTGGGAAGTCGGCGGCAATTTCAGCCGCCGGCAGAAGGACAGCCGTTACACCTCCTACTTCCTGTGCCCGCAGGGCGGCGGCACCAACTGCACCGTCGCCAGCGGCACGCCGACCAGCATCGCAGTGCCGGCCGACGTGCTGCTCGACCGGCAGGTGAGCCTGGACTATCTGGGCGTGCCGCGGATGCTGACCTACGATCCGCTCAAGGTCTACGGCCTGCTCAACCAGTCGTTCGATGCGCGGCCGTCGTCGCTGGTGCGCGACAATGTCGTCAGCGAAGACGTGTGGACCGGCTATGCCAAGATCGTCATCGACGGCGTGGCGGGCGGCAAGCCGCTGAAGGGGACGATTGGCGTCCAGGTCGTCCATACCGAACAAAGCTCCGACGGGCGGATCGCCAGCCTGCTGAACGGCACGGTCACCACCGCGCCGGTCAGCGGCACGGTGCGCTACACCAACGTCCTGCCGTCCGCGACGATGTCGGTCGAGCTGGACCCGGGCTTCTACGTCAAGCTGAACGGCGCGCAGACGATGGTGCGCCCGCGCCTCGACCAGGAGCGGATCACGCAGGACGTGGCGATCGACGTGTCGAAGATCGGGCGCGGCAGCCTGCCGCAGAACAGCCCGTTCAGCTCGACCGGCGGCAACGTCAACCTGCGTCCGTACAAGTCGACCAATATCGACGTCAGCCTGGAAAAGTATTTCGGTGCCGGCGGCTATGTCGCGATGACCGGTTTCTACAAGCATCTGACCGATTTCGTCGATCCGGCCAGCTCGACGCTGTTCGACTTCTCCGGGCTGCTGCCGGCGCTGAGCGCGGCGCAGCAGGCGACGATCCGCGGCCAGAACGCGCAGTTCGGCCTGGTGTCGCAGCCCGCCAATTCGGGCGGCGGCGACGTGCTGGGCGTGGAGGCGACCGCATCGCTGCCGTTCAAGCTGTTCACCGACGCGCTGGACGGGTTCGGCGTGTTCGTGACCGGCACCTATGTCGACAGCGCGATCAAGTACGGATCGAATCCGACGACGGCGATCACGCTGCCCGGCCAGTCGCGCTGGGTCGGCACCGGCACCGCCTACTACGAGAAGGGCGGGTTCCAGGCGCGCGCCACCTATCGCTATCGCTCCAGCTTCCTGGCCGAGTTGGCGGGCCTGTCGGCCAACCCGGAATTCCGCCAGGGCAAGGCAGAAGGCGTGCTGGACGCGCAGATCGGCTATGAGTTCAAGTCCGGACCGTTCACCGGCCTGTCGATCCTGTTGCAGGGCAAGAACCTGACCGACACCCCGTTCGTCACCAGCGAGGCGAACGACCCGCGGCTGGTGCGCGAATATCAGCGGTACACGCGCGATTATTATGTGGGCGTGACGTACAAGTTCTGATCGGCGGCGCGCGCGGCGGCGAGAAGGGGGAGCGAGCGGGATGAGCGATCGACCGATGCGCATCGTGATCGCCGGCGGCGGATCGGCGGGGTGGATGTGCGCGGCGGCGCTCATCCACCTGCTGGGCGACGGCTTCGCGGTCACGCTGGTGGAATCGGACGACATTCCCACGGTGGGGGTGGGCGAGGCGACGATCCCGCAGATCCGCCTGTTCAACCAGGCATTGGGCATCGACGAGGACGAACTGATCCGCGCGACCGGCGCGACGTTCAAGCTGGGGATCGAATTCGCCGGCTGGGGCGCGCCGGACGATCGCTACATGCACGCGTTCGGCGACGTCGGGCGCGATTCGGGGACGCTGGCGTTCCATCACCTGTGGCTGCGCGGCCACCGCGCGGGCGTCGCGCGGCCGCTGGGCGATTATGCGCTGAACGCGGTCGCCGCAAAGGCGGACCGGATGCGGCGCGGGGCGCCGCGGCCGGCGTCGATGCTGCCGGACATGCCCTATGCGCTGCATTTCGATGCCGCGCTATATGCCGCCTTCCTGCGTCGCCGCGCGGAGGCGGGCGGGGTGACGCGCGTCGAGGGGCGGATCGTCGATGTCGTGCGCGACGGCGGGAGCGGCGACGTCGCCGCGCTGATGCTGGCGGGCGACCGCCGGGTGGACGGCGACCTGTTCGTCGACTGCACCGGGTTTCGCGCGCTGCTGATCGGCGGCGCGCTGGGCGTCGGTTATGAGGAATGGACCCGCTGGCTGCCGTGCGACCGCGCGATGGCGGTCGCGAGCGCGCCGATCGTGCAGGCCGGCCCCTATACCCGCGCGATCGCGCATGACGCGGGGTGGCAATGGCGCATCCCGTTGCAGCACCGCACCGGCAACGGCATCGTCTACAGCTCGCGCCACCTTGACGATGCGGCGGCGGCGGAGCGGTTGCTGGCCAACCTGGACAGCGCGCCGGTCGGCGATCCGCGCCCGCTGCGCTTCACCACCGGGCGGCGCCAGGTGGCGTGGCACGCAAACGTCGTCGCGATGGGGCTGTCGTCGGGGTTCCTGGAGCCGCTGGAATCGACCAGCATCCACATGATCCAGTCGGCGATCGAGCGCCTCGTCACCTTGCTGCCCGGCCGCGCGACGGCGCCCGCGCTGCGCGACGAATACAACCGCCGCACCGCGTTCGAGGCGGAGCGGATCCGCGACTTCATCATCCTCCACTACATCGCCAACCGGCGCGACGCGCCGTTCTGGCGCGAGCGGCGCGACGGCGACATCCCCGACACGCTGCGCGCGAAGCTGGAGCTGTGGCGCGGCGCGGCGCGCATCCTGCGCGACCGTGACGAGCTGTTCACCGAGGCGGGGTGGTTGCAGGTGCTGGTCGGGCAGGGGGTGATCCCCGCCGCGCATCATCCGATGGCCGATGCGCCGACCCCTGCGCAACTGGCCGAATTCCTCGACATCCTGCCCCGGCTCAACCTTCGGGAGGTGGCCCAGATGCCCCGTCACGACGATATCATCGCCCGGCATTGCGCCGCCCCCGCGGGACTGGCGGCATGACGCCGCTGTTCGTCGCGCTTGCTCTCGCCGGGCAGGCCGCCGCCGCCGCGCCGGCGCCCGTCCCGCCGGCGAAGGCGGCTGCGACCTATCGCGATCGCCTGCCCGAGGATGAGGTGATCTATTTCGTGCTGCCGGACCGGTTCGACAATGCCGATCCGGCGAACGATCGCGGCGGCCTGTCGGGCGGGCCGCTGGTCACCGGGTTCGACCCGACGCACAAGGGCTTCTACCACGGCGGCGACCTGAAGGGGCTGGTGCGTCGGCTGGACTATATCCAGGCGCTGGGTGCGACGGCCCTGTGGGTCGGGCCGGTGTTCCGCAACAAGCCGGTGCAGGGCGCGCCGGGACAGGAAAGCGCCGGCTATCACGGTTACTGGATCACCGATTTCACCCGCGTCGACCCGCATCTGGGCAGCGACGACGATTTCCGCGCGCTGGTCGATGCCGCGCATGCGCGCGGGATGAAGGTGTATATGGACATCATCGTCAACCACACCGCCGACGTGATCCGGATGCGCGAATGCGAAGGGCAGGGCGCGTGCCCGTATCGCAGCCGTGCCGACTACCCCTATCAGCGGCGCGGCGGGGTGGCCGGGCCGGCGATCAATGCCGGGTTTGCGGGGGACGGGGACCGGAGCGCGGCGAATTTCGCGCGGCTGACCGATCCCTCCTATGCCTATACCCCCTACGTCCCGGCGGCCGAGCGCGACGTGAAGGTGCCGGCGTGGCTGAACGACGTCACGCTGTACCACAATCGCGGCGACAGCACCTATCACGGCGAAAGCGCGACGATGGGCGACTTCGTCGGGCTGGACGATCTGATGACCGAAAACCCGCGCGTGGTGGCGGGGATGATCGACATCTTCGGCGGGTGGATCGACCGGTACGGCATCGACGGGTTCCGCATCGACACCGCGCGGCACGTCAACCCGGCATTCTGGCAGGCGTTCGTCCCCGCGATGCAGCGCCGCGCCGCCGCGCGCGGCATCGCGCACTTCCACATCTTCGGCGAGGTATCCGACCACGAGGTACGCCCGGCGGTGCTGGCGGAATGGACGCACACCGGCGGGCTGCCCGCGGTGCTCGATTTCTCGTTCCGGCAGGCGGTGGCGGACACCGTCGCGGGGACGCGCGGTACCGATGCGTTCGCGGCGCTGTTCGACGGCGACGCGCTTTACGCTGGCGGCGTCGCGACCGGGCGGACCCTGCCGACCTTCACCGGCAATCACGACGACGGCCGCTTCGCGACGTTCGTGCGCCGCGCCTTTCCGAAGGCTGGCGAGGCCGAGGTGCTGGACCGGGTGAAGCTGTCGAACGCGATGCTGCTGGCGCTGCGCGGCGTGCCGACGATCTATTCGGGTGACGAACAGGGCTTTTCCGGCGACGGCGGCGACCAGGACGCGCGCGAGGACATGTTCGCCAGCCGCGTCGCCAGCTATAACGACAACCGGCTGGTCGGATCGGACCGCACCACCGCGACGGCCAGCTTCGCCACCGACGGCGCGCTGTTCCGCCAGATCGCGCAGCTGGCGCGCATCCGCCGCGCGACCCCCGCGCTGCGCCGCGGCAGCACCGTCCTGCGCTATCGCCAGGACACGCCCGGGTTGCTGGCGGTGTCGCGGATCGACCCGGCGACGCGGCAGGAAGTGCTGCTCGTCTTCAACACCGCCACCGCGCCGGTGACGCGGCAGGTCGAGGTGGAGGCGGCATCGCGCCGCTTCACCGCGCTGGCCGGCCCTTGTGCCGCGACCGCCACGGCCCCCGCCAGCGTCACCGTGACGCTGCCGCCGCTGGGCTATGCGATCTGCGCGGCGACCCCCGAATGACGACCGTGCCCCCGATGACCGCGCAACGCTCCCCCCGCATCGCCGCCGATACCACCGCCACCGCCGAATGGTGGCGCGGGGCGGCGATCTACCAGATCTATCCGCGTAGCTTCGCCGATGCGAACGGCGACGGGATCGGCGATCTGGCGGGCATCACCGCGCACCTGGACCATGTCGCGTCGCTGGGCGTCGATGCGATCTGGCTGTCGCCCTTCTACACCTCGCCGATGGCGGATTTCGGCTATGACATCGCCGATTATTGCGACGTCGATCCGATCTTCGGCACGCTCGCCGACTTCGACGCGCTGGTCGCGCGCGCGCATCAGTTGGGGCTGAAGGTTATCGTCGACCAGGTCTATGCCCACACCTCCGACCGGCATCCGTGGTTCGCGCAGAGCCGGTCGAGCCGCGACAATCCGCGCGCCGACTGGTATGTCTGGGCCGACGCCAAGCCCGAAGGCTCGCCGCCCAACAACTGGCAATCGGTGTTCGGCGGTCCGGCGTGGACGTGGGACGCGCGGCGCGGGCAATATTACCTGCACAATTTCCTGAGCAGCCAGCCGCAGCTCAACGGCCACCATCCCGACGTGCAGGAGGCGCTGCTGGACGTGGCGCGCTTCTGGCTGGAGCGGGGGGTGGACGGGTTCCGCGTCGATGCGATCAACTTTTCGATGCATCACCCGTCGCTGACCGACAATCCGCCCGCGCCGACCGGCAACGGCGTCCCGACCCGCCCGTTCGATTTCCAGCTGCACCTGTACAATCAGTCGCACCCGGACATTCCGCTGTTCCTGGAGCGGTTGCGCGGCGTGCTGGACCAATATGGCGCGACCTTCACCGTGGCGGAGGTGGGCGGCGCGGACAGCGAGCGCGAGATGAAGGCGTTCACCGCGCCGGGCCGGCTCGACAGCGCCTATGGCTTCGACTTCCTCTACGCCCCGCAACTGACCCCACGCGTGGTGGCGGAGGCGGTTCAGGGCTGGCCCGATACGCCGGGCACCGGCTGGCCGAGCTGGGCGTTCGAGAACCACGACGCGCCGCGCGCGGTGTCGCGCTGGGCCAGGGCGGGCGAGGAAGGCGCGTTCGCGGCGATGAAGATGCTGCTGCTCGCCACGTTGCGCGGCACGATCATCCTGTATTTCGGCGAGGAACTGGGGCTGACGCAGGTCGCCGTCCCGTTCGAGAAGCTGCAGGATCCCGAGGCGATCGCCAACTGGCCGCTGACGCTGTCGCGCGACGGCGCGCGTACGCCGATGCCGTGGTGGGGCGATGCCGCGCACCTGGGCTTTTCCACTGCCGAGCCGTGGCTGCCCACCGGCAGCGATCACCCCGCGCTGGCGGTCGACCGGCAGGACGCGGACGCGGGGTCGCTGCTGAACCTGACGCGGCGGCTGCTGGCGTTCCGGCGCGGCCATGCGGCGCTGACGCTGGGCACGATGACGGTGGTGGACGCGACCGACGACCTGCTGGTGTTCGAGCGCCGGCACGATGGCGAGGTGCTGCGCTGCATCTTCCACTTCGGTGCGGGGCGGCTGGACGTTGCGCCGGCGGACAGGGCGCGCTGGCGCATCGTGGAGCGTGTCGGCGCGGGCGCGGAATGGATTCTGGCCGGCCCCGCGGGGCTGGTCGCACGGGAGATCGGATGATGATGCGCATGTTCGCAAGCCTGCTGGCGCTGGTCGCCGCGCAACCCGCGCTGGCCGAGGTGGTGGCGACCGCCGCGTCGCCCGACAAGGCGATCACCGTCGCGGTGTCGATCGACAATGACGGGCGCGCCACCTACGCGGTCACGCGCAAGGGCAAGCCGGTGATCGCCGACAGCGCGCTGGGTTTCCTGTTCACCGATGCGCCCAAGCTGGACCGGCATTTCGCGCTGGTCGATGCGCGGACCACCAGTGCCGACACCAGCTGGACCCAGCCGTTCGGCGAATGGCAGACAATCCGCGACCGCCACACCCAGCTGGTCGTGCGGCTGAAGGAAAAGGACCATGATCGGCGCGAGATGCAGGTGACGTTCCGCATCTTCGACGACGGCGTCGGCTTTCGCTACACGCTGCCCGACCAGCCGGGGCTGCACCACGCCAACATCGCCGACGAACTGACCGAATTCGCGCTGGCCGAGGACGGGACCGCGTGGTGGAAGCCGGCCTATGGCTGGAACCGCGAGGAATATCTGTACGAGGCGACGCCGATCTCCGCCGTCGGCACGGCGCAGACGGTCGCGACGTTCAGGCTGGCCGGCGGCACGCATGTCGCCATCCATGAAGCCGCGCTGGTCGATTATGCGGCGATGAACCTGCAACGCTTCCAGGGCACTCGGTTCAAGGCGAACCTGACCCCCGGATCGGGCGTGCCGAAGGTGAGCCGCGACGCGGGCTTTTCGACGCCGTGGCGCACCATCGCGATCGCCGACGATGCGCCGGGGCTGTATCATGCAAGCCGCATGACGCTGAACCTCAACGAGCCGAACCGGCTGGGCGACACCTCGTCGTGGATCCGCCCCGGCAAGTTCGTCGGCGTGTGGTGGAACATGATCACCGGCAAATGGACATGGTCGCGCGGGCCCAGGCACGGCGCGACCACCGCCAACGTCAAACGCTACATCGACTTCGCCGCCGCCAACAGCATTCCGGGCGTGCTGGTGGAGGGCTGGAATGTCGGCTGGGACGGCGACTGGTTCGGCAACGGCAAGGACATGCAGTTCGACCAGCCGACCGAGGATTTCGACGCCGCCGAACTGCAACGTTACGCCAAGTCCAAGGGCGTCTACCTGATCGGCCACAACGAAACCGGCGGCTCCGCCAGCCATTACGATGCGCAGCTGGACCGCGCGTTCAAATATGCGCAGGACCACGGCATCCCGGTGGTCAAGACCGGCTATGTCACCGACGCCGGCCAGATCGAGCGGACCGATCCCGACGGATCGCAGCACCGCGAATGGCATGAGGGGCAGTGGATGGTGAACCACTATGCCCGTGTCGTCGAAACCGCCGCGAAGTACCACGTGTCGATCGACAGCCACGAACCCGTCAAAGACACCGGCCTGCGCCGTACCTGGCCCAATTGGGTCGCGCGCGAAGGCGGCCGGGGCATGGAATATATGAGCTGGGCGGGGAAGAACCCGCCCAACCACGAAGCGAACATGGTGTTCACCCAGTTGCTGGGCGGCCCGATGGACTTCACCCCCGGCATCGTCAGCCTGAAGGGCAATGCCGGCAGCGACATTCCGTCGACGCTGGCCAAGCAGCTGGCCAATTACGTCGTCATCTATTCGCCGGTCGTGATGGTCGCCGACACGCCGGAGGCCTATGCCCGCTATCCGGGCGCGTTCCGCTTCATCCGCGACGTGCCGACCGACTGGAGCGAGACGCGCGTGCTGAACGGCGAAGTCGGCCACTATGTGACGATCGTGCGCAAGGCCAGGGGATCGGACGACTGGTTCCTGGGGTCGGTGGGCGACGAACAGGCGCGTACCACGACCGTCCGGCTCGACTTCCTCGATCCCGGCAAAACCTATACCGCGCAAATCTATCGCGACGGCCCGAACGCCGATTATCGCACCGCCGATCGCCACGCGATCACGATCGAGAGCAAGCCCGTGCGGCGTGGCGACACGCTGACGCTGGCGCTGGCGCCGGGGGGCGGACAGGCGATCCGCTTCGTCGCGCCGGGCAGCGGCACGCGGGCGAAGTGACCGGCATGGCCACCGCCCCGGGGGCGACCGACCGGCGCCCGCGGCAAAGCACGGCGGGGCTGTGGAACATCAGCTTCGGCTTCTTCGGCATCCAGATCGGCTTTGCGTTGCAGAACGCGAACATGAGCCGCATCTTCCAGTCGCTGGGCGAAAGCGTCGACGATCTGGCGCTGCTGTGGATCGCCGCACCGCTGACGGGATTGCTGGTGCAGCCGGTGATCGGCCATTATTCCGACCGCACCTGGGGCCGTTTCGGGCGGCGGCGGCCGTATTTCTTCGCCGGGGCGGCGGTGGCGGCGCTGGCGCTGTTCGGGATGCCCAACGCCCCCGCGCTGTGGGCCGCGGCGGTGATGCTGTGGATGCTGGACGCGTCGCTGAACGTGTCGATGGAGCCGTTTCGCGCCTTCGTCGGCGACATGCTGGACCGCGACCAGCATACCGCCGGCTATGCGGTGCAGACGGCGCTGATCGGCGCGGGCGCGGTAGTGGGATCGGTGACGCCCTATGTCCTGGACCAGATGGGGATCGCCAATGTCGCCGCGCCGGGCGGGGTGCCCGATACGGTGCGCTACGGCTTCTACATCGGCGGCGCGGCGCTGTTCCTGGCGGTATTGTGGACGGTGCTGACGACCCGTGAATATGCGCCGGAGGACATGGCGCGGTTCGACGGGCATGAGGCGCAGACGGCCGAGACACCCGCGCCGCCGCAGTCGGTGGCGGGCGCGGCGGGCTGGATCGCGTGCGGCGGGGCGACCGCGGCGCTGGTCGCGGCGGCGGGGCTGGCGAAGGAATTGTACCTGCTGGCCGCGTTGCTCGCCGCGTACGGCATCGCGCGGCTGGTGGCGGCGCGGCTGTACCTGAGCGGGCGGCGCGACCATCTGCTGACGCATATCGTCGGCGATTTCGCGGGAATGCCGCCGGTGATGAAGCGGCTGGCGCTGGTGCAGTTCTTCACCTGGTCCGCGCTGTTCATCATGTGGATCTACACCACGCCGGTCGTCGCCCAATATGTGTTCGGGGCGACCGACCCGGCGAGCGCGGCGTACAATGCGGGCGGCAATTGGGTCGGTATCCTGTTCGCGGTCTATAACGGCGTCGCGGCGCTGGCGGCGCTGTTCGTGCTGCGCCCGCTGGCGCGCGCGGTGGGCAAGGTGCGCGCCCATGCGTTGTGCCTGGCGATCGGGGCGCTCGGCTTCCTGTCGTTCCTGCTCGTGCGCGACGCGCACATGCTGCTGCTGAGCGAGGTGGCGATCGGCATCGCCTGGGCCTCGATCCTGGCGATGCCCTATGCCATCCTCGCCTCCAGCCTGCCGCAGGCGAAGCTGGGCATCTACATGGGGCTGTTCAACGTCTTCGTCGTGGTGCCGCAACTACTGGTGGCGACGGTGATGGGGACGATCGTCCGCATCGCCTTCCCGACCGAGCCGGTGTGGACGATGGCGTGCGCGGCGGGGGTGATGGCGCTGGCGGCGCTGGCGACGCTGCGGGTGGAGGCGCCCTAGGCCTGCGCCAGGCGATAGGCGGTCACGGTCGCCGGCGCATCGCTGATCGCGGTCAGCCGGCCGACCGCGACCGGGCGGGCCGGGTCGTCCTGATAGGCGGTGATGTCGATCGTCGCGGCGCGGCGGCCGCTGCGCCGCGGCTGGACGCTGGCATGCAGCGGCAGATCGGCGCGCGCGGGCGCCAGGAAGCGCACGTCGGTGTCCAGCGCGCGGAACCCCGGTGCCAGATGGCGGCGCCCGGCATGCTCGATCAGTGCCGACACGACCCCGCCGTGGAACGCCGGCAGCAACCGCGCACCGACATGATCGGGGCGTGGGACGATCGTCAGCGCCTCCCCGCCGTCCTGTATGTCCAGCCAAGCATCGAACGACGCGGCATCGCTGGGCGGCGTGGTGCCGTCGCCGAATGGCACGTCGCGGAAGCCCCCGGGCATCGCGCCGACCAGATAGCGCGCGGTCACCGTGGCCGACAGCCCGTCGTCGTCGCGCAGGATGCCGCGCACCAGCGCCAGATCGCCGTCACGCACGACGTCGGCGACGGCGCAGACCAGCGTGCCGGTGCGCGGCGCGGCGATCCAGTCGACGCGCAATTGCAGCGTCATCATCGGGCTGGGCGCGGGCATCGTGGCGAAGATGCCGTTGGCGGTCGCCTGATCGGCCAGCAGCAATGCGGCGCCCGGATCGATCCCGCCGCCGGCGGTGCGCGTGGCGGGCAGCCGGGGATCGAGCGCCAGCGCCAGTGCATGGTCGCCGTCCGCGACGACACACATGCCCAGCGCGCCGCACGCCGGAATGGACGCCAGGTGCGCATCGGGATCGCCGCCGGGAACGCCCGCACGCGTCGCGGCCCCCGGCTGTATCGTGATCGGTGGCCGCATCGCGCGTCTCTCCCCTTGTCGCTCTGGAAGCGTCCCTAAAGCGGTTTGCGAAGGGATTGAACCGCCATCACGCGCCGAAGCGCGTCGCGGGCAGTACGATGTCGACGGGTGGTCCCAGGTCGCGCGACGAGGCGCCGATGCGGAAGCGATAGCGGCCGGGGGCGATCACCCACTGCCCGCCGGCGGTGTCGAACGTCGCCAGCAGGCGCGGGTCGATCGCGATCGTCGCCGCCTGTCGCGCGCCCGGCGCCAGCGTGCGCCGCGCCCAGCCGGCCAGCCGCCGCGGCGCTTCCCAGCCGCCGCCGACCCGCTCGACATACAATTGCGCGACCGCGGCGCCCGTGCGCGCGCCGGTGTTGCGGATCACCGTCGTCGCATGAAGGCCGCGCGCATCGCGCGCGATGCGCGGCGCGGCGAAGGCGAAGCGGGTGTAGGACAGGCCGTGGCCGAAGGGATACAGCGGCGCGATGCCGTCGCGGTCGAACGCCTTGTAGCCGACCGCCGCGCCCTCGCAATAATCGACCGTGAAGCGGGCGCCCGGTGTCGGTGCGCCGCCGAACGGGCGGCAGCGCCCGGCACGGTCGTCGCGCGGCAGGGTGATCGGCAAATGGCCCGACGGATTGACCGCACCGGTCAGCAGCCGCGCGATCGCCGCGCCGCCGCCCGCGCCGGGATACCAGGCCTGGAGGATCGCATCGACCCGCTCCGCCCAGGGCATCAGCACCGCGCCGCCGGTTTCCAGCACCACGACGCTGCGCGGCGCGGCGCGTGCCACCGCGTCGATCAGCGCGTTCTGCGCATCGGGCAGGGTGAGCGAGGTGTCCTGCGATTCGGCGGTCCATTGCGTGGCGAAGACGATCGCGGCGTCGGCGCGGGCGGCGGCGCGCGCCGCGGCGGCCGGATCGCGCCCGTCGAGATAGTCGATCGTCACCCCCGGCATCGCGCGGCGCAGCTCAGCCAGCGGGGAGGACGGCAGGTAGATGACGGGGCCGGGCCAGCCGGTCGGCGCCAGCCCCTTCACCGCCGAGCCGCCGCGCGGATGCACCTGCGACGAACCGCCGCCGGACAGCACGCCGGCATCGGCATGGCCGCCGATCACCACGATGCGGCGCAGCGCCGCTGCGCGCAGCGGCAGCGTGGCGCGGGCGTTGCGCAGCAGCACCGCGCCCCTCTCCGCCGCATCCTGCGACACCGCGGTGTCGGCGGCGGTGTCGATCGGGGCGATCGCGACCGGGTGGTCGAACAGCCCGTTGGCGAACATCGCGCGCAGGATGCGCCGCACCATGTCGTCGAGCCGCGCGGCCGGCACCTGCCCGGCGTCGATCGCGGCGGCGAGCGGCGCGCCGAAATAGGGCTGCGCATCGAAGGTGGCGGCGGATTCCTGATCCAGCCCCGCATTGGCCGATGCCACGGTCGAATGGACCGCACCCCAGTCCGACATCACCCAGCCGGGATAGCCCCAGCGCGCCTTCAGCACGTCGCGCAGCAGCGGCGCATTCTCGCACGCATAGGCGCCGTTGACGATGTTGTAGGCGCACATCACCGCCCCCGGCCGCCCGCGCTCGATCGCGATCTGGAACGCCAGCAGGTCCGACTGGCGCAGCGCCGCCGGGTCGATCCGCGCGTCGAGCGTGAATTGATCGGTCTGCTGCGCGTTCAGCACGTAATGTTTGACGGTCGATACGATATGGTTCGACTGGATGCCCGCGATCTGCGCGCCGACCATCCGCCCGGCCAGCAGCGGGTCTTCGCCGCCATATTCGAAATTGCGCCCGTTGCGCGGCTCGCGCGTCAGGTTGATGCCGCCCGCGAGCAGGACGTTGAAGCCGTAGCGGCGTGCCTCGCCGCCGATCATCGCGCCGCCGGCCCGCGCGACGCCTTCGTCCCAGCTGGCGATCGTCGCCAGCGTGCTGGGCAGCGCGACCGCCGGGCGCGACGTGCGCGCGGTCGGCTGGGTCGCGACGCCCATCGCGGCATCCGCTTCCCACAAGGGCGGGATGCCGAGCCGGGGCACGCCCGGCACATAGCCCGCGGACCCTTCGCGCGCGGCGGCGGGCGGGTGCGCGTCCGGCTTGCCCACCTGGTCCGACGCGAAATCGCCGATCACCATCGCCAGCTTTTCCTCGCGGGTCATCGCCGCCAGCACCAGCGCGGCGCGGCGATCGGGCGACAGCGCCGGATCGTGCCAGTCGTCGGCGCGCGGGGCGGCGCCGAGCAGCAGCGGTGCGGCGAGTGCGAGCGCGGCGGCGAGCCGGGTCATTGCCATGCCGCGCGCGCCGGGACGACGGTGATCGTGCGGCTGACGCGGCGCCCGTCGTGCGTGACGGTGCGCAACTCGGTCGCGCCGCCCACCGCGACCGGACCGGTGTAGCGCGTCCAGGCGCCGCCGGCGGGGCGATAGTCGATCGCGGTCCCCGGCAGTTCGCTGTTCGCCTCCAGCCGGCCAGCGACGATCCGCGCGCCGGGCGGTGCCAGGCGATAGATGATGCCGTCGCCCTCCAGCGCGGTCAGCCGTTCGGCGACACGGCCCGCGAAGTCGCGCCAGCCCGCCAGCAGCGCGGCGCTGTCGACCCGCGCATCGCCATAGGAATAGCTGGCGCCGGGCGTGTAGGCCGGTTCCCACGCCGGCGTCGACCAGCCGCGTTCCGCCAGCGCGAACAGCCGCGGGAACAGCATGTATTCGACCTGCGAATCGCGCCGCACCATCTCGCTCCACAATTGCCCCTGGATGCCGGCGACATGGTGGCCGGGGGCGAGCGGTACCGGATCGGCGATCGTGCCCGGACGGTTGAGGATATCCGTCACCACCGCGCCATTGGCGGGCAAATTGCCGGGCATGAAGGCATAGAGGCGGAACAGGTCGATCTCCCGCGTGGCCCAGGTCGCACCGGGTTCGTCGGGCGACACCGCCTGCGGCATGTCGAGATAGGTGACGTCGGGGATCGACAGGATCACCGGCCAGCCGCGGTTGGCGTGGGCATGCGCCTCCGCCACGCCCGGCCCGAACAGCCCGCCCCAGACATAGGATTGCATCTGCGCGGGCAGCTTGTCGGCATCGGCATGGGTCAGCCCGTCGCTCCACGCGCCCGCGCGGATGCCGCGCGCCGCCAGCATCGCGGCCACCCGTTCGACGAAGCGCGCGCCGAGATGCGCGATCGGCGTGCCGGTGCGCGCCGCCTCCGCACGGCAGGCGGGCGAATCGCGCCACGCGCCGGCGGTCTCGTCCGCGCCGATATGGTAGAGACGCAGCGGAACCCCGGCCTTCGCATGGAGCCGCGCCATCGCCGCGACGACGGTGTCGAGGAAGCGATAGGTCTGCGGGATGCAGACGTTCAGCGTATTGTCGTCGTACAGCTGGATGCTGAGGTATCGGGTCGTGTCGGCCGGTTCGACCAGCCGGTAGCGTTCGGCCTCCGCGATGCGGCCGGCGGCGGCGAGCCGGCGGTAGCGCGCCTCCATCGCCTTGATCGCGGCGCGCGAATGGCCGGGCATGTCGAACGAGGGGACGACGGTGATCTGCCGCGCCTTCGCCGCGGCCAGGATGGCCAGATAATCGCTCTCGGTCAGGTAGCCGTTGGTGGGCGCGCCGCGCGCCGGGTCGGCGCCCAGCTGCGGTTGCAGGCAGGCGCGGTCGTCCAGGTCGAGGCAGCGGTAGGCGCCGACCTGCGTCAGTTCGGGCAGCGCCGCGATCTGCATCCGCCAGCCTTCGTCGTCGGCCAGGTGAAGGTGCAGCGTGTTGAGCTTGATCGCCGCCATCTGGTCGATGATTCGCAGGATCTCGACGCGGCCGTGGAAGTTGCGCGCGATGTCGATATGCAGCCCGCGATAGCCGAGCCGCGGCGCATCGACGATCGTCAGCGGCTTCATCCGGCGGCCTTCATGCGCGGCCTGCTGCGCCAGCGAGCGCAGCGCATAGGACGCGCCGGCGGCGTCGTGCGCGGCGATCGCGATGCCGCGCGCGTCGACGGTCAGGCGATAGCCCTCCGCCGGCAGCGCCGCATTCCCGACCGCGATCGACAGCGGTACCGCGCCGCTTCCCACCCCGGCGCGGGTGAGGCCGTCGAGCGCCGGCGCGATCGCGGCGCGCGTCACGCCGCGCAGCGTCACGCGCACCCCGCGAGTCAGGTCCAGCGGCGCGCCGTCCGGGCGCTCGACCTGCGCGGGGGCTGGGAGGATCGCGATATCCGGGCGTGCCGCGTCGCCGCGCGCGGCATAGCGGGCGAAGGCGCGGGCCGGGGTCAGCCAGACGTTGCGGTCGACCGCATCGGCCGTGGCGAGCCGCGGCTCGTCGGTCATCGGCGCGACATAGGGCTGCGTTTCCAGCCCCGTGGCCGCATCGGTACCGGGGCGCGTCGCGGCGATCACCACCGGCGCCATCCCCGGCGCGGCGAGCGCGGCATTGGGCATCACGAACGAGCGCGAGAAGAACGGCACCGTGGTGGTCAGGCGCAACCGGTAGTGCCGCCCCGGCGCCAGCGTGCGGCCGGGGCGCACCGCGAAGACGGTGACGTCGCCGTTGACGGTACGGCTGGTGAAATCGTCGCTGTCCAGCGCCAGCACGCTGCCGATCAGGCTGGTGCGGATCTCCAGACCGGCGGGCACCACGATCCCGGCGGGGGTGTCGATGTCGATATCGGCGATCATGCAGCGCCGGGGCGGGGGCGGCGGGGTGGGGGCGCCCGCAGGCACCGGCGCGGCGGCGGGGTCCGCGGGCGGCGGGGGGCAGGTCGTCGGGCGGTTGTCGACCACCGTCACCCGATAGCCCAGCCCCCCGGCCAGCGCGGCGAGATCGGGCGCGGGGGCCGATCCGGCGAGGGGCAGTGAGGCGAGCAGCGACGCGATCAACGGCATCCCGGTCCTTCCGATACGGATAGTGCGCGGGTCGTGATGCCCGGCGGACCGGATGGTGTCACGGCCTGCTCCGGTGCACAATACCAAAATATGACGTTAGAAACATCCAGATACACAAACGTCATATTTGGGCTTGCATCGCGTAACAAATCGGTGCTTCCTTATCCATATCAGTCGTTCCGCGACCGTGGATCGAGCGCGGCTGGAGCGATCGGTAGTACCAAATAATTACATTTGCATTGGGGGCCGGTGATGTTCGTCAAGGGGATTCTGTCGTCCGTCAGCATGATGGCGCTGGCCGCATCGGCCACCGCGCGGGCGCAGGATGCGCCGCCGCCGGCCGTCACGCCCGATCAGGTGCAGGGCGAGGTCGGCGCCGCGCAGCTGCGCAGCGGCGCGCAGGAGGATGGCAACGACATCGTCGTCACCGGCATCCGCGCCTCGATCCAGGCGTCGCTGGACCAGAAGCGCAAGTCGGACATGGTGTCCGAAGTCATCACCGCGCAGGATATCGGCAAGTTTCCCGACAAGAACGTCGCCGATTCGCTCGGCCGGCTGACCGGCGTCAACGTCGTCACCGGATCGTCGGCGGGCGGCGGCTTTGGTGAGAACCAGTCGGTGTCGATCCGCGGCACCGACCCGGAACTGAACCTGACGCTGCTCGACGGGCACAGCCTGGCGACCGGCGACTGGTTCGTGCTGGACCAGGCGAACGGCGGGCGCAGCTTCAACTTCAGCATGTTCCCGTCGGAGATCGTCGGCAGCCTGGAGGTGTACAAGAGCGCCCAGGCCGATATTCCCGAGGGCGGGATCGGCGGCACGATCAACGTCCACAGCCGGATGCCGCTGGACCTGCCGTCGGGCACGTTCAACCTGACCGCGCAGGGTGTGTACAACGACCTGTCCGACAAGTGGAAGCCGCAGGTGTCGGGCGTGGCGAGTTGGAAGAACAAGGCCGGGACGCTGGGTGTGCTCGCCGCCGGCTTCTACGAAGCGCGCGCGTTCCGCCGCGACGGGCAGGAGTTCCTCGGCTATGCCACGCAGGAGAATTTCGCCGGCAGCGGCGTCGACGTCGCCTATCCGGCGTTGATCGGCAATGCCTATTTCACGCAGGAGCGTATCCGCAAGGGCGGGACCGTCACCGTCCAGTTCAAGCCGACCGACCGGCTGGAGCTGACCGCGACCGGCCTGTACACGCGGATGAGCGCCAACAACGTCAACGTGAACAGCATGGCGTGGACCAGCAAGCTGGTCGCGGAAAACTCGACGCCGGGAACGCCGGGCTATTCGCTGGGTCAATATACGACCAAGTCGTACGACGGGATCACCTACCTCACCTCCGCCGCCTGGGGGGCGACCGGTGCGGGCGGGCAGGCGGCGTTCGGGCGCGTGCAGGACGATATCTTCCGCAGCGCCTTCTCCTCGACCTGGAACGGGACGCTGGAGGCCAGGTGGAACCCGGCCGACGACCTGACCGTCCACGCCAACATCGGCTACACCGAGGGGCGCGGCGAAACCAGCAAGGAGCGCGCCTGGGAAAGCTATTGGCAGACCGGCATGAGCTACGCGATCGCGGGCAAGGGCGCGACGATCAGCTATCCGGGCCTGCCGACCGATCCGACGTCGGCGGCCTATCTGAAGAACTATTTCAGCGGGACGTGGGGCGGCTCGACGATCTCGCCCGACACGGAATTCTACACCCAGGCCGACCTGGAGCAGCAATATCCGGACTCGAGCTGGCTGCGCTCGATCAAGACCGGCGCGCGCTTCACCAGCCACAAGCGTGCGGTCAACGCCACCGGCATCCTGTGGGCGGGTAACGAGACGCCGGCGGTGGACCCGCAGAACGGCGCGTCGAACACCAACCAGATCGGGCTGTTCGACGTCTATGCCGGCGCGACCACCCCGGCGGACTTCAACCGCCGGATCGGCGCGGCGACGCGCTATTCGCTGGCGGACCTGGGCAAGGTGGAGGCGATCCTGAACACCCGCGGCGGCGTCAGCGAGGCTTTCTATCCGCCCTCCAGCTTCTCGGTGAAGGAGAACGATGCGTCCTTCTATGCGATGGCGAAGGTCGGCAACGACCGCAACTGGCGCGGCAACATCGGCCTGCGCAGCATCCATACCGACATCAGCACGCTGCAATATTCGCCCAATGTCACGCCGACGATCATCAACAAGTTCGGCGAGTTCGGCGCGGTGAACGACGGCCGGTCGTATTGGGACGTGCTGCCCAGCGCCAACCTGACCTACAACGCGACCGACAAGCTGCTGCTGCGCGCGGCGGTGGCGAAGGTGATGTCGCGGCCGGGCTATGCGCAACTGGCCGGCGCCTTCTCGCTCGACGACCTGAGCCTGTCGGGCAGCGCGGGGGGCAACCCGCGGCTCGACCCGTTCCGCGCGTGGCAGTTCAACCTGGCGGCGGAATTCTATTATGGGCCGCAGGCGCTGCTGTCGGTCGGTGTCTTCGCGCTGGACATCAGCAACTACATCACCACCACGACGTCGCGGCGCTTCTACCGCACCGTGCTGCACCCCAATGGCGCCACCTTCCTGATCGAGGAGCCGGTCAACGGCGGCGGCGGCGTCAACAAGGGCGTGGAGGTGAACTGGCAGCAGCCGATCTACGGCGGCTTCGGCTTCATCGCCAACTACACCTATTCGGATGCCAAGAAGAACGCCGATGCGGTGACCGCGGCGGACAATTTCAGCCGCGAGATCGACGGCAATTCCAAGCACACCTGGAACCTGACCGGCTATTACGAGGACAAGCTGATCAGCACCCGGCTGGCGTACAGCTACCGGTCGAAGTTCCGGTCGGGCATCGATCGTGCGACGCCGATGTGGCAGGACGGGTTCGGGCAGCTCGACGGATCGCTGCTGGTCCACGTGACGCCGCACATCGCGCTGAGCGCGGATGCGCAGAACATCACCAACGCCAAGCTCTATTATTTCGTCGGCGACCCGGCGATCCCGCGTGCCTATTACGACAACGGGCGCACCTTCTACGTCGGGCTGCGGCTGACCTATTGAGCGCCGGATCGGGGAGAGAATGGACATGACCGCCGCTGCACACCCTTCCTCCCCCATCGCGGATGGTCCCGTCGGCCCGGTCGCGACCGGGCCGCGTGACCCGCACGACCGGGCCGGGCGGCGGCTGCGCTCGCTCGACCTGTTGCGCGGGGTGACGGTGGCGGGGATGATCACCGTCAACGCCACCGCCGGGGTGCAGGGGATGGACAAGCCGGTGTTCGCGCCGCTGCTCCACGCCGACTGGGCGGGCTTCACGCTGGCCGACACGGTGTTCCCGGCGTTCCTGACGATGGTGGGCGTGTCGATCGCGATTTCGGCCAAGCCCGACGCGGGCGGCGCGGCGGCGACGCGGCGCGTGTTGGCGCGGGCGGGGCGGATGATCCTGCTGGGCCTGCTGCTGGGGCACATGTTCTTCCTGGCGGACTTCCACAAATATGTGCCGCGCCTGCCGGGCGTGCTGCAGCGGATCGGCATCGTCTTCGCGATCTGCGCGATCCTCTATCCGCGGATGAGCGGGCGGGCGCGGGCGATCGCGGCGGGCGCGTTGCTGGTCGGCTATTGGGGGCTGTGCCTGTTGCCGATGCCCGACGGCAGCGCCACCGACCTGTGGGTGCAGGGGCATAATTTCGTGTCCTGGGTCGACCGCGAAGTGTTCGGCAACTGGCGCTACGTGAAGGGGCCGGACGGCTACGATCCCGAAGGGCTGCTCGGCACGCTGCCGGCGATCGCGCAGGGGCTGCTGGGCACGCTGACGGGCGACTACCTGCGCCGAGGGCTGCCGGTGCCTGCCGCGGCGAAGCGGCTGTTCGTCGCCGGAGTGGCGGGGATGGCGGCGGGGCTGGCGTGGGGTCTGGTGTTCCCGATCGCCAAGAACCTGTGGACCAGCAGCTTCGTGCTGCTCTCCACCGGGCTGACGGTGGCGCTGCTGGGCGCATTCCACGCCTGGTTCGACCGCGACGACCGCCCGGCGACGAAGGGCGACCTGTTCGGCAGTTTCGGGCGCAACGCGATCGCCGCCTATGTGCTGCATGACCTGGCGTCGATCATCCTGACCGGCGATGCGATCCAGCTGCCGTTCCGCTGGCTGGCACCGGTGACGGGCACGCAGGTGGCGGCGCTGGCGCCGGTGGCGATCTTCGTCGCGATCGTCTGGTATCCGATCGCCTATATGGACAAGCGCGGCTGGTATTTGCGCGTCTGACCGCGCGGCGTCAGACGGTGTGGCCGCCCCGTTCCAGCGCGGCGGCGACCACCGGGACGACCGGCGCGAGTGACGCCGCGTGGGCGCGCCACCGTTCCACCGAGCGGGCGTGCAGCGGCTCGCGCACCTGCGCATGGCTCGGCGTGGGGGCGTGGCGCGACTGGCGGTGGAAATCGCGTTGCGCCGGGTGCGGGGGCAGGCCGATCGCGGCCATCACGCGCGCCACCTGCGCCGCCGCGTCGGTCACCAGATCCTCGTAGCGGACGACCAGCGGGGCGATGCCCAGCCGCTCGCGATAGTCGACGACCAGATCCGACACACCCGCCAGGTGATGCGCGGCATCCTCCAGCCGGTAGGCGCAGTTCGCGCCATGCGTCATGTCGTGCGCCATCATCGACACCAATGTGTCGAGCGGGTGGCGGCGCATCAGCAGCAGCGGCGCGTCGGGGAAGGCGAGGCGGATCAGCGGAGCGTCGACCTCGTTCAGCGGCATCTTGTCGGTGAAGAATCGCGCGCCGCCGTCCAGCCCGTATTGCCGTGCGCGCGCAAGGTAGAAATCGCGGAACAGTGCCGGCAGATGGTGCCGGTCGGCGATCCGCAGCCGCGCGACCGAGACCGGCAGCGGGAGGTCGGTGCCCAACAGCCCGTGGGCGAAGCCGCGCAGCTGCGCCACGAACGGCAGTTCGCCGCCGGCGCGGATATCGGGATGCGCCGACAGGATCTGTTCCAGCAGCGTTGTGCCCGATCGCGGCATCCCCATGATGAACACGGGTTGCGCGACGTCGCCGCGCGGTGGGGCGGCGGGCAGCACTGCGGGCCATGTGCGCTGCTGCGCGAACCGCCGGTCCACCGCGTCGCGATCATAGGGACGGGCGAGCCGCGCCTTGCCCGCCACCAGATCGCGCCACGCCGCCTCGTGCCGCCCGGCGCGGTCGCGCAGTCGCCCGCGCAGCAGCAGCGCCGCGCCACCGGCATCGTCGGGTAGCCGGTCGAGCTGCGCCAGCGCCTCGCGCCAGCGCCCGCCGATCGCCAGCACGCGCGCGTCCAGCAAGGCGACGTCGCGGCCCGCGGCGGCGGCGATCCGTTCGGCGTGCGCGAAGGCCGCCTCGGCGGCGGGGGCGTCGCCCGATTGCTCGGCCGCCTCGGTCGCCAGGATCGCCGCGTCGAGCGCGCCGGGCGCGGCCGCCAGTGCCTCGCGTGCCAGCGCGGCGGCGTCCTGCGGCTCGCCCAGCCGCAGCAGCGCGCGACCCAGCGCGGGCGCCAGCTGCGCCGCCTGTGCGGCGGGCAGGTGGCGGCGTGCGACGCGCAGATGCCACGCGCCCTCCACCAGCGCCTCGCGCTGGATCATCCGCTGCCCGACGAAGGCGTGGGCGGCCGGGCCGTCCGGCGCGATCGCGATCGTATCGCGCGCCACCGCCTCCGCTTCGTCATCGCGGCCGTGGCGCAACAGAAAATGCGCTAGGTCGTCGCGCGCCCACAAGGCGTCCGGCGCGACCGTGACCAGATGGCGCAGGCAGCGTTCGGCGCGCGCCGGGTCGCCGCAGGCCTCGGCAGCGAGCGCGGCGATTTCGAGCAGGTCGATGTCGTCGGGCGTCGCCGCCAGTTGCTGCGCCGCGGCCTGCGCGACGGCGGCTGCCCGCCCGGCGTGGAGCGCCTGGCGCAGCGAATCGATCGAGGCGGTGCGGTTCATGGTTCGCGGCGTAGCATAGTCCGCGCACACGCACCGATCCGGCGCGCGATGCGTTGATCGCGCATGACCGAGGATATCGCCGCGCTGCACGCGCAGATGGAGGCCGCCGCCGCGGCGCTGGATTTCGAGGAGGCGCGGCGGCTGCGCGATCGTATCAACCTGATCCGTGGCGGCGCCAGCGACGCGCAGGCGGCCGCAGCCGATACGCAGGGGCTGGAACGCCAGCGCCCCGGTAGCATGGGACTGGGCACCAGCCGGCAGCGGGTCGAGCCGCCCGCCGGCTGGGTGCCGCCGCCCCGCCCCGACCTGATGACCCGCCGACGCCGCGACCGGCGGGGGTAGGGCGAAGTATCAGTGGGCGGCGTGCGATGCCTCCGCCGCCATCTCCAGCCGCACCGGCAGGCTGCGAATCCCGCTGACGAAGGCTGCCTGGGTGTACAGCGCCGGCCCGTCCGCCACGACCGACGTGACGTTGCGGCTGAAGGCGCGGAAGAACGCCTCGATCTCCAGCTTGGCGACGAACTGCCCCAGGCATTGGTGCGGGCCGTAGCCGAAGGCGAGGTGGTTGTTGGGGGTGCGATCCGCGACGAACCGCTGGGCGTCGGGGAACACCGCATCGTCGCGGGTCGCCGCGCCGTAGTTGAGCATGACGTGATCGCCCGCGCGGATCACGACGTCGTCGATCGTGTAATCCTGCGTCGCGGTGCGGAAGAAATGCTTGACCGGCGCGGTGTAGCGGATCGCCTCGTTGGCGAAGCTCTTCACCAAGGCGGGATCGTCGCGCAGGCGCGCGATCAGCGACGGATCGTCGATGAGGGCGCTGATCCCCCCGGCGATCGAGGCCGCGGTGGTGTCATGGCCGGCGGTGGCGACGATCACGTAATAGCCCAGCCGTTCCGACGGGGTCAGGTCGCGTGCGCCCTCCAGCCCGCGGGCGATCAGCGTGCCGACATCGTCCTGCGGGTCGGCCAGCTTGCGCGCATTCACCTCCGCGAAGAAGGCGGCATATTCCTGCACGACCGTGGTCAGATGTTCGCCGATCGTCAGCCCCGGCCGGCGCACCGCCGGGTCGCTTGCCCCGAAAATCTCGTGCGTCAGCTTCAGCATCCGCGCCTCGTCCGCCGGCGGGATGCCCAGGATCGTCATCGCGACGCGCAGCGGGTACCAGAACACCACGTCGGCGGCGATGTCGCAGCGCCCGCCGGCAAAGCTGCGCAGACGCCCGACGAATTCGTCCGCCAGCCCGTCGACCATCGCCTCCAGTCGGCGGATGTTCTTGGGCAGGAAATAATCCTGCGTCATCGCGCGCAATTCCTGGTGGCGCGCGCCGTCGATCATCACCAGCGATTCGACCCCGGCCTCCAGCCCGAAGAACTGGCGGTTCATCTCTTCCACCTCGACCGGCATCAGCGTGCTGCGCGGGCCGGCGTTGAAGATGTCCGCGCGGCGTTCCACCTCGCGGATATGCGCGTGGCGCGTCAGCACCCAGAAGGACCGGTACCCGGGCGGTTCCGCCCGGGCGACGGGATGTTCGGTGCGCAGCCACGTCATGAACGCCTGCAACCGTGCGGGATCGCCGTAGATCGCGGGATCGGCGATCTGGTTGACGTCGAACGCTTCCATCGCTCGCCCTCCGGTCAGAACGACGCCCGGACGCGCAGGCCGTAGGTGCGCGGCGGGGCGAGATAGGCGTTCTGGTCCCCGGTCTGGATCGGGGTGTTGAACGCCTGGGTGGGGTAAATTTCGTTGGTCAGATTCTGCCCGAACGCCTCCACGGTCAGCCCCGAACGTAGCTTCAGCCCCAGGTTGGCGTTGAGCAGGTGCACCGCGCCGCGTTCCGCCAGCGAGGCGGTGTTGATGAGCTGGCTGCCGCTATACTGGTATTGCACGCGCGCGGTCAGGTTGACCTCGTCGGTGAGCGGCTGGTCGAGGTTGAGCGTCGCATTGCCCTGGAACTTCGGCGCGAAGCGGAACCGCGAATTGGACAGCACGGCGTCGATCGTCGGATCGGCGCCGTATTGCGCGTGCGGCAGCCAGGTGCCGTCCAGCCCCAGCGTCAGCGCGGGCGTCAGCTGGAACAGGTTCTCGATCTCCACGCCGTAATCGGTCGCCGAGCGCGCGTTGAGCACGGTGAAGCGCAGGCCCACGAACTGCGCCACCTGCACGTCCGAAATGTCGTAATAGAAGAACGAGATGTTGGTACGCGCGCGGCGATCGAGATATTCGAACTTGCCGCCGATTTCATAGGCGTTGACGGTTTCCGGGCGATACACCGGATTGGCTGGCACCGCACCCGGCCGTTCGGCCGGATTGTTGGCGACCAGCCCGCCGCCGTTGGAGTCGATGTTGACGCCGCCCGCCTTGAAGCCGCGATTGTACGTGGCGTACAGCATCACGTCGTCGACCGGACGGTATTGAAGCCCGACGGTCCCGCTGAACGCCTTGTCGGTGGTCGAGCGGTCGTAAGCGGGACCGGGCGAGACGCCCAGCACGCGGAACACCGCATTGGGACGCGGATCGTAGAAGCCGTAGCGGAACGCGCCCTGTTTCTCCTCCACCGAATAGCGGATGCCGCCGATCACGCTGAACTGATCACTCAGCCGCGCATCGAGGTGCGCGAACCCGGCGTAGGATTTCGAACGTCCGTTCATGAACTCGATGGCGATACGACTGTTCGTGGCGGACACCGTGCCCGGCGGAATGCCCGCGCCGGCGAGCACCGCGTCCCAATAGGTCTGCGCCTGTGTGCCCCAATAAAGGTTGCGGTCCATGTTGAGCCGCTCGTCCGAGAAGAAGCCGCCGACGACCAGGTCGGCGTTCAGCGCCTCGATCTTGCCGTTGTAGGTCAGCTCCTGCGAGAAGAACTTGCTGCGGAACCCTTCGTCAAGGCTGAGTACGTCGGCACCGGAGAAGTCGGCATCGGCATCGGTCTGCTGCAGGGTGAAACGGCGCAGCGCGGTGACCGAGCGGATCTCGCCGTTGCCCACGCCGATGTTGACCAATGCCGTCCCGCCGTAATCCTCGATCGACTGAAGGCTGCGCGCGCTGAGCGAGGCCTGGAAGTCTTCCAGACGGCGCGACGGCACGCGGCGGCCGTTGGCGAGCGTCAGCGCATCGATCAGCGGCTGCGTCGGGCCGTTGATATAGTCGCTGGTCGCATAGCAGCAGTCGCCGGAGCTGTGCGCATAGTCGCCGATGAGGCGGATCGTCAGGTCCGCGCTCGGTTCGAACAGCAACTGGCCCTTGACCGCCTGGCTGGCGTCGTTGTTGAGCGAGCGGCCGGTCGTAGCATCCTTGTAGAATCCGTCGCGCTTGCCCGCCAGGCCGGCGATTCGGAACGACAGCGTGTCGCTGAGCGGTACCGACACCGCCGCGCGGGCCAGCACCGTCTGGTAATTGGCGTAGCTGAGGTCGACCAGCCCCTCGGTCCGGTCGAGGCTGGGCTTGGTGGAGGTCAGCAGCAGCGCGCCGGCGGTGGTGTTCTTGCCGAACAGCGTTCCCTGCGGACCGCGTAGCACCTGGAGGTTGTCGATGTCGAGGAAGTTCTGAAGCGCGGAGGCGGCGCGGCTGCGATAGACGCCGTCGATGAAGACGCCGACCGATCCTTCGAAGCTGCGGCTGTTGCCGGTGGTGCCCAGCCCGCGGATGATGACATTGGCCGACGAGGTGGCGATGTTCGTCGCGCGGAAGCTGATGCTGGGGCTGATCGCCTGGATGTTGGCGACGTTGTCGACCCGTGCGGTTGCCAGCGTATCCGCATCGGCGGCGGTGATCGCGATCGGCACGTCCTGGATGTTCTCGGCGCGGCGCTGCGCGGTGACGACGATGTCTTCCAGCCCGCCGCTACCCTGCTGGGCGGCCGGTGCGGGGGCCGACGAATCGGTGGCGGGTGCCTGGGCATAGGCCGGGCAGGCCAGCGCGATCGGGGCCACGGACACCAGAATACGCCATTTGTTCATCGACATCGCTTTTCCTCTCCCATGTGTCGAGGGCCTCTGGGGGCTTCCCGTTCACCGGGCGCTACCATGACAAGAGTTATGGAACAAGTGTATCTTATCTTTGCCGTCGATTTGCGGGCGGCGGGCGGCGGGCGTATGCAGCGCCATGGCGACCGATGGACCGCATGACAGGCTGGACGAGCGGCAGCGCAGGACGCGCGCCGCGTTGCATGCGGCGCTGGGCCGGCTGGCGGAGCGCATGGAATATTCGGCGATCGGGGTCAGCATGGTCGCGCAGGAGGCGGGCGTCGGCCGTCCGACCTTCTACCGCCATTACACCGGCGTCGACGCGCTGCTGGTCGACCGGCTGCGAGCGGACCTGGTCGAGCAGCACGCGCTGGCCGAGCGGCTGGTGCAGGCGCGGACCCCGATACGCGACGCGCATGTCGCGACATCGCGTTTCGCGCTGGAACGGATCGCGTCGCAGCCGCGGCTGTACCGCGCCTTGCTGGACGGGTCGGCGGGCGCCAATGCCGTCACGCTGTTCCGTGAGCAGGTGGCCGGGCTGGCGACGATGCGCGACGTGCTGGCGCGCGCGGGCGACGGGCATGTCGCGCGATTGACGGTCGGGATATTGTCGGGCGCGGTCAGCGGGTTCCTGCTGGCGTGGACCGAAGGCGGGCTGACGCCGCCGCCGTCGGTCGCGGCCGAATTGCTGGTGGATTCGCTGCGGCTGGCGTGAGCGCGCCCTTGTGATCCGCACATAACGGAAGTTATGCTTTTCGCCGAGACCCGCGAATCGGGCCGGCGAAGGGGTGTCGCAGGACGCCCGCGCCCCGAATGGAGGATGAGGACATGGTCACGCTGTCGATCGCCTACCCCTATGCCGCCGATGCGCGGTTCGACGCGGACTATTTCACCGGCACGCATATCCCCTTGTGCCGCGACGTGTGGGGGGATGCGGTGACGGGCGTGACCGTGCATCTGGCGGTGGCCGGGCTGACGGGCGACCCGGCGTTCGCGGCGATCGCGCAGGTGGAGTTCGCGTCGATGGAGGCGTTCCAGCAGGCGATCGGCCTGCCGCGCAACGCGGAGGTGCAGGGCGACGTGCCGAATTATTCGTCGGTGGCGCCGCTGGTGCAGCTCAGCCGGAAGGCCATCGGATGATACCGCCGGACGCGTCCGGGCCGAGCTGGACACCCGATCCGGGGAGCGGCATCGACATCGCGCAGGTCGCGGCCAACGGGCTGACGTTCGAAGTCGCGCAGGCGGGCGAGGGCGATCATCTGGCGCTGTGCCTGCATGGCTTTCCCGAACTTCACTACAGCTGGCGCCACCAGATCCCGCTGCTGGCGGCCAAGGGCTATCGCGTCTGGGCGCCCAACCAGCGCGGCTATGGCGCATCGTCCCGCCCGCCCGAGGTTGCCGACTACAGCGCGGACCGGATCGTCGCCGATGCCGCGGCGCTGTTCGACGCCAGCGGGGCGAAGAAGCTGACCCTGGTGGCGCACGACTGGGGCGGGGCGATCGCGTGGATGTTCGCGATCAACCGCATCCGCCCGGTCGAGCGGCTGGTGGTGATGAACCTGCCGCACCCGCGCTGTTTCCAGCGCGCACTGGGGCACTGGCCGCAGCGGCGGCGAAGCTGGTACATGGCGTTCTTCCAATTGCCTTGGTTGCCCGAACGAATGCTGCTGAGCGGCGATGCCGCCGCGATCCGCCGCGCGTTCCGCGGCATGGCGGTGGACAAGTCGCGCTTCCCCGACGCGGTGCTGGACGTCTACGCCCGCGCGGCGCAGCGCCCCGGCGCGATTACCGCGATGGTCAACTGGTATCGTGCCGCGGTGCGCCATCGCGATCGCATGGCGCTCTCGAACGGCGGTCGCGTCGAGGTGCCGACGCTAATCGTGTGGGGCGAGGAAGACACCGCGCTGGGGGTGGAGACGCTGGAGGGCACGGAGCAATACGTCGCCGACCTGACGATCCGGCGGCTGCCCGGCGTATCGCACTGGGTGCAGCAGGAAGCGCCCGAGGCGGTCAATGCGATCCTGGAGGAGTGGCTGCCGCCCGCGTGACGGGATCGCGGACGCCGGACACGGAAAAGGGGCGGGCCATTCGGCGCCGCCCCTTCCCTTCCGCACGGAACACAACTGGTGCGGACCGGTCGCCTGGTGCTCCCTTGGCGACCGGAAGCTCGTCAGATCAGAAGTGGGCGATCACGCCCAGCGTCGGACGGAAGCTGTTGGTCCAGCCGAAGGTCGACACTTCACCGCGCAGGCGGATGCCCGAATTGCCGGTGATGCCGCCCAGGCCGATCTCCTTCGGACCGACTTCGAAGCCGATGCCGTAGGTGACGTCGTGGAAATCGCGGGTGGTGTCGACGCGCTTGTCGAAGTTAACCCACTGATAGCCGACCTTGCCGTAGATCATGCCGCTCTCACCGGCGCGGAAGCCGAAGCGGCCGGCGGCGCCATACTGCCAGTCGATGTCGCCCGACACGCCCTTGGCCACATTGCCCTCGGCACCGATGAACACCGGACCCAGCGGCACGTTGACCCCGACCAGCCCCTCGACCAGCGAACCGTTCAGCTTGTCGCCGATCGGTGCGCCCGGCACGCTGTCCTTCGAGAATTCTTCCCAGCCGCCGCGCACGCCGAAATACGGCTCGATGCCGAAGGCGCGGGTGCCGTCGGGCGCGGTCGCCGTGTCGGCGGCGGGGGCAGGAGCCGCCGTCGTGGAATAGGTGTCCTGCGCCAGCGACGGGGTCGCCACGAACGCGGCAGACGCGGCAACGGCCGCGAGAACGAGCTTACGCATACGCTTCCTCAAACTTCTGTGTTGCCCGGTGACTGGGCCGCAACGGCGGCCGCCGGGACTGGGACTGGCTGAACCGCGGGGCGCGCGCTTGGTTGCTCGCACCTGCACACAAAATCGCAGCTTTGCGGGGAGTGTTGCGGAACTGTCACGCTTCCTGTCGTCCGGATGAACGGAAGTGCGGGTTTGTGGCGGCGATGCGGCGGGGGTGCCGCAAAACGGTCACGGACAGGGCGACGTCGTGATGAGGGTGGGCACGGGCTATTCCCGGCGGGCGCGGCGGGTGGCGGCGTGGAAGTCGGCGGGCTTGTCGGCGATCCAGCGCAGGAAGCGCGCGATGTCCGGCCGGTCGCGGATCGCCGCGAGCGCCCCGGCACGCGCGAGCGTCGCATTGTCGGCGGCGGCGTGGATCGCGCGGTGGCAGATCGGGTGGAGCGGTACGGTGTCGGTCCCGCCTTCGCCGCGTGGGACGACGTGATGCCATTCGACCCGTGCGCCCAGCGGGCGGTCGCACAGCGCGCAGCGATCGTCGGGCGTGCGCCGGGTTGCGGCGAGCGCCGCCGCGGCGGCCAGCCCCGCCTTTCGCCTAACCCTGCCGGTCATGGGCGGAGAAAGCGCAGCGGCGGCCGGCGTTCCACCCGCCACCGCGTTACCCGATAAGCGGGCGGCGTTCAGCGCGCGGCGTTAGCGCGCGTCGGGGCCGCGATAGTCCTTCAATTCGTCACCCACGATCCGCACGACATGCAGCACGTTGGTGGAGCCTGGGGTGCGGAACGGCACGCCGGCCATGACGATGACGCTGTCGCCGGCCTTGGCGATCCCCTGGCGCAGCGCGATCCGTTTGGCCTTGGCGACCATCTCCTCGAAGGATTCGACGTCGCGGGTGTTGACGTTGTGGGTGCCCCACAACAGCCCCAGGCGGCGCGCGGTATCCTTGCTGGGGGTCAGCACCAGGATCGGCACGCCCGGCCGCTCGCGCGAGATGCGCCGCGCGGTCGAACCGGAGGTGGTGAAGCAGATGATCGCCGACGCCGACACCGTCTCCGCGATGTTCTTCGCCGCCTCGGCCAGCGCGTCGGCGGTGGTGGGATCGGGGCGCGTGACGGTGAAATGCACGCGGTCGCCGTGCATCGGGTCGCGTTCCACCGCATCGCCGATCGCGTTCATCATCGCGACCGATTCGATCGGCCACTGGCCCGCGGCGCTTTCCGCCGACAGCATGATCGCATCCGCGCCGTCGTAGATGGCGGTGGCGACGTCGGACACCTCCGCGCGGGTCGGCGAGGGCGAGACGATCATCGATTCGAGCATCTGGGTCGCGACGACCACCGGGCGGCCCATCCGCCGCGCGGTTTCCACGATCCGCTTCTGCAGCGGCGGCACCGACTGCGGCGGCAGTTCGACGCCCAGGTCGCCGCGCGCGACCATCACGCCGTCGCACAGCTCGACGATCTCATCGAGGCGCTCGATCGCGGCGGGCTTCTCGATCTTGGCGAGCAGCGCGGCGCGCCCCTCGATCAGCTTGCGCGCCTCGGCCAGATCCTCGGGCCGCTGGACGAACGACAGCGCGATCCAGTCCACCCCCTGGTCGACCGCGAAGGCGAGGTCGGAGCGGTCCTTTTCGGTCAGCGCCGCCATCGGCACGACGACATCGGGGACGTTCAGCCCCTTGTTGTCGCTCAGCGGGCCGCCGACCTCGACGGTGGTGACGATGCGGTCGGCGTCATGATCGGTGACGCGCAGGACGAGCTTGCCGTCGTCCAGCAGCAGCCGCGCGCCCGGCTCGATCGCGGCGAAGATCTCGCGATGCGGCAGGCGCACGCGGGTCGCGTCGCCCGGCGTCGTATCGTGGTCGAGCGTGAAGGTGCTGCCGGTGACCAACGTGACGCGCCCGTCGGCGAACTTGCCGACGCGCAGCTTCGGCCCCTGAAGGTCGGCGAGGATGGTGGAGGGGCGGTTGAAGCGTTCCTCCAGCGAGCGGATCGCGGCGATGACCGCCTTCTTCGATTCCTGATCGCCATGGCTCATGTTGATGCGGAAGGCGTCGGCCCCCGCCTGGAACAAGGTGGCGATCATCTCCGGCGTGTCGCTGGCCGGGCCGAGCGTGGCGAGCACGCGGACCTTGCGCGAGCGCGGGAGCACCGTTTCTTTATCGGTGGGACGGGCGTTCTGGGGATCGAGGGTCATGCCGCTTCCTGCTTTGCCGCGCCGCCTCTACCCGTTACCGCGAACAGTTCAACCTCCCGGAGGCCCATGATGGACAGGCTCGACACGATTGACGATGCGGCGGCGGCGGCGGCGTTCCGCCGGCTGGTGCGCCATCTGCGCCACCGCAGCGATGCGCAGAACGTCGACCTGATGGGGCTGGCGGGGTTCTGCCGCAACTGCCTGTCGGACTGGATCGGCGAGGCGGCGGGGCTGGACCGCGACACCGCGCGCGAGGCGATCTACGGCATGCCCTATGCCGCGTGGAAGGACGCGCATCAGGGCGAGGCGACCCCGGAGCAACTGGCGCGGATGGCCGAAAGCGTGAAGAAGAACGCCTGAGGCGGTTGCGTCGCCGGTCCCCTTGAGCCTAGCGTCCCGCGGATAACAGGGAGTTACGGGGACGATGCTGAAGACGATCGCTACCGCCATGGTGCTGGCCATGGCCGCACCCGCCGTCGCGCAACCCGCGGCGGCGCCTGCCGCGGCCGCACCGGCGACGGTGGCCTATATCCACGCCGGCGCGCTGCTGGACCGGCCGGGCCAGCCGCCGCGCGGCAACAGCACGATCGTGGTGCGTGACGGCGTGGTAGCGGAAATCCGCGACGGCTTCGTCGCGCCGCCGGCGGGCGCCACGCTGGTCGACCTGTCGCGCCGGTTCGTGATGCCGGGCATGATCGACATGCACGTCCATCTGTGGGGGATCGGCGGCGATCCGCTGCGCGAGCGGCTGGCGCGGATGACCACCGACGATGCCGACGACATGATGACCAGCGTCGCCAATGCGCGAAAGACGCTGGAGGCGGGCTTCACCACCGTGCGCGACCTGGGCGGCGACGCGCGCGGCATCCGCGCGCTGCGCGACGCGATCGAGCGCGGCGACGTTGCGGGGCCGAGCATCGTCAACGCCGGGCAGATGATTTCGGTCAGCGGCGGGCATGGCGACGGCACCAACGGGCTGGCGGAGGAATGGGCCGATGCGGTCCACGCGCACCAGATGAACGTGTGCGACGGGGCGGACGAATGCCGCCGCGCGGTGCGCCGGCAGGTTGGGCTGGGCGCGCAGGTCATCAAGTTCGCGGCGACCGGCGGCGTGCTGTCGAACGTCGCCGGCGGGCTGGGCCGAGCGATGACCCCCGAGGAGATGCGCGCGATCGTCGAGACCGCGCATGCGCTGGGGCGCAAGGCGACCGCGCACAGCCATGCCGCCGAAGGTACGCGCGCCGCGCTGGAGGCCGGGGTCGATTCGGTCGAGCACGCCAGCTATCTGGACGACGACACGATCCGGCTGTTCAAGGCCAAGGGCGCCTGGCTGGTGCCGACCGAGATCGCGCCGATCGCCGCGCTGGCGCAGGCGCGGTCCGGCGCGCTGCCCCCGGCCACCATCCCCAAGGCGGAGGCCGCCGCCGCCGCGATGCACGCCAGCCACAAGCGTGCCTTCGCGGCGGGGGTGAAGTTCGCGTTCGGCACCGACACCGGCGTGTCGAAGCATGGGGGCAACGCCACCGAATTCGCGCAGCTGATCGACCTGGGCATGACGCCCGCGCAGGCGATCCGCAGCGCCACGGTGGATGCCGCCGACCTGCTGGGTCGCGACGACCTGGGGCTGCTGGCGCCGGGCAAGCGCGCCGACATCATCGCGGTGTCCGGCTCCCCGCTGGAGGACGTGACGCGGCTGGAGCATGTCGATTTCGTCATGCATCGCGGGGTGGTGGCCAAACGACCTGCCGCGTAAGGCTTGAGCGCGGCGGCGCGGGACGATAGACGCGCCGCCGCACCGGACAATCGGGGTTTCATGACGCCGTCCGCCGCAAGCGCGATTCGCGCCCGGCGCGGGCGGCGTCCGGCATTTGGGGACGAAGGCACATGGCGGAAGAACGTGGCGAAGGCATGGGCGGCGGGCATGTGGCGGCCGACGAACTGCGGCTGCTGATCGAGCGCGCCGAGCGGCTTGAGGAAGAAAAGAAGGGTATCGCCGACGATATCAAGGACGTCATGGCGGAGGCCAAGAGCCGCGGCTACGACGCCAAGGCGATCCGCAAGATCCTGCAGATCCGCAAGAAGAAGCGCGAGGAATATCAGGAGGAACAGTCCATCCTGGAAGTGTACATGCAGGCGCTGGGCATGATCTGACGCGCGTGTGCGGGGGTGCCGCCGACGCGGCGCGGCTCCCCTGCGCAGCGGCGATCACAAAGGTTTGCAAAGGCGCGCTTCGACCGTCCGTTAACCCCATCTTCTCGATTTTAACGCATCCGGGATGCTGGATGACGTAACCGGGGAAGCACGATCGTGCTGGCGAAGATGCAGGCGGGCTTTCGGCCCCGTGAGGAGCGGATCACCGTCCTCATCCCGTCGCGGATGCGGCTGGGCGCGTCGTGGGTCGACGTGGTCATCCACAACGTATCGTCGCGCGGGTTCATGGCCGGGTGCGACACCCCGCCGGAACCGGGCGCCTATATCGAGGTGCGCCGCGGCACGATCGTGCTGGTCGGGCGCGTGCGCTGGGGCAAGGGGCGCTTCTTCGGCGTCCAGACGCAGGACCGCATCTCGATCAAGGCGCTGATCGACGAACCGCGCCACGCCTCCCGCCCGGTCAAGACCGACGAGCATCAGGCGCAGGAACGCCGCGCCGAGACGCGGATGATGCACGAGGCGCGGATGGCGCGCCGCGTCGAGCGGTCGCGCGCGTTCTCGTCCGCGTTCCAATATGCGATCATGGGGCTGGCCGGACTGGCCGCGGCCGGGCTGGGCGCCAGCTTCGTCTACGACAGCCTGGTCAAACCGACCGCCACGCTGAGCCGCGCGCTGGACGTCAAGTAACGCCACGCCGGCCGGGATAGTCGTTCCGACTATCGGCCCGCCGACCACGATCTGCTTCAAGGCGCCCGGTACATGTCGTCCGGGATGAAGCCATGGTCGCCCTCAATGCCCTGTCAGGACATGCCGCCGGCGGCGCCGCGCCCTCCGGCGATGACGCTGCGGCGCTGACCACACAGGCGCGCGCCGGCGGCACGTTCGATGCTGCCGCGCTCGCCACCCGGCTGACGACGCTGGCGCAGGGCGATCCGCAGCGCGCGGGCGCGCTACGGACGCAGGTCGAGGCGCGGCTGACCGCGGTGGAGCGCGGCGAACTGGCGCGCGCGCTGGATGCCGGCAACGACAATGGCCCGGCGCCGGGGGCGGCAGCGCCGGCCGGGGTGGCCGGGCCGGATCCGGTGCAACTGGGGCTGGACCTGGGCCAGATGGCGCTGGACATCACCGGCATCGTCGATCCGACGCCGATCTCGGACGGGACGAATGCGGTTGTGTCGGTCGGGCGGTCGATCGGCTCGGCCATTTCGGGCGATTGGGGCGGGGCGGGCGGCCATCTGGGCAATGCCGGCATCTCCGCGCTGGGCATCGCGGTCGGCGTCGGCGATCTCGCCAAGCTGGGCAAGGTCGGCAAATGGGCGCAGACCGTCAGCGATTCGGTCGCTGCGATCGCGCACAATCCGGCGTTGCGCAGCACGCTGGCGCCGGCACTGGAAAAGGTGCGCGATGCGATCAACGCGATCCCCGATGGCGCGCTCGCCAAGCTGCCTGCCGGTGCGCGGGATTCGATAATGGCGACGCGGCGTCAGCTGGATGATTTCTTCGCCGGCGGCACGCAGGCGACGGCGCGGGCGGGCGTCCACAGCGCGAAGATCGGCGCCAATTCCGCCGAATGGACGCTGAACGCCGCGGGCGAGCCGACGCGCGTCACCGCGACGCTGCGCGAGCTTCAGCCGGCGGGGACGCCGCGCGGTAAGGCGGAACTGGACGCGCAGGACAGCGTGCGCGGGCGCGGGAAGGCGGACGACGATGCCGGCCATGTCATCGGCCACCGCTTCCTGGGCGATCAGGGAACGCGCAACATGTTCCCGCAGAATTTCAACTTCAACCGTTCCGCCTACAAGAAGCTGGAGAACGAATGGGCCGACTGGATCGGCCACGGCGGGACGGTGAAGGTCAACGTCGAACTGATCGGCGGGAAGGCGGGGCGCCCGGACCAGGTCGGCGTCAGTTACGAGGTGTTCAACGATGCGGGGCGCCGCGTCTTTGACAATCAGGAACTGTTCGCCAATGCTGCCGGGCAGGTGTTCGATCGCGTGCCCGCCGCCGAGATGAGCGCGCGGCTGGCGCGGTGACGGCCGGTGATCGCAAGTGATATGGGTGTGGTGATGACGCAGACGGCCTTCGACCAGCGGCGCGCCGACGAACTGGTGCAGGAGATCGGCAGCGAGATCGTGCGCGGATCGAAATTCGCGGCGCGCCCGTGGGAACGGATCGTGGTGGTGGCGCAGGTCGCCGAGCGGACGCGGCTGTTCGGCTATGTCTATTGGGGGGACGAATGGGAAGCGGCGACCCCGGACGGGTTCCGCGCGCTGACGCTGTTCCAGGAACTTCGCGATGCGACCGTGGTGGCGGGGGGCGAGGGCTGGAAGAAATGCCTGGTCCGCATCGACCGTGCGAGCGGGCAGATCGACATGGAGTTCGACCGCGACGGTACCCGCTGGGTACCCGACGCGGCGGACCCCGAGGGGTTTGCGAAAAGCCTGCGGTAAGGGCGCGGAACGCGTCGCGCCAGCGCAGGCTGGGGCCTTTAACCGTCGGGACGCAGGAAAATCCCGTCCTTCGCAAGACCTCTGCAATCGTCGGTTTGCCTACCGCTTACGCCCGTCACCCCGGCGAAAGCCGGGGTCCATGGTGCCGCAAGAGTATCGGATTTTGCGTTCGCGGAAGCGTGGATGCCGGAACAAGTCCGGCATGACGGGGGCGCAAGGATCCCAGCCTTCGCCGGGAGGACGGTTACGCCGCCGCTTCGGCCGCGGCGGTGGTCCAGCCCAGGTGCGGGATGGTGATCGAGCGTTTGCCGGCCATGTCGGTGCGGGTCACGAACAGGTCGCGGCTTTCGATATAGCCGATCAGCCGCCGCACCCGCCCGATCGAGCTGGTGCCGTAGGTCGCGGCGATCGCCTCGTCGGAGGGGCAGGGTTCGTTGTCGCGCGCGGCCTTGGCGACCAGCAGGAACGCGCCGAGCATGTCGTCGGGCAGCCCCTGCGCCAGCGCGAGCGCGCCCGACCATTCGTCGGCATGAGGATCGAAGATGCCGGCGCGGGCGCACGACAGCCGGCGGCTGAACGCTGGCAGATCGAGCGCGGGGCGGGCGATGCCGGCCATGCGGCAGCGGACCTGGAAATCCTGGAACAGCACCGCGGCGGGGCGCCCGCCCGCCTCGTCATCCTCGACGATCGCGCGCAGCACGTCGGCATAGACCGCCTCCACCTCGGCATCCGACCGTTCGGGCAGCGTCGGGGCGGGGACGGCCGGCGCTGCGGGGGTGGCGATGTCGGCGATCAGTTCCTGTTCGGGAACGCGGCGCGGGCGCGGATCGAACGTCATCGGCAGCGTCGGCGCCGCCTCCGGCGTCATGTCGAGCAGCGCCTGCACGTCGACCGCATCGGCGCTGGGCAGCGGCACCAGCTTGGGACTGCCGCTGCGCGCCTGCGTTTCCACCGCGCCGATCCTGACGGTGATCGGGCGGCGCGACACCGCGGGGCCGAGCGCCAGGAAGGTGCCGCGCGCCAGGTCGCGGATCACGTCCGCCTGCCGCCGTTCCATCCCCAGCAGGTCGGCGGCGCGGGCCATGTCGATGTCGAGGAAGGTGCGCCCCATCAGGAAGTTGGACGCCTCCGCCGCGACGTTCTTCGCCAGCTTGGCCAGCCGCTGGGTCGCGATGACGCCGGCCAGCCCGCGCTTGCGCCCGCGGCACATCAAGTTGGTCATCGCCGACAGCGACGCGCGGCGCACCTCCTCCGCCACTTCCCCGCCGGTGGTGGGGGCGAACAATTGCGCTTCGTCCACCACCACCAGCGCGGGATACCAATGTTCGCGCGGCGCATCGAACAGCGCGTTGAGGAAGCCGGCGGCGCAGCGCATCTGCCCCTCCGCCTCCAGCCCCTCCAGGCTCAGCACCACGCTGGCGCGATGTTCGCGCAGACGGGCGGCGATGCGCGCGATCTCGCACTCGGCATAGTCCGCGCCCTCGATCACGACATGGCCGTAGCGGTCGGACAGCGTGACGAAATCGCCCTCCGGGTCGATCACCACCTGTTGCACCTGCCCGGCGGACCTTTCGAGCAGGCGGCGCAGCAGGTGCGACTTGCCGGACCCGGAATTGCCCTGGACGAGCAGACGGGTGGCGAGCAGTTCTTCGAGATCCATCGTCACGGGCGCGCCCGACGTATCGGTGCCCATGTCCACGCTGACTGTCATTGTGCCGCCGCCTTTGCCCGATCGCGGGGAGTCGGGGCAAGCGCGGTTTTGGCATCGCGCGCCCCGGCTCTGGCATCCCGCGCCGCCCCGCGATAAAGCCGCCGGATTCCCCGGTAGAGGCAGTCATGGCAGGCCATTCGAAATTCAAGAACATCATGCACCGCAAGGGCGCGCAGGATAAGAAGCGCTCGAGCATGTTTTCCAAGCTGTCGCGCGAAATCACCGTCGCGGCCAAGATGGGCCTGCCCGATCCCGACATGAACCCGCGCCTGCGCGCCGCGATCGCCGCGGCCAAGGCGCAGTCGATGCCCAAGGACAATATCCAGCGGTCGATCGACAAGGCGTCGCGCGGGGATGCGGAAAGCTACGAGGAAATCCGCTACGAAGGGTTCGGCCCCGGCGGCGTGTCGCTGATCATCGAGGCGCTGACCGACAATCGCAACCGCACCGCCACCAACGTGCGCACCGCGGTGTCGAAGAACGGCGGCAACCTGGGCGCGTCCGGTTCGGTCAGCCACGGGTTCGACCGCATGGGCCTCATCACCTATCCGGCGAGCGCGGGCGATGCCGAGAAGGTGTTCGAGGCGGCGCTGGAAGCGGGCGCCGAGGACGTCACCTCCAGCGAGGACGGCCACGAGATCTGGACCGAGCAGGGCGCGCTGCACGAAGTCGCCAAGGCGCTGGAGCCCGTGCTGGGCGAGGCCGAGGGCGCGAAGCTGGCATGGCGTCCGCAGACGATGGTCGACGTGGCGGAGGACGACGCCGCGACGCTGTTCAAGCTGATCGACGCGCTGGACGACGACGACGACGTCCAGACCGTGTGGGGCAATTACGAAGTGGCCGACGAGGTGATGGCGAAGCTGGGGTGATGGCGAAGCGGGGGTGACGTCAAAAGCCCCTCCCCTTCAGGGGAGGGGTTGGGGTGAGATGCCCCACGCAGCGTCGCGACAGGCGAAAACGTCCCGTGGTTTGTTCGCGCAGAGACGCCGAGGCGCAAAGAGGTCGTTCATGCCGCGACGTGGCTTTCTTACCGGCAAGGCATGGCGCAGCCGCTGCGCTGAAGCGCGATACGCGCTGCGAACGGATACCCTCTGCGTCTCTGCGCCTCTGCGCGAACATCCCTTCTTTCCCACGCGGCCGGCGCGTCGCGCGCCGCCCTCATGTTGATCCTCGGCCTTGATCCCGGGCTTGGCACCACCGGCTGGGGGGTGATCCGCGCCGAGGGCAATCGCCTCAGCCATGTCGCCAACGGGCAGATCCGCACCGATCCGTCCGCGCCGCTGCCGCGCCGGCTGGCGAATCTGTACGGCGCACTGGTCGACGTGATTCGGGCCGAGCGGCCCGATGGCGCGGCGGTGGAGGAGGTGCTGGGCAACACCAATGCGCAGTCGACGCTGAAACTGGGGCAGGCGCGCGGGGTCGTCCTGCTGGCGTCGGCGTCGGCGGGGCTGGCGGTCGGCGAATATCATCCCTCCACCGTCAAGAAGGCGGTGGTCGGCACGGGCGGCGCGGAGAAGCGGCAGATCCAGGCGATGATGGCGGTGCTGCTGCCGGGCGCGAAGCTGGCCGGGCCGGACGCGGCGGATGCGCTGGCGGTCGCGATCTGCCATGCGCATCACGTGGCGAGCGCGCAGGGCATGATGCGGCGGGTAAGGACGGACATATGATCGCGCATCTGAAGGGCCGGCTCGATTCGACGGGTGTCGACCATGCGGTGATCGACGTCGGCGGCGTCGGCTATCTGGTCGGCGCGTCGAGCCGCACGCTGGCGGCGATCGGTCCGGTGGGGGAGGCGGCGACGCTGTTCACCGAAATGCTGGTGGGGGAGGATTTCATCCGCCTGGTCGGCTTTTCCAGCGCGGGCGAGCGCGACTGGTTCCGCCTGCTGACCGGCGTGCAGGGCGTCGGCGCGCGGGTGGCGCTGGCGATCCTGTCGGCGCTGGAGCCGAACGACCTGGCGCGCGCGGTGATGGCGCAGGACAAGGCGACGGTCGCGCGCGCCAACGGCGTCGGCCCGAAGCTGGCCGAACGGATCGTGCGCGAGTTGAAGGACAAGGTCGGCGGGGTTGCGATCGGCGCGGCGGCGGCGGCGCAGGTGGTGCCGGCGGGCGCGGGCGCGGATGCGGTGTCGGCGCTGCTGAACCTGGGCTTCCGCGCGCCCGAGGCGGCCGCCGCGGTGGCCGCGGCGGAGGAGGAATTGGGCGCGGTTGCCTCGCTGGACGCGCTGGTGCGCCTCGCGCTGCGCAAGGCGGCGAAATAGCCGGCGATCAAATAGCCGGCGATCAAATTGCCGGCGCGGGGGTTTGATCGCGGCGCGGCGCGCGCTACGGAACGAACCGTGACCGACGACGACGATACCGACCGGCTGATTACGCCCGCCCGCCGCCCGGAGGATGTGGATGCGGCGCTGCGCCCCCGGCATCTGGACGAATTCGTCGGGCAGAAGGCCGCGCGCGAGAACCTGCGCGTGTTCATCCAGGCGGCGCGCGCGCGCGGCGATGCGCTGGACCATGTGCTGTTCTTCGGCCCGCCGGGGCTGGGCAAGACCACGCTGGCGCAGATCGTCGCGCGCGAGATGGGCGTCGGCTTTCGCGCGACGTCCGGCCCGGTGATCGCCAAGTCGGGCGATCTGGCGGCGCTGCTGACCAATCTGGAGGACGGCGACGTCCTGTTCATCGACGAGATCCACCGCTTGCAGCCCGCGGTCGAGGAAGTGCTGTACCCCGCGATGGAGGATCGCGCGCTGGACCTGATGATCGGCGAGGGGCCGTCGGCGCGCAGCGTGCGCATCGACCTGCCGCGCTTCACGCTGGTCGGCGCTACGACGCGGCAGGGGTTGCTGACGACGCCGCTGCGCGACCGCTTCGGTATCCCGATCCGGCTGCAATTCTACACCGTCGACGAACTGGAGCGGGTGGTGACGCGCGCCGCCGGGCTGCTGGACATGGGGATCGCGCGCGACGGCGCGACCGAGATCGCGCGCCGTTCGCGCGGCACCCCGCGCATCGCCGGGCGGCTGCTGCGCCGGGTGCGCGACTTCGCGGCGGTGGCGGGGGCCGAGGTGGTGGACGCCCCGATCGCCGACCGCGCGCTCGACCGACTGGAGGTCGACCGGCTGGGGCTGGACGCGATGGACCGCCGCTACCTGACGATGATCGCCGACATCTATCGCGGCGGACCGGTCGGCGTGGAGACGCTTGCCGCCGGCCTGTCGGAACCGCGCGACACGATCGAGGAAGTGATCGAGCCGTATCTGATCCAGCTGGGGCTGGTCGCCCGCACCGCCCGCGGGCGCGTGTTGAACGCGGGCGGGTGGAAGCATCTGGGGCTGAACCCGCCGGCGGGATCGCAGGACGGGCTGTTCGATCCGCGCGACGAAGGGTGAACCCTTGCCCCGCCATCGCGTTTTGACCCGCATCAGGAACGGGAGAGAGACATGCGCGCGATAATCGGACTGAGCGCCCTGGCCGCGTCGGCAATGCTGGCGACCGGCGGCACGGCGGCGGCGCAGGCGGTGCATGAGGGTGCCGGGGCCGAAATGCCGATGACCTGCGAGGATGGCGAGGCGCACATCACCGGCGCGAGCAACCGCATCACTGTGGAGGGGCCGTGCCGCCTGCTGGTGATCGAGGGCGCGAGCAATATCGTCACCGTCGACCTGACCGCCGATGCCGCGATCCGCGTGACCGGCGCCAGCAATCGCGTGACATGGCGCGCGCCGGGCAATGCCCGCCCGCGGATCAGCAGCACCGGGGCAGGCAATGTGATCCGGCGGATGCGATAAGCGAGGCGTTTCGTATCCCTGCCGAACCTGTCTGTTGCGTGCCGGACGTGTTGTATTTGCTCCGCCTGTCGCAATGATCCGTCCCGATCTTCATCGCATCACGAAGATTTCATGACGGCCGATGAAATATCGGTAATCTTCGCCAATCCCATTATTGCCCTCATTCCATTGATGATATCGATCATGCCTCGACCATGAGGTGATGCCGATGCGTGCTGTTCAGTCGATCGCGACCGTTGTTTCGCTGGTGATGGCGGCGCAGGGTGCCACCGCGCAGACCTATGTCGTCCAGCGTCTTCCATCGGCGCCGCCCAAAAGCGTTCAGGCCATCAAGCTCTCCAAGGAAGCGATGGCCGGGCAGAAAATCCGCTTGTGGTCGGCGGTGCTGCTCAATCCCGATTGCACGCCATCCGGCACGATCACGTCGCGCGTGATCGATTCGCCGCAGCACGGGCAACTCGACATCGTCGATGCCCCGACCTTCCCCAATTACCTGCCGCCCAATCCGCGTGTCGCGTGCGACCGCACGGCGGTCCCGGGCAAGCAGGTGTTCTACACGCCCGCCGCCGATTTCCACGGGCGGGACCACATGGTCTTCCAGAATGCGACGTCGGACGGCTATGTCCGCCGCTTCACCGTCGACGTGCGTGTCGAGTGAGTGGCGGCCGGCGCGTCAGCGCGGATAGCGGGCGTAGCGCGCGGCGAATTCCTGGTCGGACATCATCAGGTAGCGGATTGCGTCGATCAGCGCCCACGGCCCGGTCAGGATCAGGCCGAGCATCGACAGGCTGAGCAGCAGCATCGCCACCCCCGATCCGTTGCGGCCCAGGTAAAAGCGATGGATGCCCAAGGTGCCGAGGAAGAAGGCGAGCACCGCCGCGACATATTTGTTGCGGTCGCTGACCGGCAGCGCGGGGGCCGCCGGCGCGACCGCCGGTGTCGGGACGGCCGGCAACGGAAAGACGTTGAGCGCGCGGGTGTCGCTGGTTTCAAAATCCACCGTCTGGCCGACCGCGGGTTCGCCGGCGGGCGCCCAATCCTCGGGCAGGAAGGTGTAGCGGCGCCCGTCGTCGCCCGCCAGCAGCCCGTGCCCGGTCCGAACATCCACCCCCAGAACCTGCCCGCGCATTCCCGTCCCTTCCCGCCTTTCGTTCGCCGCGCCATGTTGGCATCGCCGCGGCGGAACGCAACGCGGCGCCGTGGTGAAAATGCTGCGTGGCACCCAAGCCCTGCGTCTGTTAGCCGTGGGCCATGCCCGTGTCAGCCGCCCGTTCCGCCCGCGAGATCCTGGTCAACCTGCATGACGTGATGGCCGCGCGATCGAACGCGCAGGCCAAGCTGAATTCGGTGGTGGAGATCATCGGCGAGGCGCTGGATAGCGAGGTGTGCTCGATCTACCTGCTGCGCGAAGGCGTGCTGGAACTGTACGCGACGCGCGGGCTGGACCCGCAGGCGGTGCACGTCACCAAGCTGGCGCTGGGTGAGGGGCTGGTCGGCACGATCGCGGCGAACGGCGAGGTGCTGAACCTGGACGAAGCGGCCAGCCACCCCGATTTCGCGTACAAGCCGGAAACGGGCGAGGACCGGTTCCACAGTTTCGCCGGCGTCCCGATCATCCGGCGCGAGCGCGCGGTGGGGGTGCTGGCGGTGCAGCACGCCGACCCGCGCCGGTACGAGGATGTCGAGATCGAGGCGTTGCAGACGGTGGCGATGGTGCTGTCGGAATTGATCGCCAATGCCGGGCTGATCGACCAGGGCGGGCCGAAGGACCGGCCGCAGTCGACCGCGCCCACGCGCATCGCCGGGCAGAAGCTGGTCGACGGCATGGCCGCGGGCTGCGCGGTGTTCCACCAGCCGCGCATCCACATCGAGCACACCGTCGCCGAGGATACCGAGGCGGAACGCCACCGCGTCTATGCCGCGTTCGACAAGATGCGCGAGCAGATCGACCGCATCGCGCGCGAGGCGGAATTCGGTGTCGGCGACGAGCATCAGGAAGTCATCCAGACGTACAAGATGTTCGCCTATGACGAAGGGTGGTCGCGGCGCATCAACGAGGCGATCGACAGCGGGCTGACCGCCGAGGCCGCGATCGAGCGCGTCCAGCAGCGTACCCGCCAGCGGATGCGCGAGATCGACGATCCGCTGCTGGCCGACCGGATGCACGACCTGGAGGATTTGTCCAACCGGCTGCTGCGCATCGTCAGCGGGCAGATGGGCACCGCCGCGCAGCTGGGCCTGCGCCAGGACACGATCCTGATCGCGCGTAACCTGGGGCCGGCGGAGCTGCTGGAATATGACCGCCGCCGGTTGAAGGGCGTGGTGCTGGAGGAAGGGTCGCTGACCGCGCACGTGACGATCGTGGCGCGCGCGATGGGGGTGCCGGTGCTGGGCCGCGTGCGCGACGTGCGCCGGCTGATTGCGGAGGGCGACCTGCTGCTGCTCGACGTGACGGAGGCGACGCTGACCGTGCGTCCCTCCGCCGCGATGGAGGAGGCGTTCGACGCCAAGCTGATCGCGCGGCAGAAGCGCAAGGCCGCCTATGCCGCACTGCGCGACGTCGCGCCGGAGACGAAGGACGGCCACCGCGTGACCGTGATGGTCAACGCCGGGCTGCGCGACGACGTGGCGGCGCTGGACGTCACCGGCGCGGACGGGATCGGGCTGTTCCGCACCGAATTCCAGTTCCTGGTGTCCGCCACGCTGCCGCAGCGCGAGCGCCAGCAGCGGTTGTACCGCGAGGTGCTGGACGCCGCGGGGCCGCGGCCGGTGATCTTCCGCACCGTCGATATCGGCGGCGACAAGGCGCTGCCGTACCTGACCAGCGTCGATGCGGACGAGGAGAATCCGGCGATGGGCTGGCGCGCGCTGCGGCTGGCGCTGGAACGCGACGGGTTGATGAAGGCGCAGGCGCGCGCGCTGCTGGAGGCGGCGGCGGGGCGCACGCTGAACGTGATGTTCCCGATGGTGTCGGAGGCGTGGGAATTCGACCAGGCGCGCGACCTGTTCGAAGCGCAGCGCGCGTTCCTGTCCGGGCGCGGAAAGCGGATGCCGCTGGAGATCCGCTATGGTGCGATGCTGGAGGTGCCGGCGCTCGCCTACCAGCTCGATCTGCTGCTGCCCAAGGTCGATTTCCTGTCGATCGGCACCAACGACCTGACGCAGTTCCTGTTCGCCGCCGATCGCGCCAACCCCAAGCTGGCGGAACGCTACGACTGGCTGTCGCCGTCGATCCTGCGCTTCCTGAAGGCGGTGGCGGAGCCGGCGCGCGCGGCGGGCGTGCCGCTGGGGGTGTGCGGCGAGATGGGCGGGCGCCCGCTGGAGGCGATGGCGCTGATCGGGCTGGGGATCGACCGGTTGTCGATCACCCCGGCGGCGGTGGGGCCGATCAAGGCGATGATCCGGTCGCTGGACCATGACGCTTTGGTCGGCTTCGTGGGCGAATTGCTGGTGCATCCGCCCGCCGACATGCGCGGCGCGCTCGCCGGCTGGGCGGCGGCGCACGGCGTCGAGCTGGCCTGACGGTAGGGCGGGCGGGCAAAAGCGGGTGGCCGGGGCGGCTTTGCGACAAAGCGAGCCGGGACGCACGACGGGGATCGGTTGACACCCACGGGACGCTTTGGGAGACGAACGCTTTCTCCGCGAGCAAACGGGGATGGCGCGGGGGTCGGAGACGATAATGAGCGATGGTGAGCATCCCGCACAGGCGGCAGCGGCGCCGGGCACGGTCGGTGCCCGGCTGCGCGCCGCGCGCGAGGCGCAGGGCTTGTCGGTGGCGGAGGTCGCCGCGCGGACCCGCGTGACGCAGCGGTTCCTGGAAGCGCTGGAGAACGACCGGCTCGATCTGCTGCCCTCGCCCACCTATGCCTCCGGCTTCGCGCGCGCCTATGCCCGGGCGGTCGGGCTGGACCCGGCCGACGTCGGGCGCGACATCCGCGGGGAACTGGCGCGCGGCGCGATGCCGATCCGCCAGCACCATATCGAGGAGATCGCCGATCCGGCGCGCGGGCCGTCGCGCGGGGTGGTGATCGTCGCCGCCGGGCTGGCGCTGGCGGTACTGGTGCTGGGGCTGCTGTGGCTGTCCACCGGCATGATGCGCGGCACGCAGGAGGCGCCCGCCGCCGCCGTGTCGCCCACCCCGGTCGCCGCCAGCCGCCCGGTCCCCGCCGCCAGCACCGCCGCGCCCGCGGGCAAGGTGGTGCTGACCGCGCGCGACGAGGTCTGGATGCGCGTCTACGACGCCAACAACCAGACGCTGTTCCTGGGCACCAAGAAGAAGGGCGAGACGTTCGAGGTGCCCGCCACCGCCGACCGCCCGATGATCAACGTCGGCCGTCCCGACCAGCTGTCGATCACCGTCGACGGGCGCGAGGTGCCGGCGCTGGGCGACGGCAAGCGCGCGATCAAGGACGTCGGGATCAGCGCCGCGGCGCTGGCGGCGCGCGGCGGCGGCGCGGCGACGCCGGCCGCGGCCCCGACGGCGCGGCCGACCGCGCGCGCGACCGGAACGACGGGCGGCGTGCCGGCGGCCTTCCAGTCGCCGGCGCCGACCGCCGCGACGGCGACGAACACGCCGGATTGAGCCGCACATATCCTGCTTCAGGCTGGCGACAGCCGCGCGGGGGTGATTATGGTCGCGGGATGAGCGACGCCGGGGGTATCGAGGGCATGAACAGGTTTCTGATCGGGGCGGGCATGGCCGCCATGCTGGCGACGGGTGTGGTCGTGCCGGCCGGCGCGCAGCAGGGCGCGCCGCTGGAAGGGCGCGTGGGCCGGTTGGAGAGCGAGATGCGCGCGGTGCAGCGCAAGGTGTTCCCGAACGGCGCCGGGCAGATGGTGGAACCGCAGATTTCGCCCTCCACCCCGACGCCCTCGCCGGTCGGCGTGCCGGCCAGCAGCGCGGTCGCCGATCTGTCATCGCGCGTCACCTCGCTGGAACAGCAGATGGCGTCGATGACCGGGCAGATCGAGATGACGCAGCACAAGCTGCGCCAGCTGGAGGAGCAGTTCGCCGCCTATCGCACCGCCACCGATGCGAAGCTGTCCGCCGCGCCCGCTGCGTCCGGTGCCGTCCCGGCGGCCGACGTCGCCGCGACCGGCGACGTGCGCGTGCCGACCGCACCGCGCCCGGCGTCCACGCCGACGCCGGCCGCTGCCGTTGCCGGGGTGGAGAAGCCCAACACCGGCGATGCGGCGGAGGATGCCTATCTCTACGGCTATCGCCTGTGGTCGGCGAAGAAATATCCGGAGGCGCAGGCGCAGCTGAAGAAGATGGTCGCCGACTATCCCAAGAGCCGCCGCGCCAGCTTCGCACAGAACCTGCTGGGGCGCGCCTATCTGGACGATGGGAAGCCGAGCCTGGCGTCGATCGCCTTCTACGACAATTACAAGAAGTATCCGGACGGCGAGCGCGCGCCCGACAGCCTGTTCTATCTGGGCAGCGCGTTGATGAAGCTCAACAAGCCGGCGGATGCGTGCAAGGTCTATGGCGAGTTGACCGACGTGTACGGCGACAAGATCTCCGCCGGCATGAAGGCCGATGTCGCCAAGGCGCGCACCGCCGCCAAGTGCAAGTGAGATGACCCCGGTGCCGCCGCCCGACGCGGCGGTGGCGCGGTTTCGCGACGATCTGGCGCGCGTGACGGCGGCGGCGTTCGACGGCGCGACGACGCCCGCGCAGGTGCGGATCGCGCTGGCGGTATCGGGCGGGGCGGACAGCATGGCGATGCTGGCACTGGCCGCCGCCGCCCATCCGGGGCGGGTCGTGGCGGCGACGTTCGACCATCGCCTGCGCGCCGGATCGTCGGACGAGGCGGCGATGGTGGCGCGCGCCGGTGCCGCGCTGGCGGTACCGCACCGCACATTGGCCCCAATTGATGCGATCGCGGGCAGCAGCATCCAGATGCGCGCGCGGGTCGCACGCTATGCCGCGCTGGTGGACTGGGCCGCCGCGGAGGGTGCGGCGGTGTTGCTGACCGCGCATCACGGGGACGACCAGGCCGAGACGCTGCTGATGCGGCTGAACCGCGGTGCCGGGCTGTCGGGGCTGGCAGCGATCCGGCCGTGGCGGTTCGATGGCGGCGTGGCGGTGTTGCGCCCGCTGCTCGGCTGGCGGCGGGCGCAGCTTCGCGAAGTGGCGCAGGCAGCGCAGATGCCGTTCGTGGACGATCCGTCGAACGACGACCCACGTCACGACCGGACGCGGATGCGCGCGCTGCTGGCCGCCGCCCCGGCGCTGGACCCGGTACGGCTGGCGGCATCGGCGGCGTGGCTGGCGGAGGCGGAGGCGGTGCTGGCGCGGCTGGCCGAGCGCCTGTGGAAGGAACGCTGGCGCGGCCCCGACCGTCCGTTCGCGGTGGCGCAGGAGGAGCGCGAGCTGCGCCGCCGGCTGGTGCGCCGCGCGATCATCGCGGTGCGCGAGTCGGCCGCCATCGTCCTGCCCGCATTCGACGATTCGACCAATGTCGAGCCGCTGCTGGACGCGCTGGAGGCCGGGCGCGGGGCGGTGCAGGGCGGGGTGAAAGTGTCCCCGGCGCCCGCAGGATGGCGGTTTTCGGTGGCTCCACCGCGTCGATCAGTCTGACCGACGTTGTTCCATTGCCATTAACCCTCGCCGCCCTACATTGCGGATGACGAAAGGTAGCGCATGAACGACAACGATCGGCAGCCCAATGGCGAGAATGGCGGCGGTGGCCCCAATCCGTGGATGAAAAGCCTGCTGATCTGGGTCGGCGTGCTGTTGTCGCTGGCGCTGGTGGTGACGGTGCTGGGCGGCGGCAATTCGACCGCGCAGGGCAACACGATCGCCTATTCGACCTTCCTCGACAAGGTGGACGAGGGGACGGTCAAGAGCGTCAACGTATCGCGCGACATGATCTCCGGCACCTTCTCCAGCGGCGACAAGTTCCGCACCTATCCGGTGCAGGATTCGGGCCTGATGGACCGGCTGCGCAAGTCCGGCGTCGAAGTGGCGGGCAAGCCCGAGGAAGGCCCGTCGATCTGGCTGCTGATGCTCTATAATTCGCTGCCGTTCCTGCTGTTCATCGGCATCGCCTTCTTCGTGCTGCGTCAGATGCAGAAGGGCGGCGGCGCCGGCGGCGCGATGGGCTTTGGCAAGAGCCGCGCGCGAATGCTGACGCAGAAGGAAGGCAAGGTCACCTTCGACGACGTCGCGGGCATCGACGAGGCGCGCGCCGAGCTGACCGAGATCGTCGATTTCCTGAAGGACCCGTCGAAGTTCGCGCGGCTGGGCGGTAAGATCCCGAAGGGCGCACTGCTGGTCGGGTCGCCCGGCACCGGCAAGACGCTGCTGGCGCGCGCCATCGCGGGCGAGGCGGGCGTGCCGTTCTTCACCATCTCCGGTTCGGATTTCGTCGAGATGTTCGTCGGCGTCGGGGCCAGCCGAGTGCGCGACATGTTCGAACAGGCCAAGAAGAGCGCGCCGTGCATCGTCTTCATCGACGAGATCGACGCGGTCGGCCGGCATCGCGGCGCGGGGCTGGGCAACGGCAACGACGAGCGCGAGCAGACGCTGAACCAGCTGCTGGTCGAGATGGACGGTTTCGAGGCGAACGAAGGGATCATCATCGTCGCGGCGACCAACCGCCCCGACGTGCTCGATCCCGCGCTGCTGCGCCCGGGCCGGTTCGACCGGCAGGTGGTGGTGCCGCGCCCGGATATCGAGGGCCGCGTCAAGATTCTGGAAGTGCATATGAAGAAGGTGCCGCTGGCACCCGACGTCGATGCGCGCACGATCGCGCGCGGCACGCCGGGCTTCTCCGGCGCCGATCTTGCCAACCTCGTCAACGAAGCCGCGCTGATGGGCGCGCGCAAGGGCAAGCGGCTGGTCGCGATGGCCGAATTCGAGGAGGCCAAGGACAAGGTCATGATGGGCGCCGAGCGGCGTTCGATGGTGATGACCGAGGACGAGAAGCGGATGACCGCCTATCACGAGGCGGGCCATGCGATCGTCGCGCTGCACGAGCCGGCGTCCGATCCGATCCACAAGGCGACGATCATTCCGCGCGGCCGTGCGCTGGGCATGGTGATGCGCCTGCCGGAACGCGACAGCTACAGCTATCACCGCGACAAGATGTACGCGAACCTGGCGGTGGCGATGGGCGGGCGCGTGGCCGAGGAGATCATCTTCGGCTATGACAAGGTATCGTCGGGTGCGTCGGGCGACATCCAGTACGCCACGGGGCTTGCCCGCGACATGGTCACCAAATGGGGCATGTCGGACAAGGTCGGCCCGGTCGAATATGCCCAGCCGGAGGGCGAAAGCTTCCTGGGTTATTCGTCCAGCCAGCCGGTGCGCATGTCCAACCAGACCGCGCAGCTGATCGACGATGAGATCAAGTCGATCGTCGAAGGCGGGCTGCACCGCGCCAAGCAGGTGCTGACCGACCACAGCGACCAGCTGCACACGCTGGCGGGCGCGCTGCTGGAATATGAGACGCTGTCGGGCGAGGAGATCAAGCGCCTGATCGCGGGCGAGGATATCGGCCGCCAGGATCAGGGACCGAAGACGCGGACGGTGCCGACCGCGGGCACCTCCATCCCCAAGACGCGGCGTCCGTCGGGACCGTTCGGCAATCCGTCGCCGGCCGGCGCGTAAGCGTAGCTTCCGATATAGAAGGAGAGGGCGGTCCCGCGGGGCCGCCCTTTTCGTATGGGCGCCTTATTGCGGCCCCGAAACCATGGTGTCTCGGTCCCGGTGAGGCAGCGGTGGAGCGGGCGGATGATGTCGAGGGCGATCCGTGCGGGCGCGCTGGTGCCGCTGGCGCTGGGCGCCACGACCGCCGCCGCCGCCGCCGCGCAGGCGGAGCGTGACGAGAACCCGCGCGCCGACGTGATCGTCACCGGCAAGCGGCTGCGCGGATCGGCGATCGGCGAGGTCGCGCCGGTCGCCGCGCTCGACGCGCAGGCGCTGCGCGCGCTGGGCGCGACCAATATGAAGGAACTGGCCGACCGGCTGAAGCCGCTGGCGCAATCGGTGACGGGCGAGGATCCGGCCTATCTGCTCAACGGGCGGCGCATCTCGGGCTTTGCGGAGGTGCAGAACCTGCCGCCCGAGGCGATCGAGCGGACCGAAATATTGTCCGAACAGGACGCGCCCCGCTTCGGCTTTTCCCCGACCGTGCGGGTGATGAACGTCATCACGAAAAAGCATTTCCGCGCGCTGTCGACGGTGCAGGCGAGCGGCACGACGACCGCGGGCGGCGGGGCGACCAGTTACAGCGAGGCGAGCGCGACGCGGATCGACGATGCGCGGCGTGCGTCGCTGACCCTGTCCTATTTCCACTTCACCCCGGTCTTGCAGTCGCAGCGCGATATCGCCGCGGACCCCGATACGCCGTTCTCGCTGGTCGGGACGGTGGCGCGCGCCGACGGGGGGAGCATCGACCCGCGGCTGGACGCGCTGGCGGGACGCGCCGTGACGCGCGCGGCGGTGCCGGGCGACCCGGCGCTGCGCCCCATCCTGGCGGCGTATCGCGCGGCGGCGGGATCGGCGGACATCAACCCCTATCGCACGCTCCAGTCGCGCGTCGACACGCTGCGCCTCGACGGGACGATCGGCGCGCCGCTGAGCCGCACCATCGACGCCTCGCTCAACATTAATGCCGAGGGGCAGCGGCAGGGCGCGCTGACCGGACTGGCGCCGGTGACGCTGGTGGTGCCCGCGGGCAACGGCGCATTGCCGTTCGCGGACGACCTGCTGCTGTCGCGCTATCTGCCGGGCGATCCGCTGCGGCAGCGTACGACCAGCCTGACGCTGCATTCCGGGGCGACGGTGCAGGGTGGCTGGGGCGACTGGGCGTGGAACGTCACCGGCAGCTACGACCGTGCGCGACAGGCGGTGCGATCCGATCAGGCGCTGGTCCCCGGCGCGTGGCAGGACGCGGTGAATGCCGGGGCCGATCCGTTCGGCGCGCTGCCCACCGACGCCGCGACGCGCATCGCGGTCGCCAGCCGTACCGTGACGGGGACGGTCGCGGGCAAGGCGGTGGCGAACGGCCCGGTGCTGCGCCTGCCCGCCGGGCGTGTGCAGGTGACGCTGGCGGCGGGCTATGTCCGGTCGAACAGCGAACCGGCGGGGGGGAATGGGGCGGCGTCACCGGCGCTGACGCGCACCAGCCGCGACGCGAGCATCGCCGCCACCGTGCCGATCGCTTCGGCGGAGCGCGGTGCGCTCGGGTTCGTCGGCAAACTGTCCGCCAACGGCACGATCGGGGTGGCGGACGTGTCGGATTACGGGCGGCTGACCAGCAGCAGCTACGGCCTTGCCTGGGCGCCGGCGCGGCCGGTGCAGGTCACGCTGTCGGTCAGCGACGCCGCGACCGCGCCGGCGATCGCGCTGCTGACCGCGCCGCTGGTGACGACCCCCAACGTGCCGGCGTTCGATTTCGCGACCGGGCAAAGCGTGCTGGCGACGACGACGATCGGCGGCAATCCCGCGCTGGCCGCCGAACGCCGGCGGGTGACCAGCGTCGGCGTGACGGTGTCGCCGATCAAGGCGCGCGAATGGCGTGTCGGCCTGTCCTATGTCGACACGAGTATCCGCAACCAGGCGTTCGCGCCGACCGACGCGAGCGCGGCGTTGCAGCGGGCCTTCCCCACGCTGTTCGGGCGCGATCCGGCGGGGGCGCTGTCGACGCTGGACCTGCGCTCGCTCAACCTGGCGCGCGAGCGGGAGCGCAAGCTGTTGCTGACCACCGATCTGTCGACGCCGCTGGGGCGTAAGCCGCCCGAACCGGCGAAGCGGGCCGAAGGCGACACGACCACGCCGCCGCCCCCACCCCCGCCGAAGCCGCGCCCGACGATGTACATGAACGGCACGCTGACTTACCGGCTGGACGACCGCGTGACGCTGCGCGACGGGCAACCGGCGCTGGACCTGCTGGCGGGCGATACGCTGGATGGCACCGGCGGGCGACCGCGCTGGCAGCTGGACGGGACGGTCGGCGGGACGATCGGGCCGTTTACCCCCGGTCTCTATGCACGGATCCAGGGTCCGACGCGTGCGCGCAGCACGATCGCGGCGTCGGACCTCAGCTATTCCGGGCGGACGTGGCTGGTGGCGTATGTCACGCTCGACGCGGGTGCGCTGGTGGCGCGGCCGTGGGCGAAGCGGCTGTCGGTGGCGCTGGTCGCCGAAAACCTGCTCAACAGCCGCATCGCGGTGCGCGACCGCACCGGGGCGACCCCCTATCGCTACCAGCCGGGGCTGATCGACCCGCTGGGGCAGCAGGTGCGGATCATGGCGCGCAAATTGTTCTGAGAGTTTGTCTGGAAAAGCGCCGGTGCCGCCTAAAAACTCGCCTTTCGGCGAGTTTTCAAACAGGCTCAGCCGGCGGCGGCGACGATCGCCTGCCAGCCCGCTTCGTCGACGACGCGGATGCCCAGATCGGCGGCCTTCTTCGCCTTCGATCCCGCGCCGGGGCCGGCGACGACCAGATCGGTCTTCTTCGATACCGAACCGGCGACATGCGCGCCCAGCGCCTCCGCCTGCGCCTTCGCCTCGTCACGGCTGAGCGTTTCCAGCGTGCCGGTGAACACCACGGTCTTGCCCGACACGTCCGACGCGCGCGTTTCGACCGTGAAGGGCGGGGGCGTCACCTGCGCCAGCAGATCGTCCCACACCGCGCGATTGTGCGGTTCGTGGAAGAAATCGGCCAGCGCATGGCCGACCGCGGCGCCGACATTCTCGACGCCGATCCGCTCGGCCAGCGCCTTGTTCAGCCGGGTGCGGTGGCGTGCCTCGGTTTCGCCCAGCACCGCCGGGGTCGCGTCGCGCAGCGCGATCAGCTCGTCGGCCAGCGCGGCGAGGGCGGGAAGGGTGACATAGCGTTTCATCAGGTCGCGTGCCGTGACGATGCCGATGTGGCGGATGCCGAGGCCGAACAGCAGACGCGCGGCATCGGGTTCGCGCCGCGCGTCGATCGCGGCGATCAGCGCGTCCACCGACTTGGCCTGCCACCCCTCTCGCCCGACCAGTTCGTCGCGGTGCGCGGCGAGGCGGAAGATATCGGCCGGCTCGGCGATCCAGCCGAGATCGAGGAACTCCGTCAGCGTCTTTTCGCCCAGCCCGTCGATGTCGAGCGCGCCGCGGCTGACGAAATGCTTGAGCCGTTCGAGCCGCTGCGCCGGGCAGATGAGGCCGCCGGTGCAGCGCACGTCGACCTCGCCTTCCTCCGCCACCGCCTCGCTGCCGCAGATCGGGCAGTGATCGGGGAAAGCGAAGGCGGGGCGATCGGCGTCGCGCGGTAGCACCTCGACGATCTGCGGAATGACGTCGCCGGCGCGTTGCAGGACGACGCGGTCGCCGACGCGCGCGTCGAGCCGCGCGATCTCGTCTCGGTTGTGCAGCGTGGCGTTGGTGACGACGACGCCGCCGACGGTCACGGGGGTCAGCCGCGCGACGGGAGTCAGCTTGCCGGTACGGCCGACCTGGATGTCGATCGCCTCCAGCGTGGTCTGCGCGCGCTCGGCGGGGAATTTGTGCGCGATCGCCCAGCGCGGCGCGCGCCCGATGCTGCCCAGCCGCGCCTGCCAGTCGAGCCGGTCGACCTTGTAGACGACGCCGTCGATATCGAACGGCAGATCGGCGCGCGCGGCCTCGATCGCGCGATAGACCGCCAGCGCGGCGGCGGCGTCGGCGCCATGCGCGAAGGCGTCGGCGACCGGAAAGCCCCAGCCGCGCAGTGCCGCGACGATCGCGCCCTGCGTATCGCCGGGCAATGCGCTCGCCTCGCCCCAGCCATGCGCCAGGAAGCGCAGCGGACGGGCGCGGGTGACCGCGGCGTCCTTCTGCCGCAGCGATCCGGCGGCGGCGTTGCGCGGGTTGGCGAACTGGCGCGCTTCCTTGCCCGCCTCCGCCGCTTCGGCCACGAGTCGGGCGTTGAGCGCGGCGAAGGCGGCCTTTTCCATATAGACCTCGCCGCGCACCTCGAACACGTCGGGCGCGTCATCGGGCAGGGTCGCGGGAATGTCCGCGATGGTGCGCACGTTGGCGGTCACGTCCTCCCCCACCGCGCCGTCGCCGCGGGTCAGCGCGCGGACCAGCCGGCGATCCTCGTACCGCAGCGAACAGGACAGGCCGTCGATCTTGGGTTCGGCGGTCAGCGCGACCGGTTCGTCCGCCGACAGCTTCAGGAAGCGGCGGACGCGCGCGACGAACTCCGCCACCTCTTCATCGGAAAAGGCGTTGTCGAGGCTCATCATCGGGCGCGCGTGCGGGACCTTGGCGAGGTGCGCGGCGGGTGCGGCGCCGACCTGCCGGCTCGGCGAATCGGCGCGGACCAGATGCGGGAAGGCCGCCTCCAGCGCGTTGTTGCGGCGGACCAGCGCGTCGTAATCGGCGTCGCTGATCTCCGGCGCGTCATCGGTGTGATAGGCGCGATTGTGGTGCGCGATCTCGGCGGCGAGGCGTTTCAGCTCGGCGGCGGCGTCGTGATCGGTGGCGGGCAGCGTCATGCCGCACGGGGTAGGCGATCCGCGTTCGGGGGGGAAGATGGCGAGGGGGGCTGGTTGTGGCCCGACGCGGCCAAGCCGCGTCGTCAGACCTCGCCTGGGCGAGGTTGGCCGGGCCGGCGCCTTCGGGCGCCGCATGGCTGCGGCGGCCCGCGCCGGCCTTACGCCGCGACCAGATCCTCGGCGGTGGCATCCGCAAGGCTGGTGCCGTCCAGGATGCGCGCGGTTTCGTCGCGTACGCGCATCATCGCGTGGCGAATCGCGCAGTCCGCCTCGCTCTTGCAATCCTTGCACGGGCGATAGGCGGTGCGGCTGACGCACGGGACCAGCGCCAGCGGCCCTTCGATGATGCGGATGATCTCCCCCAGCGAAATCAGGTGCGCCGGGCGCGACAGGCAATAGCCGCCCATCTTGCCACGATGGCTGTGCAGCAGCCCGGCATCGCGCAGATCGGCGAGGATCAGCTCAAGGAACTTGCGCGGCACGTTCGCCTCGGCAGCGATGCGGGTCATCGGAATCGGCGGCGAACCCGCCGGGGCGGTGGCCAGGAACAGCATCGAACGAAGGGCGTAACGCGACCGCTGGGTAAGCATACACCATTATATACAGGGATATTGTGGCGGACAAATGGCCATCGCGGCCTTTGCGTTCGCGCGCGCGGCCCCTATATGTGGTCGTGCCGGGTTCCACCCGGCTATGGCGATAAACCATGGCGTAGAATAGATGCAGCGGACCCGGGGGCAGTACCCGGCGGCTCCACCATCTGCGCCGCATGGCCGGCGCGTTACACGCGCGACGGCGGCGGCGTAGCTGACGGGGCCGAACCAGGATCGACGTGTATTGAAAGGCGCCGTCTTCGCTCGGAATGGGACCACCGCAACGGCCCATTACACAAGTGCCAACGATAACGAAGCACTCGCGATGGCGGCGTAACTGATGGCCTAACGGCCTGACGTTACACCAAAATAGCGCGGTTGGACCCCACCGGGCAACAGAAGGGGATTCCAGCGGTACGGGAGGCACCGGGCAACAGAAGCCTCCCACTCACGCCCCTTGCTTCAGTGCGTTCGCCGCACCCCGCTGTTCACCACAGCACATGCCCGTCGGGTTGCAGCGGCGGCGGGGCGTCGTAGCCGGCGGATTGCAGCAGGTCGATTTCGATCGTGCGGCACATCGCGGTCAGCGGGACGTCATGGACGGTGTTGGCGAACGGATCGACCAGATCGTCGGCGACCTGCAACCCGGCGAGGAACATGAACCCGGCCAGCGACGATCCGATCGGCGTCGCCCATTCCAGCGTGTCGACCAGCCCGATCGGCAGCAGCAGGCACAGCAATTTGGTGAAGAACACCGGGAAGCTGCGATATTGCGCGGGCAGCGGCGTGTTCTTCAGCCGCTCCATCCCGCCCTGCGCATTGGCGATATCGACCATTACATGCTCGATCTGCGTTTGCTGGATGGAGTCGATCAACCCTTCGCGGCGGATATCGGCGATCATCCGCGAACTGCCGTCGAGCAGCGCATTGGCCGGGTTGGTGCGCGCCAGCGCCCCCGCCGCGGCATCCGCCCCCAGCAGGCGCGCGATCTCCGGCGCGGGATCCTGACGGCGCAGCTGGCAGCGCAGCGCATGGACGTAGGCGATCTGGCGCCGCACGATCAGTCGCTTCATCGACGCCGCCGATGCGTGATCGTCGGGGACGAACGCCATGACCGCGCGCGACAGGCTGCGCGAGGCGTTGATCATCGCCCCCCACAGGGTGCGCGCCTCCCACCAGCGTTGATAGGCCGAATTGGTGCGGAACCCCAGGAACAGCCCCAGCACCGTGCCGAACAGCGTGACCGGCAGCGCGGGCGCGGAGAACGGCAGCGCGTAATAGAAGAGGGTGACCGCCGAATCCCAGACGAACAGCACCGCCAGCGTGCGCCAGGCGGGATAGAGCGTATGGCGGATACGCGGCGCGCGGCCGACGATCATGCGATCGCGTCGTCCTGATCCAGCCGGTCGCCCAGCATCGTGCGCACGCCCAGCAGCATGACGATCCCCGCCCCCTTCCAGAAATCCGCCGCTAGACCCGGCGTCAGTTCCTGCTGAATGCGCACGAAGCCGATGATGACCAGCACGCCCAGCGCGATGATCGGCAGGGCTTCCACGTCGCGCCAGGTGATCGGTTCGTCATGCGTATCGACGAGGTAGTGAAGCATCGCTGCGTCCCCGGTGATGGCGGAAGCGCATGATGTGCGGGCGCGGCGGTTAACGGGTCAACGGTGTGCCGTAGCGCAGCAACACTATATTGCGTTGCAGCGAAACGGCGTTGCGCGCGCCTTTCCGATGTTGCCGAAACCTTGCTGCGTTGCACCAAACTCGGTCGGAATCGACGGAATGGCGGAAGTAGCTATTCGTTGTGCGTCAGCGAGGATTTGCGCGAAATCGCCTCCCCGTCGGGTTGCCCCCTGTCGAGCGTGTCGGCAGGGCGGCGGGCGTCGCCGGCGCGCTGATGGTCGGTGGAGGTATTGGGGCGGCGGGTTTCCGTCGTCGGGCGCGTTTCGTCCTGGCGCATCGCTAGGTCTCCTTCGTGCCGGATCAACGGGTTGGGCCGCCGCCCCGTTCCGTCAGGCGTCGATGCTGGTGCCCAGGCTGGCGTTGACGATGCCGCCGTCGACCGCGATCGTCTCCCCGATCACATAGTCGCCCGCGCGGCTGGCGAGGTAGATGGCGGTGCCGGCCATATCCTCGTCCGCGCCGATGCGGCGCGCCGGGATCGCCTTGGCCACCGAATCCCCATGGTCGCGCGCGGCGCGGTTCATTTCGCTCGCGAAGGCGCCGGGGGCGATCGAGGTGACGTTGATCCCGTCCTTCACCAGCCGCGCCGCCAGCCGCTTGGTCAGGTAGATCAGCGCCGACTTGGAGGCGTGATAGCTGTACGTCTCCCACGGGTTGAGCCGCAGCCCGTCGATCGAGGTGATGTTGATGACCTTCGCGGGGGTGCCGCCGGCCGCGCCCGCCTTCAACAGGCCGTGCAGCGCCTGGGTAAGGAAGAACGGCGACTTGACGTTGAGGTCCATCACCTTGTCCCAGCCGCTTTCGGGAAACTCCTCGAACGGCACGCCCCACGCCGCGCCGGCATTGTTGACGAGGATGTCGAGTCGTTCCTCGCGCTCCGCCAGCGCGGCGGCGAGCGCGCGGCAACCGTCGACGGTCGACACGTCCATCGGCAGCGGTACGCAGTTCGGCCCGAGTTCGGCGGCGGTGTCCTGGCACGCCGGCGCCTTGCGGCTGGAGATATAGACCTTCGCGCCCTGCGCGATGAAGCCGGCGGCGATCATCTTGCCGATGCCGCGGCTGCCCCCGGTGACCAGCGCGATGCGGCCGTCGAGGCGGAACAGGTTGGTGGTGTCCATGAATTCGTCTCCTGAAAAGACCTCACCCCGGCGACGGCCGGGGTCTCGCGCCGCGCAGGACCGCCCTGACGCTCGAGACCCGACCCTTTGCCAGGTAACGGAAGCGATCAGCCGCCGCGCTTGAGCGTTTCGCGCGCGATGATGAGTTGCTGGATCTGGCTGGTGCCTTCGTAGATGCGGAACAGCCGCACGTCGCGGTACAGCCGCTCGATCCCGTAGTCGGCGATATAGCCGGCGCCGCCGAAGATCTGCACCGCGCGGTCGGCGACGCGGCCGACCATCTCGCTGGCGAAATATTTCGCGGCGGCGGATTCGAGCACGACGTCCTCGCCCGCATCCTTGGCCCGTGCGGTCTGCAGCACCAGCGCGCGCGCGGCCAGCGCCTCGGTCTTCGAATCGGCGATCATCGCCTGGATCAGCTGGTGTTCGGCGATCGGCTTGCCGAACTGGCGGCGTTCCGCGGCATAGGCGACGCTGTCCGCGATCAGCCGCTCGGCGACGCCGATGCACACCGCCGCGATGTGCAGCCGCCCGCGATCGAGCACGCGCATCGCGATCTTGAACCCTTCGCCCTCCGCGCCCAGCCGGTTGGCGACCGGCACGCGCACGTCGTCGAAATGGACGTCGGCGACCTTCGCGCCCTTCTGCCCCATCTTGCGTTCCGGCTCGCCCACCGACACGCCGGGCAGGTCGCGCGGCACGAGGAAGGCGGAGACGCCGCGCCCGCCCGCTTCCTCGCCGGTGCGCGCCATGACGGTGAACAGGTCGGCACGATCGGCATTGGTGATGTAGCGCTTGCCGCCCGACAGGCGATAGACGTCGCCGTCGCGCACCGCGCGGGTGCGCACCGCGCCCGAATCGCTGCCCGCTTCCGGCTCGGTCAGCGCGAAGCTGGTGATGACGTCGCCGCTGGCGATGCGCGGCAGCCATTGTTCCTTCTGTTCGGGGGTGCCCGCCATCACCAGCCCCTGGCTGCCGATGCCGACGTTGGTGCCGAAATTGGAACGGAACGCCGGGGTGGTGCGCCCCATCTCGATCGCGACCAGCGCCTCTTCGGCCATGGTCAGGCCCAGCCCGCCATATTCCGGGGCGATCGACAGGCCGAACAGCCCCATGTCGCGCATGTCCTGCACCACCGCATCGGGGATCGCGTCGTCCGCCTCCACCTGTGCTTCCAGCGGGCGCAGCCGTTCGGTGACGAAACGGCGCACCGTGTCGATGAGCGCGTCGAAGGTTTCGGGATCGAGTGCCATGGCGCGCATCTAGCCATATTTCGCCAAGGGAGGCAAACCCGATATTCGAACCATGCCGTGTTGACCGAGAAATCCGCCATACTATGATGCCGAAAGACCGGACCCGGCAAGATGGCCGGGCCGGCGTTCGCAGGAGAGTGGGATGCGGCTTCAGGGCAGGCGCGCGGTGGTGACGGGTGGTGCATCGGGCATCGGGCGCGCCACCGCGCTGCGGTTGGTGGACGAAGGTGCCGAGGTGTGGATCGGCGACATCGACCGCGATGCGGGCGAGGAGATCGCCGAGACATCGAACGGACGGATCCATTTCCGGCATACCGACGTCACCGACGAAGCGGCGATCGCGGCGCTGCTGGCGGCGGCGGACGCGGCGGGCGGGCTGGACATCGTGTTCAACAATGCCGGTGCAGGCGGCGCGCGCGAACGGATCGACGAAATCGCCGCCGCCGACTGGGACCGGACGCAATCGCTGCTGCTGCGCTCGGTCGCGCTGGGCATCCGCCATGCCGCGCCGCTGATGGCGAAGCGCGGCGGCGGGGCGATCGTCAACACCTCCAGCGTGTCGGCGCTCGGCAGTGGCTATGCCCCGATCGCCTATTCCACCGCCAAGGCCGGCGTGCTGCACCTGACCAAGCTGGCGGCGGCGGAGCTGGCGCGGCACCGCATTCGCGTCAACGCGGTCGTCCCCGGGTTCATCACCACCAACATCTTTACCCGCGACCTGGAGACGTCCGAGGAAAAGCGCCAGATGGCCAACCAAGCGATTGCCGGGATCGCCGCCAAGGCGCAGCCGGTGCAGCGCGCCGGCCGGCCCGAGGATATCGCGGCCGCGGTCGCCTATCTGGCGAGCGACGATGCCGCGTTCGTCACCGGTACGCACATCCTGGTCGACGGCGGCATGACGATCGGCACGCGCGCCAGCTGGGACGAAAGCGAGCCATCGCTGTTCACCGCGCTGGACGCGTTCAAGTGACCGACACGGTCGCGCACCCGGCGGGCAATGCGCCGCGCGTCCGGCGGCTGACGCCGGGAACGATGGCCGGCTATGGCGTGGGCGCGACCGCTTACGGGGTCAAGGACGCCGGCTTCGGCACGTTCCTGCTGCTGTTCTACAACCAGGTCGTGGGCGTGCCGGCGGCGACGGTCGGCTTCGTCGTGATGTGTGCGCTCATCATCGACGCCTTCGTCGATCCCACCGTCGGCTTCCTGTCGGACCGCACGCGCGGGCGATGGGGGCGGCGGCATCCGTGGATGTATGGCGCGGCCTTGCCGATCATGATCGGCTGGCTGCTGCTGTGGAACCCGCCGGCCGCGCCGCAGCAGCTGGTGCTGGGGTGGCTGTTCGCGGTCGCGGTGATCGTGCGTTCGGCGGTCAGCGCCTATGAGGTGCCCAGTCAGGCGCTCGCCGCCGAACTGTCCGGCGATTACGACGAGCGGACGCGGATCATGGCGTACCGCTATCTGTTCGGCTGGGCGGGCGGGTTGCTGATGCTGGTGTCGGCCTATCTCTATTTCCTCAGCCCCACTCCCGGCTATCCCAACGGGCTGCTCAACCCGGCGGGCTATCGCAGCTTCGCGATCGCCGGGGCGGTGGTGATGGGGACGACGATCCTGCTGTCGGCGCTCAGCACGCATCGCGAAATCCCCAACCTGCCGCAGCAGCCCGCCGACGACCGGTCGCTGCGCGACAGTTTCCGCGATATCGGCGCGACGCTGAAGAACCGCGCGTTCGTGACGCTGATGCTGGCGGGGATCTGCGCTTATACCGCGCAGGGGCTGGTCTATGCGCTGTCCAACTATCTCTACAGCTTCGTCTGGGGGCTGCGCGGCATGAAGTTCGTGCTGCTCAGCCTGTCGCTGTTCGCGGGCGTGGCGTGCGCGTTCGTGGTGGCGCCGCGGATCGGCGCGAAACTGTCCAAGCCGCGCGCGGCGGCGGTGGCCGCGTTGACCAGCGTGGTGTTCGGCACCGCGCCTTATTGGCTGCGGCTGGCGGGGCTGTTCCCCGCGGTGGGCGATCCGGCGCTGCTGCCGGTGCTGTTCACGTTGGTGGCGATGGGCACCGCGTTCAGCGTCACCGCATACATCCTGGGCGCGTCGATGCTGGCCGATGTGGTGGAGGATGCCGAGCAGCGCACCGGGCGCCGTTCCGAAGGGATGTTCTTCGCCGGCGGTTTCTTCGTCCAGAAATGCACCAGCGGGATCGGCATCTTCGTCTGCGGGCTGATCCTGGCCGCCGCGGGCTTCCCCGAAAAGGCGGTGCCGGGGCAGGTGCCGGTCGCGGTGCTCGATCGGCTGACGCTGATCTATGCCAGCTGCTACGTCGTGTTCGCGATCCTGGCGTCGTTCTTCTATTCCCGCTTCCCGTTCGGGCGGCGTGAGCATGAATTGCGGATGGCGCGGCTGGCGGGGGCGCCGGTGGTCGATTCGGCGCCGCGCGAACCGTTCGCCTAAGACCAACGTCGCAGGGACCGGCAGCGTCGCTGCCGCGCTTTTCCGGCGGCGCAGCGGTTCGTCGCCGGTCATACTCCGTTCATCCGAATTGGTTCCGCGACCGTTTGCAGGCGTGAACATCCCCGGCTAGCGACACTGCATCAATTCGAGAGACCGGGGGGTCGCCCGTGAAGTTCAAGGTGATGGCAGCGCGTTTTGCGCTGGTGATGTCGTGCGTCCTAGGGACCACCGCGCCGGCGCAGGCCAAGTACCTGCAGTGCGCGCCCTTCGCCCGCGACGTGTCCGGGATCGAGATCCGCGGCAATGCCAATACCTGGTGGGGCCAGGCCGCCGGCCGCTACCAGCGCGGCGATCGTCCGCAAGTGGGGGCGGTGATGGCGTTCAAGGCCGTCCGTTCGATGCCGGTCGGGCATGTCGCGATGGTCAGCCGCATCGTCAGCGACCGCGAAGTCCTGCTGACCCACGCCAATTGGTCGCGGCGCGGCGGGATCGAGCGCAACGTGCGCGCGGTCGATGTGTCGGAAGCCGGCGACTGGAGCAAGGTGCGCGTGTGGTACGCGCCGACCGGCGGGCTGGGCACCACCAGCTATCCGGTCGCGGGCTTCATCTATTCGGGCCGTGCGCCGGCCACTCCGACCGTCGAGGCGCCGCTGCCGCCGGTGACGATCGCGACTGTCGCCGCCGTGCCCGCCGACGGCGTGCTGCCGATCGCGCACTGAGCGATCGGCCGCCGCGCCGTCACGCGGGCCGGAACGTCATCGCCACGCCGTTCATGCAATAGCGCTTGCCGGTCGGGCGCGGCCCGTCGTTGAAGACATGCCCCAGATGCCCGCCGCAGCGCCGGCAGTGCACCTCGACCCGCACCATCCCCAATGTCCGGTCGCTGCGCGTCGCCACGGCGTTATTGAGCGGCGCCCAGAAGCTGGGCCAGCCGGTGCCGCTGTCGAACTTGGTGCGCGACGCGAACAGCGGCTGGGCACAGCCCTTGCACGCGAAGGTGCCCGCGCGATGTTCGTCGTTGAGCGGGCTGGTGAACGGGCGCTCGGTACCTTCCTGGCGCAGCACCGCATAAGCGGCGGGGCCAAGCTGCGCGCGCCATTGCGCGTCGGTTTTCGTCACCGCGAAATGTTCGGCGGCCTCGGCCGGGCGGCTCCCGCAGGCGACCAGCGCCGAGGCGAGCGTGCCGAGCCCGGCGGCGGCGAGGAAGTGGCGGCGATCGAGCGGCTGGTTCATCGCAGCGATATAGGAACGCGCGGAGGATCGTCCAGCCGGCGGAACGGGCGGGGATGACAGGGGTTGGTGACCCGTATCTGTGGAGTAACCCATGTCGTTCCAGCAACTTGACCCGCCGCTTCCGGTCCATGTGATCGACAAGGGCGCCGGCTATGCCTTCGCCGTGATCGACTATGGCCAGGAGCATAACCTGATCTGGGTCACCGCGATCAACGACACCGGAGAGATCTGGTGCGCGCCCAATCCGCGGGTGCGGTTGCAGGCGAACTGGACGATGGGGCGCGCACGCCCGCCGGCGGTCGCGGCGGCGGCGCCCGGCGACTGCGCCGCGCCGGTGCTGCGCGCGGAGCCGGTCGACAAGCCGAATTGAGGTTGCCGGGCCCCCCGTGTTAGGGGCGGCGCATGTTAGACAGCCAGACCCCCGCCGCCCTGATCGCCGCCATGGCGATGCGGGGCCGCGCCGCATCGCGGTTGCTGGCCCGCGCGCCGGATGCCGACAAGGCGCGCGCGCTGGTGATGGCCGCCGATGCGATCCGCGCGGCTGCGGGTGACATCATCGCCGCCAATGCCGCCGACGTGGCGCGGGGCGAGGCGAACGGCCTGTCGGGCGCGATGCTTGACCGGCTGCGGCTGGATCAGGCGCGGATCGGCGCGATGGCGGACGGGATCGCGGCGGTGGCGGCGCTGGCCGATCCGGTAGGACAGGTCATCGACATGGCGACACGCCCCAACGGCCTGGCACTGTCGCGGGTGCGCGTGCCGATCGGGGTGATCGGCATCATCTACGAAAGCCGCCCCAATGTGACCGCCGATGCCGCGGCACTGTGCGTGCGGTCGGGCAATGCGGTGATCCTGCGCGGCGGATCGGAGGCGGTGGAGAGCAACCGCGCGATCCACGCCGCGATGGTCGCCGGGATCGCGGCCGCCGGGCTGCCCGCCCATGCGGTACAATTGGTGTCGACGACCGACCGCGCCGCGGTGGGCGCGATGCTGGCGGCGGAGGGGGCGATCGACCTCATCATCCCGCGCGGCGGCAAGAGCCTGGTCGCGCGTGTCCAGGCCGAGGCACGGGTGCCGGTGCTGGCGCATCTGGACGGGATCAACCATGTGTTCGTCCACGCCTCCGCCGATGCGGCGATGGCGCGCGACGTCGTGGTCAATGCCAAGATGCGGCGCACCGGCGTGTGCGGCGCGATGGAGACGTTGCTGATCGACCGGGCCTATCCCGACCCCGCGGCGCTCATCATCGCGCTGAAAGAGGCGGGGTGCGCGGTGCGAGGCGATGTGGGCGAGGATGCGATCGGCGCGCTGGTGGAGCCGGCGAGCGAGGCGGACTGGGACACCGAATATCTCGATGCGATCTGCTCGGTCGCGCTGGTCGACGGACTGGACGGCGCGCTGGCGCATATCGCGCGCCACGCATCGGGGCATACCGATGCGATCGTCGCCGCCGACGCCGCCGTCGCCGAGCGGTTCCTGGCGGAGGTGGATTCGGCGATCGTGCTGTGGAACGCGTCCACCCAGTTCGCCGACGGCGGCGAATTCGGGCTGGGGGCGGAAATCGGCATTGCCACCGGGCGGCTCCATGCGCGCGGACCGGTCGCGCTGGAAGGGCTGACGACGTACAAGTGGCTGGGCCGCGGGACCGGGCAGGTTCGGCCTTGACCCCAGTCGTGGCGGGCGCGCGGTGACGCGCCGTATCGGGTTGATGGGCGGATCGTTCAACCCGGCGCATCGCGGGCACCGCCACGTCGCGCTGTCCGCGATCCGCGCGCTGGCGCTGGACGAGCTGTGGTGGATCGTGTCGCCGGGCAACCCGCTGAAGCCCGTGCGCGGCATGGCACCGTTCGCCGCGCGGCTGGCATCGGCGCGCGCGATGGCGCGCCGCGCGCCGATCCGCGCCACCGATATCGAGGCGCGGCTGGGCACCCGCTACACCGCCGACACGCTGCGCGCGATCGTGCGCCGCTACCCGCGGGATCGCTTCGTCTGGATGATGGGCGCGGACAATCTGGCGCAGTTCGACCGGTGGCAGCGGTGGCGCGACATCGCGCGAACGATGCCGATTGCGGTCGTCGCGCGTCCGGGGTATGATGGCGACGCCCTCGCGGCCCCCGCGATGGGATGGCTGCGGCGCTATCGGCGGCCCGTACGCCAGGCGAGGAATTGGCCCGAGTGGAGTGTGCCAGCGCTGGTGCTGCTGCGTTTCCGCCCCGACCCGACATCCGCGACGAAGCTTCGCGACGTCGACCCCGACTGGCATGTGCGATACGCCGATCCCATATCCCCCGCCACAACGGCAATCTGAGGAGCCATCTTGCCCGCCACCGAACCCGCCGACCGACCCGCTGCCGCCACCGGCGATGGAGTCGAGGCGCTGCACCAGCTGGTCCTGCAGTCTCTGGACGACGACCAGGCGGTCGACACCATCTCGATCCCGCTGGCCGGCAAATCGTCGATCGCGGACCATATGGTGATCGCCAGCGGCCGGTCGACGCGGCAGGTCGCGTCGATGGCGTCCAAGCTGGCCGAACGCATCAAGGGCGAGACCGGCCGCTCCGCGCGGATCGAGGGGCTGCCCAATGCCGACTGGGTGCTGATCGACGCGGGCGACGTGATCGTCCACCTGTTCCGCCCCGAGGTGCGCAGCTTCTACAATCTGGAGCGGATGTGGTCGTTCGGCGATGCGCCGGCGGCAACCGGCACCGCCTGACCATGACAGACCGCACGGCGGCGCGCTGAGGGCGCCGCCATGTTGCTGCATATCGTCGCGCGCGGGCGGATCGGGCGATCGCCCGAGGCCGAACTGGTCGACCGCTATATGAAGCGGATCGCCTGGCCGACGCGCGTCAGCGAACTGCCCGACCGGGGCGGGCGCGAGCCGGATCGCCCGCCCGCGCAGGGCCGCCGCATCCTGCTGGACGAAAAGGGCGAGGTGCTGGCGTCGATGGCGCTGGCCGAACGGATCGGGCGGTGGCGCGACGACGGCGTGCGCGAGGCGCGCTTCCTGATCGGCGCGGCGGACGGTTTTTCCGATGCCGAGCGCGGCGAGGCGGACCTGCTGCTGTCGTTCGGGCGCGCCACCTGGCCCCACCTGCTGGCGCGCGCGATGCTGGCGGAGCAATTGTTCCGCGCGACCAGCATCCTGGCCAACCACCCCTACCACCGCGAGGGGTGAGGCGCGTGCGGCGGGCGATCCTGCTGGCGACCGGCGCCGTCGGCGTGGCGCTGGCGCTGGCCGGCGCGGTGTCCGCCTATACCGCTGCCGACCTGCGCGGGGCGAAGGCGGCGGTGGCGGCGGCGCAGCGGCGCGCGGCGGCGCTGGACGCCCGCGCCGACCGCGCGACCGACCCGGGCGAGCGCGCGCGGCTCCAGACGCTGGCGGTGGCCGCGCGCGTCGATGCGGCGGAGGCGGAGGTGACGGCGGGGCGGGTGCGCCGCGGGTTGATCGGCACGCTGCTGGCGGCACGGCGCGCGGCGCTGGCGCAGCAGCAGGGGCCGGTCGCGCAGCTGATCGCGACGCTGACGTCGCTGGCGCGGCGTCCGGCGGTGGCGACGCTGACGCAGCCGGGCAGCATCGACGACCTGGTGCATGTGCAGGCGGTCCTGTCCAGCACGTTGCCCGCGGTGGAGGCGCGTACCGCGGCGCTGCGCGGCGAGCTGGCGCAGGCGCGCGCGTTGCAGGCGAGCGCGGGCGTCGCCGCGCGGGAGTTGGAAGCTGGGCGCGCGGGGCTGATCGAGGCGCGCGCGCAGCTGGCGGTGCTGACCGACCGCGACGATGGCGACGACGCCCGCGCGCTGGCGCTGGGCGAGGCGGCGCGCGACGCGGTCGACCGGCTGGCGACGGTGGGGGGCGGGCAAGCGGTGCTGGGCGACCTGATCGCGCTGCCCGGCCCACCGGTGGCGCGCGCGGTCCCGGGCGCGACGGCCACGCCGGCGGCCTATCGCCTGCCGGTGGAGGGCCGGCTGATCACCGGCCTGGGCGAGCTTTCGGACAATGGCGTCAAGGCGCGCGGGCTGACCTTAGCGGTGGCGCCGGGCGCGGCGGTGAGCGCGCCGGCGGGCGGGCGAATCGCCTTCGCGCGGCCGTTCCGCAGCTATGGCGGGGTGGTCATCATCGACCACGGTGATGGCTGGACGACGTTGCTGACCGGGCTGGGCGCGCTGGCGGTACGGCGCGGGCAGGCGGTGGCGGCGGGCGCCGCGATCGGCCGCGCAGCGGCCAGGGACGGCGCGCAGGTGACCGTCGAGTTGCGGCGGCAGGGCGTGCCGATGGACATCGCGCAGCTGGTCGGGTGACGCTCAGCCGCGGTTCAGGCGCGTAGCTGCTATGACAGCGCGTGTCTTTCCGCTACATCCCGCGGTCCCACCCCTTCGTCGCAGGATCGACCCGTTCGCATGAAGTCCAAGCTGCTCCAGGCCGCCGCGCTGGTCACGGGCATCGCCATGATCCCCGTCGCCACCGGAGCGATGGCCGCGGCCGATACCGCCACCTATCGCGAGATGGACAAGTTCCTGGACGTCTATAACCGCGTGAAGGCGGATTACGTCGACAAGGTCACCGACGAACAGCTCATCAAGGGCGCGATCGACGGGATGCTGGCGGCGCTGGACCCGCATTCCAGCTATGTCGACGGGTCCGATTACGACAATCTGCGCATCCAGACGCAGGGCAGCTACGGCGGGCTGGGGCTGACCGTGTCGATGGAGGACGGCGCGGTGAAGGTCGTCGCGCCGCAGGAGGACACCCCGGCGGGGCGCGCCGGGATCAAGTCCGGCGACTATATCACGCATATCGACGGCAAGCTGATCTACGGCGGCACGCTGGACGAGGCGACGGCGCAGATGCGCGGCAAGCCGGGCAGCAAGGTGACGCTGACGCTGGTACGTCCCGGCCGCGACAAGCCGATCATCGTCACGCTGACCCGCGAGGTGATCGTCCAGCGCCCGGTCAAATGGGAAGTGAAGGGCGACGTCGGCTATATCAACATCAACACCTTCTCCGAACAGACCGGGGCGGATACGCGCGCGGCGATCATGGCGATCGACAAGTCACTGGGGCATCGCCCGCTGGGCTATGTCGTCGACCTGCGCGACAATGGCGGCGGCTTGCTGGACCAGGCGATCGCGGTGGCGGATGCGTTCCTGGAGCGAGGCGAGATCGTGTCGCAGCGCGAGCGCGAGGCGGCGAACACGCAGCGTTACTATGCCAAGCCGGGCGACGACGCGCACGGTCTGCCGGTGATCGTGCTGACCGATGCGGGCACCGCCTCCGCCAGCGAGATCGTCGCGGGTGCGTTGCAGGATCACCATCGCGCGCTGGTGATGGGCGAGCGGACGTTCGGCAAGGGTTCGGTCCAGACGCTGCTGCAACTGGGGCCGCGCACCGCGCTGCGGCTGACGACGGCGCGTTACTATACCCCGTCCGGGCGCAGCGTGCAGGAAGGCGGGATCGAGCCGGACATCCGCGTGCCGCAGCTGTCAGACCCTGACTACAAGAGCCGCCCGGTGTTCCGCGAGGCCGACCTGCGCCGCCACCTGATCAACGAGATCAAGGCGCCCGACAATGCGGTGCTGGAGGAGGACGTGAAGAACGATCCGCGCTTCGCCGCTACGCCGGAGGCGCTGGAGAAGCAGGGGATCAAGGATTTCCAGCTGTGGTATGCGCTCAAGACGATCGCGCGGCTGGGCGGCCCGACGCAGGTCGCCGCGGTGACCCAGTCGATGGCGGCCAAGGCTGCTGCCGACAAGGCCGTCGCTGACAAGGCGGGCGGGACGAAATGACCCGCGCGGCAAGTGCGATCGGGCTGCGCAACGCCCGCCTGCTGGCGCTGGTGATCCCCGCGGCGCTGCTGGGCGGGGCATGGGCGTTCCAGCTGCTGGGCGGCCTGTACCCGTGCGAGATGTGCCACTGGCAACGCTGGCCGCATTATGGCGCGCTGGCGCTGGCGGTGCTGGCGTTCGTGACCGGCGGCGCGCGGGTGAAGGCGACGCTGGTGGCTGGGGCGGCGGCGCTGATCGCAATATCGGGGCTGATCGGCGTGTTCCACGCCGGGGTCGAATATCACTGGTGGCAGGGCATCACCGCCTGCACCCAGACGGTGTCGACGACCGGCCTTTCCACCGATCAGGCGCTGCGCGACCTTCTGGCCGCGCCGATCGTTCGGTGCGATGCGGCGCAATGGGCGCTGTTCGGCGTGTCGCTGGCGGGGTGGAATGCGATCCTATCGCTGACCGGCGCGGCGGTGATCGTATCGCAGCTGTGGAGGCGTGGATGACCTGGAAGCCCGGAGATCGCCCGGCGGCGACCGATGCGATGATCCGCGTCGACCAGGCCGGCGAATATGGCGCCACCCGTATCTATGCCGGGCAGCTGGCGATCATGGGGCAGCGTTCGCCGATGGCGCGCAAGATTTCCGCGATGGCGTTGCAGGAAGAGCGCCACCGCGCGTTCTTCGACCGGATGATCGCCGAACGCGGCGTGCGTCCGACGATCCTGCAGCCCTTCTGGGACGTCGCCGGCTTCGCGCTGGGCGCGGTGACCGCCGCGATCGGGCCGGAAGCGGCGATGGCGTGCACCGCCGCGGTCGAGACCGAGATCGACAAACATTATGCTGAGCAGTTGGTCGTGCTGGGCGACAGCGACCCGGAGCTGTCCGAGGCGATCGCCGAATTCCAGGCCGAGGAACTAGAGCATCGCGACACCGCGCTGGCCAGCGGCGCGGAGGATGCGCCCGCCTATCCGTTGATGTCCGCCGCGATCCGGCTGGGATGCCGTATCGCCATCGCCACCGCCAAGAGGATCTGACCCGATGCGCCGCCCGGCCGTATTCCTGCTTTTCGCGCTGCTGCCCGCGGCCGCGCTGGCCCAGAGCGGGCCGCCGTCCCCCGGCACCCCGCGCATCGCCAAGACCACCGCGGCCGATGGCGTGTCGCGCGGCGCACCGGTCAACGGCGTGCTGACGCTGTACGGCAACGAACGCTGCCCCACCAACGCCAATGGCGAGGAGATCGTGGTGTGCGTCCGCCGCCCGGCGGAGGAACAGTTCCGTATCCCCAAGGAATTGCGTAATTTCGAGGTGACGCCGGAAAACCAGAGCTGGGCCGCGAAGGAAGCCGCGAATCAGGCCGTCGGCAATGTCGGCGTCGGCACCTGCTCCACCGTCGGCGCGGCCAGCGCGACGGGGTGTATCGCGCAGAATGCCACCCGCTGGAAGCGCGAGCGCCGCGCCGCGGCCAAGGCGGAGAATGACGTTCCGTGATCGTGACCACCGTCGGCTGAGACGCGCGTAAGGGGGGAAGCCATGACTACGACCGCGGCGGCGGTGCGCCGGGACCGGGCCAGCCTGGCACCGGCCCGCATCGATGGGATATTGTCGGCGGGTGCGGTGATCCTGCTGGTCGCGGCGTTGGCTGCGATCGTCCGGGGGGCATCGCAATGGGGGCAGGTGCCCGCGATCGTCTGGCTGCACCTTGCGACGATATTGGTGGCGGTCGCGCTGACCCCGGTGATGCTGCTGCGCCCGCGCGGGACGCCGCGGCACCGCGCGCTGGGAACGATCTGGGTCATCGCGATGCTGGCCACCGCGATCAGTTCGCTGTTTCTCCACGTCAGCGGGCCGGGGCGGTTCAGCGTGATCCACCTGCTGTCGATCTGGACGCTGGTGCAGGCGCCACTGATCTGGTGGAGCGCGCGGACCCACCGGGTCGAACGTCACCGGCGCGCGGTACATGGCATGGTGATCGGTGCGCTGCTGATCGCGGGCTTCTTCACCTTTCCGTTTCACCGCCTGCTGGGGCAGTGGCTTTTCGGCTGACGCGCCGCTATCGTTGCCGCGGCTCGCGTGACTGGCGCTTCAGCGGATCACCGCAGGGGAACGCGGCCGACGATGTTTCGCCGCGCGCCTGGGCACCCCTTCGTTGACGAAAGGAGCCTGTCGCCATGACCACCGAACCGCTGCGCATCGCCTTCCTGCTGTTTCCCGAGGTGACCCAGCTGGACATGACCGGGCCGGCGCAGGTGCTGTCGCGGCTGGGCAACGCGCGGCTCGATCTGGTCGCGGCGACGCTGGAGCCGGTGCCGACCGATGCGGGTTTCTCGATCCTGCCGACCGCCACCTTCGCCGACGTGTCCGGGGCCGACATCCTGTGCGTGCCCGGCGGGTTCGGCACGCACCGCGCGATCGCCGACGATGCCACGATCGACTGGGTCGCGCGCATCGGCGCGGATGCGCGCTGGGTCACCAGCGTGTGCACCGGATCGCTGGTGCTGGGCGCGGCCGGGTTGCTGCGCGGATACAAGGCGGGATGCCACTGGGCGCAGCGCCACATGCTGCCGCTGTTCGGTGCCGAGCCGGTGGCCGAGCGGGTGGTGATCGACCGCAACCGCGTGACCGGCGGGGGCGTCACCGCGGGAATCGACTTCGCGTTGCGGCTGACCGCGCTGGTCCGTGGCGAGGCGCATGCGCGGGCGGTGGAGCTGGCGCTGGAATATGACCCGCTGCCGCCGTTCGACGCCGGATCGCCCGAGCGCGCCGGCGTGGCGGCGGTGGAGGCCTATGAACGGCGCGTCGCCCAGCTGGCGCCGGGGCGCGACGACCAGTTGCGTGCGCTGGCCGCGCGGCGCGGGTTCTGACGATACCCGTGCTCCGGCGTCCGCCGGACCACGGCGCTACCCCGCCTTCTTCAGCCCGCGCACGCGATGCCAGACGTAGAAGGCGATCGCCGCCACCAGCACCACCCCGATCGCGGCATCGGCGCGGTGGAAGAACGCCTTCAGCCGCGGGTCGCTGTTCCATTTGTCGCCCAGCACCATGCCGATCCACGCCAGCAGCAGGCAGAACGGCCAGCTGCCGACGAAGGTATAGACGTGGAACGGGATCAGCTTCATCCGCGCCACCCCGGCGGGGAAGGCGATGAAGGTCCGCACCACCGGCAGCATCCGCCCGATCAGGATCGCCCACGATCCCCAGCGGTTGAAGAACCGGTCCGCCAGATCCAGCTCGCCCGGGCCGATCAGCACGTAGCGGCCGAACTTCTCCGCCATCGGCCGTCCGCCGCGCCGCCCGATCTCATAGGCGACGATCGACCCCAGGTTGCAGCCGAGCGCCCCGGCGGTCGCGGCGAGGAACAGGTTCATCTGCCCGGTGGACACCAGATAGCCGGCGAACGGCATGATGATTTCGGACGGCAGCGGGATGCAGGCGCTCTCGATCGCCATCAGCAGCGCGACGCCCCAATAGCCGCCGGCGGAGATCACGGAGATGGCGAAGCCGGCAAGCGCGGCCAGGATCTTTTCGACCATGCGCGCCGCTTGCGTCAGCGCGCCGCGAAAGGGAAGCACGAAGTGCGGAACCGCGGCGCGCCAGCAACGGTTCGTTGCGAATGACCGACCTGACGCTCAACGATGGCCGCACCATGCCCCAGCTGGGGCTGGGCACGTATCAGATCCCCGATTCGCAGGTGGCGCCGGTGGTGCGCGCCGGGCTGGACCTGGGCTTCCGGCTGGTCGACACCGCCGCGCTGTACCACAACGAACGCGGCGTCGGCGAAGGGCTGGCGCATGACGACGTGTGGCTGACCACCAAATTGTGGCACGATCGGCATGGCGATGCGGCCGGCGCGCTGGACGAAAGCCTGGCGCTGCTGGGGCGCGACCATGTCGACCTGTATCTGATCCACTGGCCGCACCCGGCGGGCGGGCAGTTCGTGGACGCATGGAAGGCGCTGGTCGCGCTGCGCGACGCCGGCAAGGCACGCTCGATCGGCGTGTCGAACTTCCTGCCCGAGCATCTCGACGCGATCATCGCCTCGACCGGCGTGACCCCGGCGGTCAACCAGATCGAACTGCATCCGACGTTCCAGCAGCGCGACGTGCAGGCCTATAATTCCGACCACGGCATCGTCACGCAGAGCTGGAGCCCGCTGGGGCAGGGCGAGACGCTGAAGGACGAGCGGATCACACGCATCGCCGAACGCATCGGCGCCACCCCCGCGCAGGTCATCATCGCCTGGCACCTCGCCAAGGGGCTGTCGGTGATCCCCAAGGCCGCCGACCCCGCGCATCTGGAGAGCAACTGGCGTGCGCAGGAGGTGTCGCTGTCGGCCGAGGATGTCGCGGCGATCGACGCGATGGACGATCCGAAGGGACGGATGGGGCCAAATCCGCGGGAATTGTGAAGCCCAGTCGTCATCCCGGCGAAGGCGAGGACCGTCCGGCGACCGGCGCACCATTTCCAACCCGTAGGCTCGCGCCTTCGCGGGACCAGGGCAGGACCCTTTCATCATGCCGGACTTGTTCCGGCATCGATGTCTCCGCGAACGAACACGCCGCTGCTCTTGCGGCACCATGGACCCCGGCCTTCGCCGGGGTGACGGATGAGAATGGCGGGCAATCCGACCAGCCAAGGATCGCCCTTTCGCTGGGGTGACGCGCTTCATCCCATCGCGGCCTGCGCGCCCTTCAGATCCTCCACGAACTTCGCATATTCCGCTTCCTTCGCCGCCGGATCGGGCAGGCGCAGCAGATAGCTGGGGTGGACGGTGACCCATGCCGCGCCGCCATCGGGCAGCGTCTGCACCCGCCCGCGTTCGCGCCCGATCGTCATCGCCCGGCCGAACAGGCTGCGCGCGGCGGTGGCGCCCAGCGCGACCGTCATGCGCGGGCGCAGCAGCAGGCGTTCCTGCTCGATCCACCAGCGGCAGGCGTCGATCTCGCCCGCGTCGGGCTTGGCATGGATGCGGCGCCGGCCGCGCGGCTCGAACTTGAAATGCTTGACCGCGTTGGTGACGTAGGCGGCGGCGCGGTCGATCCCGGCATCGGCGATCGCGCGGTCGAACACCTGACCCGCCGGGCCGACGAACGGGCGACCGGCCACATCCTCCTGATCGCCCGGCTGTTCGCCGACGAACATCAGCGGCGCGTCGAGCGGCCCTTCACCGAACACGGTCTGCGTCGCCGGGCGATGGAGCGGGCAGCGCGTGCAACCCGCCGCCTCGTCGCGCAGCGCCGTCCACGCCGCCGCCACGTTGCCGCCCGCCGCGACCCGATCGGTGTCGACGCGATCCTGTGCCGTGGCGATCATCCCGCTCTCCCGCGCCTGTGCCGTTGCCAGCAACTGCGGCACCAACGCGGTTTCGGGCATGTTTTTCCAGTATTTGCGCGGCATCTCCTTCAGCATCGCGCCGACCTTGACCCGCGCCGGGTTGAAGATGCTGGCGTAATAGGTCTTCCACACCTCCTCGACCGGATCGCCTTCGGGCGCGTCGGCGCGCGCCGCACCCGGCCCCTGCGCCAGCGCGGCGCCGTCCCAGTGGAGCGAAACCTCCGGCGTCAGGATCGACCAGCGCATCGAGGCGAAGCGGTTGACGAAGAAGGCGGCGTTGGCGCGCACGATGTGGTGATCCGGTTCGAACCACGCGACATAGCGCGTCGCGCCGTCCGCTTCCTCGACCGAGCGAAAGCGCAGGAAGGCGCGCATCTTGTGGATGTCGCGGCGCACCGCCTTGGCCAGTTCCTCCAGCCGGCGGACCAGCGGGTCGGCGTGATCGTCGGTCAGCCGCGGCGCATCGCGCAGCCGCCACAACAGCGTGTATAGCAGCGCGAACCGCTGCGGATCGCGGTGTAGCGCGGCGTCGTCGGCTAACGAGAGGAACGCGCGCGGCACGCGGAAGGTAGAGGCAGGGGCGGGGGCCGTCGCGGCCGCCGGGGTTTCTGCAAATAGATCCGCGGGCGCATCGCCCACCTGCCACACGACGCGCTCGGGCGCGACATGGTCGGCGATCAGCGCGCGCGCAGCGCTGCGCCAGGCGTCGATGTCGTCGGGGGCGGAAAGGGTGACGGTACGCATGGCGGCGGGATGGCCGGTCCCGGTCGGGCGGGACCGGCCAGCGCGATCAGTCGCGCTCGTCGCCGCCGGGCGGATTGGCCTTGGCGAGCTCCAATTCCTTGGGCTTGCGCTCCTCATAGGTATCGGCGAGCCGTTCCTCGGTCGCGGTGTCGAGCTCCTTCTCGGCGGCGGGGAACATCTCTTCCTCCTCCTCGTCGATGTGATGTTCGTAGCGGTGACGCATGTGGAAGAATTTGGACTCCCATTCGTCCGACGCGAAATCCTCGTCCATCATCTCGCCGATCAGGTCGTCGACCTCCTTGTGCTCGGCGACCGAGTGGCGCGCGTCGTCGCGCAACTCGGGATTGCCGAGCATTTCGGCGTAGAGCGATTCCTCCTCGGCGGCGGCGTGGCTCTGCACTTCCAGCCGGAACGCCTCGAACAGCTTCTTGCGCTTGGCGCTGTCGCCCTTCAGCTCGGCGATCTCCTTCAGCATCTTGCGCTGCTTGTCGTGATCGCGCTTCAGATCGGCATAGATTGCGGGGGTAGCCATCGGTCGGTCTCCTTCGCCCGCGACAGCGCGCGAGGCGGCAGGTCGTTTCACCCGCGAGCGATTCTCACGCAGCGAACAGTTCCAGCTGGCGGGTCGCCGCCTTGGGCGCGACCAGCGCCGATATGTCGCCGCGGTCGGCGAGCAGCACCGGGCGCCAGTCGTCGGTGACGATGAACGGGCGCACCTTCGCCACCGACACGGTCAGCCGCGCGATATCGTCGAGCCGCAGCCGCCGCCACCGCCGCGCCGACAGGATACGCGCCACCGCCTTCGTCCCCAGGCCGGGGATGCGCCACAGCATTTCGCGCGGCGCGCGATTGACGTCGACGGGGAAGCGATCGCGGAACTTGAGCGCCCAGGCGAGCTTCGGGTCGATATCCAGCGGCAGCATCCCCGTCGTCGCATCGGTCGCGGCGACGACCTCCTGCGGCTGGAATCCGTAGAAGCGCATCAGCCAGTCCGACTGGTACAGGCGATGTTCGCGCATCAGCGGCGGGCGCTGGAGCGGCAGGACGGTCGACGCGTCGGGGATCGGGCTGAACGCCGAATAATAGACGCGCCGCAACCCGAAGCGGTCGTACAGCGTCGAGGCGCGCGCCACGATATCCCCATCGGTCGCGGCATCCGCCCCGACGATCATCTGCGTCGACTGGCCCGCGGGCGCGAAGCGCGGGGCGGAACGATAGCGTTGGCGCGCGTCGCCGGTGTCGATGATCGCGCGCTTCATGTCGCGCATCGCGCCCTCGATCCGCGCGCCGTCCTTTTCCGGGGCCAGCCGCTTCAGCCCGCCCGCGGTCGGCAGCTCGACGTTGATCGACACGCGGTCGGCGTGCAGCCCGGCGAGCCGGACCAGCTCGGGATCGGCATCAGGGATCGTCTTCAGGTGGATGTAGCCGCGGAACTGGTGATCCTCGCGCAGCGAGCGCGCGACCTCGACGATCTGTTCCATCGTGTAATCGGGCGACCGGATGATCCCCGACGAAAGGAACAGCCCTTCGATATAATTGCGGCGGTAGAAGGAGAGGGTGAGGTTCACGACCTCCTGCGCGGTGAAGCGCGCGCGGCGGACGTTCGAGCTTTTGCGGTTGATGCAATAATGGCAGTCGAAGATGCAGCTGTTGGTCAGCAGGATCTTGAGCAGCGAGATACACCGGCCGTCCGGGGCGTAGGCATGGCAGATCCCCATCCCCTCGGTCGAGCCGATGCCCTTGCCGTCCTTCGAATTGCGTTTCGCGGTGCCGGACGATGCGCAGGACGCATCGTATTTCGCCGCATCGGCCAGGATCTCCAGTTTCTGCCGGACGTCGAGCTGCGCCATACGTTCGATATATGTTCCGGCCATCCGCTTGTCGAGGGCGGATCGACCTGCCATGGATCAACCCCGTGCGCGGGATCGTGAATCGTCTGGGGCCGAACGGGCCGTATCTGGCGCTGGCGCTGACGTGCCTGCTCGGCTGGGGGTTCAAGGCGCATTGCGGCGCGGGCTGGACCGGCGCGGAGCAATATACCACCGGCTGCTACAGCGATGCGGTGCCGTTCTGGGGCTTGCGCGGCGTGGCGGCGGGGCAGGTGCCGTATGTCGAGGCGCGGATGGAATATCCGGTGCTGACCGGCGCGCTGATCTGGATCGAGGGGCTCGTGGCGCGCGTCGTCGGCGGCGCGCGCGCGGATGCGGCCACCTTCCTGGGCGTGGTGACGCTGGGCAATACGATCCTGGCGTTCGCGATCCTGGAGATGGTGCGGGGCGCGGGTTCGGGGCTGACCCGCCAATATGCCTGGGCGCTGGCGCCGCCGCTGGTGCTGTACCTGGGGCATAACTGGGATCTGCTGGCGGGGGCGTTCGCGGTGGCGGCGATGCTGGCGGCGGCACGCGGCCGTCTGCTGCGCGCGACGGCGCTGGCGGCGCTGGGCGGCGCGGCGAAGCTGTTTCCGGTGCTGATGCTGCCGTTGCTGGGGCTGGCCGCATTGTTCGCGCCGGCGCGGCCGTGGCGGGCGCGGGTCGTCGCGGCGGCGGCGCTGGTGGCGGTCGCGGTGGCGGCGTGGGGTGCGGTCAACGTGCCGGTCGCGGCGCTGGCATTCGACAACTGGCGCGAGTTCTACGCCTTTTCCAGCGAGCGCTCGGGCACGGCGGCGAGTGTGTGGGAATTGATGACGCAGTTCGGCTGGTGGGCCACTGATATCCCGACGCGCAACGGGTGGTCGTTCGTGCTGTTCGTCGGCGGCGCGGCGACGATCGTTATGGTGGGCTGGCGGCAGCACGGGGAGCGCCCTTGGTTGCTGTTCACCCCGGTGCTGGCGTGGTTCCTGTTGACCAACAAGGTCTATTCGCCGCAGTTCGACCTGTGGCTGTGGCCGCTGCTGGTGCTGACGGGGACGCGCGCACGGCCGATGGCGCTGTTCCTGCTGGGCGATATCGCCGCCTATTTCGCCGAATTCTGGATGTTCGCCGGGATGGAGGGCGCGTCCCCCTCCGCGACGCAGGGCGATATCCTGGCCGCGGCGATCGTGCGCGGGGTGGCGATGCTGTGGCTGATCCATGCCGCGGTGCGCGATCCCGCGCCGCGGTGGTCGGATCAGCTGCGGGCCGCCGCGTCGTCCGGCAGCGCGCGCGCCGGCGGGGCGCCCGGCAGCGACGCGACGGTGGCATCCAGCGCCGCCTCCAGCGCACCGGCGGCGCGCGACCAGGCATAGTCCGCGCGCACCGGCGCGGCCACGGCCGGGCGTTCGCGGCGTAGCGTCGGCACGTCGAGCGATTGCAGCCACGCGGCGGCTTCCGCGACCGGCGTCGCCGCGCTGACGACGTGCCCGCGATAGGTTTCGACCATGTCGCGCGCGCCCGCCAGTTCCATGACCAGCGGCACGGTGCTGCACGCCATCGCCTCCAGCACGATCAGCGGGTAGGAATCGATCTTCGACAGATGGATCAGCACGTCGGAGCGGCCGAGCAGGTCGAGCAGCTCGTCCTCCGGGATGCGGCCCAGCACCTTCACCTGATCCTCCAGCCCGCGTTCGGCGATCAGCGCGTGAAGCCGCGCCATCGTCTCCGCATCCGCGCCGCCGGTGATCCGCGCGTCGAAGGGCACGCCGCGGTCGCGCAGCAGCGCGCAGGTCTCCACCACCAGGAACGTGCCCTTGCCCTCCGACAGGCGGCTGGAATGGATCAGTTGCAGCCGGTCCGGCATCGTGTCCCCCGCGGCCGGCACGCTCGACAGCACCGATTGCGGCAGGAAGTTGCGGATCAGCGAGCGCGGCAGCGCCGGCGGCAGCGCGATTTCCAGCTCCTGCGTGCGCGATATCAGCGCCAGTCGCTGCGCGCGCGCCAGCGCCCATTGGCTCAGCCGGCGCAGCAGCGGATGCGATTGCGAGCGCCAGTTCGATCCCAGGTGCGGCGTCACCATCACCCGCCGTCCCATCGCCCGCGCCAGCAGGACGAAGCCCAGGTCGGGCAGGTTCACATATTGCACCCACACCAGATCGGGACGCCCGCGGCGGCAGTGCGACACCAGCCGCCCCAGTTGCCGCAGGTAGCGGCGCAGCGTGGCGCGCGACAGATAGGCGCTGTCGGCGGCGATGCGATCGACCGTCCAGCGATCGGTATGCGCCGCCAGCGCGGCGGTGCCGCGATCGCAGAACGCCTCCACCCCACCGGGATGGTCGCTCGATCCGCCGACGACGAGCAAGCGGTGCCGCGCGCTCATGCCTGCTCAACCCCGAAGGTGCGCGGCTTGCGCGGCGTATCGGGGGCGAACGCCGGACGTGCGGGCGCGCGGCGCAGCGGGGCGCGCGTCACCGACCAGATCAGCGCGATCGTCAGCATCAGCATCACCTGAAGGATGGTGTCGCGGTCCATCAGGCTGGATTCGGTGCCGTTGTGCGCGATGCAGAACACCATCACCGCCAGCAGCATCGCGCCGCGCTGCCCCGACGCGGCCTCGCTGCCCAGCAGGCGCACCAGCGGCCAGACCACCACCAATGCCAGGACCAGGATCAGCCCCGGGATGCCGATCGTCGAGGCCAGATCGAGGAAGCCGTTATGCCCCTCCGTCACGGTGATGACCCAGCCGCGCGCATATTGGAAGATCGGGCTGGCGCTGCCGATGTTCCAGAACGATCCGAACCCCGATCCCAGCGGATTGTCGATCGTATAGCGGATCAGCGCGTCCCAGATCAGCGTGCGCCCCGTGAAGGCGGAGCGATCGTCGAGCACGGACGAGAAGGGCGCGTTGTAGATGTTGATGTAGATCGAGCCGACCAGCAGCGCGACGATGATCGCGCCGATCAGGAACAGCCGGTAGCGCGCGTGATAGAAGGTGAACAGCGCACCCAGCACCGCCGCGCCCGCGCACACGCCCAGCGAGGTGCGCGACGTCGTCATCACCAGGAAGCCGACGGCCAGCGCGACCGCGCCGACCTGCAGCCAGCGCGGCATCCGCCCGCGATCGAACGCGAACATCAGCACCGCGAAGGCGCAGATCGCACCGGCGGTATTCTTGTGCATGAAGATGCCGCGCCAGTCGCCGATCAGCTTCTTGTCATACACCTCGTCCGCCTGGTGGATGCCCAGTTCGGGATAGGCGAAGACGACGATGTAGCTGAGCACCAGCGACACCAGCAGCACCCACCGCGTCAGGTTGACCGTCCGTTCGTACCCCAGCCACCGCACCGCCGCGAACACCGACCAGATCACCATCGCGGTCAGCAGGAGCCGGCGGAATCCCACGCCGGGCGCGATCGACCAGGCGATGCTGAGCAGGCACCACCCCAGCGCCAGCGCGATCGGCAGCGGGACGGTCAGCAGCCGCCGCCAGTCGTGCAGCGGGCGCAGCGCGACCATCGTCAGCACGGTGATCGCGACATAGCCCGCTTGCCGTTGCCAATTGCCGGCGCCCGTCAGGTCGGCGCCGGTGATCGTCATCATCGGCCCCAGCATGGTCAGCGCCAGCATCGCGACGAAAGTCGCCGCCAGCAGGCCAAGCCGCACCGGCGCGCCGGCGGGGCGCCGGGCGGGGCCGGCCCTGCCGGCGGTGCCCGAGCCGGCGCCGGTGCCCGTGCCCGTAAAGGTGCGCCGCGGCCTGTCGTTCATGGATGTTCCTTCCTGCCGTCGGCGCCGTCGTCATGAGCGGGGCGGGGTGGTGATGGGGTAGAGGGGGCTGCCAGCCTTGGGGCGGCGGCCCATGCGGAAAGCCGCCGGGCCAGCGAGGTTCCGGGCAGCAACGCCGCGCGCGCGCCCGATGCGGTCAGATGCTGGTCGTCGGCATAGAACAGCCGCCCGCCATCGGCGTACCGGCAGCCGCGCGGATCGCACAGCGCGCGCGCCGGGTCGACCAGCAGCCGGCCGGGCGCCGCACCGATCCGCGCGACCGCCGCGCGCGCATCGTCGGCGCGCGGGCGGGCGCGGGCGTCGTCGCTGTCGGCGGCCTGCCCCGTCGCCACGCCGGCCAGCCAGCGCCGCACGGGCAGTGCCGCGCCGATCACGCGCGCATAGGGATTGATCGCGAACCCCGGCGCATCCTGGATCAGGACGACATGCCGGCCCTGCGCCTCCAGCGCGGCGATCGTCGTCGCCAGCGTATCGGCGACCGTGCGGCGGCGACCTTGCCCGTCGATCACCTGCGCGCCGTTCGACCAATAGCCGGCCAGCGCGATCACGCGCGCCTGCGGATGCGCGGCGATCCAGCGGAACACCGTCGCCTGATACGTCATGCACTCGCCGCGGTGGCGCACGCGGCCGGGCAGTTCGCGCGCCGCATCCAGCAGCGGCAGGCACGAGGATTTGGTCATCTGCCCGAAGGCCAGCCCGGCACCGCGCGCGGCATCGGCGATCGCGGGGGCGATCGCGTCGGCATGGCTGTCACCGATCAGCAGCAGCCCCGGCCGATCGCTATCCGCCAGCGCGCCGGTGCAGGCCGCGCCGCCGACCGGTGCGGTCGCGCCATATGGGGCAAGGCAGGCGCCGTGGCGCGCGGCCACCGCCTCCACCGCGCCGGCGCGCGCAAGCGCGGGCAGGCGCCCCGGCCATCCTTCGGCGCGGTACAGCGCCGCCGCCGCGCCGCTCAGCAGCAGCAGCACCGCGACATAGCGCAGCAGCACCTGCCGTTCGGGCAGGACGCGGTGCCGCAGCGGCTGTTCGACGAACCGCCACGACGCCGTCGCCAGCAGCACGGTGATCGCGATCAGCCACAGCGGGGAGACGGGCGCCGCGCCCTCGCCCGCGATCCGCGCGACATAGATCACCGGCCAGTGCCACAGGTACAGCGAATAGGAGATGCGCCCGACGAACACGACCGGGCGCGATGACAGCAGCCATCGGTTGGCGCGGCTGCCGCCCGCGGCGATCTGCAGCGTCGCGCCCAGTACGGGCAGCACCGCGAACCAGCCGGGGAACGCGATCGCCGGGCGATAGGCGACCAGCGCCGCCAGCAGCAGGACGATGCCGCCCCAGCCCGCCGCCTCGCGCAATGCGGATAACGCCGGCCGGCCGCGCATCTGCAGCAGCGCCAGGATCGCGCCCAACCCCAATTCCCATGCGCGCGTCGGCAACAGGTAGAACGCCGCCTGCGGATCGATGCGGATCAGCAGCAGCGACCCGGCAAAGGACAGCGCCGACAGCAGCGCGACCACCGTGACGACGTGCCCGCGGCACCAGCGGATCGCCGCCAGCATCACGAACGGGAACAGCAGGTAGAATTGCTCCTCCACTCCCAGCGACCAGGTCATCAGCAGCGGGCTGCGCTCTGCGGCGGGGGCGAAATAATCGCCGCCGGTGTAGAACAGCAGGTTCGACAGCCCCCACAGCGCGGGGACCGTTTCCTTGGCCAGTTCGCGCAGTTCGGCCGGGGTCAGCGCGACCAGCCCGAACAGCAGGAACGCGCCGATCATCGCGATCAGCGCGGGCAGGATGCGGCGCACGCGGCGGACGTAGAAACCGGCGAAGCGGAACATGCCGGCCCCCGCCTCGCGCGCGATCTGCCCGCCGATCAGATAGCCGGAGATGACGAAGAAGATGTCGACGCCGGTGAACCCGCCCGGCAGCCCGGAAATGCCGAGATGGAAGAGGACGACCGAGACGACCGCGACCGCGCGCAGCCCATCGATATCGGGGCGATAGGCGATGGCGGCCGGGCTGTGATCGCGCGCGTCGGTCAACCCGCGGCCCCCGCCAGTTCGCGATAGAGCGCGGCAAAGCGATCGGCGGTCGCGTCGATCGCGAAATGCGCCGCGAAGCGGGCGCGGCCCGCCGCGCCCATCCGCGTGCGCAACGCCGCATCGGGCAGCAGCCGCGCCAGCGCGTCCGCCAGCCGGTCCGCATCCGCTGGCGGCACCAGCAGCGCGGTGTCGCCGTCGACCACCTGTTCGGGGATCGCGCCCACGTCGGTCGCCACCACCGGCAGCGCCGCAGCCATCGCCTCCAGAATGGCGACCGGCTGGTTTTCGGCGCGCGAGGGCAGGACGAACAGGTCGGCGGTGCGCATCAGCGCACGCACGGCATCCTCGTCCACCCAGCCGGGGAAGGCGATGCGATCGGCGATGCCGTGCGCGGCGGCGGCAGCGCGCGCGGCCTCCACCTCGCCATTGCCGGCGATCGTCGCGCGCCACGCGATGCCCCGTGCGGCCAGCTGCGCCAGCGCCGCCAGCAGCACGTCGACGCCCTTGCGTTCGCCCACCAGCCCCACGAACAGCAGGTGCGGCGGGGCGGCGGCGTCCCCGGCGGGGCGATCGTCGGTGGCGGGCGGGGCGGGGACGCCGTTGCCGATCACCACCACCCGCGCGGCGGGCACGCCCAGTTCGTCGCGGACGAACCCGGCCCAGCGGTCGCTGAGCGCCACGACGCGCGCCGCCGACCCGAAGAACCGCGTGATCCTGGCGCGGCGGGCGGAGGATTGCGCGGCGAAGAAGTCGTCATAGCCGCTGCCGTGCAGGTGCAGGATCACCGGTATGCCCAGCCGCCGCGCGACCGCCGCGAACAGCGCCTTGCGCGTGGTCGATCCGCGCGGCGCCACGTTAATATGCGCGACGCGGATCCGGCGCCGCGCCGCATCCCAGGCGAACGCCGCCAGCGCCGGCGGCACGGTCAGGTGACGGCCGATGCCGTGTTCGCGCCAGCGTGCGCGATAGACGCGGGTGTCGATATCGGGCGCGCGCTGCCCCAGCGCGGTGACGAGATATCCGATGATGCGGCCGATCCCGCCCTTCGATTCCAGGCCGTCGGACAGGATGATACCGACTGGCACCGGGGATGTCATCGAACGCCCTCTTATCCGGTCCGCCAACGGGCGACCGGCCATGCATCTAGCCGGACTTATTGTTGTGGCGCAACAACCTGCGCAGTCCCGATCGCGGCGGCGCCCCGCCGCGGGACGAACCGCGCCACAGCGACCGCACGCGCCGCCACGCCTGGCGCAGGCGATAGCGCAGCCCGAAGTCGCCGAACAGGACGCGATGCGCGCCGAACCAGATCGCGATCTCGCGCCCCGGCTGCCGCATCGGGCGCAGCAGCATCCCCATCGTGATCGACAGCAGCACGCCGTTGGCGCCGGCCCAGATATCGGGCGTCAGCCACGCGGTCAGCCCGACGACCATCCCGCTCAGGAACAGCGTTTCCTGTTCCGGCCGGCTGACGAACTGCGGCCGTTCGACTCCGACGACGACGATCATCGCCTGCACGCAATAGACGGCCAGCCCGGCCAGCCCGAACGTGTACCAGATACCGATCACCCCCAGGTCCGACCAGAACACCCCCGGCTCGCCGATGAACGCCTGTTGCGCCTTGGCGCTGGGGGCGATGCCGATGCCGGTGACGAAATGATCGGTGATGATGCGGGTGATGACGCGATAGGCGCGCGCGCGGGCCGCGCCCGACGAATCGTCCGCAAAGGCCCCGAACGGGTTCCACGACGGCACCGCCACGCCCAGGATCAGGATCAGCAGCGAGGCCAGCACGACCAGCGCGAGCGCGATCCGCTGCCCCCGGCCCGTGATGCGCAGTGCATACAGGATCGCGATCAGGAACAGGATCGCGGAATAGGTTCGCGACTGTGCCATGAACACCGCCGCCGCCGGGATCGCCGCCAGCGTCAGCCAGCGGAGATAGCGGCGCGTCTCGCGCGCCTGGGTCAGCGCGTAGAACAGCGCGAAGGTGGAGAACATCGTCGCCAGGAACACGCGCGGTGGCCGCGCCCCGTCGCCGGGCAGCACGCGCACCACCGGCGCCATCGGCGCGGCGTCGGCCGGCCCCTTCAGCGCGAACGACGCTTCCCGTGCGCGTTCCCAGGCGTTGACGAAATAGCCGTTGGCGGCGACATAGATCAGGCAATAGGCCAGCGCGGCGACGAAGGTGATCCCCATCAGCCGGTTCAGCCGCAGCGCCGGATTGGCGAACAACGGAAAGGCGAACATCGGCGCGAACGACAGGATGATGTTGTAGTTGGTCGGATAGCCGGTGAGGTCGGAGAAGACCTGGCATTGCCAGAACACCAGCAGCGCCATCATCATCGCCCACCACAGCGCCGACCACGCGCCCTGGAACGCGACCAGCAGCCAGCCGGCGGCGACCGACGCGGCGGTGACGGTCCCCGCCATCACGGTCATCCGGTTGCCGCCCAGCGCCGCCAGCGTCGACTGGAACAGCAGTTGCGACAGCACGAAGGCACTGGCGACGGCCAGCGCGATCCAGCCCGACAGCCTTCTGGTGATCGGCATCCGCGTCATCGGCGACGGCCTTAGCACAAACGCCGGCCGCCGCCCGGAGAGGATGTGGCGCATCTGTCCCGAAAGCGGCTACAGCGCGCGCCGCGCGGCCCAGGCGCCGCGTACCATCGCCCCGGCGCGCGCCCAGCGCCGCCCGGCGACCTCGCGCAGCGCCGCCCGCGCGATCAGCACCAGGACCAGCGGGACCAGCCGCGGGTGATACCGCGCCAGGAAACGCAGCCGGCTGCGCGTCATCCAGAAGGTGGACGAGGGCGAGGCGAAGCCGTGGTCGTTCGACCCGGTCGACGCCCCGACGTCGTGGAACACCAGCGCCCCGGCGGCCAGGCCCGGCCGGTAGCGCCCGTCGCGCGCCATGCGCGTCGCCCAGTCCATCTCCTCCCAATAGAGGAAATGATCCTCTGTCATCAGCCCGACGCGGTCGATCATCGTGCGGCGGGCCAGCACCGCGGCGCCATTGACGTAGCTGAGCCGCGCCTCGATCGCGGCGGTGTCGATCGCGGTATCGGCGGGCCAGTTCTCGCCGATCTGTTCGCACCGGCCGCGATCGGCCAGGAAATGCCCGCCGCCGACCGCCTGGATGCGCCCGCCACCCGCCGCGCCGCGATAGCGGACCACCGCGCCGCACAGCCCGATCGAGGGATCCTCCTCCATCCGCGCGACCAGCCGGCGCAGCGCCTGCGCATCGACCTGCGTGTCGTTGTTGAGCACCCACAGATAGGCGATCGCCGGATCGCGCAGCGCCAGCGCCAGCCCGACGTTGTTGCCATAGGCATAGCCGCCGTTGCGCCCCGTCGCGACCAGCCACAGCCGCCGCGGTTCGTGCGCGGCGGGCACCGGCGGCAGCGCCCCGTCGGGATCGTCGATCCGCGCGAGGCGCCAGCGGTCGCCGCCGCGCGCGGCCAGTTCGGCGGTGATCGCCGCCTCCAGCCTGTCGATCGACCCGTCGCCCGACGCATTGTCGCACACGAACAGGTCGACCGGCGGATAATCCTGATCCAGGACGCTGCGCAGGCAGGTCATCGTATCGTCGGGACGCCGCCAGTTCAGGATCACCACGGCCACGCGCGGGCCGTCCGTCCCGTTCGCGGGGGCGATCGCGTGGGGCATCGGCATGGTCCCTCCCTAGGATCGCGGGTTGAGGCGGGCAAGCGGTTACCGTAGACCCGCAGCGCCTTGACGGCATTGGTACATTCAGGAGACGGCGATGAGCGCTTATCATGTCCCGGCACGGGCGCTGGCGCTGGCGACGCTTGCCTGCGCGACGCCGGCGCTGGCGGGGTGCACGTCGCCCGATGCGCAGAAAAGCCCGGGGGCGGAGGCGAACGCCGGGCCGAAGATGAACCCGCAGAACAGCGGCGCGAACTGGTCGTTCCGCCAGACCGGCGAGGTCACCCGCTTCGAGGTGCATGCCGGCGACCGGTGGCACGGCGACGGCACGCAGCCGAAGGAACGGTCGGAGGCCTATGCGTCGGGCAAATTGTCGCTGACGCAGCCCAACGACGTCCGGTTCGACATGATGATCGAACAGGGGCCGCGCATCACCGCCCAGTGGCTGACGCTGGTGCAGCTGCAATCGACGTTCGATCCGGGCGAGGCCGGGCACAGCCCGCCGTTCGCGATCGAGCTGCGTGACGAGAAGATGCGGATCGCCAGCCGCTTCGACCCCAGGCTCATCAGCAGGGACAACGATGCGCCGTATACGCTCCACTATGCCGATACCGCCCCGCTCCAGCGCGGCCGCTGGTATGCGATGCGCATCGCGGTGAAGTTCGATCCCGCCGGCGCCGGATGGCTGAAGGTGTGGCGCGACGGGCGGCAGATCGTCGATTACCGCGGGCCGATCGGCTTCAAAGACGTCGTCGGGCCGTATTTCAAGGCCGGCATCTATCGCGCCAGCGCGCGGGAGCCGATGGCGGTGCAGTTCCGCGGCGTCAGGATCGGCACGCTGCCGCAATGACCGCGCCGACCGAAGCTGCGGTGGCGGGCGCCGCGCCGGCGCTGTGCGTCTTCACCCGCTCGTGGCGATCGTCGGGCGCGGGGCTGTTCGCGCAGAGCCTGGTCGACGGGCTGCTGGCCGAGGGCGCGCAGGTGACGTTCGTCTGCCCGCCGGTCGAGGATGCGCGCTTCGAACGCGCGCGCGCCGGCCTGCGTCGCATCCGCCCCCCGCGCGAGCGCACCGGACGCCCGTCGCGCCCGGCGAAGGTCGTCGCGTCGCTGGCGCGGATGATCGGCGGCGCGATCGGCGTGCTGCGCGCGCGCGCGACCTGCCGCGAGGTGATCGTGACGATCCCCGATCCGCTGCTGTTCGCGGTGCCGATGCTGGCGCTGCTGCGGCTGACCGGCGCGCGCATCCTGTTCGTGGCGCATGATCCGCTGCCGCACGCCTGGGCCTTGCCGGCGCGCTGGCGGCGGTGGGAGATCGCCGCGCACGGCGCGTGCTATCGGCTGGCGAGCGAGGTGGTGGTGCTGAGCGAGCCGTCGCGCGAACGGTTGCTGGCGGCCTTCCCGACGCTGCGCGTGCCGGTGTCGGTGATCGACCATGGCGTGTTCCTGATGGGCGATCCGGTGCCGATGCCGGGATCGGGGATGCTGCTCGCGTTCGGGACGGTGCGATCGAACAAGGGCGTGCTGTCGGCGATCGAGGGGACCGCGCTGGCGGCGCGCGCCGGGCAGCCGGTGCGGCTGGTGATCGCGGGTGGGCCGCACCGCGACGAGGCGGACTATGTCGCGCAATGCCGCGCCGCGGCGCAGGCGGCCGGTGCGGCGGTCGACCTGCGGTTGGGCTATGTCGAGGATGCGGTACTGGAGCGGTTGATCGCGGAATGCGACGCGCTGCTGATGCCCTATGACGATTTCCATTCGCAAAGCGGGGTCGCGATCCTGGCGGCGTCGAACGCGCGGCCGATCATCGCGACGCGCGCGGGCGGGATCGCCACGCTGATCGACGAAGGGATGCCCGCGGTGGTGCTGCCGCGCCCCGCCAGCGCGGACGACGTGGCGCAGGGGATCGCCGCGTTCTTGGCCACCCCGGCGGCGGTGTGGCGCGAACGCGCCGACGATTATCGCGCGGTGATGATGGAGCGGCGGTCGTGGCCGGCGATCGCGCGCCGCTATATCGCGCTGGCGCGGCAGGTCGCGCAGGCGGAGCGTCTGCGCGGCTGATCGGTCAGGCGGCGCCGCTGCGCAGGCGGCGTCGCAGCCCATGCGGAACCGCGGCGATCAGCGCGAACGCGAACAGCTGGCGCGCGGTCGGGCGGCCGTGGCGCACCGCGGTGCCCAGCAGCCGCCCGGCGGCGCGCATCCGCGCCCAGCCGCGCGGCGGAATGCTCTGCGCCGCGACCGTCAGGCAGAAGCCGCTCAGCGCGCGCGGGGTCAGCAGCCCCTGCGTGTCGCGCGCCCAGCCGATCGACCCTTCCCATGAATAGATCTGGCCGGTGAAATAGGTCACCAGCACCTCGGGGACGGTTGCCAGCCGATAGCCGTGGGTGCGCAGCGCGCGGATTGCGAATTCCCATTCCTCATGCTGCGCCGATCCGAAGCCCAGCGTATCGAACAGCGCACGCGGCACCATCAGCGACGAGGTCTGCAACATCGCCTCCCCGCCGCCCAGCCAGGTGCGCCGGTCGAACAGCCATTCGTCGATCGCCTGATGCCCGTCATAGGGGCGGGTGGGCTTCACCAGCCGCCCTTCGGGCGAGACCACCTCCGACAGGGCGGTGACGATCGTGCGATCGTCCGCCAGCGCGACCTGCCGCGCCAGCTTTTCCGGGTGCCACAGGTCGTCGTCGTCCAGGAAGGCGACGAAGCGACCGTGGGCGGCGCGGGCGCCCAGATCGCGTGCCGGCCCCGGCCCGCCGCGAACCGGATTGACGACCAGCCGGACGCGCGGATCGGCGTGGCCGGCGACCACGGCCGCGGTGTCGGTATCGCCGTCCTCGCCCGCGACGATCACTTCCAGCGGTGCATGGCTCTGCGCCAGCGCGCTGTCGATCGCGCGGGCCAACGCATCGGGACGGCGATAGGTGGCGATGACGACGCTGACGCTGCTGTCCGCACCAGGGGAGACGTCAGAAGGCGCTGCCATGATATTCGACCTCGCCCTCCACCGCCAGGTGGGGCCATTGCGTGAAGACACGATGCGCCAGCCGCCGCGCCAGCCGGCCGCTGCCCGACAGGCGTTCGGCATTGGCCATGCTGTCCACCCACAGTCCGCGCGCGCCGACCAGCCGCCCGGCGACCATGCAGATCAGCCCCGGTGCCGCGCCGGTGGATATCACCACGTCGGGGCGCACCTTGGCGATGATCCGCATCGCCGACCACGCGCAGCGCAGCGAGCGCAGCGGATGGTGGCGATTGGTGTCGTCGATCGCATAGCAGGGCGACAGCCCCTCGCGCTGGGCAAGCCGTATGTCGTTGGTGACGTAGGTGACGTCCATCCCCTCGAACGCGCCGCGCAGCAGCAGCATCTGTTCCCAATGCCCGCCGATCGACGCCACGGCCAGCACGCGCCGTCGACGGGGAGCGTGGGTTTCCACAAGGGGCGCCGCGTCGATCACCGGCCGTTTTCGATGAAGTCGCGGATCGCGCGCTGCAAACGGTCGCGGGCGGGATGCTCGTTTTCGGTCAGCGGCGGATCGAGCGGACGCTTCATCAGCGCCACCAGTTCTTCCGCCACGCGCGCCACGTACATGCCCGACCGGCCTTCCAGCGCGGCGACCGTGGCCATCTGGTGATCGTTGCGATGTTCGCCCAGCGCGGCGCGGCGCGGCGCGGGAACAGGATCACCGGCTTGCGGAACTTCTGCGCCATCACCACGGTGCCGATGCCCGCATGCGACACGATCAGCTCGGTCTTCGCGATCAGATCGTCGAACTTCAGCGGATCGATCAGCGCCGCATATTCCATGTTGCGCGGCTGGTAGGTGCCTTGCCCGACCTGCGCGAAGACGGGCCGCCCCAGCGACGGGGCGGCTTCGTCGACGATGCGGATGAAGCGGTCGAACGGCAGCTGGGTGCCGACCGTTACCAGGATCACAGCAACGCCCCATGGAAGGCGGGGGAGCCATCTTGCGCCAGATGTTCCCACTGCGTCACCGACAAGGCCGCGAAATGACCGGCGAACTGGCCGCTCATCGACAGGCGTTCCGAATTGGCGATGCTGTCGACCCAGATCGTGCGCGCGCCGAACAGCCGCCCGATCAGCCCGCAGGTCAGCCCGGGAAGCGCCCCGGTCGTCACGATGTAATGCGGGCGGATGGAACGGATCACGTTCCAGCAGGTCCACGCACAGGCGATGGTCCGCAGCGGGCGATGACGATTGGCGTCGGGCAGGACATGAACCTTCTCCAGCCGCTCACGTTCGGCAAAGCCCTCCAGCGTGGTCGCGTAATGGACGTCGAATCCCTCGAACGCGGGGCGTAACAGCATCAATTCTTCCCAATGCCCACCCGCCGACGCCACGGCGAGCAGCCGGATCGAATGACACGGCCGCTTCGCACGGCGTACGTCATCGCTACTCTCACGAGGTCTGGATGCCGGGATCGCGGCGTCCGGTCGGTGGTCTGCAAACTTCGTCAAGACCCCTCCCACACACACCGCGTATCATGTCGACAACGACCGGCGTCGACAAGACGTATAGTGCCTTCAACACGTTAAACCGATCTTACGATGCGTAAAGGACACAGGTACCCCCGTCGTTCGCGCACGCTTGGGACGGCAAAATATGTCCGGACACGGCCCATAAGCCCCCGCCGCAGATGCGACGGAGATTGGCAAGAAACGGAAATGCGACTAGTGGGTTCCCGAGATGTGCGAGGAAGGCGGCTGAAGCCGGCACCGCGCGGTGTCGCGGGAGATGGCGGACGCCGATGGGCGGCCCCTTCGCGGCGGACCGGGCGGTCACGGACGACCATGATACGGTCGCTCTGCTGCCGTCAGTCGCCAGAATGACAAACCGGTGAAACAGTAAACGGAGACCGAATGGCCACGTCAAGTTCCCCCGGTGTCGGCGACACCCGTCATCTGGTCATTCTGGGTATTCGCGGCGTTCCGGCGGCGCATGGCGGATTCGAAACCTTCGCCGCGCGGCTGGCGCCGTGGATGCGCGATCATGGCTGGCGGGTCACCGTCTATTGTCAGGGCAGCGACACCGGCGACATTTATGAGGACGAGTGGGAAGGCGTGCGGCGCATCCATATCCCGGTGGGCCGGGACGGCGCGGTGGGGACGATCGAGTTCGACGTGAAGTCCGCGCGCCACGCGCTGGGCGAGCCGGGGCTGATCCTGATGCTGGGCTACAACACCGGCTTCCTGGCGACGTGGCTGCGCATGAAGGGCCGCCGCCAGGTCATCAACATGGACGGCGTCGAGTGGAAGCGCGCGAAATACTCGGCTGGCGCCAAGGCATATCTGTGGGTCAACGAACGGCTGGCCGCGGCGGCGGGCGACGTGCTGATCGCCGACCACCCTTCGATCGGCGACCATCTGGCGCAGCGCGCGCCGAAGGAGAAGATCGTGATGCTGCCTTATGGCAGCGACCGCATCGACGCGGCGGGCACCGCGCCGCTTGATGCGCTGGGGCTGGAGCCGGGGCGGTTCCTGACGCTGATCGCGCGGCCGGAGCCGGAGAATTCGATCCTGGAGATCGTCGAGGCGTTTTCCGCCGCGCCGCGCGACGTGACGCTGGCGGTGCTGGGCAATTATAACGCCGACAATCCGTTTCACGCGCGGGTGCGCGCCGCCGCGGGGCCGCAGGTCAAGTTCGTCGGCGCGATCTACGATCCGGCGGCGCTGGCGTCGCTGCGCTACCACTCGCTGGCCTATATGCACGGGCATCGCGTCGGCGGGACCAACCCGTCGCTGGTCGAGGCGCTGGGCGCGGGCAACCCCGTGATCGCGCACGACAATCGCTTCAACCGCTGGGTCGCGGGCGATGCGGCGCTGTATTTCGGCGACACCGCCGAATGCCGCCAGCGGATCGACGAACTGCTGGCCGATGACGCCCGCCGCGCCGCGATGGCGGCCGCCGCGCGGCGGCGTTGGGAGGAAGCGTTCACCTGGCCGATGGTCCTGTCGGACTATCAGGGGCTGCTGGAACGGGTCGCCGACGGGGAGCCGCGCTGATGGCGCGCGCTCCCTTCCCGCCGCGCGGCACGCCGCCGCGCCGCCCGGTGGCGGCCGGCGGCGGCAACATCCTGTGGGACATCAGCGGGCTGTCGCTGGCGGGCAAGCTCGACCTGCTGGCGGTGGCGGTGCTGGTGGCGGGCTATTGCCTGCACATGTCGCTGACGATGTCGATGTTCGTCCCCGCCGCGACGCAGGTCGGGCTGGTCATCGAATATGCGGTGCTGATCCTGTACGTCGGGCTGGCGATGCTGCGCGGGCGCTGGCTGGGCGCGGCGATCATTGCGCTCTATTTCGCTTTCCTGCTGGCGCAGGTGTACCATTTCCATCTGGTTGCAAGCGCGCAGTTCCGCCCGCTGGTGATGCTGTCGTTCTTCGGCCCGGTGGCGCTGGCGTTCGTGTTCCAGGTGGCGCGGGTGCCGCTGCGGTTGCTGCTCGGCACGCTGCTGCTGGGATGCGTGCTCTACACGGTCTATTACATCGTGTCCGAGCCGATCGTGTCGTCCTATCGCGGGTTCGAGGCGGCGGCGGGGGTGCTGGCATCGGACGGCGAGCGTGAACAGCGCGCCTATCTCGCCAGCCAGCTGACCGCCTTCGTCCTGTTCTTCGGCATCGCCTCGATCCGGCGGCGGCCGCTGGTGGCGGCGCCGCTGATCGTGATTGCGGTCTATGCGCTGTACCTGTCGCAGTCGCGGTTCGTGCAGGCGGTGGTGCTGGTGGTGTCCGCGGTGGCGATCGCCAACATGCTGCTGCCGGTGACCCGGCGCTGGACGGGCTGGGCGCTGGTCGCGGTGCTGGCGACGCTGTCGCTGTGGTCGCTGTACGGCTATATCGACGTGACGACGAACCCCTATGAGGCGTTCCTGGCGGACGCCTCCGGCCGGGCCCGCTACCTCCAGTATATCGACGCGCAGCCGATCGCGGCGCGGCACCTGTGGACGGGTGTCGGCCTGCCGACGTCGACCGACGAACTGCAATATTTCGTCCGGCCGCGTCAGCCGTTCTTCTACACCGACCTGGGCGTGGCGGGCATCGCGTTCGTGTTCGGCATCCCGCTGACCATCCTGATCCTGACCGCAATGTGCGCGACGATGGTGGCGGTTCCGAACCGCCTGCTGGCCGAACAGCCGTTGGTGATGGCGCTGTTCTGGACCAACCAGAGCGGGGTGTTCGGGACGTTCTTCAACTTCACCGCGATCGGTTCCGGGGGCCTGTTCCTGGGGCTGATGCTGGTGCTGTGGATGCGGGGGGACGCGCTGGATCCGGTGTTCCGGCGCCGTCCCGAGCAGCTTCGGCTGACGTCGAGACGCGGTGCGGAAGCGTAAGGCGATGCCCGAACGCATCGTCGCGGTCATCCCGCTGTACAACAAGGCCGCGACGATCAACCGTGCGCTGGCGTCGATCATGGCGCAGACGCGGCGGCCGGACGCGGTCGTGGTGGTCGACGACGGCAGTACCGACGACAGCGTGGCGCGGATCGAGCCGCAGTATCGCGCGCAGATCGAGTTGCTATCGATCCCGAACGGCGGCCCCGGCGGCGCGCGCAACCGCGGCGCGCGGCATGTCGAGGCGGATTTGATCGCGTTCCTGGACGCCGACGACGAATGGTATCCCGACCATCTGGCCAGCGCGATGCGCGCGCTGGCGGCGGAACCGGCATGCGGCGCCTATGTCGCGGCCTATGACGTGGGCTCGGACAAGGCGGCGAAGCGCGAGGAAGTGCGCGCGCTGTTTCCGCGCAGCGGGGTGTGGAGCATCGATGCCTTCCACGATCCGCGTGCGCTGAAGTCGTATATCGATTCGATCCATTCCAGCTCCACCGTGGTGCGGCGCGACGTGTTCGAGCGGCTGGGCGGCTTCTTCGATCGCGAACGCTGCACCTATGGCGAGGATGCGTGGCTGTGGCTGCAACTGGCGTTCACGATGCCGGTATATGTCGACCGCGAATATCGCACGCGCTTCCATGTCGAGGATTCGGCGCTGGGCCATGCGCTGGCGGGGAGGCACCCGCGGCACCCCGCGCTGCGCTTCGCCGACGAACTGCGCGCGCGCATCCCGGCGGAGCGGCGCGCGCTGCTGGACCGGCTGCTGGCCTATTACCGGCTGATTGAGACCGAGAAACTGGCGGCGCGCGGCGATTGCGCGGAGGTGCCGGCGCTGCGCCGCGCCTTCCGGTTCGGCGGGCGCATTCCGTTGCGGCTGATCGCGCGCGACGCGCGCGTCCACCTCACCTGCCTGCGACGCGGTCGCGCTCCAACGAAAGCCTGACATGAGCAACGGCAACATGCGCGCGAACATCGGCTGGATGTTCATGTGGCAGATCGCGACCTATCTGTTCCCGCTGCTGACCTTCCCGTACCTGACGCGCGTGCTGGGCGCGCGGTCGTACGGTGAATTCAGCCTCAGCTTCGCGGTGGCGACCTATCTGGTGCTGCTGACCGACTGGGGCTTCGCGGTGTCGGCGCCGGCGGAAATCTCGCGCGAGCGCGACGATCCGGCGGCGGTAAGCCGCATTTTCTGGACCGTGCTGGCCAGCAAGGCGCTGCTGCTGGGGATCAGCCTGTCGCTGCTGACGATCGCGGCACTGACGGTGCCGGAGGTGCGGCACCTGGCACCGGTGATGTTCGCCGCCGCGGGGATGACGCTGGCCAATCTGTTCACCGTCCACTGGTGCCTGCAGGGGCTGGAGCGGATGGGCAAGTCGGCGATCGCGATGACGTGCGGGCGCGGGCTGGTAGTGCCCGCGACGCTGCTGCTGGTCAAATCCCCCGACCAGGCGTGGCTGGCCGCGGCGATCCTGTCGTGCGGGTCGATGATCGGCGGGCTGTTTTCCGTGCTGATGCTGCGGAGCATGAACATCATCCGCTGGCACCGGCCGACCTGGGCGGAGGTGCGGGCGCAGATCGCGCATTCGACCCCGCTGTTCGTATCGGCGATTTCCGCCAACCTGTACACCGGCACCAACACGATCGTGCTGGGGATCACGCAGGGGCCGGTCGCGGTCGGCATCTTCGCCGCGGCCGACCGGCTGCGGATGGCGGCGCAGGCGCTGGTCAATCCGATCAACCAGGCGGTCTATCCGCGCACGTCGCGGCTGATGCACCATTCACGCGCGGAGGGGATGGCGTTCGCGCGCAAGCTGCTGCTGTTCCAGGGCGGTTTTACGCTGCTGATTTCACTGACGATGTTCTTCGGCGCGGACCTGATCATCCGCATCCTGGCGGGGCACCAATATGACGGGTCTGGCACGGTGCTGCGCATCCTGTCGCCGATCCCGTTCATGGCCGGCATCAGCAGCGTGTTCGGGATGCAGGTGATGCTGCCGCTGGGGCTGAAGGGCAAATACAGCCGCGTGTTCGCGGTGACGGCGGTGGTCAATTTCCTGATGGTGGTGCCGCTCAGCTGGTGGGCCGGGGCGACGGGCACCGCCTGTTCCGCGCTGGCGGCGGAAACGCTGTCGGTGGCGTACATGATCGTCACCGCGATGCGGCACACCGAATTCCTGGCGCGCCCGGACCGTAGCGGAGCGATGGCATGAGGATCGTCCACGTCCTCCACGAATTTCCCTATCCCGCGAACAGCGGCATCCGTTGCGACATGGGCCGGCGGCTGGCGGCGTTCGCGCAACTGGGCCATCCGGTGTTCGCGATCGGCTGGCTGGCGGCAGGGGAGGTACCCGTGCCGGAGGACGTCGCCGCGTTCGAGGCATTGACCGACGAACGCGTATTGCTGCGCGTCGGGGCCGGGACGGCGGAGCGGCTGCGCCGGGTGTGGAACCTGCGCCGCCACCCGTCCTATATCGCGGCGCGCATCCCCCCGAAGGCGGAGCGCGAGGCGCTGATCGAGCGGGTGCGCGCGTGGCGGCCCGACCTGATCTGGCTGGAAGGCGCGCATCCGTCGTGGCTGGCGCTGGAGCTGTCGCGCCGGCTGGGCGTGCCGCTGGCCTATCGGTCGCACAATATCGAATTCCGCTATGTCGCCGAGCAGGCGCGGCTGGCGCCCACGCTGCGCCAGACGCTGGCGCTGCGCGCGGGCACCTGGGGACTGGAGGCGGCGGAGGCGCGGCTGCACCGCGAGGCGGCGCGCGTGTTCGATATCTCGGTCGACGACATGGCCTATTGGCGGTCGCGCGGGTTGGACAATGCCAGCTGGCTGGCACCGCAGCCGGACCCGGCGATCCTGGCGACTGCCGCCGCGCCCGACACCGCGCGCGACATCGACCTGCTGTTCATGGGCAGCCTGTCCAGCCCCAACAACATCGCCGGGCTGGAATGGTATTTCGATGCGGTCCATCCGCTGGTCGGCGAACGGCTGGGCGCGCATCGCCTGACGATCGCCGGGCGCCGCCCGCCGGCCGCGCTGGCGCAGCGCGTCGCCGCGGCGGGGGCGGAACTGGTCGCCGACCCGCGCGATGCCGCGCCGCTGTTCGCCCGCGCGCGGGTGATGATGAACCCGATCCTCCACGGCAGCGGGGTGAACATCAAGACGGTCGACATGCTGGCGACCGGGCGCACCGTCGTCACCACCACCAAGGGCGCGCGCGGCCTGCCGGCCGAGGTGGTCGCCGAACTGCGCACCGCCGATACGCCGGAGGGGTTCGCCGATCTGGTGGTGGAGGCGGTGCGTGCCGCGCGCGCCGAGGCGGGGGGCGCGGATCGCGCGGCGCTGGTCCAGCGCATCTTCGGTGCGCAGGCGGTGGCCGACGCGCTCGCCGAGGTGGCGGCATGATCCGCGGGCTGGTGATCGCGCTGGGACGGCGGGTGAAGGGCGATGTCTTCACGATCGACCCGGCGCTGCCGCTGACCGCGATCGTCGCGTTCAGCGCCGCGCGCGCCGCCGCCGCGCTGCGCGGGTTGCTGGTGCGCCCGTTCCTGCGCGGCGGATCGGGCATCCCCGCGTTCGTCGGTGCGCGCGTCCGGCTGAAGACGCGCGGCATGATCCGGCTGGGCAAGGGCGCGACGCTGGGCGACGGCGTGCTGATCCAGGGGCTGTCGCGCGGCGGGGTGACGATCGGCGCAGGCACCAGCATCGGCGCGCATTCGATCATCATGCCGACCAGCGTGATGCGCAACCTGGGTGAGGGGTGCACGATCGGTCCGAACAGCGGGATCGGCCAATATTCGTTCATCGGGTGCGGCGGCGGGGTGACGATCGGCCGCGACGTCATCATGGGCCAGTACGTCAGCTTCCACACCGAAAACCACCTGCACGAGGATCTGGACCGCCCGATCATCGCGCAGGGCGTGCGCCGCGCGCCGGTGGTGGTGGAGGACGATTGCTGGGTCGGCGTGAAGGCGACGTTCCTGTCGGGCGCGCATGTCGGGCGCGGGTGCATCGTCGCGGCCGGCGCGGTCGTGCGCGGTACGATCCCGCCCTATTCGATCATCGGCGGCGTGCCCGCGCGGATCATTGGGACGCGCGCGCCGGGGGATGCGGTGCCGGCCGAGCTGCTGGCAGACGGTGCGGGCGGCGCGGTCAGCGCGGCGTGATCGTGGTGCGCAGCGTCAGCGCGGGCGTGGATGCCGCCTCGAAATAGATGGAGGTGCGCTGGCCGTAGCGGCCGGCGCGATCGGGTGCCTGCGACACGAACACGCGGCCCGGCCGGTCGGCATCCAGCGCCAGCGTGAACGATGCCCCGCCTGCGCACGCCAGCGTCGCCGACCAGCGCGTGGTGGCGCCCGATACCTGCGTCTGCCGCCACCATCCGAACCCGTCGCCGGCCGGCGCGGGGCCGGGGGTCAGTGTACCGGCCGGCGTCACCGGGCAATCGGCATTGAACACCACGCCCAGCCGGCGGGCGGCCCCGCCGGTGGCGGTGATCGTCGTGGTGTCGGCCGCGCCCTTGTCGCCGACCGACAGGCTGCGCGTCACGGAGGCGCCGGGATAGCCGTCGTGTCGCGCGGCGATCCGCCCGTCGGCGAAGGAGATGAGCTGCCCCGGCTTGAACGTCGCCTGCCCATGGCCGTCGACGATCGGCGCATCGTGCGCGACCGAACGGCGTAGATAGTCGAGGAACAGCGTCGAGCCATAGGCCGCGCTGCCCTGGTCGCTGGTGACCGGCACGCCGCGATAGCGCAGTTCATAGGCGAGCGCGTCGCCCTGAGCGTGGCTGGTGCTGCGCTGGCCGTAGAGGAAGAACGCCTCCCAATCGCCCTCGCGCAGCATCGCGGCCTGCGAATAGGGCCAGTCGTGCGAGGCGGTCTGCGCGGGCGGCGGGGCCATCGGCATGTCGGGATCGAGCAGCGTCGCCCAGGACAGCCGCAGCGTACCGGCGCGGATCGGCATGGTTCGCTGCGTCTGTTCGATCAGCGCGGGCGGGAACGCCTGCGTCCCGTAGGTGGTGTCGCCATAGGCGGGCAGCGTACCGTCGGAAAAGCGCATCAGCGCGCGCGAGATCAGCATCCGCTGCGTCGTCTCCATCGCCGCGCGCAGCGGCGCATCGCGCCCGTTGAGCGAGGCGAAGGTGAACAGGCTGGCCAGCGCCTGGATAGTATAGGCGGCATAGCCCGCGCTCGGTTCGAACCACAGTCCGTCGGGCGTCACGCCGCGATCCAGCATCGCGCGGATGCCGTTGGGGCCGTCGATCGCGGCGCGATAATCGGCATCGCGGCCCAGGTGCGCGGCCAGCACCGCCGATGCGCTCGCCTGCCATACCGCAATATTGTTGCGGCCGCTGTTCGACTTTACGATATCGCCCAGCATCGGGGCGAACAGCCCGCTGTTCCACTGCGCGACCCGCCCCGGGTCGACCGCGGGGGCGATCAGCCGCGCGGCATCGGCGAGGCTGATCGAGGCGGTCGCCTCGTCCAGGCTCTGCCCCATCATCCGCGACTGGCCGGAGAAGGTCTGCAGCGGCCAGCGGGCATAGCCGGCGGCATACAGGTCCAGCTGCTGCGCGGCCCAGTCGCGATAGCGCGCCTGCCCGGTCAGGCGGAACAGCCGCGCGGCATCCAGCACCGTCTGGATATTGGCGGTGCGGCGATAGAAGACCCAGGCGCCGTGCGCCTTGCTGCCCGCCGGCGGTTCCGGGGTGGTCCATTGCCACGATACCGGCAGCCCGGTGCGCGCATCGACCATGTCGTGCGCCCAGCCCGCCACCCAGTCCGCGCGGTCGCCGTAACCGGCGATCCAGCTGTCGGTGCGCGCGCGCACGCCGCGCAGCCACTGCTGCGCGGCGGGATCGGTGGCGATGCGCCGCCGGGCGGCGTCCCAATCCTCCACCGCACGGCGCAGCGGCTGCCCGAACAGATAGGGCGCGGCATCCGCCGCCACCCGCGCGGCGGGGTCGACCGTCTGCGCCTGCGCCTGCGCCGGTTCGTCCTCGATCCCCGTCATCACGGCGATCGCGATCAGCATCAGCGGCAGCGTCGGTTTCATCACGTCACACTCTCAGCGCGGGGATCCAGTCGCTCAACACCGCGCGCAGCCGTTCGCTCATCGTCTCCGACGAAAAATGCCCCGCGAACCGCTGCGCCGCGCCCGCGGCATGGGCGGCCAGCGACGCCGGATCGGCGATCACCCCGGCCAGGATCGCGGCCAATGCGTCGGCATCGTTGGGCGGGAACAGCCAGCCGGACGCGTCGTCGACGATCTCCACCAGCCCGCCGTGCGCCGCCGCGATCACCGGGCGGCCATGCGCCATCGCCTCGATCGCGACGCGCCCGAACGGTTCGGGCAGGCGCGACGGGACGACGCACAGGTCGGCCCAGCGATATACCTCCTCCGGATCGTCGCGGAACGGCTCCAGCGAGACGATGCCGCCGAGGTTCCCGGCAGCGATCTTCGCCTCCAGCGCCTCGATTGGCTCGCGCACGTCGTTGAAGGTGCTGCCGACGATCCGCACGCGCAACCGCGCGCGCGCGTCCGCGGGCAGCCGCGCCGCCGCGTCGATCAGCAGATCCTGCCCCTTCCAGTCGTTGATTCGCCCCAGCATCGCGATGCGCAGCGGGCGGTCGGCGGTGAAGGCGTCGGGCACCGCGGGCGGCGCGGCGTCGGGCACGCGGTCCACCCCGTTGTGGATCACCGCCTGCCGCCGTCCCGCGGGCATCGCGAAGGCATCGCGCGTCGCCGCCGAATTGTAGATCAGCCCCGCGCCCGATGCCAGGCACAGCCCGCGGATCACCGGCATCGCGCGCGGCTTGGGAATTTCGCGCACGTGGATGATCGACTTGGCCGGCGCCATCCGCGCGGCGATGATGTGATCGGCGACGACGGTGGTGTTGATATAGGCCAGGTCGGCCCGCGCGATGTCGCGCGCCGCCTGCGCCAGATACCAGGGCAGCGCCACCGTGCCCTTCAGCGCGGTGGCCACCGGATTGGCGAGCCGCAGGATGCACAGGTCGCGCGCGATCACCTCGTCCGCGACCTGCGCCAGCAGCGGGCGGAGCGGGCCGTCGACCGCCAGCACGACGCGCACCCACGCATCGGGCCAGCCGCTGCGGATCGCCTGCACCGCCTGCAGGAAGCTGCGGTCCGAACCATAGAGTTCGCCACCCTGGTGCACGCACAGGATGTGCGGCCGTGCGCGTGTCATCGGTCCGTCCTCCCGCTGTCGATCAGGCCGCGAGCGCCGCGCGCGCGACCAGCGGCTGCCACCAGCCCTCGTTCGCCAGATACCAGGCGAGCGTCTCGGCAAAGCCCTGCGGGAAGTCGCGCGCGGGTTCGTAGCCCAGTTCGCCGCGGATCTTCGTCTCGTCGATCGCATAGCGGCGGTCATGCCCCTTGCGATCGGTGACGTAGGTCTTCAGCTCGGCGGTCGGGCGACCCTGCGCCGCGGGGGCGTTCGGGAAACGCTGCGCCAGCGACGGATCGGCGGCGAAGGCGGCGTCGATCCCGCGGCAGATTTCCTCCACCACCTGGATATTGGGCAGTTCCTGACCGCCGCCGACGTTATAGGTTTCGCCGATGCGCCCGTTGCGCAGGATCAGCTCGATCCCCTGGCAATGATCTTCGACATGCAGCCAGTCGCGCACGTTCATCCCGTCGCCGTAGATCGGCAGCGGCTTGCCCGACAGCGCGTTGAGCGTGAACAGCGGGATCAGCTTTTCGGGGAATTGATACGGGCCGTAATTGTTCGAGCAATTGCTGGTCGTCGTCTCCAGCCCATAGGTGTGGTGATAGGCGCGCACCAGATGGTCGGACCCGGCTTTCGACGCCGAATAGGGCGAATTGGGCTGATAGGGCGTCGTTTCGCTGAACGCCGGATCGTTCGGCTCCAGCGAGCCATAGACTTCGTCGGTGGACACGTGGTGGAAGCGGTGCGGCATGCCGGTGCCGCGATCGAGCCACGCGGCCTTCGCGGCCTTCAGCAGGCTGTGCGTGCCCACGACATTGGTGGTGACGAAGGCGTCCGGCCCGGTGATCGACCGGTCGACATGGCTTTCGGCGGCGAAGTGGACGATCGTGTCGATCGCATGGTCGTCGATCAGCCGGCTGACCAGCGCGGTGTCGCAGATGTCGCCTTCGACCAGCTCGACCCCGTCCAGCCCGTCGATGTTCGCCGGGTTGCCGGCATAGGTCAGCGCGTCCAGCACCACGATGCTGTCCTGCGGCGACACGCGCCGCCAGTGGTGGACGAAATTCGCGCCGATGAAGCCGGCACCGCCGGTGACGATCAGGTTGGCCATGGTTACTCCTGTGGGCGTGTCGCGGCCGGCGGGGCCGGGCGGCTGTCGTTGGGGGTGGGAGGGGTGGGCGTAGCGGCCAGTTCGCGGCGCAGCAGCGGCACCAGCCGCTCGTTCCCCGCGCCGCTCAGGTGATCGGTGTCGAAATACAGCGGCTTGCCGTCGAGATAGGCCGGGCAAACCGCCCCGGCGCACAACCCCGGCAGCGGATCCCACAGCCGCACCCCCGGCACCGCCGCCGCGATCCGCGCCAGCGCGGCGCGCGCGAAGGCGGAGCGGCGCAGCACGGTCGCGCGGTCGACGCGGTCGCCATGCGCGCAATAGGCGCTGCTGCGGTTGAACCAGTCGGCGCAACGGAACGCGGCGGTCGGCATCGTCGGCTTCGGCCCTTCCAGCACCACCGCCAGCCCGGCGGCGCGCCACCGGCGCAACCGCGCGATCGCATCGGCGCGCAATTGCGCCTCGACGGCGGCATCGCGGCGGGCGGGGGCGGGGACGTCGCCCCAGATGTCGCGTTCGCGCGGGGTGTAATAGGCCGATACCAGCAACGTATCGCCCGGACGCATCGCCTGTTGCAGCGCGCCGACGGCGGCGGCATCGAAGGCGGTGCAGGCCGGGGTCACGTCATCGGGCAGGATCGGCAGCAGCTTGCACCCGCCCTTGGTCATGACCGTAACCGGGCGACGATCCTGCGCGGCGATCGTCGCGGCCAGGCGGATATAGGCGCCGGCATGCGAATCGCCGATGATGAACAGGCGCGCTTCGCTCGCGAGCGGGCAGGCGGGCGTCAGCGTAACGCGCGTGCCGCCCGCTACGGTGACCGCCTCCTGCCGCACCGCGCACCCCGATGCGCCCGGCCGCGCGACATAGGGGCTCCAGATCGCGGCATCGTTGGACGCGGCAAGGCCGACGCGCGGCTTGGCCACCATCGCGCCCAGCACCACCGCGCCGATCAGCGCCCCCGCCACGCCATAGGCGGCAAAGAAACGCAGCGGCGGCAGGCGGTTCAGCAGCCCGCTATAGCGCAACGGCCGCTCGACCAGCCGGTAGCTGAGGATCGCCAGCAGCAGCATTGCGGCGCCCGCGATCGCTTTCAGCGCGATGGTGTCCAGCCCGACCGTCCAGCGCATCAGGACGATGACGCCCCAATGCCACAGGTATAGCGAGTAGCTGATGAGGCCGATCGCGGTCAGCAGGCGCCACGACAGCAGTCGCGCCGCCCAGCCGTCTCCGCGCTGCCACGCCAGCAGCAGCAGCACCGCGGTCGCCGCGCACGGTAGCAGCGCGCCGGGGTAGGGAAAGGCACGCGGCGAGGTGGCGACGAAGGCATAGCCGAGCGCCAGCACCGCCGCGCCCGCGACCAGGCTCTCCACTGCACGATGCCGCGCCAACGTCGCCCCCGCGCGGTGGGCGGCGCCGTCATGGTAACGCAGCAGGAACCCCAGCCCCAATTCCCAGAAGCGCGCCGGCAGCATGTAGAAGGCGGCGGCGGGCGCCCGCGCGGTCAGTACCACCGCGCAGGCGAGCGAGGCGATGCACGCCGCCCACATCAGCGCCACCGCCAGCCCGCGTCGCGGGCCGAGCGCGCGGATCAGCAGGAAATAGGAGAACAGCGGGAAGATGAGGTAATATTGCTCCTCGACCGCCAGCGACCAGGTATGGGTGAAGGTATTGAACTCGGTCGCCGCGGCGAAATAATCGCCCGATTTCCACAGCAGCACGAAATTGCTGGCGCCGAACAGCGATGCGGCGCCGGTGATCTCGATGAAGCGGCTGACCTCCGCGGTGGGGATGAACAGCACCCCCAGGATGCCGATCGCCAGCACATAGACGAAGATCGCCGGCAGGATGCGCAGGAAGCGTCGCCGGTAGAACCACAGGAAATAGCCGCGGAACGATGCGGCACGCGCGCCGATCACCGAATGGGCGACGACGAAGCCCGAGATGACGAAGAACACGTCGACACCCACGAAGCCGCCCGGCAGCCAGGCGGCGTCGAGGTGGAACAGGACGACCGACAGGACGGCCAGCGCCCGCAGGCCGCCGATCGCGTCGATATGACCGACGGCGGCGCGGGCCGGGCGCTCGCCGGCGGTCATCTCAGCCTTCCCCCGCGATCGCGGCGATCATCGTGCGCAGGTTCGCGCGCCAATGCGGGGTGGGGCCGCCCAGTGCGGCGAAGGTGCTGGTCTTGTCGAGCACCGAATAATGCGGGCGTACCGCGGGCGTCGGATAGTCGGCAGTCGCGATCGGCACGACGGGCACGGCGCGGTCGAGCAGGCCGGCGGCCAGCGCCTCCTCCTGGATCGCGACGGCGAAATCGTACCAGCTGGCGGCGCCCGCATCGGTGTAATGATGCGTGCCGGTCACGCCCTTGCCGGCCAGCGTCCACAACGCGGCAGCGAGGCCGGGGGCATAGGTGGGGGTGCCGATCTGGTCGGCGACGACGCGCACTTCGGGCCGTTCGGCCATCACGCGCAGCATCGTGCGCACGAAATTGCCGCCGGTCGGCGCATAGACCCAGGCGGTGCGCACGATCAGCGCGTCGGCGCCCGCCAGTCGCTCGCCCGCCAGCTTGGTGCGGCCATAGGCGCTGAGCGGCGCGGTCGGCGCGTCGGGGGCGTAGGGAACGCCCGCGCGCCCGTCGAACACGAAGTCGGTGGAAACGTGGACGAAGCGGGCGCCGTGCGCGCGCGCCGCGTCCGCCAGGATGCCGGTCGCGGTCGCGTTGACGGCATGGGCCGCGTCCTCGTCGCTTTCCGCCTTGTCGACCGCGGTATAGGCGGCAGCGTTGAGGATGACGTCCGGCCGCTCCGCCGCGACCAGCGCGTCCACTGCCGCGCGATCGGTGATGTCGAGCGTGTCGCGGTCGTGCAGGATCAGCGTGGTGCCCGCGGGTGCGCTGGCGGCCAGGCCCCGGCCCAGCTGGCCGTGCGCGCCGGTGATCAGCGCCTTCATGCGAAGCCCTCGATCTCGACCAGCGGCTTGCCGACCTTGTCCTTGCCCGACAGCTGCGGCTCGATCCCCTCCAGCGGCCATTCGATGCCCAGCGCGGGGTCGTTCCACAGCAGCGAATGTTCCGCCGACGGATCGTAGAGCGCGGTGCATTTGTAGAGGAAGTCGGTGCCGTCCTCCAGGCTGACGAAACCGTGCGCGAACCCCGCCGGCACCCAGAACATGCGCTTGTTCGCCGCCGACAGTTCCACGCCCACCCATTTGCCGAAATGCGGCGAGGACCGGCGCACGTCGACCGCCACGTCCCACACGCGCCCGGCCGCGACGCGGACCAGCTTGCCCTGCGGGTTGGGGTTCTGGAAATGCAGCCCGCGCAGCACGCCGCGCGCCGAGCGGCTGTGGTTGTCCTGCACGAACGCCACGTCCAGCCCGATCGCGCGGAAGGTGTCCGCGTTCCAGCTTTCCATGAAGAAGCCGCGGTCGTCGCCGAACACCTTCGGCTCCAGGATCAGCGGCCCCGGGATCGCCGTCTCGATCACGTTCATGCGCGCGCCCCCCGGCCCTGCAGCAGCCCCAGCAGATATTCGCCATAGCCGCTCTTGCGCAGCGGCGCGGCCAGCCGTTCGAGCTGCGCGTCGTCGATGAACCCGCGGCGCCAGGAGATCTCCTCGGGGCAGCAGATCTTCAGCCCCTGCCGGTCCTCGGTGATCTGGACGTATTGCGCGGCGTCGAGCAGCGAGGCGTGCGTGCCGGTATCGAGCCAGGCATAGCCGCGGCCCATGATCTCGACCGACAGCTTGCCGGCCTCCAGGTACAGGCGGTTGAGGTCGGTGATCTCCAGCTCGCCGCGCGGTGACGGCTTCAGGTCGCGCGCCAGCTCCACCGCCTTGCCGTCGTAGAAATACAGCCCGGTGACCGCATAGTTCGACTTGGGCACCGGCGGCTTTTCCTCGATCGTCTCGGCCCGCCCCTCGGCATCGAAGGAGACGACGCCGTAAGCGGTCGCGTCCTTCACGTAATAGCCGAACACGGTCGCGCCGTCGTCGCGCGTGCTGGCGCGGTTCAGCAGGTCGACCAGACCGTGGCCGTAGAAGATGTTGTCGCCCAGCACGAGCGCGGAGGGCGAATCGCCGACGAAATCGGCGCCGATGTGATAGGCCTGCGCCAGCCCGGCCGGTTCGGGCTGGACCGCATAGTGGAGCGCGATGCCCAGCTCGCTACCGTCGCCCAGCAGCGCCTGGAACGCCGCCTGGTCGTGCGGGGTGGTGATGAGCATGATCTCGCGGATGCCCGACAGCAGCAGCGTCGACAGCGGATAATAGATCATCGGCTTGTCGTAGACGGGCATCAGCTGCTTGGAGACGCCCTTGGTCAGGGGATACAGGCGCGTGCCCGAACCGCCCGCCAGAATGATGCCCTTGCGCACTACGATCACCTCATACCCAGTATGAAGGCTCTCTAGGCGGTTGATGCGGCGCAAACAACGCCTGCGCGCGTCGGTTTTGTGCAATGCAGCGTCATTGGGAGACGATGCGCGCCGCGGCTGCGACATATCGCGGTGTGGCGGCCCCCGTGACCGGAAGCCGCCACCGAATCGCCTGTCGCCCTAGCGCGCGATCGGGCGCAGCCAGGTGGTGACCGCGGCGGCGAGATGCCCGCCCGCCGCCACCGCGCCGCGCGCGTTGAGGTGGATATTGTCCTGCCCGCTGTCCTTGGCGAAATGCGCGCCGCCCGCCGCCATGTCCCCGGTCGATCCCATCAGCTGGTACAGGTTCGGGCCGAGCCGGATCTGCGCCGTCGAAAAGCCCCCGCCGCCGGTCAGGAAGGCATAGGAGGACGACAGCGCCGCCGTCAGCGTGTCGTAGCCCGCGACGTTGTTGCCGCTGGGGTTGTAGGCGGACAAGCCGAGATGCACCGTATAGCCGCGGTTGGCGAAGAAGGACGCGATGCTGTTGATCGCGCCCTGATACTGGCCGCTGCTAAGGGCGGTGTCCGACTGGCCGTTGCACAGGATCACGATCCGTTCGCGCGCGGTGCGCACCCGGGCCATCTCCTCGTGACAGCGGCGCAGGATGCCGAACGGGTCGAACCCCGCACGCGTTTCGGTGCACGCGCCCGCGCCATAGGTGAAGCCGAGGTATACGGTCGATGCGCTGACGCAGGTCCACACCACCGATCCGTCCGCCACGGTGCCGCCCACCGTTGCGCCGGAAAAGTCGGGGGCGGTCGCCGCGGTCGCCTGGCTGCCGACTTCGCGGATGAAGTCCAGATTCTGGTTCACGCCGCTATCGCCCGGCAGGAACGTCCCCTGGTGGAACGCATAGGCGCGCCGCCCGGTCGTGCACACGAACAGCTTGCCCGCCGCCACCCCGTAATCGCCGGCATGGCCACGGTCGCCCGGCACGTCCGCGGTCCGCTGCTGCCGGACGCCCTGCGATCGCCATGTGGCGATGTCCAGCACCTGCCCGGCGGCGTCGCGCAGCATCGACATGCTGCCGATCGAGGCGTTGACGATCTGCGGGTCGTAGCCGGCGTCGAACAGATCGTCGTACAGCCGGAAATGATAGCCCCCGGTCAGTGCCCCGGCCGGCCCCACCGGATAGCGGATCGCCGGATTGCGCAGGCTGGCGTAGGCGTTGGGCCAAGCGGTGCGTGATGCCACTCCGGCGATCGCCTCGGTGGGCGATACCTGTCCGCGCTCGTTCGACTGGCCCAGCACCGCCAGCGCGATCGGCACGCGCGGCCGCTCGGTCCACGCGCGGGCCGCCAGCCCTCGCGCAACGACGTCGGCGCTCATTGCGTCACCCGATAAGACAGCGTGCCCGAGGTGATTGCGATGTCGAGGTAATAGGTCGCGCCCGCGACGCTTTCCTCCGCCACCGGTTCGTTGCAATTGCCCTGGAAACTGCCCCAGCTGCCGCCGCCGACCGTCATCGGCAGCCGCGTGGCGCCGCCGTCGGTCGACCGCAGCAGCTTGACCGTGCCCGCCCACGTTCCCGTCAGCGTCAGCCACACCGGGCGCCCCAGCGCGGGCGCGAACGGGCCGGCCAGCGTGGCGGCGGACGCGGTGCCCGCCACCGGAATGCTCGTCGCCGCGCCCTGCCACGCGACCGGGGTGACCGGCAGCGGGTGATCGGGATCGACCGCGGTCGCCCCGGTGCCGATCGCGCCGAAACTGATCCCCGATGCCGGCACGAAACCCGCCGGCGCCTCGATTGATGCCATCGCCATCGCACGTATCTCCTGTTGTTCGCTATATGTTCTTAATCGCGATCGGGCGATGTAGGACAGGGGCAGGATCGTGGAGGGCAACCGTGCGGGCGTGCGGCGGCACGTATCGACCTTTGTCGCAGCGGGTCTAACGGTGGCTTAACCACCCCCCACAGCCCTTTGGTAAATCCATAAAACTAAACGGAACTTCATCACGGTCGACCGCGCGATCGTGGGTTTACGGGAAGCTTGTCTGGTGGCGATCACGCATAATCTGTCGATCAAGGTGTCGGGGACCGAAGCATCGGGAAGGCCGGCATTTTCGGTGTTCGTCAACGGGGTGGCCGTCGCCACCAACGTGGAGGTCGGCGCCGACTATCGCCTGGGGCAATGGAATACCTTCACCTTCTCGTATCAGAGCGATTCGGCGAACGACGACATCCGCATCGTCTACGCCAACGACTATCACGATTCGGCAACGGGGCAGGATCGTAACCTCTACATCAACGAGCTGGCGCTCGACGGGCGCACGTTCCAGGCCGCGCTGGCGACGGGGGCGAACCCGCACCTGGGCTATCAGGCCGGGCTGACGTCGGCGGCGCTGTTCTCGAACGGATCGCTGTCCTTTTCGACATCGCAGTTCATGTCGACCACGCCGGCGGCGCTGCAATATCTGGGCATCGCCTATTCGGGGGCGGAATTCACCACCAACCAGCTGGCCGACTGGCACCTGCCGGTGGTGTTCCCGACCGACGCGAACCTCGATTATTACGCCAGCAAGGGCATGAACATCCTGCGCCTGCCGATCCTGTGGGAGCAGTTGCAGCCCACCAAGGGCGGCGCGTTCGACCAGGCGTATATCGACCGGATCACCCACGTCATCGATTATGCCGCGACCAAGGGCATGACGATCGTCGTCGACGTCCACAATTTCGGCCGCGCCTATGGCGAGCTGATCGGTGGGCCGGTGGTCACCAATGCCGATTTCGCGGCGATGTGGGGGGCGCTGGCCGGTGCGCTGAAGGATCGCGGCAACGTCATGCTCGGGCTGATGAACGAGCCGAACGAGCAGACCCCGGCCGACTGGCTGGTATCGGCCAATGCCGCGATCGCGGCGGTCCGCGCGGCGGGCGCGGCGCAGACGATCCTGGTCGCCGGTTCGGCATGGGATGGCGCGTACAACTGGCTGACCAGCGGCAATGCCGCCACGATCGGCAAGGGCGTGGTCGACCCGCTCAACAAATATGCGTTCGAGGTGCACCAGTATCTCGACCTCACCGCCTCGGGCGGGGTCGCGACGCCGGTCAGCGCCGACATCGGCGTGCAGCGGCTGCAGGCGATCACGCAATGGGCGTTGCAGAACAACCAGAAGCTGTTCCTGGGCGAATTCGGCGTCGGCACCGACGCGACCAGCCTGTCCGCGTTGGACAAGATGCTGACCTACATGGCGCAGCATGCCGATGCGTGGCTGGGCGGCACGTATTGGGCGGCGGGCAACAACAACTATTTCTCGATCGACCCGGTGGGCGGCAGCGACCGGCCGCAGATGAACCTGCTGGAGAAATACGCGCCGGCCCCGATCACCGCGATCGAGAATGCCACCGCGGTCACCTATACCTCCGGCAACACGACCTATTACGCCGACGGCTCGGTCGAGGTGCGCTCGTTCCTGTCCGACGGCACGCTGCGCGGCAAGACGATCACGCACGTCAACGGGTCGAAGGAGATGTACGCGCTCAACATCGCCGGGCAGGCCTATACCACCGAATACAGCACCTTCGATGCGAAGGGGGCGCTGATCTCGCTGACCCGCACCCAGGCGGACGGCAAGATGGTGTTCGCCAAGACGGTCAATACCTCGCTGGGGCGTACGACGTCGGACCAGTACAACACAGCCGGCCTGCTGACGACGCGCACGATCGAACAGCCCGGCGTGGTCGAAACCAAGAACTACGCCGCCGACGGCTTCACGCTCATGCGCCACATCGTCCAGCAGACGGGCGGGCTGAAGGATGTGTGGATCTACGGCATCACCGGCCAGACCTATACCCAGGCGCATGAGCAATATGCCGCCAACGGCACGCTCACCTCGCTGACGCGGATGCGCGCCGACAACAGCCTGGTCTTCACCAAGACGGTGGACCTGGCGACCGGCGCGGTCGCCACCGGATCGTACAGCACCACCGGCGTGCTGACGTCGATGCTGATCGTCCAGGGCGGGGAAACGACGCAGAAGACCTATGCCGCCGATGGCGCGACGGTGACGCGCAGCATCATGAACCATGCCGACGGGTCGAAGGACGTGTGGTATTACGGGCAGACCGACCCGAACTACCGCACCGTCCACGAAACGTACAACACCGCCGGCGCGATGGTGTCGGTCGAGCGGCTGCGCGCCGACGGCAGCCTGTATTATTCGCGTGACGTGCTGACCGACGGAAAGGTCGTTACCGTCACGAACAGCTATACCTCGGGCGGGCAGTTGACCACGTCAGTGATCGGCCGGTCGGACGGCAGCATCACGACGAAGACCTTCGCCAGCGACGGTATCGCGCTGTTGCAGGACGTGACCGTTGCCGCCGATGGCGCGCGCGAGGTGCATCTGTACGGCGTCACGGGCGCCGCCTACGCCGCCACCGGCGGGACGAAGGCGGACGTGCTGGTCGGCGGTGCGGGGAACGATACGCTGACCGGCGGGGGCGGGAACGACACGCTGACCGGTGGTGCGGGCGTCGACACGTTCGTGTTCGCGCGCGGATCGGGCAACGACACGATCACCGATTTCGGCCGCAACGGCGATGCGGACAAGCTGGACCTGTCGGCCTATCTCAACGCCGGGCTGCGCCCGACCGTCGCGGCCAGCGGATCGGATACGCTGCTGACCTTCACCACCGGGGAGACGATCCGACTGACCGCGGTGGATCCGGCGCGGCTGACCGCGACCACCACCGGCTACACCTTCACCGCGCCGGTCGCCTCGAAGCCGATCACGCTGCCGGGCGTCATCGATTCGGCGCTGGGCGCGGTGGACAGCGTGGTCGGCGGGATCGTCACCACCCCCGTCGCCATGGCGCTCGACCTGCGATCGCAGAATGCGGGGCAGGCGTGGAGCTTCACCTCCGCCGCCGGGGTCAACCGCTTCGAGGTGCGCGCGGGCGATCACTGGTGGGGCGACGGCACCGCCGCGAAGGAACGCAGCGAAACCTATGCCACCGCCAAGCTGGACCTGGGCAAGACCTATCACCTGACCTTCGACGTGATGGTGGAGGCGGGCGCCAAGAACACCGCCTCGTGGATGACGCTGATGCAGCTCCAGTCCACGTTCGACCCCGGCGACGCGCCGCACAGCCCGCCGTTCGCGCTGGAAATGGTCGGCGACAAGATGCGCATCGTGACGCGCAGCAGCGCGACGTCGATCATGGCGGTGGACGATTCGGTCTATCAGCGCCACTTCACCGACACGGCCGACATCACCCGCGGCAAATGGTATGCGTTCGACGTCACGATCAAGTTCCTGCCCGGCGGGGACGGGCGCCTGACGGTGGTGCGCGACGGGGTGACGATCGTCGACTATACCGGGCCGCTGGGCTTCCAGGATGCGGTCGGCCCCTATCTGAAGCAGGGCGTGTATCGCGCCGAGGCGCCGGAGACGATCGCGGTCAATTACCGCAACACCGCGCTGGAACTGGTGCCCAACAGCACCGCGCCGGCCCCGTCCGCGCCGTCCAACCTGACGCTGTCGGTGGCCGACGTGGCCGAAAACGGCGCGCCTGGCGCGCTGGTCGGCACCGCGGCGGCGACCGACGCGCAGGGACGCGCGATCAGCTATTCGCTGGTCGACAGCGCCGGCGGGCTGTTCGCGATCGACCCGCAGACGGGCAAGATCGTCACCGCCAGGACGCTCGACTACGAAACGCAGAAGGCCCATTCGATCACCGTGCGCGCCACCGGCAGCAACGGGCTGTTCGTGGACAAGGCGGTCACCGTCGGCGTCATCGACGTCAACGAGGCGCCGGTGAGCGTGACGCTGGCGGGCGGCAAGGTGGCGGAGAATCTGGCCGCGGGCGCGATCGTCGGCACCGTGTCGGCGATCGACCCGGAGGCGGGGCGCCTGTCGTACTCGCTGGTCGGCGCGAACGGGATGCCGTTTGCGATCGACACGCGCACCGGCGTCATCACCACCACCGCGCCGCTCGATTACGAAACGCGCAGCAGCTACGCGCTGTCGGTACGCGCGACCGACATCGGCGGGCTGACCACCGACAAGGCGGTGACGATCGGCGTCACCGACGTGAACGAGGCGCCGGCCAACCTGACGCTGACCGGCGGGACCGTGACGGAGAACCTTGCCGCCGGCACGATCGTGGGAACGGCGCGCGCGGTGGACCCGGACGGCGACACGCTGTCCTACTCGCTGGTCGGCGCCGGCGGGCTGCCGTTCGCGATCGACGCGCGCACCGGGGTCATCACCACTACCGCGCCGCTCGATTACGAGGCGCGCAACGCCTATTCGCTGACGGTCCGCGCCAGCGATCCGGCCGGGCTGAAGGTCGACAAGGTGGTGTCGATCGGCGTCACCGACGTCAACGAGGCGCCGGTCGACCTGGCGCTGACCGGGGGCAAGGTGGCGGAAAACCTGGCGCCCGGCGCCCTGGTGGGGGTGGCGCGCGCCAGCGATCCGGAAGGGCTGGCGCTGAATTATTCGCTGGTCAACGCCAAGGGGATGCCGTTCGCGATCGACGCGCGTACCGGGGTCATCACCACCACCGCCGCGCTCGATTACGAAGGGAAGAGCAGCTACGCGCTGACCATCCGCGCGACCGATGCGGGCGGGCTGACGGTGGACAAGGCGGTGACGATCGGGGTGATCGACATGCCCGAACTGCCCAAGGGCTGGGTATCGTTCAATGCCTCGCGTGAGCCGGCGCCGGACCGCAGCGGGCTGACCGATGCGCACTCGCTGGGCGGCGGCACCGGCATGGTGGCCGATGCGCACGGCGACTATACGTTCGTCGTGCCGGACCATCCCGACGGCCTGATCAAGCTGGGCGCGGACTATTTCGATCCGCACGTGATCTAACGACAAATATCGGGGAACGCGGGACAAAAGCGGGGCTGGTCAACGCTTCGCTAACCAATCCGGCCTAGCGTGTACGCACGCGCAGCCGGTGCGTGTCACGAGGTTCCCCCCATGTCGTCGATCGCCTCCCCCCGTTCCATGCGCGGCAGCGCGGACCCGATTCGCCGCGCGTTCGCGCGCTGTCGCCCGCACCTGGCGGGGGCGGCGGCGTTCAGCGCGCTGGGCAACCTGCTGTACCTCACCCCGTCGCTGTTCATGCTGCAGGTGTACGACCGGGTGGTGCCCAGCGGCAGCATCCCGACGCTGGTGGCGCTGGGGCTGCTGACGCTGGCCGGGCTGGCGGCGCTGGCGGCGTTCGAATGGCTGCGCTCGCGGGTGCTGATCCGCGCCAGCGCGGCGCTGGAGGCGACGCTGGCGCGTGACACGCTGGCGGTGGCGATGAACCGCCCCGATCTGTCGCGGGTCCAGCGCGCCGAGGCAATGCGCGATTTCGACACCGTGCGCCAGGGGATCGGCAGCCCCGGCGTGCTGGCGGCGATGGATGCGCCGTGGACGCCGATCTACATCCTGGTCGCCTTCCTGCTGCACCCCGCGCTGGGGCTGATGATGATCGTCGCGGGCGCCATCCTGCTGGCGCTCGCCTGGACGAACGAGGCGATGACCGCATCGCCGATGAAGCGCGCGGGCGAGGCGGTGAGCATCGCCTATGCCCGGCAGAATCACGCCGCCGCTTTTGCCGCTGAAGCGCGCGCGCTGGGCATGGTGCAGTCGCTGTCATGGCGGCAGGCGGGCGAGCGCGGCGCGGCCAATGCGCTTCAGCTGGAGGCCAGCTTCGCGGGCAGCGCGCATGGCAGCATCATCAAGTTCTTCCGCCTGGCGGTCCAGTCCGGGTCGCTGGCGCTGGGTGCGGTGCTGGTGATCGAGGGCAGCCTGTCGGCCGGGTCGATGATCGCCGCGTCGCTGCTGATGTCGCGCGCGCTGGCGCCGATCGAGCAGGCGGTCGGCAGCTGGCGCACGATCGTGTCGCTGCGCGCCGCCTATCGCCGGCTGAGCGGCCTGTTCGACGGAGCGCCGGTGCGCGAGCACACCGCGCTGCCCGCACCGACGGGCGCGGTGCAGGTCGAACAGCTGACGGTGTGTGCGCCGCTGACCGGGCGCGTGCTGCTGAGCGAGATCGGCTTCGCGGTGGAACCGGGGACGATCGTCGGGATCGTCGGGCACAGCGGCGCGGGCAAGTCGACGCTGCTGCGCGCGATCGCGGGCGCGGTGGCGCCGCAGGCGGGGCACGTCCGCTTCGACGGCACGTCGCGCGCCGATTGGGATGCCGAGCGGCTGGCCGAGCATGTCGGCTTCGTCCCGCAGGATTCGATCCTGTTCCCCGGCACCGTGAAGGAGAATATCACCCGTTTCCGCCGCCCCAACGACGCGCAGGAGGCGATGCGGCTGGACGCGGCGGCGATCGCGGCGGCGCAGGCGATCGGCGCGCACGACATGATCGCGCGGCTGCCGCAAGGGTATGACACGCTGCTCGACATCGGCGGTACCGGGCTGTCGGCGGGGCAGGCGCAGCAGGTGGCGATCGCGCGCGCGCTGTTCGGCGATCCGGCGGTGCTGGTGCTGGACGAACCGACCGCGCATCTGGACGCGGAGGCGCAGCGCGCCTTCGCCGCGCTGCTGGTGCGGATGCGCGAGGCGCGGCGGACCGTGCTGTTCGCGACGCACAGCACCGATGTGCTGGCCGGTGCCGACATGCTGCTGGTGCTGGAGGCGGGCCGCATCGCGCAATTCGGGCCGATCGCGGGGGCGGGGGGAGATCCCGGCTCCGGCCCCGGTTCCGGTCAGCGCCCCGCCAGCTTCATTTCCGCCATCACCCCGGCATCCTATCGCCCCCGGAAGGCCAACGCATGAGCATGTCCGCCACCTTCGACCGGTTCGCGTTGCCCGATGGCGATCGTACCGCGATCCATGATCCGCGCCGCGAGCTGCGCTGGGGCGCGGCGCTCGCCGGGCTGCTGGTGCTGGGGTTCGGCGGCTGGGCGGTCGCCACGCGGCTGGATGCGGCGGTGGTCAGCGGCGGCGTGGTGCGGCTGACCGACGCGCGGCAGGTGGTGCAGGCGCCGGCGGCGGGGATCATCTCGTCGCTGGACGTGCGCAACGGGATGCGCGTGCGCGCCGGGCAGCAGCTGGTCGCCTTCACCGCCAGCGAGGCGCTGGCGCAGGAGCGGTCGCTGGCGGCCCGTACATTCGGATTGCAGGCCGAAATCGCGCGGATCGAGACCGAATTGCGCGGCGGGTCCCGAGTCGCGATGCCCGCGACGCTCGGTGCGTCCTCTGACGCCGACCGCGCATTGGCGGCGGCGGCGCTGGCGAGCGAGCAGGCGCAGCTGGACGCGCAGCGCGCGCTGGAGGGGGCGCAGGCCGCGGTCCTGCGCGACCGGCGCGTGCAGGTGGGCCACCAGATCGACGGTTATCGCCAGCGGCTCGGCTCCACGCAGCGCCAGCGGGCGCTGAATGCGAGCGAGCTGGACGCGTATCGCGGCCTTCTGGCGCGCGGACTGGCGACGCGCGAGCGGGTGCTGAACCTGGAACGCTCCGCCGCGGCGCTGGACGGCGATCAGGGCGAGACGGTTGCGGAGATGGCGCGGCTGCGCAATCAGGCGGGCGAGGCGCAGTTGCAGCTGACCCAGCTGCGCAGCGAGCGGGCGAACCAGAATGCCGAGCGGCTGCGCACGGCGCAGAACGATCTGGCGGCGGTGCTGCCGCAATGGCAGGCGGCGCGCGACCAGCTGCGGCGCACCGTGGTGCGGGCGCCGTTCGCGGGCACCGTCACCGCGTTGCAGCCCGCGATGGCGGGATCGGTGGTACCCGCGGGCGCGCGGCTGCTGGAACTGGTCCCCGCCCGCGACGCGATCGTCGTGGAGGCGAAGGTATCGGCGACCGATGCGATGGAGCTGACGCAGGGGCAGGCCGCCGAGGTGCGCGCCGCCGGTTCGCGCGGCCGGCTGGCCCCGCCGCTGCATGGCACGGTCGAGCGCGTGTCCGCCGACAGTATCGAGGACGAGCGCACCGGGCAGGTGTTCTACACCGCCGCGATCCGGCTGGCCCCGGCCGAGGTGCAGCGGATGCGCCGCGACGGCACCGCCGGGGCGCTGCGTGCAGGTACGCCGGTCGAGGTGATGATCCCGACCAAGGCGCGCAGCGCGCTGGATTATCTGGTCGGCCCGCTGCTGGCGCGGTTGTCGAAGACGTTTGCGGAGCAGTGAGGGGCGGGGCCGGAGCCCGTTAGCGGGCCACCGGCATGACGGAGTGGGGCTTGGCAGACGTGCCGACCACCTCCCGGAGTATCGCCGCGGTCTAGAAGGCGTTGCGGTGGACGACCACGCGCAGCGTCGCGAAGATGATCGAGATGTCGCGCCAGATGCTCCAGCCGTTGAGATATTCCAGATCGGCCTGGAGGCGGTTGGTCAGATCCTCGCGCCGGTGGGTCGCGCCGCGGAAGCCGCGCACCTGCGCCAGCCCGGTCAGCCCCGGCTTGCACGCATGGCGGTGCCAGTAGCGGTTGTCGATTTCCCAGAACAATTGCGTGCCGGCCAGCGAACCCAGCGCGTGCGGGCGCGGGCCGACCAGGCTCATCGATCCGAACACGACGTTGAACAGCTGCGGCAGCTCGTCGATGCTGGTGCTGCGGATGAAGCGGCCGACGCGGGTCACGCGGCTGTCGCTGCGCCCGGCGGAGACATTGCCGTCGGCATCGCATTCGGCGACGTGCATGCTGCGGAACTTCAGGATTTCGAAGAAGGCGTTGCCGCGCCCGACGCGGCGCTGGCGGAAAAACACCGGGCCGCGGCTGTCCAGCTTCACCGCCAGCGCGGTCAGCAGCAGCACCGGCGCCAGTGCGATCAGCGCGGGGATGCACAATGCCAGGTCGAACAGCCGCTTCGTCACCCGCTGGCTGAGCGTCAGCGGGCCGCTGGCGACCAGCAGGGTGGGGTGATGCGCGACCGCGCTGATGCCGAACGCGCCGAACGACCCGATGTCGTCGACCATCACCTCGCCCAGGACGTTGGCGCCCTTCAGCATCATCGCCCAGTCGGCCCGCGCCTCCGGTTCGCAGACGATCACCACGCGGTCCATGTCGCGCACCAGTTCGCCGAAGCGATGCAGCGCGGCCGGATCGGTCAGGTCGGGCGTGATGCCGGTCGTTTCCGCGTCGATCTGGATCATCCGGTCGGGCACATGGGTGTGCGCGCGGTCGAAGATGACCATTTCCGCCAACAGCCGGTCGTTGAGGTGGCGGCGGATATAGCTGCCCACGGCGATGCGGAAGCCGCCCAGCAACAGCGCGGAGGCGACCATCGTGGTCAGCAGCATCGAGCGCGGGATGAACTGTTCGCTGCGGATGAAATAGACCAGCAGGAACAGCGCCGCGAAACTGAACGCGAGCGAGCGCAGTGCGATCGAGACGCCGCCGCTGCCGCGGCGCAGCGTGCTGATCGCGAAGGCGCGCGAATTGAGCGCGGTACCGGCGTAGATCGGCAGCGTGACCGCGAGCAGCGCCACCAGTGCGGACGGATCCGGTTTCACGAACCACGCCACCAGGATGCCGAGCATGATCGCCGCCAGGTCGCCGAGCACGACCGACAGCGCCAGATGCACGCGAAGCGTCCGCGACGGAGCGCCGCGGAACAGCAGGCCTGATGACAGGGATGGCTCAGCGATCAATCGCTGCACACCATCATTCACGCGCTTCTCCCCCGACTTTCCGACCGGAACCGATTGTCCCGATACATCGTCGCCTGCGGGCGCGGACTATAGGCAGACATCTGCAGGAAGCAACGGCCATGGCGGCCGCAACGATCGGCACGGCCGTCAGGCGCGCCGGAACGGCCCCGGCGCGGGACGCGCCGAGCGGCCGGCGATCAGATCAGCGCGACGATGATCGCCGCCCAGCACAACAAACCGGTCGCCAGCGAGCCACCGAAGCCGAGCAGCGCCGATGCGGAAACCACGTCATCGGCATGGGCAAATTCGATCATTCATCCTCTCCGTGCGCCGTTCTGTGTCATTCTGACACGGCGCTTGCACAACTGGTCCCAAATCGGCGGGTTTCATGCAAGCGTAAAATTGGAAAAAAAGATCGTTTCGGGTATCGGGTATGGTCTGGCCGATGATTTTCCGGCCGAATCTTTTTCACGCCGCGCCCGCCGTGAGCGGTTTGTAAACCTTCGACGGTGCATCCTGTCGCCCTTGGAACCGGGGATGGGACGACGCTGATGGATATGGCTGCTCGGCGCCTGGCCGATTCGCACGATCGTCGCGGCGCGCTGCGCGGCGAACTGGGCCGTCCGGGAACGATCCGCCTGGATGACGGCAGCGCGATCGAGACGCTGCTGGTCGACCTGACCCGCGACGGTTGCCGGCTGCGCACCGCCGCGACGATCGCGCCGGGTACGGCGTTCAGCATCGGCATCGCGCATGTCGGGCTGACCCGCGCGCGGGTCGCCTGGCACGGGCCGGAGGGCTATGGCTGCGAATTCGACGCGCCGCTGCCCGCGGGCGCGGTGAGCGCCGCGTTCGGTGGCAGCAATGTCGAGGCATTCCCCAATGCCGGCCTGTTTGCCGCGCCGTCGCAGGGCGTTCAAAAATGGAGCCCGCGCGCGCGCCTGCTGCTGCTGGCCGCGGGGGTTCCCGCGCTGTGGGCGACGCTGGGGCTTTTCTGGTTTCTGGTCTGACGTTCCACCCTCTCGGCCTGTCCCTCTGCGGCGCGCGCGACGCTTGATTCCCGACCGGATCAGGCTAAGTCGCGAGCGCCGCGATCGTTTTGCGCCGCACCACGTGCGGGCGGCCTGACGGATCACAAAAGAGGGAGACGTTCGTGAAGATCGCCATGATCGGGTCCGGCTATGTCGGATTGGTGTCCGGTGCCTGTTTCGCCGATTTCGGGCACGACGTGGTCTGCGTCGACAAGGACGCGAGCAAGATCGAGCGGCTGCTGGACGGCGTGATGCCGATCTACGAGCCGGGGCTGGACGAACTGGTCGCGCGCAACGTGCAGTCCGGGCGGCTGCGCTTCACGACCGATCTGGCCGATGGCGTGGCGGGCGCCGATGCGATCTTCATCGCGGTGGGCACGCCCTCGCGCCGCGGCGACGGCCATGCCGACCTCACCTACGTCCACGCCGCCGCCAAGGAAATCGGCGAGGCGCTGACCGGCTATGCGGTGGTCGTCACCAAGTCGACCGTGCCGGTCGGCACCGGCGACGAGGTGGAGCGGATCATCCGCGAGGCCGCGCCGCAGGCGCAGTTCGGTGTCGTCTCCAACCCCGAATTCCTGCGCGAAGGCGCCGCGATCGACGATTTCAAGCGCCCCGACCGGATCGTGATCGGCTCGGAGGACGACCGCGCGACCGAGGTGATGCGGCAGGTGTACCGCCCGCTGTACCTCAACGCCGCGCCGATCCTGGTCACGCGCCGCCGCACCGCGGAGCTGATCAAATATGCCGGCAACGCGTTCCTGGCGACCAAGATCACCTTCATCAACGAGATCGCCGACCTGTGCGAGAAGGTCGGCGCCGACGTGAAGGACGTCAGCCGCGGCATCGGCCTCGACAATCGCATCGGGTCGAAGTTCCTGCACGCCGGCCCCGGCTATGGCGGGTCGTGCTTCCCCAAGGATACGCTGGCGCTGCTCAAGACCAGCCAGGATTACGACGCGCCGCAGCGCATCGTCGAGGCGGTGGTGGCGGTCAACGACACCCGCAAGCGCGCGATGGGCCGCAAGATCATCGCCGCGATGGGCGGCGACGTGCGCGGCAAGACCGTCGCGGTGCTGGGGCTGACGTTCAAGCCGAACACCGACGACATGCGCGATTCGCCCGCGATCGCGGTGATCCAGACGCTGCAGGATGCCGGCGCGACGGTGAAGGCGTACGATCCCGAGGGAGTCGAGCAGGCCAGGAAGGTGCTCGACAATGTCGATTATTGCGACGGGCCGTACAGCGCGATCGAGGGCGCCGACGCGCTGGCGATCGTGACCGAATGGGACGAATTCCGCGCGCTGGACCTGGCGCGGGTGAAGTCGCTGCTGACGTCGCCGGTGCTGGTCGATTTGCGCAACATCTACGTCCCCGACGAAGTGCGCGCCGCCGGGTTCGATTACACCAGCATCGGGCGCTGAACATGACGCGCGCCGGGGACGGGGAAGCGACGCGATGACCATCCTCGTCACCGGCGCGGCCGGCTTCATCGGCCATGCCGTCGCGCACCGCCTGCTGGACCGCGGCGACAGCGTGATCGGGATCGACAATTTCAACGATTATTACGATCCCGCGCTGAAGGAGGCGCGCGCCGCCAGCTTCGCCGACCGGCCGGCGATGCGGATGGTGCGCGGCGATATCGCCGATGCCGATCTGGTCGCGGCGCTGGTGCGCGACCATGGCGTTAAGCGGATCGTCCACCTCGCCGCGCAGGCGGGGGTGCGCTACAGCATCGACAATCCCTTCGCCTATGAACGGTCGAACCTGGCGGGGCATCTGTCGTTGCTGGAGGCGAGCCGCCATGCGCCGGGGTTCGAGCATCTGGTCTATGCCTCGTCCAGCTCGGTCTATGGCGACCGGCCGCTGAACGGCGGCGGGTTCAGCGAGGACGATGCCGCGGTGAACCCGGTGTCGCTCTATGCCGCGACCAAGCGCGCGTGCGAGCTGATGAGCGATGCCTATGCCACGCTCTACAAATTCCCGCAGACCGGACTGCGCTTCTTCACCGTCTACGGCCCGTGGGGGCGGCCGGACATGGCAATCTTCGGCTTCACGCGGAAGATCCTGTCGGGCGAGCCGATCGAGGTCTATGGCGAGGGGAAGATGGCGCGCGACTTCACCTTCATCGACGATATCGTCGACGGGGTGGTGGGGGCGCTTGACCACCCGCCCGCGCGCGGCGCGCACCGCGTCCTCAACATCGGCGACAGCCACCCGGTCGGGCTGATGGACATGATCGGCACGCTGGAGGCGGCGCTGGGCCGCACCGCGATCAAGCACATGCGCCCGATGCAGCCCGGCGACGTCACCGCCACCTTCGCCGACGTGGCGAAGCTGCACGCGCTGACCGGCTATCAGCCGAAGGTGATGCTGCGCGAGGGGATCGGGCGGTTCGTCCACTGGTATCGGGAGTTCTACGGCACATGACGCAGATCGTTCCGGTGATCCTGTCGGGCGGATCGGGGACGCGGCTGTGGCCGCTGTCGCGGGCGGAGAAGCCCAAGCAGTTCCTGTCGCTGACCGCGGCGGAAACGATGCTGCAGCTGACGGCGGCGCGCACGCAGGGTGACGGCTTCGCCGCGCCGGTGGTGGTCGCCAATGCCGCGCACGCGGACGAGGTGGAGGCGCAGCTGGCGGCGGCGGGCGCGACGCCGCAGGCGCTGGTGCTGGAGCCGGTCGGGCGCAACACCGCGCCGGCGATCGCGCTGGCGGCGCTGGCGACCGATCCGCACGCGG
>NZ_NWVC01000030.1 GCF_002374855.1 Sphingomonas adhaesiva
GTAAGCGTCCGGTCTTCTCCACCTTGCTGACGAGGTGATGCGCAAGCCACAGGTGCGGCACTGTGGCAGACACCGGTGCGGCATCATGGCGACGCGAATTATCGAGATGGTCGGGACTGAGCCGCGCCGGCGGTTCAGCGAAGATGACAAGGCGCGGATCGTGTCGGAGGCGATGAGGCCGGGTGCCAGCGTGCTGGAGGTGGCGCGGCGACACCGGGTGTGCACGTCGCTGGTGTATCGCTGGCGACGCACGCTGCTGCGCGACGGGGTGGCGAGCGAAGCATTGCCGTTGCCGGGGCCGGCATTCATTCCGGTCGAGGTGGCGGGCGCGCCCATGGTGCCGCATTCGGAGCCGCTCGGACCGGGTGTGGTGGAAGTGGTCGGCCCGGCCGGGCAACGCATCCGCCTGGCACCTCCCATCGACGCGCGGGTGCTGAAGGCCGTGCTGGCGGGGTTTGCTTGATCGGGCCGCCGGGCGGTGTCCGGGTGTATCTGGCGGCCGGGGTCACGGACATGCGCAAGGGCTTCGACGGGCTGGCCGCGCTGGTACAGCAGCGGCTGCGCCAGGATCCGTTTGGCGGTGCGGTGTACGCCTTCCGGGGCAAGCGTGGCGATCTGGTCAAGCTGCTGTGGTGGGATGGTCAGGGTCTCGTGCTCCATGCCAAGCGTCTGGAGCGGGGCCGGTTCACCTGGCCGGCGACTGCGGACGGTGTCGCGGTGCTGACCCCGGCGCAGTTGTCGATGCTGCTCGAAGGGGTGGACTGGCGGCATCCGATCCGGTCCTCGCAGCCGACCCTGGCCTGGTAGAAAAGTACGGTTTCCTGCGGCTTTCGCGTGTATCGGCATGGGGGTTCTGGTATAAGCGGGCGTGTCGCCCGATGCCGCCTCGCTGCCCGACGATATCGCCCTCCTGAAGGCCATGCTCGTTGCTGCCGGCGCCGAACTGGAGCAGTTGCGGATGCAGGTCGCGCGGCTGCGGCGGATGGCCTTTGGTCGCTCCTCGGAGAAACTGACGCACCAGGCTGACCAGCTGGAACTCGGGCTGGAAGAGCGTGAGGCGGAAGCCGCCATTGCGGCGATGCCGGCGACCACCCGGACACGGGAGGCCGCCAGGCCGTATCGACAGCCACTGCCCGGCCATCTGCCCCGCACGGACGTCGTACATGAGGCACCGTGCGTCTGCCCCGACTGCGGTGGTGCCATGCGGCGCATGGGCGAGGACGTCACCGAGCAGCTCGACTATGTGCCTGCCTCGTTCCGGGTCGTGCGCCACGTCCGGCCGCGGCTCAGCTGCCGGTCATGCGAGCGCATCGTGCAGGCGCCGTTGCCGTCCATGCCCATCGAGCGCGGTCGACCCGGTGCGGGGCTGCTCGCCCATGTGCTGGTGTCCAAATACGCCGACCATCTGCCGCTCTACCGCCAGTCGGGCATCTACACGCGCCAGGGCGTCGACCTTGCCCGCTCCACGCTCGCCGACTGGGTCGGGCGCTCGGCCGCGCTCCTCGATCCGCTGGTCGACGCACTCGAGCGCCACGTCATGGGCGGCTCTACCCTCCACGCCGACGACACGCCCGTCCCGGTACTGGCCCCCGGCACCGGTCGCACCAGGACGGGCCGGCTGTGGACCTATGTCCGCGACGAGCGCGGGGCTGGCGGCGAGGCCCCGCCCGCCGTGCTGTTCCGCTACGCGCCCGACCGCAAGGGCGAACGACCCGCCGGGCATTTGCGGGCGTTCCAGGGCGATCTGCACGCCGATGGCTATGCCGGATTCGACCGCCTCTATGGCGAACGCGTCCGTGAGGTGGCTTGCTGGGCGCACGTCAGGCGCAAGTTCTTCGACGTCCATGCCGCAACCGGGTCCGCCACGGCCCGCGAAGCGCTGGACCATATCGCCGGGCTCTATGCCGTCGAACGGGATGTGCGTGGTCAGCCCCCGGACGAGCGACGGCACGCGCGCCAGGCCAGGGCCGGACCGCTGCTCGATGCGTTCCGCCAGTGGCTCGACGCGACCGGACCGAAGCTGTCCCGGCGCTCAGACCTCGCGGTCGCCATCCGTTATGCGCTCACCCGCTGGCAGGCGCTGACCCGCTATGCCGACGATGGTCGCCTGGAGATCGACAACAATGCCGCCGAGCGCTCGCTGCGCGGTATCGCCGTCGGTCGCAAGAACTGGCTGTTCGCCGGCTCCGACCAGGGTGGCCATCGCGCCGCCAGCATCTACAGCCTCGTGGAAACCGCCAGGCTCAACGGCGTCGACCCCGAGGCCTGGCTGGCCGACACCATCAGCCGTATCGCCGACCATCCGGCCCGACGGGTCGCTGAACTGCTGCCGTGGAACTACCGGCCCGTTTGAGGTGACGCCGTCACCGGACGCTTAC
>NZ_NWVC01000031.1 GCF_002374855.1 Sphingomonas adhaesiva
GTAAGCGTGGCGTGAGGACCGCAGTTTATGCGGCTTGGGCTGTTGGCTGATCTGTCTGGGGCACCCAGTTCCACGGCATCAGCTCGTCCCAGCGGGTGGCGGGCCAGTCGCCGGCGACCCTGGCGATGACATCGGCGATATAGGCCTGCGGGTCGACGCCGTTGGCCTTGCAGGTCTGGATGACGGTGTAGATGGCGGCGGCTCGCTCGCCGCCTGCGCGCGAACCCGCGAACAGCCAGTTGCGCCTTCCCACGGCGACGCCGCGCAGGGCCCGCTCCGCGATGTTGTTGTCGATCTCCAGACGCCCGTCACCCAGGAAGCGGCACAGCGCCGGCCAGCGTTTGGTGCCATAGGCGATGGCTTTGGCCATGTCGGACTTGGGCGACAGGCGGCGAAGGGCAGCGTCGAGCACCTCGCGCAAGGCGTCGACCAGCGACTGGCTTCGTTCCTGTCGCGCTCGACGGCGTACATCCGGCGGCTGACCACGCACCTCCGCCTCGACGGCATAGAGCGCGCCGATGCGCTCCAGGATATCGGTGGTCAGCGGCGTGGAGAGGCGCTCGTGCAGGTCGAACACCTTGCGCCGGAAGTGTGCCCAGCATGCCACCTCTGTGACGCCACCGCGGTACAGGGCGTCATAGCCCGCATAGGCATCGGCCTGGAGAAAGCCGCGAAAGCCGGCGAGATGCGCCTGCGGGTGCGCCGCGGTGCGGTCGGGCGTGAAGCGATACCATGTTGCGGGCGGTGTCGTGCTGCCGGACGCCTGGTCGTCGGCGGCGTACACCCACAGCCGCCCGGTCGCGGTCTTGCCACGGCCGGGTTCGAGCACCGGCACCGGCGTGTCGTCGGCGTGGATCTTGTCGGCCTTGAGCACCTCGTCACGGATACGGCTGACCACCGGGTCGAGCAGTGCTGCAGCTTGCCCGGCCCAGCCCGCGAGCGTCGAGCGGTCGATCTCGAGCCCCTGCGCGGCCATCATCTCGGCCTGGCGGTACAACGGCAGATGGTGGTCGAACTTGGAGACGACGACGTGCGCCAGCGTCGCGAAGGTCGCCTTGCCCCGCGCCACAGCGCTGACCGGCGCGGGTGCCTGGACGATCTTCTCGCAAGACCGGCAGCTGTATTTGGGGCGGACGTTGCGCACGACCCGCCAGCGCACCGGCACGATGTCGAGCATCTCGTGCGCGTCCACGCCCAGCCGGCGCAGCGCACCACCGCAGTCCGGGCAGGTGCAGATACCGGACGCCGGCTCGTGGACGACCTCCTCGCGCGGCAGATGCTCCGGCAGACTGCGGACCGGTGCCAGGCGCGGCGCTACTCCAGGCGCCGCAGTCTCGACTTCGGAAACATCCCGCTCCGTTTCCAGCTCTTCCAGCGCCAGCTCGAGCTGTTCGATCTCGCGGCCCAACTTCTCGGAGGAGGCACCGAACTGCATCCGCCGCAGTCGGGCGATCTGCCCGCGCAACGTGTCGATGAGCAGATCGCGGGCGGCGAGCGCGGCATTCGCCCGGGCGAGCGATGCCTCCAGCGCGGTGATCCGCGCGGTGGCATCAGCAGGGGAAACAGGCGCTTCCAGCACCCGCATTTCATAACAGATCACGCATCGACGGGCGAGAAAAAGCGTCGCAAAACCGCCGTTTTCACCCCGCCAGCGTCGGCGTGAACGTCCGCTCTGGGCGACGCCAGTCGATGCCCTCCAGCAGCATCGACAATTGTGCCGGCGTCAGCGTCACCGTGCCCGTCGCGGTCACCGGCCAGACGAACCGGCCCCGGTCGAGCCGCTTGGAGAACAGGCACAGGCCTTGCCCATCGAACCACAGCAGCTTGACCAGATGACCCCGCTTGCCCCGGAACGCGAACAACGCGCCCGAGTGCGGGTTCTGGGCCAGCACCTGCTGCACCAGTACCGCCAGGCCATCGAACCCTTTGCGCATGTCGGTGACGCCACACGCCAGGAACACCCGCGTCGGCAACGGCGTGGGGCTCAACGCAGCACCGACAACACTCGCGCCAGCGCGCCGGCGTCCACCGACCCGTCCACGCTCACTCGGACGCCACCCGGAAATTCGATGCAGATGAGGCCGGACGTGGATGTCGCCGGCTGCGGCGCAGGTGCGGCGACATCGGCCACGCGCACCTCGGCGAATGCCGGCAGCGCAGGCGCGACCCCGCCCAGCTTGCCCAGCCGCGCCTGCTTGCGCCACGTATAGATCAGGCTGCTCGACACCTCGCGCCGGGCGATGACATCACGGACCCGCACGCCCGGCCGGAACGCCTCGGCCAGGATCTCCAGCTTCTCCGCGTCCGCCCAGCTCCGTCGGCCCGATACCCGGCCGACCACCTCCACACGACCAGTCGTACGAGCGCTCGTA
>NZ_NWVC01000032.1 GCF_002374855.1 Sphingomonas adhaesiva
ATCACGGACCCGCACGCCCGGCCGGAACGCCTCGGCCAGGATCTCCAGCTTCTCCGCGTCCGCCCAGCTCCGTCGGCCCGATACCCGGCCGACCACCTCCACACGACCAGTCGTACGAGCGCTCGTACGACCAGTCTCAGAACCGAAAACTTCCCGCACCGCCCGCGCCCTCGTCAAAGACGATAAGCATCCCGGCTACGGCCAAACGGGCAAGGCGGCCCTCACGCCACGCTTACGCAGCCTGAGCCGCGCAACCAATACTGGCCGCCTCACGCGGACGGTAAGGATCCTGAGGACGTCGTGCGCTTCAAATCGCACGACTTTCACTAATCCGTGTCGACGCTGCCTCGGCACCAGCGCGTGGTGATCGCGCTGTCGGTGCACATCCTGCGTGCCGGCGTGGCCAGGTGTTCGGAGACAACCGTCGACGGCATGGAAGTCCGTCTCGCGCTACGCTGTCTTCTGCCCCACTGCCCTGAACGTTGGCCCCTCGCGCTCTATTGGGATGCAGCATCCCAGACCAACGAAATTGGCAGAGCCCAAGGCGTGACGGCCGCGTTTAACGGGATCGTTCGCCAGCTTCGCAAGGCGGGACGGTATGAGGACGTGTCACCGCTGTGAGCAAAAGGCCGACGATCGAGGCACCGTACACGACATTGGGCGAATGGGCGGCCGATCGCGCCGACATGCGGATTGCATGCGTCTGCGGTCGGAGCATGAATATGCCGGCAGGCCAAATCCTCGAACGGTTTCATGGCGACGGCGACGTCGCATCCAAGGTCATTCGGTTGCGATGCCGAGGATGCGGTCGCCGTGGCCATGCTTCTGTATCGTCGGTGCCGATCCTTCGCCGCTAAGGCATCAGGCGTCGCCAACCGTCAGGGCAGACCTTCCGCCGTCCGCCTTTCCGGCCATGCCGGGCACCTCATCAAGCTGACGAAGATCGGTGAATTTGCCGCGCTCCTCACGGTAGCGCACAATCTCGAAACCATGGCCTTTGAGTTCGGGAACGCCATCCAGCTGCTCGGCAGTCGCTATGTTGACGTTGACGAGAGATGCGTCGCTCATGGTCATCCTTTTCGTTTGCCGGTAGCAAACCGATAGGAGCCCCTCCCGGTTCAGACTGCCGCGGGAACGGCGAGAAAGGGTGACCAATGGCCAACCATGACGCTCCCGAAAGCCCGAGCGATATTCGCGCGCTGCTCGCCCATCTGCTCGCTGGCGTCACTGGCAATTCCGAAGCGCACTGGGAAAAACTGATAGGCGAGGTGACGGCTTTGCCCATCGTATTCAATCCCCGGTCAAATTGGAGGATTGATCCGAACGGCACCAAGAAGGAGATCGAAGCCATCGAGAAAGCCGCCGAGATTGTGCGCCAAGCGCATCCCTACCTCCCATCACCAAAAACCCTGACCTAATCGCCGAAGATTTCGGCAATCGGTCGACTGAAAAGGCGTGCGATCCGGAACGCGCTACACAACGATGGATCGTGCTTCCCCGTTTCGATCGCGTTGACCGCTTGCCGTGAGATCTGAAGCCTTTCAGCGAGCTGTGCTTGGCTCCAACCACGCTCTTTGCGGAGGACCTTCAGCCTGTTGTAAAGACCTGCCACGGCTTAGAACGTGACAACGACGGCTTGGCGGACGAGCCGGTGAGCGCTTGGTGAGGTCGACCGGGCACCTAGCGAGCGTTGTGTTGGTCGTGGCGCACTCACCATCCGAGCGACTGAGTTATAACTGACAGGGTGGATGCCGTCTTGTGGTAAGCGTCCGGTGACGGCGTCACCTCAAACGGGCCGGTAGTTCCACGGCAGCAGTTCAGCGACCCGTCGGGCCGGATGGTCGGCGATACGGCTGATGGTGTCGGCCAGCCAGGCCTCGGGGTCGAC
>NZ_NWVC01000033.1 GCF_002374855.1 Sphingomonas adhaesiva
GTCGACCCCGAGGCCTGGCTGGCCGACACCATCAGCCGTATCGCCGACCATCCGGCCCGACGGGTCGCTGAACTGCTGCCGTGGAACTACCGGCCCGTTTGAGGTGACGCCGTCACCGGACGCTTACGCCGCAGCGACACCATCCGACTTTGCTTGGATGACGACTGCCGGGCGTATTCGGGACAGGAATCATCCTACGCGACACCCGGCGTGTGAGGGACGAACGCCGTGCGCACGTAAATGTGAATAGAGCGCGCGCTAGAGCCGGCTTGGGAGAATGGCTTTATGCGTACAGCAGCTGACACGTCGACGTCGCAGGAAAACGTGGATTGCATCATCATCGGCGGTGGCCCCGCCGGACTGACGGCCGCGACCTATCTCGGGCGCTTTCTACGCAACTGTGTCGTCATCGACGCGGGAGCGGGGCGTGCGAGTTCGATTCCGCGGTCACACAATTTGCCGGGCTTTCCAGACGGGATTGGTGGTGCTGATCTGCTATCGCGGATGAAACGGCAAGCACAGGCTTACGGCGCGACGATCGAGCAGGGCAAGGTGGTTCGCCTGGCGATCGTCGAGGACGGGTTCTCCGTCGCGACGGAAACGACAAGCTGGCAAGGCCGTACCGTGATCTTGGCGACCGGCGTCCGAAATCACCGGCCTTCAATGCCTCAGGCGTCGCACGATGCTGCATTGGCGCGCGGCCTGATCCGCTATTGCCCGGTGTGCGACGCTTACGAAGCGAAGGGCGCCAATATCGCTGTGCTGGGCTGTGACGATCATGGTGCTGCCGAGGCCGAGTTCCTCCGCCCCTATGGCGCGCGGGTGACGCTGCTGGCGCAGCGCTCGCCCGAACTCTCCTGGCCGGATGAGGCGCGGCTTATTAGGCTCGGTGTCGACGTCATCAAGGAAGCGGTGAACCAGATATCGATCGAAGGCGATCAGATCGCGGTTCGACTGGCAGATGGGCGTCGCCTCTCGTTTGATACCCTGTATCCGGCACTTGGCTCCTCGCCGCATACGCAACTCGTCGCCGGGATCGGCGTGAAGCTTGGCGAAGGCGGCTGCGTTGTCACCGACGCCCATCAACAGACCTCGGTTAGCGGTTTGTACGCGGCTGGCGATGTCGTCGAAAGTCTCGATCAGATCAGCGTTGCAATGGGTCAGGCCGCGCAGGCAGCGACGGCGATTCACAACTCGCTCCGCGCCAGCGAGGACAAGTAAGCCGGTTGGAGCATCGACCGAAAATATAACATAAGTGCTCGCATCCCGATCCGGTTAAGTCTCGGGATGCGAACCTAGATCAGTGACCGCGGTAGTTGTCGTGGCCGCCTTGGTAGCGCTGATTATAGCTGCGATCATACCCATGCTGCCGCTCGTAGCCATGCTGTCGAGGGTAGTAACCACTGTTATTATAATAACCGTTGCGATTGCCGTTATATTGCCTGTTGACAGTGTTATAACCATGCCCACCACGACGATTATACCCACGGTTGCCATACCCGCGCTGAGAATGACCATCTCGATTCTGCCAACCGCTATGGTTGCGATCCCGGGCAAGCGCCGCGCTTGGTGCAAGAGCACCAGCTGTAGAGGCGACCAGTGCGTAAGCGTGGCCTGAGGGCCGCCTTGCCCGTTTGGCCGTAGCCGGGATGCTTATCGTCTTTGACGAGGGCGCGGGCGGTGCGGGAAGTTTTCGGTTCTGAGACTGGTCATACGAGCGCTCGTACGA
>NZ_NWVC01000034.1 GCF_002374855.1 Sphingomonas adhaesiva
GCCTTTGGCGAGTGGCCGACCGTCTTCGGCGACCCCAAGATGACCACCGCGCTGCTCGACCGCATTACCCACCACTGCGACATCGTCGAGACCGGCAACGACAGCTGGCGCTTCAAGCACCGCAGCTGACGCCTGGGGCACCCCGCAGAGAACGCTTCGCGCTGGTTGCGCCTCCGGTCGGGCTACGCCCGCCCTACGCCACAACCAGCGCGAACGGCGCGCCCGTCATACCCGTCACGCTGCTCGACGAAGGGGGTCCCTTTTGCACGCCGATAGGGGGTTCCTTTTGGACGCCGATTGACACTCGAAGGGCGAACCCGACCGACTCTACAAGCAGGCGGCCGAACTGCTGAAGCGCAAGAACGCGGTGCGGCGCATCGCCCGTGCCGAGGGCCGCCAGCTCACCGAGGACGAACGCCTTGCCACCCTGATAACTAACACAGCATTGCGTGTGTTCGAGCAGCTTACGACGTTGGCGCGAACGTGCGCCGGCAAGGTATTCCCGACCTGGGAATGGATTGAGGCGGCTGCCGGCGTCTCGCGCGCCAGCGTCGGACGTGCGCTGGTGGCGCTGGCCAGCATGGGCCTTCTCGACAAGCAGCGGCGATGCGTGCCGATCGATCCCCCGGCCGATCGCCCGAAGGCGCGCAATGCGCAGACCTCCAACGTCTATCGCATGAGCTTCCCCAACCGGCTTGCCCGCTTCCTTCCGCGTCGTCTCCGGCCTGTCCCCCTCCCCGATGACGTGGTGCAACGCGAGGTCGATCGTATCGAGCAGATCGAGGTGATGCGCCTCTGGCGCTCCCCGCGCCAGGTTGTCGCCGAGGAGATCGAAGACGCCGGCTTGCGGCAAGTGCTGGACAGCCTTGCCATCGCTATCGAGAAGCAAGAGTCTCAAAAAAATGGTCAACCGCTCCTAGATTCATATGATCTGAGAACGAATGGAGTTGGCCTAGTCGGCCAACGCCCTAACGCCTGACGGCGAGTACAGTCCTAACCGACCGGACCGCACAAACCACAAACGGCAAGACCAAGCGGCAAGGTTGGACGCGCCGCTTCGCGTCGCGATGCTCCCGAGGGGAGCAAGCGTTTACCGTTGCGCTGAAATTGCCGCCTTTGTGCCCGGTGCAGCCGTTTTTGGTGCGTCATCGCGACCGTAGCGCCATGCTGAGCACCAACTTGCGATTGAAAACGCAGCCCACCTGGTAACTAATGCGCGATTCAGCGGTTAATGGACCGTCAGCATCTTGCTGCTAGTGGATCGAATCTAACACTTGGTGCCCGCGTTTGACGGCGGCGATGATCCGGTCTGGGTCGGCAGTCCAAGTGAAGGGCTTTGGGTTGGCGTTCTGCTCGGCGACAAAGCGGTTGATGGCGGCTTGGA
>NZ_NWVC01000035.1 GCF_002374855.1 Sphingomonas adhaesiva
TCTCGACGATGTCGCAGTGGTGGGTAATGCGGTCGAGCAGCGCGGTGGTCATCTTGGGGTCGCCGAAGACGGTCGGCCACTCGCCAAAGGCGAGGTTCGTCGTGACGATGACCGAGGTCTGCTCGTAGAGCTTGCTGACCAGATGGAAGAGCAGCTGGCCGCCCGAGCGGGCAAAGGGCAGGTAGCCGAGCTCATCGAGCACCACGAGGTCGAGGCGGGAGAGCTGGGCTGCCAGCGTGCCGGCCTTGCCGAGGCGGGTTTCCTCCTCGAGCCGGTTCACCAGATCGACCGTGTTGAAGTAGCGCCCGCGGGCGCCAGCTCGTACCACGTTGGCGGTGATGGCGGTGGCAAGGTGCGTCTTGCCTGTGCCCGTTCCACCGACCAGCACGACGTTGCGCCGGCCGGGGAGGAACGAGCCACTGTGCAGTGAGCGTACCAGCCCCTCGTTGATGGGAGTATCGTCAAAGACGAAGGCGTCGAGGTCCTTTACGGCCGGCAGCCTGGCGGCCGACATCCGGTAGCGGACCGACGCCGCATGGCGGTGCGTCGCCTCGGCACGCAGCAGGTCTGTCAGAACCTCCATGGTCGTGCGCTTGCGCTGGAGACCGGTGGTGACCGCCTCGTCGAAGGCGCCAGCCATGCCCTTCAGCCCCAACTCGGCCATGGCCGTCATCATCTCATGCCGCTGCATGGAGGCCTCGCAGGCTGTCGTAGCGGGTGCAGTCGGCGCGGGGCGGATGGCGCAGCGCCAGGTCCTCGGGCGTGACGATGGTCAGCGGCCGGGGCGGCTCGCGTCGGCGGGCCAGGATGTTGACGATGACATCGTCGCTGGCGGTGCCGGCCAGCAATGCTTCGCGCACGGCCGCTTCCACCGCCTCCAGCCCGTCGTCGAGCACCGTCGCCAGCACGCGCACGAACCGCCGGTCGGCATCATCCCCGGCGCCGAGCTTGCGCCGCAGCCGTGACAGCGCAGGTGGCAACTCCCAGCCCTGGAACGGCGCGCCATTGCGCAGGGCACCCGGCTTGGTCGCCAACACCGGCAGGTAATGCCACGGGTCGTAGATGGTCCGGTCGCGCCCGAAAAACCGGGGATGGTCGGCGACGACCTGGCCGTCGCAGCGCACGATGATGCGGTCGGCATAGG
>NZ_NWVC01000036.1 GCF_002374855.1 Sphingomonas adhaesiva
GTCGGGCTACGCCCGCCCTACGCCGCAACCAGCGCGAACAAAGCGCCCGTCATACCCGTCACGCTGCTCGACGAAGGGGGTCCCTTTTGCACGCCGATAGGGGGTCCTTTTTGGACGCCGATTGACACACGTCAGATCCGCGGTAGCTTGTCCGCACGTCGAGCGCTGGCGACACACGGGTGAAGTTGTCGACGATCGACAGCACGCGGATCTTGCGCCCGTCGAACAGCTGGTCCGACAGAAAATCCATCGACCAGCAATCGTTGGGTGCCGTCGCCGGCGTCCGGTCATCGCGCAGCTTTGCTTTCACCTTGCGCTTGGGTGTCTTGTTGCGCAGCTGCAGCCCGAGTTCGCGGTACAGCCGATGAGTGCGCTTGTGGTTGATCTCCCAGCCCTCCCGTCGGAGCAGCACATGGATGCGTCGATACCCGTAGCGAACACGGGTCGCAGCCAACTCCTTGATCCGCATCTTTAGGCCGGCCTGATCGAGGCGGCGGGACCGATAGCGCTGGGTCGATCGATTGATCGGAAACGCGCCGCAGGCTCGCCGTTCGCTAACCTGGTAGCTCGCCTGCAGATAGCCGACGATCTCCCGGGCTCGACCAGGCCCTACATTTTTCGGCGGATGACATCCTGCAGCATCTCTTTGTCCAGGCTGAGGTTGGCCACCAGCCGCTTCAGCCGGACGTTCTCCTCTCCAGCACCTTCAGGCGCTTCATCTCCGACGGCATCAGCCCTCCGTATTTGCTACGCCATCGATAGTAGGTCTGGATCGATATGCCGGCCTTTCGGCAAACCTCCTCGACGGTTGTTCCATCCTCGGCCTGCTTGAGGATGAACGCTATCTGCTGCTCGCTGAACCTCGACTTCTTCATGGGCAAATTCCCTCGTCCGGCACCTGCCAAACCTAACCGGGAATTTCTCACAAAGAAGTAAGCGTCCGGTGACGGCGTCACCTCAAACGGGCCGGTAGTTCCACGGCAGCAGTTCAGCGACCCGTCGGGCCGGATGGTCGGCGATACGGCTGATGGTGTCGGCCAGCCAGGCCTCGGGGTCGAC
>NZ_NWVC01000004.1 GCF_002374855.1 Sphingomonas adhaesiva
TCTCGAGGCGGCGCTGGTCCGAATGCGAAACTTTAATGGAGATACCGGGGCGCATGTCCCGGACTCGCATACCAACCCGTCCGGGGGGAATCCCTAATCGGACTCAACCGTCAGGTTCTATCCACTAGGTGGCGGGGTTATTTTGAAGGAAAGCTGACTTTCGAAGCTCGATCCAAAGGAGATCGGGCGCCGACCAACCCGCACAAGAAACGCCGATGTCTCCCCGTATCCATCTCTAGATTGCGTCGCGATAGAAGAATTCTATCATCACTTATGGCAGGGAGATGTATGCGACAGCCGTTATTGCGATCGAGCTTACTAAAGCGCTGGCCAGGGATCATAACGCTGCTTAGGGCATGGGCCAGTTTGTGGTGCTTGAACTATCCCGGTATAATCGATCGTTGTTTTCGATTTGCGGAGATGCTGATTATCATTTCATTGGTAACAGTGCTCCTCGGAGCCGTTGGGTCGCGACTGGAGATCCCCTTCCAAATAATTTCTTCTCTGGCGGCGAGTCTGTATTTGATTATCCCGTTAGGGAGTTGGTTCGTATCGATTGGATCAATCCGTAGGAGTAAGTATAGGCGGGTGTATTCCGCCATTTTATCTATACTCCATGCGCCTTTGGTGGTCCTATATACCGCGACGCTATCTTCAATGTTACTGGCGACGGTTGACATTGACAGGGAAAAAATAAGGGAAAAGTACTTTGAGGCAGAGCGTCGCCAGTTAACGGCCGGGTGCGTCAGCGTTAACCGATATGTCAGTTATGAAACGATGAAAAAGAATTGCGGCTTGAGACCTCCGCCGCAGATACCGGCTTTGCCATCACGTCAGTGAATGGTCGCAGTTGGCGAAACCCGTTAATCCACAAAGTGCGCGGTTGCGGCCCGGCGCATTTCTGGCGACTGATGCCCGCCCGTCACCCAGACAGCGCCACCGGTTCCTTTGCCGACAGCAGCCAGTCGAGCGCCTCGCCGTGGGTGGCGACGAAGCGGGTGAAGGACGGGTCGAAGATGCGGCGGAGCTGGAGGCGGGCCAGCATCGCGCCGGTCACGATCGCCACCGCGCGGGCGCGCGTCATGGTCGGCAGATGCCCGGCGATCGCGGCGATGGTGTCGGGCGCCTGGACCGGGCTTTGCGACACGTCGATGATGAGCCCGTAGCGTTCCAGCTGCGCCTCCGTGACCCGCGCGGTCAGGTCGCCGGCCAGCCGCTCGACGCTGTCGGCGGTCAGCATGCCGGTCACGTCGAGGCGAATCAGCGCATGAGTGCGGTCTACGACGATCTTGTACATCAGCCCCCCCGGTTTGCGCGCACCATGGCGGCGAAATGTTGAGGAGCGGTTGCCGACGTGCCGGATGTTGATCGTTTGTAACTGATTTCAGACGTTTTTCATCGACCGCGCCTCGCCGCGCCGCGCGTCACGGCAGCGTGTCGATCCAGCCGGGCAGGTCGGCGAGGCGCGTGAGCTGGCGGAAGCGCGGATGGTCGGCGGGTGTGGCGGCGGCTTCGTGGCTCCATGCCAGCGGCTGCGGGATGAACGCGCCCCACGCGCCCGCCTCCAGCGCCGGCAGGATGTCCGAACGCATCGAGTCGCCGGCCATCACCGCGCGATCGGGCGCACAGCCGTAGCGGTGGAAGACGCGCACGAACGTGTCGGCATGCTTGTCGCTGACGATCTCCACCCCGGTGAACAGCTGCCCCAGCCCGGAGGCGGCGAGCTTCACTTCCTGGTGCAGCAGGTCGCCCTTGGTCACCAGCACCAGCTTCGCACGGTCCGCCAGCGCCGCCACCGTCTCTCCGATGCCGTCGAGCAACTCGACCGGATGGTCCAGCAGCGTGCGCCCGATATCGAGGATGCGCGCGACATGCCCCGCGGGCAGCGCGTCGCCGGCCAGTTCCAGCGCGGTTTCGATCATCGACAGCGTGAAGCTCTTCGCGCCATAGCCGTAGCGCTTGAGGTTGCGGATCTCCACCGCCTCCATCCGCGCGCGCGCCGCGGCATCGTCGGCATAGGGCGCGACCAGATCGGCGAACGCCTGCTCCGCCGCGGCGAAGAAGCGCATGTTGTGCCACAGCGTGTCGTCGGCATCGAGGCAGATGAGGTCGATCGGCATGGCGGCTGGCCATAGAGCGTCCGGGCGGGTGCGGAAAGTCCGCGGGCGGCGGGCCGGATCATTTCGCCGCCGCATATCGTTACGCACCCAACCAACAACCGTCGGGAGAGATTTTCGTGAAGGCCATCATCACCCTGACCGCCACGGCCGCCGTCGCGCTGTCGCTTGCGGCGTGCGACCGGAAGACCGGATCGACCACCGTCACCACCAATGCGGCGACCGGCGAGGTGTCCGCGACCAGCAGCGGCACGGGCGCGCAGCCGGTGAAGCTGGAGCCGGGAAAGTGGGAAATCCGCACGCAGGTGAGCGACCTGAAGATGAAGAACATGCCCAAGGGCGTCGGCGCCAACCCGCCGCCCGCGACGATGAGCGTGTGCATCACCCCCGAACAGGCCGCGAAGGGGCCGGAGGAGATGCTGAAGCAGGCCGGGTCGGACTGCACCGTCACCAGTTCCAGCTACACCGGGGGCAAGATGGAATCGGAGCTGACGTGCAAGATGCCCGGCGGCGGGACGATGCACGCCAGGACGAAGGGCACGTTCAGCAGCACCGCCTTCACCACCGACCAGCAGATGGAGATCACCGGCACGACCGAGATGTCGCAGAAGGTGCATAGCGAGGCCAAGCGCGTCGGCGCGTGCGACGCGGCGAAGTGAGGCACGGGCGGCCGGGGATCGTGCGGGTTCCCGGCCGTCAGAATTCGCGCACCACCCGCATCCCCATCGCCGGGCGGACGCGCTGGCCGGCCGTCTTTTCCGCGCCGCCGGTGACCTGCACGTTGACGTGCCGCGTCAGCCGCTGGTGGACCTGCGGGAACAGGCGGACGCGGCGTTGCGCGCCGCCCGCGACGTTCAGTTCCAGCCCCGCGACCGTGCCCGCCGCGACGTCGTAGAAGGCGGTGCTGTTGAGCAGCGGGACGTTGCGCCCGGCGGTGCGGCGCCATGCGATATCGTCCAGCCCGACCATCGTCATCATGCTCCACCGCGGCGAGAAGCGGTGCCCGGCCATGTAGAGCAGGCTGTTGCTGTAATGCCCGCTGTCGCGATCGTAGATGCCCAGATACTGGACGCCGTGCGCGCTGCGCCCGTCCGCTGACGCGCCGAACGCGGCTTGCAGCCCCAGTTTCAGCGCCTCCAGCCGGGCGCCGTTGAAGGGCAGTTCGAATTCCACCGCCTTGCCGTCGGCAAAGGCATATTCCAGTTCCGGCGCCCATTCCGCCTCGCGCGGGCGGAACGGCGACGGGGTGAGCGCCAGCGCGTTCACCTCCAGTTCCCCGCGCGCCGCGCCCAGCGGGCGCATCATGTCGAACACCATCGGTTCGGGGATGACCGGATAGCGGCTTTCCGCGGCGGCGGGCGCGGCGGCGATGCCCGCGAACAGGAGCGTGGCGACGGCGATGCGCATGGCGATGTTCCCGATGATGATAGGATCGGGCCAATCTAGCCCCCGCGGCGCGGCGCAGCGTGAACGCCGTGTGACATTGCGTTGCGGAAGGGCATTGCGGGGCGCGCCCTTTCGCGGGGCGGGCGGTGTGCCTACACCCCCCGGCATGACCGAATCCGACTTCATCGCGCGGCTGCGCACGTTGCCGCTGCACCCCGGCGCGCGCGGGCTGGCGGACGACGTGGCGGTGGTGGGCGGGTTGATCGTGACCAGCGATACGCTGGTGGAGGGGGTGCATTTCCTGCCCGGCGATCCGGCGGCGGACGTCGCGTGGAAGCTGGTGGCGACGAACCTGTCCGACCTGGCCGCCAAGGGGGCGGCGGTGGAGGGGGTGATGCTCAACTATCCGCTTCGCGATGCCGACTGGGATGCGGCGTTCCTCGACGGGCTGGCGGCGGTGCTGGGGGCGTATGACGTGGCGCTGATCGGCGGGGATACGGTGTCCTTGCCGGCGGGCGCGCCGCGCGTGCTGACGTTGACCGCGTTCGGGACCGCGTTCGGGACCGCGTTCGGGACCGAGTTCGGGCGCGATGCGCGCGCGCCGGCGCGGTCGGGCGCGCGGGTGGGCGACGCCCTGTGGGTGACGGGGACGATCGGCGGCGCGGGCGCGGGGCTGGCGATCGCGCGCGCCGGCACCGGCGACGCGGCATTGCTGGCGCGATACCGCCGCCCGGTGCCGCGGCTGGCGGAGGGGCGCGCGCTGGCGCCGCTGGTCCATGCGATGATGGACGTGTCCGACGGATTGCTGATCGATGCCGCGCGGATGGCGGCGGCGAGCGGCGTGGCGGTGACGGTCGCGCTGGACGCGGTGCCGCTGCCCGCCGGGGTGGACGACGCGCTGGCGGCGGCGACCGCGGGGGACGATTACGAGCTGCTGTTCGCCGCGCCGCCGGGGTTCGTGCCGCCGGTGCCCGCGACCCGCGTCGGCGCGTTCGCGGCGGGCGAGGGGCTGGCGCTGACCCGCGACGGGGCGGCGGTGCCGCTGCCGCGTCAGCTCGGGTTCCAGCATGGGTTGTCCGGCATGGGTTGCGCTGACCCCCGGGCATGATAGCCTCCACCCCTCGCGCGAGGCACCGGCGACAGACCGGGTCCGCGCCAACAGGAGGGATGTGAGGCATGACGACCGTCTACCTTGCCATCGTCTGCGGCCTGATCGCCGTACTCTATGGCTTCGCCACCAGCCGACAGGTGCTTGCCGCATCGCCGGGCAACGAACGGATGCAGGACATCGCCAGCGCCATCCAGGAGGGCGCGCGCGCGTATCTGAGCCGGCAATATACCACGATCGCGATCGTCGGCGTCATCGTCGCGGTGGTGCTGTGGGTGACGCTGGGGACGCTGTCGACGGTCGGGTTCGCGATCGGTGCGATCCTGTCGGGGGTCGCCGGGTTCGTCGGCATGAACATTTCCGTGCGCGCCAACGTGCGCACCGCGGAGGCGGCGCGCGGATCGTTGCAGGGCGGGCTGACCATGGCGTTCCGGTCCGGCGCGGTGACGGGGATGCTGGTCGCCGGGCTGGGGCTGCTCGCGATCGCGGGGTTCTTCTGGTACCTGACCGGTCCGGCCGGGCGGCTGCCCAACGACCGCGAGATCGTCGAGGCGCTGACCGCGCTGGCGTTCGGGGCGTCGCTGATCTCGATCTTCGCGCGGCTGGGCGGGGGCATCTTCACCAAGGCCGCCGACGTCGGCGCCGACCTGGTCGGCAAGGTGGAGGCGGGCATCCCGGAGGACGACCCGCGCAACCCCGCGGTCATCGCCGACAATGTCGGCGACAATGTCGGCGACTGCGCGGGCATGGCCGCCGACCTGTTCGAAACCTATGTCGTGACGCTGGGCGTGACGATGGTGTCGATCGCGCTGCTGATCCAGGCGGACGCGGCCGAGCTGATGCGGCTGATGAGCCTGCCGTTGATCGTCGGCGGCGTGTGCATCGTCACCTCGATCATCGGCACGTACATGGTCCGGCTGGGCGCCAGCGGATCGATCATGGGCGCGCTGTACAAGGGGTTCTGGACCTCCGCGATCCTGTCCGTCCCCGCGATCTGGTTCGCCACGCAGATGACGCTGGGCGACATGAACAAGGTGATCGGCGGCGCCGGCTTCCTGGACGAGGGCGCCGATACCGCCACCGCGACCGCGGGATTCACCGGGCTGGACCTGTTCTGGTGCATGCTGATCGGGCTGGCGGTGACCGGGCTGATCGTGTGGATCACAGAATATTACACCGGCACCGCCTATCGCCCGGTCAAGTCGATCGCCAAGGCGAGCGAGACCGGGCATGGCACCAACGTGATCCAGGGGCTGGCGATCAGCCTGGAGGCAACGGCGCTGCCGACGCTGGTGATCGTCGTCGCGGTGGTGGCCGCGTACAAGCTGGCGGGGATCATCGGCATCGCCTTTTCCGCGACCTCCATGCTGGCGCTGGCGGGGATGGTCGTGGCGCTGGACGCTTATGGCCCGGTCACCGACAATGCCGGCGGCATCGCGGAGATGGCCGGGCTGGACGACGAGGTGCGGCACAAGACCGACGCGCTGGACGCGGTGGGCAACACCACCAAGGCGGTGACCAAGGGCTATGCGATCGGCTCGGCCGGGCTGGCGGCGCTGGTGCTGTTCGGCGCCTATACCACCGACCTCGAAACCTATTTCCCGGACCTGACGGTCGATTTCTCGCTGAGCAACCCGTACGTCATCGTCGGGCTGCTGCTCGGCGCGCTGCTGCCGTACCTGTTCGGCGCGTTCGGGATGACCGCGGTGGGCCGCGCGGCGGGCGCGGTGGTGGAGGAGGTGCGCGGGCAGTTCCGCGACAACCCCGGCATCATGGAAGGGACCAGCCGCCCCGATTACGCGCGCACCGTCGACCTGGTCACCCGCGCGGCGATCCGCGAGATGATCGTGCCCTCGCTGTTGCCGGTGCTGTCGCCGATCGCGCTGTATTTCATCGTGCGCGCGGTCGACGGGCAGGCGGCGGGCTTCGCCGCGCTGGGCGCGATGCTGCTGGGGGTGATCGTGTCGGGGCTGTTCGTCGCGCTGTCGATGACCAGCGGCGGCGGCGCGTGGGACAATGCCAAGAAGTATATCGAAGACGGCAACCACGGCGGCAAGGGATCGGAAGCGCACAAGGCCGCGGTGACCGGCGACACGGTGGGCGACCCGTACAAGGACACCGCCGGCCCGGCGGTGAACCCGATGATCAAGATCACCAACATCGTCGCGCTGCTGCTGCTGGCGGCGCTGGCGGCGAACGGGGGGTGAGGGGGAGCGTCCCCGGTGCGGCTGGCGTGCCGGGGACACCCGCCGATTGATCCGTAACGGCGCGACCGGCACGGTCGCCGCCATAATGGCGCAAGAGAGACGCGCGTCTGTCCGACATCCGCGCTGAAATGCGTGCATGGCCGCATCCTCCAACCGCCCCGCCAATCACCTGTATTACGGTGACAACCTCGACGTCCTGCGCCGCGAGATCGCGGACGGCAGCGTCGACCTGGTCTATCTCGACCCGCCGTTCAATTCGAACGCCAACTATAACATCCTGTTCAAATCGCCGACGGGTGCTGCCGCTGATGCACAGGTCGAGGTGTTTGGGGACACATGGAAATGGACGGATGCATCCGAGATTGCGTTCGATGAGGTAAGATACAGCGGCAATTTGCGTGCATTTGAGCTTTTGCGTGCGATGCGGACGTTTCTTGGCGATAACGACATGATGGCGTATTTGTCGATGATGGCGATCCGGATGATCGAAATTCATCGAAAACTGAAAGAAACGGGAAGTGTATTCCTCCACTGCGATCCGACGGCTAGCCATTACCTGAAGCTTCTGCTCGATGCGGTCTTCGGAGCGCGTCGTTACCGCAATGAGATCATATGGTGCTACACCGGACCAGGATCGCCAGGGATGAGGCAGTTCATGCGTAAACATGACGTGATTTTCTGGTTTAACAAGGGTGATAGCTGGACCTTTAATGGGGACGCCGTGCGCGTGGCGCACAGTCCGAAGACACGCGAGAATTACAAGCCCGGCCTTACTGGCTCGGGATTTGTCGGGGCGGATCACGTAATCCACGAGCGAGGCAAGATTCCGGAAGATTATTGGACTTACGCGATTGCGCCGCGGGGTAGGGAGTATCTGGGCTACCCCACCCAAAAGCCCGTGGCCTTGCTCGAACGGATCATCGCGGCGTCGTCCAACGAGGGCGATGTGGTGCTCGATCCGTTCTGCGGGTGCGGGACGGCGGTGCATGCGGCGCAGAAGCTGGGGCGGCAGTGGATCGGGATCGACGTGACGCATCTGGCGATCTCGCTGATCGAGAAGCGGATGCAGGCGGCGTTTCCGGGCGTCGCCTTTACGGTGGAGGGGACGCCCAAGGATCTGGAATCGGCGATGGATCTGGCGCGGCGCGACAAATACCAGTTCCAGTGGTGGGCGGTGTCGATGGTCGATGCGATGCCATACGGTGGGAGGAAGAAGGGCGCCGACGGCGGGGTCGACGGCATCATCTACTTCAAGCCGGACGGGAAGCGGACCGAACGGGCGATCGTCTCGGTCAAGGGCGGCGACAATGTCGGTGTCGGGATGATCCGCGACCTGCATTCCGCGATGGAGCGCGAGAAGGCGCCGGCGGGCATCTTCCTGTGCAAGGCGACGCCGACCGGGGCGATGGAAAAGGAAGCCGCCGCGGTCGGACGGTTCGCCGCGGCGGCGACCGGCAAGACCTATCCGCGGCTCCAGATCATCACACTGGCCGAGCTGTTCCGCGGGAAGACCCCCGACCTGCCGCTGGTTGATCCGACCGCCGCTTTCCGCCGCGCCGCGCGGGAGGATACCGCGCGGCAGGCGTCGCTGTTCTGAACGGCCCCTTGCGCGGCCGGCGCGCGCTCGCCATCTTTCGTCGTGACGCGCGGGGAACGCCGGCAGCGCGCCCGCATGATGCGGCGCGCGCTTGCCTTCCCTTTTGCCGCCATCTGGGCTATGGTGCCGCGCATTGAACGCGAAAGAGACACCGTTTGGCGAAAGAAGAACTTCTCGAGATGCGCGGGCAGGTAGTGGAACTGCTGCCCAATGCGATGTTCCGTGTCCGGCTCGAAAACGACCATGAGATCCTGGGGCATACCGCCGGCAAGATGCGCAAGAACCGCATCCGCGTGCTGGTGGGGGACGAGGTGCTGGTCGAACTGACCCCCTATGACCTGACCAAGGGGCGGATCACCTATCGCTTCATGCCCGGTCGCGGCGGCCCCGGCCCGTCCTGACGACGACCGTTCCGCCGGATCGGCACGATGCCGGCCGGCGGCATGACCGCGGGTCACCCATGACGACGCTCGTCCTCGCTTCTTCCTCCCCGCGCCGCCGCGACCTGCTGGCGCGGATCGGCGTGGTGCCCGCGCGCATCCATTCCCCTGACATCGACGAGACGCCGCACCCGCGCGAGCTGCCGCGCGCCTATGCGCTGCGGCTGGCGGAGGAGAAGGCGCGCGCGGTGCCGCGCGCGGCGGGCGAGGCGGTGCTGGCGGGGGACACGACGATCGCGGTGGGGCGGCGCATCCTGCCCCCGGCGGAGAGCGAGGCCGTGCAGCGCGACCTGCTGCGGCTGCTGTCCGGGCGGCGGCACCATGCGCTGTCGGCGGTGTGCGTGATCGCGCCCGACGGGGCGGTGCGCACCCGGCTGGCCGATACGATCGTCGCGTTCAAGCCGCTGTCGGACGTCGAGATCGACGCCTATGTCGCGTGCGGCGAGGGGCTGGGCAAGGCGGGCGGCTATGCGATCCAGGGACGCGCGGAGGCGTTCGTGCGCTTCCTGCACGGCAGCCATTCGGGGGTGATCGGCCTACCGCTGTTCGAGACGCGCGCGTTGCTGGCGGCGGCGGGCATCCTGCTTGGCTGAATGGCTGTATGAGGACGGGGTGGGCGAGGCGCGCGCCGCGCTGGTCGCCGACGACCGTATCGTGGCCGCGCGGATCGAACTGCCCGACACGCTGCGCGTCGGCACGGTGGCGCGCGCGCGGCTGACCGAGCGGATGGTCGCGACGCTGGACGACGGGCGCGAGGTGATGCTGGACCGCGCGCCGCCCGGCGTGACGCTGGGCGCGGCGCTGACCGTCGAGGTGGTGCGCGAGGCGATCCCGGAGCCGGGCCGTGCCAAGCGCGCCCGCGCGCGGGCGAGCGATGCCGCCCCGGCCCCCGGCCCCGATTTGCTGGCGCGGATCGCCGCCACCGGGCATCCCGTGCGCCACCTGCGCGCGCATGAGGCGGATGCGCTGGAGGCGGCGGGCTGGTCAGAGGTGCTGGAGGAGGCATCGGGGGGCGAGATCGCGTTCGCGGGCGGCATGCTGCGGCTGTCGCCGACCCCGGCGATGACGCTGTTCGACGTCGACGGCGACATGGCCGGCGAGGCGCTGGCGGTGCGCGCGGCGACCGCGGCGGCGCTGGCGATCCGCCGCCACGGCATCGGCGGGTCGATCGGCATCGACTTCCCGACCGTGACCGGCAAGGCCGCGCGCCAGGCGGTGGCGGCGGCGATCGACGCCGCGCTGCCGCCGCCGTTCGAACGCACCGCGGTCAACGGCTTCGGCTTCCTGCAGATCGTGCGCCCGCGCCCGCGCGCGTCGCTGCCCGAACGGCTGCGCGACGATCCCGTCGGCGCGGCGGCGCGGGCCGCGCTGCGCCTGATCGAGCGGACGCCGGTGTCGGCGCCGGCGCGCTTCCGCCTGCCCGATGCGGTGCGCGCGCGGATCGAGGCGACGCCGGCATGGATCGGGGCGATCGTGCGCCGGACGGGTCGCGCCCCCATATTCGACCGATGACGAAACGCTGCCCGATCTGCGCCGCGCCGGCCGTGCGCGATCATGCCCCCTTCTGTTCGCGCGGCTGCGCGAGCCGCGACCTCTTGCGCTGGCTGGAGGAGGGCTATCGCCTGCCCGGTGCGCCCGCCGATCCGGAAATGATCGACGCGGCGGGTGCGGAGGGGCTGGACAGGCGCCGCGACACCGATTAGGGACCGCGCCTCATCGCTGTTCGCGATATGCCCAAGTAGCTCAGTTGGTAGAGCATGCGACTGAAAATCGCAGTGTCGGTGGTTCGATCCCGCCCTTGGGCACCATTTTCCCACATCGTCGTCGTGCAACGCCGCACACCGCGGGGGTGACGGCGGGACGCGCACGCACGCGCCCCGCCGTTCGGGGTCAGACCAGCGCGAATTCGTCGAACTTGATCGGATCGCGCGCCGGATAGCGCGTGTCGAACGCGTAGCTGCTGATCGTTCCCGTGCCGGTGTCGAGGATGCTGTAGGCGGTGATGTCGTTGCTCGACACGAACGGCACCGAGGTGGTCGACCCGGCCAGCTCGACCATCGGCTGACGCAGCGAGGGAAAGATCGCCGCGCGGTCGTGCGGGTCGCCTTCGCGCGGATAATCGTCCTGGTTCCAGGTGAAGGAGGTGCCCGAGGGCGATCCGGCCGCGGGCACCGCGGTACGGCGCGGCGCCAGGTTTTCGACATAGGCGCCGTAGCTGTTCCCGACGTTCGACGTCTCGATATAGTTGAGCGTCCCGACCTTCGACCGGCACCACAGGTGCGAATGGCCGACATGGACCAGCTGCACCCCCGCGCCGATCAGCAGCGGTTCGATGTCGCTGCGCCACAGGTCCTGCGACAGCGGATAATCGTATTTCACGAAGCGCATCCGCCCGGCATCGACGATCGGCTGGATCTGCGTGTTCCAGGTCGTCGCGTCGATCGGGAAGGGGATCGGCCCCAGGGTGCGGACCGCGCCGCCCGCGTCGGCATATTCGAAGCTGGCCTGCGTCTGCGCCATGACGGGCACGGCATTGTCGCCCAGCCCGAACACCGACTGGTGGACCATCACCACCTTGTACCTGGCGGTGCGGAACGCCTCGCTGGCCAGCACGCCCTGCAGCCAGGCATATTGGCGCGATCCCTTCGCGAAGGGATGGAACTGGAAGTCGCCGAAGCCCCATTCGGCGGGCTTGTTCATCGATGCGGTCGCTTCGGACAGCTTGCCGCGCCCGGTCGCCCCCCAGCTGCGCCAGATGCGGTTGCCGTCCATCGCGATCAGGAACAGGTCGCCGATCCGCTGCGCATAGTAGCGTCCGCCCCCCGGCCCCTGCGGCAGGGTGAAGATTTCGTTGTAGGAGACGATCTCGAACGAATTGTCCTGGATCCAGCGTTCGCGGATCGCATCGCTGCCCGACGGGTTCACGGTCGCCTTGACCTTCTCATAGGCGATTTCGGCATACCAGCGCGGCTGCGGATCGTTGAACATGGTGTTGAGCGTGTTGGCCGCGTTCCAGCGCCCCGAATATTCGTGATTGCCCAGGATCGGATAGATCCAGCCGTTCTGGAGCAGCGCGCCGCCGGTATAGGTGGAGGTCGGCTGCCATTTTCGCATCGTCCCCTGCAACGCGCCGAAGAACGGCGGCAGGTTGAGGACGCTGTTGTCGAACCATTCCGACGCGCGATTGGGCACGTTGACCAGATCGCCGGCGAAGAAGATGCCGTCGATCGGCCCCTGCGTTTCGAACACGCGTTCGTAATTGGCGGAGGCCATCTTCTTGAGCTGGAGGTCCGAGGTCAGCAGGATGCGCGTCTTCTGCCCGGCGGCGGGCAGCGGCTGGAGCGTCGCCTCGCCGCTGCGCATCGTCTTCACCCCGTCGTTGCTGATCGCGACATAGGGGATGCGCTCGCCCGGCTTCAGCCCGGTGACCAGCGCCTCGTGCTTCCAGATGTCGCGCTGCGTCAGGCCGGTGTAGCTGCGCCCCGCGACGGTCGAGGCGGCATCCTCGTACATGCGCGACAGCGGGGTGGAGGTGGCGGCGACCTGTGCGCCGAAATTCGCGCCGTAGCGCACGGCGTGGTCGCGGCCCTTGAACTCGGTGAACCACACGACGCGCACCGAATCGGCGGTCGGCAGCTGGAGCATCGGTTCGCTGAGCACCAGCGGCTCGCTGGCGAAGGCGGCGGTCGGCAGCGGGGCGGCGGTGGGCGTGGGGGAGGGCGCGGGCGCCGGGGCGGCGTTGTCGCCGTCGCCGTCGCATGCCGCGACCATCCCGCTGCCCGCCGTCGCGATCGCCAGCAGGCTGGCGCGGCGCGTGAATTCCCGTCTGTTCATGTCGTGCCCCCCGGTTGAGTGCCGGAACGGTGGGACATTGACTCTACATTGGCATGAAGTTTCGATGACGTCGCAATGTCACCGTCATGTCGAAGCGTTGCCGTCCCACGCCGCGACCAGCGCCTCGCCCGTTTCGGGGCGCAGGGTGAAGATGCCGCTGTCGGCGTGGCGGGTTGGGTGGACGCGGTTGGTCAGCAGCGTCCACGCCAGCCCGCGGTCGTGATCGACCCACAGGCCGGTGCCGGTGAAGCCGGTATGGCCGATCGTGCCGGGGGAACAGGCCTGGCCGCCCGACCAGCCGGGGTGGCGGATTTCCCAGCCGTGGGTGCGGTGCCCCTCCACCGGGGTGCGGATCGCGTCCAGCATCGCGGGCGACGCGCCGCTGCCGTCGAGCAGCCCGCGCGCGAAGTCGAGGACGCCGTCGACCGTCCCGAACAGCCCGGCATGGCCGGTGCGCCCGCCCATCGCGAAGCAATTTTCGTCATGCACCTCGCCCTGGAGGACGCGGCCGCGCCACGCGCAATGTTCGGTGGCGACGGCGGGGCCGGGGGGCGGTCCCCAGCTCAGCCCCGCGCCCAGCGGCTGTGCGTCGAGGCCGGCGCCGGTCAGCCGCTCCACCACGATGCCCAGCAAGATGAAGTTGATGTCCGAATAGACCGGCGGCCCGTGGCGCCATTCGCGCTGGAGGACGAACGCGCGCAGCCGGGCCGGATCGTCGCCATAGGTGTAGATCGGTTCCACCGCGGGCAGGAAGGTGCGGTGGACCAGGCAGTCGCGGAACGTCAGGCGGCGTTCGGGCGCGCCGGCGACGTCATACTGGCGCAGGTCGGGGATGGCGTCGGTCAGCGGGCGGTCGAGGTCGAGGCGCCCTTCGTCCGCCAGTCGCAGGACGAAGCTGGTGGTGGCGATCACCTTGCTGACCGAGGCGAGGTCGAACCAGTGGGCCGTGGTCAGCGGCTCGGGCGTCGGCACGCGCCGCGCCAGCCCGGTGCAGCGCACCGCGCGGCGCCCGTCGGCGGTGACGAGGCCCAGGATCGCGCCGGGGATGCGCGCGGCATCGACATAGGCGCGCGCGGGCGCGAAGGCGGCGTCGGCGATGGTATCGAGGTCGGTCATGCGTGATCCTCCGGCCGGGCGACGACGCGCGCCAGCAACGGCAGCAGCGGAATGGCGGCCAGGCTGACGAACCCGGACAGCAGGAAGAAGCCGTCATAGCCGATCGCGCCGACCATCGTCCCGCCCGCGCCCGCCAGGAGCCGCGGCAACAGGAAGGCGAAGCCGGTCAGGAACGCATATTGCGCGCCCGGATAGCGCGGGTTCACCAGCAGCGAGAGATAGACGACGAACACCGCGCCGGCAAAGCCGTTGCCGAACTGGTCGGCGGCGGTGGAGACGTACAGCAGGGCTTCGTCGACGCGCTGATGCGCGAGCCACACGAAGCCGAAATTGCCCGCCGCGGCGACGACCGCGCCCAGCGCGAGCAGCCAGGTCATCCGCCAGCGCGTCGCCAGCCAGCCGCCCAGCCCGACGCCCGCCATGCTGGCGACCAGCGCGACCAGGCTGTCGGCGCGGCCGATCTGCGTCAGCGAATAGCCCAGCCCCTTGATCATCGGTTTCGACAGGTTGAGCGCCAGCACGTCGCCCATCCGGTACAGCGACACGAACGCCATCAGCAGCAGCGCCGCGCCGCCGTAGCGCCAGAAGAAATCGACATAGGGGCCGAGCACCGTCGAGGTGCGCAGTCGCGACGTCGGCGGTGCGTTGCGGATCCACGGCAGCGCCGCGCCCATCGCCAGGAACGGCACCATGCACAGGACGAGGACATAGGGCGTCACGTTGCTGCCCGCGCCGATCCCCAGCCCCGCGGCGGCCGACAGCGCGGCCCAGCCGACCGCGGCGGTCAGCAGCGCGGCGGCGCCGAGGATGACGAGGCTGGCGACCAGCCCGGTGGCCAGGGCCACCCAGCGCCCGCCGCCGCCCCCTTCGCCGTCCGGGCGCATCGCGACCAGCAGCGGGAAGGGCAGGAACGCCGCGACCGCGATCAGCAGATAGGCCGCGACCCAGCCCGCGCCGTCGGCGACGATCAGCGCCCCCGATCCCGCCGCGACCATCGCGGTGCGATAGCCCCACAGGTTCGCCGCGACGATCGGCCCCTGTTCGTCCTGCGTCGGATACAGTTCGATGCGCCAGGCGTCAGCGGCGACCTCCAGCGTGGTCGTCCAGAAGGCGAGCAGCACCGCGAACAGCGCGGTGACCGCCAGGCTGGCATCGCCCGCGGTCAGCGCCATCGCGATCATCGCGGAGAAGATGCCGAGCTGCGCCAGCATGATCCAGCCGCGCCGCTTGCCCCAGAACCGCCCGAAGCCGGGGATCGAGTAGCGATCGAGCAGCGGCGCCCAGACGAACTTGAGCGTCGGCAGCAGTTGCACCCAGGCGAAGAAGCCGATCACCGCCAACGCGACGCCATGCGCCTGCAACCGCAGCGTCAGCACGGTCGAGAACATGTAGAAGGGCAGTCCCGCCGCAAACCCCAGCAGCGCGTACAGCGCCATGCCGCGCGGATCGCGGGGGCGGGGCGTGTCGGCAGGTACGGGCGCGGCGTCGGTCATCGGCACATCCGGGGGCAGGGGGGACGGCGGCACGGTCCGCGCTTCGCCCGACCGCGTCAATCCCGCCCCCAACCCGCGGTTATGGCCAAGTGCCGCCAATTCATGGCACAGGGCGCGCGCGCCACGGCAAGGGACGGACATGACGACGACGCGCTACTTCCTGGGGATCGACGCGGGCGGCAGCCATTGCCGCGCGCGCATCGCCGATGCGACCGGCCGGGTGATCGGCAGCGGCGCGACCGGCCCGGCCAATGCGCGCGTGGGGATGGAGCAGCTGCGCGCGACGCTGGACGCCGCGATCGCGCAGGCGGCGGCGCAAGCGGGGCTGGACGCCGACGACCTGCGTCAAATGAGCGCGGGGATGGGGATCGCCGGCATCTCGCGTCCCGGCGTGCGCGAGGCGCTGGCGGCGCTCGACTGGTCGTTCGCGTCGGTCGCCTACGTCACCGATGCGGTGATCGCGAACCTGGGCGCGCATCGCGGCGCGGACGGCGCGATCCTGATCCTGGGGACGGGCAGCATCGCGCAGCTGCGCATCAACGGCACCGACGTGGCGATCGGCGGATACGGCTTCCCGATTTCCGACGAGGGCAGCGGCGCGGCGTTGGGGCTGTCGGCGGTGCGCCATGCGCTGCGCGCGCTGGACGGGCGCAGCCAGCGCACGCCGCTGAGCCTGGCGGTATCGGACCGTTTCGGCCATGCCATTCCGCAGGCGATCGCCTGGATGGATCGCGCGACCCCGCGCGATTATGCCGCGCTGGCGCCGCTGGTGATGGACCATGCCGAGGCGGGCGACGCGATCGCGCGCTCGATCGTCGAGGACGCGGCGGCGCATGTCGAACGTTTCATCGAGACCATTTTCGAACGCGGTGCGCCGTCGTGCGTGCTGATGGGCGGGTTGGCACCGCGGCTGCGCCCCTGGCTGCGCGCGCGTACCGTCGCGCAGCTGGGCGAGGCGCAGGGCGACGCGCTGGACGGCGCGCTGTTGCTGGCGGGGCTGGAAACGGCGGCCTGACGCCGGCCGGACTCCGGAATGTTCAGCCGGCGCGGCCGGGCGCCCCGCCGCGCACCGCCGCCAGCAGCCGTTCGGCATTGTACGGCTTGGTCAGCAGCAGCGCGCCGGGCAGGCGCGGGGCGACCCCGCCGGTGTCGCCGCTGGCCACCACCACGCGGATGCCGGGACGGATCGCCTCCGCGCGCTGCGCCAGTTCGATCCCCGACGTGCCGGGCAGGTGGATGTCGGTGACCAGTACTTCGACGCGCGCGGTTTGCAGCGTGGCCATCGCCTCCTCCGCGCTGGCGGCCTCGATCACGACATGCCCGCCGTCGCGCAGCGCCTCCGCAGTGGCGGTGCGGATCAGCGCGTCGTCCTCGACCAGCAGCACGGTCAACCCGGTGGCGGCGGGCGGCGGGGGCGGGGCGTTCGCCGGGCGGGCGATCGACTGGTTGCGCTGGCGCTGGTTGGCCAGGACGTGGCGGAATTTCCGGGCCAGCGCCTCGCGCGTGTACGGCTTGGACAGCAGCTCCACGCCCGCGTCCAGCCGCCCGCCGTGGACGATCGAGTTTTCGGTATAGCCCGAGGTGAACAGCACCGCGAGGTCGGGCAGCCGCTGCCGCGCCTTGCGCGCCAGTTCCGGGCTTTTGAGCGCGCCGGGCATCACCACGTCGGTGAACAGCATGTCGATGGCGATGCCGCTTTCGATGACGTTGAGCGCGCTTTGCGCGTCCACCGCCTTCAGCACGCGATAGCCGAGGTCGGTCAGCATCTCGACCACGGTGGCGCGCACCTCGTCGTCGTCCTCCACCACCAGCACGGTTTCGGTGCCGCCGGTGATCGGGCCGGTATCGACCGCGACCTCGATATCCTCGCTCTCCATCGCGCGCGGCAGATAGAGGCGGATCGTGGTGCCGTGGCCGACCTCCGAATAGATCTTCACATGGCCGCCGGACTGTTTGACGAAGCCGTAGACCATCGACAGGCCCAGCCCCGAACCCTTGCCCTCCGCCTTGGTGGAGAAGAACGGCTCGAACGCCTTTTCCAGCACGTCCGACGCCATGCCGCTGCCGGTGTCGGTGACCGCCAGCATCACGTACTGGCCGGGCGTCACCTCGTCATGGGTGCGGGCATATTCGTCGTCGAGATGGGCGTTGGCCAGCTCGATCGTCAGCCGTCCCTGGCCCTCCATCGCGTCGCGCGCGTTGATCGCCAGGTTCAGCAGCGCATTCTCGATCTGGCCCGGGTCGATGAAGGTGTTCCACAGCCCGCCGCCGAAGACGGTCTCGATCTCCACCCCCTCGCCGATCGCGCGGCGCAGGATGTCCTCCATCCCCTGGACGAAGCGGGTGACGTTGACGACCTTCGGCTCCAGCGCCTGGCGCCGGCCGAACGCCAGCAGCTGCGCCGCCAGCCGCGACCCGCGCGCCACGCCCGCCAGCGCGTTGGCGACGCGCGTTTCGGCGCGCGGATTGCCCGCGATATCCTTGGCCAGCAATTGCAGGTTGCCCGACACGACCTGCAGCAGATTGTTGAAATCGTGCGCGACGCCGCCGGTTAGCTTGCCGACCGTCTCCATCTTCTGCGCCTGCGCCAGCTTCGCCTCGGCATCGCGGCGGGTGGCGATTTCGGCGATGACGCGCGCCTCCAGGTTCTCGTTGAGCTGGCGCAGCTGCTCCTCGGCGCGCTCGCGGTGCAGGATCTGGCGTTCCAGCTGCTCGGCATGTTCGCGCAATGCCGCCTCCGCCGCGCGGCGGTGTGTGATGTCGGTGTGGACGCCGACCCATTCCACGATCTCCCCCGCGTCGTCCAGCAGCGGGACCGCGCGGATCGCGAAGGTGCGCCACTGGTCGCCGGAGCGGACGCGATGTTCGAACACGAACGTCGATTTGGACGCGACGGCGCGTTCCCACGCTGCGATCGTCGGGGCGCCGTCGTCGGGATGGACCGCATCGGCCCAGCCATAGCCCTGGTATTCGGCCTCGCTCTGCCCGGTCAGCGCGGCCCAGCCGGCCTGTTCGCCGATCATCCGGCCGGCGGCGTCGTTGGTCCACAGGACACCGTGCATCGCGTCCATCGCCGCGCGGAAGCGGGCGTTGGCGGTGGCCAGCGCCTCTTCCCGCTGGGCGCGTTCCTCGACATCGAACACCAGCACGTGGAAACCGGAGACGCTGCCGTCCGGATCGCGCCGCGGCAAGTAGCGCACGTCGGCGCGCCGCCAGCTGCCGTCGCCATGCTGGATCGTGGCGTCGGACGCGATCGTCTCGCCCGCCAGCGCCCGTTCCATCATGGCATGCCGCGCGGTGTAGTTCGCCTCCCCGATCACCTCGCGTGCGTGGCGCCCGACGATCTGGGCCGGGGTAAGCCCGAACCACTCCCGGTAATATTCATTCGCGAAGCGATAGACGTGATCGCGGTCGATGAACGCGACCAGCACCGGCAGCACGTCGGTGACGGCGCGCAATTCCGTCTCGCTCGCCGCCAGCCGGCGTTCCAGCTGCAGCCGGTCGGTATTGTCGAGCACGGTGCACATCACCCCGCCGACGGTGCCGTCCGCTTCGTACACCGGGGTGTAGAACAGATCGAGATAGACCTGTTCGGGAACGCCCGAGCGCAGCAGCGTCATCGGCTGGTCGCGGAACGACTGGATCTCGCCGCGAAAGCCGCGTTCCAGCATGACGCGGTTCCAGTCCCAGATCTCTGGCCACACCCCCGGCACCGAGCCGCCCAGCGCGCGCGGATGGTTGGCGCCCGCGATCACGGCATAGGCATCGTTGTAGATCATGATGTGGTCCGGCCCCCACATCAGCACCTTGGGCACGGGCGAATTGAGGACGTTCGACGCGGTGGTGCGCAGCGTCGGCGACCAGCCGTCGATCGGCCCCAGCGAGGTCCGCGACCAATCCACCGCGCGCACCAGCGCCGCGGCCTCGCCGCCGCCCACCGGCCAGGCCGCATCCCCGGCGCCGCGCGAATGTAACGTGCTCATGACGGCGGTGTGATGCCGGTGCCGGTTGGCGTCAATATCCTTCGCTAAGTTGTTATCGCTGCACGGTTGTTTCCTGCTGGCCGGTCCCCAGCCAGGCCTGGCGGAAGCGGCGCTGGGCCGCGGTCAGCGGGACCCCCGCGGCTTCGGCGCGCACCACCTCCAGCGCCGGATCGGACCGGACGCGCAGCATCGCCTGCCGCTCGCGCCCGTCGCGCGGGACGAAGCGCAGCGCGACGTCGCTGCCCGGCGCCAGCCGCGCCAGCGCCGCGTCCCAGTCCGCCACCGTGGCGAGCGGCGTGCCGCCCAGCGCGACGATCCGGTCGCCCTTGTCGGCGCCGGCGGCATAGAGCGGCGATCCCGGCGGCGGCGCGGACGCGAGCGTGACCGCGCCGTCGGCCGTGGCCGTCGCCGTGCGCGTGCCGATCCAGCCGTGCGCTGGATGGGCGGGGCGCAGCACCAGCCCCGCCTGCGCCAGCAGCGGTGCCATGTCGGGCAGCGCATGCCCCTCGACCGTCTGCGCGAAGAACCGGTCGGCGAAGGCGGCATCGCCGGTCAGCGTCGCCAGCGCGGCGCGCAGATCGGCGGTGACATAGGGCTTTTCGGTGCGGCCATGCGTGCGCCACAGCAGCCGCATGTAATCGTCGAGCGTCAGCCCGGGGAATTGCCGGCGCAGCGACAGGTCCAGCGCCAGCGCGACCACCGCGCCATAGGGGTAATAGGACAGGAAGACGTTGGGGCTGACCGGGTCGATCGAGGTCGCGGCATCGGCGAAGGGCGCGCGCAGGCTCATCTCCATCGGTCCGGCCAGCTGCCGGGCGGGCGCGTTGACGACGGCATCGAGCGTGCGCGACATGCCCGACAGCCACGCATCGGTGGTCGACAGGGCGGCGCGGTGGATCAGCAGCGGGCCGTAATATTGCGTGAACCCTTCGGCGAACCACAGCGACGGCGTGGGATTGGCGCGGGTGAAGTCGAACGGTTCCAGCTCCGCCGGGCGCAACCGCTCGACGTTCCAGGCATGGACGAATTCGTGCGCGACGGTGCCCAGCTGGTCGGCATTGCCGCCGTGCAGCGGTGCGGTGCCGGTGACGATCGTGGAGTTGCGATGCTCCATCCCGTCGCCGCTGGCCTGCGGCATGTAATCGGCGATGAACGTGTAGCTGCCATGGTCGAAGCGCGGCCATTCCCCGAACAGCGCGCGATGCTGCGGCACCAGCGCCTTGATCTGCGCGGCGAAGCGGTCCGCGTCGGCGGGGGTGCCGGGGTGATGCACCGCCAGCCGGATCGTATAGCGGTCCGCGCCGTCGCCGACCTGCCATTCGCGCACGTCGTGGCGCGACAGCTCGGTCGGGCTGTCCATCAGATATTGCAGGTTGGCGGCGCGGTAGCGGCCGGGGGTGTTCGTCGCGGCCAGTTGCGTCGCGACGGTCCAGTCGGGCGCGGCGGGGGTGAAGGTGAGGTCGATCGGGCGATCGTCATAGCCGGTCGCCCACAGGATCGTGGCGGGCATGTTGAGATGCGCGTGGGTGGTGTCGATCTGCGCATAGGTGCCGTCGCCGCGATCGCCGTACAGCGTATAGGAGACGCGCACCGTCCCGTCGTGGCCCGCCACGCGCCAGCCATAGGGATCGGTGCGTTCCAGCGGCAGCGCGCGGCCCGCGCCGTCGGTGGCGGAGACGGCATAGACGTTCTTGGCGAATTCATGCAGCGCGTAGCGCCCCGGCGAGGAGCGCGACATCTGGACGCGCAGCGGCCCGGCCGGCACGCCGCGCCACGTCGCGACGATGCGTGCCTGGTGATGCGCGGCGTCGGGGAAGGAGATGTCGTAGCTTACGGGCGCGTCGGTTTCGGCAGAGGCGGGCGCGGCGGCCGCAAGGGCCAGCAGCAGTGCCGCCGGTCGTGTCAGGATGCGCATCGTCCGTTCCCCCGCAAGATCATGCCGCCCTGCTATCGCGTGCGGCGCGGCGTCGTCACGCGAATTTCGCGGCCATGTCGCACTCGGGGGCAACGATGGCGATGCTGCGATGTTGTCAACGCACTGTTTTGCCGCGTGAAAGGAATGCCCCATGCCCGTCCGCCTCAAACCGATCGACCGGCAGGTGATCGTCGTGACCGGCGCCAGTTCCGGGATCGGGCTGGCCACCGCGCGGATGGCGGCGGCGCGCGGGGCGAAGGTGCTGCTGGTGTCGCGCGACGGCGACGCACTGGCGCGGATCGTGCGCGAGATCGACGCGGCGGGGGGCAGCGCCGACTTCGCGACCGGCGATGTCGGCGACCTGCGCGATGTGCAGCGCGCCGCGGCGAAGGCGGTGGAGCGGTTCGGGCGGATCGACAGCTGGATCAACGTGGCGGGCGTGGCGATCTACGCCAAGCTGGTCGATACGCCGATGGACGAGCACGAGCGGCTGATGCGCACCAATTACTGGGGCGTCGTCAACGGATGCCTGACCGCGATCGAGCATCTGCAGCGCGCGGGCGGGGCGCTGATCACCGTCGGGTCGATCGTGTCCGACATCCCGTCGCCGGGGATGGGCGCCTATGCCGCGTCGAAACATGCGATCAAGGGCTATGTCGGCGCGTTGCGGATCGAGGTGGAGGCCGACCGGCTGCCGATCGCGATCACGCTGGTCAAGCCGTCGGGGATCGACACGCCGATCGCGCAGCACGCCGCCAACCATCTGGACGGCGAGGCGAAGCTGCCGCCGCCGGTCTATGCCCCCGAACTGGTCGCCGAGGCGATCCTGCGCGCGGCGCAGCGCCCCACGCGCGACGTGACCGTCGGCGGCGGGGGCAGGATGCAGGTGCTGGTGGCGCAGCATGTTCCCGCGCTGCTCGACCGGCTGGGCGGCACGCTGCTGCCGATGCTGCGCGACCCGCGCCGCGCGCCGACGCCGCAGGACAATCTGGACGCGCCGAACGACAATGGCCGGGTGCATTCGGGCATCCAGCCCGGGCGGCGCGTCAGCGCGTACCAGGCGGCGCAGCGCCATCCGCTGGCGACGGCGAGCGTGGTCGGCGCCGCGCTGGGGCTGGCGGTGCTGGCACGCTGGGGCACGCGGCGCGGGTAAGGGCATTGCCGCGGTGGGGCGATCCGGGGCACAAAGGCGCACATGACGATGTGGCGTATCGGGCTGGCGTTGATGCTGGCCGTCGTTCCCGTGGTGCCCGCGCCGGCCGTGGCGGCCGCGCCATCGCTGCTGGAGGTCGACCGGCGGCTGGCGGGGATCGCGTGGCGGCTGACCACCGCCAATGCCGCGCTGTGCCGCGATACGCAGCCCGTGACCGGCGCGACACTGCACGCGATCGACCAGTATCCGGCCGAGGTCGCCGCCGGCGGGCAATATGCCGCGCCAGTGATGGTCGAGCTGGTACTGCCCGATACCCCCGCGGCGCGCGCCGGGCTGGCGGAGAATGACGGCCTGCTGGCGGTGGCCGGGACGCCGGTGCCCGCCCCGGAGGCGACCGGCACGGTGACCAGCGCGACCCGCAACGCGGCGCAGGCGCTGATCGCGGTGCGCCCGGTCGCCGCGCCGCTGCCGCTGACGATCCGCCGCGGGGTGGGCGCGGCGGCGCGGACGATCACCGTCGCTCCGGTGCCCGGGTGCCGCGTGGAGTTCGAGGTGCTGGCGGGCAACAAGCTGGGCGCATCGTCCGACGGGCAGGTGGTGCAGGTGGGCGGGCGGCTGTTCGAGCTGTTCGACGACGACCAGATCGCGGTCGTGGTGGCGCACGAACTGGGCCATGCGGTGCTGCGCCATCGTGCGCGGCTGGAGGCGGCGGGCGTGCGCTGGGGCGTGCTGTCCGAATTCGGTCGCAACGGCCGGCTGTTCCGCGAAACCGAGACGGAGGCGGACCTGATGGGCGCATATCTGCTGCGCAATGCCGGCTGGGACCCGCGCATCGCGGTCACCTTCTGGCGCGAACAGGGGGGCAAGATCGACGGCGGGCTGTTCCGCAGCCGCACGCATCCGTCGTCCGCCGCGCGCGCCGCCGCGATCGAGCGCGAACTGGCGACGATGCCCGCCGATGCGCCGACCCCTTATGTGCCGCCGCTGCTGGAGCGCCGCGATGCCCCGTTGCGATAGGCGCGCGGCGGTGCGGGTGCTGCTGACGGGGGCGGTGCTGGCGGTGGCGGCGTGTTCGCCGGGGCCGGGGGGTGACGCGTCCCGGGCGCAGGGCGAGGCGCAGGAGGCGTGGGACCCCGCCCCGCCGAGCGCGGGTGATGCGCTGGCGTTGCTGAAGCGACATTTCGCGGCCGAGCCGGCGTGCGGTGCGTTCTTCGCGATGCCGTGGGACGTGTCGACCGACAGCGCGCACAACCGGGGCCGCGCCGAGGCGCTGGTGCAGGCCGGGCTGCTGCGTGCCGGCGGGGAAAGCCGCCTACCGGGCGCGGGCGGCGGGCAGCCGGCGATCCGCTTCGTACCGACCGAGCGCGGCGCGGCGACGTTCCGCGCGCCCGCCGCCGGGGAGGGCGGGGTGCCGGGGCTGATCTGCTACGGCACGGTGGTGGTGGAGGATGCCACGGTCACCGATGCGGACCCGATGATGCGGCGCGCCGCGATCCGCTATCGCTACCGGCTGGGCGACGTGCCCGGCTGGGTGCGCGAACCGGCCGTCGCCGCGATCTGGCCGTGGCTGTCCGAACGGCTGGCCGCGCCGGGCGAGGACAATGCGCGGCTAATCTGGCGCGACGGCGAATGGCGGCTGGACGGAACGCCGCGCCCCGGTGCGTTCGACCTGCGCGACCTGACCCATTAGAGCGGTTCGCGACCAGGTTGAACCATCGTCATCGCCCTGCGGGCGCCCGCTTCGCGGCGGGACGCTGTCGATCCGGTGCGGCGTTGCTTGTCGGTCACGATGCCCCGGCATCGCTCCCTCCGCGCGCCTTGCACCGAACCGACAACGCCTCCGTGCCGATAATTCAACCTGATCGCAAACCGCTCTAAATCGGAACGGGTTGATCCGATTGGCGCAATCGACTAGGTCGCCGGCAGCTCTTGGGGAGTAGCCACCCGCTGTCGCGGGGCCATCGTCAACACACTCGATCGGAAACGGTCGTGGCGGCGGCAGCGGTCGAGTGACCGCCCGGCGAGACCAGGGACGCCGCCGCTTCGCCATGGGTCCGGGAGCGGCGCTGCGTCCTGTGGTCGTCGTCGGTCCCCGGGAAGATTGTCATGCCAGGTATCATCACGCTGGGCGCGCTGGGCGCCAGCCTGTCGGTCGATGCGTTCGCCGCGGCGCTGGGCAAGGGCGCGCAGCAGCAGCGCGCGCGGTGGAGCGACGCGCTGCGCGTCGGCCTGGTGTTCGGCGTGTTCGAGGCGGCGACCCCGGCGGTCGGCTGGCTGCTGGGCTATCTGGTCAACGACTGGATCGCCGACTGGGACCATTGGGTATCGTTCGGCCTGTTGCTGGCGATCGGCGGGCACATGATCGTGCAGGCGCTGAAGGGTGACGACCCCGACGCGCCGGCGGCCGTGGTCCCCGCGCCGGGCGAGGCGCCCGATTACCTGCGGCTGTCGCTGACCGCGATCGCGACCAGCATCGACGCGGCGGCGGTGGGGGTCACGCTGGCACTGATGGACGTCAACGTCCTGGTCGCGTGCATCGTGATCGGGGCGACGACCAGCGTCGTGGCGACCGCCGGGGTGATGCTGGGCAAGCGCGTCGGCGCGTATCTGGGCCATTACGCGACCGTCGCGGGGGGCGTGGTGCTGATCGCGGTGGGTAGCGCGATCCTGTACCAGCACCTGACCGCGTGACCCGCGGCACATGAAAAACCCCGGTGGACGATCGGGTCGTCCACCGGGGCCGAATGCCTTATGCGGCTTCCTTCGCGCGGCTGGCGCGCTTGCGCTCATGCGGGTCGAGGTGGCGCTTGCGCAGGCGGATCGACTTGGGCGTGACTTCGACCATCTCGTCGTCGTCGATATAGGCGATCGCCTGTTCCAGCGTCATCTTCTTCGGCGGGGTGAGGCGGATCGCATCGTCCTTGCCGCCGCTCGCGCGGAAGTTCGTCAGCTGCTTGGCCTTCATCGGATTGACCTCCAGGTCATCCGTCTTGGCGTTCTCGCCGATGATCATGCCTTCGTACAGCGCCTCGCCGTGGCCGACGAACAGGATGCCGCGATCCTCGAGCGGGCCGAGCGCATAGCCCTGCGCCTCGCCCGCGCCGTTCGAGATCAGGACGCCGTTCTTGCGACCTTCGATGTTGCCCTTGTGCGGGCCATACTTCTCGAACAGGCGGTTCATGATGCCGGTGCCGCGCGTGTCCGACAGGAATTCGCCGTGATAGCCGATCATGCCGCGCGACGGGGCCGAGAAGGTGATGCGCGTCTTGCCGCCGGTCGACGGGCGCATGTCGGTCATCTCCGCCTTGCGCAGGTTCATCTTCTCGACGACCGTGCCCGAGTGTTCCTCGTCCACGTCGATGATGACGGTTTCGTACGGCTCGGTCTTCTTGCCGTTCTCGTCCTCGCCGAACAGCACGCGCGGGCGGCTGATGCCCAGCTCGAACCCTTCGCGGCGCATCGTCTCGATCAGCACGCCCAGCTGAAGCTCGCCGCGGCCGGCCACCTCGAAGCTGTCGCGGTCGGCGGCCTCGGTCACCTTGATCGCGACGTTGGTCTCCGCCTCGCGCATCAGGCGGTCGCGGATCATGCGGCTGGTGACCTTGCTGCCCTCACGCCCCGCCATCGGCGAATCGTTGACCGCAAAACGCATCGACAGCGTCGGCGGGTCGATCGGCTGGGCCTGGATCGGCGTCGACACCGAGGTGTCGGCGATCGTGTTGGCGACGGTCGCGACGGTCAGCCCGGCGAGGCTGATGATGTCGCCCGCGCGCGCTTCCTCGACCGGCACGCGCTCCAGCCCGCGGAAGCTCATCAGCTTCGACGCGCGGCCGGTTTCGATGACATTGCCCTGGTTGTCGAGCGCGTGGATCGGCTGGTTCAGCTTCACCACGCCCGACTGGACGCGGCCGGTGAGGATGCGGCCCAGGAAGTTGTCGCGGTCGAGCAGCGTGACGAGGAAGCTGAACGGCGCGTCCTGGTCCAGCGACGGCGGGGGCACGTGATCGACGATTTTCTGGAACAGCGGGGTCAGCGTGCCTTCGCGACGGTCCATGTCCTCCGACGCATAGCCGTTGCGGCCCGAGGCGTAGAGCACCGGGAAGTCGAGCTGTTCGTCATTCGCCTCCAGCGCGACGAACAGGTCGAACACCTCGTCCAGCACTTCCTGGATGCGCGCGTCCGACCGGTCGACCTTGTTGACGACGACGATCGGGCGCAGGCCCAGCGCCAGCGCCTTGCCGGTCACGAACTTGGTCTGCGGCATCGCGCCCTCGGCCGCGTCGACCAGCAGGATCACGCCGTCGACCATCGACAGGATGCGTTCCACCTCGCCGCCGAAGTCGGCGTGGCCGGGGGTGTCGACGATGTTGATGCGCGTGCCTTCCCACTCGATCGAGGTGGGCTTGGCCAGGATGGTGATCCCGCGCTCCTTTTCCAGGTCGTTCGAGTCCATAGCCCGTTCCTCGACCCGCTGGTTGTCGCGGAAGGTGCCGGACTGGCGGAAAAGCTGGTCGACGAGGGTCGTCTTGCCATGATCGACGTGCGCGATGATGGCGATGTTGCGCAGGTTCATACGGGTTCCTGAGGGTGGCCCGCGAGCGCCGCAGGCTGTTATCGCCGGCGCCCATAGCGGAAACTCGACGCGAGCGCCAGTGGGGCAGACGTGTCGCCCTCACCCTTCCGGCGCTGCGCGCCTCCCTCCCTCTCCCGCCGGGAGAGGGAAGGGGGTAGCGGCGGTCGTCAGTAGCGCGCCGACAGTTCCACGCCGTAGAAGCGCGGCTCGCCCGCGATATAGGTCGGCCCGCCGAACCCGCCGCCGGTGTTGCCCGCGTCGAGCAGGTAGCGCTTGTTGGTGACGTTCCGCGCGAACCCGCCGATCGTGTAGCGGCCGTCGGCCAGCTCCACGCCGGCGCGGGCGTTGACCAGCGTGTAGCCGCCCTGGCTGATCGCGTCGTTGTTGGGCAGTTCGAAGAACACCTTGCTCTGATAGGTGGCCGAGGGTGTGGCGTAGAAGGTCATGCCCTCACCCAGCGGCAGGCGCAGCGTCGCGCCGCCCGAGGCGGTGTACTGCGGCTGCAACCGAAAGCGCGCGCCCGAGAAGGCCGGGGCGAGATTGTTGCCGCGGTCGATCTTCCCGTCGAGATAGGCGAAGGCGCCGAACAGCGACAGCGCCGATACCGGCCGCCACGTCGCCTCCAGCTCGACGCCGGGGTTCTTGGCCGACCCGGCGCTCTGCGTGCGGGCGACGCCGTCGGCGCCGATCACCGAGACCTGGAACCCGCGATAGCTCTGGTAGAAGGCGGACAGCGTGCCGGTCAGCGTGCGGCTGGCGACCTTCACCCCGGCCTCGAAATTCCAGACGTTCTCCTCGGGCACCAGCTGGACGCGCGGGATGACGACGCCGCCCGCATTCTGCGCGTCGAGCTGCACCACCGGCGAACGGCGGCCCTTCGCCACGGTGCCGTACAGGTTGAGCGTGTCGGACACGCGCAGCAGCGCGTTGACGCGCGGCAGGATCGCCGAATAGCTCTGCACCGCGGAGAAGCGGCGCCCGGCGGTATTGGCCGTGCCCAGCAGGCTGGAGGCGATGCCCAGCCCCGCCAGGATGCGCGAGTTGGGCTGGACGTTCTCATAGCCCGAGCGGCGCTTTTCGATCAGCACGCGCGCGCCGGCGGTCAGTTCCAGCGCCGGCGTGGGCAGCCAGGTGGCGTCGGCGAACACCGAATAGGCCTGGTTGCGGCCGAAGTTGGTGAAATAGGAGGCGTAGGGGATCTGCGTCGCGGCGCCGCGCGTCAGCAGCGCGGTGGCGCGCGTGGCGGGGATGGTGCCGTTGGCCGCGACGCAGGCGGTGCCGGTCGGCAGCCCGGCGGCGTTCAGCGCGGCGCGGATCGGCGCGTAGGCGGCGGACACGGAGCAGGCCAGATAGGTGCCCTCCTCGGTCGAGAAGGGCACGCGCTGGAAGCCGTCCTCGAAGAAGCCGTTCCAGCCGAACGAGGCGCGGTAGCGGTCGCCCTCGAAGTTGAAGCGGCCTTCGTGGCTCCACTGGTCGCCCTGCGCGTCCTCGGCGAATTCGAGGTACCAGGCCGGGCCGCCGTCGGCGTCGAACACCTCGTTGCTGTTGAACCGGCGATAGCCGTTGACGGTGGTGAAGGTGACGCCCGGCGCCAGATCGACCGAGAGGGTCAGGTTCGCGTCATAGACGTCGCGCTTCAGCCCCAGCTTGCGCGCGCCCAGCACCTGCGCGCTGTACGGCGAGCCGGACAGTTCGGCCACGCCGAAGTCGCCGGTTTGCCCGCCGGTCGGCGCGAACACGCGGCTCTTGAACGGGGTGCCGGTGTTGCGCTGGCCGTCATAGGTGAGGATCAGGTCGGCGGTGACGGCATTGCTGGGCGTGTAGCGCAGCGACAGGCGCCCGCCGGCCTGCTTCTGCCCGTACAGGTCGTCCTGGTCGACGCGGCCCTGGTTCTGGTTGGGGACGTTGGGGTCGCCCGCGATGTTGCGGACATAGCCGTCGCGATACTTCACCCCGAAGCCGAGCCGCGCGGCGAACACGTCGCTGCCGGCGTTGACGAAGCCGGTCACCTGCGTGCGGTTGAAATTGCCGTAGGTCGCGGTGATCGCATCCGAGAAGCCGGCGCGCGGCTTGGCCGAGATGATCGACACCGCGCCGACCGCCGCGGCGGTGCCGAACAGCGTCGCCTGCGGCCCCTTCACCACCTCGACCCGCTCCAGGTCGTACAGGTCCTGATAGGCGCCGCGCGAGCGCGAGATGTCGACGCCGTTGTAGTAGAGCGTGACGCGCGCGCCCTGCTGCGCCGATCCGCTGTCGGAGGTGATGCCGCGGATCACGATGCCGGGGTTGTTCGCGCTCTGCTCCTGGATGCGCAGGCCCGGCACGTACATCGCCACTTCCGCCAGCGAATTGACGCCGATGTCGGCCATCCGCTGTCCGGTGACCGCCGACACGGTCAGCGGCACGTCCTCGATCCGCTGCTCGGTCTTCTGCGCGGTGATGATGATGTCGTCGCCGTTGGCGGTGCCGGGCTGGGCGGGCGCCGACGACGACGCTTGCGCGAAGGCGGGCATGGAAACGGTCAGCAGCAGCGTGGCGACGCTGCCGGCGAGAAGGCGCGACATGGATGATTCCCCCGGTGATGTTCGTGTGTTGTCTTGAGGGCGCCGCTAGCGTGACTTCGTGACACATCCGTGTCGTGTGCGCCGCCCTCGACACCGCGGCCACGGCGTCTTACATCGCTAATACGGTTGAAACGGGCGCGCGGTCGGTGGACAATGCGCCGGTACGCGAAGCGAAGCGAAGGAAGAAGGTTCATGGCGACGACGCCCGACACGGCACCTGCAACGGCCGAGCCAGCGCTGGTCCTGACCCCGCCGGACCCGATCCCGACGGTGCAGGCCGAACGCGCCGCCGGGCTGGTGCCCGTCGACCAGGGGACAAGGACCGAGCTGGAGAAGCGCGTCGACCAGTTCGTCGACCAGCTGATCGCGGAGGACGTCAACAGCCCCGAATTCGGCAAGCGCGTGGATGCCATCACCGCGATGGGGCAGAAGGAGATCCGCGACGCGGCGGGCCAGTCGAACCGCTTCCTCGACCGTCCGGTCAAGGCGATGGACCAGGACAGCGGGGTGGGCAAGGATTTGGCCGAACTGCGCCGCGTCGTCGAGGATCTGGACCCGGGCAAGAAGGGCAATCTGACCGCGCCGCAGAAGCTGTTCGGGATCATCCCGTTCGGCAACCGGATGCGCAATTACTTCGACAGCTACAAATCGTCGCAGACGCACATCAGCTCGATCCTGAAGAGCCTCGGGTCGGGCAAGGACGAGCTGTTGATGGACAATGCCGCGATCGATACCGAGCGCGCCAACCTGTGGACCGCGATGGGGCGGCTGGAACAGATGATCCACCTGTCGCGCACGATGGATGCGCGGCTGGAGGACAGGGCCAACGACCTGGACGCGACCGATCCGGCCAAGGCCAAGGCGATCCGCGAGACGGCGCTGTTCTACGCCCGCCAGCGCACGCAGGACCTGCTGACGCAGATGGCGGTGACGGTGCAGGGCTATCTGGCGCTGGACCTGGTCAAGAAGAACAACGTCGAGCTGATCAAGGGCGTCGACCGCGCCAGCACCACCACCGTCGCCGCGCTGCGCACCGCCGTCACCGTGGCGCAGGCGCTGACCAACCAGAAACTGGTGCTGGAACAGATCACCCAGCTGAACACCACCACCGCCAACATCATCGATTCGACCGGCAAGCTGCTGCGCCAGAACACCGCGCAGATCCACGAGCAGGCCGCCGCCAGCACGATCCCGCTGGAAACGCTGCAACGCGCGTTCCAGAACATCTACGACACGATGGACGCGATCGACACGTTCAAGCTGAAGGCGCTGGACAGCATGAAGACTACCGTCACGACGCTGGGCAACGAGGTGGAGAAGTCCAAGGGCTATATCGCGCGGGCCGAGGGCGCGGCGCAGAACCGCGTCGCCGGGCCGGCCGACCAGTTCAAGCTGGAGGCGCTGTGACGTTGCCGCCGAGCGGGGAGACCGACCAGGCGGTGGCGGCGGCGCGCGCCGCGTCGGACCGGATGGCGGGGCGCGACGCGACCGGCGGGCTGATCCCGCTGCAACGCCGCCCGCGGCGCGGGCGCGGCGGGCTGGCGCAGCGCGTGGCGTTCATCGCGGCGGCCAACCTCATCATCCTGATCGCGGCGGGCATCGTCGGCGGGGTGGTGATGCCGCTGGGGATGTTCGGCGCGCTGGCGGTGATGATGCTGATGGCAGCGGTGACGCTGGCGATCGCCTTCGCCCCCGCCCCCGCCACCCCGGTGCCTACGCCGGAACGGATCGCGCGATCCGAGCTGAAGGCGCTGCCGATGCAGACCGCGCGCTGGCTGGACGCGCAACGCCCGGCGCTGCCCGCACCGGCGGTGACCGTGCTCGACCGGCTCGACCAGCGGCTCGACACGCTGGGCGTCCAGCTGGCGGCGCTGGACGAGGACAGCCCGGCGGCGGCCGACGTGCGCCGGCTGGTGGGCGAGCAGCTGCCCGATTTCGTCCGCGACTATCAGCGCGTCCCCGCGCCGCTGCGCGGCACTTCGCGCAACGGCCGCACCCCGGACCAGCAGCTGATCGACGGCCTGTCGGTGATCGAGCGCGAGATCGGCGAGATGAGCACGCAGCTGGCGCAGGGCGATCTCGACACGCTGGAGACGCGCAGCCGGTTCCTGGAGATCAAATACCAGGGCGAGTGACGCGGGGCGAGTGAGGGCGCTTAAGCGATCCGCAACCGCGCCGCGCTAAACCCCGCGCGATGGTTCAATACGGGATATACGCCCTGGCCGCGGCGATGGTCGCCGGATCGGTCGCGCGGATCGCGTTCCTGCTGATCTGTCGCCGCCCCGTCGCGGCGCGGGTCTGCGGCACCGACGAATCGGTGCTGGAACGCGCGCATGACGCCGCGACGTATCGCTGGTCGCGCTATCGCGACCCGCTGGGCGATCACGATCGCTGGAAGAGCGTGCGCGTGCGCGTCGCCTATGTCGTCGACGCGGTGGAGCATCGCGCCGACGTGCGCCATACCGTCGACCGCGCGCGCGACATGGGGGCGGCACTTCCCGATACGCACATCATGCTGTGGTACGATCCGGCCGCGCCCGATCGCGTCACCACCAGCGGGCCGGGCGCGGCGATGCTGACGATCGCGTGCGCGGCGCTGCTGGCGATCGCCGCGCGGGGCGTGCCGTTCTGATTTCAGCGGGGCGCGTCGTCGGCATCCGCGGCGTTCAGCCACTGCACCGCCTCCGCACGATCGCCGAAGAAGCCGTAGCCGGGCGCGACGCGCCGCGCCTGCATCCGCAGCAGCGGCGCCGGTCCGATCACCGCGATGCGGCGCGACGCGATGCCGGGATCGGCCGCCAGCCGTGCGAAGCCGGCCGCCACCTCGGGCACCTGGACGATGAAATCGGACAGGTCGAACAGGGTGCGCTGGCGCCCGATCGCCGGAAGACGCGTCAGGTCGCGGCGCAGATCGGCTTCGAATCGTCGGATCGTGTCATGGTCCCACAGCCCGATCAGTTTGATATCCACCCATTCGCGCAGCGGATCGACCGCGATATGATAAGCCTCCCCCTGCACCTGTCTCTCCTGCGCCGGTCGGGCATCATAGCGGAGCGGCGTTAGCAACCCGATAATGCGGTGGTTATCCCGCTACATAGCCCCACAGCAGATAGCCGTTGAGGACGACGATCACCGCCGCGATCGTCCAGGCCAGCGCCGACAGCCAGCGCGGCGCGGCGAAGCGGCCCATCAGGCGGCGGTTGGCGGTATAGGCGACCAGCGGGACGACCGCGAACGGCAGCTGCAGGCTGAGGATCACCTGACTGAGCACCAAAAGGTCGGTGGCGCCGCGGTCGCCCGATCCGGCCACCACGATCACCGCGGGCACGATCGCCAGCCCGCGAGTCACCAGCCGCCGCAGCCACACGGGCAGGCGGATGTCGAGGAACCCTTCCATCACGATCTGCCCGGCCAGCGTGCCGGTGACGGTGGAATTCTGCCCACTGGCGAGCAGCGCGATGGCGAACACCACGCTGGCGCCGCCCACCCCCAGCATCGGCGCGAGCAGCGCGTGCGCATCCTCGATCTCGGCCACCTCGAACCGCCCCGCGCTGTGGAAGGCGGCGGCGGCGAGGATCAGGATCGCGGCGTTGATGAAGAACGCCAGCCCCAGCGCGACCGTCGAATCGATCGTCGCCATCGACAGTGCCTCGCGGCGGTCGGCCTCCCCCTCGCCATAGGCGCGGGTCTGCACGATCGAGGAATGGAGGTAGAGGTTGTGCGGCATCACCGTGGCGCCCAGGATGCCGATCGCCAGATAGAGCATCGCCGGGTTGGTGACGATCTCCGCCCGCGGTACCAGCCCGCCCGCCGCGGCCACCCAGTCCGGCCGCGCCCAGAACAGTTCCAGCGCGAAACAGCCCGCGATGACGATCAGCAGGCTGGCGATGAACGCCTCCAGCCGGCGAAAGCCGTAGCGTTGCAGCGCCAGGATCAGGAACACGTCCAGCCCGGTGACCACCACGCCCCAGACCAGCGGCAGGCCGAACAGCAGCTTGAGCGCGATGGCGGTGCCCAGCACCTCCGCCAGATCGCAGGCGATGATCGCCACCTCCGCCAGCGCCCACAGCAGCCAGCGCAGCGCGGGCGAGGAGTGGCGGCGGCATGCCTGCGCCAGGTCCAGCCCCGCGCCGATCCCCAGCCGCGCCGACAGCGATTGCAGCACGATCGCCATCAGGTTCGACAACAGCACGACCGACAGCAGCGTATAGCCGAACGCCGATCCGCCGGCGATGTCGGTCGCCCAGTTGCCGGGGTCCATATAGCCGACCGCGACCAGCCAGCCGGGGCCGACGAACGCCATCAGCCGCCGCCAGAACCCCGCATCGCGGGGCACGGGGACGGAGGCGAAGCTGTCGTCGAGCGAGCGGGCGCGGGCGGTCATCGCGTGTCTGAATGCGGGAGAGCGGCGGCGGTTTCAACCGCGCTGCGCCGCGACTGTTGCGCGGCGCGCGCGATTGTCGCACGTCAGCGACATGAAGCACCTGCTCCCGCTCGCCGCCGCCGCCGCGCTCGCCACGGCCGCCGCCACCCCCGCCAGCGCCGCGACGCCGATCGCGGGCCGCTACCTGACCGAGGACGGGGCGGGGGTGATCGTGGTGGGGCCGTGCGGGAACACCGTGTGCGGCCGGCTGGCCACCATCCTGAAGAGCGAGCCGGGCGCGGCGAAGACCGACGTCAACAACGCTGACCCCGCGCTGCGCACGCGCCCGATCCTGGGGATGCCGATCCTGTCCGGCTTCACCGATGCCGGCAGCGACTGGCGCGGGCGCATCTACGATCCGCGCAACGGCAAGACGTACAAGTCGATCGTCAGCCGCAACGCCGACGGATCGCTGAAGGTGAAGGGCTGTATCGCGTTCTTCTGCCAGACGCAGACGTGGCGCCCGGCGAAGTGAGGTAGGCGCGCCGTCCGGCGGGGCGGCATGGCCGACCGCCGGGGACGGGCCTTTTGCCTGGGAACGGAAGGCGCGCCGTCTTTGGCGCCGCATCCGTCAACCCCCGCGAACGCGGGACCTTTGCAAGACCCACGCCGTCATGCCGGACTTGTTCCGGCATCCACGTTTCTGCACATAGGCAAGCGCCTGATTTCGCGGCACCATGGACCCCGGAACAAGTCCGGGGTGACGGAGGGGAGCGGCGGGCGTACCGACTTCTTCAAAGGTCCTGCGAGGCTGGACCATGTTCCCGCAAAAGCCATGGCGTGTGCGATCGCGGAAGCATGGATGCCGGATCAGGTCCGGCATGACGGAAGAGGTTTTCGCAGCGTTCCGGACGGGTCCGGCAGGGCCGGACCCGCGCGGTTCGCCCGCCCTTAGCGGAAGCGGCCTGCGAAGGAGACGCCGATGATGCGCGGTTCGTTGAACACCGCGGCGTTGTAGTTCTCGATCACGCCCTTCAGGTTCTTCTCGTTGGTGATGTTGCGCGCGAAGGCGGCGAGTTCGTACTTGCCGTCGGCGGTGACGTAGCCGGCCTTCAGGCCCAGCTCCAGATTGCCGTCGGCGTAGAATTCGCGCGTCTTGTACAGCACCAGATTGGTGTAGCCCTGCATGTTGACGTCGCTCGCCACGAACAGGTTGCCGTCGTTCGTCAGCGGGATGTCATAACGGACCGCGGCATCGACCTGCCAGCGCGGGGCGTTGGGCAGGGGGTTGCCGTCGATCTGCGCATAGGTGCCGCCGCGCACCACGATCGTCGGATCGTTGACCGAGCAGGTCACCAGCCCGCCGAACGAGCAGACCAGCGCATAGACGCGCTTGTCCTTGATCTCGGTATGGATCGCGCTGCCGCCCAGCGAGAAGGTGATGTTGCGGATCGGGCGCCATTCCGCCTCCGCCTCGACGCCATAGGCATTGGCGTGATCGGCGTTGAACAGCACGCCGTTGCCGTTCACGTCGTTGCCGTTCAGCTGGATGTCGTTCACGCGATAGGTGAAGGCGGTGGCGTTGAAGCGCAGCGTCGAGGTGGGCCGCGTCTTCACGCCCACTTCATACGACATGATCGTTTCGCTGTCGGCGGTGGTGAAGGCGCTGTTGAACACCGCCGAGCGCCCCTGGATCGTCGGCCCGCGGAAGCCGCGCGCGACGCGGGCGTAGAGGCTGGCGGTCGGGTCGATCTCGTACAGCGCCGACACGTCCCAGCTCGGCTCCTTGCCGGCCAGCCGCACCGTCTTGGGCGCGGTGGGATTGTTGAGGACGAACTGGTCGACCGTGCCCGCGGCGTTGAACACGGGCTTCACCAGCTCGGTGCGCTTGCGATCCTCGGTATAGCGCGCGCCGGCGGTCAGCGTCAGGCGATCGGCGATACGATAGCTGGCCTGGCCGAACACCGCCCAGCTGGTGTTGACGTCGTGCAGCCGCACCCAGTTGTTCGGGTTGCGGGCGGCGTTGCCGGGCGTCAGGAAATAGCTGCGCTGGTAGAATTCGGTGATGTCGCGGCTGTCGAAATAGAAGCCGCCGACCTGCCACTTGAACGCGCCGTCGCCGTTGCTGGCGAGGCGCACTTCCTGCGTCCACTGATCGAGATCGGCGATCCGCCCCATGCTCTGGCCGAAGCCGACGCCGCCGAAGTTCACCGCCGCGCCGCCGTCGGTGTCGCCGCGGCTGTAGCCGGCCGTATGCTCATAGGCGGTGATCGAGGTCAGCGTCGCCGGACCCAGATCCAGCGCGGCATTCACCGAGGCGCCCTGCGTGCGATACGCCTGCGGGTTGTTGTCCGCCTCGTCCAGCGCGATGCGGTCGCGCGGCTCGGCCTGGGCGTTGTTCGACCCGCGCAGCAGCGCGCCGCGGTGGAAGATCGTCGAGGTGCCGCGATAGTCGCGGACATGGCCCGACAGGTTCACCGACAGCGCGTCGGTGGGGGTGAACAGCAGCTGGAGGCGCGCGTCGCGCTCATCGAAGCCGCCCATCACGTCCTTGCCGCCGCGCGTGCCGTCGGCACCGGTGCCGGCGAAGGTGTTGTCGACCCAATCGTCGCGGTGCTGGAGGAGAGCGGAGGCGCGGAACGCGATCTTGTCCTGCACCAGCGGCCCGCCGACGCCCATGTCGAGCGTCACGGTGTTGTACGTGCCGTAGCTGGCCGAAATGCGGCTGTCGAAGGTCTGGCCCGGGCGGATCGTGTCGAACTTGATGATGCCCGCGGTGGTGTTGCGCCCGAACAGCGACCCCTGCGGCCCTCGCAGCACCTCGATATTGGCGACGTCGTAGACCGGGTTCGACTTCAGCACGACATGTTCCAGCACGACGTCGTCCTGGATGATCGACACCGGCTGCGACGCGCCGAGGTAGAAGTCGATATTGCCCAGGCCGCGGATGTAATAGCGCGGGAAGATGCGGCCGGTGGTGGTTTCGGCGTAGAGGCCCGGGACGCGCCCGGCGAGTGCCAGCGCATCCTCGCCGCCCGCCTGGAAGGCACGCAGGTCGTCGCCGCTGACGACCGCGACCGACACCGGCACGCGCTGGATATTCTCCGATCGGCGCTCGGCGGTGACGACGATCTCGCCCAGGCCGTCCTGATCGGCGGTGTCGGCGGTGGTCGCGCCGGTCGCCGTGGTGGTCTGGGCGCTCACCGGGGCGGCGAGCAGCGCCGCGAGGGCGGCGGCGCCGGCAAGCAGGGTCGAGCGGGTCGAGATACGCATATTGTCCTCACTGAAGCAGGTGGCCGGGGCTTGTCCTGTCGGGGAAAGCGCGCACGTCGACCGCCCTGCCGCGCGGATGGCGCGACAGTCCCTTTCGGTCGTCCGGTGCGTTCCCCCGCCCCGTTGCCGGCGCGCTAGACCGCGATTGTGTCGAGATCATGAAATGTTACGAATTATGTCCGCTGCGCGAGCGCCATGATCGCGTCCCATTGCGCCGCGGTCACCGGGCTGACCGACAGGCGCGACTGGCGCAGCATCGCCATGTCGGCGAGCGCCGGCGCGGCCTTCATCGCGGCCAGGGTGACCGGGGCGGGCAGCGGATCGAGCGGGCGGATCGCGACCGAGACCCAGTTGCCGGCATCGCCATCGGCGCGCGCGGCGCGCGTCACCTCCGCCACGCCGACCGCGGCCTTCTGCTCACCGCTGTGATAGAACAGCACGCGGTCGCCCGGCGCCATCGCGCGCAGATGCGCGGCGGCGGCGTGGTTGCGCACGCCGTCCCACTCGGTCGCGCCGTCGCGGACCAGATCGTCCCAGCCGTAGCTGCCCGGTTCGCTCTTCATCACCCAGAATGCCATGTCCCGCTCCCTAAACGCCCCATGAACGCCGCATTCCGGTTCGGTTCAGCGCGAATCGGCGACAAGGCGCAACAGGCTCGCTGATCTGCGCGTTCAGTCCAGCATCGCGAACCCTTTGAACCGGAGGAGTAGTCCGAGATGACGGGTATGTGGAAGAAGGCGACGCTCGGCGCGGCGATGGCGGCGACCGTGCTCGCGACCGCGGCGCCCGCGGAGGCGCAGCGTTACTGGCGTCACCGCGATCGCGGCGGCGATGCGGCGGCGGGTGCGATCATCGGCGGCGTGATCGGACTGGGGCTGGGCGCGGCGATCGCGTCGAGCAACCGCGACCGCTATTACGACCGCGGCTATTATTACGATCGCGGCTATTACAACGACCCCTATTACGCCCCGCCGCCGCGCGTGGTGTATCGCGATCGTTATTATGCCCCGCCGCCCCCGCGGGTGTACGAGCGCGATTATTACTATAACGCGCCGCGCGGTTACTACGGATACGGCTGGTAAGCCGCACGACGGCACGGGAGCGATGGTTCCCGTGCCGTTTTTTGTGGCGGTCGCCGCGCGATTGCGGCAACAGCGCGCGCCATGAGCGATACCCCTCCCGACCATCTGTCGATCGACCCGCGCAGCCCGTATTTCGACCAGGCGGCGCTGGAACGCGGCGTCGGCATCCGCTTCAAGGGCGCCGAGCGCACCGACGTCGAGGAATACAGCATCTCCGAAGGCTGGATCCGCGTCGCGCTGGGCAAGAAGATGGACCGTCGCGGCCGCCCGCTGACGATCAAGCTGACCGGCCCGGTCGAGGCATGGTTCGAGCGTCCGGCCGATGGCGCCGCCGAAGGGGCCGCGACCGACGGCGAATGATCGCGCGCACCGGGGGCATCTTGTCGCCCCCGTGCCGCATCCGCTAGGTAAGGTTATGGAACCTGCCGCTGCGCCGCCGATCCCGCGATCGCATATCCCGCCCTCGCTGTTCGCCTTCTCGATCTTCTACGGCGGGATGGTGTGCATCGCCGGGGTGCTGGGCAACAAGCAGGTGTCGCTCGGCCCGATCTCGCGGCTGGGGCCGGTGTTCGGGCTGCCGCCGCTGGCGGTGGAGGCGGGGATCTTCGCGTTCCTGCTGCTGGTCGTCACCTCCAGCGCGATCGCCGAGCTGCACGGGCGCGCGGTCGCCAACCGGCTGGTGCTGATCGGGTTCGTGCCGCTGCTGATCTCGATGGCGCTGACGCTGATCGTCCTGGTCCTGCCGCCCGCGCCGGAGATGGACCGCGGGCACCTGGCCGCGTTCAACCAGATGATGGGCGCGACGCCGTGGATCTGGGCCGGCGGGATCGTCGCCTATGGCGTGTCGCAGACGCTGAACGTCACGATCTTTTCCTGGCTGAAGGGGCGCGAGGGCGGGCGGCTGCTGTGGTTCCGCGCCGCGACCGCCAGCGCGCTGAGCCAGATCGTCGATTCGGTGCTGTTCATCTCGATCGCGTTCGGGCTGTCGGCGATCGGCTGGCTGATGGCGGGGCAGATGCTGGCGAAGGTGGTGCTGTCGATCGCGCTGGTGCCGCCGCTGATCTACCTGATGGTCGCGCTGGGACGGCGGCTGGACGGCTGACCCCGCTTGCCCTTATGGCGCGGCGATGACCGACGCCACACTCTCCCCCGCGCTGAAGGCCGAGACGCTCGTCGAGGCGCTGCCCTACCTCCAGCGTTATGCGGGCCAGACCTTCGTCGTGAAATACGGCGGCCATGCGATGGGCGATCCCGAGGCGCAGGCCGATTTCGCCGAGGATGTCGTGCTGCTGAAGGCGATCGGCATCAACCCGGTCGTGGTCCATGGCGGCGGCCCGCAGATCGGCAGCATGCTGAAGCGGCTGGGGGTCGAATCGCGCTTCGTCGACGGCTTGCGCGTCACCGATGCCGAAACCGCGCAGATCGCCGAGATGGTGCTGGCCGGTTCGATCAACAAGGAAATCGTCGGCTGGATCGGCCGCGCCGGCGGGCGGGCGGTCGGCATTTCCGGCAAGGACGCCGGGCTGGTGCAGGCCGAGAAGGTCGGGCGCAACCAGCCCGACCCGCTGCAGGGGATCGAGCGCAAGGTCGACCTGGGCTTCGTCGGCGAACCGGTGGCGGTAGACCGGCGGATCATCGATTCGCTGAGCCGGGAGGGGATCATCCCGGTGATCGCGCCGATCGGCATCGGTGCGGACGGCCACACCTACAACATCAACGCCGACACGATGGCGGGCGCGATCGCGGCGGCGCTGGGCGCATCGCGCTTCTTCCTGCTGACCGACGTGGCCGGGGTGCTGGACAAGCAGGGGCAGCTGCTGTCCGATCTGGACCCCGCCGCGGTGCGCGCGCTGCGCGAGGACGGGACGATCAGCGGGGGGATGATCCCCAAGCTGGAAACCTGCGTCGCGGCGGTCGAATCGGGCGTGGATGCGGCGGTGGTGCTCGACGGGCGCGTGCCGCATGCGATGCTTCTGGAAATCTTCACCAAGCGCGGTGCAGGGACGCTGATCCGCAAGGGCTAGCACCTCGCGTACCTGGTGCCTTATATGTGCGACACACCTTTTCGGAGACGCCCGGCGTGCTGACGCTTACCATCATCCAGATCCTTCAGGTGATCTTCCAGGTCGTGCGCTGGATCATCCTGATCCAGTTCGTCCTGTCGCTGCTGATCGTGTTCAACATCATCAACACGTCCAGCCCGTTCATTCGTTCGCTGCACGAAGGGTTGGATCGCGTGACCGAGCCGCTGTACCGCCCGATCCGCCGCTTCCTGCCGGCCAGCAGCGGGATCGACTTCGCGCCGATGGTGGTCCTGTTGCTGCTGGTCATCCTCAACATCATCCTCAACAACGTCGCGGTCAGCGTGATGTCGGGCGGCGCCGCGATCTGAGCGCCTGGCGCGAAACCGCGGACGGCATTGCGATCGCGGTGCGCGTCACGCCGCGCGGCGGGCGCGACGCGCTGACCGCGGGGACGGACGCGCATCTGGCGGCGAGGCTGGCGGCGGCGCCGGTCGACGGCGCGGCGAACGAAGCGCTGGTCGCGCTGGTGGCGAAGCATTTCGGCGTGCCGCGCCGCGCGGTGACGCTGGTGGCGGGGCAGAGCGCGCGGGTGAAGCGGCTGGCGATCGCGGGCGATGCGACCGCTCTGGCGCGGATCGCCGCTAGCCTCTATGCGCCCGCGTCATGACCGCACGCACGATCGACGGAAAAGCCTTTGCCGCCACCCTGCGCGCCCGCGTGGGCGATGCCGCGGCCGATTTCACCGCGCGCGCCGGGCGCAAGCCCGGGCTGGCGGTGGTGCTGGTGGGGGAGGACCCCGCCTCGTCCGTCTATGTCCGGTCGAAGGGCAAGGCGACGCTGGCCGCGGGCATGGAAAGCTTCGAGCACCGCCTGCCTGCCGACACCGGTGAGGACGCGCTGATCGCGCTGGTCGACCGGCTGAACGCCGACGATGCGGTCGACGGCATCCTCGTCCAGCTGCCGCTGCCGCGCCATATCGACGAGCGCGCGGTGCTGACGCGGATCGACCCGGACAAGGACGTCGACGGTTTCCATCCGGTCAACGCCGGGCGGCTGGCGACCGGGATCGACGGGCTGGTGCCGTGCACGCCGCTGGGCTGCGTGATGCTGCTGAAGGACCTGCACCCCGACCTGTCGGGGATGGAGGCGGTGGTAATCGGCCGGTCGAACATCGTCGGCAAGCCGATGGCGGCGCTGCTGCTGAAGGAAAGCGCCACCGTCACCACCGTCCACAGCCGCACCCGCGACGTCGCGGCGCATGTGCGCGGCGCGGATATCGTCGTCGCGGCGGTGGGCATCCCCGCGTTCGTCAAGGCCGATTGGGTGAAGCCGGGCGCGACGGTGATCGACGTGGGCATCAACCGCACCGACGACGGGCTGGTCGGCGACGTCGACCCGGCGGTCGCCGAGGTGGCCGGCGCGCTGACCCCGGTGCCGGGCGGGGTGGGGCCGATGACGATCGCGGTGCTGATGCGCAACACGCTGGTCGCCGCGTGCCGCCGCGCGGGGCTGCCCGCCCCGGCCGGCCTGTGACGGCGCGCGCGCTGTGATCGAGCTGTTCGTTTCCGCCTTCGTCACCTTCTTCGTGGTGATCGACCCGCCGGGCTGCGCGCCGATCTTCGCCGGACTGACCGCGGGCGCCTCGCCGGAGCATCGCCGCGCGATGGCGATCCGCGCGGTGGTGGTCGCCGCGATCATCCTGGTGCTGTTCGCATTCATCGGCGAGCCGCTGCTCCACGGGCTGGGCATCGAGCTGGCGAGCTTCCGCATCGCGGGCGGGATCATGCTGTTCGTGATCGCGCTGGAGATGGTGTTCGAAAAGCGCACCCAGCGCCGCGAGGACCGCGCGTCGAAGATTTCGCCGGAGGAGGCCGACGACGTGTCGATCTTCCCGATGGCGATGCCGATGATCGCGGGGCCGGGATCGATCGCCACCATCATGCTGCTGATGTCGCGCAACGACGGGGTCGAACGGTCGGCGGTGGTGCTGGCGGCGTTGGGCGCGAACCTGATCCTGATGCTCGCCGCGCTGCTGGCGGCGGGGCCGCTGATGCGGATCATGGGCGCCAAGATCGAGGCGGTCATCACCCGCCTGCTGGGCGTGCTGCTGTCCGCGCTGGCGGTGCAGTTCGTGATCGACGGCGTGATGGAGCAGCTGCGCTAGGTCATCGGTGTGTCGTCGCCCCGGCCAAGGCCGGGGTTCAGGTGGCCACGAAAGAATGTCTCCGGGATCGGCGCCTCACTTGATCCTGAACGCGCGGAACGGCGAGCGGCCGGGAACCGCGACCGGTTCCAGCCAGTCGAACCGCGCGCCATGCGCCAGCTGGCCGTAGAAGCCCTTGGGCGCGCGGGCGCGATAGTTGGTCGATTCGGTCATGTTCGGGCAGATCAGCAGGATCGTCGCGCCATGCCGCTTCATGATCGCGCGCGCTTCCTCCGGCGATCGTTCGAAGGCGTGGTGGACGTCCAGGATCGCATCGCCGTTGCGGTGATAGGGGCCGGCGACCGCGCGGTGGTGAGTCAGCGTGATGAGCCGCGGGCCGAGATCGACGAAGGTGAACATCGTCTGCGCCGGCCAGCGGTTGAGCGGCGCCATCGCCGGGATCGTCAGGCAGCGCCCCGTCGCACGGTTGACGCGCTGGACATAGGGTTTGGGCGGGTCGATCGCGAACCAGCGGATCACCACCGGCACCATGCTGCCCGACAGGATCGCGAACGCCGCGACCGCCGCCGCCGCCTTCGCCACGCGATGGCTCGGGGCGACCAGCCACGGCACCATCGCCCAGATCAGCGCCGCCGCGCCGGGGATCGCCAGCAGCTGCGCCGCCGGCCCGGCACGCGCCTGCCACAGCAGCATCAGCGCGGCGAAGGCGCCGAACAGCGCGACGCACGCCCAGCCGAGCAGCCGCGCATCGCGGCGCGCGCGGATCGTCGCAATCGCCGCGCCGATCAGCCCGATCAGCGGCAGTGCGACGATCGGCAGTGCGACGCGCAGCGGGTGGGCGTAGATCGGCTTCGCCTCGCGCACGTGCGACAGCCAGCTGTCGTAGAGTTCGGGCGACACCTGTTCCGGGCGGCCCAGGCATTGCGGGAAGGTGTGCGCGAAGAACGCGGCCACCGCCGCCCCCGCCGCCACCGCGAAGCCCAGCCGCAGGCCTGCGCGCCGCGGCGACCACCAGGCGAGCGCCAGCAGCAGCGCCGCCGCCAGCACCAGCGTCGACATCCACACCGGGGTCAGCGCGTCGCAGCGCAGCACGCGATTGGCGTAGGAGGTGAACCCGGCATAGCCCGCCGCGATGCCGCCCCCCAGCGCCAGCGCATAGGCCGCCAGCCGCGGGCGTTCGGCCACGTCCCAGATCCACGACAGCGCGATGATCGCGCCCGCCATCGCGGCATAGGGCAGCATTTCCAGCCCGATCGTGAACGACACCGCGGTGGCGATGCCGACCAGCGCGCCGCCGCGCGCGCGCACCGGATCGCACAGGCCGGCGACGGTGACCGCCAGCATCGCCAGCTGCCAGCCGTGGTGGTCGATCCGTTCGGGCATGTACATGCCCAGGCACACCGTCGTCGCCAGGAACAGCGCGATGCCCAGCGGCCAGGCGAGCGGTGCGACCAGCCGGCGCAGCGTCGCCCCCAGCGCGACCAGCGTCACCCCCATCGGCAGCATCGGGGCGATCCCGCACGCCAGCTTCTCCGCCTCCACCGCGCCGACGAACGGGCGGAAGAGGAGGATCAGCGCGGCGATCGGCAGGTCGACCAGCCGCGACCAGTGGATGTCGAAGCCCACCGGCGGGTTGAGCCGGTAGTTGCGCAGATCGAACCAGCCCTGTCCGGCCAGCCACGCGCGCACCTGCATCAGCCGCATGTTGTCGTCGGTATCGCCCAGCGACAGCCACTGGATCGCGGGCCAGCGCTGGATCAGGTACCAGGCCATGATCGTCAGCCACGCCGCCAGCGTCAGGCGAATCCATTCGCGGTCCAGCAGGGGGGCAAGCCGGGCGACGGCGCGGCGCATCGGATCGGTGGTCAAAACGCTTCCTTCACCGGGCTTGCGATATTAGAGGCGCCCTGCGGCCGATGTGCTTACGCCTGCCGCCGTAAAGGGCAAGCAGGGTTGCTCAGGCACGCTTCGTGGGGACAAGACAAACGGTGGTGCGTTCCCTTTCTCCGGCCAGCGCGACGACGCGCGAGACGTTCTGGCAGCTGGTGCGCTTCGCCGTGACGGGGGGCGCGATGACCGCCTTCTACGCCGCGGTCTACTGGCCGCTGGCCACCTATGTCATGAACCCCAATCTGGCGGTGGTGATCGCATTCCTGGCGGCGACCGTGATCGGGCGGTTCGCGCATGGCGCGGTCAGTTTCCGCGGCTATGGCACCCGCAATGCGCGGACGGCGCGGCGATTCTTCCTTGTCCAGCTGTTCGGGTTCGTGCTTCAGCAGCTTTTCACCTGGGTGCTGGTGACCGGCCCCTTCTTCCATGGCCCGACGTGGTGGCCGCTGGTACCCGCCGTTTCGGTGGTGCCGCTGCTGACCTTCTGGCTGCAACGCAACTGGGTTTTCCGATAGACTATGGACCGGCGCGTCTACGATCGCATGGCGGAGCATGATTCCACCCATTGGTGGTATCGCGCGCGCCGCGACATCCTGGCCGATTTCCTGGAGCGCGAGGCGCGGCTGCCCGCCGATGCCGCGATCCTGGAGATCGGGTGCGGCACCGGGCACAACCTGCCGATGCTGGCGCAGTTCGGCACGGTCGATGCGATCGAGATCGATCCGGCCGCGCGCGCGATCGCCAGCCAGCGGCTGGGCCGCCCGGTGGGCGAGGCGCCGCTGCCCGCGCTGACCGGGGTGCCGCGCGGCACCTACGACCTGATCGCGGTGCTCGACGTGGTGGAGCATATCGAGGACGATGTCGCGGCGCTCGCGGCGATGCGCGAATGCCTGGCGCCGGGCGGCAAGATCCTGATCGCGGTGCCTGCGCACCAGTGGCTGTGGAGCGCGCACGACGTCGTCAACCACCACCACCGCCGCTATTCGAAGGGGGCGCTGGTGACGGCGATCCGCGCGGCGGGGCTGAAGGAGCGGGGGCTGACGTATTTCAACTCGCTGCTGTTCCCGCTGGCGGCGGCGGCGCGGGTCGCCGGGCGGCTGACCGGGCGCGACGACAGCGACGATTCGCCCCCCGCGGCGCCGGTCAACGCGCTGTTCGAGAAGATCTTCGGGCTGGAGCGGCATCTGGTCGGGCGCGTGCCGATGCCGATCGGGGTGTCGATCCTGACGCTGGCGGAGCCGGCATAGTCCAAGTGTCATCCCGGCGAGGGCTGGGATCCGGGGCGATCGCGTGCGCAGGAGCCGGCAGAGGCCCCAGCTTTCGCTGGGGCGACGGGAAGAGGTTATTCCCCGATGACGTGCAGCGCGATGTGGCGGCTGTGCGGGCGGGCGCGGTGTTCGAACAGGAAGATGCCCTGCCACGTGCCCAGCACCATCGCGCCGTCCGCGACCGGGATCGACAGCGACACCTGCGTCAGCGCGGTGCGCAGGTGCGCGGGCATGTCGTCCGGTCCTTCGTCGTCGTGCTCGTAGCCGGTCGATTCGGGCGCGGCCTGTGCGAAATAGCGCTGGATGTCGCGCTGCACTGCGGGCGCGGCGTTTTCGTTGATGAGCAGCGAGGCGGAGGTGTGGCGGCAGAAGACGGTCAGCAGCCCGTCGGCGATCCGCTGCGCCGCCAGCCAGTCCGCCACCCCGCGCGTGATCTCGACCAGTCCGGGGCCGCGCGTCGCGATCGACAGCGCGCCGTGGGACTGGCGCATCAGAACAGCCGCCCGCCGTTCGGCACCGGCACGGTCGGCGTGACCAGCACGACCTTCCCCGCCTCATCGGGGAAGCCCAGCGTCAGCACCTGCGACAGGAACTTCCCGATCTGGCGCGGGGGGAAGTTGACCACCGCGGCGACCTGCCGCCCGACCAGCGTGTCGATGTCGTAATGTTCGGTGATCTGCGCCGACGACCGCTTGACGCCGATCGTCGGGCCGAAGTCGATCGTCAGCTTGAACGCGGGCTTGCGCGCCTCCGGGAAGGGATCGGCGGCGACGATCGTCCCGACGCGCACGTCGACCTTCAGGAAATCGTCGAACGCGATCTCGGGCGCGGGCGCGGCGGCGGGATCGTGGGTGACGTGCATCAGAAGTCCGGATTCTCGTAATAGCTGGGCGGCTCGATCCCGCTGATCCGCTCGGCCAGAAGGGGGCGGAAGCTGCGGCGGCTCTTGAACGCGGAATACCATGCCTTGGTATGCGCGTGGCCGGTCCAGTCGATCCCGCCGAGATAGTCGGCGACCGAGATCTGCGCCGCGGCAGCCAGATCGGCGAGGCTGATCGTCGCGCCGGCGATCCATTTGCGGTGGTCGAGCAGGAAGTCGATGTAATCGAGATGCCCGACCGCGGACTTCATCGCCTCGCGCAGGCGCGCGGCATCGGGGGCGGCGCGGTGCGCGATCCGCTTGACCATCCGCTCGTCCAGCAGCGGCTGGGTGACGTCGCGATAGAAATGCGTGTCGAACCATGCGACCAGCCGGCGAATTTCCGCGCGATTGGTGGCGGTGCCGTTCAGCATCGCGACGCGGTCCACCGTCTCCTCGAAATATTCGCAGATCGCCATCGAATCGACCAGCACGATGCCGCGTTCGTGATCGGTCATCACCGGCGTCTGTCCGGCGGGGTTCATGTCGATGAACGAATCGCGCCGTTCCCACGGGTTTTCGCGCACCAGCTGATAGCCCACGTCCTTTTCATTGAGGAGCGTGCGCAGCTTGCGCGTGAAGGGGCACAGCGGGAACTGGTAGAGCTGCCACATAAGCCGATGCTGTTAGGCGCAAATATGGGGCGAGGGGAAGCGCTCTCGGCACGATACGGGCCGTTCTGGAAACCGGACCGTCGTGTTATGGAAAGGCGATGGGCATCAGCATCAAGCACGAAGAGATCGAACGCGCGATCCGCCGGCTGGCGAGCGAGCGCGGCCTGTCGCTGACCGATGCGATCGGGCTGGCGGTGCGCCACGAACTGGAACGGTCGGAGGAGCGCCCGCCGCTGCGCGAGCGCATCCGGCGGATCCAGGAGCGGGTGGCCACCTATGATCTCGATCCGAGGACGCCCGACGAGATCATCGGGTACGACGAGCACGGCCTGCCGCGGTGATCGCGCTCGATTCGTCGGCGCTGATCGCGATCCTGCTGCATGAACCGGAGGCGGATATGCTGGTCGATGCGATCGAGCGGGCCGACCATCTGCTGATCGGTGCGCCGACGCTGCTGGAATGTCGCATCGTCGCCGCCGGCAAGTCGCCCCGCCTGCCCGGCGACCTGCGCGAGTTGATCGACGGTATCCGCCCGGAAACCATCGACTTCACCGCGCGGCGTCTGGAGGCCGCGACCGATGCGTTCGAGCGGTTCGGGAAGGGGCGGCATTCCGCGGCGCTGAATTTCGGCGACTGCATGGCCTATGCCGTCGCGCGCGTCGCGGGATGCCCGCTCCTCTACAAGGGGCAGGATTTCGCGCGGACCGATATCCGGTCCGCGCGATAACCTCTTACTCCGCTGCTTCCAGCGCCTCGCTGTCGTCGAGCGGGTGGGCGAGGCGCGTCAGCATCTCGCGCGGGACGACCTGCCAGAAATGGCCGAGCGTGCGCTGCCAGTCCTCCAGCAGCCCGCGCGACCAGCGGCTGTCGGTGCTGGCGGCATGTTCGGCGATCAGACCGCGCAGCCTTTCCTCCCAATGCGCGGAGGCGACGCGCTGCCACACGATATTCTCCGGGTTGGCGCGCCGCGCGAAGGTGCCCGCCGCGTCGTAGACGAACGCCATGCCGCCGGTCATGCCCGCGCCGAAATTGGCGCCGACCTCGCCCAGCAGCACCGCGGTGCCGCCGGTCATATATTCGCAACCGTTCGCGCCGCACCCCTCGACCACCACATTGGCGCCCGAATTGCGCACCGCGAAGCGTTCGCCCGCCTGGCCCGCCGCGAACAGCTTGCCCGACGTCGCGCCGTACAGGACGGTGTTGCCCAGGATCGTGTTCTCATGGCTGACCAGCGGCGAGGAGACGGCGGGGCGCACGATGATCGTGCCGCCCGACAGGCCCTTGCCGACATAGTCGTTGGCGTCGCCGAACACCTCCAGCGTGATCCCGCTGCACAGGAACGCGCCCAGCGACTGGCCCGCCGACCCGCGCAGGCGGACGGTGACATGCCCTTCCGCCAGCTTCGACATGCCGAAGGCGCGCGTGATCTCGCTCGACAGGCGCGTGCCGACCGCGCGGTGCGTGTTGCGCACCGAATAGGTCAGCTGCATCTTTTCCCCGCGCGAGAAAACCGCCGCGGCATCCTTGATGATCTGCGCATCCAGGCTGTCGGGCACGTCGTTGCGGAAGGTCGACAGGCTGAAGCGGCGCTCCGCATCGGTCGCGTCGACCTTGGCGAGGATCGGGTTGAGATCGAGGTCGTCGAGATGCTCGGCACCGCGGCTGACCTGGCGAAGCAATTCGGTGCGCCCGATGATCTCGTCCAGCGAGCGCACGCCGAGCCGGGCGAGGATGTCGCGCACTTCCTCGGCGATGAAGGTCATCAGGTTGATGACCTTCTCCGGCGTGCCGACGAACTTGCCGCGAAGCGCCTCGTCCTGAGTGCACACGCCCACCGGGCAGGTGTTCGAATGGCACTGGCGCACCATGATGCAGCCCATCGCCACCAGGCTGAGCGTGCCGATGCCGAATTCCTCCGCGCCCAGGATCGCGGCGATCACGATGTCGCGCCCGGTCTTCAGCCCGCCGTCGGCGCGCAGCTTGATGCGTCCGCGCAGGCCGTTGAGCGTCAGCACCTGATTGACTTCGGACAGGCCCATTTCCCACGGCGTGCCGGCATATTTGATCGACGTCTGCGGCGACGCGCCGGTGCCGCCGACATGGCCGGAAACGAGGATGACGTCGGCATGTGCCTTCGCCACGCCCGCCGCGACGGTGCCGATCCCGGCCGAGCTGACCAGCTTCACGCACACCCGCGCGCGCGGGTTGATCTGCTTCAAATCGTAGATCAGCTGCGCCAGATCCTCGATCGAATAGATGTCGTGGTGCGGCGGGGGCGAGATGAGCGTCACGCCCGGCGTCGCATGGCGCAGCTTGGCGATGAACTCGGTCACCTTGAAGCCGGGCAGCTGCCCGCCCTCGCCGGGCTTGGCGCCCTGCGCGACCTTGATCTCGATCTCCTCGCAGGCGTTGAGATATTCCGCCGTCACGCCGAAACGGCCCGACGCGATCTGCTTGATGACCGAATTGGCATTGTCGCCGTTGTCGTACGGCTGGTAGCGGATCTTGTCCTCGCCGCCCTCGCCCGACACCGCCTTGGCGCCGATGCGGTTCATCGCGATCGCCAGCGTCTCGTGCGCCTCGGGCGACAGCGCGCCCAGCGACATGCCCGGCGTCACGAAGCGCTTGCGAATCTCGGTGATCGCCTCGACCTGGTCGACCGGCACGCCTTCCTTGGGAAAGTTGAACTGCAACAGGTCGCGCAGGTAGATCGGCGGCAGATCGCCCACCCCGCGCGAGAATTGCAGGTAGCTGGAATAGCTGTCGGTCGACACCGCGGTCTGCAACAGGTGCATCAGCTGCGCGGAATAGGCGTGCGCCTCCCCGGTGTGGCGCTGGCGGTAGAAGCCGCCGATCGGCAGCGTCGCCACCGCATCGTCGAACGCCGCGTCGTGCCGGTCGCTGGCATTGACGTGGAGCGAGGCATAGCCTTCGCCCGAAATCTTCGCGGGCATCCCCGGGAACAGATCGTTGACCAGCGCGCGGCTGAGGCCGACCGCCTCGAAATTGTAACCGCCGCGATAGCTGGAGATGACCGCGATCCCCATCTTCGACAGGATCTTGAGCAGCCCTTCCTCGATCGCCTTCTTGTGCCGCTTCAGGCATTCCTCGATCGACAGGTCGCCGAACAGCCCGCGTGCCTGGCGATCGGCGATCGCGGCCTCGGCCAGATAGGCGTTCACGGTCGTCGCGCCGACGCCGATCAGCACGGCGTAATAATGCGTGTCGAGGCATTCCGACGCGCGCACGTTGACCGAGGCGTAGGAGCGCAGGCCGCGTCGGACCAGGTGGGTATGCACCGCCGCCGCCGCCAGCACGCCGGGGATCGCGACGCGATCGGGGCCGATATGCTCGTCGGTCAGGAACAGCTCGCTCTTGCCCTCGCGCACCGCCTGTTCAGCCTGGTTGCGGATGCGCTGGATCGCGGCGCGCAGCTTCTCCGGCCCGCCGTTCGCCTCGAACGTGCAGTCGATGTCGGCGGCGGCATTGCCGAAATACGCCTTCAGCCGCGCCCAGTCGGTGGAGGTCAGCACCGGGCTGTCGAGCACCAGCACGCGCTCGCGCCGGTCCTCGGTATCGAGGATGTTCGCCAGATTGCCGAAGCGCGTCTTGAGCGACATGACATAGCGTTCGCGCAGCGGGTCGATCGGCGGGTTGGTGACCTGCGCGAAATTCTGCCGGAAGAACTGGCTGATGAGGCGCGGCTTGTCGGAGATGACCGCCAGCGGCGTGTCGTCGCCCATCGAGCCGATCGCTTCCTTGCCCGTCTCCACCATCGGCGACAGGATCAGCTCCATGTCCTCGATCGTCTGTCCGGCCGCGACCTGCCGCCGCGTCAGGTCGGCGCGGTCGTAGCGCGTGACGCTGTCGGCGGGGGCGGGGGGCAGATCCTCCAGCGTCGAGAATTCGCCGATCATCGCGGCATAATCCTGCTCGCCCGCGATCCTGTCCTTGATCTCGCGGTCGCGCAGCACGCGGCCCTCGGCCAGGTCGACCGCGATCATCTGCCCCGGCCCCAGCCGCCCCTTGGCGACGATGGTGCTTTCGGGGACGACGACCATGCCGGCCTCGGACCCGACGATCAGCAGCCCGTCGGCGGTTTCGGTATAGCGCAGCGGGCGCAGCGCGTTGCGATCGACGCCGCCGACCGCCCAGCGCCCGTCGGTCATCGCCAGCGCGGCGGGGCCGTCCCACGGTTCCATCACCGAGGCGAGATACTGGTACATCGCCGAATGGCTTTCCGGCGTGTCGGCGCTCTTCTGCCACGCTTCGGGCACCAGCATCAGCTTCGCCGTGGGCGCGTCGCGGCCCGAACGGCAGATCGCCTCGAACGTGGCGTCGAGCGCGGCGGTGTCCGATGCGCCGGCCGGGATCACCGGCTTGATATCCTCCGAATGTTCCCCGAACGCGATCGAGGCCATGCGGATTTCGTGGCTGAGCATCCAGTTCTTGTTGCCGCGGATCGTGTTGATCTCACCATTGTGCGCCAGGCACCGGAACGGCTGTGCCAGCCACCATTGCGGGAAGGTGTTGGTCGAATAGCGCTGGTGGAAGATCGCGACGCGGCTTTCGAAGCGCGGGTCGGTGAGGTCGGGATAGAAGACCGACAGGCTCTCCGCCAGGAACAGCCCCTTGTAGATGATCGAGCGGCACGACAGCGAACAGATGTAGAAGCCCTGGATCTGCGCCGCGATCACGCGCTTTTCGATGCGGCGGCGGACCAGGTACAGGTTCTTCTCGAACTCCTCGGCCGACACCTCGTCCGGCATCGGGCCGGCGATCATGATCTGCTCGATCTCGGGCCGCGTCGACTGCGCCTTCATCCCGATGACCGAGACGTCGACCGGCACCTGGCGCCAGCCGTAGATGGTGTAGCCCGCCTCGATGATCGCGCTTTCCACGATCGTGCGGCACGTTTCCTGCGCCCCCAGGTCGGTGCGGGGCAGGAACACCATGCCCACCGCCAGCCGGTTGGGCAGCAGCTTGTGCCCCGACGCGGCGACGCAATCGTCGAAGAAGCGCACCGGCAGGTCGACATGGATGCCCGCGCCGTCGCCGGTCTTGCCGTCGGCATCGACCGCGCCGCGGTGCCACACCGCCTTGAGCGCGTCGATCGCCGACTGGACGACGCGGCGCGACGGCTTGCCGTCGGTCGCGGCGACGAGTCCGACGCCGCAGGCATCGCCCTCGAACTCGGGACGGTACATGCCGTGTTCGGCGAGATACTGGCGCTGCTCGGTGCGGGGATCGGTCATCACTTGTTTCCCTCGATCGCCGGAGCGGCCGGCGGATCCTTCAATTTCTGTTCGCTGGTGCCCAGCAGCTGCGCCAGCTTCGCGCGCTCGGCAGGTGTCAGGTCGGACAGCTTGCGCGGCGGCGGCAGGTTCGCCGTGGCGGCCCGCGCCTTCTTTAGGATCGCCGGCAGCTGCTCCATGACCGCGGGCATCATGCCCTGCATCTCCTGCATCATCTCCGGGTCCATGAAGATGGTCATCGATTCGGCCGCGAAGGCGCCGCCGGTCGGCGTCGCGAAGAAGGCGTTCATCTCGCGCAGTTGCGGCGCGGTGAAGCGTCGGGCGTAGGCGGCGGCCAGTGCGGCGCGCATCCGCGGCTCGAACCGGCCCATCAACTCACCCATCGCCGCCATCATCGCGCGCATCTCGATCTGGCTGCGCTCCCGGTAATGCGGATCGTAGATCGCCATGATCTGATCCAGCGTCACCGGCGGCAGATCGGCGGCCTGTTCCGTGGACAGGCCGCCCATCGTCGCCAGTTGCGCGAGCGGCATCGTGCCGACGCTGCCCATCACGCTGTCCATCAGCTTGTCCATCGTGCCGGTCATCATCCGCTGATAGGTGCCGACGGGGAACAGCCGGGCGGCGACCTGCGTGCCGAGCGCCTGGCGTTCGGCGTCCGGCGCTGCGCTTGCGGACGGGGCGGGGGAGGGGGCAGGGGATGACGACTGCGCGGCGGCCGGCAGCGCGATCAGCGCGGCAAGCACGGCGGTAGCGGCGCGACGCATCACGCCGCCACCTTCGCGGCCTTCGCCTTCGCCTTCAGATAGCTGTGCATCGTCGCCGCAACGTCGCGCCCGTCGCGGATCGCCCAGACGACCAGCGAGGCGCCGCGCACGATGTCGCCGGCGGCGAACACGCCGTCCAGCGACGTCATCAGCGTCTTCGAATCGACCAGCACCGTGCCCCAGCGGGTGACGCCCAGCTCGGGCGCATCCCACAGATGCGGCAGTTCCTCCGCATCGAAGCCGAGCGCCTTGATGACCAGATCGGCGGGCATGTCTTCCGCGCCGCCGGGGTCGACCTCGGGCGCGCGGCGGCCGCTGGCGTCGGGGGCGCCCAGCCGCATCCGGTTGGCGCGCACGGCCGTGACGCGGCCATCGCTGCCGTCGAAGGCGGCCGGCGCGGCGAGCCACACGAACTCGACGCCCTCCTCCTCGGCATTGGCGACCTCGCGCTGCGAGCCGGGCATGTTGGCGCGATCGCGGCGGTACAGGCACTTCACGCTCTTCGCGCCCTGGCGGATAGCGGTGCGCACGCAATCCATCGCGGTATCGCCGCCGCCGATCACCACCACGTTCTTTCCGGCCGCGTTCAGGCTGCCGTCCTCGAACGCCGGCACCGCATCGCCGAAGCTCTTGCGGTTCGATGCGGTCAGATAGTCGAGCGCGGCGACGACGCCCGCCTGGCCATGGCCGTCGACCTCGATCGCGCGCGCGCGGTACACGCCGGTGGCGATCAGGATCGCGTCGTGTCGGCCGCGCAATGCCTCCAGCGTGGCGTCGCGACCGACCTCGAACCCTTCGTGGAAGACGATGCCGCCCGCCTTCAGCCGGTCGACGCGGCGCATCACCACCGGCTTTTCGAGCTTGAAGCCGGGGATGCCGTAGGTCAGCAGCCCGCCCGCGCGATCGTGCCGGTCGTAGACGTGGACCTCATACCCCTGCGCGCGCAGATATTCGGCGGTGGTCAGCCCGGCCGGGCCGGCGCCGATGACGCCGACCGACTGGCCGCGCGCCGGGCCGGGAACGAGCGGCTCGACCCAGCCTTCCGCCCAGGCGGTGTCGGTGATGAATTTCTCCACCGATCCGATCGTGACCGCGCCGTGACCGGAAAATTCGATGACGCAATTGCCCTCGCACAGCCGGTCCTGCGGACAGATGCGGCCGCAGATTTCCGGCATGGTGGAGGTGGCGTTCGACAGCTCATACGCCTCGCGCAGCCGCCCCTCGGCGGTCAGCCGCAGCCAGTCGGGGATATGGTTGTGGAGCGGGCAGTGGACCGAGCAATAGGGCACGCCGCATTGCGAGCAGCGCCCGGCCTGATCCTCCGCCGCGGGGGTGGCATAGCGTTCGGCGATCTCGCTGAAATCCTCCGCCCGCTCGGCGGCAGCGCGCTTCGCGGGATAGGATTGCGGGCGATCAACGAACTTCAGCATGTCGGCCATCGGTGTCCTCCGATGGCGTGCGTCTCACATTCCGTGGCGCGCTGTCACGCACTTTTACGTAGTTAGGTAAGCAATACTGCCGTTAAAACTGCAATATTGCACCGCAGCTGCAAGCTGGTCGCATGTAGGCGCCGCTATTTATGGCCGATATGGACTCAACGGGTGTAAAGGAATGCCAGCGCCGCGGCACCCGCAACGATTCGGTACCACGCGAAGGGTGCGAAGCCATGCTTGGTCACCACCGCCATGAACGCCTTCACCACCGCCAGCGCGACGACGAACGAGACGACGAAGCCGACCGCTATCAACTGTACGTCGCCGCCGGTGATCGCGTCGCGATGCTTGACCAGTTGCAGCACGGTCGCGCCGGTCAGCGTCGGCAACGCCAGGAAGAAAGAGAATTCGGCGGCGGTACGCCGGTCGATCCCCAGCACCATCGCGCCCATGATCGTCGCGCCCGATCGGCTGACCCCCGGGATCATCGCGATACTTTGCACGACGCCGATCTTCGCCGACTGGCCGGCGCTGACCCCGGAAATTCCGCCGACCTGGTGCGTGCGCGCCAGCCGTTCGATCACCAGGATCGCGATGCCGCCCAGGATCAGCGCCCAGGCGACCGTCACCGCGCTTTCCAGCAGCGCCTCGATCTGGTCGTTGAAGGCAAGGCCGAGTGCGACCGCGGGGACGAAGGCGATCAACAGGTTGCGCACGAACGCGATAGATGCCGATTCGCGCCGCACCAGCCCCATCGCCACCGCCCAGAACGTCCGCCAATACAACGCGACGATCGCCAGGATCGCGCCGGGCTGGATCGCGATGTTGAACACCGCCCATTTCTGCGGATCGTATCCCAGCAACTCGGTCGCCAGCACCAGATGGCCGGTCGACGACACGGGCAGGAATTCGGTCACCCCCTCGACGATGCCCAGGATGATGGCGGTCAGGAGGTCGGTCATGCAGGTTCCTTCATGGTCGTCGGGCGGATCGGCGCGCGATCACGCGGCGTTGGTGAGCGCCCCGAAACGACCCGCCTTGCGGAAGCGGACGAGCCAGCCGGGCGCGACCGAATCGAGCGGGGTGGGGGTGATGCCCAGCGCGGCCAGCCCCTCGGCATGGGCGCCGACGACCGTGTCGTGCTGCAGCATCTTCCACTGATCGGCGGAGATCGGCGTGCCCGGCATGCTAGCGATCAACCCGCCCAGCGCGTCGGGCAGGGCGGCGAAATGCGGCGAACGGCCGATGTGCGCGGCGATCCGCTGATGCAGTTCCAGCATCGTCAGCACTTCCGGCCCGCCCAGTTCGAACGTGCGCCCGCCGAACGTCGCCGGATCGCCGATCGCGCGCAGGACGGCATGCGCGACATCGGCGGCGTAGACCGGCTGGAAGCGCGCGCCCGCGCGCAGCACCGGCACCACCGGCAGCGTCGCGATCATCTGCGCGAAGCGGTTGATGAACTGGTCCTCGCGCCCGAACACGGTCGAGGGGCGCAGGATGGTCGCGTCGGGCGCGGCGGCGCGCACCGCGCCTTCGCCCGCGCCCTTGGTCCGCGCATAGCCGGAATCGCCGGCCGCATCCGCACCGATCGCGGAGATGTGCACCAGCGCGGCGCCTTCGTCCTGCGCCGCCTCGGCGACCGCGCGCGCGCCGTCGACGTGGATGCGCTGCTGATCCTTGCCGAACACGCCGACCAGGTTCACGACCGCGGTGGCGCCCTGCACCGCGCGCACGATCGTGTCGGGGCGGGTGACGTCGGCGGCGACGAACTGCGTCTGTCCCAGCCCGCCCAGCGGCTTGAGGAAGAACGCCTGCCGCGGATCGCGCTGCGCCACGCGGACGCGCGCACCTGCCTGCAACAGCGCCTGCGCGACATAGCGGCCCAGGAAGCCGCCGCCCCCGATCAGCGTCACCAGTTCGTTGTTCATCTGCCTCGTCATCCGAAATGCCACAGCGCCCCGCTGCCCTAGCCGCTCCGTTCCCGCGAAGACAAGGGCGCGGTGCACCGCAGCGAAGCGCGGAGGCCGTACCGGGCACGGTGCGCCGCGAAAAAGAAATGCGGCTGCGCGCAAAGATGCTGTTGACAGCCGCCCGACCTTACCCCTAGAGGCGCCGGCCTACCCCGTGCCCAGATGGCGGAATTGGTAGACGCACCGTCTTCAGGTGGCGGCGCTGGTAACGGCGTGGAGGTTCGAGTCCTCTTCTGGGCACCACCTTCCTTTCGGGGAAGGATACCCGCGGCGAGCGCGGAACTGGTGCGGCGAGCGGTATCGCCCGACGTCGTAATCCCACCGATGTTATCTCTTGATCGACGCCGAAACGCCTGCGCGATGTCGGTAATGGGCGCGCCGTCTGCGGACCGCGGCTCCTCTTTCATATCAGCAGCGATATCGCGGTGCCGGGTCGGTGGCGCAGGTCGGGCAGGGCAGGCTAATGTCACCGCAGCGGCCGGGCCGCGAGGAATGCGGGCATGTGCTCCGGCGCCATCATGGCCGGACCGGCGGCCCCGATCGCGTCGCGACCGGGGCGCGCCTGGTTGGTCAATAGGCCGCGGACAGCGTCAGGAACCATTGCCGCGGCGGGATCGGATAGGCCGAATAGTTGTTCGTGGCCGATCCGATCGACAGCGTCGACTGCCCCTTGCGGTCGGCCAGGTTGGTGACGTTGAGCGCCAGTTCGGTCTTGCGGAGCGGCAGGATATCGTCGGGCACGCGCGCCGCGATGCGCAGCGAGGCCAGGAAGTAGGACGGCACGCGCACGTCGTTGCTGAACGTGGCGAAGCGCGCGCCGACATAATCGCCGATCACTTGCGTTTCGACCGGCCCCAGCGACAGGGTGGCGACCGTCTTGTTCATCCACTTCGGGATGCCGGGCAGCTGCTTGCCGCAGGTGGGGACGATGCCGCCGGTGACGAGATAGCCGCCGATGCACGTATCCGTCGCCGCGCCGATCCCGCTGGCGGTCGAGGTATAGTCGCGCTGGTATTTCGACAGATTGTACGACGTGGCGTTGTAGAGCGAGAAGATCCGCCCGGCGCGCAACGTGAAGGCGGCGTCGACGCCATCGGTCTTCACGTTGCCCACGTTGACCAGGATCGAGGTGCCGCCGGTGATCGCGCCGCCGGCGATGCCGCCGGGGTTGGTGGAGATCGCCAGCAACCGGTCCTGGAAATCGACGTGATAGTAATTGACCTGCGCGTTTAGCGTCACGCCGCCGCCCAGCTCGCGCCGCGAACGCACGCCCGCTTCGTAAGTCCAGCTGCTTTCGGGGCGGCCGCTCTGCGCGAAGGCGTTGAACGCGGCCTGGCTGCCGGTGAACCACGGGCCGCCGCCGCCGGCGAGATAGGCCTGATACTGGCGCAGGTTCTTCTGCGCGTTGGCGTACAGTTGCTCATGGCCGTTCACGTCGAACGTCGCGCCGACCGCCGGCAGGAACCAGCGCAGCGTGTCGATCCGCCCTTCAGGCAGCCCGCCCGCCAGCCCGGACAGCGACCCGGCCCGCGGCTGCACCGGGTAGCGGCCGGTGGCCCATTGCGCGCTGGTCTTGAACCCGGCCTGGATCAGCAGCCGGTCGAGCGCCTGCCAGCTGTCCTGCAGGTGAAGCTGCAGCTGCTCGATCGTGGCCTCGCCCTGATATTGCGTGAACAGCGGCTGCGCAACCTCCAGCGGGCGGATGTACGGCGTGCTGTTGCCCGGGTTGTTGACGTCGACCGCATACCAGCGGCGCCATTGCGTGGTGCTGTTGTGTTCGAACCAGCCGCCCAGCTCGATCTTGTGCGCACCCAGTTCGACGTCGAGCGCGGAGATCACGCCCCAGCGGTCGATGCGATATTCGGTGGTGCGGGTAATCAGCCCCGACCCGCCCGTCGCCGTCACCAGCGCCGCGCCGGCCGCCGCGGCCTGATCCGCGGTCAGCGCGGTGCACGCCGACGGCCGCACGCCGTTGTTGTTCGCCGAGAAGCGGCAGTTGGTCGGCAGGGTGGCGTACGCCGGGTCGAGATACGGCTGCGCCGTGGCGATCGACTGGCCGAGCGGGCCGGCGACCACGCCGACGCCGTCGTTGTGGTGATAATAAGCGGTGTTCGACCACGTCGCGTTCGGCGTCAGCCGCGCGTCGTACCGGCCGTACGCCAGATAATCGGTCCGCTGCGCGTCGGAATAGTAATTGCGATAATTGCCGCCCTGCGCCGCCGGCGAATTGCCGAGCGTGCTGAGGTAATTGCCGCGGTAGCCGTTGAAATCGGGGTAGAAGAACGGCTTGGTATAGGGCGTGTAGAGCTGCACCGCACTGGCGGTGCCGCCGGCGGAAGGCTTGAAGAAGGTGGTCGCGTCCTCGTTCGGCTGGGTCATGTCGTTATAGTCGAAGTACAGCGTCAGCTTGCCGATGCTGTCGTCGTGGACGAACTTGGCATTCGCCTGCCACCCGCCCTGGATGCCGTTGAAGTCCCACGCGCGCGCACGCTGGCGGACGCCGGACACATAGGCGGTGTTGTTCCCGCCGAACGTGCCGGTATCCACCCGCACGAAGGTGCGCGACGTGTCGTAGCTGCCGACGGTCTGCGCCGCCTGGATCCCCGGCACGGCAAGCGGGTTCGACGAATAGGTTTCGACGGTGCCGCCCAGGTTGCTGTTCGATGCGGTGGCCAGGTCGCCCGCGCCGGTGGCGACGATCACGCGGCTGACGTTTTCCGAGATGACCGCGCGTTGCGGCGACAGGCCGTTGTAATTGCCGTAGCTCTGGTCGCCCAGCGGGATGCCGTCCATCGTATAGCCGAGCTGGTTCGCGGCGAAGCCGTGGATGAACAGCTGGGCGTTCTGCTCGTTGTTCCCCCACGGATCGGCGGTGATGTAGAGCACGCCGGGCAGCGTCTGGATCGCCTTCAGCGGGCTGACGCCGGGCAGGATCTTCTGCATTTCGGTGCCGGGCAGTTCGACGGCGGTACGCGTCTGCCCGCCGGTCACGACGATCGTCGGCGCCTCCGCGCCGCCGTCGGTGGCAGGTTCGGATGCGACCGCGGGGGTGCCGGCCTGCTGAGCGGCGGCGGCGGCGGGCGTCAGCGCGGCGAGTGTCACGGCGATCAGCGACACGGACGGTTGGATCATTTCTGCTTCTTTCCCCGGCGCGGCAACGATGGTTGCGGCTGCGCACGCCCTAGGCGGGGTTGGCAGCAGATTGGTGACGGTCGGGTCACGGTTTCATGACCGGTTCGGGTCGGTTCGATGACGCGCGACGCCGGGCGTGCGCGGATCAATATCGCCCCTGCGCGCGGGCCGCGTCGGCGGCGCCGAAGGACGCCAGCACCCCGGCGTCGATCAGACGGATGCATCCGTAGCCGCGCGCGATCGCGCCGGCCGCCTCCAGCGTCGCCAAGTGCGCGTTGGTGGTCTTGCGCGACAGGCCGCACAGCTCGGCGAGGTCCGCCTGCGACAGCGGCGCGACGCCGCTTTCCGCGAACGGGCGCAGCCGCGCGGCGATGCGCGCGACCGGCGGCAGCGCCAGCATCTCCGCCAGGCCGTGGACGCTGGCGTCGAGCTGGGCGTAGACCAGCGTGCTGACCGCGTGCCAGATCGCGGGCTGTTCCACCGCGATCCGCCCCAGCGCGCTGTCGCCGACGGTCGCGACCCGGCTGGGCGGCCCGGCGCGCGCGGTGACGATGCGCGGGCCGCCGCCGTGCCGGCGCGACTGGCCGAACGCGGCGCCGGCGCGCGCGACGCCGATCAGGACCAAGCGGTCGCCGACCATCGTTTCCAGCCGCAACATCCCATCCAGCACCATGACGACGCCGGTATCCTCATCGCCCTGGCCGTACACCCACTGACCGGCCGCCAGCGCGCGGGGCGACGCCGCGGCGGCGACCGCGCCGCGCAGCGCGGCGGGCAGGGCGGCGAACCAGCGGTTCCCGGCAAGGTGATCGGCGACGTCCACCGCCACAATGTAACGATGGTGGCATTTGCTGGCGAGGGCGCCTGCTACATCCGCGACATCAAGAACGAGGAGAAAGTGGATGGCCGCAGTGACATGGCACCCGTTGTCGGAGCATGTCGGCGTCGAGGCGCGCGACGTCGATCTGAACGCGCTGGACGACGACACGTTCGGCGCGTTGCGCGCGGCGGTCGCGGACCATGGCGTCCTGTTCATCCGCGACCAGTCGCTGACCCCCGAACAGCATATCGCCTTCGCGCGGCGCTGGGGTCCTATCGACATCAACCGCTATTTCCCGGCCAATGGCGGCCACCCCGAAATCGCCGAGGTGCGCAAGGCGGAGAACCAGCAGACCAATATCGGCGGCGGCTGGCATACCGACCACAGTTACGACCCGGTCCCTGCGATGGGGTCGATCCTGCTGGCGCGCGAGACGCCGCCGACCGGCGGCGACACGCTGTTCGCCGGATTGGGCGCGGCGTTCGACAGCCTGTCGGAGGGGATGAAGGCGACGCTGCGCGGCCTGCGCGCGGTCCATTCGGCGGACCATATCTACAGCGCCGACGGCATCTATGCGAAGACCGACCAGGCCGCCGACCTGAAGGGGCATGACGAACGCACCCATGCCGAACATCCGGTGGTGATCCGCCACCCGGCGACCGGGCGCGAGATATTGTACGTCAACCCCGCCTTCACGCTGCACTTCGCCGGCTGGACGCGCGCGGAAAGCCTGCCGCTGCTGACCTATCTGTATCAGGTGGCGATGCAGGAGCGGTTCCACTGCCGCGTCAGCTGGGCGCCGGGGTCGATCGCAATCTGGGACAATCGGTCGACCTGGCATTGCGCGATGAACGACTATCAGGGCCACCGGCGCCTGATGCATCGCATCACGATCGCCGGCGAGCCGCTGGTGTAGGGGCTTACAGGTTCGGGCCGACGCGGGCGGGCGGGCGGGGCACGACGATCTCGCGCCCGTATTTGGTCAGCGGCTGTCCCCCGCTGACGAAATCGAACAGCCCGGCCAGCTTCTGCAGCACGCGCAGCCCGCTGACCTGTTTCTGCGTATAGTTGGTCAGCCGGTTCAGCCGCGCCTGGAACAGTGCCTGCTGCGTGTCGAGCAGGTCGAAGACCGAGCGATTGCCCGAGCGGAATTGCTCGCGGTACAGCGTCACCACCTTTTCCGCGGCGGCGACCTGCGATTCGATCGTCGCCATCTTGTCGTTGGCGGCGGCGAGCGACTGGAAGTCGATGCGCAGATCCTGCTCGACGTTGCGGCGCACGCGATCCACCTCATAGTCCGATTCGCGCACGCGTGCCTCGATCCGGCGCATCAGCGCATAGTCGGCGCCGCCGCGCAGGATGTTGTAGGACAGCGTGACGACGACGCGCGCATCCTCGTTGCGGCCGGTGCGGCCCATCACCTCGTTGCGAAGGTTCGCCTGTGCGTCCAGCCCGATGCGCGGGTAGAAGCTGGCCTTCTGGCTGAGCAGCTGCCTTTCGATCGAACGGCGGTTCTGCACCGCCTGCGCCAGTTCGGGGTTGTGATCCTCGATCATCTGCACCGCCGCATCGGCATCGGCCGGCAGCGCGGTGTCGACCGCGGGCAGGTCGGTGGCGCGCCCGGGCAGGTGCCCGGTCAGGCGGCGATAGGCCTCGCGCTGCTGCTGCAACTGGCTCTGCGCGTCCAGCAGCTGCGCCTGAAGGTTGTCCTGCCGCACCTGTGCGCGGCTGACGTCGGCGGCGGTGGTGAGGCCCAGGTCCTTCTGCACCTGGATCGTGCGCGACATCTTCGCCTGGGTGGCGATCTCCTCCTCGATCAGTTCGACGGTGCGCTGCTTTTCCAGCAGGCTGAGATACGCTGCGGTGGTTTCGAACGCGATCCGCTCGATCTGTTCGCGCGTGTTCCATTCCGCGCTGGAGAAGGCGGCGCGCGCGCGCTTCACGTCGTTGATCGTCGCGCCGAAGTCCCAGATGTTCTGGTGGAGCGTCAGCACCCCTTCGCTACGGCGCAGCATCGTATTGTCGGTCGCCTGATAGGGCAGGACATATTCCGGCCCGCTGGCCAGCGACAGGTCGACGCGCGGCAGATAGGCGGCGCGCGCCTCGCCGATCGCGTAGCGCGCGTCGTCCTGGCGGGCGAGCGCGATCTGGATGTCCGGGTTCTTGCGCAGCAACTCGACGATCGCGGCGCGCAGCGGCTCGCTCTCGCCCGGTCGGGCGAGCGCCGCGGGGTCGGCGGGCGCGGCCACGACGGGCGCGTCCTGCGCGACGGCGGCGGATGCGCCGCACAGCACGGCACCGGCGAGCAGCACCGCGCCCAGGCGATGCCCCGCGCGCGCGGGGCGTGACGGACTGGACATCAAAATTCCCCCGGTCTTCGTTCGATGGGCCATGCGGCGACCGCACGGGGCGGCCGGCGGGGCGGCTGGGACGGGCGGCGCGGTCATTCGCGCAGCGCCCCGTCGCGGATGCGGATGAATGGCCCCAGGATATAGTCGAGGATGCTCTGGTGGCCCGAGCGGATGTCGACCTCCGCGGTCATGCCCGGCAGCACCGGCTTTTCCGGGCCGAACCGGCCGGTGTCCGCGCGCAGGCGCACGCGATAGTATAGCTCGCCCTTGGGATCCTGGATCGCGTCGGGCGAAATGTCGTCGACGGTGGCGTCCAGGCCGCCGTAGATCGCCGAATCATAGGCGGAGATCTTCGCCACCGCGGGCAACCCCGGCCAGATGTTGCCGCGGTCGCGCGGCGCGACGCGCGCCTCGATCACCACCAGCTTGTCCGCGGGAACGATCTCCACCAGCGGATCGCCCGGCTTGGCGACGCCGCCGACGGTCTGCACCAGGATCTTGTTGACGTAGCCGTCCATCGGCGCGCGCACCTCCTCGCGGAAGTTGCGGTCCTGATAGGCGTTGAGCGCCTGACCGGCCTTCGACACCTCCAGCCGCAGCGTCGCGGCCTTCTCGCGCGTGTCGGTCAGGTACCGGGTCCATGCCTCTCCGCGCTTGGCGACGGTTTCCGACAGATCCGCCTGCGATTTGGGGATCGAGGTCATCGCGTCGGAAATGCGCGTGCGCAGCTGTTGCAGGTCGGTCTGCTTTTCCAGCACCGCGGTTTCCGACACGGCTTCCGCCAGCAACGCCTTTTGCAGGCGGTCGAGCTGGTTCTGGACCATCCGCTCCTCCGCGCGCAGGCTCGCGATGCGCGACTGCGCGCTGCCGATCTCGGCGCGATAGCCCTGGATCTGGCGATCGAAGACGCTCATCTGCTGCTGGATGTCGGCATGGCGCGATCGGAAGAACGCTTCTTCCGATGCGGCGATCTCCGGCGCCAGCCGCGCCAATTCCCTGGGCGTCGTGAAGGACGAGGCGCCGGCGGCCTCCGCCTCCAGCCGGGCCAGCGCGATATGGCGCGCGGCGACGTCGGTCTGGGCGTTGTTCAGCTCCGCGCTCGACTGCTGGTTCGACAGTTTGAGCAGGACGTCGCCCTTGCGGACGCGCTGCCCCTCACGCACCAGTATCTGTTTGACGATGCCACCTTCCAGATGCTGGACGACCTGGTTCTGCACCGACGGCAGCACGCGGCCCGCGCCGCGCGTGACCTTGTCGATCTGGAAGAAGGTGGCCCAAGCGATCGCGATCACCAGCAGCACGCCCATGACCTTCAGCAGGCGGCGCGACGGTTCGGTGCGCACCCGCGCGCTCCACGGATGCAGCCCGTCGATCACCGCGGTGCGCGCATCGCTGTCCGAAAAGGATTGCCGGTTCTGGACTATATGCTTGAAAGAATCCGTCCAGCGGATGCTCCCTGGCATGTCGGCAGAGCTGCTCATCATCATTCCCGTCGAAGTTACGGTCCATGTAATCGGCAGCTGTTTACGAAGTGTTATCCTTAAAAAGGCTTAAACCATCCCACGTTTGTGGAGAAACGCACGTGGCGGTTCGGTGGGATAACGTCGGTCGGATAGTAAAGCGCCGTGTCGACAGCCTTCGCGGCAAGTCGACGGGGCAGTGGAAATCCGATGATTTCAATGGGATGCTGCTAGTCGAGGCGCTGGTCGGCATCGCATCTTCGGCGGGCAAGGCGATCGACGCCGCCGGGCTGACAGCGGCGCTGCCGACCGCGCACGGCGATCTCGATCCGCGATTCGCACCGATCGCGATGGCGCGGATCGACCTGGACGCACGCTGGGTGGCGCGGCCGATCCGCGAACTGGCGCCGGTCGACCTGCCCGCGATCGTGCGGCTGCCGGACGACCGGTTCGTGATGATCACCGCGATGCCCGCGCCGGGTGTCGTGACGCTGATCGACGGCGACGGCGAGCGCAGCGTGCTGCTGGAGGAATTCGCCCCCGCCGTGACCGGCGACCTGTTGATGATCGGGCATATCGATCCTGCCAACGGCAGCCTGGTCGGCGACGAGCGCGAGCGTATCCGCGCCAACCCGCGGCTGTGGCTGATCTCCAGCTTCCTGACGGAACGGCGCAATTTCATCCAGCTGTTGGGCGCGGCGCTGTTCCTGAACCTGTGCGGTTTCGCGATCCCGCTGTACATGCGCGCGATCTACGACCGCGTGGTGCCCAACCTGGCGCTGGAATCGCTGTGGGCGCTGTCGTCGGGGATCGTGCTGGTGCTGATCTTCGAATGCCTGTTCAAGCAGATCCGATCGACCTTCATCGACGCGATCGGGCTGCGCATCGGGCAGGCGATCCAGCATCGCGCGATGTCGTCGATCCTGCAGGCGCGGATCGACAAGTCCAACTGGACCGTCGGCAGCATGATGACCGCGCTGCGCGATATCGAATCCATGGCGATGCTGGTGCCGACCGCGATCGTGACCTTCTGCATCGACATTCCGTTCTTCTTCCTGTTCCTGGCGCTGATCGCGATGATCGGCGGCTGGACGGTGCTGGCGCCGGTACTGGGCGCGCTGGCGATGCTGGCGGCGGGCGCGGTGTCCGCCTATGCGCTGAAGTTCGGGGCGAAGCGCAGCAACAAGCTGCTCCAGGCGCGCAACAACCTGGTCGCCGACGTCGTCGCCAGCCTGCACACGATCAAGAGCAACCAGGCCGAGGGGCGTTTCCTGCGCCGCTGGGACAATCTGTCCGACCATGTCGGCATGACCGGCAAGGCGACGCGCGCGTGGGTGGACCTGCCGTCCACCGCCTCCGCGTTCATCGTGCAGGCGGTGACGGTGGTGATCGTTGTCATCAGCATCTACCAGATCCAGGCCGGCGTGATGACCGCGGGCGCGCTGATCGCGTGCAACATGCTGGCGGGACGGGCGATGGGACCGATCTCGGCCGCGATCATGGTGGTGTCGAAAAGCTACCAGAGCCTGGGGCAGTTCGCCGCGCTGGCCGAGCTGCTGGCGCTGGAGCCGGAGAGCGAGACGTCCGACGCGGCGGTGCAGGGGCGCCCGTTCCAGGGGCGGATCGCGTTCCAGGAAGTCGGCTACGTCTATCCCGACACCAACGTGTCGGTGCTGCGCGACATCGATGTCGAGGTAAAGCCGGGCGAGAAGATCGGCATCATCGGTGCGGCCGGATCGGGCAAGTCGACGCTGCTGAAGCTGATGGGCGGGCTGATCGCGCCGGGCGCGGGACGCGTGCTGGTCGACGGCCATGCGATCGAGCAATTCTCCGCCGCGCAGCTGCGCGAGAACATCGCCTTCGCCACGCAGGAGGCCGTGCTGTTCGACGACAGCATCTACGAGAATATCGTGCTGGGCGCGCCCAGCCCCGACCCGGCGCTGCTGGAGCGTGCGGTGCATACCGCGGGCGTCCACCATTTCGCCGCACGGTCGAAGGAAGGGCTGAGCCGCTCCGTCGGCGTCGGCGGCTGCCGCCTGTCGGGCGGGCAGCGGCAGGCGGTGGTGCTGGCGCGCGCGTTCATGCGCGACCCGCGCATCCTGCTGCTGGACGAACCGACCGCGGCGATGGACGTCGACGGCGAACATGCGGTGATCCGCGGGCTGCGTGAATTCGGCGCGGGCCGAACGATGATCATCGCCACGCACCGGTTCGCGGTGCTCGAACTGGTCGATCGCGTCATCTGGATGGAGGACGGGCGGATCATGAGCGATCTGCCGCGCCGGGAGATGCTGGAGAGCCTGCGCCAGCAGAAGGCGAAGGCGGCCTGACCCGCGCGCATCGCAAACACGGTTATCGGAACGTTAGCGAAATGTTCGTAAGAGGCGGCATGACGCTCGGGGCGGAGGCATAAGGTGGCAGGCGCATCGGAAGACGGCGAGGCAAATCACTGGCCGGCGTTCGTCGACGTGCTGACGGCCGTCATCATGGTCGTCACCTTCCTGCTGGTCATCATGAGCGCGGCGATCATGCACCTGTCCAAGCGCACCGTGGAGGTGATGCAGCAGAAGATCGAACTGTTGCAGGACAGCCGCCGCGCCGCCGAGGCGGTGCGGACCGGAAAATCGCCCGCCGACGGCGGTGGCACGCAGGACACCGGGGCGATCGGGCTGAAGCCGATATCGTCGCCGCGCGACGCGGCGGCCGGCTCCTCGATCGCGCAGCTCGGGTCGCCGCTGGTGTCCGAAACGATCGTCAACGGCAAGGACAGCCTGTCGATCCTGACGCGCGACACGCCGGACACGCAGCGCATCCGCGTGAAGTCCGCCGAACAGCCCAAGGAGACGCGCGGCGCGCAGGTCACGTCGTCGTCCACGCTGCTGCGGGTCGATTTCGATGCCGACGCGATCCGCTACACCGACGAGGATGCCAGGAAGGTGCTCGACTTCCTGAAGGGGTCGGTGCGGCCGGGCACCAAGTACGAGGTCTGGTCGATGGTCGGCGGCGCCGGATCGGTGTCCGAACCGATGCGCATCGCCTTCTACCGCGCGGCGACCACGCGCAACCTGCTGATCCAGGCGGGCATCAAGCCGGGCGACATCGTCACGCAGAGCCGCGTGGTCGATCCGACGTCGGGCGACGGCAACAGCGTGCGTATCGTGGTGAAGAACTGAGGGCGACCGGGATGGAACGAAAGATACGCTCCGAACTGATCAAGATGATCGTCATCATGACGATCCTCCTGTCGATCGGCGCCTATGCCCACGAGTTCGTCATCGCCGGCATCAAGGCAAAGGCGGCGCTGAACCTGTCGATCTTCGCGCTGTTCGGCGTGGCGGCGGGGCTGGCGTTCCGCAACGTCCTGGGGCTGCGCAACGAAGTGACCGCGCTGCACGCGTTGCAGACCGATTTCGACAGCGGCCGGCGCCGCGACGACGAGCGAATCTATACCCAGCCGGCGATCATCTTCCGCGAACCCGTCCTGCTGGGGCAGGGATACCGGCTGATCACCGAGCAATTGTCCAAGCAGGACGATTTCCAGATGCCCTCGGGCGTCGTGGAATCGCTGGTGCACAGCGTCGACCAGCGGATCGGCGACCGCAAGTCGGTGGTCGCCTATTTCGCGGGGCTGATGGTCTTCATGGGCCTGATCGGCGCGTTCATGGGGCTGATGCACACGGTCGGGTCGGTCGGCGACCTGATCGGCGGCATGGACATGTCGGGCAAGGGCGGCGACGACGCGATCGCCAAGATGATCGAGGGCATGAAGGCACCGCTGCGCGGCATGTCGGTGGGGTTCAGCTCGTCGCTGTTCGGCCTGTCGACGTCGATGGTGCTGGGCGCGCTCGAACGCTGCATGACCACCGCGGCCAAGGCGCTGCGCGACGAATACGAACACTGGCTGTCGAACCTGGCCAAGCTGGAAAGCACCGAGGCGGGCGAGGGCGATGCCGGCGGCATGGCGCGCGTGACGCAGGCGATTGAGGTGGCGGCGCGCCAGCTGGCGACGCTGCACACCACTGTCGAGGACAATCGCCGGCGCGAGGCGGCGACGCAGGCGTCGCTGGCCGAATTGGGCGAGGCGATGGTCGCGCTGACCCGGACGGTCGATCGCGTCGGCGATCCCGCGCCGCTGGTGGAACCGATCGCGCGGACCGTGACCGAGGTCGTGCGCCAGCAGACGCGGCTGGTCGCCGAGATGGAATTGCTGTTCGAACAGGCGCGCGAGGATCGCGCGGTGATCCGCACGACGCTGGACGCGATCGCCCGCGCGACCGCGGCGCAGGCCGAGGCGGCGCGCGACGGTGCGGTGGTGGAGCGGCTCGACCGGCTGATCGCCGCGCAAGAGGTGGCCGCGCAGCAGGATCCGGTGGTGATCGAATGGGGCGGCGGCGGTGCCGCCGACGCGCCGCGTGGCGCCCGATCGTTGCAGGAGCGGCTGCGCCAGGTGTTCGGCGCCCGGCGCGACGATGCCGCCACCAGCCGTGCGCAGCGGCGGATGGCGCAGCGGGTCGAGGCGCTGATCGAGCGGCAGCGGCAACTGGAACACGAATGGCGCGACGAAGCCGTGCGGCTGCGGCGCGGGGCGGAGGCGGACAGCGCCGCGGCGGCCGAACTGCGCCGCGCGCTGGAAAGCGAGCGCGAGCGGCTGGCCGTGCTGGCCGAACTGGTGGAGCAGGACGACGCGCCGGTCGACATCGACGCCGCGCTGGAAAGGGCGCGGCTGCAGATGGAGTTGCTGGCGATCAAGTCCGGCCGGTTGCGCGACGCGCGCGCGCCGATGGCCCAGAAGACCGCGAAGGGGTGACCGACATGCCGCTTTCCCACGACATCGCCGCGCCCGCGGGCGCCCCGGAGGTCGTCCGCGCGCCCGTCGCGATGCGCCGCGGCCTGTTCCGGCGCAACAAGCCGAGCCGTTACTACCGGCGCGTCGACTGCTATGCCGAAGCATCGCTGCTGATGATCAGCAGCCGCGTGACCGTGGACGGGCGCGTGCTGGACATTTCGCAGAAGGGTTGCCTGTTTCGCCCCGGCCTGCGGTATCTGCTGCATCGGATGGACACCCCGATCCGCCTGATGATCGGCGACGTCGAGATCGACGGCCGGATCGTCAATACCATCACGCGCGGCTACGGCGTCGTTTTCGACATGGAGATTTCGGACGATCTGTTGCGTACCATTGTCGACTGACGGGTCGCTGCTGCGGCGCGCCCGGCGCATTACTATTCTGAAATTGCTTGAAATTAGTCCCGCAAGGATCAATTAACCACGTTTGGCTATCCTCTACCCTCGAACAGAGGTGGAAGAACCGGCGTCATGGCAGGCAACGCGACGAAATCTCCCGCAGGGCCGGCAGGCGGAAAGGCCAACCCGCTTGCCCCCGCACATGCCGCCGTCGAGGGACCGTCCGGGATCGACACCGCCATGGCCGCGTCCGTGGGCGCGGAGATCAAGTCGCTGTCCGCGCTGAAGGTCGTCCAGCTCGGTCCGGACGGGCATGCCAGGCTCGACATTCCCTATTCGCCGTTCAAGGCGCAGATCGTCGACGTCGATATCGTGCTGGTGTTCGCCGACGGCAGCCGCATCGTCATTCCGGGCATGGCGCTGACGTCCTTTTCGGGCCAGGCGGTCGCGATCGACTTCCTCGACAAGAGCTTCACCGCCACCGACCTGATCGGCACGGTCGGCGAGATCAAGGAACAGAGCCAGCTGTTCAAGCTGAACCTGTCGTCCGAAGATGCGGACACGCCGAAGAAGGAAGCGCCCGACGACAAGGCAAAGTCGCCCGAGGTCCAGCCGCAGGACGCCACGCAGGCGCAGGAAGCCGAGCAGAAGCAGGAGAACGAGCGGCACACGTCCGACGAGCAGGGCAAGCGGCTGACCGAGAAGCTCAGCGATACGCTGGCGTCCTCCGCGCCGCCGCCCAGCGCGGCCCCGGTGCCCAGCTCGCCCACCCCGTCAGATGGCAAGAACAACGGATCGGGTTCGGGCATCGGGCTGGGCAAGCTGGTGCCCACGCTGAGTTTCGAGCTTTTCAACAAGGAAGGCGTCCACACCGCCACCGAGGGCAAGGTCAACGTCGTCACCGGATCGACCGGCGGCACCGGATCGTCGACCAGCGTCAATTACACCGCGCAGTCCGCGCGCGAGACGATCACCGGCACCGGCAGCGCCGACCGTATCTACGCCGACAGCCCGGCGCAGGCGCCGTCGGGTACGTCGCTGCGCACGCTGCACGTCAGCGCGATGGTGCCGGCCAAGGGGCTGTCGCTGCTCCAGGTGCTCGTCCCTTCGCTGCCTGAAGGCTATGCGGTCGAGAATGCGAAGCTGACCGACAAGGGCTGGGTCATCACGGCCGAGCAGGGCAATATCAAGGTCGTCACCAGCTACACCGACGCCAATGGCGTCGTCGTCACCTATCCGCCCGGCGAGACGCATTTCAGCTTCGACATCCAGCTGACCTATGCGCTGCCCGACGCGGGGAAGACTCCGGCGGCGAACGGCTTCCAGTCGGAATTCTTCCTGCCCGTCGACCTGGGGCTGTCGACGGACGGCACCAATTACACCTATGCGGTCGAGGTATCGTCGCGCTTCGGCATCAAGGTCGTCACCGGCGATGCCGACATGAAGGCGACCGACCCGGTCACGGGCGCGCCGATCTACGTGCTGTTTTCCAACCCGCCGGGTAACGTCATCGACGCGGGCGATGGCGACGACGTGGTGATCGCGGGCGCCGGTGCCGACCAGATCGAGGGCGGCGGCGGGACCGACACGGTCAGCTATGAGATGTCCAACGTCGCGGTCACGGCGGACCTGAAGGCGGGCACCGGCAAGGGCGGCTATGCCGAGGGTGATACCTATGCCCATGTCGAGAACCTGACCGGATCGGCGTTCGACGACACGCTGACCGGCGCCGACGGCGACAATGTCATCGACGGCGGCGCGGGCGCTGACACGATCGACGGCGGGGCGGGGACCGACACAATATCCTATGCCGCCGCCTTCGCGAACGAGAAGGGCACGCCGAAGGACCCGCTGGCGGGGGTGGAGATCCACCTGGACGGCACCGCGTCGCACGGCGGCGCTGCCGAGGGCGACCGGCTGACCAGCATCGAACATGTCATCGGTTCGGACCGCAACGATGCGCTGTACGGCGCCGCGGCGGCGGAAATGCTGGAAGGCGGCAAGGGCGACGACCTGCTGGTCGGCGGTGGCGGCGCGGACGCGCTGAAGGGCGGCGAGGGGACCGACACCGCCAGCTATGCGACATCGGCCGCGGCCGTCACCGCCTATCTGGACGGGACCGCCGGCAGCGGCGGCGACGCGCAGGGCGATACGCTGTCGGGGATCGAGAATCTGGTCGGGTCGGCGTTCGACGACACCCTGGTGGGCGACGATCGGGACAATGTGCTGACCGGCGGGGCCGGGGCCGACAGGATCGACGGCGGCGCGGGCATCGACAGCGCGACCTTCGCCGCCAGCAAGGTGGGGGTGACCGTCTATCTCGACGGGCGCGCGGGCGCGGGCGGGGATGCCGAGGGCGATACCTATGTCCGGGTCGAGCGGTTGACCGGATCGGCGTTCGGCGACCGGCTGGTCGGCGATGCAGGCGCGAACGTGCTGACGGGCGGCGCGGGCGACGACGTGCTGGAGGGCGCAGGCGGCGCCGACGTGCTGGACGGCGGCGAGGGCTTCGACATCGCCAGCTATGCCGGCGCGGGCGCGGGGGTGCGCGCGGCGCTGGACGGATCGGCGATGACCGGCGACGCGGCGGGCGACACGCTGACCGCGATCGAGGGGCTGGAAGGCTCCGCCTTCGACGACATGCTTATCGGCGGTGAGGGCGACAACCGGCTGAGCGGCGGGGCGGGCGACGACATGCTGGTCGGCGGCGGCGGCACGGACCGGCTGGACGGCGGCGACGGCGTCGACGTGGCCGATTACTCGGGGTCGCGCGCGGCGGTGACCGTCCGGCTGGACGGCACGGCGGGCAGCGGCGGCGATGCGCAGGGCGACATGCTGACCCGTGTCGAGAACCTGACCGGATCGGCGTTCGACGACACGCTGTCGGGCGATGCCGCTGCGAACGTGCTGAGCGGCGGGGCGGGCGACGACACGCTGGTCGGCGGCGGCGGGGCGGACGTGCTGGACGGCGGGCGCGGGCGCGACATCGCGGATTATAGCGCGTCGGCCGCGGGCGTCGTCGTCGGGCTGGACGGGCAGACCGGGCGCGGCGGCGATGCCGAGGGCGACCGGCTGGCCGGTATCGAGGAACTGCGCGGCTCGTCCTTTGCCGACGTGCTGACCGGCAGCAGTGGCGACGACACGCTGCGCGGCGGCGCGGGCGACGACCTGCTGGTCGGCGGGCTGGGGGCGGACACGCTGGACGGCGGCGCGGGGTTCGACACCGCCGATTATTCGGACGCGACCGCCGGTATCCAGGTCTATCTGGACGGACGCGAATCGACCGGCAACGCCGCGGGCGATCACCTGATCGCGATCGAGCGGGTGCTGGGCGGCAGCTTCGATGACCTGCTGGTCGGCGATGCCGGCGACAATGTGCTGGCCGGCGGGGCCGGCGACGACGTGCTGGCGGGCGGCGGCGGTGCGGACACGCTGGACGGCGGCGCGGGCCGCGACATGGCGGATTACGGCGCCTCCGCGGCCGGGGTGACGGTCGACCTGTCGACCGGCATGGGCAGCGGCGGCGATGCCGTGGGCGACCGGTTGACCGGGATCGAGGATCTGCGCGGGTCGGCGTTCGACGACGTGCTGACCGGTGACGCGCTCGACAACCGGCTGGCGGGCGGCGCCGGCGCCGATACGCTGGTCGGCGGCGCGGGCAACGACACTGCGGATTACGCGACCTCCGCCAGCGGCGTCACGGTGGCGCTGGACGGCACCGTTGGGCGCGGTGGCGACGCGCAGGGCGATACGCTGACCGGGATCGAAACGCTGGTCGGTTCGGCGTTCGACGACGTGCTGGGCGGCGATGCGGGCGCGAACACGCTGTCGGGTGGCGCGGGCGACGACCGTCTGTCGGGCGGCGGCGGGGCCGACCGGCTGATCGGCGGCGCGGGCATCGACATTGCCGATTATGCCGGTTCGGGCGCGGGGGTCGATATCGGGCTGGACGGCGGCGCCAATCGCGGCGGCGATGCCGAAGGCGATGTATATGACGGGATCGAGGGGCTGTCGGGATCGGCCTTTGCCGACCGGCTGCGCGGCTCCGACGGGGCCGATGTGCTGTCCGGGCAGGGCGGCGACGATCGCATCCAGGGGTCGCTGGGCGCCGACCGGATCGATGGGGGCACCGGGTTCGACACCGTCGATTATTCGGCCTCGACCGTGGCGGTCGGCGTCGACCTGACGACCGGCGTGGGCGCCGGCGGGCTGGCGGGCGGCGATACGTTGTCGTCGATCGAGGAAGTGATCGCTACCGCGTTCGACGACCAGCTGCGCGGATCGGGCGCGGACGAGCTGCTGTCCGGCGGCGCGGGCGACGACCAGCTGGCGGGGTTGGGCGGTGCCGATACGCTGGACGGCGGCGCGGGCTATGACACCGTCAGCTATGCCGAATCGGGCGCCGGCGTGCGGATCGCGATGGACGGCAGCGTCGGCAGCGGCGGCGATGCGGAGGGCGACCGCCTGATCGCGATCGAGCGCGTCGTCGGTTCGGCGTTCGACGACGCGATCACGGGGACCGCCGCGGGCGACACGATCCTGGGCGGCGCCGGCGCGGACGTGCTGTCGGGCCAGGACGGCGACGACGTGCTGGAGGGCGGCAGCGGCGACGACCGGTTGCTGGGCGGCGCGGGCGTCGACACGCTGCGCGGCGGCGAGGGCAACGACACGCTGGCCGGCGGGGCCGACGCGGACGTGCTGGTCGGCGGCAGCGGGCTGGACACCGCCGACTATTCGGCATCGGCGGGCGCGGTGCGCATCGACCTGAACGATGGCGTCGGCCATGGCGGCGACGCCGAGGGTGACGCCTTGTCGGGGATCGAGAACCTGACCGGATCGGCGGGGAACGACCGGCTGACCGGCGACGGCAACGCCAACGTCCTCACCGGCGGGGCGGGCGACGATTACCTGACCGGCGGTGCGGGCGCCGACACGCTGGCGGGCGGCGCCGGCGTCGACACCGCCGATTATTCGACGTCCCGATCGGGCGTGTCGGTCGACCTGGCGACCGGCTTCGCGCAGTTCGGCGATGCCGAAGGCGACCGGCTGTCGGACATCGAGAATGTCGTCGGCTCGGCCTATGGCGACCAGCTGCGCGCCGGGGCGACCGGCAGCATCCTGACCGGCGGCGCGGGCGACGACATGCTGATCGCCGGGCGCGGCGCCGACGTGATCGCGGGCGGCACCGGCATCGACACCGCCAGCTTCGCCGGTTCCGCGGCGGGGGTGACCGTCAACCTGGCGACCGGGCTTGCCGATGGCGGCGACGCGACCGGCGATGTGCTGATCGCAGTGGAGAACCTCAGCGGTTCGTCGTTCGACGACGTGCTGACCGGCACCGGGGCGGGCAGCACGATCGACGGCGGCGCGGGCGACGACCGGCTGGCCGGCGGCGCCGGCGACGACACGCTGATCGGCGGCGCCGACGACGACACGCTGGACGGCGGCGCGGGGGCGGACACCCTGCAGGGCGGGTCCGGGTTCGACACCGCCGACTATCACCGCTCGACCGTGGCGGTGGACGTCGATCTGGTGACCGGCGTCGGCCGGGGCGGCGATGCCGAGGGGGACCGGCTGACCGGGATCGAGGCGGTGACCGGCAGCGCGCTGGGCGACACGCTGACCGGCAATGCGGGCGCCAACGCGCTGGACGGCGGTGCGGGCGACGACATGCTGGCGGGCGGCGCCGGCGCGGATACCCTGCGCGGCGGCGACGGGTTCGACACCGCCGACTACCGCGCATCGGGCGCGGCGGTGGTCGTCAACCTGACCACCGGGGCGAATGCGGGCGGCGACGCGCTGGGCGATATCCTGGACGGGATCGAGCAGGTGCTCGGCTCCGCGTTCGACGACGTGCTGACCGGTGCCGCGGGTCGGGAGACGCTGCGCGGCGGGCAGGGCAACGATACGCTGGCCGGCGGCGTGGGGGCCGACGTACTGGACGGCGGCGACGGCACCGACACCGCGGACTATTCCGCGTCGCTGGACGCGGTGCAGGTCGACCTGTCCGTCGGCCTTGCGCATTTCGGCGATGCCGAGGGCGATACGCTGGTCGATATCGAGAACGTGACCGGTTCGGCCGAGGACGACATCCTGATCGGCGACGGCGGCGGCAACGTCCTGATCGGCGGTGCGGGCGACGACCAGCTCGTTGGTGCGGCAGGCGACGACACGCTGCGCGGCGGGTCGGGCGACGACGTCCTGAACGGCGGCGCGGGCGCGGACATCATCCAGGGCGGCGACGGTTTCGACACCGCCGACTATTCCGGTTCGCGGGGCGGCGTGACCGTCAACCTGACCAGCCAGCGTGGCACCGGCGGCGATGCCGACGGCGACATGCTGACGGGGATCGAGGCAGTGACCGGCAGCGCGTACGACGACGTGCTGACCGGCACGGCGGGCATCAACACGCTGACCGGCGGCGCGGGCGACGACGTGATCCTGGGCGGCGCCGGCGCCGACGTGCTGGACGGCGGGGCAGGCAACGACACGCTGGACTATGCGACGTCCGCAGCCGCGGTCACCGTCAATCTGGCGACCGGGCTGGCGCAGGGTGGCGACGCGCAGGGCGACCTGATCGCCCGGTTCGAAAACCTGATGGGGTCCGACTTCGACGACGTGCTGACCGGCGATGCCGGTGCCAACCGGCTGCGTGGCGGGGCGGGCGACGACCGGCTGGCCGGCGGCGCCGGGGCCGACGTGCTGGACGGCGGCGCGGGCAGCGATACCGCGGACTATGCGGCGTCAGGCGCGGCGGTGACGATCGACCTGGCGGCGGGTACCGCAGCCGGCGGCGATGCGACTGGCGATACATTGGTGTCGATCGAGAACGCGATCGGTTCGGCACATGACGATATCATCAAGGCCGCCGCTGCCGGTTCGGTGATCGCGGGCGGGGCGGGCGACGACGCCATCACCGCCGGTGCCGGTGCGGATACGCTCGACGGCGGGCAGGGTGAGGATCGCGTCGACTATTCGGCGTCGTCCGCCGGGGTCACCGTCAATCTGGCGACCGGCATCGGCGCGGCCGGCGATGCCGCGGGCGACCGCTATACCGCGATCGAGGACGTCACCGGCAGCGCCTTCGCCGACCGGCTGACCGGCGATGCCGGGGTCAACCGGCTGAGCGGCGGCGCGGGCGACGACGTGATCGCCGGCGGCGGCGGCGCGGACGAGATCGACGGCGGCAGCGGGTTCGACACGCTGGACTATGGCGCGTCGGTACAGGGCGTGACGATCGACTTCGCCAGCGGCACCGGGCAGGGCGGCGACGCGCAGGGCGACAGCTTCACCGGGATCGAGGCGGTGATCGGCAGCGGTTCGGCCGACCGCTTCGTCGGCGATGCGCACACGCATGTCATTCGCGCGCAGGGCGGCGACGACATGCTGGTGGCGGGCGCGGGCGCGGAGACGTTCGACGGCGGATCGGGCAGCGACACGGTCGATTATTCGGCGTCGACCGCCGGGGTGACGATCGACCTGGCCAGCGGCGCGGCCGGTGGCGGGTTCGCGCAGGGCGACGTGCTGACCGCGGTCGAAGGGGTGATCGGCAGCGCGTTCGACGACGTGCTGACCGGATCGGCCAGCGCCAATGCGATCGCCGGCGGCGCGGGCAATGACGTCATCCGTGGCGGCGCGGGCGCGGACGCGCTGGACGGCGGCGCGGGGATCGACCTGCTCGACTATTCCGCCTCGTCCAGCGGGGTGACCGTCAACCTGACGACGGGCGTCGCGGCGGGCGGCGATGCGGCGGGCGACCAGATCAGCGGGTTCGAGGATATCCTGGGTTCCGCGCAGGCGGACAATCTGACCGGTGACGGCGGCGCGAACCGGCTGACCGGCGGGGCGGGCGGCGACGTGCTGGCCGGGCTGGGCGGCGCGGACGTGCTGGACGGCGGCGCGGGCGACGATACCGCCGATTATTCGGCATCCGGGGCGGGCGTGACGGTCGACCTGGCGGCCGGTACCGGCGCGGGCGGCGATGCGGCCGGCGACACGCTGATCTCGATCGAGAAGGTGATCGGCTCCGCGTTCGCCGACCGGCTGGGCGGCAGCGCTGGCGCCGACACGCTGGTGGCGGGCGCGGGCGACGACATGCTGCTCGGCAGCCTGGGGGCGGACAGCCTGGTCGGCGGCGACGGCGTCGACACGGTCGACTATTCGGCGTCCACGGCCGGCGTCCGCGTCGATCTGGGCAGCGGCACCGGCGTCGGCGGGTTGGCCGATGGCGACACGCTGCGCGAGATCGAGAATGCGATCGGCACCGCCGGCGACGACGTGCTGGTCGGCAACGGCGGCGCCAACACGCTGACCGGCGGCGCGGGCGCGGACATGCTGGACGGCGGCGCGGGTGCCGACACGCTGGACGGCGGCCTGGGCGACGACGTGCTGCGCGGCGGTTCGGGGGCTGACGTGCTGCGCGGCGGCGCCGGGTTCGACACGATCGACTATGCGACGTCGGGCGCGGGCGTCACCATCGACCTGCAGGCCGGCACCGCGATCGGCGGTGATGCGACCGGCGACGTCATCTCCGACATCGAGCGTGCCGTCGGCTCGGCCTATGACGACCTGTTGCAGGCCGCGGCGGCCGGATCGACGCTGGAAGGCAATGCGGGCGCGGACACGCTGCGCGGCAACGTCGGCAACGACGTGCTGCGCGGCGGCGATGGCGACGACGTCATGGTCGGCAATGCCGGCGCGGACGAACTGGACGGCGGCAGCGGCGTCGATACCGCCGACTATTCCGCATCGGTACAGGGCGTGACGGTCGATCTGGCGCTGGGCACCGGCATCGGCGGCGATGCCGACGGCGATATCCTGCGCGGGATCGAGCGGGTGATCGGTTCGGCCGGCAACGATACGCTGACGGGTGACGCGGCGGTCAACGCGCTGCTGGCCGGGGCCGGCGACGATATGCTGACCGGCGGCGCGGGGGCCGACGTGCTGGACGGCGGCGCGGGCAGCGACACCGCCAGCTACGCCGGATCGGCCGCGGGCGTCACGGTCAGCCTGGCGGCCGGCACCGGCACGGGCGGCGATGCGCAGGGCGACACGCTGACCCGGATCGAACATCTGGTCGGATCGGCCCTCGCCGATACGCTGACGGGCGATGCGGGGGGCAACCGGCTGACCGGCGGGGCGGGCGACGACGTCCTCGCCGGGCTGGGCGGGGCGGACGTGCTGGACGGCGGCACCGGCAGCGACACGGTCGATTATTCCGCGTCGACCGGTGGCGTCACGATCGACCTGGCGACCGGCACGGCGGCCGGCGGCGATGCGCAGGGCGATACGCTGATCTCGATCGAGAACGCGATCGGTACCGCCTTTGCCGATGTGATCCAGGCCACCATGGCGGGCAGCACGATGCTGGGCGGCGGTGGCGACGACCGCCTGATCGCGGGCGACGGTGCGGACGTGCTGGACGGCGGCACCGGTGCCGACGTTGCGGATTATTCCGGGTCGACCACGCGGGTGACCGTCAATCTGGCCACCGGCGCCAACAGCGGCGGCTATGCGCAGGGCGACGTGCTGCGTTCGATCGAACAGGTCGTCGGTTCCGATTTCGATGACGCGCTGACCGGCGATGCCGGCGCCAACGTGCTGACCGCCGGTGCGGGCGACGACGTGCTGGAGGGCGGCGCGGGCGCCGACCGGCTGGACGGCGGCGCGGGCACCGACACTGCCAGCTACGCTGGTGCGACCGGCGCGGTCACGGTCAGCCTGGCGACCGGGACCGGCACGGCAGGGGACGCGACCGGCGACGTGCTGGTCGATATCGAGAATTTGGCCGGTTCGGCCTACGCCGACCGGCTGACCGGCAATGCGGGCGTCAACGTCGTAAGCGGCGGCGCGGGCGACGACGTGCTGGCCGGTCTGGGCGGCGCGGACGTGCTGGACGGCGGCACCGGCAGCAACACCGCCGATTATTCGGCGTCGGCGGCGGCGGTGCAGGTCAACCTGAGCACCGGGGCGCTTTCCGCCAGCCAGATCGCCGGCGGCACGATCCAGGCCGGTACCGGGCTGGGCGGCGACGCGCAGGGCGACACGCTGGCCAATATCCAGAACCTGATCGGTTCGGCGTACGCCGACTATCTGATCGCCGGCACCGGGGGGCGGATCACCGCAGGTGCGGGCGCGGACATCGTCGTGGCCGGCGCGGGTGCCGATGCGATCGACGGCGGCGCCGATACCGATGTGATCAACTACGCGCGATCGACCGCGGGCGTGACGGTGAATCTGACGCTCGGCACCGGCACCGGCGGTTTCGCGCAGGGCGATACGCTGGTGTCGATCGAGGGTATCTATGGGTCGAACTTCGCCGACGTCCTGACCGGGACGGCCGGGGTCAACAACATCCAGGGCGCGAACGGCGACGACATCATCGAAGGGCTTGGCGGCGCTGACACGCTGGCGGGGGGCAGCGGGTTCGACACGGTGAGCTATGCCGGTTCGGGCAGCGGCGTCACTGTCGACCTCAACCTGACCACGGCGCAGGTATCGAGCGGCGATGCGTCGGGCGACGTGCTGAGCGGGTTCGAGAAGGTCACCGGATCGGCCTATGCCGACCGGCTGGTCGCGGCGGCTGCGGGCAGCACGCTGGCCGGCGGTGCGGGCAATGACGTGCTGGTCGCCGGTGCGGGGGCCGACACGATCGACGGCGGGCTGGACAACGACACGGTCGATTATGCCGCGTCGACCGCCGGCGTCGTCGTCAACTTGGGCACCGGCGCCGTATCGGGCGGCTATGCACAGGGCGACCGCGTGAGCGCCGTCGAGAATGCGATCGGTTCCGCCTATGCCGATCAGCTGACCGGGGACAGCGGCGCGAACGTGCTGACCGGCGGCGCGGGCGACGATGCGCTGGACGGCGGCGCGGGCGCCGACACGCTGGACGGCGGCGACGGCATCGACACCGCGGACTATTCGGCCTCCACCGGCGCGGTCGCGGTCAACCTGACGACCGGGGTCGGTGCGGGCGGCCATGCCGATGGCGACATGCTGATCGCGATCGAGAACCTGACGGGCAGCGCCGGGAACGACGTGCTGACCGGCAGCGCGGCGGCCAACGTCCTGCGCGGCGGGGCGGGCGACGACGTGTTGGCCGGGCTGGCCGGGGCGGACACGATCGACGGCGGTTCGGGCAACAACACCGCGGATTACGGCGCATCCGCTTCCGCCGTCTATGTCGACCTGGCGTCCTTCGCGATCGCGACGCCGGCGGGGTCGGTCACCAGCGCGATGGCGCGCGGCGGCGATGCCGAGGGTGACGTGCTGACCAACATCCAGAACGTCATCGGTTCCGCCCATGACGACATTCTGGCGGCGTCCGCCGCGGGCGGGAAACTGTCCGGCGGTGCGGGCGACGACAATCTCGTCGCCAATGCCGGGGGCGATCAGTTCGACGGCGGCGCGGGTTCCGGCGACGTCGTCAACTACGTCATGAGCAATGCGGCCGTGACCGTGAACCTGGGCACCGGGCTGGGTTCGGGCGGTTTCGCGCAGGGCGACAGCTATGTCGGGGTGGAGGGCGTATACGGATCGAATTCCGGCGACACGCTGACCGGCGACGGCGGAGCGAACCTCATCAAGGGCAATGGCGGCAACGACGTCATCGAGGGCGGGGGCGGCGCCGACCGGCTGCAGGGCGGCGACGGCGTCGACACGATATCCTACGCCGGTTCGAACGCGGGCGTGACGGTCGACCTGACGCTGGCGACGGCGCAGCTGTCCGCCGGCGATGCGGCGGGCGACATCCTGTCGGAGTTCGAGAATATCCTGGGATCGGGGCTCAACGACCGGCTGACCGGCGATGCGAACGCCAATATGCTGTCGGGCGGGGCGGGCAACGACGTGCTGCAGGGCGGCGGCGGGGCCGATACGCTGGATGGCGGCGCGGGCGCGGACACCGCCAGCTATGCCGCGTCGACCGCGGCGGTGACGGTCGACCTGCGCATGACGACCGCGCAGGTTTCCACCGGCGACGCGTCGGGCGACGTGCTGACCGCGATCGAGAATCTGACCGGTTCGGCGTTCGGCGACGTGCTGACCGGCGATGCGGGCGACAACATGCTGGCCGGCGGCGACGGAGACGATCTGCTGGCCGGGCTGGACGGCGCGGACACGATCGACGGCGGCGCGGGCGTCGACGTCGTCAGCTACGCCGGGTCGCAGGCCGGGGTCACGGTCAACCTGACCACCAACGTCAACACCGGCGGCGATGCCGAGGGCGACCTATTGTCCAATATCGAGCAGGTCACCGGTTCGTCGTTCAACGATGTGCTGACCGGCGATGCCGGCGCCAATACGCTGCTGGGCGACGATGGCGACGACGTGCTGGCGGGTATGGCGGGCGCGGACGTGATCGACGGGGGTGCGGGCAACAATACCGCGGACTATTCCGCATCCGGCGCGGCGGTGTACGTCAACATCAACGCATCGTGGAACGGCACGGCGTCGTCGGGCAATAACGTCACCTTCACCGTCAACCCGAACACCGGCGTCGGCGGCGATGCCGAAGGCGACACGCTGACCAATATCCAGAACGTCATCGGATCGGCGTTCAACGACTATTTCTATGCCAACGACACCGGCGGGAAGCTGGATGCCGGCGCCGGCGACGATTATCTGGTCGCGGGCAGCGGCGCGGACAATCTGGTCGGCGGCGCGGGCAGCGATACCGTTTCCTACGGCCGTTCGAACGCGGCGGTGACGGTCAACCTGGCGACGGGCGCGGCGTCCGGCGGCTTTGCCGCGGGCGACGTTCTGACCGGGATCGAGAACGTCAACGGATCGAACCTCAACGACACGCTGACCGGCGATGCCAACGCCAACACCATCAAGGGGAACGACGGCAACGACACGATCGACGGCGGGATGGGCAATGACACGCTCGACGGCGGCAACGGCACCGATACGCTGAGCTACATCACCGCCGCCGCGGGCGTGCGCACGGTCGTCAACTACTACACCTGGGTGTCGGGCGTCCTGACCTATACCGCGGTCAACACGGTGGGCGCGGGAACCGACATCACCTCCGGCTTCGAGAATGTCGTCGGTTCCAATTTCAGCGACATCCTGAAGGGATGGCAGTCGCTGACGGCGTTCTTCGCGGGATCCGGCAACGACCAGCTGATCGGCAATTCCAACGCCGGGACGATGCACGGCGGAGCGGGCGTCGATACGCTGAACTATGGCGAAACCAACACCTGGGGCGGCATCACCGTCGATCTGGCGATCAACGGCAATGTCGCGACCAAGGCATGGGGCGGGTTCGCGGGTGCGGATCTGATCCAGAATATCGAGAATGTCGTCGGCAGCAACGCCCACGATTATATCGCGGGCGACAGCGGGGCGAATGCGCTGGACGGCGGACGCGGCAACGACATGCTGCTGGGCGCCGCGGGCAATGACGTGCTGTACGGCGGTATCGGCGACGACACGCTGATCGGCGGCGCCGGTGCCGACGCGCTGATCGGCGGGATGGGCGTGGATACGGCCAGCTGGGCGGGATCGGGCGCCGCGGTCAACGCGAACCTGGCGACCGGCATCGCCTATGGCGGGGATGCCGGGACGCAGGGCGCCGCGGGCGTCTATACCAACGCCAGCCTGGTCGCGGGGTGGAGCTTTTCCGAAGGCAATGGCACGGCTTCCACCTCGATCAGCGGGTCGCAGCGCGTCACGCTGAGCAACGTGGGCTGGGTGGCGGACGCGCACGGCGGCCAGGCGCTGGACTTCGCGGGCAACAACAGCAGCGTCGCGACGATCGGTTCGCTGACGTTCGGCGAAAGCTTCACCGTCGCCGCCAAGGTCAATTTCGATCGCGCGGCGGGCGCGAACGAAGGCATCTTCCGGTTCGGCATCAACGGCGCGGCCAGCAGCGCGGGCCAGATCTTCGTTTCCCGGACGAACGCCGGCGGCCTCTATTTCGAGATCCGCGACGGGACGACGGCAACCGCCTTCGGCACCGCGACGGCCGGCGGGCTGACCGCGGCCGGAACGTGGTACGACGTCGCGGTCACGTATCAGGCCGGCCGGATGATGATCTATCTCAACGGCGAGCTGGTGGCCTCCACCGACCATAACGTCACGCTGAGCAGCAGCACGTACAGCACGAACTATCTGGGCCGCGATTGGGACGCCAGCCGCGCGCTGGACGGGAAGATCGACGATTTCGCGGTGTTCAGCACCGCGCTGACCCAGGCCGAGATCCAGCAGCTGGCGACCCAGACCAAAGGGCTGGAAGGGGCGGGCCTGGTGACCGATACGCTGGCGGGCATCGAGAATCTGGCCGGCACCGATTATGCCGATACGCTGACCGGCGACGGCGGCGCCAACACGCTGGACGGCGGGCTGGGCAACGACACGCTGTCCGGCGGTGCGGGCGACGACGTGCTGATCGGCGGCGCGGGGGCCGACCGGCTGGACGGCGGCGCGGGCAGCGACGTGGTGTCCTATGCGCTGTCGGCGGCGGCGGTGACGGTCAATCTGGCCACCTCCACCGTCAGCGGCGGGGATGCGCAGGGCGATACGCTGATCGGGATCGAGGGCGTCATCGGCTCGATCGGCAACGATATGCTGACGGGCGATGCGGGCGACAACGTCCTGACCGGCGGGCTGGGCAACGACACGGTGGCGGGCGGCGACGGCAACGACGCCATCTACGGCGACGCGAGCGCCGCGATCGATCTGCGCAATCTCGTCACCTATGGCACCGCCGCCAACCTGCTGGTGAACGGGTCGTTCGAGGCCTATGCCGGGATCGCGCGGAACGGCAACGCATGGATCGCCACCGGCAGCGGCACGGCCGGGTGGCAGACGGCCGACGGCCGTATCCAGATCTTCAACAGCCAGGTCATCGCCGATGGCGCGGCGACGAACCAGTCGCTGAAGATGGGAAGCAGCGGCACCGCCGATGTGTGGCAGAACGTGACGACGGTCGCGGGCGAGACCTATGTCCTGAAGTTCGATCTGGGAAGCTGGACCGCCACCGATACCGGTCCGGTGCAGGTCCTGTTCAACGGGACCGTGATCGACACGATCAATACCGGCGGCACGTCCAACAGCTGGTCCAGCTATGCCTATACCGTCACCGGAACCGGCGGCAGCGACAAGATCGAATTCATGCACAACGGCGGCGGCGTGTCGCTGGACAAGGTCGTGTTCGCCGCCGCGGGCGGCAACGACACGCTGTCGGGGGGCGCCGGCGACGACACGATCAGCGGCGGGTTCGGCAACGACGCGATCGACGGCGGCGACGGCAACGATCTTATCAGCGGTGACGGCAACGCCTTTGCCGCGGTGGCGACGGACACGTTCGAAACCGGCGCGTCCGGGTGGCGCGTGCCGGGCGGTGCGCCGGTCGCCACGTCCCAGCTGCTCACCGGCGCGATGGTGCTGGGGCCGGTGGGCGGTTCGGGCAGCAATGCCAGTTTCGTGCAGCAGGTCGTCAAGAGCTATGATCTGGAGGATAGCTCGGCGGCGACGACGACGGTCAGCTTCGACGTCTACCTGCTGGATTCGTTCGACGCGAACGAAGGCGTCAACGTCTACGTCAACGGCGCGGTGGCCCTTTCGATCATCTCGCAGCGGGGTTTCGGCAGTTCGTCACTTTCCGACATCGCGATAACGCCGCAGGGGGGCGCGACCTACACTGCCGCGCTGGCGGCAGGCAATTATTCGAGCGCCTGGTCGGGCAACGACCTCAAGCTGACGGTCACGCTGACATTGCCGACGCCGTCCAACGGGACGCTGACGCTCGGCTTCGGTTCGAACATGAACGAAGCGGCCAGTAACGAAAGCTATGCCATCGACAACGTCAACGTCCCCGGTCGCCCGACGGATACCGTCCTCACAGGGGGCGACGACGTCATCCGCGGCGGCGCGGGGGACGACCAGATCGACGGCGGGATCGGCACCGACACGGCGATCTTCGGCGGGGATCGCAGCGGCTATTCGGTCAGCTACGCCACCGGTTCGCGCACCTTTACGCTCGATGGCGGGGACGGGCACGATACCGTCCGCAATGTCGAGAAATTCCAGTTCGCCGACGGCACGCTGACCGCGGCGCGCCTGCTGACGGGCATGTCGATCAGCCAGTCCGGCAGCATCGCGGAAAACAGCGCCGGCGGCACCGTCGCGGCGACGCTGGCGCTGGCGGATGGCGGGGCGGCGACCTATGCCATCACCGGGGGCGCGAACGCATCGCTGTTCACGATCTCCGGCAACCAAATCCTGCTCGCGAACGGGGCGGCGCTGGATTACGAGGCGGGTGCGACGCGCACGGTGCAGGTCACCGCGACGGCGACGGACGGCTCGACGCATATCCAGACGATCACCGTCAACGTCACCAACGTCAACGAAGCGCCGACGATCACCTCCGCGGCGTCGCCGACCCGCGGCGAGAACGGCACCGCGATCGGCACGCTGACCGCGACCGATCCCGACGCGGGCACCACGCTGACGTGGTCGATCGCGGGCGGCGCGGATGCGGCGAAGTTCACGATCGGCGCGGGCGGCGCGCTGTCGTTCGCGGCCGCGCCCGATTATGAACATCCCGCCGATGCCGGCGGCGACAACGTCTACAACGTCACCGTGCAGGTATCGGACGGCACCAACGTCACGACGCAGAACCTGGCCGTCGCGGTGACCAACGTCAACGAAGCGCCGACGCTGGCGCTGACCGGCGTCGGCACGGTCAACGAAAACGCGATCGCCGCGACCGTCGCCACCTTCACGGCGGGCGATCCCGATGCGGGCGATACGCTGACCTATACGCTGGGCGGGGCGGATGCGAACCTGTTCGTCGTCGACGGTACGACCGTGCGGCTGCGCGACGGCGTCGGCCTGGACTATGAACAGGCCGCGACGCGCGACCTCACGCTGACCGTCACCGATGCGCAGGGCCTGTCGCAGACGCGCGCGCTCACCGTCAACGTCGGCAACGTCAACGAAGCGCCGGCCTTCACCTCGCCAGCGACGGTGTCGGTGGCGGAAAACGGCGTCGCCGTGGTCACCGCCCGCGCGGCCGATCCGGATGCCGGCGCGACCGTCACCTATTCGATTTCCGGCACCGATGCGGCGCTGTTCACCATCGACAGCGCGACGGGCGTGCTGCGCTTCGCCGCGGCGCCGAATTTCGAGGCGCCGGGCGATAATGGCGCCGACAACGTCTACAATCTGGTCGTCAGCGCCAGCGACGGGACGAACACCGTCAACCAGGCGATGGCGGTGACGCTGACGAACGTCAACGAAGCGCCGGTGCTGACCGTCGCGGCATCCTATACGCTGGCGGAGAACGGCACCGCGGTCGCCACCGCCACCGCGAGCGACGTGGATGGTGGCACGACGCTGACCTATTCGCTGTCGGGTGCGGATGCGGCGCTGTTCACCATCGACAGTGCGACAGGCGCGATCGCGTTCCGCACTGCGCCCGATTATGACGCGCCCGCCGATCAGGGGCAGAACAACGTCTACGACCTCACCGTCTCGGTCAGCGATGGGGCGATCACCACGTCGCGCACGACCGCCGTGACGGTGACCAACGTCAACGAGGCACCGGTGTTCACCTCCCCCGCGGCGGTTTCGGTGGCGGAGAACGCCGCCGCCGTGGTCACCGTGCGCGCCAGCGATCAGGACGCGGGGACGACGCTGACCTATTCGATTTCGGGCACGGATGCGTCGCTGTTCACCATCGACAGCGCGACCGGCGCGCTGCGCTTCGCCGCCGCACCGAACTTCGAGGCACCCGGCGATGACGACGCGGACAACGTCTACAATCTGGTCGTCAGCGCCAACGACGGGACGAACACCGTCAACCAGGCGATGGCGGTGACCATTGCCAACGTCAACGAGGCGCCGGTGCTGGCGCTGTCGGGCGTCGGCACGGTCATGGAAAATGCCGCCGCCGCCACGGTCGCGACCTTCACCGCGAGCGATGTCGATGCCGGCGATACGCTGACCTATACGCTGGGCGGGGCCGATGCGGCGCTGTTCGTGGTCGACGGCAACAGCGTGCGGCTGAAGAACGGGGTCAGCCTGGACTATGAAGCGGCGCAGACCCGGTCGCTGACGCTGACCGCGACCGATTCGCATGGCGCATCGCAGACGCAGGCACTGACGATCAACGTCGGCAACGTGAACGAAGCGCCGACGATCACGACCGGTGCGGCGCTGTCGCGCTCGGAGAACGGGACGGCGGTGGCCACCCTGTCGGCAAGCGATCCGGATGCGGGGACGACGCTGACCTGGTCGATCAGCGGCGGTGCCGATGCCGCGAAGTTCGCGGTCGATCCGGCCACCGGCGTCCTCACCTTCGTCGCCGGCCCCGATTATGAGGCGCCGGCTGATGCCGACGGCAACAACGCCTATCAGGTGACGGTCACCGTCAGCGACGGGACCAACAGCGTCGACAAGGCGCTGACCGTGACGGTGACCAACGTCAACGAGGCGGCGGTGTTCACCTCCGCCACGACCGCGACGGTGGTGGAAGGAACTACGGCGGTGCTGACCGCCGCGGCGACCGATCCCGAAGGGCAGACGCTGCAATACGGTCTGTCGGGCACCGATGCGGCGCTGTTCACGATCGACAGCGCGACCGGCGCGCTGCGCTTCGTCACCGCGCCCAGCTACGACAATCCGGCCGATCAGGGGCATGACAATCGCTACAATGTCGTCGTCACGGCCAGCGACGGCGCGAACACCACGCAGCAGGCGGTGACGGTCGACGTCGCGCGCGACCAGCGACCGCCCGCGATCACCTCCCCCGCGACGGCCACGATCAACGAGAACACCACTGCGGTGATGACCGCGACGGCCAGCGATCCGAACAGCGGCGATACGGTCAGCTGGTCGATCGCGGGCGGTGCGGATGCGGCGCGCTTCACGATCGACGCGGCCACTGGCGCGCTGGCGTTCGTGGCCGCCCCCGACCGCGAGGCACCTGCCGACGCGGGCGCGAACAACATCTATGACGTGGTCCTGCGCGCCACCGATCAGACCGGGCGGTCGTCGGACAAGGCGGTGGCGGTGACCGTCGCCGACGTCAACGAGGCGGCGGCCTTCCAGGGCGGCAGCGCGCTGAGCGTCGCGGAAAACAGCCTGGCGGTGGCCACCATCTCCGCACTGGACCCAGAACGGGCGGCGGTGACCTATTCGATCACCGGCGGGGCGGATGCGAACCGCTTCACGATCGACGGCAATACCGGCGCGCTCTCGCTGGTGACGGCGCAGGATTACGAGACGGTCGGCGCGGGCAATTTCCAGGTGACGATCGGCGCGTCGGACGGCACGCAGACCGCGACCCGCACCTTCACCGTCACCGTCACCAACGTGAACGAGGCGCCGGTGCTGGCGCCGACCGCCAGCGTCGCGATCGACGAAAACCAGACCGCGGTCACGACGATCGCCGCGACCGATCCGGATGCCGGACAGACGCTGGTCTATGCCATCGCTGGCGGTGCGGACGGCGGGCGCTTCACGATCGACGCGGCCACCGGGCAACTGGCGTTCCGTTCCGCCCCCGATTACGAATCGGGGCAGACCAGCTACCAGGTGCAGGTGCTGGCATCGGACGGATCGCTGGCGACGACGCAGACGGTAACCGTCACCGTTCGCAACGTCGACGAGGCGCCGCGCATCACCGCGCCGTCGGCCGTGACCGTGGCGGAAAACGGCACCACCGTGATGACCGTCGCCGCCAGCGATCCGGAAGGGGCCGCGCTGACCTATTCGATCACCGGCGGCGCGGATGCGAACCGCTTCACGATCTCGGCGGCGGGCGTCCTGTCGTTCGCCAGTGCGCCCGACTACGAAACCGGCAATCGCGACAACCAGGTGCAGGTGAGCGTCTCCGACGGCACCAACACCAGCGTGCAGATGATCCAGGTGACGGTCAGCGACGTCAACGAGGCGCCGGTCGTCACCACATCCGCTTTCTCGGTCAACGAAAACGCGACCGCGGTCGGCACGGTGCAGGCCCGCGACCCGGAGGGCGCGGCGCTGGTCTATGCCATCGCGGGCGGCGCCGATGCGTCGCTGTTCAACATCGATTCGGCGACCGGGGCGCTCACGTTCCGCACGGCGCCGGATTTCGAGACGCCGGGCGATGCCGGGCGCGACAATGTCTACAACCTCAACGTGATGGTATCCGACGGGACGCTGGTGACGATGCAGGCCACGACCGTCAGCGTGATGGACGTGGTGGGCGAGGTGCTGACCGGCACCAGCGGCGCGGACCGGCTGGTCGGCGGCGCGGGGGCCGACACGCTGTCGGGCATGGCCGGCGACGACATGCTGATCGGCGGCGCGGGCGCCGATACGCTGCGCGGCGGCGACGGGATCGACACGGTCGATTATTCCGGGTCGTCCGCCGCCGTGACCGTCCATTTGGACGGATCGGCCAACACCGGCGGCGATGCGCAGGGCGACACGATCGACGGCGTCGAGCAGGTGATCGGTTCGGCCCATGCCGATTCGATCTTCGGCGATGCGCTGGCCAATGCGCTGAGCGGCGGGGCCGGGAACGACGATCTGCACGGCGGCGGCGGCAACGACTGGCTGATGGGCGGGCTGGGCGCGGATACGCTGGACGGCGGGGCGGGCGACGATACCGCCAGCTACGCCGATGCGACGGCGGGCATATCGCTCAACCTGTCGGCCGCCAACGGATCGGGCACCGGCGGCGAGGCGAACGGCGATACGCTGACCGGGATCGAACATGTGCTGGGCAGCGCGTTCGACGACCAGATCCTGCTCAACCTCAACACCGGGATCAGCTTCGACGGGCTGGGCGGGCGCGACACGGTGACGCTGACCGACATCGGCCGCGCGATCACCGCGGGCGACCTGTCGAGGCTGAGCCATGTGGAGGAGATTTCGTTCACCGGCAACAACGTCCAGGCGAACATGACGATCGACGCCGATTTCATCCGCAACATGGCCGGGCAGGGCAACGATTCCTACCTGACCATCACCAAGGATGCGAACGACACGATCAACATCGCCGCCGGCGCGGAGGTGGTCCACAACGGCAATACCTGGGAATTCTACAGCGATTCCAGCCACACGGTGAAGATCGCGACGCTCGCGATGACCGGCTGATCCCCGGCGCCGGCCGGCGTGTCGGTCAGGACGCCGCCGGCGGGGCCGGGGCGGGGGCGGCGCGCGAGATGGTGAGCGCGTCCGGGTCGTCGATCAGGTCGCGCACCGCCGCCACGTCGCCCTGGTCCACCACGCCGAACACCGGCGTGGCGGCGCGGCGCGGATCGCTGACGTGCAACTGCTCGGTGGCATAGCGGTTCACCGTCGCGACGACGTCGGACAGCGGCTCGCCGCGGAACACCAGCTTGCCGCGCGTCCAGGCGGTGATCGTCTCGGGATCGGCGGCGACCGACTGGCTGATGAAGCCGACGTCCTGCCCGTCGCGGCGCGCGGTGCCGAACGCCACGCGCTCCCCGCGGGAAGCGAGCTTCACGATCGGTTCGGCCGCCCCCGGACCGGTACCGTGCAGGGCGATGCGGATCGTCCCGTCCACCACCGCCACGGACGCATCGCCCGCGCGCAACGCCACGTCGAACGCGGTGCCGACCGCCCGCACCTCGCCATGCGGCGTCGCCACGACGAACGGGCGCGCGGTGTCGTGCGCGACCTGGAACAGCGCCTCGCCCGCGATCAGCCGCAGGTCGCGGCGTGTCGGCGTCAGCCGCACCGCCACCCGGCTGTCGGCGGCCAGCGTGACCGTCGACCCGTCCGCCAGCCGGACGACGCGGCGTTCGGCGTGGCCGGCGGCATATTCGGTCGCGGTCGGTGCGGCGGCGGGGCCGGGCGCGGTGTAGAGGTGACGTCCCCCCACGGTCAGCGCGAGCGCCGCCGCCGCGGCGGTCGCCGCCAGCCACCATCCGCGCCGGCGCGGCGGGGCGGGCGCCTCCTCGACCGCGGGCGCGTCCTGCCGGCCCAGCCAGTTCCAGAAGGCCTCCGCCTCGGCCCGGTCGTCGGGATGCAGGTCGGCACCGCGCCCGTCGTGCAGTGCCTCGAACACCGCTTCGGCGCGCACGCCCAGCGGCGCGGGCGGGCGGGGCGACGGGCCGGTCATGCGCCGCGCTCCATCAGATGGTGGAGCCGGCGATAGAGGTGCGCGGTCGCCTTCGTCAGGTGTTTCTGCACCATTCGCGGGCTGATCCCCAGGTCGCGGGCGATCTCCCCGGTGCTGCGTTCCTCGAACCGGCGCAGGACGAAGACGTCGCGGACCCGCGGCGACAGTTCCGCCAGCGCATCGGCCAGCGCCACGCGTACGTCGGCGGCGCGGCGGCGTTCCTCCTGCTCGGCGGCGACGGCGGGGTGATGCTCCTCGGCCAACGGGACGGTCGGCAGGTTGCGGCGATGCCGGTCGGCGATCAGGTTGGCGGCGATGCGGAACAGATAGGCCTGCGGCGTCTCCACCGCGCGTTCGCGCACGCTGGACATCAGCCGGGCGCAGGCTTCCTGCACCAGGTCGTCGACCTCGTGCGGATCGGCGACGCGGCGCGCGACGAACGAGCGCAGCGCGGCGCGATAGGTGGCGAGCGCCCCGTCGCTCCACGCCGGTGCCTGGCCGCTCCGGGCCTCGGGCGGGTCGCCCGGTCCGGGCGCGCTTTCCTGTCTCATGCGATGGTCACCCCCGCGGACATGACGCGAAAGCGCGGACAATGCGAACAGGTAATAGGGTGCGCGCAAAAAAATTATCCCCGCGGCGGTTCGCGATCGCCAGATCGTGCGTCATCAGCATGGAGGACAGGTGCAGGGAGCCTGTCGACGGTCGGGGGACCCAATGAAGAAGACGATGCATTTCCTGTTGCTGTCCGCGTGCGCCGTGGCGCTGGCCACACCCGCCCAGGCGGCTTCGGGCGACCGCGCGGTGGCGGTCGACGTGGCGGCGGGGCGGCTGGACAGCGCGCTGTTGCAGGTGGCGCAGCAGACCGGGGTGCAGCTGGTCTTCACCGATCCGGCGATCGGGACGAAGATCGCGCCGCGGCTGGCCGGGCGCTTCACAACCGGCGGCGCGCTCGACCGGTTGCTGGCGAACAGCGGCTACACCTGGCGCTATACCGGCCCGAACCGCGTCCGCGTGATCGCCCGGCCGGTCGCCGCCGCGCTGCGTCCCGCCGCGCTGGTGCAGGAGGCGCCGGCCGCGTCGCCCGCATCGGACGAAGGGCGCATCGTCCCGTCGAACGACCAGGTCGAGGCGGCGCTGACGGCGGATGACGCCGCCGCCGCCCCTGCCGCGGCCGACGATATCGTCGTCGTGGGCAGCCAGATCCGCGGGGCGAAGACCACCGCGGCGCTGCCGGTGACGGTGGTCGACGAACGGCAGATCGCCAATACCGGCGCGGTCACCGGCGACGAGCTGTTCCGCTCGATCCCGCAGCTGGGCGACGTCACCTTCAATAGCTCGTACCTGCCCAACAGCTCGAACGCGGCGCGCGGCGACGTGGGGTCGGTGAACCTGCGCAACCTGGGCGTCGGCAACACGCTGGTGCTGCTCAACGGGCGGCGCGTGGTCAACCACCCGACCAGCCGCGCGGACGAGAATCTGGTGCCGGTGCTGACGTACAACACCAATGCGATCCCCGTGTTCGGGCTGGAGCGGCTGGAGGTGCTGCGCGACGGTGCCGCCGCCATCTACGGATCCGACGCGGTGGCCGGCGTCGTCAACACCGTGCTGCGCACCGATTACGACGGCGTGCAGATCGAGGGGCAGACCGGCTATCCCGAAGGCACCAGCCTGACCGAGAGCAACCTCAACCTGCTGCTGGGCAAGAACCTGGGCGGCGGGCGCGGCAACGTGACGCTGTTCGCCAGCTACGCCACGCGGTCGGGGCTGCGCAGTTCGGAACAGGATTACACCGCCTCCGACGACAAGCGCCCGCTGTTCGTCGGCACCCGCTTCGAAGGGGTCAATGCGCTCGACGGGCGCGCGGCGATCACGCCATGGGGATCGTTCCAGACCGTCGGCAACGTGCAGGTCCGCCAGAACGGCACCGTGCTGACCAATGCGTCCGGCCAGTTCCATATCCAGCCGTCGACCAACACCGGTTGTCAGACGAACGCGACGACCGGGCTGAAGAACGGGCTGTGCATCGACGATGGCACCAACACCGCCGCCGCCGATCGCAACCTGCGCTTCGATCCGCGCGTCGCCTATGACACGTACATCCAGCCGAAGGTGAAGCGGATCAACCTGTTCCTGAACGGCCATTACGACCTGACCGACGGGCTGGAGCTGTTTGGGGAAGCGGGCTATTATTCGGCGACGACCGACAGCATCCAGTCGTCGTCGGGCACGCTCAGCTCGCTGCCGATCGTCATCCCTGCGACCAATTACTACAATCCGTTCGGCCCGACCGTGCTGAACGGCGCCGCCAACCCCAACCGCCTGCCCGGGATCAACGCGCCAGCGGCCGGGCTGCCGGTGACGCTGTCGAGCTACAATATCGCCGACGCCGGCCCCAATCTGGTGCATGTGAAGAACGACCAGTGGCGCGCGCTGGCCGGGCTGCGCTGGGAATGGCTGGGCTTCCGCTGGGAAAGCGCGGCGCTGTATTCGCAGGCGACGGTGCGCGACACGTCGGACGGGATCAGCGCCACCGCGCTGCAGCGCCAGCTGGGCCTGTCGACGCCCGATGCCTATAATCCGTTCAACGGCAGCGATCTGGCCAACCCCAGCGGCGCCGACACGACGCTCAGCAATGCCGCCGCGCTGAACGCGATCCGCATCACGACCACGCGCTTCAGCAAGTCGACGCTGGCGCTGGCCGACATCAAGGCATCGCGCGCGGACCTGCTGACGCTGCCGGGCGGCAATCTGGGCATCGCGTTCGGGGCGGAAGTGCGCCGCGAAACGCAGCTGGACGACCGCGACCCGCGCGTCGACGGCACGATCACTTTCACCGACAGCGTCACCGGGACGAAGCTGGGCTCCGACCTGGTCGGCACCAGCCCGTCGCCCGACACCAGCGGGCGGCGCACCGTCGCCGCTGCCTTCGTCGAACTGGCGGTGCCGGTGGTGGCGCCGGACATGAACGTGCCGCTGATGCGCAGCCTGGAGGTGCAGCTGGCGGGCCGGTTCGAACATTACAGCGACGTCGGATCGGTGGCCAAGCCCAAGATCGCGGGTGCGTGGGAAGTGGTGCGCGGGCTGCGCCTGCGCGGTTCCTATGCCGAAGGGTTCAAGGCGCCGAACCTGGAACAGATCAACGCCCGCGTCGTGACGCGGTCGAACACGCGCACCGACTGGATCCGGTGCGAGGCGCAGCTGCGCACCGGCGCGATCAACAGCTTCGCCAATTGCGCGCAGGGCTTCGCGATCCAGGCGCAGCGCGCCGGCAATCCGGACCTGAAGCCGGAAACGTCGAACACCTGGAGCGCGGGCGTGGTGCTGGAACCCCGCTTCCTGGAAGGATCGCTGGGCCGCGTCACCTTCACCGCCGACTACTGGCACGTCCAGCAGAAGGGCATCGTCGGCATCTTCGGGGAGGGCAATGCGCTGATCGCCGACTATCTGGCGCGCGTGTCGGGGACGACCAACCCCAATGTGATCCGCGCCGCGCCGACCGCGGACGATATCGCGCTGTTCGCCGGATCGGGGATCGCGCCGGTCGGCCGCGTCGATTACGTGCGCGACCAGTACGTCAACCTGCTGCCGCAGGAGGCGGCGGGCGTCGATCTGGGCGCGACCTGGGAATTGCCGGACTTCGGGGCGGGGCGCTTCTCGTTCGCGGCCAACGCCGCCTATCTCGACAAGTTCTTCCTCGAACCGTCGCCGCCGATCCAGGAGCTGATCGACGCGCGCGCATCGGGGAAGATCAACGCCGGCACCAACATCGCCGACGCCGGCAGCCTGGTGCGCCAGAACGGCAAGCCGCGCTGGCGCGTCACCGGATCGGCCAACTGGCGGTACGAGAAGTTCGAGCTGGGCGCGTTCACGCAATATACCGGCGATGTCGAGGACACCGGGCTGATCGACAGCGCGGGCGTGCCGTGGCTGATCGACAGCCAGATGACCTACAATCTGTATGGCCAGATCACCGTCGGCAACAAGCGCGAGGGCCGCTATCGGATGCGCATCGGCGTGCGCAACCTGACCGATGCGAAGCCGCCGCTGTCGTCGAACGGCTTCCTGGGTTCGCTCTACACCCCCTATGGCCGCTACTGGTACGCCAATCTGCGCGCCTCGTTCTAAGGAAGGACGATCCCGATGCTTCGCCGCCTGTCCGCCGCCGCGCTGATCGCTGCCGTCCCGTCGATGCCGGTGGCGGCGGCGCAGGAGGAGCCGCCGGCGCGGGCGGCGACGCCGTCGGGGGGCGACATCGTCGCCTATGACCAGATCCACAAGCCGGTGGTGGGGCGCGGCGGGATGGTCGTCAGCCAGAACGTGCTGGCGGCGCAGGTCGGCGCGCAGATCCTGCGCAAGGGCGGCAACGCCGTCGACGCGGCGGTCGCCACCGGCTTTGCGCTGGCGGTGACGCTGCCGCGCGCGGGCAATGTCGGCGGCGGCGGCTATATGCTGGTGCACATGGCGGCGCGGGGCGGGCGGCCGGCGCAGACGATCGCGATCGACTATTACGGCCAGGCATCGCGCCACACCACGCCCGACCTGCTGCTGGACGCGGCGGGCAAACTGGACCAGGCGAAGGTGATGTCGATGAAGGGCGTCGCCATCCCCGGCACGGTCGCCGGGCTGTGGGAGGCGCATCGCCGCTTCGGGTCGCTGCCGTGGGGCACGTTGCTGGCGCCGGCGATCGCGATGGCGGACAAAGGCGTGCCGCTGTCGGAGGACGAGGCGAAGGCCAATGCCGAGCAGCGGCGGCTGATGGCCGACGATCCGGCGGCGATGGCGATGTTCTTCAAGCCGGGCGGCACGGCCTATGCTCCCGGCGAGACGTTCCGCCAGCCCGATCTGGCCGCCACGCTGCGGGCGATCGCGGCGGGCGGGGCGGACGCCTTCTACCGTGGGCCGCTGGCGCAGAAGCTGGCGGCGGGCATCCGCGCGGGCGGCGGGATCATCGATGCTGTCGACCTGGCGGGGTATCGCGCGATCGTTTCCGAGCCGATCTGGTCCAGCTATCGCGGGCGGCGCATCGCGTACATGCCGCCGACCGCATCGGGGGTGAGCGTCGCGGAGGCGATGAATATCCTGGAACGCTTCCCGGTGGCGGAGGCGAAATGGGGCAGCGTCGCCAACCTGCACCTGCTGTCGGAAACGATGAAGATCGTGTCCGCCGACCGCCGGCTGGTGGGCGGCGCGCCCGACTGGCAGACCCCGGCGCGCGGGTTGGCGAGCAAGGATTATGCGACGCAGCGGGCCGGGCTGATCCGCCCCGACCGTTCGCTCGACGCGCGGACGCTGCCGGACGGGAATCCCTATCCGTTCGAAAGCAAGGACACGACGCACTTCTCGGTGGTGGATGCGCAGGGCAATGCCGTCAGCAACACCTATACGCTGTCCGCTTCCTATGGCGCGCATGTCGTCGCGCCGGGGACGGGGGTGCTGCTCAACAATTCGCTGGGCAACCTGTCGTGGTCGCGGCGCGGCGGCGGGGCGACGCGCGATGCGACGCGGCCGGTGCCGGGCAAGCGCGTCGGATCGACGATCACGCCGCTGATCGTGTTCCGGGACGATCGCCCGTGGCTGGTCACCGGGACGCCCGGCGGCGGCTATATCATCGCGACGATGGTGCAGCTGCTGTCGAACGTCATCGACCACGGGCTGAACGTGGCGGAGGCCGCCGAGCGGCCGCGCATCAACCAGGGCGGCGGCGATGCGCCGCTGGAGCTGGAGGGCGGATTTTCCCCCGATATCGTGCCGTTGCTGGAGGCGAAGGGGCATCGCGTGCGCCCGTCGAACACGATGGGCAGCATCCAGAGCATCATGGTGGAGGGCGATGCCTTCCTGGGCGCGGCGGACACGCGGCGCCCCGATGCGGCGGCGGTGCCCGCGCGCTGATCGCTGACGCGGGCTTGGCGGCGCGGGGGCGGGGGGCTATCCCGGCGGGGTGCAGCAATATCTCGATCTGATGCGCCGCGTGCTCGATTCGGGCGCGCGGCAGATGGACCGGACCGGTACGGGCACGCTCAGCGTGTTCGGCCACCAGATGCGCTTCGATCTGGCGCAGGGGTTTCCGGTGCTGACCACCAAGAAGCTCCACCTGCGATCGATCATCGTCGAGCTGCTGTGGTTCCTGCGCGGCGACACCAACGTGCGCTGGCTGCAGGACCGCAAGGTGAGCATCTGGGACGAATGGGCCGACGAGAACGGCGATCTCGGCCCGGTCTACGGCAAGCAATGGCGCGACTGGGAGACGGCGGACGGCCGCCATATCGACCAAATCAAGGGATTGATCGCGGATATCCGCACCAATCCGGCGTCGCGGCGGCAGATCGTGACGGCGTGGAACCCGGGCGAGCTGCACGCGATGGCGCTGGCGCCGTGCCATTGCCTGTTCCAGACGCATGTCGCGAACGGCAAACTGTCGCTGCAATTGTACCAGAGGTCGGCGGATATCTTCCTGGGGGTGCCGTTCAACATCGCCAGTTACGCGCTGCTGACGCACATGCTGGCGCAGCAATGCGGGCTGGACGTGGGCGACTTCATCTGGACCGGGGGCGATTGCCACCTGTATTCGAACCATCTGGAGCAGGCGCGCACGCAGCTGGAGCGCGCGCCCGGAACGCTGCCGCGGTTGGAGATCACGCGGTGCGCGCCGGCGATCGACGCCTACGAAGCGGAGGATTTCGTCCTCCACGGGTATGAAGCGCAGCCACATATCAAGGCGCCGGTCGCCGTCTGAGCGCGTTCAGGCGCGGTTCAGCACGTCGATTACACATGTAAACGCATGGTTCGGAAGGGAGCGGACGATGCGGGAATATGTATTCGTGGCGGTGATCGCGACCTTGTGCGCGCTGGCGCTGCAATGGAGCGCGACGCTGGGTGCCGCCGCCGCCCCGCCCGCTGCGACGGCGCGGCCCGCGGGCTGACTTTACGCCGCGCGCGCGCCGCGATAGCCGGGGCGGCATGATCTTCTTCGTCCTGGCGCGCGCCGACAATGGCGTGATCGGCGTCGACGGCCGGCTGCCGTGGCGGCTGCCCGCCGACCTGAAACGCTTCAAGGCGCTGACCATGGGGCGCCCGATGGTGATGGGGCGCAAGACGTTCGACAGCTTCCCCGCGCCGCTGCCGGGACGCCGGCATATCGTGCTGACCCGTGACGCGACATGGCACGCCCCCGGCGCGGAGGTGGCGCATGACGTCGACGCGGCGCTGGCGCTCGCCGGCGCGGGCGAGGTGGCGGTGATCGGCGGCGCGGAAATCTATGCGCTGATGCTGCCCCGCGCCGACCGGATCGAACTGACCGAGGTGCATTGCACGCCCGACGGCGATGCGCGCGTGCCCGCGTTCGACGGCTGGCGCGAGATCGCGCGCGAGGCGCATCCGGCGGACGGCGATCGCCCGGCCTATGACTTCGTGACGCTGGTGCGCTAACCTCCGTCCCGGCAACGGGCGGGGGAGAATCGTCGTGCGCACATGGCTGATCGGCGGGGCGGCGTTGCTGATGCTGGCGGCGGCCGGCTTCTTCCTGTTCGCGCCGGCCTGGGTCGAAGGGTCGATGAACAAGGTGGTGCCGGTGCCGCTGCGGATCACCGCCGCCGCGCGCGGTTTCCCGGTCGCCGACATGCACGCCGATACGCTGATGTGGCAGCGCAACCTGCTGCTGCGGTCCGACCGCGGGCAGGTGGACCTGCCGCGGCTGATCGCGGGCGGCTATGCGCTGCAGGTCTTCTCATCGGTGACGAAGACGCCGCGCGGGCAGAATTACGACGCCAACGGCGCCGACAGCGACAATATCACCGCGCTGGTGATCGCGCAGCGCCAGCCGCGGCGCACCTGGGGATCGTTGCTGGAACGATCGCTGTTCCATGCCGAGAAGCTGGGCCGCTATGCCGCGGCGTCGGGCGGGCGGTTGCGGGTGGTGCACCTTCCCGCCGATCTGGATGGGGCGGGACAGCGCGGCGCGCCGGTGCTGGCGATGCTGTCGATCGAGGGGTTGCAGGCGATGGAGGGCGATATCGCCAACCTGGACCGGCTGTACGTCGCGGGGTTCCGCATGGCCGGCCTCGCGCATTTCTTCGACACCGACGTCGCCGGTTCGATGCATGGCGAGCACAAGGGCGGGCTGACCCCGCTCGGCCGGCAGGTGGTGCGGCGGATGGAGGCGCTGGGGATGATCGTCGACGTCGCGCATGCCAGCCATGCGGCGGTGGCGGACATTCTGGCGATGGCGCGCCGCCCGGTGGTGTCGAGCCATGGCGGCGTGCAGGCGACGTGCGGGGTCAACCGCAACCTGAGCGATGCGGAGATCCGCGGGATCGCGCGCACCGGCGGGGTGATCGGCATCGGTTACTGGGAGGCCGCGATCTGCGGCACCACGCCGGACAGGGTCGCCGCCGCGATCCTGCACGTGCGCGATGTGGCCGGGATCGACCATGTCGGGCTGGGATCGGATTTCGACGGCGCGGTGACGACCGGGTTCGACGCGGCGGGCGTGCCGGCGGTGGCGCAGGCGCTGCTGGACCGCGGGCTGTCGCGCGACGACGTGGCGAAGGTGATGGGCGGCAACGTCTTGCGTGTCGTGCGCGCCGGGATTGCCCCGGAGGAAGCACGCCCCTAGAGCGCGGGGCATGGAGCGGCTCGACGGCGGCTCGGCGGTGCCCGCCCATCTGGCGGGCGGGATCGTCGCGCTCGGCAATTTCGACGGCGTGCACCTGGGCCATCAGGCGGTGGTGGGCCGGGCGGTGGCGCGTGCGCGCGCCGAAGGGCGCCCGGCGCTGGTCGCCACGTTCGATCCGCACCCGGTCCGCTATTTCCGCCCCGATGCGCCGTGGTTCCGGCTGACCACGCTGGACCAGCGCGCGCGGCTGTTCGCGCAGGCGGGCGCGGATGCGATGGTGGTGTTCCGGTTCGACGCCGCGCTGGCGGCGCTGAGCGCGGAGGATTTCATCGCCGAGCGGCTGGAGCGCGCGTTGCAGGTGGCCGGCGTGGTGACCGGCGAGGATTTCACCTTCGGCCACGCAAAGCGCGGCACGGTCGCGATGCTGCGCGCGGCGGGTGCGCGCGGCGGCTATGCGGTGGACACCGTCGGCCCGGTGATGCTGGACGGGGCGCCGGTATCGTCCACCCGCATCCGCGAGGCGCTGCGCGCGGGCGACATGCGCGGCGCGGCGCGGCTGTTGACGCGCCCGTTCGCGATTCGCGGGACGGTGCAGCATGGCGACAAGCTGGGCCGGACGATCGGCTATCCCACCGCCAATGTCGACATGGGCGATTACCTGCGCCCTGCCTATGGCATCTATGCGGTGCGCGGATACCTGCCCGACGGACGGGTCGTGCCCGGGGCCGCAAACCTGGGCGTGCGCCCGACGTTCGAGCCGCCCAAGGAATTGCTGGAGCCGTATTTCTTCGACTTTTCGGGCGACCTGTACGGGCAGGAGATCGAGGTCGCGCTAATCGACTATCTGCGCCCGGAAGCGAAATTCTCAGGGCTGGACGAACTGGTCGCGCAGATGGACCGCGACTGCGCGCGCGCACGTGAGTTGCTGGCGGAATAACGGCGCGCTAAGGCCTGACATTCCATGGCCGATGCATCCGACACGCCGCGCGACTGGCGCGAAACCGTCTTCCTGCCGAAGACCGATTTTCCCATGAAGGCGGGGCTGCCGCAGAAGGAGCCGGCGATCCTGGCGCGATGGCAGGACATGGACCTGTACCGCCGCCTGCGCCAGGAGCGCGCGGGGCGCGAGACGTTCATCCTCCACGACGGCCCGCCTTATGCCAATGGCGACATGCACATCGGCCATGCGCTGAACCATATCCTGAAGGACATGGTGGTGCGCACCCAGACGCTGCTGGGCAAGAACGCGCCCTATGTCCCCGGCTGGGATTGCCACGGCCTGCCGATCGAATGGAAGGTCGAGGAGGAATATCGCAAGAAGAAGCGCAACAAGGATGAGGTGCCGCCGCGCGAGTTCCGCGCCGAGTGCCGCGCCTATGCGCAGCATTGGGTGGACACCCAGCGCGAGCAGCTGAAGCGGCTGGGCATCAACGGCGACTGGGACAAGCCGTATCTGACGATGGATTTCGCCGCGGAGGCGACGATCGTCGCCGAGCTGATGAAGTTCGCCGAGACGGGCCAGCTGTATCGCGGCGCGAAGCCGGTGATGTGGTCCCCGGTCGAAAAGACCGCCTTGGCCGAAGCCGAAATCGAATATGAGGACATCACCTCCACCCAGATCGACGTCGGGTTCGAGGTGATCCAATGCCCCGAATATCCGGGGCTGGCGGGCACGATCGCGCCGATCTGGACCACCACGCCGTGGACGATCCCGGTCAACCAGGCGATCGCCTACGGTTCGGCGATCGACTACCTCCAGTTCGAAAGCGGCGGGAAGAAGTATCTGGTCGCCGAGCCGCTGTTCCCGGCCTTCTCCCAGCGCACCGGCCTGAAGCTGGAAGGGATCGTCGCGCTCATCAAGGGGCCGGTGCTGGAAGGCGCGACGGTGCGCCATCCGATGCATCATCTGGGCGGCTTCTACGCCACGCCGCGCCCGTTCCTGGAGGGCGACTTCGTCACCATCGACGCGGGCACGGGGCTGGTCCACATGGCGCCCGACCATGGCGAGGACGATTTCGAACTGTGCAAGAAGCACGGGATCGAGCCGGTGTTCGCGGTGGATGCCGCGGGCATGTACCGCGACGACTGGGCGTGGCTGGGGGGGCAGGGCAGCGTCATCAACAAGAAGTTCGTCGCCAGCGACGGGCCGATCTGCACCGACCTGCGCGACACCGGCCTGCTGCTGTCCGCCAGCGACGATTTCCAGCACACCTACCCGCATTCGTGGCGGTCCAAGGCGAAGGTGATCTATCGCTGTACCCCGCAGTGGTTCATCGCGGTCGACCGGCCGATCGACGGAGAGGCCGACACGCTGCGCAACCGCGCGATCGCGGCGATCGCGGCGACGCGGTTCGTGCCGGAAAAGGGCCGCAACCGCATCGGCGCGATGGTGGAGGGGCGGCCCGACTGGGTGATCTCGCGCCAGCGCGCGTGGGGCGTGCCGATCGCGCTGTTCGTCGACCGGCGCACCGGCCAGTATCTGGTCGATCCGCAGGTCAACGCGCGGATCGTCGCGGCCTTCCGCGAAGAGGGCGTCGATGCGTGGAGCGACGCGGCAATGCCCGCGCTGCTCGGCCCCGATCGCGACCCGGCGGATTACGAGCGGGTCACCGACATCCTGGACGTGTGGTTCGATTCGGGCTGCACCCATGCCTTCGTGCTCGACAGCGGGCGCTGGCCGGAACTGAGCTGGCCCGCCGATCTGTATCTGGAAGGGTCGGACCAGCATCGCGGCTGGTTCCAGTCGTCGCTGCTGGAAAGCTGCGGGACGCGCGGGCGGGCGCCCTATGACGCGGTGCTGACGCACGGCTTCACGATGGACGCCAAGGGCATGAAGATGTCCAAGTCGCTGGGCAACACCATCAACCCGCTGGACCTGATGCGCGATTACGGCGCGGATATCCTGCGGCTGTGGGCGCTGTCGGTCGATTTCACCGAGGACCATCGCATCGGCAAGGAGATCCTGGCCGGGGTGGCGGACCAGTATCGCAAGCTGCGCAACACGTTCCGCTACCTGCTGGGCGCGCTGGACGGGTTCGACGAGGCGGAGCGGCTGGCGGTGGGCGAATGGCCGGAGCTGGAGCGGTACATGCTCCACCTCACCCATGCGCTGGACGCGCAGCTGCGCCGCGCGGTCGAGGCGTATGACTTCAACGGCTACGTCCGGCTGCTGAGCGATTTCGCGAACGAGGACCTGTCGGCGTTCTTCTTCGATATCCGCAAGGATTCGCTCTATTGCGATGCCGCGGGCGATGTGACGCGGCGCGCCTATCGCACGATGCTGGACGTGCTGTTCCACGCGATGGTGCGCTGGGCCGCGCCGGTGCTGGTGTTCACCGCCGAGGAGGTGTGGCAGGCGCGCTTCGCCGATGCGGACGGATCGGTCCACCTGCTCGACTGGCCCGAACTGCCCCCGGAAACCGGAGAGGACGTCGCCGCGCGCTGGGGGGCAGTGCGTGAGCTGCGCGCGCGCGTGACCGAGGCGATCGAGCCGCTGCGCCGTGAAAAGACCGTCCGCTCCAGCCTGGAGGCGGAGGTGACGGTACCCGAGCTGCCGCTGGATGCCGCCGCGCTGGCGGAGGCGTTCATCGTCGCCAAGGTGACGCCGGGCGATACGGTGTCGGTGACGCGCACCGATTACCGCAAGTGCGGCCGCTGCTGGCGCCACCTGCCCGACGTGGCGGCGGACGACGGGCTGTGCGGGCGCTGCGCCGACGTCGTCGGGGCCGGCGCGTGAGCAAGGTGCCGCGTGCGGGGCTGGCGGTGGCGGCGGCGGTGTTCGTCGTCGACCAGGCGGTGAAATGGCTGGTCACCGGGCCGCTGGGCGTCGATTTCCTGGGCGCGTACAAGACGATTCTGCCGATCTTCGACCTGCGCTTCACGAAGAACGAGGGCGTGTCGCTGGGGATGCTGCGCGCCGAGACCGAGCTGACCCGCTGGCTGCTGGTGGCGTTCACCGCCGCGATCGCCACTGGCGTCGCGATCTGGATGACGCGCGAGGACAAAAGCGCCGACCGGCTGGCGCTGGGGCTGGTGCTGGGCGGTGCGCTGGGCAATATCCTCGACCGCATCCGGCTGGGCTATGTCGTCGATTTCGCCGACCTGCATTTCGGCGAATGGCGCCCGTTCCTGATCTTCAACGTCGCGGATGCGGCGATTACCATCGGCGTGCTGATTCTGCTGGCACGCGCGCTCCTGATCCGCGAGAAGCGGCCCGATCCTTCGGAGAATGTCCATGCGTAAGTCTGTCGTCGTGGTGGCCTCGCTCACGGCGCTTGCCCTTGTCTCGGGCTGCGGGAAGAGCGGTTACGACCGTGCGCGTCCCGACGAATTCGCCGTCGCGCGCCAGCCCCCGCTGGTGATCCCGCCCGATTTCGCGCTGGTCCCGCCGCAGCCGGGCGCCGCGCGGACGCAGGGCGTGAACACCCAGGCGCAGACGCTGGAGGCGCTGTTCGGCGGCCCGGCGCAGCGCACCGGCACGCAGGGCGCGGTGATCGACGAAGCCGGCGGCACCGGCGCGGCGCAGGCGGGCATCCGCTCCGCCGTCGGCGATCCGCAGACCAACGTGATCGACAAGGGGCAGACGACCCGCGACATCATCGCCGCGCCGCAGGGCGACGGGCAGGGCGCCCGCGCCTCCGCAGGGGCGACCGCCGCGCCGGCCGCCAGCGCGACGCCCGCGCCGCAACAGTAAGCGACCGGGGGCGCGCGACCGAGCGCGGGCGAACGTTCGCGTCGTCATGCCGGACCTGTTCCGGCATCCACCCACCCGCAAACATGCCAGGTCGGGACTCGCGGAGCAGTGGACCCCGGAACAGGTCCGGGGTGACGGGTTCCACGGGGCGGGCGGCACGCATTCCACGAAGGCCGCAGCCTTCGCCGGGGTGACGATTGCCCGATGCCCGTCGCCCCAGCGCAGGCTGGGGCCTTTGCGAAGCGGGCGTCGCGCCAGTCGCGGGAGATCCCAGCTTTCGCTGGGATGACGGAGTGGGGGCGCGCGGCAAACGCTCGCTTCCTCCCTCCGCTATTAGCCCCGCTGTTCCGGCCAGCTGCGGATGTAGACGTCCTGCTGGGCGAAGGGGATGGCGATGCCGGCGTCCTTGAACATCCACCACAATCGGTTGAGCACGTCGGAGCGGACGTTGCCGACGCCGCTTTCGGGGTCGCTGATCCACGCCAGTATCTCATGCTCCACCCCGTCGTTGCCGAACGCGGTCAGCCAGACGTTCGGCTTGGGGCTGGCGAGCACGCGCGGGCTGGCCAGCGCGGCCTTCAGCATCAGGTCCTGCGCCAGTTTCAGGTCGCTGTCATAGGCGACGCTGACGGGGATGCGCACGCGCACGTTGCGGTCGGAATAGGACCAGTTCTCCACCTCGCGCGTCATCAGATCCTCGTTCGGGATCAGATGTTCCTTGCCGTCGCGGGTGACGACCGACACCGCGCGCACGCCGATCTTGTTCACCCAGCCGAAGCTTTCGCCGACGACGATCACGTCGCCGGGCTTGATCGAACGATCCATCAGCAGGATGATCCCGGCGATCAGGTTGCCGATCGTCTTCTGCATCCCGAAACCGACCGCCAGGCCGAACGCGCCGGAAAACACCGCGAAGGCGGTCAGGTCGATCCCGATCAGGTCGATCCCGAACAGGAAGGCGACGACCACCGCGGCGATGCCCGCGATCTTCTGCGCCAGGATCTTCTGCGTCGGGTCGAGCGCGGGGGTGCGGTCGATCGCATGCGCGACGACGCGATTGACGACCCGCACCAGCGCGATCAGCACCACCACCGTCACCAGCGCGGAAATGAGCGCCAGCAGCGACAGGCGCCGCGACCCGATGGTGACCGCGATCGCATCCAGCGTCGCGGTGATCGGCTCCAGCCCGCCGACCGCGCGGCTGAACAGCGCGACGAACACGATCGCCTCCACCGTCCACGACGCCCAGCGCGGGATGCCGACGCCGCGCATCAGCTGGTGCGTCGTCAGCGCGGCGGCGCTGCCCAGCGCCAGCCCGACCGGCGCGCCCGCCCAGGGCGACCAGCGATGCGCGACCAGCACCACCGCCAGCAGCAGCGCGGCGGTGCCGTGGCGCACGATCAGCCCGAGCCGCGGGCGCAGCCCCTCACCGGTCTGGCCGGCGACATGATCCTTCCACCAGTCCGCCAGCCGCGGGCCGAGTGCACGCCCCGCCGCCACCCCGATGGCGAGCGCCAGCAGCACCAGTGCGCCGGCCACCGCCGCCTCCACCGCCTGCGCACGGCCGGGCAGCGGGATGCCGTAGCGCGCCAGCACGGTGACCCATTCGTTCACCCGCGCGCGGCCCGGAACGCCGCCAGCCCGCGGTCGAGATCGGCGATCAGGTCGCCCGGATCCTCCAGCCCGATCTGCAACCGCACCAGCGGCCCGGCGACATCGGGGGTGGTGGCGGTGCGATAGCGGTGCGGATCGACCGGCAGCGCCAGGCTTTCATAGCCGCCCCAGCTGTAGCCGATGCCGAAATGCGCCAGCGTGTTGATCAGCGCGGCGCGCGCGCGTTCGTCCCCGCCATCCAGCACGAAGGAGAACAGCCCGGACGATCCCGCGAAATCGCGCGCCCACACGTCATGGCCGGGGCAGGAGGGTAGCGCGGGGTGCAGCACGCGCGCGACGCCCGGCTGCGCGTCCAGCCAGCGCGCGATCGCCAGCGCGCTGTCCTGATGCTGTTTCAGCCGCACCGCCATGGTGCGCAGCCCGCGCGACGCCAGCCAGGCATCGTCGGGGCCGGTCACCTGCCCCAGCTGGAACGCGGTGTCGCGCAGCGCCGCGAACCGCCCCGGCGCGGCGGTGACCGAACCCAGCATGACGTCGGAATGGCCGACGACATATTTGGTGCACGCCAGGATCGTGTAGTCGACGCCGTGCGCGATCGCGGGGAACAGCAATGGCGTGGCCCAGGTATTGTCCAGCACCGTCGCCACCCCGCGCGCCCGCGCGGCGGCGGCGATGGCGGGGACGTCCTGCACCTCGAACGTCAGGCTGCCGGGGCTTTCCATCACGATCGCGCGCGTCGCCGGGCCGATCAGGTCGGCGATGCCGGCGCCGATCAGCGGATCGTAGAAGCGCGTGGTGATCCCCATCCGCCGCAACAGCCCGCCGGCCATCGACCGCGTCGGGTCATAGGCGCTGTCGGTCACCAGCAGTTCGTCGCCGGGCGACAGGATCGCCAGCAGGCATCCGGCGATCGCGGCGACGCCGGAGGGGTAGAGGAACGTCCCCTCCGCCCCCGGTTCCAGCTGCGTCAGCGCGTCAGCCAGGCTCCATTGCGTCGGCGTGCCGCGCCGGCCGTAGAACAGCCGGTGGTGCGTGTCCTTCCCCGCCGCGGCCCGCAGGTCGGCGACATCGTCGTACAGGATCGTCGAGGCGCGCCACACGGGGGTGTTGACGATGCCGCGGGTCCATTCGTCGCGCCGCCCGGCGGTGACGACGCGCGTGGCGGGTGCGATGTCGTGCCCGTGATCGGTGTCGTCGCTCATGCCGCCCCCGTCGCCTTGGGGGTGGAAGGGTCGGCGCCCCATTCGGTCCAGCTGCCGTCATATACCGCGGCGTCGCGGCCCAGCAGATGCGCGCCGAACGCCAGCACGCTGGCGGTGATCCCCGATCCGCAGGTCATCGTCATCGGCCGGTCGAGGTCGACGCCCGCGTCGGTGAAGGCGGCGGCTAGGTCCGCGCCGCGCTTCCACGTGCCGTCGGCGTTGAACAGCCGGTTATACGGCAGGTTGCGCGCGCCCGGCATGTGCCCCGCGGCGATGCCGGGGCGCGGATCGGCTTCCTCGCCGGTGAAGCGCGCGGGCGAGCGGGCATCTACCAGCTGTTCGCCGCCGTCAGCGACGATCGCGCGCACCGCGGCCATGTCGCGGATGCCGACGCCGATCTCGCGCGGGGTGGCGTGGCGCGGGGCGGAGGCGCCGGGGCCGGTTTCCAGCGTGCGGCCCTCCGCGCGCCATTTCGCCAGCCCGCCGTCCAGGATCGCGACCTCGGTGAAGCCGAACGCGCGCAGCATCACCCAGGCGCGCGCCGCGGTGTGGTGCGCGGCATCGTCGTACAGGACGATGCGCGTGCCGTCGCCCAGCCCCAGCTTTCCCATGCGGCTGGCGAATTGCGCGGGGCCGGGCAGGGTGGAGGGCAGCGGGCTGGCGGCATCCGAAAAGCCGTCAAGGTCCATGAACACCGCGCCGGGGATATGCCCGGCGGCGAATTCGGCCGCGGCATCGCGCGGCGGCGCGCCCGGCAGCTTCACGTGATAGGTGGCGTCGGCGACGCGCAGGTCGCGCGCGCCCAGCTGGCCGGCGAGCCATTCGGTGGAGACAAGGGGTTCCATGTCCCCTCCATAGCCGCGCGGGATGGCGAGGGAACAGGTCGCAATTGCGCGCGCGCGGGACTATGTGCGCGAACATGACACCGAAGTTCCTTGGCCAGGCCAGCACGCTTCCCGCATCGCCGGAGGAAGCGGCGCTCGATTACGTTCCCAACCCGCGCCCCGGCACCGCGTATCTGGTGCGGTTCGTGCAGCCGGAATTCACCTCGCTCTGCCCGGTGACCGGCCAGCCCGATTTCGCGCATCTGGTGATCGATTACGTGCCCGGCGACACGATCGTCGAATCGAAGTCGCTGAAGCTGTTCCTGGGATCGTTCCGCAACCACGCCGCCTTTCACGAGGATTGCACCGTGGGCATCGGCGACCGGCTGTTCCGCGAAATGGCACCGCGCTGGCTGCGCATCGGCGGTTACTGGTATCCGCGCGGGGGGATGCCGATCGACGTCTTCTGGCAGTCCGGCCCGCCGCCGGAGGGGGTGTGGCTGCCCGATCAGGGCGTCGCGCCGTACCGCGGCCGCGGCTGACCGGGCGGGCCGCGTCGGTCCGCCGCGCCCCGCTTTCGATTGATCGCGATCAACACGATCGGGCGTGGTTGCAGTGCAACATTCCTGCAACCATCTGCTTCATGACGGGTTCATCGCCCTATGCGCGCGGGTGTATCGCCCGTCGTGCTGCATCAGCGAAGGCAGAGGAATGAAGCAGTCGGCTATCCCGCAGGACGTCACGCATATCGCGCTCGTCGGCAATTTCCTTCCGCGCAAATGCGGTATCGCGACGTTCACCACCGATACCTATACCGCGCTCAAGCGGCGCTTCCCGGACATGTCGGTCGACGTCTACGCGATGGACGACCACCCCGGGCGCTACGACTATCCCGACGCCGTCACCGGCACGATCCCGCAGCATGACCGCGCCGCCTATCTGGCGACCGCGCGCGCGATCGAGGCGAGCGGCGCGCAGGCGCTTTGGGTGCAGCACGAATACGGCATCTTCGGCGGGGAAGCGGGCGCGCATATCCTGTCGCTGATCGACCGCGTGTCGATCCCGCTGGTGGTGACGCTGCACACCATCCTCGAAAAGCCGAGCGCGGCCGAGCGCACCGTTCTGGAAGGGCTGCTGCGCCGCGCGGCGAAGGTCATCGTCATGGCCGAGCGCGGGCGCGAGATCCTGGAGCGCGTCTATGGCGCGAATGCCAAGGCGATCGCGGTGATCCCGCATGGCGTGCCCGATCGCGCGTTCGTGGAGCCGGATTCGCTCAAGGACCGCTTCGGCTGGACCGGGCATCGCGTGATCCTGACGTTCGGGCTGCTGGCGCCGGGCAAGGGGATCGAGACGATGATCGAGGCGATGCCCGCGGTCGTCGAGAAGCACCCGGATGCGATGTACGTCGTGCTCGGTGCGACGCACCCCAATCTGGTCGCGCACGAAGGCGAGCGGTATCGCGATTCGCTGAAGGAGCAGGCCGACCGGCTGGGCGTGGGCGCCAATGTCGCGTTCATCGACGCGTTCGTCGATCATGACGACCTGATCGACTATCTCCAGGCGTCCGACATCTATGCCACGCCGTATCTGAACCCGGCGCAGATCACGAGCGGGACGCTGAGCTACGCTGTGGGCGTGGGCAAGGCGGTGATTTCCACGCCCTACGTGCACGCGACCGAGATCCTGGCGGACGGGCACGGCGTGCTGGTCGATTTCCGCGACGCAGCGGCCTTCGCGCGCGAGATCAACGACCTGCTGGGCAGCAAGCGCAACATCGCGCGGCTATCGGCGCGCGCCTATGCCCGCGGGCGGACGATGATCTGGTCGCAGATGGCCGAAACCGCGATGGCGGAGATCGTCGGCGGCATCGCGGCGCGGCCCGCGCGGCTGCGCGGTGCGGCCTCGACGCGCAAGGTGCTTCCCGTAGACCTCACCGCGGTCGAGCGGATGAGCGACGCGACGGGGATGCTCCAGCATTCGATCTTCTCGGTCCCCGATCGTCGCCACGGCTATTGCATCGACGACAACGCCCGCGCGCTGATGCTGATGAGCGCGGTCGAGGATTGCGACCCGGCGACGCGCGACAAGTGGACCACGGTCTATGCCGCGTTCGTGCAATATGCTTGGAACCCGGACGCACGGCGGTTCCGCAACTTCATGAACTTCGACCGGACGTGGTGCGAGGATATCGGGTCGGAGGATTCGAACGGCCGTGCGCTGTGGGCGTTGGGCGTGACCGCGCGCGATGCGCACGAGATGAAGCACCGCGACTGGGCGCAGGCGATGTTCGATTCCACCGCCAGCCTGGCGCTGGAGCTGGAAAGCCCGCGCGCGCAGGCGTTTGCGATGCTGGGTGCGGCGGCGATGTTGCAGGCGTCGCCCGGCCACCAGCTGGCGTCGCGGATCCTGCGGCGCTTTCCGGACGAGCATCTGGCGCTGCTGGACGCCGCGCGGCGCCCCGAATGGGGCTGGTTTGAAATCGTGCTGGCCTATGACAACGCCCGCCTGCCGGAGGCGATGATCCGCGCCGGCGTGGCGCTCGACCGCCGCGACCTGATCGACTGCGGGCTGGATACGCTGGCGTGGATCGTCACCAAGCAGACCGCGCCGGAGGGCCATTTCCGCGCGGTGGGATCGGAAAGCTTCGGCCGCGTCTATGCCGAGCCGCTGCCCTTCGACCAGCAGCCGCTGGAGGCGCAGGCGACCATCGACGCGTGCGCCGCGGCGTTCGACGCGACCGGCGACCGTCGCTGGTTCGACGAGGCGAAGCGCGCTTACGACTGGTATCTGGGCGCCAACGACCTCGACCTGCCGCTCGCCTCGTTGGGGGACGGTGGGTGTTTCGACGGGCTGATGCCCAGCGGGCTGAACCGCAACCAGGGCGCCGAATCGATCCTGGCGCTGCAAATGGCGTCGTGTGCGATTTCGGGGCTTTCAAAGCGCCTGGGAAAAGTGGCAGGGACACAGGTGCACGAACGGTCGGCGTAACGCCGGCTGCGCGCGCAAGCGTTACGTCCATAACGACGAGGCTGGTCCTTGAAGCTGTTCAACCATCGGCTGCGTCTGCATGCCGATCCGTCGCGAGTGGTGGTCCGACCCTTTCATATCGGGTGGATGGCGCCGCAGAATGGCGGCCCCAGCCGGTCGCAACGGCTCATCAGCGAAGTGGTCAGCATGTCGCCGCAGGAAGCGCGCGACCAGCTGGAACTGGTGCTCAAGGATTTCGAGGCGCGCCACTGGCAGACGCGCCGCGTGTTCATGACCCGCTACGACGAGATCGCATCGGCGCACGGGCTGGACGGCAGCCGCATCTCCGATGAGAAGCGGCAACTGATCGGCGCCTATTTCTGCCACGAATACAGCTACGCCGCCGCCGCGCTGATGAACCCCAGCGTGGTGCCGCATCCGGACCAGAGCGGGATGGAGGATGGCGCGCAGCGCATCCTGATGTCGCTGCGCGCGGTGGGGGAGGGGCATATCTCCTCGGTCGCGTTCCGCGAAGGCATCATCACCAGCGACAACGAGTTGAAGCTGGCGCCCGAGCCGCCGTTCGCCACCGCCACCGACGCGGTCGGCAGCGACGAGGAACAGATGCCGAGCGGCCCGGTGACTGTCTATCGTCACCGCGACAGTACGCTGTCGGGCACGGTGATCTTCCCGATCACCGAGGCGCAGTCGAAGGGGCTGGAGGATCTGCGGCTGGTGCAGTTCCACCATGACGACGGCAGCGTCGAATGGCTGGGCACCTATACCGCCTATAACGGCAGCGCGATCCAGTCGGAGCTGCTGCGGACCAAGGATTTCCGCGCCTTCGATCTGGTGCCGATGACCGGCAGCGCCTCGCGCAACAAGGGGATCGCGCTGTTCCCGCGCAAGGTCGGCGACCAGTATATGGCGATCGGCCGGCAGGACGGCGAGAATCTGTACCTGCTCAAGACCGACGATCTGACGGTGTGGGACGGGGGCGAGCTGATCCTGAAGCCCGTGTTCCCGTGGGAGTTCGTGCAGATCGGCAATTGCGGCCCGCCGATCGAGATCGACGAGGGCTGGCTGCTGCTGACGCACGGCGTCGGCGCGATGCGCAAATATTCGATCGGCGCGGTGCTGCTGGACAAGGACAATCCGGCGCGGGTGCTGGGCCGCACGCGCTCGCCGATCCTGGCGGCGGCAGACCAGGACCGCGAAGGCTATGTCCCCAACGTCGTCTACACCTGCGGCGCGATGAAGCACGGCGACAAACTGTTCATGCCCTATGGCATCGCCGACAGCTCGGTCGGCTTCGCGTTCGTGTCTATCGCGGAGCTGCTGTCGAAGATGTAAGCCCGGGCAGCACGGCGGGGTCGATCGTCTCCAGCGCGGGCGCCTGATCGTCGACGCGCAGCCCCGCCCGCCCCGCCACCGCGGCGGACAGCGCGACCGCGCGTAGCGCGCCCGCGGGCTGGCGCCGCGCGAGCGGGTCGGCTGCGTCGACATCGCCTGCGGCGGCCAGCAGCTGGATAAGGTAGAACCGGCGGCCGGTATCCCCCGGACGTTCGTGGTCGCGATAGGACGGCAGCGCGGTGGCGGCCTCGCGCAGCAGCAGGCGTGCGGCGGCGGGGTCGCCGGCATGCAGCCGGTCGCGCGTGATCTGAATCGCGGTGTCGATCAACAGGAACGGCGTGGCGGTTTCGCGACGCGCACGGGCGAGCGCGGCGTCGGCGCGACCGGCCGCGAGCGAGAGCGCAACCGCGGTTTCGGCATCGAGGCCGGCGGGGCACAGTCGGCGGAACAGCGGCGTGGTGCCGATGCGGTCGAGGAACGTGCCGATCGCGGGCGCAGGGGCGCCGACATGGCCGAGCTCCGTGAGCGCCAGGCCGCCGATCGGGCCGAACCAGCCGAAGCAATCGTCCGCCAGTTCGGGCGGGGTCGTGGCCAGCGTGTCGAAGACCGCCACGGCCGCGTCCACGTCGTTCACGGCCAGCATCAGCCGGATCGCCGCGGCCTTGTCGTCGAAGGTGCGCGCGGCGCGGGCGGCGGCCAGCGCGGCGGCGCGGTCGCCCAGCCGGTAGCGCGCCTGCGGCGTCGCCAGCAGGTCGGCGATCACCGGGTCGGGCCGGCGCGCCTGTTCGGCGGCGATGAAGCGCAGCGTGTCCGCATCGCCATATTCGCGCACCAGCATCGCCAGCACGCCGCGCCGCACCCCGGCATCGCGCAGCCGCGGCACCACGCCGCGCAGCACTTCGGCGTCGGGCAGGCCGGTCCAATGGTGGTCGCGATCCAGCAGGCAGGCGCGCGCCCAGTCGTCGGCCGCATCGGCGGGTGCGCGGTCGCAGCGCGCATCGGGGAAGGCGGTGCGCAGCGGGACATAGCGCGGCGGTGCGGGGCGCGTGCCGGGCGGTATCTCGTCCGTGCCGCCATCGGTCATCGCGCGGGCGGCGCGCAGCCCGGCGTCGGGGTGCCCCGACCAGCGCAGGCTGCGCGACACCGCGCGCAGCACCGCATCGCGGGGGTAGCCGGGCGGAAGCGTCAGCGCCTCATCGACCGCCGCATCGGCGGGCGCGGCGTCGGGGGGCGGCGCGGCGCCGAGCAGCGCCAGCGCCGCCAGCACCGCGCGCCACGTCACGCCGCCAGCCGCCGCGTGCCGTGGTAGAGCCACGCGGCGACCGCCGCGAACAGCAGCGTGCCGGCGACCAGCGCCGGCGTCTCGAACCCGTCGACCAGCGCCAGCGGGGCGTCGTTGCCCGCTTCGTAGACGATGCCGGCGAAGACCACGTTCCACAGGCTTTCGCCCACGATCATCCCCGTCGCGGTCAGCACGCCCAGCCGCTTGACGCCCTCCACATCCGCGCGGCCGTCCGCCCAGCGGTCGTAGAAATGGCCGATCACGGTACCGACGACGACGGTCAGCGTCGCGGACATCGGCAGATAGATGCCCAGCCCGACGCCCAGCGGGGGCAGCCGCATCCGGCCCATCCTCCCCAGCAGTTCGTCGACCGCGATGATCCCGGCGCCGACCGCGGCGCCCCAGCCGATCATCGTCCAGTTGAGGTCGCCGCCCAGCACCCCCTGCGCCAGTGCGGAGATCAGCGCGGCCTGCGGCGCGGCCAGCGCGTTGGGGCCGGCGCCGGGCATCCCCGCGAACCCGAACGAGGTGTAGAGCAGTTGCAGCACCGGCGGCACCACCAGCGAACCGAAGCCGACGCCGATCACCAGCGCGACCTGCTGCTTCCACGGCGTCGCGCCGACCAGCTGCCCGGTCTTCAGATCCTGCAGATTGTCGTTGGAGATGGTCGCCACGCCAAAGACGATGCCGGTGACGATCAGCGCATAGGCGACCAGCGCCGATGTTTCCTGCGCGCCGCCGCCGCGCCCGAACCAGCCGACCAGCATCAGCGAGGCGGCGATGACCGAGAGGATGCCGATCCCCGACACCGGCGAATTGGACGCGCCGATCAACCCGGCCATATAGCCGCACACCGCCGCGATCACGAGGCCGACGACCAGCACGAACAACAGGCTGGCCGCGATCAGCAGCCAGGCGCTGCCCGCCAGCGGCCCGCCCGCGAGTACGCCGTGGAGGAGCAGCGCGATCGGCACCAGCACCGCCAGCGTGCCGCCCGCGATCGCGGCGAACGGCAGGTCGCGTTCCTCCAGCGCGACGCCCGCACCGCGTGCGCCGCGCGATGCCGCCAGCGACGCGCGCAGCCCGCCCGCGACCGGCCCGGCGATGCGGATCAGCGTCCAGATCGCCGCGACGCCGATCACCCCGGCCCCGAAGAAGCGCACGTCGTTGCGGAACACGGTGTTGGCCCATTGCGCGACGTCGCCCGCCTGCGGCGCGGCGGCGGTCAGGATCGGCAGGACGATCCACCAGCCGATCGCGACGCCCGCAAGGATCGCCAGCCCAGCCGACAGCCCGATCAGGTGCCCAGCGCCCAGCAGCGCGAACGACAGCCCGCCGACCACCCCGGTCGCGCCCGCGCCGACGCGGAAGAAGGTGGCGGCCTCCGCCGCGATCAGCTTCGTCTGGGTGAGGATCGCGAAGCCGGCGGAGGCGAGCGTGCTGGCGAGGATCGCGGACATGCCCTTCACGCTTTCCGCCCCGCCGTGGCGGCTTTCCTCGCCGACCTTCAGCACCTCGGCCGCGGCGCGCCCCTCGGGATAGGGCAGGTCGGTGTCGACCACCAGGGCGCGGCGCAGCGGCACGGAGAACATCACCCCCAGCACGCCGCCGGTGGCGGTGACCGCGGCGGTGGTGAGGAACGGGAACCCCTGCCAGTAACCGACCATCACCAGCCCGGGCAGGACAAAGATGATCGCCGCCAGCGTCCCCGCCGCCGACGCCACCGTCTGGACGATGTTGTTTTCGAGGATCGAGGAGCCGCGGAAGGCACGCAGCACCGCCATCGAGATCACCGCGGCGGGGATCGAGGTGGCGAAGGTCAGCCCGATCTTCAGCCCCAGATAGACGTTGGCGGCGGTGAACAGCAGCGTGATCGCGCCGCCCAGCAGGATGCCGCGCAGCGTCAGTTCGGCGACGGGGGTGGGTGCGGGAGCGGCGGGTGATGCGGGTCCGGTCATTGCGCTACCGTGGCATAGCCGCGCCGCGTCCACCAGCGGGGGCGGCACGCTGGCGCGCTATGATGCAGCGGACGGACCCGTGGCACCCAGGGTCGTGCTCGCCGGTGCACGCATAAGGGCCGGGCGGGCAACGGTGGAATGGTGCGTCTGTCGCGTACGCGGGGGGAGCGCGGCCATGTCGCTCCCCCGGTCGGCTGCCGGTCCTACCGGCGACATCCTGCTCCTGCGCGCGTTGTTTTTTGGGGTGCGGCAGCGATCATGTACCGCATTCGCAAGCCAAAAAAAAGCCGGGCAGAAGCCCGGCTGTAAAAGTTTTTAGGAGAGGATGCCTGAAAGGCACGGCTTTTGTGCATCGCAACACACAATTGTGCAAGTGCAATGTGATTCGCGTGCGGTTGCAAAAAATGCATTCGCTGGCGAGTCGCGTCTCGCTCGACATCAGCCACGGCAGACCGTAATCGCGGCCGGCGAGTTCGGGGGACAGGCGATGGCGGACGTGTTGCGGGTGGCATTGGCGGGGCTGGGCACCGTCGGCGGCGGGGTGATCCGCGTGCTGGACGAGAACCGCGAGCTGATCGCGCGCCGCGCCGGCCGCCCGATCGAGGTCGTCGCCGTGTCCGCGCGCGACCGGTTGAAGAACCGCGGGGTCGACCTGTCGCGCTTCGCCTGGGTCGACGATACCGCGACGCTGGCGGACGTGGAGGCGGACGTGATCGTCGAGCTGATCGGCGGATCGGACGGCCCGGCCCTGGCGCTGGCGCGGCGCACGCTGGCGGCGGGCAAGGGGCTGGTCACCGCGAACAAGGCGATGCTGGCGCACCATGGCCTGGACCTGGCGCGCGCCGCCGAGGAAGCGGGCACCGCGCTGAAGTTCGAGGCGGCGGTGGCCGGCGGCATCCCGGTCATCAAGGGGCTGCGGGAGGGCGCGGCGGCCAATGCGATCGGGCGCGTCTACGGCATCCTCAACGGCACGTGCAATTTCATCCTGTCGAAGATGGAGAGTGAAGGCCGCGACTTTGCGGAGGTGCTGGCCGAGGCGCAGGCGCTGGGCTTCGCAGAGGCCGATCCGTCGTTCGACATCGACGGCGTCGACGCCGCGCACAAATTGTCGATCCTGGCCAGCCTGGCGTTCGGCACCGCGCCGGCGTTCGACGCGGTCGAGATCAGCGGCATCCGCCACCTGCTGGCGGCGGACATCGCGGAGGCGGCGGCGCTGGGCTATCGCGTCCGCCTGATCGGCGTGGCGGAGGCCGGGGCGTCCGGGCTGTTCCAGCGTGTCCATGCGCATCTGGTCCCCAGCGACCATCCACTGGCGCATGTCACCGGCGCGACCAACGCGGTCGTCGCGGAGGGCAATTTCGTCGGCCGGCTGCTGTTCCAGGGCGCCGGCGCGGGCGCGGGGCCGACCGCCAGCGCGGTGGTCGCCGACCTGATCGACATCGCGCGCGGCGAATTCGGCCCGGCCTATGCGATGCCCGCCGATGCGCTGGCGACGACCGCGGCGGCCGACAGCGGCGAACGGCGCGGGCGCGCCTATCTGCGCTTCTCGGTCGCGGATCGCGTCGGCGTGCTGGCCGAAATCGCCGCGGCGATGCGCGACGCGGGCGTGTCGATCGAAAGCCTGATCCAGCGCGGTGCGTCCGCGGAGGGCAGCGTGCTGGTCGCGATCGTCACGCACGAGGGGCCGGAACGCTGCGTCGAACATGCGCTGGAGCGGTTGCGCGGATCGCAGAGCCTGACCGGCGAGCCGCTGTGGATGCACATCCTGGCGTAGTGCGTACTAGGGGCTGACGCGCCCGGCCAGCGACGGTTCGGTGAGGTCGATCGGCACGCGCTCGCCCTTCGCCGCCTTCGCGTGCGGGCGGAAGGCGCGGGCGACGCCGCCGATCACGTCGCCGACCAGCATTCCGGCGCTGGTCCCTTCCCCGTTGCGTTCGCAGCAGCTGCCCGGCGCGACCAGTTTCTGGACGCCGCGGATCGCCGCGGTGCCCATGCCGAGCAGGTCGATCCCCACCTGGCACCCGCGGGCCACCGAGGCGCACGGCGCGCCTTCCGCCGCCAGCGCACCCATGCCGTCGGCGTTGCGGTTGACCGGCTGCGGCAGCGACGAGGGCGCCTCGTCCGGCAGCGGCAGCTTCTGGTCGGGGAGAGGATCGGCGCACACGACGATCTCGTCCGGGGCACGGCCGCGCTTGCAGGCCTGATGCGCGACGGGCACCAGCACCGAGAAACGCGCGGGGACGTCCGCCGGGGCGGCCTGGAGCAGCAACAGGGCAGCGATCATGCGCGCAGCGTGGGCGCCCGCGCTGCGATCGTCAACGCCCCGCGAACATGAACGCGGCGGCGCCCACCAGGCAGCCGAACGCCCCGGCGTGGCGCCAGGTCAGCGGCTCCTTCAGCACGACGATCGCGAAGATCGTGAACACCGCCAGCGTGATGACCTCCTGCGTCACCTTCAGCTGCCCGCCGGTCCAGCCGTGCAGATAGCCGATGCGGTTGGCCGGCACCGCCAGGCAATATTCGAAGAAAGCGATCGCCCAGCTGATGACGATCACCAGCGGCAGCGCCTTGTCCTCGCCGCCCTTCAGATGCCAATACCAGGCGATCGTCATGAAGCAGTTCGATGCGATCAGCAGGGCGATCGTGGGCATGGCGGGCAGCGTTCCGCGAAAGAGGGCAGGGTGGCCCGCCATGCCGCCGCGCGCGCGCCGGTGCAATGGCGCGCGGCGACGGCGGACAGAGGGTCAGGGACGCAGCGCCGCGTCGTCGCGATCGGTAAGTTCGGCGTCGTCCTCGCCACCGTCGACGGCATCGTCGTCGAAATCGGCCTGGGTTTCGTCCTCGGCGACGTCGGCATCGTCCTGCACCACGGTGGCGTCGGTCTCCCCGACCTCGCCGTCGCGCAGCGTCAGTTCGTCCTCATCCTCCAGATCGTCGTCCTCGTCGATGTCGGGATCGAGATCGACGATGATCGTCCCGTCGCTCGGCCCGTCGCGAGTCGCCTCCAGGATCTCGGCACGCTGGCTTTCGTCGTAGCCGTCCTCGTCATAGCCGTCGTCGCCCGAACCGTGACCATGGATCTGATGTCCGCCCATCGCGATGCTCCTCATGCCGATGATGGCGACGAACGGCAGACGGGCGCGCGCGGTTCCGCTGGCGCGGCTCGGTTCAGCGCGTCGTGAACAGCCGCCCGCGCTCCGTCACCAGCACCGCGGCGATCGAGGCCAGCCCCGCGACCAGGAAACCGGCGGTCAGCGGCACGGTGGTGCCGTCGAACGACTGGCCGATCACCGCGCCCACGCCCGCGGCGACCGTCACGCTGGTGAAGCCCTGCACGCTGGAGGCGGTGCCCGCGATATGGCCCATATTCTCCATCGCCATCGCGGAGAAATTGGCGCTGGCCAGCCCGAAGCAGCCCATGGTGATCGCCTGCAGCACCGCGAACACCCACAGATTCTCGAACCCCGCCAGTGCGAGCGCGAGGTGTAGCGCGGATGCGGCGATCAGCAGCAGCACCGCGCCATGCGCCAGCCGCCGCGTCCCCACGCGCATCACCAGCCGTGCGTTGGCGAGGTTCGCAGCCGCCATCGTTCCCGCGGTGGTGGCGAAGATGACCAGCAGCAGCCGCGGGCGCCCGAACGTGTCGGCCATGATCTGCTGGATCGAATTGAGATAGCCGTACAGCGCGCCCAGCAGCGCGGTCGCCGCCAGTGTATATCCCAGCGACCAGCGATCCGACAGCGTCAGCCGCCACCCCGCGACGATCCGCGCGGGCGACAGCGGCACGCGATCCTCGCGGTGCATCGTCTCGGGCATCCGCCACGAAAACCACGCCAGCACGGCGATCGTCGCGACCGCCACCGCCCAGAAGATGTCGCGCCACCCGCCGAACAGCAGTACCCCCGCGCCGAAGGCGGGCGCCAGCACCGGCACGATCATGAAGACGATGAAGGTGATCGACATCACCCGCGCCATCGCGCGCCCTTCGAAGCAATCGCGCACGATCGCCACCGCCGACACGCGCGCCGCGGCGATCGCGAAGCCGGCGGTGACGCGCGCGGCCAGCAGCAGCGGGAAGCTGGCGGCGATCGCGCACAGCGCATTGGCGGCGACATAGATCGCCATCGCCGCGATCAGGCTGCGCCGCCGCCCGAACCGGTCGGCCAACGGCCCGTGGATCAACTGCCCGCCGCCGAACCCCAGGACGAAGGCGGTGATGACATATTGCCGCGCATTGGCATCGGGGGCGCCCAGCGTATCGCCGATCGCGGGCAGCGCGGGCAGCATCGAATCGATCCCCAGCGCGGTCAGCGCCATCAGGGCGGCGATCAGCGCGACGAATTCGGGCAGCGGAAGCGGCGGTCCCCGATCGGTGGGGGCAGGGGAAGACGACATGCCGCCGCGACTAGGGCAGCGGACGCGCGCTGTCACGCGTTGCCGGACGTGCCGCGCGCGCCTATCTTCGCCACATCAACAGGTTGGACGTTCTTATGCTCGACACCCCCGCCGCCCAGGTTCCGACGCTGAGCCTGAAGGACCAGGATCGCGACCCCGACGGCTTCGCCGCGGCGCTGGGCGGATCGTTCGAACGGTTCGGCTTCGCGATCGTCGCCGACCATGGCGTGCCGCAGCCGCTGATCGACCGCGCCTGGGCCGAAACCGCGGCGCTGTTCGCGCTGCCCGAGGAGGAGAAGCGCGCGTATCACGTCCCGGGCGGCGGCGGCGCGCGCGGCTATACCCCGTTCAAGACCGAGATCGCCAAGGACGCGCGCCACGTCGACCTGAAGGAATTCTGGCACGTCGGCCGCGAACTGCCCGCCGGGCACCGCTATGCGGGCGAGATGGCGGCGAACGTCTGGCCGACGCGGCCGGAGGGGTTCCGCGACACGTTCGTGGAGATGTTCGACGCGTTCGATCGCGCCGGCGACCGGCTGCTGTCCGCGATCGCGCGGCACCTGGGGCTGGCGCCCGACTGGTTCGATCCGGCGGTGAAGGACGGCAATTCGGTGCTGCGGCTGCTGCACTATCCGCCGATCCCCGCCGATGCGGAGGGCGTGCGCGCCGGCGCGCATGAGGATATCAACCTCATCACGCTGCTGCTGGGGGCCGAGGAAGCGGGGCTGGAACTGCTCGACCGCGATTCGGGGCGCTGGCTGGCGATCAAGCCGCCGGAGGGGGCGATGGTCGTCAATGTCGGCGACATGCTGCAACGGCTGACCAACCATGTGCTGCCGTCGACCACGCACCGCGTCGTCAACCCGCCGCCCGAACGGCGCGGCCATTCGCGCTATTCGATGCCGTTCTTCCTGCACCCGGCGCCCGATTTCCTGATCGAGACGCTGCCGCAGACGATCACCGCCGACCGGCCGAACCGCTATCCGACGCCGATCACCGCCAACGGTTACCTGCACGAACGGCTGGTCGAGATCGGCCTTATCAAGAAGTAAGCCGGCGGCGCTGGGCGACCGTCAGATCACCGTGCCGGTCGCCTTGCCGATCAGCGCGGTGACGGCCATCGCCAGCGCGCCGAGCGCGACGACGCGCACCATCCCGCGCACCACCGGCGCGCCGCCCGCCCGCGCGCCGAGCATTCCGAGCAGCGCCAGCAGCAGCAAGGCGGTGGCGGGAACGGCGTAGAGGACGGCGTCGTGCGGGGCGAGCGCGGCGAGGACGGGCGGGATTGCGCCCGCGCTGAACGCCGCGGCGGAAAACAGCGCGGCCTGCACCGGGTTCGAACCGCCGTCGTCCGCCAGCCCCAGTTCGTCCCGGCGGTGGGCGCCGAGCGCGTCATGCGCCATCATCTGTTCGGCGACGCGCTGCGCCAGCGCGGGTTCGACGCCGCGCGCCTCGTAGATCGCGGCCAGCTCGCGCGTTTCGGCCAGCGGCGCGCGCTTCAGCTCGGCGGCCTCGCGCACAAGATCGGCACGCTCGGTATCCGCCTGCGAACTGACCGAGACATATTCGCCCGCCGCCATCGACAGCGCGCCGCCGACCAGCGCGGCGGTGCCCGCGATCAGCACGGCGCCCGCGCTCGCGCCCGGTGCCGCCGCCACGCCGACGATCAGGCTGGAGACGGAGATGATGCCGTCGTTCGCCCCCAGCACCGCGGCGCGCAGCCAGCCGGTACGGTGGACCAGATGATGTTCGCCGGCGGCATGGGGAAGGGCGTCTGTCATGCTGCCTCCGGCACTCCGGGTGTCAGGCAATCCGTTCGGGCACTTCGGCCGCATCGGCGGCGATCGCGCTGTCGGGGGCCATCGCCTCCCACGGGAAGACGAACCAGTCCTTGGTCACGGTGCGGTCGATGCCGTGCGCGGCATATTCGACGCGCTGCTGCGACCGGCAATTGTCGATCAGCGTGGCGAAGCGCACTGCCCCGTCGGCCGCGCCCTCGCGCGCCAGCATCGTGCGCAGATGCCCGATCGTGCGCCCGCTGTCGTTGATGTCGTCGACGAACAGCAGCCGCTGGCCGGCGCGGGTGCGCGCGGCGAGCTTCGCGATCGCGTCGGCGGCCAGTTCCTCCGACTGCGACGAATAATCGACCGCCAGCATCGGCAGGCCGGTGGCATGGCTGAGATAGACCGCGGGGATCAACCCGCCGCGGCCGATGCCGATGATATGCGCGGGCGTCCAGTCCGCATCCGCCGCCATCGCCGCGGCCAGCGCGCGGACATGGGCGACGAGATCGGCGTGGGTGATCGGGGTGAAGATCGGCGTGCTCATGGCGGCGATGTAACGAAGACGCGCGCGCGAGTCATCGGGGTTGCGCCGCGCCTGCGTCATCCCGGCGAAGGCTGCGATCTTCCTGTGGCGGGCGTGACGGACGATCACGGGAGACCCCAGCTTTCGCTGGGGTGACGTTCGAGGCGGGCGGCGTCGGCGCCCGCCCTTACCGCCGCAGCAACCCGCCCAGCACGCCGCGCATCACCTGGCCCAGCAGGCCGCCGCCGGACTTGCCACGGCCCGATCCCAGCACCGCCTTGGTCACTTCATTCGCCACGGTCCGGCCGATCGCGGAGGAGGCGGAGCGGGTGGCGGAGGTCATCGCCTTGTTCCACGGGTTGTTCGCCGCCTCGCGCTCGGCGGCGCGGCGGGCGCGGTCGTCCTCGCGCGCCTGGCGGTCGGCGTCGCGCTGCGCGGCGATGCGCGCGCGTTCGGCGTCCCTGGCGGCCTTCGCCTGTTCCTTCGCCTCCAGCGCGGCGGCCTTGTCCGCTGCGTGCTGTGCCTTGGCGGCGGCGACCGCGGCGGCGGCCTCCTGCGTCTTGGCGGCGAGCAGTTCCTCGGCCGAATCGCGGTCGACGATCGTGTCATACTTGGTGCCGATCGCGTCGGTCTGGATCAGCACGCGGCGCTCGTCCGGCGTGACCGGCCCGACCCGGCTGGCGGGCGGGCGGATCAGCGTGCGCTCGACCGGCGCGGGCGCGCCGTCGGGCTGGAGCAGCGACACCAGCGCCTCGCCGGTCTTGAGCTGCGTGATCGCGCTCGCCACGTCGACCGCCGGATTGGGGCGAAACGTCAGCGCCGCGGCGCTGACCGCCTTCTGGTCGCGCGGGGTGAAGGCGTTCAGCTTGTGCTGGATGCGGTTGCCCAGCTGCCCGGCGACCTTGTCGGGGATGTCGATCGGGTTCTGGGTGATGAAATAGACGCCGACGCCCTTCGACCGGATCAGCCGGACGACCTGTTCGATCTTGTCCATCAGCGCGTCGGGCGCATCGTCGAACAGCAGGTGCGCCTCGTCGAAGAAGAAGCACAGCTTCGGCTTGTCGGGGTCGCCCACCTCCGGCAGATGCTCGAACAGTTCGGACAACAGCCATAGCAGGAACGTCGAATACAGCTTCGGGCTGGCCATCAGCCGGTCGGCCGCCAGCACGTTGACGAGGCCGCGGCCCCGGTCGTCCACGCCGAACAGGTCGTCCAGATCGAGCGCGGGTTCGCCGAAGAAATGTTCCGCGCCCTGACTGCGCAGCTGGAGCAGCGCGCGCTGGATCGCGCCGATCGACTGCTTGCCGACATTGCCGTAGGTGACGGTCAGTTCGTCCGCGCGCTCCGCGCAATGCGCCAGCATCGCCTGCAGATCGTCCATGTCGATCAGCAGCAGGCCGTCCTGGTCGGCGACGTGGAAGGCGATCGTCAGCACGCCTTCCTGCACCTCGTTCAGCCCCATCAGCCGCGCGAGCAGCAGCGGACCCATCTCGCTGACGGTGGTGCGGATCGGGTGGCCCTGTTCGCCGTACAGGTCCCAGAACTGCACCGGCGTATCGGCATAGGCCCAGTCGGTCAGGCCGATCTCGGCAGCGCGCGCGGCGAAGATCGGGTGCGTCTTCGCCGCCGGGGAACCGGCCATGGCGAGGCCGGACAGGTCGCCCTTCACGTCGGCGACGAAGCACGCCACGCCCGCGGCGGAAAAGCCCTCCACCACGCCCTGCAACGTCACCGTCTTGCCGGTGCCGGTCGCCCCGGCGATCAGCCCGTGGCGGTTGGCGCGGCGCAGGTCCAGCCGCTGCGGCGCCACGCCGCCGTCGCCCGCGCCGATGAAGATGCCGTCGCTCACTCGTCACTCTCCCCACAGGCGAAAAGGGCCGCCGCATCCGATGATGCGACGGCCCCGTTCGCGGCGCAATGCGGCGGTTACTTGATCTTCACTGCCAGGAAGACGCCGCTGGTGCGCTGACGCGTGATGTTCAGCAGCACCTGCGGGCGCCCCTGCGCCTTGGCCGCGGCGACGACGCGCGCGACATCGGCGGCGGTGCGCACCGGCTGCGAGTTGATCGAGGAGATCACGTCGCCGCGCTTCAGCTTCTGGCCCGCATCACTGGACGGATCGACCGCGCTGACGACGACGCCCTGCACCGTCGAATCGACCCCGATCGCGCGCGCGATCTGCGCGGTCAGCGGCTGGACGGTAACGCCGATCGAGCTGGACGCGGGCGCGACCGCGCCATCGTCGTCACCGCCCGGCAGCCCGTCATCGTCACTGCCGCCGCCCTGCAGCGCGGCCATCTGATCCTCCGGCGGGCGCGTCGCGACCGTCGCGGTGACCGTCGTCGGACGACCGTCGCGGATCACGTCCATGCGGATCGTCGAACCCGGTGCGGCATTGGCGACCAGGTAGGACAGCGTGCGGTCCGGCGTCACCGCCTGGCCATTGATCGCGGTGACGACGTCGCCCTGGCGCAGCCCGGCCTTCGCGCCCGGACCGCCCGGTTCGACCCGGCCGATGATCTCGCCCTTGTTCTTGGGCAGGCCCAGCGCCGCGGCGATATCGTCGTTCACCGGCTGGATGCCGACGCCCAGATAGCCGCGCTGGATCTTCTGACCCTTCATCAGCGTGTCGATGATCGGCTTCGCCTCGGTCGCGGGGATCGCGAAGCCGATGCCGATGTTGCCGCCCGACTGCGAATAGATCTGGCTGTTGATGCCGATCACCTCGCCGTTCAGGTTGAACATCGGGCCGCCCGAATTGCCCTGGTTGATCGCGGCATCGGTCTGGATGAAGCTGTCGAACGGGCCGTTGCCGGTCGAACGGTGCACCGCCGAGACGATGCCCGCGGTCACCGTGCCGCCCAGCCCGAACGGCTGGCCGATCGCGACCACCCAGTCGCCGACGCGCGCGCGTCCCGAATCGCCCATGCGGACGAACGGCAGCGGGGTGGGCGAATCGATCTTCAGCACCGCCAGGTCGGAGGTGGGATCGCGGCCGATCAGCTTGGCCTTGTATTCCTTGCGGTCCTGCAGCGTGACGGTGATCGATTCGACCGTCGCGCCGCGCGCCGCCGGCGCGATGACGTGGTTGTTGGTGACGACGTAGCCGTCCGCCGAGATCAGGAAGCCCGAACCGAGCGACTGCCCCTCACGCGTGACCGGCGCGCCGCCGCCTCCGCCGCCGAACTGGCCGAACAGGTCGCCGAACGGCGTGCCGGCGAACGGGTTCGCCTGCTGCTGGACGGTGACCTTCTGGGTGGTGGAGATGTTGACGACCGCGGGCTGCAGCTTGGCGACCAGATCGGCGAAGCTCATCGGCGCGCCGGCGCGCGGCGCGGCGGCGGCGATGCTGCCCGGTTCGTTCTGGGCGACTTGCGCGGTCGCGGGGTTCTGCAGCGTCAGCGACGCGGCGGTGCCGCCGAGCAGAAGGGCGCCGGTAAGGGCGTAGGCGTAACGCACTTTTCTCATGTCCTTCTCAATCACCCATTCAATGTAAGGAGGAACGATGCGTCATCCAGTGCCGGACGTGCGATGAACGCGGTTTGAATGTTAACGCATCGACAGCTGTTTCTGTCCCGGCCCGCCTCGGCGCGCCGGGACGACGTCAGTTGCGCCCGCGCCCGCTGAATTCGCGCAGATAGGCGTTGTTCGGGCTCATGATGATGTTGGTCGATCCCTCCGGCGCCGGCCCGCCGTCCGCACCGAAGGTGTGTCGGTAGCTCTGCATCGCGCGGTAGAAATCGTAGAAGTCGGCATCCTTGCTGAACGCATCGGCATAGACGCGCGCGGCCTGCGCATCCGCTTCGGCGCGGACGATCTGCGCCTGCTTCTGCCCCTGCGCGCGGATCGTGTTCGCTTCCTGCTGGCGCGCGGTGCGCATCCGCTGGAGCGCGCTTTCCAGCGGGCTGCCTTCCGGCAGGTCGGCATGCTTGATCCGCACGTCGACGATCTCCGCGCCATATTGGCGGGCATAGCGCTGCAGCGACGCCTGGATCGCGTCCATCACCTTGCCGCGTTCCGGGCTGAGCAGCACCGAGAACGGCACCTTGCCCAGTTCGTTGCGCAGCGCGGTGCCCAGCAGCGGGCGCAGCTGGTCGGCGACGCGCTCCTCGGTGTTCGACGTGCTGCCGGTCGAAGTCACCGCCTTCAGCGGATCGACGATGCGGAAGCGTGCGAAGGCATCGACGTTGAGCCGCAGCTGATCGGTCGACAGCACCAGCGTATTGTCGAGATCGGCGTCGAGCACGCGCTTGTCGACCCACACGATCTTGTCGACGAACGGGATGCGCGCGATCACGCCCGCGCCGGTGTTGCCGATCGTCTGGCCGGGCTGCCACTGGTTGACCAGCCGGATCGGGTTGTTGAGCCGCAGGACGACCGCCTGCTGCGTTTCCGGCACGATCGCGAAGGTCGCGGCGGCCAGGATGGCGAGGATCAGCGCGGCGAAGCCGAGCGCGATGGGATGGCGGAACCAGTGCGGCATCACCGCTGCCCTCCCTGCGCCGGCTGGGCGGGCTGTGCGGGGGCGGCCGGCGTCGCCGCGGCGCCCTCACCGGGTTCGCGCAGGCGGCGGCCCTCGCCCAGCGGCAGGTACGGCGTCACGCCGGGCGTCTCCACGATCGTCTTGTCCGTCCTGGCCAGCACGGCCTCCATCGTCTCGTAATACATGCGGCGGCGCGTCACCTCGGGCGCCAGGCGATATTGTTCGTACACCTGGTTGAAGGCCGATGCCTCGCCCTGCGCGCGCGCGATCACCTGCTGCGAATAGGAGCGCGCGTTGTTGAGGTTGCCGACCGCTTCCTGCTGCGCGGCGGTGACGGCGTTGAAATCGTCGGCCAGCTGCGGCGGGGCCGATGCCTGCTTGATCGACACGCCCTGCACGCGCACGCCCGCTTCGTAGCTGTCGAGGATTTCCTGCATCATCTGCGCCACGCGTGCCTCGATCGTGGTGCGGCCCGCGCCGATCGCCTCGTTCAGCGTGGTGGTGGCCAGCACCGCGCGCATCGCGCTTTCGGCGGTGGCGCGCACGGTTTCCTGCGGGTCCTTGATCTCGAACACGTAATCGCGCGGATTGGAGACGCGCCAGCGCACCGTATAGGCCAGGTCGATGATGTTCTGGTCGCCGGTCAGCACCATCTCCCCGCCTTCCTGCGGGAATTCGTCGGTGCGCACCTGTTCGACGTCCACCTTCGTCACGTTGACGATCGGCGCGGGCAGCGTCAGGCGGATGCCCGGTTCCAGTTCGCCGGCATAGCGGCCGAAATAGGTGACGACGCCGCGCTGCTGCGGGCCGATCTGGTGGAACGACGTCAGCAGGATCCACAGCCCGACCAGCAGCGCGATGCCGATCAGCCACAGCATCCGCGCGTTCGCGCCACCCTGCCACTGCGGCCCGCCGCCGCCGCCGAACCCGCCGCCGCCGCCGTTGCCGCCGCGCGCCTTCTTCAGGAATTCGTCCAGCGCCGTCGGCTTCGCCGTGGGGCGCCGCGCGCCGCCGGGGGGCGTCGACCACGGGTTGCGCGGGCCGGCACTGTCGTCCCCGCCGCCGCCCCACGGGCCGTTGTCATTGTTGTCGGCGGCAAGGATGATCGGGCGCCGGAGCCAGCGTCGCAGGATGGTCATATCCGCCTTTATAGGAGCGGCGCGCCCGAAAAACAGTGCCAAGCGGTACAAGCGCGCGTAACGGATCGTATCCATGAGCGAAATGCAGGTGAAGGAAGCGGTCCGCGCCGTCGCGGGCGAGCGGGCGACGGTGCGGATCGAGGGGCAGCGCATCGGCGTGGTGGTCGATGCGACCGGGCTGGACGCGACCGCGCGCGACGCGCTGGAGGCGAGCGTGCGGATGGCGGCATCGCTGCCCGGATACGAGGTGCGGGTGGTCGTCACCGCCGAGCGGGTCGCGCGGCGGATCGTCGCGGTCGCCAGCGGGAAGGGCGGGGTCGGCAAGTCGACGCTGTCGGCCAATCTGGCGATCGCGCTGGCGCGCGCCGGGCGGCGTACCGGGCTGGTCGATGCCGATATCTACGGCCCGTCGCAGCCGCGGCTGATGGCGGTGGAGGGCATTCGGCCGCAGGCGCGCGACAAGGTGCTGCTGCCGGTCGCGACGCCATATGGCGTGCCGCTGCTGTCGATGGGGCAGCTGGTGGAGCCGGGGCGCGCGATCGCGTGGCGCGGGCCGATGACCGCGGGCGCGCTGGGCCAGCTGGTCGATGCCGACTGGGGCGCGACCGATACGCTGGTGGTCGACCTGCCGCCCGGTACCGGCGACGTCCAGCTGACGATGGTGCAGAAACACCGCCCGGCGGGCGCGGTGATCGTGTCGACGCCGCAGGACTTGGCGCTGATCGACGCGCGCCGCGCGATCGACCTGTTCCAGAAGGCGGGCGTGCCGATCATCGGGCTGGTCGAGAACATGGCCGGCTATGCCTGCCCGCATTGCGGCGAGGTGTCCGATCCGTTCGGGCGCGGCGGCGCGGAGGCGGCGGCGCGCGACGCGGGGATCGCGTTCCTGGGGCGCGTGCCGCTGGACATCGCGATCCGCACCGCGTCGGACGCGGGCCAGCCGCCCGCGGCGGTGGAGGGTGACCGCGTGTTCGCGCCGATCGCGGCGCAGGTGGCGGCGTGGCTGGCGGCGCATTGAGCGGACGCGGATCGAAGGCGGCGCGGCGGCGTTCCCCCCGCGAGGGAGAATCGCCATGCCGTTGACCGCCGATGCCGATATCAAGGCGCTGCTCGAGGAGGTGCGCACCATCGCCCTCGTCGGCGCGTCGGACCGCCCCGACCGCCCGTCCTATGGCGTGATGGCGACGCTGCAGGCGCACGGCTATCGCGTGATCCCGGTCAACCCGCAGATCACCGGCGAGCATGTCCATGGCGAGTTCGTGTTCCGCGACCTGTCGCAGCTGGGCGACCCGATCGACATGGTCGACATCTTCCGCCGGTCGAGCGCGGTCGCCGAGGTGGTGGACGAGGCGATCGCGATCGGCGCGAAGGCGGTGTGGATGCAATTGGGCGTGATCGACCAGGCTGCCGCGGCGCGTGCCGAGGCGGCGGGGCTGAAGGTGGTGATGGACCGCTGCCCGGCGATCGACCTGCCCCGGCTGGGCGTGGCGCCTGTGGGCGAGCGGGCGTGAGCGGCGCGGCGCTGGCGCTGCTGCTGGTCGCGGCGCAGGACGACGGCGCACTGCTGGCCACCGCCGCCAGCCGGCTGTCGGCGATCCCCCACAAGGTCGCGGAGCCGGGCCGCTACCGGATCGACGGCACCCCGCGCGTCGACGACGACAAGGAACGCGCGCTGGGCACCACCGGCGGGCAATGCCAGGTGGTCGGCGCGCGCATGTGCACCAGGCCGCCACGGACATGGTGGCGCGGCGCGCTGCCGCGCTGACCGCGGCTCACCCCACTATCCGCCGGTAGAGCGCAATATAATCGTCGGCCATCCGGTCGATGCTGAACCGGTCGGCGACCGCACGGCGGCAGGCGGCGCGGTCGATCGTCTCAGCCCGCTCGATCGCGTCGATCGCCCCGGCCATGTCGTCCACCAGGAAACCGGTGACGCCGTGTTCGATGATCTCCGGCATCGAACCGCGCCGCGTCGCGATCACCGGCGTGCCGCACGCCATCGCTTCCACTACCGACAGGCCGAACGGCTCGTCGAAGTTGATGAGGTGGAGCAGCGCGCGCGCGCCGCCCAGCGCGCGCACCCGCGCCGCGCCGCCGACCGCGCCGTGATAGCGGATGGTGGTGCCGTCGACCGCGGGCGCGACGTCGCGGTCGTGATAGCCCTGATCCTGCACGATGCCGTACAGGTCGAGCCGCCGCGCGACCGCGCGCGCCGCCGCGATCGCCTCTGCCGCGCCCTTGTCGGGGTGGAGGCGGCCGAAGAACAGCAAATCGTCGCTGCCGGCCGGGTCGAACGCGAAATCGTCCAGCGGGATGCCGTGGTGAATCGTCGCGGCATAGCGCAGGTCCGGGTGCCGGTCCGCGTCGCTGATCGCGACATAGTGCACGCGGTCCTGATAGGGCGCGTACATCGGCAGGATGCGGTCGGACGAGAAGCCGTGGATCGTCGTCACCATCGGCGTATCGACCAGCGGGGCGAAGGCGTGCGCGGGGAAATCCGCCTGGTTGTGGATCAGGTCGAACCGATCGCCTTGCGCGAACAGGTGCGACAGGTGGCGATATTCCCACACCTTCGCGTCGATCGACGGGTCTTCGGAATAAGGCGCGGGCACCACCCCGTCGAGCGTCGCGGCGGTCACGCTGTCGAGCGTCGCGAACAGCGTCACGTCCACCCCGCGCGCGACCAGTGCCTCGGTCAGCAGGCTGGTGACCAGTTCCCACGGTCCGTAATGGCGCGGCGGCGTGCGCCACGCGATCGGGGCAAGCATGGCGATCTTCATGGCTATTGGTCCTTTGTCCTTCACGCCACCCCGGCGAGGGCCGGGGTGGCGGTCAGCGGATGATGATCCCTTCGTCGGCGCGAAGGGTCTCGTGCGCCGAACCGGGCAGGGTGGACAGCAGCACCTCGCCCCCGAACGGCAACGGTTTCGCCTCATGGGTCAGGTTCAGCGCCACGCGCAGCACCGCATCGCCGTGCCGCCGTTCGAACGCCAGCACGCCATCGCTCGCATCCAGCAACCGGAAATCCCCCACCGACAGCGCCGGATGCGCGCGGCGTAGCGCCAGCAGCCGGCGATACAGCGTCAGCATCGACCCCGCGTCGCCGTCCTGCGCGGCGACGTTGCGGGTGCGCCAGTCGGGATTGAGCGGCAGCCACGGCTCGGCGGTGCTGAAACCGGCATGCGGCGCCGCGTCCCACGGCATCGGCGTACGCGACCGGTCGCGGCCGATGCCGATGCCGGGCTGACGCAGCTCCTGCGGATCGCGGACGCGGTCGGGCGGGATATCGACCTGGCCGATCCCGATCTCGTCGCCCTGATACAGCGTCGGCGTGCCGCGCAGCGTCAGCAGCAGCATCGCCGCGACGCGCGCCTGCGCCTCCCCGACGCGCGCGGCGATGCGCGGGGCGTCGTGGCTGCCGATCACCCAATTGGGCCAGCCGTGCGGCGGCAGCGACGCCTCGTAGGCGGCGATCATCTCGCGAAGCCCCGCGGCGTCCCAGCCGTTCTCGATCAGCTGGAAATTGAACGGCAGGTGCACCTGCGGCCGCGCGCGCGTGCCGTACCAGCGCGCGTGGCGATCGTTGGGCAGGAAGATCTCGCCGATCAGCACGCGATCGCCGCCATAGCCGTCGGCGATCGCGCGCATCTCGGCCGCTATCGCATGCGCCTCCGGCTGGTCGGTGGAATGCCGCTGGATCAGCCGGTCGCGCTCGGTGATGCCGGGGCGCCAATAGGGGTTGGGCGGATTGTCCGGGAAACCCTCCGCCTTGACGATATGCCACAGCACGTCGATGCGGAAACCGTCGACGCCGCGATCGAACCAGAAGCGCATGACGTCGAACATCGCCGCCTTCACCGCCGGGTTGCGCCAGTTGAGGTCGGGCTGCTGCTTCAGGAAGGCGTGCAGGTAATATTGGCCGGTTGCGGCGTCATATTCCCACGCCGATCCGCCGAAATCGCTGATCCAGTTGTTGGGCGGCCCGCCATCGGGGGCGGGATCGCGCCAGATATACCAGTCGCGCTTCGGGTTCGTGCGGTCGGCGCGGCTTTCGACGAACCACGGGTGGCGGTCCGAACTGTGGTTGGGGACGAAATCGAGCAACAGCTTCAGCCCATGCGCATGGGCCGCCGCCAGCAACCGGTCGAACGCGGCGAGATCGCCGAACAGCGGATCGACGTCGCGATAATCCGCCACGTCATAGCCGAAATCGGCCATCGGCGACGGGAAGATCGGCGACAGCCAGATCGCATCGACCCCCAGCGCGGCGATATGGTCCAGCCGGCGTTCGATCCCCGCCAGATCGCCGACCCCGTCGCCGTCGCTGTCCTGGAACGAGCGCGGATAGACCTGATACACCGTCCCGCGCCGCCACCACGGCATGTCGTCCGCCACCCGCCTCACCCCTTCGCTGCGTCGGGGCAGATAACCGCCGAGCGGGGCAAGCGTTCATGTCTGCTGCGTAACATTGTGCTTCCCAACGGGGTCGGACGCGGAACAAAGCGGTGCCGGTTCCTTTCTGCCTGATGAACGGGGACGGACAGGGGGTACCGCGCGGCGTGGGTTCGGGGCGGCAATCGATCTTCTCGACATTCGGCGCGGAGGCGGAGACGCTGGCCGGGCTGACGTGGTGGATGACCGCGGGGGCGGTGGTGATCTTCGTCGCGGTGGCGACGCTGATCCTCATGGCCCTGCGCGCGCGCCGCAACGCGATCACCCATCGGCAGGGGATGCGGCTGGTGCTGTGGGCTGGCGGCGTCGTGCCGACGGTGGTGCTGCTGTCGCTGCTGGTGTCGACGCTGCCGCAGATGCGCCCGATCGCGGTTGCGCCCGGCGACCTGCGCGTGACGGTGGAGAGCGAGCAATTCTGGTGGCGCATCCGCTACCGCCCGCCCGGCGCGGCTGAACTGGTGACCGCCAACGAACTGCGCGTCCCCGTCGGGCGCACCGTCGCGCTGGAGCTGGAGGCGGGCGACGTCCTGCACAGTTTCTGGGTGCCGGGGCTGGCGGGCAAGATGGACATGGTGCCCGGGCGCACCAACACGCTGGTGGTACGCGCGACCCGCGCGGGGCGTTTCCGCGGGCAATGCGCCGAATTCTGCGGGTTGAGCCATGCGCTGATGGCGTTCGACGTGATCGCGATGGAGCCGGCGGCGTTCGACCGCTGGCTGGCGGAGCGGCGCGGCCCGGCGCGTGACGGTGCCGCCACCGATCCGGGCGCGCGCGCCTTCGCCGCTTATGGCTGCGCGGCGTGCCATGCGGTGCGCGGCACGGCGGCGGCGGGCACGATCGGCCCCGACCTGACGCATATCGGCGCCCGCACGACGCTGGGCGCGGGCATCCTGCCGATGGACACGGAGCATCTGCGCCGCTTCGTGAAGGATGCCCCGGCGGTGAAGCCGGGCGCGCGGATGCCCGCCTATCCGCACATGACGAACGACGACGCGACCGCGATCGCGCGCTGGCTGGAATCGCTGACATGAGCCTTCACGCACAGGACGATCCGCAGCTGCGCGCCGATCAGGAACAGCGGCTGCGCACCGTCTGGGCGCCGCCGACCGGCTGGTTCGGGCGCTGGACCGACGTCAATAACAACCGCGTCGGCGTATGGTACACGCTGACTGCGTTCACCTTCATGCTGTTCGCGGGCGTGCTGGCGCTCATCATGCGCACGCAGCTGGCCGCGCCGGGCAACGACCTGGTGTCCGCATCGACGTTCAACCAGCTGTTCACGCTGCACGGCTCGATGATGATGTTCCTGTTCGCGGTGCCGATGTTCGAGGCGGTGGCGGTGATCCTGCTGCCGCAGCTGCTGGGCGCGCGCGACCTGCCGTTCCCGCGGCTGTCGGCGTTCGGTTACTGGAGCTTCCTGATCGGCGGCGTGTTCGTCGCCGGGTCGATCTTCTTCAATGCCGCGCCCGACGGCGGGTGGTTCATGTACCCGCCGTTCACGACGCGCACCGACCTGTCGGGGCTGGGTGCCGACATCTGGATGCTCGGCCTCAGCTTCATCGAGGTGTCGTCGGTCGCCGCGGCGGTGGAACTGATCGTCGGCGTGCTCAAGACGCGGCCGCCGGGGATGCGGCTGAACCTGATGCCGCTGTACGCCTGGTACATCCTGGTCGTGGCGGTGATGATCCTGTTCGCCTTCCCGCCGCTGATCGCGGGCGACCTGCTGTTCGAGATGGAGCGGCTGCTCGGCTGGCCGTTCTTCGATGCGGCGAAGGGCGGCGACGCGATCCTGTGGCAGCACCTGTTCTGGATCTTCGGCCACCCGGAAGTCTATATCGTCTTCCTCCCCTCGATCGCGCTGTTCGCGATGATGGTGCCGACGTTCGCGCAGCGCCACCTGCTGGGCTATCCGTGGATCGTGCTGGCGGCGGTGGGGACGGCGTTCCTGTCGTTCGGGCTGTGGGTCCACCACATGTTCACCACCGGGCTGCCCAAGATCAGCCTGGCGTTCTTCTCCGCCGCGTCCGAGGCGGTGGCGATCCCCACCGGCATCCAGATCTTCGTGTTCATCGCGACGATGTGGGCCGGGCGGGTCACCTGGTCGACGCCGCTGCTCTACGCCTTCGGGTCGATCGCGATCTTCGTCATCGGCGGGCTGACCGGGGTGATGGTGGCGATCGCGCCGTTCGACTGGCAGGCGCACGACACCTATTTCATCGTCGCGCACCTGCATTACGTGCTGATCGGCGGCACGCTGATTCCGCTGATGGGCGGGCTGTATTATTACTGGCCGCTCATCACCGGAAAGAAGCTGTCCGACCGGATCGGGCGCACCGCCTTCTGGTTCCAGTTCGTCGGCGCGAACCTGACGTTCTTCCCGATGCACTTTTCGGGGCTGATGGGGATGCCGCGGCGCGTGTTCACCTATCCGGCGGAGCTGGGGGTGGGCGGGCTGAACATGGCGTCCACGATCGGGTCGTACGTGTTCGCGATCGGCGTGCTGCTGGTGTGCGTCGACCTGGCGCGTAGTCCGTGGCGGCAGAAGTCGCCGCGCAACCCGTGGAACGCCGGCACGCTGGAATGGCTGGCGCACCCGGATGACGAGGATTGGGGCATCCGTTCCGTGCCCCTCATCACCAGCCGCTATCCGATCTGGGACCAGAAGAATTTCGTGCGCAACGTCGACGAAGGCCGCTTCTTCCTGCCCGACGCGCCCGAGGGCCGGCGCGAGACGATCATCACCAGCGTGCTGGACGCGCGCCCGGTGCAGGTGATCCGGCTGGGCACCCCCAGCGCCAAGCCGATGGCGACCGCGGCGGCGCTGGGCAGCGTGTTCATCCTGACGACCTATCATCTCTATTGGTGGGCGTTGGCGGGCGCGGTGGCGACGCTGTCGATGGTACTGTGGTGGCTGTGGACCGGCACCGCGGAGATCCCGGAGAATGAGGAGAAGTCGATCGGCCACGGGCTGAAGGTGCCGCTCTACTGCTCGGGCGGATCGTCGGCGGGCTGGTGGGCGATGTTCATCACGATGATGGCGGACGCCACCGCCTTCTCCGGGCTGGTCTTCGGCTATTATTTCTTCTGGACCCGTCATGACGATTTCCCGCCGAGCGGGCCGGGGATGGACGGGCCGGGCGCGTTCTGGCCGATGGCGGCGCTGGCGATCACGCTGGCGTCCTGGGCGATGACGGTCGCCGCGCGCGAACTGAATGCGCGTGGGGCCGAGGGCGCGGCGCGCGGATTGCTTGGCGTCGGCGCGCTCGCCTCGCTGGCCGCGATCGGTGCGGGGCTGGCGGGGCCGATGACGACGGGGCTGGAACCCTCGCTCCACGTCTATCCCGCGATCGTGTGGACGCTGGTGCTGTGGACCGTCGCGCACAATGGCGTCGGCGCGATCATGCAGCTGTACACGCTGGCGCGCAGCATCGCGGGGCGGATGACCCCGCGGTACGACGCGGACGTGCGCAACATCACCGTCTACCATCATTTCATGGCACTGACCGCGATCGTCACCTACGCCACGATCGGGCTGTTCCCGGGGGCGGGATCGTGAAGAACGAAAGCCCCCACGGCGATCGCCCCGGCGGCCTGCGCGCACGCATCCTGGCGCTGCGCGTCACCTTGTGGACGCTGATCGTCCCCCCGACCGTGTGGGCGGTGCATTTCCTGTTCTGCTATTTGTGGGTGTCGGTCAGCTGCGCGAAGCTTGGGCAGTTCCCGCGCTTCACCACCGCCTTCGTCATCGGCACCGGCGTGGCGCTGGCGATCATCGTCGCGGCCGGGGCGATCGCCTGGGTCCAGTCGCGCACCCCCGGCGATCCGCCCCCGCATGACGAGGGTACCGATATCGACCGGCTGCGCTTCATCGCCAAATCGACGCTGCTGCTGGCGGGGCTGAGCTTCGTCGCGGTGGTGTTCACCGCCGCGCCCGCGCTGATGCTGACGGACTGCCGGTGAGCGCGGCGGGCTGGATCGTCGCCGCGCTGTCGGCGGTGCTGGCGATGGCCGGGCTGGGGATGACCGGGCATATGATGGCGCACATGGCCGCGGTCGCGGTCGCCGCGCCGCTGATCGCGCTCGGCCGGCCGTCGCATGGCGGGGCGGCGGGCGCGCCGCTGGCGTGGGCGATGGCGGAATTCGCGATCGTCTGGTCGTGGCACGCGCCCGCGCTGCGTGCGCTGGCGGATGCGCATCTGGCGGTCGCACTGGTGGAACAGGCGCTGTTCCTGGGCGTGGGCATCGCGCTGTGGCGATCGGCGCTGGCGCAGCCGGCGGCGGGGGTGGCGGCATTGCTGGTCACGTCGATGCACATGACGCTGCTGGGCGTGCTGATCGGGCTGGCGGGCCGTCCGCTGTACATGATGATGGCGATGCACCCCGCGCCGGGGCTGGACGCGCTGGCGGACCAGGCGCTGGGCGGGGTGGTGATGCTGGTGGTCGGCGGCGCGAGTTACTGCCTGGGCGGGCTGTGGCTGCTCGGCACGATCCTGAAGGAGCGCAGGGCGGCATGACGATCCGGCTGACGTGGAAGCGCATCGTGGCGGTGCTGGCCGGGCTGGCGGTGGCGGGGCTGCTGTTCGCCTGGTCGGGGGTGATGAACATCGCCGCCTCGTCGGGGCATTGGGCGATCACAGACTGGTTCCTGCACTGGACGATGCGCAATTCGGTGAAGACGCACGCCTTTTTCGATTCGCCGGAGGATGTCATCGCCACCGACGGCCAGCTGGTCAGCGCGGCGGGGCATTTCGCCGCCGCCTGCGCCACCTGCCACGGCGCGCCGGGGCAGCGGCCCTCGCCGGTGATGCAGAAAGCGACGCCGCCCGCGCCCGACCTGACCGATCCGGCGCTGAAGAACAAATGGACCGACGCGCAACTGTTCTACATCCTGCGCCACGGGGTGAAGTTCACCGGGATGCCGGCATGGGGCGCGGCCGGGCGCGATGACGAGATCCGGCGGATGGTCGCCTTCGTCCGCCGCCTGCCGACGCTGTCGCCCGCGCAGTATCGCGCGCTGACCGGGATGGCGACGGGCGCGGGCACCACGGGGGCGCCCGCGCTGGGCGACAATGTCCTGGCCGGCTGTGTTGCGTGCCACGGCGCGGACGGGCGCGGGCGCGGGCAGCGCGACATACCGGTGCTGGGCGGGCAGAACCCGCGCTACCTGGAACAGGCGCTTCGCGATTACGCCAGTGGTACGCGCGCCAGCGCGGTGATGGCCAATGCCGCCGCGACGCTGACCGCGCAGGAACGCCGCGCGCTGGCGCGGCATTTCGCGGCGCTGCCCGGGCTGGGCACTGCCGCCCCCGCCGGTGGCGACGCGCGGGTACGCACGATCGTGATGCGCGGCCTGCCCGAACGCCAGCTGCCCGCCTGCGCCGGCTGTCACGCGCCGGGCAAGGCGCAGCCGGTGCTTGCCGGGCAGCGCGCCTCCTATCTGGCGCAGCGGTTGCGGCAGTGGCGGCACGACGATGCGACGATCGACGCGCGCCAGCCGCAGGACGCGATGGCGGTGATTGCCCGACGTATCCCCGACGATATGGTCGAGCCGCTGGCGCGGTACTTCGCCGGGGTCGAGGCGCCGCGCGGCCGATAGGCTCGTCATCCCGGCGAAGGCCGGGATCTCCCGATGATCGCGCGGCGCCGGCGCCGCGTGAGGCGCCGGCCTTCGCTGGACCCACATGTATGCCGCGTGGTCCTGTCTACCAGCGGCCGACCGCATCGCAGCGCCGGCTGGCCGCTGCATGAAAATATTTTTGTTCGCGCGACGTTCTCTTGCAATCGGCGAACCCCGCGGAAGTCCGTGCGTCGCAGAGTCCGCCCCGCCGCGCCGGCCAGCGTAAGGTCCGGTAACGGCCGTTTTTACCGACTTGCCTGCCCCGGCGATCTGCCACAATCTGTAGAGGTCAGGTTCGGGGGCGAACCCAAGTTATGGTAGAACGGCGGCGACGACCCCATATGGGATCGGACGCCGCGACCGCCGCCGGGGACGACGGGCGATCACGGTTTGTTCTCAACGGTTTGCCCTGTTAGAGTCGGTGCATCGGCATCGATTCGCCGGAACGGTACGGGAACGCGGGAGCGGTGCGAGCATGGATTTCAAAGGGACGGACGGCGAGGCGATGACCACCGACACGATCGAGGCGGCGACCACGGGCGCCGCCGCCGCAGAGGCGACCAAAGGCGTGCTGGCCAAGCCCTATCCGGTCGAGGTCGATCACGGGCGCGACGCGCTGCTGACCGATTTCGGCAAGGAAACGCTGAAGGACCGCTACCTCCTGCCGGGCGAAAGCTTCCAGGACCTGTTCGTCCGCGTGGCCAGCGCCTATGCCGACGATGCCGCGCACGCGCAGCGCATCTACGACTATATCTCGCGGCTGTGGTTCATGCCGGCGACGCCGGTGCTGTCCAACGGCGGCACCGGGCGCGGGCTGCCGATCAGCTGCTATCTCAATTCGGTGCCCGACAGCCTCAACGGCATCGTCGACACCTGGAACGAGAATGTCTGGCTCGCCTCGCGCGGCGGCGGCATCGGCACCTATTGGGGCAATGTGCGCGGCATCGGCGAGCCGGTCGGCCTCAACGGCAAGACCAGCGGGATCATCCCGTTCGTGCGCGTGATGGACAGCCTGACGCTCGCGATTTCGCAAGGATCGCTGCGCCGCGGCTCGGCGGCCTGCTACCTCGACATCTCGCACCCCGAGATCGAGGAGTTCCTGGAGATCCGCAAGCCGTCGGGCGATTTCAACCGCAAGGCGCTGAACCTGCACCACGGCGTGCTGATCCCCGACGCCTTCATGGAAGCGGTGCGCGACGGCGCCGAATGGGAGCTGAAGAGCCCCAAGGACCAGACCGTGCGCGGCAAGGTGGACGCGCGCGCGCTGTTCCAGAAGCTGGTCGAGACCCGGCTGGCGACCGGCGAGCCGTACATCGTCTTCGCCGACCATGTGAACAATTCGATGCCCAGGCACCATCGCGAGCTGGGGCTGAAGGTATCGACGTCGAACCTGTGCAGCGAGATCACGCTGCCGACGGGCAAGGATCACCTCGGCAACGATCGCACCGCAGTGTGCTGCCTGTCGTCGCTCAACCTGGAAACCTGGGACGAGTGGAAGGACGAGAAGGGCTTCGTCGAGGACGTGATGCGCTTCCTCGACAACGTCCTGCAGGACTATATCGACCGCCACGAACCGGGGATGGAGCGTGCCGCCTATTCCGCCGCGCGCGAACGGTCGGTCGGGCTGGGGGTGATGGGCTTCCACTCCTTCCTCCAGGCGCGCGGGCTGCCGTTCGAAGGCGCGATGGCCAAGAGCTGGAACCTGCGGATGTTCAAGCACATCAATGCGCAGGTGAACCAGGCGTCGATGACGCTCGCGGCGGAGCGCGGGCCGTGCCCCGACGCCGCCGACGTCGGCGTGATGGAGCGGTTCTCGTGCAAGATGGCGATTGCGCCCACCGCGTCGATCAGCATCATCTGCGGCGGGACCAGCGCGTGCATCGAGCCGATCCCGGCGAACATCTACACCCACAAGACGCTGTCGGGCAGCTTCGCGGTCAAGAACCCGTATCTGGAAAAGCTGCTGTCCGAAAAGTCGAAGAATTCCGACGCGGTGTGGAATTCGATCCTGGAACATGGCGGGTCGGTCCAGCACCTCGACTTCCTCAGCCAGGAAGAAAAGGATTGCTACAAGACCTCGTTCGAGATCGACCAGCGCTGGCTTCTGGAACTGGCCGGCGACCGTGCGCCGTTTATCGACCAGGCGCAGTCGCTCAACCTGTTCATCCCCGCCGACGTCGAGAAATGGGACCTGCTGATGCTCCATTTCCGCGCCTGGGAACTGGGCATCAAGTCGCTCTACTACCTGCGCTCCAAGTCGGTGCAGCGCGCCGGCTTCGCGGGCGGGGTGGAAAACGACAATACGATCGAAAAGCCGAAGTACGAATTCGGCGAAAGCACCGATTACGACGAATGCCTGGCGTGTCAGTGAGGTGGCGGGGCATCCTCGCCCGTTGATCCCCTCTCCCCTTGTGGGAGAGGGAGGGGCCCGCCCGGCGCAGCCGGGTGGGAGGGTGAGGGGGAATGCGGAAGGCCTGACGAAACGCCAGCTTTTGCCGCCGGATGCCGTCGTGCGATCACGGGCGTTGCGGCGCGGCGCTGGAGAACCCGAGCGGCTTTTGTGGCGCGCGCTGCGTTCCGTGCTGCCACAGGCCCAGTTTCGCCGGCAGGTTCCGTTCGGTCCGTATCATGTCGATTTCTGTTCACATGCGGCACGTCTGGTCGTCGAGGTGGATGGAGACGACCATGCGGCCAAGCAGCAAGGGGACGCGGTTCGAACCAGCTTCCTCCACGATGAAGGTTACGACGTGATCCGTTTCGGCAATGCAGACGTGATGGCGAATCTGGACGGCGTCCTCGCAGCGATCGCGGCGCGGATCGCGCATAAAAAAGGGGGCCGCCCATGACGGACGGCCCCCTCACCCTCCCACTGCCTGCGGCAGCGGGCCCCTCCCTCTCCCACAAGGGGAGAGGGGTAGGTCACTCATTCCGCTTCTTCGAACATGTCCTGCGCGTTCTGCGCGGTCGCGGACAGGCGCACCGTGTCGCCCTCCACCTCGGCCACCAGGCCGAGCGGGATGTAGTGATGCTTGGCGCCCTGGCCGTCCTGCGTCTGCGGGCTGTCGTTCTTCGTCAGTTTGATGCGGTCGCCGTCGACGTGATCGACCGTTCCGACATGCACGCCGTCGGCACCGACGACCTTGGCATGTTCCTTGATCTGGCTGGCATCGGCCATCGTCATTCTCCTTCGGGGGTTGATCCGCTGGCGCAACGCATAGGCGCGGAGTTGGTGGCATGACGCTCGACACGCTGCCGCTGGAAAGCGCCATCATGTTCGCGGTCGCCGCGGTGTTGGTGCTGGTCGGCGCATGGCTGCTGCTGCAATTGCGCCACCCGCAGGGGCCGGCGCGCGTCTATGTCTATCGCATGGTCGGCATCATGGCGGTGGCGGGTGGCAGCACGCTGGCGATGAGCGCCGCCGCCATGTGGCAGTGGAGCGCCGCCCCCTGAGCCGCCCCGCATTCCCCGTTTCTTCAAGATTTACCCCGGAGTAGTTCGATGTCCCTCCTTCAAGCATCCAAGCAGTACAAGCCGTTCGAATACCCTTGGGCATACGAATATTGGAAGCGCCAGCAGCAGCTGCACTGGCTGCCCGAAGAAGTGCCGCTGGGCGAGGATTGCCGCGACTGGGCGCAGAAGCTGACCGACCACGAACGCAACCTGCTGACGCAGATCTTCCGCTTCTTCACCCAGGCGGACGTCGAGGTGCAGGATTGCTACCACGAAAAATACGGCCGCGTGTTCAAGCCGACCGAGGTCAAGATGATGCTGACCGCGTTCAGCAACATGGAGACCGTGCATATCGCGGCCTATTCGCACCTGCTCGACACCATCGGCATGCCGGAAAGCGAATATGGCGCGTTCCTGGAATATGCCGAGCTGAAGGACAAGCACGACTATCTCCAGAACTTTGGCGTCGATACCGATGAGGATATCGCGCGCACGCTGGCGATGTTCGGCGGCTTTACCGAGGGCGTGCAGCTGTTCGCGTCGTTCGCGATGCTGATGAACTTCCCGCGCTTCAACAAGATGAAGGGCATGGGGCAGATCGTGTCCTGGTCGGTCCGCGACGAAAGCCTGCATTGCGAGGGGATCATCCGGCTGTTCCACGCCTTCGTGAAGGAGCGCAACTGCCTGACCAAGGCGGTGAAGGACGATATCGCCGACCAGTGCCAGACGACGATCCGGCTGGAGGACGCCTTCATCGACCTGGCGTTCGAGATGGGGCCGGTCAACGGCATGACCGCCAAGGATATCAAGAAGTATATCCGCTACATCGCCGACTGGCGTCTGGGGCAATTGGGGCTGAAGCCGATCTACATGATCGACGAACATCCCATCCCGTGGCTGACCCCGCTGCTCAACGGCGTCGAGCACGCCAATTTCTTCGAGACGCGCGCCACCGAATATTCGAAGGCCGCGACGAAGGGGCAGTGGAACGACGTGTGGGACGCGTTCGACAAGCGCCAGAAGGCCAAGGGCGCGCGCGCCGCGGACGAGGATCCGGCCGAGATCGGCGACATGTTCAGCCGCGCGGGCGTCGCCGCGGAGTGACGCCGCGGCGGGCGACGGGGGCCGATGCGGCGCCCGTCACCCGCGCCGGTCAGGCCGCGTTCGCTCCCGCCACCAGCGGCGGCGTCTGCTGGTGCTGGACCACGCGCCAGTCCTTGTGCGTGACGCGGCGATAGGTCGAGGTACAGTGCGCGATGTAATCATCGCCGTCCGCGCGGGCGGCGGTGGCGGTATAGGCGACGACGATCAATCCTTCCTGCGGACGGGCGACACGCCGGTCGGCGAAGGCGACCCGGTCCCAGCGCGGGGTCGCGCTGACCGCGTCGGTGGCATGCTCACCCGTCAGGACGAACGGCGGGGTGGGCAGCACCATCAGGCATTCCGGGTCGATCGCCTCCTGGTAATGCGCCGCGTCGGCGGTCCACAGGCTTTCCTCGAAGGCCCAGATGCGGTCGTCGTCCATGCCGTCTCTCCATCGGTGTCGGGCGACAGCGATCGACCGTGCGCTCGGTTCCGGCGGGCGCGGTCAGGGGCGCGCGGGCAACACCCAGCTGCGCTTGCCTGCGGGATCGAGCACCAGCGTCACCTGCCGGATCAACGGCAGGCCGATATTGGCGATGTCCCCCAGGAAGCTGACCTCCGGATCGTGCAGCGTCAGCGGCCCGATGCGGATCGTGCCACGGATGCGCCCGCCCCACACCTCGCCGCTGTTGCTAATAGAGGTGTAGCTGCCGACGACCTTCGCGGGTTCGTACAGCGGCACGGTGCGCATCATCGCGACCGGCAGGCTGAGCGCGGCGTCATAGCCGGTATCGACATGCGCCGGGATCGACGATCCGCCGGGCAGCACCAGCGCGATCGTGGCGATCCCGCCGACATAGGAGGTGGCGGGGCCGGCGGGCGGGGTGGCGGTGGTGCGCGGGGTCAGCCGCACCTGCGACCGCGCCAGATCGACCGCGACCAGGCTGTCGGTGAAGATTTCCGACGATATGATCCCGACCGCGTCGTCGGGATCGAACGGCGATACCGCCGCCTCGATCGTGCCCACCGCCAGGCCTCCCAGCCGCACGCCGGGGATGCGCACCATCGGCAGCCGCCGCGTCCGGCCCGACGTGCCGTCCACCTCGATCGCGGTGCCCGACCGGCGCAGGCGGTGGCGGCGGACCAGCACCGGGTCGATCGTGTTGCCGTCCGATCCGGTATCGAACACCATCGGCACCGGCTCGCCAGCGCCGATCCGCATCAGCGCGATCACGCGGCCTTCCGACTGGTAGAGCGGGATGATGCGTGGCGGCGCTTTGGCGGGGACGGCGGCGGCGGGTGCCCCCTGGGCGATGGCAGGGGCCGTGAGCAGAACGCCGAATAGAAAGGCGAAACGGATCACGGGCGGCCTCCTCATGGTGAGAGGGCCGGTGTGCCACGAACGAAAACATTTGTAAACGTACGGCCGGTCCAAGGCCGCGCGGGGTCAGCGAATCAGGCCAAGCCCGACCAGTTCGGATCGCAGCGTCGCGGCATCGCGGAACAGATGCGACCGGATCCCCAGCGCGCTGGCCCCCGCGACATTGGCGGCATTGTCGTCGATGAAGAACGCCTGATCCGCGCGCAGCCCAAATCGGTCCAGCGCCAGGCGGAAGATCGCGGCGTCCGGCTTCACCAGTTTCTCGTCGCCCGACACCACGATGTCGCGGAACCGGTCGAACATCGCCGCCTCCCGCGCGCGGAACGGTGCGAAGAACTCGCCGGAAAAGTTGGTGATCGCGAATAGCGGCACGCCGCCCGCGTCCAGTTCGTCGACCAGCGCGACCATGCCCGGCATCGGCCCGGGGATCTGTTCGGAAAAGCGCGGCCCCCACAGCGCGATCATCGCGGCATGTTCGGGGTGCCGCGCGCTCAGCTCCGCCGACGTTTCGGCGAACGGGCGGCCGGCATCGTGCTGGAAATGCCAGTCCTTCGTCGCGACCGTGTCCAGAAACACGTCAAGCGCCTGTTCGTCGTCGAACAGGCGCTCGTAGAGAATCCGAGGATTCCAGTCGTACAGGACGTGCCCGACGTCGAAAATCACCGACGTCGGCATCGTGCCGTCAGTCACCGCGCGGGCGGATCAGCCCTGGCGCGCCTTGAACCGGCGGTTGGTCTTGTTGATGACATAGGTGCGGCCGCGGCGACGGATCACGCGGTTGTCGCGATGACGGTCCTTGAGCGACTTGAGGCTGTTGCGGATCTTCATGGGATGGCTTCTTCAGGTAAATCGTGAAGCGCGGCGCGTAGAGAGCAGCGCCCGGAAAGTCAACCGCGCGTCGCGGCCGCCCGGCGCGATCGGCGACCGTTCGGCGTGCGTGGACCTTGTGGCGAACCCGTGCGTTGCTATGTCGAAACGATCGCCATCGCGGCGGTGCCCGGTGGCGGCGCCGACTGCATTGTTACGGGGTAGTCCATGCGTCGTGCCGTCCTGTTCCCCCTGACCGCCGCGCTGGCGCTGTCCGCCTGCGCCACCGGGCCGCAACGGTTCCCGGTGGAGGCTACGCGCTTCCACTATGATGCGGTGACGCAGCGCGGGACCGTGTCGGTCGAACCGCTGCCCGGCGCGTCGTCGGCCAGCCTCGAGTACAAGACCTATGCCGCCGCGGTTCAGGCCGAGCTGCTGAAGCTGGGCTTCACCAATCCGGCGCCCGGCACCACGGCGCAGTTCATCGTCACCGTCGGCTTCACGCGCACCGACCGCGCGCTGCCGCCGCGACGCTCGCCGATCACGATCGGGCTGGGCGGGGGTGTCGGCGGCGGCGGGTGGCGCAGCGGCGGCGGCGTCGGCGGCGGGGTTAGCTTCCCGGTCGGCGGCAGCGGGGCCGGTCGCGGCGCGATCGTCACCGAACTGGCGGTGCGCATCCGCCAGGGCGGCGATGCCATCTGGGAAGGGCAGGCGCAGTCGCTGACCGACACCAGCGCCCCCGATGCCGATGTCGCATCGGTCGCCGCGCGCCTGGCATCGGCGCTGTTCAAGGACTTCCCCGGCGAATCGGGCCGCACGATCGAGGTGAAATGACCCTGTCCATCAATGCCGCGTTCGACGGCGGGAACATCCGCGTCGTCGCGATCGACGATTCGGGCGACACGCGCCGCTGCGATCTGGAGATTGCGCGCGATCACCAGTCGGACTTCTACCAGTGGTTCTACTTCCGCGCCGCGGGGCTGGCGGGGAAGGCGACGACGTTCCGCATCCTGAATGCGGGGCAGAGCGCCTATCCGTTCGGCTGGCCCGGCTATCGTACGCGCGCGTCGACCGATCTGGCGCACTGGCCGATGATCGACACGCGCTACGCCGACGGCGTGCTGGAATTCGACTGGCCGGCGGGCGGCGGCGACTTGGCGTGGTTCGCCTATTTCGCGCCCTATACGATGGAGCAGCATGCCCGGCTGGTCGCGCGCATCGCCGCGCGCCCCGGCGTGACGCACCGCGAACTGGGGCAGACGCTGGACGGGCAGGCGATCGATTACCTGCGCATCGGCACCGGCGCGAAGCAGGTGTGGCTGTATGCGCGCCAGCATCCCGGCGAATCGATGGCCGAATGGTGGATGGACGGCGCGCTCGACTGGCTGACCAGCGATGCGGCGGCGCCGTTGCTGGCGGCGGCGACGGTCCATGTCGTGCCCAACATGAACCCCGACGGCACCCGCCGCGGGCACCTGCGCACCAATGCGGCGGGGGTGAACCTGAACCGCGAATGGCACGCGCCCAGCGCGGAGCGGTCGCCCGAGGTGCTGTGCGTGCTGGCGGAGATGGACCGCACCGGCGTCGACTTCGCGATCGACGTCCATGGCGACGAGGCGATCGCGGCGAATTTCATCGCCGGGTTCGAAGGCATCCCGTCCTGGACCGAGCGGCAGGGCGCGCTGTTCACCGATTTCGGCCGGCGGCTGGCGGCGCACACCGCCGATTTCCAGACCGAAAAGGGCTATGACAAGGCCGCGCCCGGCAAGGCCAATCTGTCGATGTCGACCAACCAGCTGGCCGAGCGGTTCGGCGCGGTATCGGTGACGCTGGAAATGCCGTTCAAGGATCACGATCCCAACGCGGATGCGACCTATGGCTGGAGCGGCGAGCGGTCGGCGACGCTGGGCGTGTCGTGCCTGGAAGTGTTGACCGGGATGATCGGCGACCTGTAGGGCGGTCGTCGGCGGTAGTGTCGGGCGAGGCGGCGTTCTCCCCTCAGCGAGAACGTTTCGGATATTCCCCCGTCATGCCGGACGTGTTCCGGCATGCATCGGGCCGCGCACGTCCACGCCGCTGATCGGGCGGCCGGCCGGTGCGGGGCCTCATGCCGATACGACGGATGACCCCGTCAGCGGTGACAGTCGATCAGGCGACCGTGGAACGGCTTCACGAGGCCGTTGCAAAGCGTGCAGCTTTGCCCTCTCGGATCGTTCGGGAGTTCCTCGTCCGGCGGCCACCGCCCCTACACATCACATGCCGGCCGGTATGCGGCACGATGGATGTCGGAACAGGTCCGGCATGACGGGAGCGGTGTAGCCGAGGTGTCGCGCGATCGGGGCGACAGTGGCGATTGACGTCAGATCGACCCGCGATCCGCCGCCAGCAGATATGAGAAGAGGTTGCCGAACGCCCGGTGACAGGCGCCCGACAACCCCTAAACATGGTCAGCGGCCGGAGAGCTCCAGCCCGGGAGACCATGCAGGCCTCCGACATTCCGATCGCCGCGTTATCGGGGAGGATACCCCCACGACGATCGACCTGTCAGAAGCGCGTCCCCCGAACGAACTGAACCGACCCCATTGCTGAACCATGAGACATCGGATCACCTCCTTTCGCTGGTTGATAACGAGCGCGATCTGACGACCGCATCGCCAATGTGAGGGGTCCGGGGCGTGCATGCAAGTCTTGTATTGTGCGCGCGTTTCGACGATTCTCGCGCGCCTTGCCGGCGGGGCGTCAGCCGCGGCAATCCTCCACCACGCGCGCCAGCTCCGCCCAGGGCGGCAGCACCGTCGGCGCGGTCCCCGGCTGTTCGATCGTGAACCGCCCGCGCGAAAAGATCATCGCATCCAGCAGCCGGTCGTTGGCCGCCAGCCGCACCGCGACATAGGGCAGCGCGCCGCCGGTCGGCTGCACCGCCAGCGTGCGCGTCATGCTGGTGGTGCGGATCGTGAAGGCGCCCGGCGCGCTGCCGGCGCGCGACAGGTACAGCGCGCGCGCACCCCGGTCGCACCGCACCACCACCGCCGCATCCGCGCCCGCCGCACCGTATAGCGCGCGGCTGCCGCGCGCGTCGCGGTCATAGGTCCAGGTGCCCGGCGTCCACGGCCAGTCCTGCCAGTCCGCGGCCAGGGTGGGGGAGGGGGCCGGCACGGGGACCGGCACCGGGCGCGGCGCCGGCGCGGGCGTCGGCTCGGTACGCGGGACGCACCCCGCGGCGATCAGCGCGGCGAGAACCACGGCGCCGCGCGGCGGAAACGGGCGGAGGGGCGGAAAGCGGGTCACCCCCCGCGCTATGCCGGATTGCCCCGCGCGGCTCAACCGCCGCGGCCGCGCCCCGTCGCGGAACCGGCGCGGCGGACCGGCGGTTTGATCCACAGCAAGTTCGACAGCCGGAGGTTCCATGCCCGACGACACGCCGACCCAGATCCTGGTGCAGGCCAATCTTTCCGAAACGATGAAGGTCGACAGCCGCGACGGCGATCACCTTGGGTCGGTCCATGCCTTCATGGTGCACAAGGCATCGGGGCGCACCACCCATGCGGTGCTGAGCCTTGGCGGTTTCCTGGGGATGGGCAAGAGCTTCTACCCGCTGCCGTTCTCGCTGCTGCAATATGATCCGGTACGCGACGGCTTCGTCGTGACGATCGACCGGCGGATGCTGGAAGGCGGGCCGAGCTGGGCGAACAACGCGCCGGTGTTCGACCAATCCTACGCCGATCGCGTCGCCAGTTACTATCAGGTCGGCGGCGAGAATCTGGCGGTCGGTTGAGGAGCGGGATGATGACGACGACGAAGCGCGACGGCGACAATGCGGTGCAGGAAGCGGTCGAGGAACTGCTGACCGATCCCGATTCACCCGACAAGGGCAACACCAATCCGCCGCAGACCACCGATGCCGAGCCGCAGGACGCGCCGCACCGCGACCGGTAGGCGCGTCACCGGTCCGGCTCGATCACCCATTGATGGTTCTCGATGATCCACGCCGGCACCGCCCGCCCGTCCGCATCGCGTGACGGGCGGTAGCGGAACCGCTGTTCGATCAGGCGGCAGGTGGTGGCGTCCAGCGTCGCATTGCCGCTCGATCGGGTAACGCTGCAATCGCGCACCCGCCCGTCGACCCACACCAGGAACTTGACCGATACGGTCCCCTGGAACCCGGCCTCGCCGACGTCGCCGGGGTAATCGGCATCGCGCAGTCGCCCGCGGACATGCACCGGCGGCGTCTCGTCCATCCCGCTGCCGTCGCCGTCACCCCAGCCGCCGCTGCCGGTCCCGTCGCCCACGCCGCCCGCGCCCGTACCCGGGCCGACGCGGGTCGTCGCTCCCTGAGTCGCGTCGTCACCCGCGAACGGCTTGAGCGCGACGGTGATCGGCGGCGGCGGTAGCGGGACGACGACGATCGGCCGCGGCGCCGCGACCTGCGTCGCCTGCGACCGGATGTTCGGCGGCGCGGCACGCCCCGACGGGCGCGAGACGGCCGTCTTCTTCGGCACGACCTTTTCCGGCGGGCGCGGCGGCGGATCGACGCGAAAGACCGCCAGTCCTTCGTCCAGCGGCACCCGCATCATGCCCCCCGCCAGCCCGGTCAGCAGCGCCCAGCCGATCGCCGAGGTCAGCGCCCCTGCGGCGACCGCCGATCCGATCCGTTCCTGACGCGGTGCTGCGTACATGACCCTCGCGCTAGCGCGCCGCGGCTGAACCCAGGCTGATCCGCCTCACCGCGCTCCGCGCGCGCCGCCGAACTTGCGTTGCGTCTTGCCGAAGCGGGTCTTGCGCGTACCCGGCTTGCCTTCGTTGCTGCGGCCCATCACCGGCGCCTTGTGCTGTTCGACCGGCAGGCCCAGCTCTTCCTGTTCCAGCTGGCGGATTTCGTCGCGCAGGCGGCCAGCCTCCTCGAATTCCAGATCCGATGCGGCCTTGCGCATCTTCTTCTCCAGCTCCTCGATATAGGCGCGCAGGTTGTGGCCGACCATGTGCGGGCGCTGTTCGTCGATCTCGACCGTCACCTGATCCTGCGAGGCGACGTGCGCGATGATGTCGCCGATGTCGCGGCGGATCGTGGTGGGGGTGATGCCGTGTTCGCGGTTGTACGCCTCCTGCTTTTCGCGGCGGCGCGCGGTTTCGTTCATCGCGCGCTCCATGCTGCCGGTGATGCGGTCGGCGTACAGGATCACGCGCCCCTCGACGTTGCGCGCCGCGCGCCCGATCGTCTGGATCAGCGACGTTTCGGACCGCAGGAAGCCTTCCTTGTCGGCGTCCATGATGCACACCAGCCCGCATTCGGGGATGTCCAGCCCCTCGCGCAGCAGGTTGATGCCGATCAGCACGTCGTACACCCCCAGCCGCAGGTCGCGGATCAGCTCGATCCGCTCCAGCGTCTCGACGTCGGAATGCATGTAGCGCACGCGCACCCCGGCCTCGTGCATATATTCGGTCAGGTCCTCCGCCATCCGCTTGGTCAGCGTGGTGACGAGCGTGCGGAACCCCTTCTCCGCGGTGGCGCGGCATTCGACGATGCAGTCCTGCACCTGTTCCTCGACCGGGCGGATTTCCACCGGCGGGTCGATCAGCCCGGTCGGGCGGATCACCTGTTCGGCGAAGACGCCGCCGGACTGTTCCATCTCCCACGATCCCGGCGTCGCGGACACGCACACCGTCTGCGGGCGCATCGCGTCCCATTCGTTGAAGCGCAGCGGGCGGTTGTCGATGCAGCTGGGCAGGCGGAAGCCATATTCGGCCAGCGTGATCTTGCGCCGGTGGTCGCCGCGCGCCATCGCGCCGATCTGCGGCACCGTCTGGTGGCTTTCGTCGACGAACAGCAGCGCGTTTTCCGGCAGATATTCGAACAGCGTGGGCGGCGGCTCGCCGGGCAGGCGGCCGGTCAGGAAGCGGCTGTAATTCTCGATCCCGTTGCAACTGCCGGTTGCGGCGATCATCTCCAGGTCGAAATGCGTGCGCTGCTCCAGCCGCTGGCGCTCCAAGAGCTTGCCCTCCGCCTCCAGCTCCTTCAGCCGCTCGGTCAGTTCGTGGCGGATCGCCTCGCTCGCCTGCTTCATCGTCGGGCCGGGGGTGACATAGTGCGAATTGGCATAGACGCGGATCGACGACAGGCTGGCGGCCTTCCGCCCGGTCAGCGGGTCGAATTCGACGATATCCTCGATCTCGTCGCCGAAGAACGACACGCGCCATGCGCTGTCCTCATAATGCGACGGGAAGATTTCGAGGTTGTCGCCCTTCACCCGGAAATTGCCGCGCTGGAACGCGGCGTCGTTGCGCTTGTACTGCAACGCCACCAGCTTGCGCACGATCTCGCGCTGGTCGACCGACTGGCCCTTCTTCAGGTCGAAGATCATCGCCGAATAGGTTTCGACCGAACCGATGCCGTACAGGCACGATACCGATGCGACGATCAGCACGTCGTCGCGCTCCAGGAGCGATCGGGTGGCCGAATGGCGCATCCGGTCGATCGCCTCGTTGATCGAGCTTTCCTTCTCGATATAGGTGTCGGAGCGCGGGACATATGCCTCCGGCTGGTAATAGTCGTAATAACTGACGAAATATTCGACCGCGTTTTCGGGAAAGAAGCTCTTGAACTCGCCGTACAATTGCGCGGCCAGAATCTTGTTGGGTGCCAGGATCAGCGCGGGGCGCTGCAACTGTTCGATCACCTTGGCCATGGTGAACGTCTTGCCCGATCCGGTGACGCCCAGCAGCACCTGGTCGCGCTCCCCCTGGCGCGCGGCGCCGACCAGCTCGGCGATCGCGGTCGGCTGGTCTCCGGACGGCTGATAGTCGCTGACCAGCTTGAACGGCTTGCCGCCCTCCACCTTCTCGGGCCGCTGCGGCCGATGGGGGACGAAGCTGTCGCCGGTTTCCGGCTCGGCAAGGCTGGTGCGGATCTGGATCGCCATATGGGGGAATATGGGGAACATCGCCGCGCACGCAACGACGGTCGGGATGGAAGTGCGCTGCGACCTGTTCGCAAAAAATGCTTGCATCCGCCAAGCCAAGCGTTTCTTGCCATGGACCGGCGCAGCGGCCATCGGCACGCTCGTGAATGGGGCATCCGCGGGCCATGGGGCCGTCGTTACGGTTGCCGCGATGGAGATAGACAGAAGTGAGCATCGATACGGGCGCGCCCGTCCTGATCCCGGAAAATGCCGCGTTCCAGACCGTGGCCGTGAAATGGGTGCGGCACTGGAACGAACATCTGTTCAGCTTCGCGGTCGAGCGGCCGGCGTCGTTCCGCTTCCGCTCGGGCGAATTCGTGATGATCGGCCTGCCGGGCGAGGGCGAGGCGGTGGCGGGCAAGCCGCCCAAGCCGGTCATGCGCGCCTATTCGATCGCCAGCCCGTCCTGGGCCGAGGAACTGGAATTCCTGTCGATCAAGGTGCCGGACGGCCCGCTGACCGGCCGGTTGCAGGCGGTGAAGCCCGGCGACCAGCTGTACATGGGCAAGAAGCCGACCGGTACCCTGGTGCTCGACGCGCTGCTGGGCGGCAAGCGATTGTTCCTGCTGTCGACCGGCACCGGGCTGGCCCCGTTCCTGAGCGTGGCGCGCGACCCGGAGGCGTATGAGCGGTTCGAACAGGTGGTGATCGTCCACGGCGTACGCCGCGTCGACGATCTGGCGTGGCACGACATGCTGAGCGAGCGGCTGGCCGACGATCCGCTGGTGTCCGATCAGGCGGCCGAGCAATTCCACTATCTGCCGTGCGTCACGCGCGAGGAGTTCCACACGATGGGCCGGATCACGACGCTGATCGAGGACGGGCGGCTGTTCGGCGCGCCGCTGGTCGGCGACACGCGCTTCGATCCCGAAACCGACCGCGTCATGCTGTGCGGATCGACCGCGATGATCCGCGAAACCGCGGGTATCCTGGAAGCGGCGGGGCTGACCGAAGGGTCGAACGCCAACCCCGGCCAGTTCGTGATCGAGCGCGCGTTCGTCGATTAAGAACGTCGCCCCAGCGCAGGCAGGGGCCTATCGCTGTGTCGTTCGGCGTTGCGCTCGTAACACGCGGCATCCCGCCTGTGTCCGCTGATGGGCTTTCACTCCGGCAGACATAGGCCCCTGCCTTCGCAGGGGCGACGGAATAAGCCGTCACCCCAGCGAAGGCTGGGGTCTCTACGTTGTGGACGCTACGCGCCACAACGGACAGATCCCAGCCTTCGCTGGGATGACGCCGGTGGCGACAAGGTGCTCCGGCGAAAGGCCGTAGCCGTGGGTAAGGGAGCGCGACGCCAGCCGCGCTCCCCCTCGCGGGTCACACCCGCGCCAGCCCCTTCAGCACCTTGTCCAGCGTCAGCGGATAGTCGCGGATCCGTACGCCGCAGGCGTTGTAGACCGCATTGGCCACCGCCGCCGCCGCGCCGCACATCCCCAGTTCGCCGACGCCCTTGGCCTTCATCGGCGACGTCTTGTCGTCCAGCGTATCGAGGAACACCACCTCCTGGTGCGGCACGTCGAGGTGCACGGGGACGTGATATTCGGCCAGGTCGTGGTTGACGAAATAGCCGAAGCGCGGATCGACCACCGCATCCTCCATCAACGCCGCGCCGATCCCCATCGACATGCCACCGATCACCTGGCTGCGCGCGGACACGGGGTTCAGGATGCGCCCGGCGTCGTACACGCCCGACATGCGCCGCACGCGGATCTCGCCGGTATGCGCATCGACGCCCGCCTCGACGAAATGCGCGCCGAACGTCGCCTGCGCATAATCGTCATTGAGGCGGCCGAACTCGATCGTGTCCTCGCCGCTGATTCCGTCGTCGCCCGCGGCCTTCGCCAGATCGACCGAGCGGCCGCCGTCGCTGACCTTCCCGTCGGCGAAGGTCGCGCGATCGGCGTCGAAGCCCAGCTTCTGCGCGATGCGGCGGCGCAGGTCGACACACGCGGCATAGACGCCCGCGGTGGAGCTGTTGCCGCCCCATTGCCCGCCCGATCCCGCCGATTCCGGAAAGCGGCTGTCGCCCAGCAGGACGATGACCTTGTCCAGCGGCACGCCCATCATCTCCGCCGCGGTCTGCGCGATGATCGTATAGCTGCCGGTGCCGATGTCGGTCATGTCGGTGGCGACGGTGACCATGCCCTTGCGATCGACGCCGACGCGCGCACCGCTCTTCATGTTCATGTTGTTGCGGAACGCTGCGGCCACGCCCATGCCGACCAGCCAGCGCCCGTCGCGCATTTTGCCCGGCGTCGCGCTGCGCCGTGCCCAGCCGAACCGCTGCGCGCCTTCCTCAAGGCAGCGCACCAGATGGCGGTCGGAAAACGGCCGTTCGGGTTTTTCGGGATCGACCTGCGTGTCGTTCAGGATGCGCAGGCGCACCGGGTCCATCCCCAGCTTTTCCGCCAGTTCGTCCATCGCGACTTCCAGCGCCATCATCCCCGGCGCCTCGCCCGGCGCGCGCATCGCATTGGCTTCGGGCAGGTCGAGCACCGCCAGCCGCGTCTCGGTCAGCCGGTTGGCGCCGGCGTAGAGCAATTGCGTCTGGTTGGCCGCCGTCTCCGGCCCGCCGCCGGGCAGGTCGCCCGACCAGGTTTGGTGCGCGATCGCGGTGATCTTCCCCGTCCTGTCCGCGCCCAGCCGGATGCGCTGGATCGTCGCGGGGCGGTGCGTGGTGTTGTTCATGATCTGCGCCCGCGCGAGCGCGACCTTGACCGGGCGCTTCGCCGCGCGCGCCGCCAGCGCGGCCATCACCGCGTCGGACCGCACCCACAGCTTCCCGCCGAACCCGCCGCCGACATAGGGGGAGACGACGCGGATCTTCTCCTTCGGGATCAGCAGCGTCTCGCTCATGTCGCGCACCGCCCAGGCGATCATCTGGTTCGACGTCCACAGCGTCACCGTGTCGCCGTCCCACGCCGCGATGGTGGCGTGCGGCTCCATCATCGTGTGGCTCTGGTCGGGGGTGGTGTAGGTGGCGTCGACCGTCACCGGCGCGGCGGCGAAAGCGCGCGCGAAGTCGCCGACCGCGGTCTTCATCTTGTCGCCCGGCGCGATCGGCGCGCCGGCCTTCGCCGCGGCCAGATCGTAGCGGCCCTTGGCGCGCGCATAGTCCACGCGCACGCGCTTGGCCGCGTCGCGCGCCTGTTCGAACGTCTCGGCGACGACGATCGCCACTGCCTGGTCGTAATGTTCGACCATCGGCCCGGCCAGCATCGTGGCGGTATGCGCCTTGGCCTTGCCCAGCTTGCCGGCGTTTTCATGCGTGACGATCGCTATCACGCCGGGTGCGCGCGCTGCGTCGGCGGTGTCGATGCGCGCGATCCGCCCTTTGGCCACCGCGCTGCCGACGATCACGCCATAGGCATGGCCGGGCGCGACGTCGTTGCGTTCGAAGGCATAGGGCGCCGTGCCGGTCACCTTCAGCGGGCCGTCGATGCGCGGGGTCGGCTTGCCGATCACCCGGCGCTGGTCGATCGGGTTGGTGCCCGCGGGCGTTTCGAACTTCATGCCGCGGCTCCCTCGGCCAGGACCGAGGCGAGCGTTCGCTCCACCAGCGGTATCTTGAATCCATTCTGGTCGGTGGTCTGCGCGCCGGCCAGCGCGGCGGCGGCGATCGCCTTCGCCCCGCCGTCGACGCGCGTTTCCGCTGCCTCGACGCGCCACGGCTTGTGCGCCAGCCCGCCGAACGCGAAGCGCGCGGTGCCGTTCGTCGGGCGCAGCACCGCCGCGACCGAGATGGTGGCGAAGGCATAGGACGACCGGTCGCGCACCTTGCGATAGATGTGCGTGCCCCCAACCGGGGCGGGCAGGGTGACCGCGGTGATCATCTCGCCGGCGACCAGCGCGGTTTCCACCCATGGCGTGCTGCCGGGCAGGCGGTGGAAATCGGCGATCGCGATGCGCCGCGTCTGGCCGTTGGGCATCACCGTTTCGACCGTCGCGTCGAGTGCGCGCATTGCCACCGCCATGTCGCTGGGGTGCGTGGCGATGCAATCCTTGCTGGTGCCCAGGATCGCCAGATTGCGGTTGAACCCGCCGATCGCGGCACAGCCCGAACCCGGCTGGCGCTTGTTGCACGGCTGGTTGGTGTCGTAGAAATACGGGCAGCGCGTCCGCTGGAGCAGGTTGCCGGCAGTGGTCGCCTTGTTGCGCAGCTGGCCCGACGCGCCCGACACCAGCGCCCGGCTCAGCACGCCATAGTCGCGCCGCACGCGCGCATCGGCGGCCAGCGCGGTGTTGCGGACCAGCGCACCGATCCGGATGCCGCCCTCGGCGGTCGGCTCGATCGTGTCGAGGCCCAGCCGATTGACGTCGACCAGATGGCGCGGCGTCTCGATCTGCAATTTCATCAGGTCGAGCAGGTTGGTGCCGCCCGCGACGAATTTCGCGCCCGGCGTGCGCGCGACCGCGGCGGCGGCGGCGGCGGGGCTGGCGGCGCGTTCGTAGGTGAAGGGCTTCATGCGACGTCCTTTGCCCCCGCCACGTCGGCGATCGCGGCGATGATGTTCGAATAAGCGGCGCAGCGGCAGATGTTGCCGCTCATCCGCTCGCGCAGTTCCTCGCCGGTCAGCGTGGCGCTGCCGGCGACGTCGGCGGTGACGTAGCTGGGCACGCCGTCCTTGATCTCCTGCAGCACCGCGATCGAGCTCATGATCTGCCCGGGGGTGCAATAGCCGCACTGGAAACCGTCGTGCTTCACGAACGCCGCCTGCATCGGGTGCAGGTCGCCGGGGCGGCCCAGCCCCTCGATCGTGGTGATCGCGTCGCCGTCGTGCATCACCGCCAGCGTTAGGCACGAATTGATCCGCTTGCCTTCCACCATCACCGTGCACGCGCCGCACTGGCCATGGTCGCAGCCCTTCTTGCTGCCGGTCAGGTTCAGATGCTCGCGCAGCGCATCGAGCAGCGTGACGCGCGGATCGAGATCGAGCGCGCGCGCCTTGCCGTTCACGGTGAAGCGCACCGGCACGGTCGGCGGTGCGGGCTGCGCCGGGCCGGTCGGGGCGGCGCCGGCGTCGATCGGCACCGCGCCGGCGGCAGCGGCGGCCGCACCGCCGACGAGCGCGCCGCGGCGCGACAGGGTAAAGGCCGGTTCGTCGTTCATGAAAGTCCCCCTGGCAGGCGGTATCCGGACGGATTCGCCCGCGGATGTTCTGCATCGCGCAACGCGGCTGATCCAGATCGTATCCGACTGTATCGAACGGTATATGGTCGTGCGTCATCGCGCTTGCGCCGCGCCGCGCTTGCGTCATGGTCGCCGCCGTCACTTTCCACCGGAGCCGAACGATCGTGCGTATCCTTCTGTCCGTCGCGCTGATCGCGCTGACCCCGTACCCCGTCCTCGCCCAGGTCGAACCCGCCGCCCAGGCCTCCACCCAGCCCAATGCCGCTCCCGCGGACGGCCCGGTGCGCGGCTTCACCGGCGCCGACCTGTTCGGTCTGTCGGTCGCCAGCGATCCGCAGATCAGCCCGGACGGCCGGCAGATCGCCTATGTCCGGCGCACCGGCGACGTCATGACCGATCGCATGGCCGGATCGCTGTGGCTGATCGACGTGGCCAGCGGGCGCCAGACGCCGCTGGTCGCCTCCGGCAGCAGCCCGCGCTGGTCGCCCGACGGCACGCGCATCGCCTATGTCGCGGGCGACGGCGATGCCGCGCAGCTGTTCGTGCGCTGGGTCGCGACCGGCGTGTCGGCGCGAATCACCAGCTTCCCCGGTGATCCCGGCGCGATCGCCTGGTCGCCGGACGGGCGGCAGATCGCCTATGTCGCCAATGTCGCGGGCGATGCCGCCACGCTGGGCAAGGCGCCGCCCAAGCCGGAGGGCGCGAAATGGGCGCCCCCGCTGGAGGTGATCGACCGCATCACCTATCGCAACGACGGGCCGGGCTATCGCAAGCCGGGCTACGACCATCTGTTCGTGGTCGGCGCGGACGGCGGCGCGGCGCGCCAGCTGACGTTCGGCCGGTTCGACGACGGCGGCCCGCTGTCGTGGAGCCGCGATGGCCGGCGCATCACCTTCTCCGCGATCCGCGCGAAGGATGCCGAGCGCGAGGTGATGAACAGCGACGTCTACGCCGTCGACGTCGCCACCGGCGCGCTGACGACGCTGACCACGCGCGACGGGCCGGACGGCGGCGCGCGCTGGTCGCCGGACGGCACACGGCTCGCCTGGGTCGGCTTCGACGACAAGCGCCGCGCCTATGAGAATGGCGAATTGTACGTCGGCGGTGCGGACGGCGCGGCGCCGCGCTCGCTGACCGCATCGCTCGACCGCACGATCGAGGATGCGCAATGGGCCGGCGACGGGCGCAGCCTGTTCGCCAGCTATGACGACCATGGCCTGCGCAAGCTGGCGCGGATCGGGCTGGACGGCCGCGTCGTGCCGGTGGCCGACAATCTGAAGGGCGACGGGCTGGACCGCCCCTATACCGGCGGCGATTTCTCGGTTTCGACGGGCGGCGCGGTCGCCTTCACCGGCGGCGGGGCGGAGGCGCCGGCGGACGTGTGGGTCTGGTCCGGCGGCAAGGCGCGGCGGCTGACCGACCTCAACGCCACGCTGGCGGCGGCCAAGGCGCTGGCGCCGGTGCGCAAGATCGCGGTCACCGCGCCCGACGGGCGTGCGATCGACGCCTGGATCGCCACCCCGCCGGGGCGCCGGCCCGGGCAGCGCGTGCCGCTGGTGCTGGAAATCCACGGCGGGCCGCACGCCGCCTACGGCCCAGGCTTCGGCACCGACATGCAATTGTACGCCGCCGCCGGCTATGCCGTGCTGTGGACCAACCCGCGCGGTTCCACCTCCTATGGCGCGGAATTCGCGAACCTCATCAACAAGACCTATCCGGCGCAGGATTACAACGACCTGATGGCCGCGGTGGATGCCGCGATCGCGGACGGCACCGCCGATCCCGACAATCTGTTCGTCACCGGCGGGTCTGGCGGCGGCCTGCTGACCGCGTGGATCGTCGGCAAGAACAACCGGTTCAAGGCCGCCGCGACGCAGAAGCCGGTCGTCAACTGGATCAGCGAGGCGCTGACCATGGACAACACGCTCTTCACGTCGCGCTACTGGTTCGCCAAGCTGCCGTGGGAGGATCCGATGGGCTATTGGAACCGCTCGCCGCTCAGCCTGGTCGGCAATGTGAAGACCCCGACGCTGGTCGTGGTCGGCAGCGAGGATTACCGGACCCCGGTCAGCGAGGCGGAGCAATATTACGCGGCGCTGCGCATCGCGGGCGTCCCCAGTGCGCTGGTGAAGGTGCCGGGGGCCAGCCATGGCGGGCTGGCGGCGCGCCCGTCGCAATCGGCCGCGCGGATTGCGGCCATCGTCGCATGGTTCGATCGCTATCGAACCGCTACAAGGGCCGATGGCCAGTGATAAGGCATTATTTGTCAACGGTTTTTCCGTAGACGGGTGATGCGTGAAGGCGGAGTGGCGAGTATGGAATATCCCCATGCGATCCTGATGGACGCGCTCCGTCGGAAGAATGCGGTGCTGGAAGGCATCAACCGGATCTTCCGGGAGGCGCTGTCCGCCCGGTCGGAGGAGACGCTGGGCCAATTGTGCCTGGCGGTGGCCGAGGACGTGACCGGCGCCGCGTTCAGCTTCATGGGGGAGGTGAACCGCGCGACCGGCCGGCTCGACGATCTGGCGATCAGCGAGCGCGGCTGGGCGGCCTTCACCCGCGACGATCCGCAATGGCCGCGCGGCAAGCTGCTTAGCGGCTTTCACGTCCACGGCCTCCACGGGCGGGTCGTGCGCGACGGCGTCAGCCTGATCGCCAACGATCCGGCGACGCACCCCGACCGGATCGGCACGCCGGACGGCCATCCGCCGCTGAACAATTTTCTGGGCGTGCCGCTGCGTCACGACGGCCGCGTCATCGGCCTGATCGCGCTGGGCAACCGCGAGGGCGGGTTTCGCGACGAGGAACGCGAGATGGTGGAGGAAATGGCCCCCGCCATCGTCCAGGCACTGATGCGCCAGCGCGCCGAGCAGCGGCTGCGCGAGAGCGACGCGATGCGCGACGTCATGTTCGAACTCGTGCCCGCGATGCTGTGGCGCGCCGATGCGGAGGGGCGCACCGTCACCTCCAACCGCCAGTGGCAGCGCCTGACGGGACAGCCGTTCTCGGAAAGCAGCGACTGGGGCTGGCTGAAGCAGATCCACCCCGACGACGTCGCGACGAGCGAGCGCGTGTTCCGCCATGCCTTTGCCGGTGGCGAACCGCTGATCCACCAGCATCGCGTGCGCCATCGCGACGGCAGCTATCGCTGGTATCTGGTGCGCCAGTTCCCCGTCCGCGATGCCGACGACACGATCACCCACTGGTTCGGCGCAGCCACCGACGTCACCGAGCTGCGGGTATTGCAGGATCGTCAGCGCGAGCTGGTCGCCGAATTGCAGTATCGCGTGCGCAACATCCTGACGCTGGTGCGGTCGGTGTTCGCCCAGACCGTCGATTCGCGCGATTCGCTGGAGGATGTCGCCGACCATTTCCGCGGACGGCTCGATTCGCTGGCGCGGACGCAATCGGTGGTGGCGCAGACCGCCAGCGGGCGCGTCGACCTGGAAAACCTGATCCGCGACGAATTGCTCAACGTCGGCGTGGGGGAAGGCACCGGGCTGCGGCTGGACGGCCCCGACGTGGCGTTGCCGCCGATGGTGGCGGAGGTGCTGGGCCTGGCGATCCACGAACTGGCGATCAACGCGGTCAAGTTCGGCGCGTTCAAGGTGCCGGGCGGGCGCGTCGACATCGCCTGGACGCTCGCGGCCGCTGTCGACGGGGCGCTGCCCCGGTTGCGCCTCGCGTGGACCGAATGCGGGGTGCCGGCGGTACCGATCGCGCCTACGCGACAGGGGTTCGGCACGCTGCTGATCGAGGATTCGCTGCCGCGGCGGCTGGACGCGACGGCGAGGCTGGAATTCCTGGGCGGCGGCATCCGCTGCCTGGTCGACGTGCCGCTCGTCGATGGCGACACCACGTTCTGATGTCGGCGAAACGCGGCGACGGCCGGGTGGCGGCAAGCGGCGCGGATCGTGGCGGCGTGGTGCGCGTGCGTCAACCATATGGCGGGCCGCTCCTCCCGATGGAGCACCGCTTGGCCGCATCGCCCGTGTTTTTTGGTGTAAAGCTCTATATTGATTGGTATTACCCAATCTGGTGTAGGCTGTTTCCCCCACCGGATGTCCGTGCCTGATGTCCTGCCATCCTAGCGGTCGACCGTCTGTGCCAAGGAGAATTCGCAATGCCCCGCAACACCGCGCACATCGCAGACGGGCGGTATGACCTGGCAGAGGAACCCGCGCTGGTCCGGTTCGCCGCGCTGGGCCTGGACGGTGCCGCCGCTGCTACCGGCCTGGCGGACGCGGTCGCGCGCGCCTATCCGGTGCGCGCCCGCCGCGAACTGACCAGCGAGGGGCGCGCGATCGCCGAGCCGCGGCTGCTGCTGCGCGGCTGGGCGGCGCGGGTGCGGCTGCTGCCCGACGGCCGCCGCCAGTTCATGAGCTTCCTGGTCCCCGGCGATCTGATCGGGATGAACGCGCAGCCGCAACCGCTGGCGGCGGCGACGGTGATCGCGGTGACCGACGTCGTCGCGTGCCGCCCGCCGTCGATCGACGATGCGCCCGCGCTGGCGGACACCTATGCGGTCAGCGCGGCGCTGGACGAGGCATATCTGCTCGCGCAGATCACCCGGCTGGGGCGGCTCAACGCACAGGAACGGATCGCCGACCTGCTGCTGGAACTCCACGAACGGCTGACGCTCAACGGGATGGCGCAGGGCGATGCCTTCGAATTGCCGCTGACGCAGGAAGTGCTGGCCGACGCGCTCGGCCTCACCTCCGTCCACGTCAACCGCATGGTCCAGCAGGCGCGCCGCGACGGCGACCTGCAATGGAAGGGCGGGCGCGTCACCCTGACCGATCCGGTCGCGCTGGCACGCAAGATCGGCCGCATCCCGCCGCGCGTGTCCGCGATGCAGGAGGCTGCTGCGGCCGTGACGCCGACGGCGTAGCGCCGCCTTTTCCGATCGGTGCCCCCTCCGGCAGTGCAGCCGTTCGCGCCCGCGCGCGTTGGGCGCGCATGACCCGTTTCTGGCTGATCGCCAACGCCCGCTCCGGCTCGGTTTCCGACACCACGCTGGAGGGCGTCGTGGCGGCGCTCGCGGCGCGTGGCGTGCTGGCGGGACGCACCGACTTTCCGGCGGAACCCTTGCCCGAACTGCGCGCGCTGGACGCGGCGCAGGTCGATACCGTCGTGGTGCTGGCGGGTGACGGCACGATCAACGCGGCGGCGCGGCGCTATGCCGACTGGGCCGGCACGCTGCTGATCCTGCCCGGCGGCACGATGAACATGCTGGCGCGCGCGCTGCACGGCGATGCCGCGCCCGCCGCGATCGTCGCGCAGCTCGACCGGTCGCGCACGGTCGATCTGCCGGTCATCGCCGCGGCGGAGCATCGCGCGTTCGTGGGCGTCATCCTGGGGCCGGCGACGGCGTGGAACCACGCGCGCGAACGCTGGCGGGCGGGTCGCTGGCGCGCGGCGCTGCGCGCGGTGCGCGCCGCATGGGCCCGCTCGCGCGGGCGCGGCATCGCGATCGCGGGCGTCGCCGGCCGTCCGCAGGCGGTGTTCGTCAGCGCCGGGGACGATGCGCTGCGCATCGCGGCGGTCGATGCGTCGGACGGGCGGATGCTTGCAGAACTGGGCTGGGAATGGCTGAGCGGCGACTGGATCGCGGCGGGCGCGGTCACCAGCCTCCAGCGCGCGACGGTGCGGCTGGGCGGGCGGCGCCCGGTCGCCGCGCTGTTCGACGGCGAACCCGCGCTCTTGCCAGCGGGCAGCGTTCTGCGCTTGGAGCGGTCACGCCCGATGTTCCTCCAGACCCGCCAAATCCTCCTCCAGACGCGAAAGCCCGCCGCATGACCAAGCTGTTCCACGTAAGCGACGTGCACTTCGGCGCGGAAGACCCGGCGGCGATCGCGTGGTTCGGCCAGTGCGTCGCGGCGGAGCGCCCCGATGCGGTCATCATGACCGGCGACCTGACGATGCGCGCCACCACGCGCGAGTTCGAGGCGGGCGGCGCCTGGCTGCGCAGCCTGGGCGTGCCGGTGACGCTGGAGGTCGGCAACCACGACCTGCCCTATTATTGGGACCCGATCCGCCGGCTGCTCGCGCCCTATTCGCGCTATGCCGCGGTCGAAAAGATGATCGAGCGCCCGCTCGACATCGCGGGGATCACCGTCGTCCCGCTCAAGACCACGGCGCGTGCGCAATGGCGCTGGAACTGGTCGAAGGGGCGGGTCAGCCCGGGGTCGCTGCGCCGCGCGCTGGCGATCATCGCCGATGCGCCGAAGGATCACCTGATCTTCGTCGCCGGGCATCATCCGCTGATCGAGGGCGGGACGACCGGCACCGCGCGTACCCGGAACGGCGGCGTCGCGCTGGCCGCGCTGGCGGATGCGGGCGCGCATGCGGTGCTGTCCGGCCATGTGCACGACCCGTTCGACATCCCGTACGACCGCAACGGCTGGCGCGTGCGGATGATCGGCGCGGGCACGCTGTCGAAGCGGACGCGCGCCACCCCGCCTGCCTTCAACGACATCCGCGTGACCGGCCGGACCTTCGAAACCTTCGTACGCCACATGGGCGAGGCGTCGCACCCGATCAGCGGTTCGACCACCGCCGGGGCGACGGTATGACGGGGGCGGTGGCGTCGGCGGGCGCCATCGCCTATTGCCGCTGACGTGCCCAAGAAACCCCCGCCCGGCCTGCCCACGCGCCAGCAGATCCTCGATTTCATCGCCACGTCCGACGTCCCGGCGGGCAAGCGCGAGATCGCGCGCGCCTTCGCGCTGTCCGCGCAGGAGAAGATCGCGCTCAAGGCGCTGCTGAAGGACATGGCCGACGAAGGGCTGATCGACAGCGCGCCCGGCCGCGCCTTCCACGCGATGGGCGGGCTGCCCAAGGTGACGGTGCTGCGCATCGTCGATGTCGACGACGGCGGCAACGTGTGGGCCGCGCCCGAACGCTGGGAGGCCGACGTGCCCGCCCCGCGCATCCGCGTGCGCGAACGCAAGCGCGGCGCGCTGGGCGTCGGCGAACGCGTGCTGGCGCGGACCGAGGAGACCGGCGGCGGCTGGACCGCGCATCCGATGAAGGTGCTCAAGCCCAGCGCCGAACAGATGATCGGCGTGCTGCGCGGCGAAGGCGAGCGGATGTGGCTGCAGGCGGTCGACAAGAAGGAGCGGCGCGAAGTCGCCGTATACGACGCAGGCGGCGCGGAAGCGGGCGAACTGGTGCTGGCCGAAAAGGCCGGGCGCCCGCCGCGGATCACCGCACGGGTGGTGCAGCGGCTGGGCGATCCGTTCGCGCCGCGCAGCTTCTCGCTGATCGCGATCCACAAGCTGGGCATCCCCGATGTCTTCGCCGCCGAGGCGCTGGAGGAGGCCGCACGGGTCGCGCGCCAGCCGCTGGGCGCGGGGCGGGAGGACCTGACCCACCTGCCGATCGTCGCGATCGACCCCGCCGATGCGCGCGATCACGACGACGCCGTCTGGGCCGCGCCCGACGACGATCCCGCCAACGAGGGCGGGTGGAAGGCGATCGTCGCGATCGCGGACGTCAGCTTCTACGTCCGCCCCGGCAGCGCGCTGGACCGCGAGGCGCGCGCGCGCGGCAACTCGGTCTATTTCCCCGACCGCGTCGTGCCGATGCTGCCGGAAATCCTGTCCGCCGACGTGTGTTCGCTGAAGGAGGGCGAGGATCGCGCCGCGCTCGCCTGCCACCTTCAGGTGTCGAAGGTCGGCGCGCTCAAGGCGTGGCGCTTCACCCGCGCCACCGTGCGGCTGGCGGCCAACATCGCCTATGAGGACGCGCAGGCCGCGATCGACGCGCTCCTCCCCGAGCTAGGCTCGGGGAGGGGGACCGCCGACGCAGTCGGTGGTGGAGGGGCCGGGGCCACGGACGCCGCCGTTCCGCATCCGCCCCTCCACCAGCCTGCGGCCGGTCCCCCTCCCCGAGACGAGCTCGGGGAGGATATCCTCACCGCCTTGTCGCACCTCTGGGATTGCTGGCGCGCCCTCGCCAGGGCGCGCGATGCGCGCGCGCCGCTCGAACTCGACCTGCCCGAACGCCGCGTCGTGCTGGACGACCAAGGCCGCATCGTGTCGGTCGCCGCGCGCGAGCGGCTCGACGCGCACCGGCTGATCGAGGATTACATGATCGCCGCCAACGTCGCCGCCGCCAAGGCGCTGGAGGTGAAGAAGGCGCCGGTGATGTACCGCGTCCACGAACCTCCCGCGCGTGAGAAGCTGGTCGCGCTCAAGGATTATCTGGAGACGTTCGGCGTCCCCTTCGCGCTGGGGCAGGTGATCCGCCCGGCGACGTTCAACCACCTGATCGAACGCGTCGGCGATGCCGATTTCCGACCGGAGATCATGGAGCAGATCCTGCGTTCGCAGACGCAGGCCTATTACGCGCCCGCCAACCACGGCCATTTCGGGCTGGCGCTGGGCAGCTATGCGCATTTCACCTCGCCGATCCGCCGCTACGCCGACCTGATGGTCCACCGCGCATTGGTGTCCGCCTATGCGCTGGGGCCGGGCGGGCTGGGCGGGGACGAGGATTTCGAGCGCGTGGGCGAGACGATCAGCGCGCTGGAACGCCGCGCGATGGAGGCCGAGCGCGAGACGATCGACCGCTATGTCGCCGCCTTCCTGTCCGAACGCGTCGGGCAGATCGTGCCGGTGCGGATCACCGGCGTCACCAATTTCGGCTTCTTCGCCACCGTCGAGGGGATGGGCGGCGACGGGCTGATGCCGGTGCGCGACCTGGGCGGCGAATATTTCCGCTTCGACGAAGCCGCGCGGCGGCTGGTCGGCGAAACCAGCGGCGAGGAATATGCGCAGGGCCAGCGGCTCGACCTGCGGCTGGCGGAAGCCAATCCGGTGTCGGGCGCGCTGCGCTTCGAACTGCCCGAGGGTCGCTACGGCACCCCGTCGGCGGGTGCGCGGCGCGGCGAGGGCGCGGCGAAGCCGCCGCGCGTGCTCAAGCGACGCGGACGGCCCGGCAATATCCGCCATCAGGGGCGCCGGAAGTAACGAAAGGGAATCGCAGGCGATGTCGGGAACGGTAGTGGCGGCGATGGTCGCGCGCGCGCGCAAGCGGATCGAATGGCATTTCGTGTCCGCGGGCGCGACGCGCAAGGAAACTGCGATCGCCTTCGAACGGCCCACGGGGCGGCTGGAACGCCGCGTCTTCGACCGGATGGTGTCGTTCGGCGCGATCGAGAAGACGCCGGCGGGCACCTTCTGGCTGGTGGAAAAGCGGCTTGGCGATTTCCGCAAGGAATCGCTGGCGCGCGTACTGGGGATATTGGCGGTCGCCGGCTTCGCCGCTGCGGGCGCGATGCTGATCGGCGGGTAGGGACGTCGGCGGTCGGGCGGGAGTAGCGCGCCTTCAATCGTCACCCCAGCGAAGGCTGGGGTCTCCCCGTTGGAATCGCCACGCCCGCCCAGCACCAGACCCCAGCTTTCGCTGGGGTGACGATGGTGGCCGACACGCCGTCGCCGCTGCGCAGGCAGGGGCCCATATCTGCCGAGTGGATGACACCGCCGGCAACAAGCGGCGCAGCGCAAGTGTCCGACGGCGCCGACGCACGCCACAGCGATAGGCCCCTGCCTGCGCAGGGGCGACGACGGTTGGGCGGGGAGTAGCGCCCCCCAACACGTCACCCCAGCGAAGGCTGGGGTCTCCCCGTTGAAACCGCCACGCCCGCCCGGCACCAGACCCCAGCCTTCGCTGGGGAGACGTAGCGAGAACCAGCTCCCAAAACGAAAAAGGCCTCCCCCGACACCCGCCGGGGAAGGCCTTTCCGCTATCCCGTGGTCACCTCGCTCAGGCGACCTTCGCCTTCAGCGCGTCGACCAGGTCGGTCTTTTCCCAGGTGAACAGGTCACCTTCCGGCGTGCGGCCGAAATGGCCGTAGGCGGCGGTCTTCGAATAGATCGGGGCGTTGAGCTTCAGATGCTCGCGGATGCCCTTCGGCGTCAGCCGGACGAGCTGCGGCAGCGCGGTCTCCAGCGCGGCCTCCTCGACCGTGCCGGTGCCGTGCAGGTCGACATAGACAGACAGCGGCTCGGCGATGCCGATCGCATAGGACAGCTGGATCGTGCAGCGCTTGGCCAGCCCCGCCGCAACGACGTTCTTCGCCAGATAGCGCGCGACATAGGCGGCCGAGCGGTCGACCTTGGTCGGGTCCTTGCCGCTGAACGCGCCGCCGCCGTGCGGGGCCGCGCCGCCATAGGTGTCGACGATGATCTTGCGCCCCGTCAGCCCGGCGTCGCCGTCCGGCCCGCCGATCTCGAACTGGCCGGTCGGGTTGATGTAGATCTTGGTCGCGTCGTCGATGAAGCCGTCGGGCAGCACGTCCTTGAACACGCCCATCACGTAATCGCGCAGCACCGCGTACTTCGCGGCGTCGGCGTTCTCGCCCTTCTCGCAATAGCCGGGCGCATGCTGGGTCGACACGACCAGCGCGGTCGCCTTCACCGGCACGCCGCCTTCATATTGCAGCGTCACCTGGCTCTTGGCGTCCGGCTCCAGGAACGGCGCCGCGCCCGAATGCCGGTCGGCGGCCATCCGCTCCAGGATCTTGTGGCTGTAGTACAGCGTGGCGGGCATCAGCCCCGGCGTCTCGTCGGTCGCGTAACCGAACATGATGCCCTGGTCGCCCGCGCCCTCGTCCTTGTTGCCGCTTTCGTCGACGCCCATCGCGATATGCGCGGACTGGCCGTGCAGTTCGTTGAGGAAGCGGAATTCGTTCCAGTGGAAGCCCGACTGTTCGTAGCCGATGCGCTTCACCGTCGCGCGGACGGTCGCCTCGATCTCCGCTTCGACGCCCGGCGCCCACTGGCCGTCCTCATACACGCCCTTGCCGCGAATCTCGCCGGCCAGCACGACCAGCTGGGTCGTGGTCAGCGTTTCGCACGCGACGCGCGCCTCGGGATCCTTGGACAGGAACAGATCGACGATCGAGTCGGAAATCTGGTCGGCGACCTTGTCCGGGTGACCTTCGGAAACGGACTCGGAGGTGAAGATGAACGACTGACGCATGGGCGCTCCAGCAGGGATAACGATATAAAGATGCCTTTATGTCTCTATCGCGGGCGGCGGCGGATGGCAAATGCGATCGCCACCAGCATGGCACCCACGATCGCCGCCATCGCATTGCCCATCCGCGCGAAGGGCGTCGGCAGGTGCGCCGGGGGGATCGGCAGGTCGATCGCCCCCGCGCGATGGTGCGGCACCACGCCCAGCACCTCGCCATCGGCGGAGATCACCGACGAATTGCTGTTGGGCGTCGCGCGCACGATCGGCAGGCCTTCCTCGATCGCGCGCAGCTGCGCCTGGCGCAGAAACTGCGGCGGCCCCCATGTGCCGAACCACGCCTCGTTCGACGGGTTGAAGATCAGCTGTGGGCGATGCGCGCGGTCGGTGACATGGCCGGAGAAGATGATCTCGTAGCACACCTGCACCCCCACCGGGCCGAAGGCAGGCAGGTCCAGCGTGCGCGGGCCGGGGCCGGGGATGAAGTCGATATCGCCGGGCACCAGCCGCGACAGACCCAGCGGGCGCAGCAGCCACGGCATCGGCAGATATTCGCCATAGGGGACCAGATGCGCCTTGTCGTAACGCCAGCGGATGCGCCCGCGCGGGTCGATCAGGAACACCGAATTGGCCGCGCTGGCGACGTCGCCGCCGCGATCGAAATGCAGCGCGGTGCCGCCGGTCATCAACAGGTCGCGCGGCCCCAGCACCGACGCCATCCGCGCGCGCGTGGCGTAGGGGCTGGTCGCGCCATAGATCCACGTCGGGTAATCGTCCTCGATGAAGTCGCGGATCACCCCTTCGGGCCACAGCACCAGCCGCGGCGCGGCGCCGGGCCGCCCCGACAGCCGGGTCAGCCGCGCCAGCATCATCGCCTGGTCGCTGTCGCCGCGCTGGTCCTGCGCGACATTGGGCTGGACGGTGACGACGCGCGGGTCGGTCGGCCCGTCGCGCGTGTCGGAATCGGGCACGTCGCCGAACCCGCGCACGACCTGCACCGCCAGCAACGCGACCAGTGCGGCGGCCAGCGGCCAGCGCCGCCGCGTGACGAGGAGCAGCAGCGCGCCGGCGGTGACGACGAACAGCCCCGACAGCGCATAGGTGCCGATGTCGCGCCCCAGCAGCGCGACGTCGTTGACCGGCAATCCCAGCCAGATCACCCCCAGCGGGTCCCAGGCATAGCCGGTGAACACCCAGCTCCTCAGCCATTCGGTCAATATCCACGCCGCGGCGAACAGCAGCACGAACGCGGTGTCGATCGCCGGGCGGCGCATCCGCCACGCCAGCGCGGCCGCGATCGCCGGATAGACCGCCAGATACAGCGCCAGCGCCAGCGGCGCGACATAGCCCAGCACCGGCGGCATCTTGTCCTGGAAGTCGAAGGCGTGCTGGAACCAATTGTCGTTGATCGTGAAATGCCCGACCCCGAACGCCCAGCCGCGCCACGCCGCCTGCCGCAGCGTCGGCGCGTCGTGCACCAGCCACATCCACCCCGCTAGGCAGGCGAGCGTCAGCCACCACCAGTCGAGCGGGGCGAAGCCGCAGGCGGCGGCGGCGCCGAGCAACAGGGCGGCAAGGGCGGGATAGCGGCGAAGCACGGTCATCGGCGGGGGTGATGTCCTGATCGGGCGGCGCGGACAAGCCGGCGTCATGAGGGAGGGGCGGGGGAAGGGGTGACGCGCGCTTGGCGCAGGCGTATCACAACCACATGACATTGCGCCCGTTCCATCTCGCCTTTCCCGTCCACGATCTGGCCGCCGCGCGCGATTTCTACACGCGCGTGCTCGGCTGTGCGGAAGGGCGGTCGAGCGACCAGTGGATCGACTTCGATTTCCGCGGTCACCAGATCGTCGCCCACCTCGATCCCGACGCCCGCGCGGTCGCGACCGAAAATGCCGTCGACGGGCATCACGTGCCGGTGCCGCATTTCGGCATCGTGCTGACGATGGACGACTGGCACGCGCTGGCCGCGCGGGTGGAGGCGGCGGGCGTGCCGTTCGGCATCGCGCCCTATGTGCGGTTCAAGGGGCTGCCGGGCGAGCAGGCGACGATGTTCTTTCGCGATCCCAGCGGCAACGCGCTGGAGTTCAAGGCGTTCGCCGACGACGCGATGTTGTTCGAAACGGAGAAGACCGACCGATGAGCCAGCCGATCGAAGTGGACCTGCCGCACCAGCTGGGCGTGGCGGCGGCGCGGCAGCGGATCGAGGGCGGGTTCGGCAAGCTGGCCGAATATGTCCCCGGCGGGCATGTCGCCGAACATCGCTGGGACGGCGACACGCTGCACTTCACCGTGGAGGGGATGGGCCAGCGGATCGCGGTCAGGCTGGAGGTCGCCGACCGCAACGTCCATGCGGTGTTCGACCTGCCCGGCTTCCTGGCGATGTTCGCCGAACCGCTGCGCCAGAAGCTGCAGAAGGACGGGCCGAAGCTGCTGGAGTAGGGCGCGCCACTGGCTACCGGTCATCCCGGCGAAGGCTAGGATCTTCCGGTTGTCCCCGGGGGGCGTTCCCCCGAAAGACCCCAGCCTTCGCTGGGGTGACGGATGGGTACACAGCGCGCATCCCGCTCGCCCAAATCGCGTCGCCCCTGCGACGATGCCCGAACGTCATCCCAGCGAAAGCTGGGATCTCCCGTCACGATGCGCCCGGCCTGCCCCGCGGGCACTTCGGCCTGATCGCTACCGCCCCGCGCTCACCCGCCAGATCGCATTGCCCACGTCGTCCGCCACCAGCAGCCCGCCGGCCCGGTCGGTGATGACCCCCACCGGGCGGCCGTGCGCCTTGCCGTCGTCATTGACGAAGCCAGTCAGCACGTCGACCGGCTTCGCGCCCGGTACGGGCCAGCCCGCTTCGTTGAACGGTACGAACACCACCTTGTAGCCCGACAGCGGCGAGCGGTTCCATGATCCGTGCTCGCCGATGAAGGCGCCGCGCGCGAAGCGGTCGCCCAGCTTCGCGTCGGCGGCGAAGGTCAGGCCCAGCGCGGCGACGTGCGGCCCCAGCGCATAGTCGGGACGCTTGGAATATTGCTGGAGCTGCGGGTTCTTCGGCTCGACGCGATTGTCGACATAGCCGCCCCAATAATACCACGGCCAGCCGAAATGGTCGCCCAGTTCCACCGCGGTCAGGTAATCGGGGACCAGGTCGGACCCCAGCATGTCGCGCTCGTTCACCACCGTCCACAGCCGGTTGGTGCCCGGCACCAGCGCCATGCCGTTGGGGTTGCGCAGGCCGGCGGCGAAGACGCGATAGGTCTTGTCCTTGGGCCATACCTGCAGGATCGCGGCGCGGTTGCGTTCGGCGGCCAGCCCGTTCTCGGCGATGTTCGACGCCGAGCCGACCGACACGTACAGCGTCCTGCCGTCCTCCGCCGGGATGACGTTGCGCGCCCAGTGGTTGCCGCCGCCGGGCAGCTTGACGACCAGTTCGGGCTTGGCGGTGATCTTCGTGGCGCCCGCGGTATAGGGCACGCGCACCAGCGCGTCGGTGTTGGCGATGTACAATTGCCCGTCCAGCAGCGCCATGCCGAACGGCGAGTTCAGCCCGGTCATGAAGGGCGTCTTCAGTTCCGCCACGCCGTCGCCATCGGAATCGCGCAGCAGCGTGATGCGGTTGGCGGACGGCACGCCCGCGCCGACGCGGCCCATCATCACGCGCATCACCCAGCCGGTGATCCCGCCGCCCTCGCGCGGGGGCGAATTGGTCTCGGCGACCAGCACGTCGCCGTTGGGCAGGCGGTACAGCCAGCGCGGATGGTCCAGCCCGGTGGCGAAGGCGGCGACGCGCAGCCCCGCGGCGGCGGTCGGCGTCTGTCCCTGGGCCCAGCCGATCGGCTTGGCGGTCTTGACCGTCGGGATCACCTGTTCGCGCGGTTGCGTGATGTCCGGCCGTGCGCCGCTGACGGCGGCGATATCCTCGCGCGCCTTGTCGGGCCAGGCGAGCCACGCGAACGCCGCGATCGCGATGACGATGAGGAGGGCGAGCACGCGAAGGATGTGTTTGCGCATGGGCTGGGTCTATCGCCTTGGCGGGGCGGGGGCCATCCCCATGATGCGCCCCCCCGGGCGTCCTACGTGGCAGCGGCCGCACGGTTCCGCCCCTTTCCCCAAACGACGTGCCACAAACGAAACGCGCTGCCGCCCCCGGTGCGGGTGGCGACAGCGCGTGAGTGGTCGGGGAAGGCCGCCGACGTGGGGGGCACGCCGACGACCCCCGGCCTGACAGCGTTCGGGCGACCCGAAGGGCTTGCCTGGCCGGTAAGCGAGGGAGGGACGGGCCATCGACGGGTGTGTCGGCCGATCCCTCCCAATTCGTCAAAGGCTTGCTAGCCGATCGATCAGCGCTTGGCCAGATCAAATCGGTCAGCGTCCATGACCTTGCACCATGCCGCGACGAAGTCCTTCACGAACTTTTCGTGCGCGTCGGCGCTGGCATAGACCTCGACCAGCCCGCGCAGCTGCGAGTTCGAACCGAACACCAGGTCGGTGCGAGTCGCGGTCCACTTCCGCTCGTCGGTGGCGCGATCGGTGCCCACATAGGTCTCGTCGCCCTCGCCATCGACCTGCTTCCACGCCGTGCCCATGTCGAGCAGGTTGACGAAGAAGTCGGTGGTCAGCTGCCCGACGCGGTCGGTCAGCACGCCGTGCGGCGAGTCGCCATGGTTGACGCCCAGCACGCGCAGCCCGCCGACCAGCGCGGTCATCGCCGGCGCGCTCAGCCCCAGCAATTGCGCCCGATCGACCAGCAGTTCCTCGGTCGGCACGTTGAACCGCACCTGCAGGTAGTTGCGGAACCCGTCCGCCTTCGGCTCCAGCACGTCGAAGCCTTCGGCATCGGTCTGTTCCGCGGTCGCGTCGGTACGGCCGGGGGTGAAGGGCACGGTCACGGCATGCCCGGCATCCTTCGCCGCCTTCTCGATCCCGGCGGCGCCGCCCAGCACGATCAGGTCGGCGATCGACACCTTCTTGCCGCCCGTCGCCGCGCCGTCGAACTCGGCCTTCACCTGTTCCAGCACGCCCAGCACGCGCGCCAGCTTGGCGGGTTCGTTGACGTCCCAGTCCTTCTGAGGGGCCAGGCGGATGCGCGCGCCATTGGCGCCGCCGCGATGGTCGGACCCGCGATAGGTGCTGGCCGATGCCCAGGCGGTGCGCACCAGATCGGCGACCGACAGGCCGGACGCCAGCAGCTTGCCCTTCAGCGCCGCGATGTCGCCCGCGTCGATCAGCGGGTGGTCGACCGCGGGGATCGGATCCTGCCAGATCAGGTCCTCGGCCGGCACGTCGGCGCCCAGGTAGCGCGCTTTCGGCCCCATGTCGCGGTGGCACAGCTTGAACCACGCCCGGGCGAAGGCGTCGGCGAAGTAGGCGGGGTCCGCCCGGAACTTCTCCATCACCTGGCGATATGCCGGGTCCACCTTCATCGCCATGTCGGCGGTGGTCATCATCGTCGGCACGCGGCGGTCGGGGCTGTGCGCGCCGGGCGCCAGCGTTTCGGCCGGGTTGCCGACCGGCTGCCACTGCTTGGCGCCCGCCGGGCTGCGCACCAGTTCGTATTCATGGTCCAGCAGCATGTCGAAATAGGTCATGTCCCACTGGATCGGCGTGGGCGTCCACGCGCCCTCGATGCCGCTGGTGATCGTGTGATCGCCAAAGCCGCTTTCGTGCGTCGATTGCCAGCCCAGGCCCATCTGCGCGATGTCCGACCCTTCCGGCTCGGCCCCCACCAGCGAGGCGTCGCCCGCGCCGTGCGCCTTGCCGAACGTGTGGCCGCCCGCGGTCAGCGCGACGGTTTCCTCATCGTTCATGCCCATCCGCGCGAACGTCTCGCGGATGTCGCGCGCCGACTGCGCGGCGTCGGGGTTGCCGCCCGGCCCCTCGGGATTGACGTAGATGAGGCCCATCTGGATCGCGGCGAGCGGGCTTTCCAGCACCATCTCGCGGTCGGGCTGGATGCGGGTCTGGTTGTCGGCATGGCCGACCCATTCCTCCTCGGTGCCCCAGTAGACGTCCTTCTCCGGCTCGTAATCGTCCTTGCGGCCGCCGCCGAAGCCGAACACCGGGCCGCCCATCGATTCGATCGCGACGTTGCCGGTCAGGATGAACAGGTCCGCCCAGCTGAGCTTGCGGCCGTATTTCTGCTTGATCGGCCACAGCAGCCGGCGCGCCTTATCCAGGTTGGCGTTATCCGGCCAGCTGTTGAGCGGGGCGAACCGCTGCGCGCCCGACGACGAACCGCCGCGGCCGTCGCCGGTGCGATAGGTGCCGGCCGAATGCCACGCCATGCGGATGAAGAACGGGCCGTAATGGCCATAGTCCGCCGGCCACCACGGCTGGCTGTCGGTCATCAGTGCGCGCAGATCCGCCTTCACCGCCGCCAGGTCGAGCGACAGGAATTCCTTCGCATAGTCGAAATCGTCGCCCCACGGATTGCCGGTGACCCCGCGCTGGTGGAGGATGTCGAGGGGCAGCTGGTTGGGCCACCAGTCGCGGTTGGTGCGGCCCAGCAGCGAGCGCAGCGCGCCCGGCTCCTTCATCGGGCAGCTCAGCGGGCTGCCATCGGCGATCTTGTCCATCGGGGTCATCTCCTCTCAACCGCCGCCCGTTCCGGGCGATCGACGCGGACAATGTGCCCGCGCCTTCGTACGGATCAATGACAGGAAGCTAGATCAGACCCACTGATCGGGAAAATGCGAATTACTGGATGGTATGATCGACCGGGGCGATCAGATGCCCTCGTCGCTCGCCAGCGGGACCGGGGGATGCAGCCGGACGCGGTTGATGCGCCGTTCGTCGGCATCGACCACCTCGATCCGCCACCCGCTGGGGTGGTCGATGCAGGTGCCGGCCTCGGGCACATGCCCGACCAGCACCGCGGTCAGCCCGCCGATCGTGTCGACGTCGCTCTCCGCTTCGGCCAGTCGCATGTCGACCGCGCGGCCGACATCCTCCAGCTCGACGCGCGCGTCGACGTCCCATGCGCCGTCGTCCAGCGGGACCAGCAGCACCTCGGGCGCCTCGTCATGCTCGTCCTCGATCTCGCCGACGATCTCCTCGATCAGATCCTCGATCGTGACGAGCCCCTCGGTGCCGGAATATTCGTCCAGCACCACCGCCAGGTGGATGCGCGACTGGCGCATGTCGGCCAGCAGGTCGAGTGCGCCGCGGCTCATCGGCACGTACAGCGGCTGGCGGATCAGCGCGGCGATGCTGGCGGGGCGCGTGCCGCCGGCCGCCATGATCGCGAACACGTCCTTGATGTGGACCATGCCGATGATGTGGTCCAGGCTCTCGCGATAGACCGGCAGGCGGCTGACCCCGGCCTCGGCGAACACCTGTACCAGATGGTCGAAGGTGGTGGCTTCCTCCACCGCGATTACGTCGGCGCGCGGCACGCCGACGTCGCCGGCATCGCGTTCCCCGAAATGCAGCAGGTTGCGCACCATCTGCCGTTCCAGCGGGGTCAGGTCGCCCTTGGCATCGGGTGCGGGATCGCCCTCGTGCCGGTCGATCACTTCCTCCAGCCGGTCGCGCAGCGTTTCCTCGTGCTGTTCGCCGAAGATCAGGTTGCGCAGCCCGGCCAGCAGGCCATTGTCGTGATGGTCGCCGTTGCCGGCGCTACTTCGGTCGTCGGCCATCGCCGTTCGTTCAGTCCTCGCGTATCTGATAGGGGTCGGCGATGCCCAGACCGGCCAGCGCGGCGCGCTCGATCTCCTCCATCGCATCCCCCTCGTCGTCGGTCAGGTGGTCATAGCCTAGCAGATGCAGCGTGCCATGCACCATCAGATGCGTCAGGTGATGGTCGACCGGGATGCCACGCTCCGCCGCCTCCGCCGCGCAGACGCCATGCGCCATCACGATATCGCCCAGCAGCACCTCGCCGTCGTCCGAATTCTGCGTGACGGTGTCGATCAGGTCGGGCTGCACCATCGGAAAGGACAGGACGTTGGTGGGCCGGTCCTTGTCGCGATACTGGCGGTTGAGCGCCTGCACCTCGTCGTCGGCGGTCAGCCGCACGCTGATCTCGACCTGCGCGCGCGCGGTCAGCAGCGCGCCATGCGGCGTCTGCGCGATCGCGGCCCGCGCGGCGGCGGCGGCGATTTCCTCCCACGCGGCATCGGCGGGCCACGGATCCTCGCGGGTCAGTTCGATGTGGATCATCCGAGGGTTGCGTCCTTCAGGTCGGTAAGGGCAAAATCCTCGCCCTTGAACAGGATCATGTCGGCGTGCCGGCGGGTCGCGGCATAGGCGAAGCAGTCGCCCATGTTGAGCGCCGCGGCGTTGACGCCCTTTCCGAATCTGACATGCGCGTCGACCGCGCCATCGGCGTCCGCCGGCTCCACCGCTACCGTGTCGATGCGTGCGTCGCTAAGGAAGTCCAGGATCAGCGCGTGCGCTTCGCCGACGTCCACGCCGCGGATCCGCTCGACGGCCCTTGCCGCCTCCCAGATGGCGATGGGCGAGGTCAGCCGTGCCGACATGATCCCCAGCACGTCGGCCAAGGTCGTCGCCTCGGGCTCGCGCCCGATGATCGCCGCGATCGCGGAGGCATCGACGAAGACCTTCACTCTTCGTCGTTGAGCGAATCGTAGAACCGCTTGTCCGCCTCCAGCCCGGTCGGCAGCGGCAGGGGGTATTCGCGCCAATAGCGTTGCAGCCATTCGGGTGCCGGGCTGGCGAGCGCATGGCGCGCCGCATAATCCTCGATCGCCAGCGCCACGATCTGCCGCATCGCGGTACCGCGTTCGTCGGCCAGCCTCGCGATGGCGCGGACGACCTCCTCGTCCTCGATCAGGAACGGGGCGGACAGTGCCTGCCGCTCGGCGCGTGTCGGGGGGGAGTGCGGTGCATTCATCTCAAGCCTCCTTCCCCTCATACGCCTCCACGATCCGGCCGACAATCGGATGGCGCACCACGTCGGCGGCGGTGAAGCGGCACAGCGATATGCCCTCCACCCCCTCCAGCCGCATCGTCGCGTCGGCCAGCCCGCTGGCGGCGACCCCGCCGGGCAGGTCGGTCTGGTTCGGGTCGCCGCAGATCACCATGCGGCTGTTCTGCCCGAACCGGGTCAGGAACATCTTCATCTGCGCCGGCGTGGTGTTCTGCGCCTCGTCCAGGATCACGAAGGCGTCGCCCAGCGTGCGCCCGCGCATGAACGCGATCGGCGCGATCTCGATCTCGCCCGATGCGATGCGACGCTCCACCTGCTCGGCGGGCAGGCAGTCGTACAGCGCATCGTACAGCGGGCGCAGGTACGGATCGACCTTCTCCTTCATGTCGCCGGGCAGGAAGCCCAGCCGCTCGCCCGCCTCCACCGCCGGGCGCGACAGGATCAGCCGCTGGACGCTGCCGGTGATGAGCTGCGCCACCGCCTGCGCCACCGCGATATACGTCTTGCCCGTGCCCGCCGGGCCGAGCGCGAAGATCATGTCGTGGGTGGTCAGCTCGCGCATGTAATGCGCCTGCGCGGGGGTGCGCGGGACGATCGTCTTCTTGCGCGTGCGGATCATCACCGACGGCGCGGCACCGCGTTCGGCCGAGATGATGCCGTCCAGCACCGGTTCGGCCGCCATCGCGATCGCGGCGTCGACCAGCCCGGTATCGACCTCCTCGCCGCGCTGGATGCGCTGGTACAGGTCGTTCAGCACGTCGCGGGCCAGCGCCACCTGCTCGGCGGTGCCCTCCAGCCCGATGCGGTTGCCGCGCGCGGTGATATAGACGCCCAGCCGGTTCTCCAGCGCCACCAGATGCTGGTCGTACTGGCCGAACAGCTGGCTCAGCAGCTGCGGCCGGTCGAACAGCAATTCGACACGCGAACGTTCGCCGGTGCGGGCGGGAAGGGGCTTGCGGCTCATGCGGCTCCTTGGTGGTTCGACGATGGGCGGTGGCACGATGCACGGCCGGGTGATGCGCCGCGGCGGCGGCGCGACGGGCGCGATTCGGGGCGGCGCACGGGCATCGGTGGTCAGTGTGACAGGCCCGGCGGCGGGCGAACAGCGCAAAAATCGGCGCGGTGGATGATCGGCGTCAATTCCCGAACGGGCGCGGCGGGCGGCCGCGCAGATACGCCGATGCGATGTCGCGGAACGGAAAGCCCTGCGCCGCCAGCGCGCCCAGCAGACGGCGGAGGTTCGCGTGGCTCTCCCCGCTTGCCGAACGCGCCTCCTCGGTGGCCAGCCACACGTCGTTGATGCTCAGCCCGCCCGGCCCGACGATCAGCGGCCCTTCCAGCAACCGTTCGACGCGGCGGCGCACGGTCGCGTCCGACAGGCCCAGCACCTGCGCGACGCGCGGGATCCGGATCGGCGCGCGCATCTGCGACGGCAGCGGTTCGGCATCGGGGGTGGCGAACCGCCGCGCCAGCGCCGGATCGGCGACGATGCGCTGGTCGTTCGCGGCCAGCACGGTGGAAAAGATCACCAGGTCCAGCCGGTCGTGATGCGTCTGCTGGTTGGCGCGCGCCACCGACAGCATCAGGTCGACCGAGGCACGGACCCCGCTGTGCCAGTGATAGGGCCGCGGCGAGGCGGGGAAGGCGGGCAGCGCGTCGATGCGAGCCATGTCCTCGATGAAGCGCACCAGCGCGTCATGCGCCAGCGCGCCGATCGAGGCATAGGGCTCGTCCTCCAGCGTCGCGACCGTCACGATGCCGCCGCGCCGGCGCGCGCACAGCCCCGCCTCCACCAGCCCCGCCACATGCCGCCGCGTCGTCTCGAACGGCAGCCCCAAGCTGTCGGCCAGCGCCAGCACCGGCGTGGCCAGCCCGCCGTCCAGCGTGCGGCGCACCAGCAGGGTGTAGATCATGAACCGGTCGACCCGCCCGTCGAACAGCGGCAGCGCCGCCGACATGATCGACGTCTGCATTTCCGCCAGCAGCCGCGTCATCGCGCGAATCGGGGGAGTGGGGGCGAGCATGTCCCCAAAATAACTGATCCGGGTTGAAAGCCAGCCGCACTTCGTCAATTCGGGTATACGAATTCCGTATATGCGCGCAGGCCTGCTTCCGGTCGATCAGGCCGGTTCGGTCACCGGCGGCGCGACCATCCCCGCCAGCGAATTCGGTCCCGCCTGCATCAGCGTCACGCGCACCAGATCGCCCGGCGCGTGATCGCCCACGACATGCACCGATTGCAGCCATGGCGACTTGCCCAGCCACTGCCCCGGCAGCTTGCCGGGACGCTCGATCAGGACGTCGCACGTGCGCCCGACCGATGCGGCGTTGAACGCGGCCTGATCGCGGTTGAGCGCGGCCTGAAGCCGCTGGAGCCGCTCGTCCATCACCGCGGCGGGCACCTGGTCGGGCATCGTCGCGGCGGGGGTGCCGGGGCGCGGCGAATATTTGAAGCTGAACGCCTGCGCATGGCCGACCGCATCGACCAGGCTCAGCGTGTCGGCGAATGCGGCCTCGGTTTCCCCCGGGAAGCCGACGATGAAGTCGCCCGACAGCGCGATGTCCGGGCGCGCGGCGCGGATGCGGTCGATCAGCCGCAGGTAGCTGTCGCGGGTATGGCTGCGGTTCATCGCGCGCAGCACGCGATCGTTGCCTGCCTGTACCGGCAGGTGCAGGAACGGCATCAGGCTTTCGACGTCGCGGTGCGCGTCGATCAGCCCCTGCGCCATGTCGTTGGGGTGGCTGGTGGTATAGCGGATGCGCGCCAGCCCGGGGATGCGGTCCAGCGCGCGGATCAGGTCGTGCAGCCCGCGCCCGTCGCCGCCGTCCCACGCATTGACGTTCTGCCCCAGCAGCGTGATCTCGCGCGCGCCGGCATCGACCAGCGCCGTCGCCTCGTCGACGATCGCCACGAACGGCCGGCTCACCTCGGCCCCGCGGGTATAGGGGACGACGCAATAGGTGCAGAATTTGTCGCACCCCTCCTGCACCGTCAGGAACGCGCCCGGCGCCACCTTGCGCCGTGCGGGCAGCGCGCCGAATTTCGACGCGGCGGGCATGTCGGTGTCGAGCGCCGGGGCGCCCCGTGCCGCGCGTGCGACCAGGTCGGGCAGGTTGTGATAGGCTTGCGGCCCGACCACCACGTCCACCTTGGCGCGGCGGACGATTTCCTCGCCCTCCGCCTGCGCGACGCAGCCGGCGACCGCGATCATCGGCGCGGCCCGGCCATGTTCGCGCGCGTCCTTGCGCAGCCGCCCGATGTCCGAATAGACCTTCTCGGTCGCCTTCTCGCGGATGTGGCAGGTGTTGAGGACGACCAGATCGGCATCGCCCGGCGCCGCCGCCGCGGTCATGCCCTGCGCCGCCATCAATTCGCCCATGCGTTCCCCGTCATAGGCGTTCATCTGGCAGCCGAACGACTTGACGTGAAAGGTTTTGGGCGGGGCGGCGGCGGGGGCGGACATGGCGCGCGGCCTTAGCCGATAATGACCGCCCGCGCCAACCCGCGCCGGATCAGCGATACAGTGCGGACACGTCCGATTTCCACCCGTGCAGCCCGGTGACGCGGCGTTCGGTGACGATCGGCGCGGCGACCAGCCGCATCCACCGCACCCCCGCCCCGCGCAGGCGCACGTCGATCGTGAAGCCGCGGCAATGGCGGATCGCATGGGCGCGCAACCGCTCCATCGCGGCGCGCGACAGTTCCTCGTACCGCCACAGCGCGTGGGTGCGATCGGCGGCGGCATCCGGCGCCATGCCGAACAATTCGCGCACGCCCGGCGCCCATGTCAGTTGCCCGCTGGCCAGATCGCAATGCCAGTGGCCGGCACTGCCGGCGCCCGCGGTCGCCGCCCCGTCCGGGCCGGAATCGAGCAGCAGCCCCAGGTCGAGGCGGGCATCGCGCTCATAGAGCGGCCAGCTGTGGTGAAGCGGCAATGGTTCCTGCGGCGCCATATCCTGTCCTCGTCGGGCTTGATATGGATCAACAGACTTAAGTGTGCGTTACCGCACCGGAAAAATCCTCGCCGGCGGCCAGGATGCGCGCACGCGCCTGCGTCGCGATCGCCTTTCGCCCGCCCGCCGGGGCGAAGGGAGGCAGGAAGTGCAGCGTCGCGGTGAAGCTGCCGCGGCGATTGAGCACGCGCGTCGCGTGCGACTGTCCCGGCTCGTCGCCGACCCATGCCAGCTCGTCGTTGGCCGCGCCGTAGTCGATCCGCACCGGCTGGATCATCAACCCCGGCGGCGGCGGGTCGATCGCCCCCAGCAGCGCGGCCTTGAACGGCAGCAGTTCGTGCCCGTCGCCGGTCGTCCCTTCGGGAAAGATCGTGATCGCCCAGCCATGCGCCAGCGCGTCGCGCAATTCGGCCACCTGCCGCTCGATCCCCATGCGGTCGCCGCGGCGGACGAACAGCGTGCGGTTCAGCGTGCACAGCCAGCCGACCAGCGGCGCCGTGCGCAATTCGGCCTTGGCGACGAACGCGCTGCCGGTCGCCCCGGCCAGCAGCAGGATGTCCATCCAGCTCAAATGGTTGGACAGGAAGATGACGTCGCGGCGCAGCGGCGTGCCGATGATCCGCGCGCGCGCACCGAACAGCCGCGCCGCGCTGCCCAGGAACAGCCGCGGCCATGGGGAGGGCAGGCGCAGCAGTCGCCACAGCCCGTGCACCGCCAGCGCCGCCGCCAGCAACGCCACCAGCGCGGCCAGCCGCGCGACCGCGCGGGCGGACAGGCGCGGGGCGGGGCGGGCGGTCAACCGCGCCTCGCCGTCAGTCGCGGCGCAGCGCGACGCCGTACAATTCCATCCGGTGATCCACCAGACGGAAGCCCAGCCGCTCCGCGATCGCCTTCTGCAACAGCTCCAGCTCGGGATCGACGAATTCGATCACCCGCCCGCTCTCCACGTCGATCAGGTGATCGTGATGCGCCTCGGGCGAGGGTTCGTAGCGGGCGCGCCCGTCGCCGAAGTCATGCCGGTCGAGGATGCCGGCCTCCTCGAACAGCCGCACCGTGCGATAGACGGTCGCGATCGAGATGCCCGGATCGATCGCGGAGGCGCGGGCATAGACCTTTTCCACATCGGGATGGTCTTCGGCTTCCGACAGGACGCGCGCGATGACGCGGCGCTGCTCGGTGATGCGCAGACCCTTTTCGTGGCAAAGGGCTTCTAGATCGATCTTGCGGGGCATGGACCCCATGTAGTGCGAACCGCTTGTTGCGAAAAGCGCTACCGACTCGCAATTGAGGCGGGTCGAACGAATTGCCGGCCACTCACCGACGTCCGCAGGGGCATCGTCACCCCGTGACGGCGCGAAACCTGCGCGAAGGCCCGCTCCGTCATGCCGGAACAGGTCCGGCATGACGATCCGCTCGCACCGCTGGCCCCTCGCGCTAATCCCCCAGCGTCCGCGCATAGGTGTGCGCGTCGAACGTCGCGCCGTCGCGCCCGCGGTAGTAATTGCGGCGCACGCCGGCGGGGGCGAAGCCGTGCGCGGCGTACAGTGCGATCGCCGGATTGTTGGCGCGCACCTCCAGGTGCAGCTTGGCGACGCCGCGCGCGCGGCAATCGGCGATCACCCCGCGCAGCAACGCGCCGCCCACGCCCGCGCGGCGGTGCGCCGGGTCGACCGCGATCAGCAGCAGTTCGGCCTCGTCCATGATCGCGCGGGTCAGTGCGAAGCCCGCCGCGACCCCGTCGACACGCGCCAGCGTCAGCCACACGCCCGGCATCGCCAGGATGCCGATGCACTGGCTGCGCGTCCACGCCTCGCCATATTGCGGGTCGAAGGCGGCGGCCATGATCCGGTCGACGGTGTCGGCGTCGGCGGCCCCGGCGCTGGCCAGTTCGACCATCCGCGATCGCGTGCTCATGCCGCGGCCACCCCGCCCGGCAGCTTGGCATCCGGCGCGCGGCCGTAGAAGGGCGTCGCCGGCAGCGCGCGGTCCCCGGCGGGCAGCAGCAGCGCATGGCGCGCATCGGGCAGCGCCTCGACCGTCGCAATCGCGGGGTCGATCGCGGTCAGCCAGCGCGTCCCGCTGCCGATCGCGCGGCCGCCGCCCAGCGCCGCCAGCGCATCGGCGGGCGTCAGCGACCGGGGCGTGTCCAGCGCGGCGAACGGCGCGGCGAACGCCTGGACGAACACCTCGCCATGCCCGCCCTCGGCCACCACGGTCAGCATGTCGCCATCGGCGGCGCCGTCCAGCGCGGCGGCGGCGACCACAGCCAGCGCGCCATAGCCCGATACGATCGCGCCCCAGCCCAGCGCCAGCCCGCGCGCCGCGGCGATGCCGACGCGGATGCCGGTGAAGCTGCCCGGCCCAACGTCCACCAGGATATGGTCGGCGCGCCCGCCATCGGGAAGTTCGGCGATCATCGGCACCAGCCGCTCGGCATGGCCGCGCCCGACCACCGCGTGGCGTGCGTCGATCAGCCGCCCGTCCTCGAACAGGGCGACGGAACAGGCGGCGGTGGCGGTGTCGATGCTCAGGATACGCGGCGGCATCGCACCCTCATGCCACGGGGCGCGCGCTTCGCAAGTCCCGCGCCCTGCGCGTCACGCGATCCGGTTGAACTTTTCGAACGCCGGCCGCGGGCTGCGGTCGAAGATCGACGCGGGATCGCCATAGCCCAGCGTCGAGATGAAGTTGGTGCGCACCGATGGCGTATCGGCGAAGAACGCCTTGTCCACCGCGCCCGCGTCGAACCCGGACATCGGCCCGGTATCCAGCCCCAGCGCGCGCGCCGCCATGATGAAATAGCCGCCCTGCAGCGAGGAATTGCGGAACGCCGACGCCTCGCGCAGCTCGCGATTGCCGTCGAACCAGCTCTTGGCGTCGGTGTGCGGGAACAGCTCGGGCAGATATTCGTGGAAATCCACGTCCATCGCGATGATCGCGGTCACCGGCGCGCCCAGGATCTTCGGCTTGTTGGCGGCCGAACATGCCTCCGCGACCTTCGCCTTCGCCTCGTCCGACACGCACCACACGATCCGCGCGGGCAGCTGGTTGGCGGACGTCGGCCCCATCTTCATCAGGTCCCAGATCGCGCGCAGCGTATCCTCGCCCACCGGTTCGTCGCGATAGCCGTTGTAGCTGCGCGCGGTGCGGAACAGCTGGTCGAGCGCGGCATCGTCAAGGGCACGGGACATGGCGGGGCAGCCTTTCGCGAAGGGGGGCAGGGGGGCGACGGGCGCGCGCCGATCAGACCGCGCGCACCTCGGTCACTTCGGGGACGTAATGGCGCAGTAGCTGCTCGATGCCGTTCTTCAGCGTCGCGCTCGACGACGGACAGCCCGCGCACGCGCCCTGCATCCTCAGGTACACCTTGCCCTTGTCGAACCCGCGATAGACGATGTCGCCGCCGTCGTTGGCGACAGCGGGGCGCACGCGCGTTTCGATCAGGTCGCGGATCTGCGCGACGATATCGGCGTCGGCGGGATCGTCGGCGATGCCGTCATCGTCCGCCGGCACCGCGAAATCGGCGGAGGCGGCGCGGAACAGCGGCATCTGCGCGGTGAAATGGTCCATCAGGATCGCCAGCACGTCGGGCTTCAGCATCGTCCATTCGGTGCCGGGCGCGGCGGTGACCGACACGAAATCGCGGCCGAAGAACACGCCGGTCACGTCGCCCAGGTCGAACAGCGCGGTCGCCAGCGGGCTGGCCTCCGCTTCCTCGGGAGTGGCGAAATCGCGCGTGCCCGCTTCCATGACGGTGCGGCCGGGCAGGAATTTCAGCGTGGCCGGGTTGGGCGTGGCTTCGGTTTCGATCAGCATGGCCGCGATGTGGCGCGGGACGCGGCGCGGATCAAGCGCACGGGCGGAAAGGAAGTGTTTCCGCCCGCCAAGCCGTCATGGTCGGCGCCGCATCCACCGCAGCATTCGCCCCGCCACCCAGCGCCCCGGCTGGCGCAGCGGGCGCGCGAACCGGATCGCCAGGACGATGCGCGCGCCGCTGCTGTCGTTCCACATCTCGTGCGGGCAGGTGTCGTCGAACACCAGTGTCTCGCCCTCCGCCCAGCGGACGATGCGGTCGTGGACGCGCATCCGCACGTCGCCGTCGCGCGGCACCGCCAGCCCCAGGTGACAGGTCAGCAGCGCGCGCGTCGGCCCGCGCCGCGCCGGAACGTGCGCGCCCGGCGCCAGCGCCACGAACGCGGCCTCCTCCACGCCGGGGATCGCCGCGATCAGCGCGCGCGTCGCCGGCCGGTGCGCCAGCGCGGCGTCGACCGGCGCGCCGCCGCGCCACAGCGGCGTGTCGTCACCGCCGCCGGGGATCGCTTCCGCCCGGATCACCCGCCAGTCGGCGCGCAGGCCGGCGGTCCAGCCGAACCCGCGCATGTCCAGCACCGGATCGCCCGGCACCAGCGACCAGCCCGCGATCGGCCGGTCCATCAGCCGCCACGCGCGCCCGGCAAGCGTGACGCGCGGCGGCGGTGAGGGGGGCGGGGCGGGGACGGGCGCGGGCGCCAGCACGCGGGTGCGCGGCGCGGCCGGCTGCGCGGCGACGGTGCGCGCCCGGTCGTCGCCCTCGTCGCGCAGGCGCACGGCGGCACGGTCGATCATCGCTCCACGTCCTCCCGCTCGCCGCACGGTGCGCCGGCATGGCGCCCGATCCCTGATCGCTACCGACGCAACGCGACCAAAACATGGCGCCTTGCGGGCGATGTCATGGGCGGGGTCATGGGCGGGGCCACGGGCAGCGACGATCTGCGGCGATCGGCGGCAGCGATGTTGCCGCCGCCGGGGCTGGCGCCTACAAGATCGCCATGTCATCGTACCCGCGCGCCGTTGCGGCGCCGCTCACCGCCCTTCTCCTCCTGTCGGTCGCGCTGCCGGCCCCGGCGCAGCAATCGACGCATCGCGCCGCCGCCGCCGCGGCGGCGCCGTCGATGGCGGGGGTCGATACCGCGCCGTGGCTGTTCAAGGGCTCGGACATTCCGCCCGATCCGGAATGGTCGTTCGGGCGGCTGCCCAACGGGCTGCGCTATGCCGTGCGCCGCAACGGCGTGCCGCCGGGGCAGGTGGCGGTGCGCGTGCGGATCGACGCCGGGTCGCTGTATGAGCGGGACGACGAACAGGGGTTCGCGCACCTGATCGAGCATCTGTCGTTCCGCGGCTCGAAATATGTCCCCGATGGCGAGGCGAAGCGGGTGTGGCAGCGGTTCGGCGCCACCTTCGGTTCGGACTCGAACGCGCAGACGACGCCGACGCAGACCGTCTACAAGCTCGACCTGCCCGGCGCGACCGAGGCGAAGCTGGACGAAAGCCTGCGCATCTTCTCCGGCATGATGGCGCAGCCCGCGATCACCACGGCCGGGCTGGCGGCGGAGCGCCCCGCGGTGCTGGCGGAACAGCGCGAGGCGCCGGGGCCGCAGGTGCGCTACGGCGATGCGATCCGCCAGACCTTCTTCGCCGGGCAGCCGCTGGCCGAACGCTCGCCGATCGGCACGATCAAGACGCTGGAGGCGGCGACCCCGCCCGCGGTGCTGGCGTTCCACCAGCGCTGGTACCGGCCCGAACGCGCGGTCGTCATCATCTCCGGCGATATCGACCCCGCGGTCGCCGCCGCGCTGGTGGTCAAGAATTTCGGCGGGTGGAAGGGCGTCGGCCCCAATCCCGCCGACCCGGACTTCGGCAAGCCGGATGGCAAGGAACCGGCGACCCGCACGATCGCCGAACCCGCGCTGCCGCCGGTCGTGGCGACGGCGGTGCTGCGCCCGTGGATCTATCGCGACGACACGATCATCTTCAACCAGAAGCGGCTGGTCGATTTCCTGGCGATCCGCCTCATCAACCGCCGGCTGGAAACGCGCGCGCGGGCGGGGGGCAGCTTCCTCCAGGCGTCGGTCAGCCTCGACGACGTGTCGCGCTCGGCCAACGGCACCTTCACCAACGTCATCCCGATCGGCGACGATTGGGAAGCCGCGCTGAAGGACGTGCGCGCGGTGATCGCCGACGCCATGGCCTCGCCCCCGACGCAGGGGGAGGTCGACCGCGAACTGGCGGAATTCGACGCCGCGATGAAGAACGAGGTCGCCACCGCGCGGGTGGAGGCGGGCGCCAAGCAGGCCGACGACATGGTCCAGGCGCTCGACATCCGCGAAACCGTCGCGGGGCCGAAGACCAGCTACGATATCCTTCAGAACGCCCGCGCCAAGGGGATGTTCACCCCCGCCGCGATGGTCGAATCGACCAGCCGCCTGTTCAAGGGCGACGCGGCCCGCGCGCTGGTCAACACCCGCACCGCCGATGCGACCGCCGCGGCGAAGCTGGCGACCGCGCTGACCGCCGACGTCTCCGGGCTGGCGGGCAAGCGCGCGCAGCAGGCGGCGGTCGATTTCTCGCGCGTGCCCAAACTGGGCGCACCGGGGAAGGTCGCCGCGCGCAGCACCGTCGGCGATCCCGCGATGGATCAGGTGACGTTCGCCAACGGCGTGCGCGCGCTGGTCTATTCCAACCCCTCCGAAACCGGGCGCGTGTACCTGCGCGTGCGGTTCGGTCGCGGTTATCAGGCGCTGCCCGGCAATCGCCCGACCCCGGCCTGGGCGGGGGAAACCGCGCTGATCGCCAGCGGGATCGGCACGCTCGACCAGGGCGATCTCGACCAGCTGACCACCGGGCGGCGGATGGGGCTGGATTTCGACATTACCGACGATGCCTTCCTGTTCGGCGCGCAGACGACGCCGGGCGACTATGCCGACAATCTGACGCTGATGGCGGCGAAACTGGCCGCGCCGCGCTGGGATGCCGCACCGGTTGCGCGCGCGCGTGCCGCGATGCTGGCGGGCTATCCGGGGTTCGACAGCTCGCCCGACGGCGTGCTGTCGCGCGATCTGGAAGGGTTGCTGCGCGACGGCGATCCGCGCTGGGGCATCCCCCCGCGCGCGCAGGTCGAGGCGCTGAACGCCAAGGATTTCCGCAAGCTGTGGGAACCGCTGCTGGCGACCGGCCCGATCGAGGTCGACGTGTTCGGCGACGTCAAGACCGACGAGGCGATCGCCGCCGTGGCGAAGAGCTTCGGCGCGCTCAAGCCCCGCAAGCCCGATGCCACCGCCCCCGCGCCGGTGCGCTTCCCCGCGCATGTCGACACGCCGGTGATCCGCACGCATGACGGCGACGACAACCAGGCCGCGGCGGTGATCGCCTGGCCGACCGGCGGCGGATCGGCGGACCATGCCGAACAGCGCCGGCTCGACGTGCTGGCGGCGGTGTTCGCCGACCGGCTGTTCGACCGGCTCCGCTCGGTCGCGGGCGCCAGCTATTCGCCCAGCGCGCAAAGCCAGTGGCCGGTCGGCCAGCCCGGCGGCGGCCGCCTGATCGCGATCGGCAAGGTCGCGCCCGACAAGGTGCCGCTGTTCTTCCAGCTCTCGCGCCAGATCGCCGCGGAGCTGGTCGCCACCCCGATCGCCGACGACGAACTGCGTCGCACAGTCGTCCCGATGCTGCAATATATGGCGCGCGCCTCGTCCGGGAACCAGTTCTGGCTGGCGCAGACCTCGGGCGGCACCTTCGACCCCAAGCGGATCGAGGCGACGCAGAGCATCGTCGGCGACATGACCGGCATCACGCCGGCGACATTACAGGAAACCGCCGCCCGCTATCTGCGCCCGGACAAGGACTGGACGATGGCGGTGGTGCCGAAGGGCGCGGCGGCCAAGCAATAGCGCCGCCGCCCCGCGGGATCGCCGATGCCGTGGGTCTACGTCATGACCAACGCCCCCAGCGGGACGCTGTATATCGGCGTTACCGCACATCTGGCGGCGCGGGTCATGCAGCACCGCGAGGGTCGCGGTTCCGGCTTTTGCCGCGAACACGGGCTGACTCGGCTGGTCCATGTCGAGGAACATGCGACCATGCTGGACGCCATCGCCCGCGAAAAGGCGTTGAAGAAGTGGAAGCGGGGCTGGAAACTGAACCTGATCGGCCGCACCAACCCCGACTGGCACGACTTGTGGGATGTCATCAACATGTGACGCGGGCCAGCCATCGACCCTGATGGCAGGATTACCGCTGACGGGGAACGCATACCTACCGCCAACCCCGTCGCCCCTGCGCAGGCAGGGGCCCATGACTGCCGCGTGTCGCGCCCTCGCTGACGCAAACCGGGCGCCGCCGTGTCGACGATCGGTCGCGCCGTCGCTGTCGCACCTCCAGCCGCAACAGCGATAGGCCCCTGCCTCCGCAGGGGCAACGGGGGGTAGAGGCGCGCGCGTCCTGCCCAAACCCTGTCGCCCCTGCGAAGGCAGGGGCCTATCGCTGTAGATTGTCGCGCGCCGGCTCGCCTTCGCAGCGGGCGGCTGTGTCAGTGAGGCATTACGCCCCCCACCCCCATCACCCCCGATGCAACGCGTTCAGCCGCTCCCCGTACACGCCCCGCAGCACATGCCGCCGGATCTTCAGACTCGGCGTCAGCTGTTCGTTCTCGATCGTGAAGGGCGCGTCGGCCATGATCCAGCGGCGGACGCGCTCGATCACCGACAGGTCCTTGTTGGTGCGGTCCACCGCCGCCTGGATCGCGGCGCGGTACGCCGGGTCGTCGGCCAGCGCGGCGTCGTTGGCGCGGCCGTTGGCCTTCGCCCAGTCGGCGGTCCATTCGTCGTCGGGCACCAGCACCGCGACCATGTGCGGCTTGCGGTCGCCCGCGATCATCGCCTGCGCGATCTCGGGCTGGAGCGTCAGCATCCCCTCCACCTTCTGCGGCGCGACATTGTCGCCCTTGTCGTTGATGATGAGGTCCTTCTTGCGGTCGGTGATGCGGATGCGCCCGGCCGCGTCGATCTCGCCGATGTCGCCGGTGTGCAGCCACCCGTCCTTCAGGACGCGCGCGGTCTCCGCCTCGTTGCGCCAATAGCCGTGCATCACCAGTTCGCCGCGCACCAGGATCTCGCCGTCCTCGGCAATCCGCACCTCGGTATCGGTCAGCGGCGGGCCGACCGAATCCATCGTCACCCCCGCGCTGGGGCGGTTGCACGAAATGACCGGCGCCGCCTCCGTCTGGCCATACCCTTGCAGGAAGGTCAGCCCCAGCGACTGGAAGAACAGCCCCACCTCCGGGGTCAACGGCGCCCCGCCCGAAATCATCGCCTTCAGCCGCCCGCCGAACTTCTTCGCGATCTTCGGCTTGAACAGCGTGTCGACCAGCAGCGCCCTGGGCCGGTCGGCCAGCCTGAGGCCGCCGCCCGCGCGCTTCGTGCCCACGTCCAGCGCCGCCGCCAGCAACCGCGCGGACATTCCGCCCTGCCGCTCGATCGCCTTGCTGATCCGCGTGCGCAGCACCTCGAACAGCCGCGGCACGACGAACATGATCGTCGGGCGCACCTCCTCGATATTCGCGGCCAGCTTGTCGATCCCCTCGGCGTAATAGATCTGCCCGCCCATCCCGATCGGGAAATGCTGCCCCCCGGTATGTTCGTAGGCGTGGGACAGCGGCAGGAACGACAGGAACACCTCGTCCCCCCAGCCGAAATCCTCCGCCACCACCGCCGAACAGCCCGCGACATTGTGCAGGATCGCGCCGTGGTGCTGCATCACCCCGCGCGGCGCCCCGCCGGTGCCGCTGGTATAGATGATGCACGCCAGGTCGCCGCGCGCGAAATCGGCCTGCGCGGCGACCTCCGCCGCCGTCGCGTGGTTGCCCGCGATCAGCGCGTGCCAGTCATGGACCTCGACCGGCACCTGTCCCAGCCGCATCGGCTCGATCCCGATCAGCATCTGCGGCCGGATCGACCGCAGGATCGCGGGCAGCAGCGTGCGCGCCAGCTTCGCGGTCGATACGATCACCGCCTTGGCGCCCGAATTCTCGATGATGTGCGCGTGGTCGCGTTCGGTATTGGTGGTATAGGTGGGGACGGTGACGCAGCCCGCCGCCATGATCGCCAGATCGGCCAGGCACCATTCCGGGCGGTTTTCGCTGACCAGCATCACGCGGTCGCCGCGCTCCAGCCCGATCGCCCTCAGCGCCGTCGCCAGCCGCGCGACCGTCTCGGCCGCCGCGCGCCAGCTGATCGGCTGCCACGCGCCGTCATGCTTGTGCCACAGGAACGGGGCGTCGCCCTTCTCCTGCGCGCGGGTGAAGAACATCGTGACCAGATTGGGGAAATGTTCGAGCCTGCGCATCGCCTCTCCTCGCGGCCCTGTTCCCGGGCCGTCGCATGTCGTCGGTCGTCGTCGTTACTGTTGCAGCGAATTGCCCGGGCTGCGCGGGTCGGCCGCGCCGATCCAGCGGCCGTCGGGCAGCCGTTCGGCGGCATTGGCCTTCAGCCCCAGTCTGCCCAGCGTGACATGCTGGCCGCGCGCCTCCAGCGGCGCCTTCATCGCCTCCAGCGTGGTGCCCTGTTCCAGCACCAGCCCGTCCTTGTCGAAGAAGACGAGGCCCAGCGCGATCGCGTCCTGCGCCGACAGGCCCCAGTCGAAATGCGCGATCAGCGCCTTGGCGATCTGCATGATGATCGTGCGCCCGCCCGCCGCGCCGATCGCGAAGACCGGCTTGCCGCTGCGGTCGTAGACGATCGTCGGCGACATGCTCGACATCGGGCGCTTGCCGGGCTGGACGCGGTTGGCGACCAGGGCGCCGTCGGGGCCGACCGGCGCATGGCTGAAATCGGTCAGTTCGTTGTTGAGGACATAGCCGTTGGCGGTCAGCTGGCTGCCGAACGCGCTTTCGACGGTGTTGGTCCAGCTGACGATATCGCCCGCGGTGTCGACCGCGACGAAATGCGTGGTGCCGCCCAGCTCGCCCGGCGCGGCCGGGGTGCGCTTGGGCGCGCCCGGCGGAATCCCCGGCTCGTACCGGCCGCGCGCCTTCGTGACGGAGATCAGCGCCGAGCGCCGCTTCAGGTAATCGCGGTCCAGCAGCCCGGCGACCGGCACGTCGACGAAATCGCGGTCCGCCTCGTACAGGTCGCGGTCGGCATAGGCCAGGCGCATCGCCTCGCCGATCACCTGCCACGATCGCGCGTCGTCCTTGCCCCAGCTGGCCAGCGGGAAGCGTTCGACCATCGTCAGGATCTGCAGCACGCTCAGCCCGCCCGACGACGGCGGCCCCATGCCGCACACCGTCCAGCTGCGATACGGGCCGCACACGCCGGGGCGATCCTTCGCGACATAGCCCGCCAGGTCGGCTTCGGTCAGCGGCACCGGGTTCTTCGGCGCGTTGGTGACCGCGTCGGCGACCGCTCTGGCGTTGTCGCCGGCATAGAACGCCTGCGGCCCCTCCGCGGCGATGCGGCGCAGGATCGCGGCCATCGCGGGGTTGCGGAACGTCTCCCCCTCCGCCAGCGGGCGGCCGTCGCGCCAGTAGAGCGCGCGCATCGCCGGGAAATCCTTCCACACCGGCGCCACCTGCTTCAGCGCGCCGGCCAGCCGCGCGTTCACGACGAAGCCATCGTCGGCCAGCTTGATCGCGGGCGCGAACAGCGCCGCCCACGGCAGCTTGCCCCATTTGGCGTGCGCGCGCTCGGCCAGCCGCAGCGATCCGGGGACGCCCACCGAATAGCCGCCCGGCCAGATCTCGATGAACGGGCGCGGCTTGCCGTCGGCGCCCAGGAACCGGTCGGGCCGCGCGGCGGCGGGCGCCATCTCGCGCCCGTCGATCGTGTCCAGCGCGCCGGTGGCGCCGCCGTGGTGGACGATGAACCCGCCCCCGCCGATCCCGCTCGACTGCGGCTCGACGACGTTCAGCGCCAGCAGCATCGCGATCGCGGCGTCGGTGGCGCTGCCGCCCTGCCGCAATATCTCCTGCCCGGCGGCGGTCGCACGCGGATCGGCGGCGGATACGACACCCTGCGCCGCGGCGGGGGTGGCGGTCGCCGGGGCGACGGGCAGGGGGGCCAGGAACAGCGCGGCGGCGATCAGCTTCTTCATCGCCGCCGACCCTATCGCCGCGCCGCCGCCGCGCAACCCGTAACGTCCGGCATGGCCCCGTGCCCGCGGGCTATGCCCCCACCGCCGCGCGCGCCGCCGGTTTCCCGCCAGCCCCCTCTCTGCAAAACACGCTCCGCCCTCCGCACACCCTCCGTCACCCCGGACGTGTTCCGGGGTCCACCGTTGCGCATGATCGCCGGCCCGTCGCTATGCCCCCACCGCTTCCGCGACGCTCGCAAAGCCGTCGCGCGCCAGCAGCGCGGCCAGTTCGGCGACGATCCGCCGCGGCAGGCCCGGCCCGTCGTAGACCAGCGCGGTATAGACCTGCACCAGGCTGGCCCCCGCGCGGATGCGGGCATAGGCCTCCGCCCCGCTGTCGATCCCGCCGACCGCGATCAGCGGCACCGCCGTGCCGGTCGCGCGGCGCATGTCGGCCAGCCGCGCGCGCGCCAGATCGCGCAGCGGCGCGCCCGACAGCCCGCCGGTCTCGCCCGCGTCGCGCGCGGACAGCGGCGGGCGCGACACGGTGGTGTTGCCCATCACCAGCGCATCGACCCGCGCGTCGATCGCGGCGCGCGCGACGCCGTCGATCATCCCGGCGTCCAGATCGGGCGCGACCTTCAGGAACAATGGCGTGGCGCCGCGCGCGGCCATGCACGCCGCCAGCAGCTCCGCCAGCGCCGCGCCCTGCTGCAGGTCGCGCAGGCCCGGGGTGTTGGGGGAACTGACGTTGATCGTGATGTAATCGGCGACCGGCGCGGCGGCGGTGACGCCCGCGACATAATCGGCGACGCGGTCGGTCGCATCCTTGTTCGCACCGACGTTGATGCCCAGCACCCCGGTGCGCCTCGCGGCGCGCGCGCGGGCGATCCCCGCCGCCAGCCCGCCGTTGTTGAACCCCATTCGGTTGATGACCGCGCGATCCTCGACCAGCCGGAACAGCCGCGGCTTGGGGTTGCCCGGCTGCGCGCGCGGGGTCAGCGTGCCGACCTCCACCGATCCGAAGCCGAGCGCGAACAGCCCGGCGATCGCGCGCGCATCCTTGTCCAGCCCCGCCGCCAGCCCGACCGGATTGGGAAAGTCGATCCCCGCCACCCGCGTCGGCAGCGCCGGGGCAGGCGGCGCCATCGGCGTTCCCGCCGTGCCCCACGCCGCCAGCGCGCGGATCGCGGCGACATGCGCGGTTTCGGGATCGATCGCGTGGATGGCACGTTGCAACAAGGACGGCATGAAAAACCTTTCGGATGATGCGTGCGCGGCGTCAATCGCGCAAAATTGTAAGAATTCTCGGGGTATCTGTCGTATCCATCCAATAATTCGCGTCGGTGATCCGGGTAAGTCCGGCGTGCGACCCGAAGGGCTTCCGGTGGGAAACCCTTTAGACTTGAAAGGCTCGGCCATCGGCCGGGCCTTTTTTTCGTGCGCGCTGCGGCGCGCGGCCGGCACGCGGTTGATTTCGCGCCGGCGAGCGACCATCTGGCAATCGGAACGAATCGGTCTGATTTGAGAGCGGTTCGCAACAGGTGCCCGCGAAGCCATGCGTTTGTCCAGTCTCACCGATTATGCCGTCGTGCTGCTGAGCGCCGCCGCGCGGCATTGCGGCGGGCTGGCGCGGATGAACGCGACGCGGCTGGCGGAGGAAACCGGCGTACCGCTGCCCACCGCGCAGAAACTGGTCAGCCGGCTTGCCGCGGCGGGGCTGATCGACAGCACGCGCGGCACCGGCGGCGGCATCCGCCTGTCGCGTCCGCCCGCGACGATCACGCTGGCGGACATCATCGAGGCGGTCGAAGGGCCGATCGCGATGACCGCCTGCGTCGATGCGGGCCACCATGACTGCGGCATCGCGGGCAATTGCCGCGTGAAGCCGCACTGGAATGCGGTCAACCGGGCGGTGCGCGGCGCGCTCGCCGGGGTGACGCTGGCGACGCTGGCCGCGGAAGCGGCCGCGCCCGAGATGATGAAGGTCGAGGCTTAAGATGGCGACGAAGAACGCAGAGGCCCATGCGGCGGTCGCGAAGAAGTACGAATGGGGCTTCGCCACCGAGGTGGAGCAGGACTTCGCACCCAAGGGGCTGAGCGAGGATACCGTCCGCTATATCTCCGCTAAGAAGAACGAGCCGGAATGGATGCTCGACTGGCGGCTGAAGGCGTTCCGCCTGTGGCAGACGCTGGAGGCGCCCGACTGGGCCAAGCTCAACGTCCCCCCGATCGACTATCAGGACGCCTATTACTACGCCGAGCCGAAGGCGAAAAAGACGATCGCCTCGCTGGACGAGCTCGATCCCGAAATCCGCCGCACCTACGAAAAGCTCGGCATCCCGATCGCCGAACAGGAAGTGCTCGCCGGGGTGGAGGGTGCGCGCCGCGTGGCGGTGGACGCGGTGTTCGACAGCGTCAGCGTCGCCACCACCTTCCGCAAGGAACTGGAGGCCGCCGGCGTCATCTTCCGCTCGATCAGCGAGGCGATCCGCGAATATCCCGACCTGGTCCGCAAATGGCTGGGCAAGGTGGTGCCGCAGCGCGACAATTACTTCGCGACGCTCAATTGCGCGGTCTTTTCGGACGGCACGTTCGTCTACGTGCCCAAGGGCGTGCGCTGCCCGATGGAGCTGAGCACCTATTTCCGCATCAATGCCGAGAATACCGGCCAGTTCGAGCGCACGCTGATCGTCGCCGACGAGGGCAGCTACGTCAGCTATCTGGAGGGCTGCACCGCGCCAATGCGCGATGAAAACCAGCTCCACGCCGCGGTCGTCGAACTGGTCGCGCTGGACGATGCCGAGATCAAATATTCGACCGTCCAGAACTGGTATCCCGGCGACGAGAACGGCGTCGGCGGCATCTACAATTTCGTCACCAAACGCGCGCTCTGTCAGGGCCGGAACAGCAAGGTGTCGTGGACGCAGGTCGAAACCGGCAGCGCGATCACCTGGAAATATCCGTCGTGCGTGCTGGCGGGCGACGGCTCGGTCGGTGAATTCTACTCGGTGGCAGTCACCAACAACCGCCAGCAGGCCGATACCGGCACGAAAATGATCCACCTGGGCAAGAACACCAAATCGACGATCGTGTCGAAGGGGATCAGCGCCGGTCGCTCCGACAACACCTATCGCGGCCTCGTCCGCGTCGCGGCAACCGCGGAGAACGTCCGCAACTTCACGCAATGCGACAGCCTGCTGCTGTCCGACCAGTGCGGCGCGCACACCGTGCCGTATATCGAGGTGAAGAACCCCAGCGCGCAGATCGAGCATGAGGCGACCACCAGCAAGATCAGCGAGGACCAGCTCTTCTACGCGATGTCGCGCGGTCTCGATGCGGAGGCGGCGGTCGCGCTGATCGTCAACGGCTTCGCGCGCGAGGTGCTGCAGCAACTCCCGATGGAGTTTGCGGTCGAGGCGCAGAAGCTGCTGGGGATTTCGCTGGAGGGGAGCGTTGGCTGACGATCCGCTTTCGTGGTTGCAGGATTTCTACGCTACCCTCTGTGACGGTGATTGGGAGCACTCGTATGGTTGCGACATCGGCAACATCGACAACCCTGGTTGGATGTTGAAGTTCGATTTCACCGACACCGAGTACGAGACGGCCACATTTGGCTGCGTCAGAATAGAACGCAGCGAAACGGATTGGTTGGATTGCCGGAAGGAGGGCGCGATTTTTGCCAGCGCCGGCGGGGTGAAGAACCTGTGGGAAATGATCTCGATGTTGCGTCAGTTTGTCGAGGCGGCGCCAGCTGCCAACGGTCAGGATTAAGAATGCTCAAGATTGAAAACCTGCACGCCGAAATTGACGGCAAGGAAATCCTCAAGGGTCTCTCGCTCGAGGTGAACGCGGGCGAGATCCACGCGATCATGGGGCCGAACGGCGCGGGCAAGTCGACGCTCGGCTATGTCCTGGGCGGCCGCCCCGGTTATGAGGTGACCGCAGGGTCCATCCGCTTCCTGCCTCCGTGCTCCGGCGAAGGCCGGAGCGGTGGCGAGCGCGAGGCTGACGACGACCACGGCTCCGGCCTGCGCCGGAGCACGGCGGACGGCTGGATCGACCTCCTCGACCTCGAACCGCACGAGCGCGCCGCCGCCGGTGTCTTCCTCGGCTTCCAGTATCCGGTCGAAATCCCCGGCGTGTCGAACGTCCAGTTCCTGCGCGAAAGCCTCAACGCGCAGCGCGCGCAGCGCGGCGAGAAGCCGCTGTCGGGCGCGGAGTTCCTGAAGCTCGCCCGCGCACAGGCCGATGCGCTGGGCCTCCAGCAGGACATGCTCAAGCGCCCGGTCAACGTCGGTTTCTCGGGCGGCGAGAAGAAGCGCAACGAAATGGTGCAGATGGGCATCATCGACCCGGCCTTCGCGATCCTCGACGAAACCGACTCCGGCCTCGACATCGACGCGCTGCGCATCGTCGGCGACGGCATTAACCGCATCATGCGCCGCCCGGACAAGGCGGTGCTGCTCATCACCCATTACCAGCGGCTGCTCGATTACGTGAAGCCGGATCGCGTCCACGTGCTGGCCGACGGCCGCATCACCCGCTCGGGCGGCCCCGAACTGGCGTTGCAGCTGGAACGCGAGGGCTACGTCGGCGTCGGGGCCGAGGTGGCGGCGTGATGACGGTCACGCGACGCCGCGACGACGCGAAGAACGTTGTTCGCGCAGAGACGCAGAGGCGCAGAGAGGGATCGCGCGCGGCAGCGCGCCCTCATCATCGCGACGGAGATGTCGAAGGGCCGCTGTCGCGGCAGTCTCCCACCTCTCTGCGTCTCTGCGTCTCTGCGCGATATCCCCTTCTTCGTCGCGCCGTCGCGTCTTCGCGTGCACAAACCCCGCGGAGCGCCGCATGACCGACGTCCTCGACCTGCCCTCCACCCGCCAGGAAGCATGGCGCTGGGCCGATACCGGCGGGATAGCCGCCGCCGCCGCGCTCGCGCCGGTCGCGCCGGCGAAGGCCGATTTCCTCGACCTGCCCGGCGCCAGGCTGCTGTTCGTCGACGGCGTGCTGGATGACGCCGCCAGCGACCTGCACCGCGTCCGCATCGGCGACCTGACCCCCGGCGACCATCCGCTGGGCGCGCGCGCGACGCACGGCTGGTCGCTCCACCTCGATGCCGGGGCGGTCGCCGATCCGGTACAGATCGTCCACGTCGCGACCGGCGGGCAGAACCATGTCGCGGCCGAGATCGTGCTCGCCGCCGACACGTCGGCGCAGCTGGTCGAAACCTTCGTCGGCGCGGGCTGGTCGAACCGCCACACGCGTATCCGGCTGGGCCATGCCGCGCGGCTGATGCGCGCGGTGCGGATGACGCAGGACGCCGGCTTCGTCTCGCTGCGCGACGATGCGGAACTGGGGGAGGGCGCCAGCTATGTCGCGACCGTGCTGGGCGCGGGCGATCAGGGCGCACGCGTCGATGCCGCGATCACGCTGGCCGGGGCGGGCGGCTACGCCGAGTTCGGCGGCGCGCTGCTGACCCGCGACGCGACGAAGCAGGAATGCGCCGTCCGCGTCCGCCACGCCGCCCCCAACGGCCAGTCGCACCAATTGTGGCGCGCGGTCGCCGCCGACACGTCGCAGGCCAGCCTTGCCGCCGCGGTCGAGGTGGCGCGCCATGCGCAGAAGACCGATGGCGAACAGTCGCTGCGCGGGCTGCTGCTGCAACGCACCGCGACGGTGAACCTGAAGCCCGAGCTGGAGATCTTCGCCGACGACGTGAAATGCGCGCATGGCGCGACGGTCGGCGAGCTGGATGCGCGCGCGCTCTTCTACATGGCCAGCCGCGGTATCCCCGCGCCGCGCGCCAAGGCGCTGCTGACCCGCGCCTTCGTCGCCGACGCGCTCGACCGGATCGCGGACGATACGGTGCGCGACGCCTTCGCCGCCGATGCCGACGCCTGGCTGGAGCGCGCGTTATGACGCGGCTGTCCTACACCGCCCGATCGGCCGATGGTGCGGCCATGACCACGAATGTCGAGTCTTCCGCGATACCCCGCGATCGTCTCAACATTCGCAACATTGGCGGTGCCGCATGACCGTGTCCGCCACCGAAGCCCCGCTCGACGTCGTCGCGGACTTTCCCGCGATCCCCGACGGTTGGGCCTATCTCGACACCGCCGCCACCGCGCAGAAGCCGCGCGCGGTGATCGACGCGATCGCGCGCGGCTACGACACCACCTACGCCACCGTCCATCGCGGCGTGTACCAGCGGTCGGCCGACATGACGCTCGCCTATGAGGCCGCACGCGGCACCGTGGCGCGCTTCGTGGGCGCGAAGCCGGACGAGATCGTGTTCGTGCGCGGCGCGACGGAGGGGATCAACCTCGTCGCCAACAGCTGGGCGGCGAACCAGCTGAAGGCCGGCGACCGCATCCTCCTGTCGCAGCTGGAGCATCACAGCAACATCGTGCCGTGGCAGATGGTGGCGGAACGGGTCGGCGCCGCGATCGACGTCGTGCCGCTGACCGACGATCACCGCATCGACCTGGACGCGATGGCCGCGATGATCCGGCCGGAACACAAACTGGTCGCGCTGGCGCATGTCTCGAACGTGCTCGGCTCGGTGCTCGACGTGGAGCGCGCCTGCACGATCGCGCATTCGGTCGGCGCACACATCCTGATCGACGGATGCCAGGCGGTTGCGCGGCTGCCGGTCGACGTGGCCGCGCTGGGCTGCGATTTCTACGTCTTTTCCGGCCACAAGCTCTACGGCCCGACCGGCATCGGCGTGCTGTGGGCGCGGGGCGAACTGCTCGACGCGATGCCGCCGTACCAGGGCGGCGGGTCGATGATCGACCGCGTGTCGTTCGAACGCACCACCTACGCCCCCGCGCCGACCCGGTTCGAGGCGGGCACGCCGCATATCGTCGGCGCGCTGGGGCTGGCGGCGGCGGTCGATTACGTGACCGGCATCGGCCTGTCGCGCATCCACGCGCACGAAACCGCGCTGGTCGCGGATGCGCGCGCGGCGCTGTCGCGGATCAATTCGCTGCGCCTGTTCGGGCCGGCGGATTCGGCCGGGATCGTCTCCTTCGCGCTGCAGGGGGTGCATCCGCACGACATCGGCACCATCTTGGACGAACATCGCGTGGCGATCCGCGCCGGCCATCATTGCGCGCAGCCGCTGATGGGGGTGCTGGGGGTGGAGGCGACCGCGCGCGCCAGCTTCGGCGTCTATAACGGCGCGGCCGATATCGACGCGTTGGTCGCGGGCATGGAACGGGTAGTGAGGATTTTCGGATGAGCGACCCCATCAAGGTCGAGGAAGTGGACACCGTCGCGCCGCCGCCGCGCGCGCGCGTCGAGGATGCGGCGGAGGGATCGCCCCCCGCCCGCGAGCCCGCCCGCGAGCGCGACTATCTGGCCGGTTTCCTGGCGCAGAAACCCGCGTCGGACGGCGCCCCCCACGAACCGGGCGGCGCGCTGTACGAAGGTGTGATCGACGCGCTCAAGGACATTTTCGACCCCGAGATCCCGGTCAACATCTACGACCTGGGGCTGATCTACGGTGTCGAGGTGACCGATGCGGGCCATGCCGTCGTCACCATGACGCTGACGACGCCGCATTGCCCTGTCGCCGAATCCATGCCGGGCGAGGTGGAGATGCGCGTAGCCGCGGTGCCGGGCATCGCCTTTGCCGACGTCAACCTCGTCTGGGACCCGCCCTGGGATCCGCAGAAGATGTCGGACGATGCCAAGCTCGAACTGGGGATGCTGTAATGGCCACCGTCGCCCGCCCGCGCCCCGCGGCGCTCAACCTCACCGCCACCGCCGAGGCGCGCATCGCCGAACTGATGGGCAAGGCGCCGGAAGGCGCGATCGGTGTCAAGCTGTCGACCCCGCGCCGCGGCTGTTCCGGCCTTGCCTATTCGGTCGATTACGTGACCGAGGCGACGCCGTTCGACGAGGTGATCGAGACACCCGGCGGCACGCTCTATGTCGACGGCGCGTCGATCCTGTACCTGATCGGCTCGACGATGAACTGGGTGGAGGACGATTTCACCGCCGGCTTCGTGTTCGACAATCCCAATGCCAAGGGCGCGTGCGGCTGCGGGGAAAGCTTCACCGTCTGACCGGCACGCGGACCCGCCCGGCCGCTCCCGCGTTCCCCCGTCATGCGGGCAAATCTTTCCTCCGCCGATTTCTGGCGTGAATTCCGGCGCGACTGGTGGGGTATGCTGCGGCGCGCCTACACCGCGTCGAACGACGACAACCTCGGGCTGATCGCGGCGGGCACCGCCTTCTACGCCTTTTCCTCGATCGCGCCGATCCTGGCCGCGTCGGTGCTCACCTACGGCCTGATAGCGGATGCGCAGACGGTACAGGCGAACATCCGCGTGCTGTTCGACCTGCTGCCCGCCGATGCCGCGCGGCTGATCGGGCAGCAGATGGACATGGTAGTCTCCGGCAGCGAGGGGAAGAAGGGGCTCGGTCTCGTCATCGCGCTGGTGATCGCGATCTACGGCGGCAGCCGCGCCGCCACCGCGATGATGACCGCGCTCAACGTCGCCTACGAGGCGAAGGAGAAGCGCAACTATCTCGTCTGGATGCTGACCGCCTTCGCGGTCGTGGCGGGCGGGGTGGTGCTGATGCTGGTCGGGGTCAGTTCCAGCACGGTCACCGCCTTCCTGGGCAACCTCATCCCCGGCACTCCCGCGATCGTGCGTACCGCGATCGGGCTGTGCACCTACCTGCTGATGGCGGCGGTGGCGGTGACCGGTGCGTCGCTGCTGTTCCGCTTCGCGCCGTATCGGCCGCGCGCCCGGCTGCGCTGGGGCACGCCGGGCGCGGTGCTGGCGACGATCGTGTGGCTGGCGGCGACCACGGGGTTCAGCATCTATGTCGTGAACTTCGGCAATTACGGCGCCACCTATGGGTCGCTGGGGGCGATCGTGGTGCTGCTGACGTGGCTGTGGCTCAGCGCCTATGCGTTCCTGCTGGGCGCCGCGCTCGACGTGCAGCTCTACCGCGCCTGCCACGCTTCGCCGGTGGAGGGGGCGCCGCCCGCAGCCACCCCGCCGCCGCTCGCGGCGGACAGCGGCCTGCTCGCCACCGCTGGCCTCGCCGCGCTGGGTCTTGCGTTGTTCGCGTGGCGCGCGCGCAGCAGGTGACAAGCGCGCCGCGCTGTGGCTAGGCTCGCCAGCGACATCGCCGCTGGGGGGACGATCTTGACCGTTACGAACGACACCGCGCGCGGGCCGCTGGCGCATGCCATCGTCGACACCTTGGTCCACCGCATCGGCAAGGACGAACATGCCGCGCTGCCTCACGACTGGCTCGCCGCGACGATCCTGACCGTCCGTAACGAGATCGTCGAACGCTGGATGGATTCCACCCGCGCCGCGCATGCCGCGGGGGCCAAGCGCGTCTATTACCTCAGCCTGGAATTCCTGATCGGGCGGCTGCTGCGCGACGCGCTCGCCAATCTGGCGCGCCGTGACGAGGTGGCCGAGGCGCTGGCGCAGCTGGGCGTCGCGCTGCCGGAGCTGGAGGAGATCGAAAGCGACGCCGCACTGGGCAACGGCGGCCTCGGGCGGCTGGCGGCGTGCTTCATGGAAAGCCTCGCGACGCTAGACCTGCCTGCTTATGGCTACGGCATCCGCTACGTGAACGGCATGTTCCGCCAGCGGATCGACGACGGCTGGCAGACCGAACTGCCCGAAACCTGGCTGGCGCACGGCAATCCGTGGGAATTCGAACGGCGCGAAAGCGCTTATTTCGTCGGCTTCGGCGGGGAAGTGATCGGCACCGAACAGGGCGTCGTGCAATGGGTCCCGGCCGAGGCGGTGGAGGCGGTCGCGGTCGACACGCCGGTCGTCGGGTGGCGCGCGCGCCGCGTGAATACGCTGCGGCTGTGGACCGCGATCAGCCTCGATCCGTTCAAGCTCGACGCGTTCAACCGCGGCGATTTCCAGGGCGCGCTGGCGGACCAGCTGCGCGCCGAAACGCTGGTGCGCGTCCTCTATCCCAACGATTCCACCGCCGCCGGGCAGGAATTGCGGCTGCGGCAGGAATATTTCTTCTCCTCCGCCTCGATCCAGGACATCGTGCGCCGGCACGTCCAGTATTTCGGCGATATCCGCACGCTGCCGGACAAGGCGGCAATCCAGCTCAACGATACCCATCCGGCGGTGTCGGTCGCCGAACTGATGCGGCTGCTCATCGACCATCACGACCTGTCGTTCGACGAGGCCTGGGGGATCACCCAGAAGACGTTCGGCTACACCAACCACACATTGCTGCCCGAGGCGCTGGAAAGCTGGCCGCTGCCGCTGTTCGAGCGGCTGCTGCCGCGCCACATGCAGCTGGTCTATGCGATCAACGCCCGCCTGCTGCGCGAGGCGCGCAAGGCCGATGGCGTGGACGAGCGCGCGATCGCCGCGATCAGCCTGATCGACGAGGGCGGGGAACGCCGCGTGCGCATGGCCAACCTGGCCTTTGCCGGCGCGCACAGCGTCAACGGCGTCGCGGCGCTGCATACGCAGCTGATGAAGAGCACCGTCTTCGCCGACCTGCACCGCCTGTATCCCGACCGGATCAACAACAAGACCAACGGCATCACCCCGCGTCGCTGGTTGCAGGAATGCAATCCGGGGCTGACCGCCCTGGTGCGTGAGGCGATCGGCGACGGCTTTTCCGACGATGCGCTGAAACTGACCGCGCTGGTGCCGATGGCCGACGATGCGTCGTTCCGCGAACGCTTCGCCGCGATCAAGCGCGCGAACAAGGTGGCGCTGGTGCATCACCTGCGCGACGCCATGGGGCTGCGGCTCGATCCCGACGCGCTGTTCGACGTGCAGATCAAGCGCATCCACGAATACAAGCGGCAGCTGCTCAACATCATCGAGACGGTCGCGCTCTACGACCAGATCCGCAGCCACCCCGAACGCGACTGGGTGCCGCGCGTGAAGCTGTTCGCCGGGAAGGCCGCGTCCAGCTATCACAATGCCAAGCTCATCATCAAACTGGCCAACGACGTCGCGCGGCGCGTCAATTCCGATCCGTCGATCGACGGGCTGCTGAAGGTCGCGTTCGTCCCCAATTACAACGTCAGCCTGGCCGAGCGGATGGTGCCGGCCGCCGATCTGTCCGAACAGATCTCCACCGCCGGCATGGAGGCATCGGGCACCGGCAACATGAAGTTCGCGCTCAACGGCGCGCTGACGATCGGGACGCTCGACGGCGCGAACATCGAGATCAAGGATCATGTCGGCGACGACCATATCGTCATCTTCGGCCTGACCGCGGACGAGGTCGCGGCCAAGCGCGCCGACGGCTACCGCCCGCGCGAGGTGATCGAGGGGTCGAAAGAATTGTCGCAGGCGGTGAACGCTATCGCTTCCGGAGTGTTCTCTCCCGATGACCCCAACCGTTACCGCGATCTGATGAACGGCCTGTACGACAGCGACTGGTTCATGGTCGTTGCCGATTTCGATTCGTATACGGCGGCGCAGCGGCAGGTCGATGCGCGCTGGGCGGACCGTGACCGCTGGCGGCGCTCTACCATCCTCAACGTCGCGAACATGGGCTGGTTCTCGTCCGATCGCACCATTGCGGAATATGCGCGCGAGATCTGGGGCGTGATGTGAAGCCCCCCGCGGCCGCGATCAGGGCGCTGCTGGACGGGACCAGCGACGATCCGTTCGCCCTGTTGGGGCCGCATGAGGGGCCGGCCGGACTCTTTGCGCGAGCGTGGATACCCGGGGCGGATACGGTGGGGGCGCATGATCTGTCGGGCAAGCCGCTGGGCACGCTCGACCGGGTCGACGACGCCGGCCTGTTCGAAGGGGTCATCGACGGCCCGCGCCAGCCGCTGCGCTATCGCGCGCAGGGCGGCGGCGCCGAATGGTGGGTCGGCGATCCGTACAGCTACGGCCCCGTGCTGGGGCCGGTCGACGACTTCCTGATGAACGAGGGGACGCACACCCGGCTGTACGACAAGCTGGGTGCGCATCTGATCGAGCATGAGGGCGCGGCCGGGGTCCATTTCGCGGTCTGGGCGCCGAATGCGCGGCGCGTCGCGCTGGTTGGCGACTTCAACGACTGGGACGCGCGCCGGCACATCATGCGGCGGCGCGGCGATACCGGGGTGTGGGAAATTTTCCTGCCCGACATCGGTGCCGGGCGTGCCTACAAGTTCTCGATCATCGGGCCGGACGGGACGCTCCAGCCGCTCAAGGCCGATCCCTTCGCCTTCGCCACCGAATTGCGGCCGAAGACCGCGTCGGTGACCGCCGCGCCGCTGGCGCACGAATGGGGCGATGCCGCGCACCGCGCCGCCTGGGCCGCGGTCGATCCGCGCCGCGTGCCGATCAGCATCTACGAGGTCCATGCCGGGTCGTGGGACCGCGACGAAAACGGCTGGTTCCTGTCGTGGGACCAACTGGCGGAACGGCTGATCCCCTATGTCGTGTCGATGGGGTTCACCCACATCGAATTCATGCCGGTGTCCGAACACCCCTATGATCCCAGCTGGGGCTATCAGACGACCGGGCTGTATGCGCCCAGCGCGCGGTTCGGCGATGTGGAGGGGTTCGCGCGCTTCGTCGACGGCGCGCATCGCGCCGGGCTGGGCGTGCTGATCGACTGGGTGCCGGCGCATTTCCCGGTCGATGCGCATGGCCTGTCGCGCTTCGACGGCACCGCGCTCTACGAACATGACGATCCGCGGCTCGGCTTCCACCCCGACTGGAACACCGCGATCTACAATTTCGGACGGCGCGAGGTGGCGGCGTTCCTGGCCAACAATGCGCTGTTCTGGGCCGATCGCTATCATGTCGACGGGCTGCGCGTCGATGCGGTCGCCTCGATGCTGTACCGCGACTATTCGCGCCCCGCGGGCGAGTGGATCCCCAACGAGGCCGGCGGGCGCGAGAATTGGGAGGCGGTGGACTTCCTGCGCCAGACCAATCGCGCCGTCTATGCGCAACATCCCGGCGTCTTCACCGTCGCGGAGGAATCGACGAGCTGGCCCGGCGTGACGACACCCGCCTTTGCGGAAGGGCCGCGCGAAAGCCTGGGGTTCGGGTTCAAGTGGAACATGGGCTGGATGCACGACACGCTCCAGTACATGGCGCGCGAGCCGGTGCACCGCCGGCATCACCATCACGAAATCACCTTCGGGCTGGTCTATGCCTTTACCGAGAATTTCGTGCTGCCGCTCAGCCATGACGAAGTGGTGCACGGCAAGGGATCGCTGCTCGCCAAGATGTCGGGCGACGACTGGCAGCAATTCGCCAACCTGCGCGCCTATTATGCGCTGATGTGGGGCTATCCGGGCAAGAAGCTGCTGTTCATGGGGCAGGAATTCGCGCAGCGCCGCGAATGGAGCGAGGAACGCGCGCTCGACTGGCATCTGACCCGCTCGGCCGCGCACGACGGGGTGCGCAAGCTGGTGCGCGACCTCAACCAGCTCTACCGCACCCGCCCCGCGCTCCACGCGCGCGACTGCGAGGGCGAGGGGTTCGAATGGCTGATCGCCGACGATGCCGACCAGTCGGTGTTCGCCTGGCTGCGCCGCGCGCCGGGTGCGCCGCCGGTCGCGGTGGTGGTCAACATGACGCCCGTCGCGCGGATGCCGTACCGCGTGCCGCTGCCGCATGACGGGCGCTGGCGCGAGATACTCAACACCGACGCGCACGATTACTGGGGCTCGGGCCTGGGAAATCTGGGCGGCGTCGTGGCAAGCGACGGGGGCGCGCACGTGACGCTGCCCGCGCTCGGCACGGTAATGCTGGAATTTGAACCGGCGTGATATTGGGGAGAGGCGACGTGGACGAACGACGGGGGCAGCCGCTGGCACGCGATGCCATGGCCTATGTGCTGGCCGGCGGGCGCGGCAGCCGGCTGAAGGAGCTGACCGACACGCGCGCCAAGCCGGCGGTCTATTTCGGGGGCAAGAGCCGGATCATCGACTTCGCGCTGTCGAACGCGCTCAATTCGGGCATCCGCCGCATCGGCGTGGCGACCCAGTACAAGGCGCATTCGCTGATCCGCCACCTTCAGCGCGGCTGGAACTTCCTGCGCCCGGAACGCAACGAAAGCTTCGACATCCTGCCCGCCAGCCAGCGGATCAGCGAATTCCAATGGTATGAGGGGACCGCCGACGCGGTCTACCAGAACATCGACATTATCGAGGATATCGCGCCGGAATACATGGTCATCCTGGCCGGCGACCATATCTACAAGATGGATTACGAGATCATGCTGCGCCAGCATGTCGACAGCGGTGCCGACGTCACCGTCGCCTGCATGGAGGTGCCGCGGATGGAGGCGGTCGCGTTCGGCGTGATGCACGTCGACGCGAACGACCGCATCGTAGATTTCGTCGAGAAGCCCGCCGATCCCCCCGCGATCCCCGGCCAGCCCGACGTCGCGCTCGCCAGCCTGGGCATCTACGTCTTCCATACCCGCACGCTGATCGAGGAGCTGCGCCGCGACGCCGCCGATCCCAACTCCAGCCGCGATTTCGGCAAGGACATCATCCCGCATCTGGTGAAGGGCGCCAAGGCGGTCGCGCACCGCTTCTCCGCCAGCTGCGTGCGCTCGCCCGAGGAACCCGCCGCCTATTGGCGCGACGTCGGCACCGTCGATGCCTATTGGGAAGCGAACATCGACCTGACCGACGTCGTGCCGCAGCTCGACCTCTACGACCGCGAATGGCCGCTGTGGACCTATGCCGAGCTGACCCCGCCCGCCAAGTTCGTCCATGACGAGGAAGGGCGCCGCGGCCAGGCGGTGTCCAGCCTGATCTCCGGCGACTGCATCATCTCCGGCGCCAGCATCCACCGCAGCCTGGTGTCGACCGGCACCCGCGCGCGCAGCTTCTCCTCGCTCGATGAGGCGGTCGTGCTGCCCTATTGCAAGATCGGGCGCGGTGCGCGGCTGTCGCGCGTCGTGATCGACCGCGGCGTGGTGATCCCCGACGGGCTGGTGGTGGGTGAGGATGCGGACCTCGACGCCCGCCGTTTCCGCCGCACCGACAAGGGCGTCTGCCTCATCACCCAGCCGATGATCGACGCGCTCGGATGACGATGCGGTGGTCCGTGCGTACCGCCGCCGGTTCGTGCCGCGCCGCTGGCGGCGGCCGCGCGCGATGACCATCGCGGCCCTGTCCGTCGCGTCGGAGGCGTATCCGCTGGTCAAGACCGGCGGGCTCGCGGACGTGGTCGGCGCGCTGCCCGCCGCGCTCGCGCCGCACGACGTCGCGGTCACGACCTTGCTGCCCGGCTATCCCGCGGTTCTGCGCTCGCTCGACAAGCCGCGCGCTATCCACCGCTGGCCCAGCCTGATGGGCACGCCCGCGCGGCTGCTGGCGGGCACGCTCGACGGCACGCATCCGCTGCTGGTGCTGGAGGCGCCGGCGCTGTTCGCGCGCGACGGCGGCCTGTACACCGATGCGCTGGGGCGCGACTGGGACGACAACTGGCGCCGCTTCGCCGCGCTGTCGCGTGCCGCCGCGGACCTGGCGTCCGGCGTGGTCAGGGGGCGGCGGTTCGACATCCTGCATGCACATGACTGGCAGGCCGCGCTCGCCGCCGCCTATCTGCGCTACGCCCCCGGTCCGGGCACTCCGGCGCGCACGGTGGTGACGGTTCACAATATTGCCTTCCAGGGCCGCTACGACGCGGCGGTGTTCCCCGACCTCGATCTTCCCGCCGAAGCGTTCGCGATCGACGGCGTCGAATATTACGGCGGCGTCGGCCTGCTGAAGGGCGGGCTGGAAAGCGCCGACGCGATCACCACCGTCAGCCCCACCTACGCGCGCGAGATACTGGACCCCGCATTCGGCATGGGGCTGGAGGGGCTGGTCGCTGCCCATGCCGCGCGCGTTACCGGCATCGTCAACGGCATCGACCCGGCGGTGTGGAACCCGGCGACCGACACGGCGCTGGCCGCGCGCTATACCGATCGCACCCTGTCGCGCCGACCTGCGAACAAGCGCGCGGTGGAGGCGCAATTCGCGCTGGATGCCGGCGACGGCCCGCTGTTCACCGTCATCAGCCGGCTGACGTGGCAGAAGGGGATGGACGTGCTGGCCGAATGCGTCGACGCGCTGGTCGCGGCGGGCGGGCGGCTGGCACTGCTCGGCTCGGGCGACGCGGCGCTCGAACATGCCTTCCGCCTTGCCGCGGATCGCCATCCGGGGCGCATCGGCGTGCGCATTGGCTATGACGAACCGTTGTCGCACCTGTTGCAAGGCGGGGCGGATGCCATCCTGATCCCGTCGCGGTTCGAACCGTGCGGGCTGACCCAGCTGTACGGCCTGGCCTATGGCTGCGTACCCGTCGTCGCGCGTACCGGCGGGTTGGCCGATACGGTGATCGACGCCAACGAAGCCGCGCTCGACGCGGGCGTGGCGACCGGGGTACAGTTCAACCACGTGTCGCGCGACGCGCTGGATACGGCGATCGCGCGCACCATCGCGCTGCACGCGACGCCGGATCGCTGGGCGATGATCCAGCGGCGCGGGATGCGCAGCGATTTTTCCTGGGCGAAGAGCGGCCTGCGCTACGCCCAACTCTACCGGGGGCTTTGCACCGAATGATCCGTACCGTCCCGACCCAGCCGTTCAGCGATCAGAAGCCGGGCACGTCCGGCCTGCGCAAGAAGGTGAAGGTATTCCAGCAGCCCAACTATGCCGAAAACTTCATCCAGTCGGTGTTCGACGTGGTGGAGGGGAAAGAGGGTTCGACGCTGGTGATCGGTGGCGACGGCCGCTACCTCAACCGCACCGTCATCCAGACCGCGATCCGCATGGCCGCCGCCGCCGGCTTCGCGCGCGTCGTGGTGGGGCAGGGGGGCATCCTGTCCACCCCCGCCGCGTCCCACCTGATCCGGCGGCGCGGCGCGCTGGGCGGGCTGGTGCTGTCGGCCAGCCACAATCCCGGCGGCCCGGACGAGGATTTCGGCATCAAATACAATGTCGCCAACGGCGGCCCCGCCCCGGAAAAGGTGACCGAGGCGATCCACGCGCGCACGCTGTCGATCACCGAATGGCACGCGGCGAGCGGCCCCGACGTCGATCTCGACACCTTGGGCGAGGTGACGGTGGAGGGGATGACGGTCGAGATCGTCGATCCCGTTGCCGATTACGCCGCGCTGATGGAATCGTTGTTTGATTTCGACGCGATCCGCGCCGCCGGGCTGACCATCGCGTTCGACGCGATGAGCGCGGTCACCGGGCCGTATGCGACCGAGATTCTCGAACGCCGGCTGGGCTTCGCGCCCGGCACGGTGCGCAACGGCGTTCCGCTGGAGGATTTCGGCGGGCATCACCCCGACCCCAATCTGGTCCATGCGCGCGACCTGTACGATCTGATGATGTCCGCCGACGCGCCCGATTTCGGCGCCGCGTCGGACGGCGACGGCGATCGCAACCTCATCATCGGTCGGGGACGCTTCGTCACCCCGTCGGACAGCCTGGCCATGCTCGCCGCCAACGCGCACCTTGCCCCCGGCTATGCCGCCGGGCTGAACGGGATCGCGCGGTCGATGCCGACCAGCGCCGCCGCCGATCGCGTCGCCGCCGCGCTCGGCATCCCGGCGTTCGAAACCCCGACGGGCTGGAAGTTCTTCGGCAACCTGCTCGACGCCGGCATGGCGACGATCTGCGGCGAGGAAAGCGCGGGCACCGGCAGCGACCATGTCCGTGAAAAGGACGGGCTGTGGGCGGTGCTGCTGTGGCTCAACATGCTGGCCGCGACGGGCAAGAGCGTTGATGAGATCGCGCGCGATCACTGGGCGCGGTTCGGCCGCAATTATTACGCGCGGCACGATTATGAGGGCGTGGACAGCGCCGCCGCCGACGCGCTGATGGCCGCGTTGCGCGCCGATCTGCCGGTGCTGCCGGGGCGGCGCTACGGCCCGCTGACCGTCGCGGCGGCGGACGACTTCGCCTATCGCGATCCCACCGACGATTCGGTCAGCGCCAACCAGGGCGTGCGCGTGCTGTTCGACGGCGGAAGCCGCGTCGTCTTCCGCCTGTCGGGCACCGGCACCAGCGGCGCCACGCTGCGCGTCTATCTGGAACGTTACGAGCCGGCGGACGGCTATCTCGATACCGATACCGGCACGATGCTGGCCGACATCGTCGCCGCGGCGGAGGAGATCGCCGGGATCGCGCGCCACACCGGCCGCACCCGGCCCGACGTGGTGACGTGACCGCGACGATCGCGGGCGACGCCGTCGCCTTTTCGGTGCGCAGCCCGCGTGCCGATGCGGTCTGGTTGTGCCTGTTCGACGAGGATGGCGGTGAAGGCCGCATCCCGATGCAGCGCGACGGCGACGACTGGCGCGTCACCGTTCCGGGGATCGGGGAGGGCGCGCGCTACGGCTTGCGCGCCGACGGCCCGCCGCCGTTCGACGTGGCGAAGCTGCTGGTCGATCCCGCGGCGGTGACGCTCGATCGCCCGTTTGCCTATGACCCCCTGCTCGGCATCGTCGGGCAGGATACCGCCGCGCTGGTGCCGCGCGCGGTCGTCACCGCGCCGCTGCCCGCGCTTGACCTGCCGCCGCTGTTCGAACCGGGCGGCGTGATCTACGAACTCAACGTCCGCGGCTTCACGATGCGGCATCCCGACGTGCCCGCGGCTCAGCGCGGGACGATCGCAGCGCTGGCGCATCCCGCGGTGATCGCGCATCTGCGCCATATCGGGGTCGATGCGGTCGAACTGATGCCCATCGTCGCGTGGATCGACGAACGCCATCTGCCCCCGCTCGGGCTGTCGAACGCCTGGGGCTACAACCCGGTCGTGCCGATGGCACTCGATCCGCGCCTGGCGCCCGGCGGCATCGCCGAACTGCGCGCCACGGTCGCGGCGCTGCGCGCGGCCGGGATCGGGGTGATCCTCGACCTCGTGTTCAACCATACCGGCGAAAGCGACCTGCTGGGGCCGACGCTGTCGCTGCGCGGGCTGGACGATGCGGCCTATGCGCGCGCGCCCGATGGCACGCTCATCAACGATGCCGGAACCGGCAATACGCTCGATTTCGCGAACCCGGCGGTGCGGCGGCTGTTCCTGGCCTCGCTGCGGCATTTCGTGACCCAGGCGGGGGTCGACGGCTTCCGCTTCGATCTGGCGACCGTGCTGGCGCGCGGGCCGGGGTTCGACGCGGCCGCGCCGGTCTTTGCGGAGATCGCCGCCGATCCGCTGCTGGCGCGCCGCGTGATGATCGCCGAGCCATGGGATACCGGGCCGGGCGGCTATCAATTGGGCGCCTTTCCCGACGGCTGGCTGGAATGGAACGACCGCTTCCGCGACGACGTGCGCCGCTTCTGGCGCGGCGATGGCGGGGCGGGGGCGCTGGCTACGCGGCTGGCGGGGTCGAGCGACGTGTTCGGCGCGCATCGCACCCGCAGCGTCAATTTCGTCGCCGCGCATGACGGCTTCACCCTCGCCGACACGGTCCGCTACGCCGAACGCCGCAACCACGCTAATGGCGAGGACAATCGCGACGGCCATCATGGGGAAGTGTGCTGGATCAGCGCCGACCCTCATGCCGACGCGCGTGCGCTGCTGGCGACGCTGTTCGCATCGCGGGGAACGATCCTGTTATGCGCCGGGGACGAATTCGGCCGGACGCAGCGAGGCAACAACAATGCCTATGCGCAGGACAATGACGTCACCTGGATCGACTGGACGGGCCGCGACCGCGATCTGGAGGCGTTCGTGGCGCGTCTGTCCGCGCTTCGTCGCGATGCGTCCGTCCTGCGCACCGCGGCATTTCGTCACGATCTGGGGTGGTTTTCGCTCGACGGGACGCCCTTGGACGACGCCGACTGGGCGTGCGCACCGGGCTTCGTGATGGTGCTCGACGACGTGCGCGTGACGGTCGATCGCGCCGCGCGGCTGGTTACGATCGCGGACGGGCGTCGCGCGTCGCCTCGCTGACGCGCAAAAGCTCCGCGTCGGTCAGCGGCTTGGCGAACTCGCACCCGAACAGCTCGCCTTCGCCCCACACGATCCGCGCGTGCCGGATCAGCTCGCCGGGCAGCGACAGGTTCAACACCGACCCCACCCGCAACTCCACCCCGGCTCGCACCCGCACCCCCAGGTGCGACACGTCCACCACCGTCACCGGCAACGCCACCCGCGCCACCGCCCGGCAATCCGCGGCCAACCTTTTGTCGGCCCGCTGTTCGTGATCGTCGATCTTCGCCTGTGCCATGCCCGTCACGATAGCGGGCGGCGGTAAAGAAGAGGTGAGCGTGGCGCGCCCGCCATGCTTAACCGGCGGCCCGGCGGGTCGGCCGAAAATTCTGTTTTGTAGACAGCGTCATAGTAGTTTTCGAAGCGGGTCTTAGGGGGCTGTTAAGTCCGCCTGCTTACCGGTCTCCCGTGTCTCAGGGGCCACTGGCGGTCCCGCAATCTTCCGGGGGAATATGCAGCGTTTTCATAGCGGATCGGGTCGCCGTCACGCGGCGACCAAGGCCAGCCTGCGCCGTACCATTTCGGCATCCGCATTGGTCGCGACCATCGTGGCCGGCGCGGTGGCCGCCCATGCGACGCCGGCCGTCTTCTTTAACGCCGATCTTGTCGCCGGTGAGCAGACCTTCCGCGACACCGCCGCCGCCGCCGACGCTGCCTATAACGCCGCCAATTCCGGCGCGACGCAGAGTTCCTCGATCTTCCGGATCGACCTGACCAACACCACGGGCGCCAATTTCTCGGTCACCAATGGCGGCACCACCGTCTATGTCACGACGACGCGCGGCGGATCGGCCGCGACGAACAACAGCAACGGCGACGAAGGGGGTAACGGCTTCACCAACTGGAGCGTCAGCTACGCCGCGGGCAACTTCAACTCGGCGATCACTGCCGGTTACACGCTCTCGTTCTTCTCGGATGCTGCGCGCACCACGGCATATAATGTCAATGCCGTGGGCCTTCACGTGTCGGACTGGGGCACGTGCTGCACCACCGGCAATACGGTGCCCGGCGGCGGCACCGCCAATGCGTCGCAAATCTACATGATGTTCAACGGCTCCACCCCGCTGCTGGTCGGCGGGATCAGCACGCCGATCCGCGGCGAGGAGCATTTCGTCGCCGCGATCGACGACCGCAACAGTTTCAACCGCGTCACGCTGGTACCGAATGGCAGCGGTGAAGCCTTTGGCGCGGGCGGCGTGCTGGTCTTCTCCACGCTCCAGCTGAACAGCGTTCCCGCCAATTCGTCGGTGGTCACGCTGCCCGGTGGCAGCACCCCCTCGGTACCCGATATCGGCGGCGCGGGTGCGACCTATACCGATGCGCAGCTGATCGCGGGCGCAGTGTCGTCGGTGTTCGACGGCGGTACGCTGGCCTCCACCTCGTCGATGACGCTGGGGACGAACTTCACCATCCGCAATCCCGGCGGCACGATCGACACCGGCGCCAATGACCTGACGCTCAACGGCACGATCGCCAACGCTTCCGGCGCATCGGGCGGGCTGGCCAAGACCGGCAGCGGCACGCTGACGTTGACCGGAGCGAACAGCTATTCGGGCGGCACGACGGTCAGCGGCGGCACGTTGGTCGGCACGACCACCTCGCTGCAGGGCAATATCGTCGACAATGCGGCGGTCACGTTCGACCAGTCCGCTAACGGCACCTACGTCGGCACGATCAGCGGCACCGGTACGGTGACGAAATCCGGCACCGGCAACCTGACGGTGACCGCGCCGCAGACCTATACCGGCGCGACGACGATCGCCGGCGGTACGCTGTCGCTGGGCGGTAACGGCAGCATCGGCAACTCGCAAACGGTCGCGGTCGGCGGTACGCTGGACGCCAGCGGCCACAATGGCGACGTGTCGCTGCGGTCGGTGTCGGGCAACGGCACGGTGGCGCTGGGGGCGAACGGGCTGGTCCTGACGGCGGCGGCCGATCGCTTCGACGGCAGCATCGGCGGGAGCGGCGGCGTCACGGTCGCGGGCGGTACGCAGCGGCTGGCCGGAACCAACGCCTATACCGGCCGCACCACCATCGCGAGCGGCGCGACGCTGGGGCTGATCGGCAACGGCAGCGTGGCGAGCTCCAGCGGCGTGACGAACAACGGCGTGCTCGACATCGCCGGCCACACCGGCGCCGCCTCGATCCGTACCCTCAGCGGTTCCGGCACGGTGGCGCTGGGCGGCAACGGTCTGGTCCTGACGGCAGCGGCCGATCGCTTCGACGGCAGCATCGGCGGCACCGGCGGTGTGACGATTGCAGGCGGCGCGCAGCAGCTGGCGGGCAGCAACGGTTACACCGGCCGCACCGTCATCGTGAGCGGCGCTAGCCTGGGGTTGACCGGCAACGGCAGCGTCGCGACGTCGAGTGGCGTCACGGCCAACGGCACGTTCGATATTGCCGGCCACAACGGCGCCGCCTCGATCCGAACGCTGGACGGTGCCGGCACGGTCGCACTTGGCGCGAACGGTTTGATCCTGACGGCGGCGGCGGACCACTTCGACGGTAGCATCGGCGGCACCGGCGGTGTGGCCGTCACCGGCGGTGCGCAGCAGCTGGCCGGCACCAACGGCTACACCGGTCGCACGACGATCGCGCAGGGTGCGACGCTGGGGCTGACGGGTGATGGTAGCGTCGCCGCATCGAGCGGCGTTACGGCCAACGGCGCGTTCGATATTGCCGGCCACAACGGCGCCGCCTCGATCCGCACACTGGACGGTGCCGGCACGGTGGCGCTGGGCGGCAACGCGCTGGTCCTGACGGCGGCGGCGGACCGCTTCGACGGTAGCATCGGCGGGACCGGCGGCTTGACTGTCTCGGGCGGCACGCAGCAGCTGGCCGGAAACAACGGCTATACTGGCCGCACCACGATCGCGCAGGGCGCGACGCTTGGGCTGACCGGTGACGGCAGCGTCGCCAATTCCAGCGGCGTCACGGCCAACGGTACGTTCGATATTGCGGGCCACAACGGTGCCGCCTCGATCGGCACGCTCGACGGTGCCGGCACGGTCGCGCTTGGCGCGAACGGTCTGATCCTGACGGCGGCGGCGGACCACTTCGACGGTAGCATCGGCGGCACCGGCGGTGTGGCCGTCACCGGCGGTACGCAGCAGCTGGCCGGCACCAACGGCTACACCGGTCGCACGACGATCGCGCAGGATGCGACGCTGGGGCTGACGGGTGATGGTAGCGTCGCGGCATCGAGCGGCGTCACGGCCAACGGCGCGTTCGATATTGCGGGCCACAACGGCGCCGCCTCGATCCTCACGCTGGACGGCAACGGCACGGTGGCGCTGGGCGGAAACGGTCTGGTCCTGACGGCGGCGGCGGACCGCTTCGACGGCAGCATCGGCGGCACCGGCGGTGTGACTGTCTCGGGCGGCGCGCAGCAGCTGGCCGGCAACAACGGCTATACTGGCCGCACCACGATCGCGCAGGGCGCGACGCTGGGGCTGACCGGTGACGGCAGCGTCGCCAATTCCAGCGGCGTCACGGCCAACGGCGCGTTCGACATTGCCGGCCACAACGGCGCCGCCTCGATCCGCACGCTCGACGGTGCCGGCACGGTCGCGCTTGGCGCGAACGGTCTGATCCTGACGGCGGCGGCGGATCGCTTCGATGGCAGCATCGGCGGGACCGGCGGTGTGACCGTCGCGGGCGGCACGCAGCAGCTGGCCGGCAACAACGGCTACACTGGTCGCACGACGATCGCGCAGGGCGCGACGCTGGGGCTGACGGGCGACGGCAGCGTCGCGGCGTCGAGCGGCGTCACGGCCAACGGCGCGTTCGATATTGCGGGCCACAACGGCGCCGCCTCGATCCGCACGCTGGACGGTGCCGGCACGGTTGCGCTGGGCGCGAACGGTCTGGTCCTGACGGCGGCGGCGGACCGCTTCGACGGCAGCATCGGCGGGACCGGCGGTGTGGCCGTCACCGGCGGTACGCAGCAGCTGGCCGGAAACAACGGCTACACCGGCCGCACCACGATCGCGCAGGGCGCGACGCTCGGGCTGACGAACGACGGCAGCATTGCGGCGTCGAGCGGCGTCACGGCGAACGGCGCGTTCGACATTGCGGGCCACAATGGCGCGGCGTCGATCCGTACCCTCGACGGCGCTGGCACGGTCGCGCTGGGCGGCAATGGGCTGGTCCTGACGGCGGCGGCCGATCGCTTCGACGGCAGCATCGGCGGGACCGGCGGTGTGGCCGTCACCGGCGGTACGCAGCAGCTGGCGGGCGTCAACAGCTATACCGGCGGGACGCTAATTTCGCAGGGTGCCGGGCTGGTCGTCAGCGGCGGACAGGCGCTGGCGGATGCGGGCGCGCTGCACAATGACGGTACGTTCGAACTGCAATCCTCCGAGCAGGTCGGCGCGATCAGCGGCAGCGGCGCGATCCGCCTGACCGGCGGCACGCTGACCACCGGCAACGGCGGCGCCACGATCTACCGCGGTGCGATCTCCGGCAACGGCGGCCTGACCAAGATCGGCGACGGAGTACTGGCACTGGCGGGCGACAATACCATGACCGGCGGCCTCACCGTCGCCGGCGGGGTGGTGGCGGTGGAACGTGCCGCCAACCTGGGCGGCGGCACGGTGACGATCGGGGCCGCGACGCTGGCGACGGTCGGCGATATCGTCACCGACCGTGCCGTCGTGCTGACCGATGCGAACAGCGCGATCGACACGCTGGGCCACGACGTCACGCTGAACGGCGTCGTCTCCGGGACAGGCAAGCTCAACAAGCTGGGTTCGGGCACGCTGACCCTGACGGGTGCCAATACGCAGAACGGCATCAATGTCGGCGGCGGCACGCTGGCCTTCACCTCGGATGCCGCGCTGGGCGCAGCCGGCGGGGTGGTGACGATCCAGGACAACACCGTCCTGCGCACGCTGGCCGACATGACCATCGCGCATGCGATCGAGGTCAACAATACCAAGCTGGCAGCGTTCGATACCGGCACGCACGACGTCACCATCGCCGGCAACATCCAGGGTTCGGGCATCGTCCAGAAGATCGGCGCGGGCACGCTGACGCTGACCGGCGCGAACAGCCAGGTCGTCATCGACGTGCTGGGCGGTCGCCTGCTGGCGACGCAGCAATCGGCGCTGGGCGCTGCGGGCGGCGATATCTTCCTGCGCCAGGACAGCCGCTTCTCGGCCGGATCGGACATGACGGTGACGCAGGACCTGCACGTCACCGGCAGCAACGCGGTGCTGGACACCGGGGCCAGTACCGTCCGCCTGACCGGCGACGTCGACGGCAGCGACTGCCTCATCAAGCAGGGCGTGGGTCAGCTGAACCTGCTGTCGGTCGCCAGCAATGCGGTGGGCGCCTGCATCCAGCAGGGCACGCTGAGCTTCAACAACGCCTTCACCGGCAATGTGTGGGTGGATCGTGACGGCGCCGCCGCCGGATCGGGCATGGTCAACGGCGGCATGGAAGTGCGCGGCGTGCTGGCCCCGGGCAATTCGCCGGGCCGCCTGGTCGTCAACGGCAGCGTCACGCAGTTCGCGGGCAGCACCTTCGCGGTCGACGTCGACGGCACGACGGCGGGGATCGGCGCGGGCCATTACGACACGCTGGTGCTGAACGGCGCGAACAGCGTGTACACCGCGGCGGGCACGATCGCGCCGAAGCTGCGCGGCATCACCGGCGATGCCACCAACAGCTTCACCCCCACCATCGGGCAGATGTTCCCGGTCGTCACTGCGGAGGGCGGCGTCACCGGCAGCTATGCCGGGCTGACCCAGCCGGCCAGCGGGCTGGCGCCCAACAGCCGCTTCGACGTGCTGTACCGGCCGAACGCGGTCATCCTGACGATCACTGCGGCCAGCTATGGCACGCTGTTCCAGGGGGTGAACGGCAATGCCGCCAGCACCGGTACCGCGGTGGACGGCTTCCGCGCCGCGGCGGGCGTGCGCGACGCCAGCAACAAGGGCACGTTCGCCAACGGCCTGATGGGCCTGTCGACCGACCAGCTGGGCCGCACCCTGACCCAGGCGTCTGGCGAGATCTACGCCGATGCGATGGACACGGTGGTGCAGGGCAGCCGCGTCACGCGCAACAGCGTGTCCGATCACATGCTGGACCGCGCGTCGGCCGGCACGGCGGCGGACGAGCAGGCGCTCAGCCGGCGGCTGTGGGGCACGATCGCGGGCGTGCGGCAGAACGTCAGCGGCGACGGCTTCGGCCAGGGCTATCGCGGCACCGGCACGATCATGACGATCGGCATGGACACGACCGTGTCCGACACCGCGATCGTCGGCGGCGGCCTGTCCTATGCCCGTACCAACGCCTCGGCGATGGATCAGGGCCAGGGCCGGATGAACAGCTATCAGCTGCTCGCCTATGCCCAGTGGCGCAGCGGGCTGCTGTACGCCAACGGCGTCGTGACCAGCGGGCTGGACCGCTACAAGGTGTCGCGCAAGGTCGATCTGGCCACCGGGACCGATCGCCTCTCGGCGCTGCCGCGCGGCACGTCCGTGGGCGGGGACCTGGAACTGGGCGCTCGACTGGGCGGGGGCCGCACGACGATCATGCCCGCGGTCGGCGTCGCCTATGACCGGATCCAGCGCGAGGCGCTGGCTGAGCGGGGCGGCTCCATCACCGCGCTCACCGCGCAGACCGACCGGCGCGAGGCGGTGCAACTGCGCGCCGGTGCGCGGCTCGCCACCAGCTTCGACCTGGGCGGGGCGCAGGTGCGGCCCTATGCCTCGGCCTTTGCGGTGCGCGAGGTGGGCGATGCCTATGCCACGATCAACCCGACGCTGTATGGGCAGCGCTTCGCCGTGCGCGCCGCCAATGCCGGGGATACCGCGTTCCGCGGCGCGGTGGGCGTCGATGCGACGGTGACGCCGGGGGTCAGCCTGCGGGCCAGCTATCGCTATGGCGATGCGGCGGGTTCCGACAGCAGCACCTATACCGGCGGGATCAGCGTTCGCTGGTAAGCCCGGCGCCCGGCCGCGGCGCTGGTCGCGGCCGGGCGATGTGATACGAAGGGACGGCGCGGGATGATGACCGGACGACATGTGATGACGGCGCTGCTGGGTGCGGCGGCGATGGTGGCACCGGCGCTGGCGCACGCGCAGACCTCGGCCCCAACCCCGGCCGCCCCGGTGGTGCAGGGTTCCGACCGCCCTTTCCAGGCGTGGAACCTGCATTGCGAGACCCGCACCGATCCGGCGCCGCGCGTCCGCATCTGTGGCCTGATGTCGACCGTGACGCTGCAGGACGACACGGGCGCCAGAAACGTCGCGCTCCAGTTCATGCTCCGCTCCCTGCCGGGCGGGAAGGGCTGGCAATTGTCGGTCGACACGCCGATCGGCGTCTGGCTGCCCGATGGCGTGCAACTGGTCCGCCAGGGCAAGGAACTGGTCCGGCTGCCGTTCGTCGCCTGCCAGCCCAAGGGGTGCCAGGCCGGCGCCATGCTGACCCCCGCGCAATTCGCCGCCCTCGTCGCGGTGACCGACCAGGCCGACGCGGTCTACCGCCTCCAGATCCGCCAGACCGTCACGCTCACCTTCTCGATGCTCGGCTTCGCCGATGGCGCGGCGGCGCTGGCGAAGAGCGCGGGCTGACGGGGGCGGGGCGGGGTTGTAGTGTCGGTGTCGTTTCGATGCGCGGCTCCGTGGGAGGGGCGGCCGATGGAGAGGATCATGCCGATGATCCTGATGAGTTTCGATCCGCGCCCCCGCGTGAGGGGCGACACCCATTCCAGCACCGACAGCGACTTACCCACGTTGTTTCGATCCACGCCCCCGCGTGAGGGGCGACGTCCACAGCTGCGCCATCAGTCGTCCTTTGCCTGGTTTCGATCCACGCCCCCGCGTGAGGGGCGACCCGCTGCTGGTCCTGCGGGCAAGAAACGATGACGGTTTCGATCCACGCCCCCGCGTGAGGGGCGACCGGCAACGTCGATCTGATCGTCGTCAACGGCTCGTTTCGATCCACGCCCCCGCGTGAGGGGCGACAAGTCGCCCGCCGCCTGGCGCTCCTGGTAATTGTAGTTTCGATCCACGCCCCCGCGTGAGGGGCGACCACCGCGGATGCACCACGATATCGTAGGATTGCATGTTTCGATCCACGCCCCCGCGTGAGGGGCGACGCGATGTCCTGGTCACGGGCAACGTCATGGTCATGGTTTCGATCCACGCCCCCGCGTGAGGGGCGACGCACCCGCACAGCGTCCGGGCACAGCGGGCGCAGTTTCGATCCACGCCCCCGCGTGAGGGGCGACGCGTTCTGCTTGCGTGCCATGTCGTCTCTCCATGTTTCGATCCACGCCCCCGCGTGAGGGGCGACGTTGCGGGCGGTAGTGGCCGCCGTCTGGATCGTGGTTTCGATCCACGCCCCCGCGTGAGGGGCGACAGCGACACCCCGCGCACCGTCAGGTCCTTACGGGTTTCGATCCACGCCCCCGCGTGAGGGGCGACTTGGCCGCCTTGTCCTGCCAGTCGCTGACCTGCCGTTTCGATCCACGCCCCCGCGTGAGGGGCGACGCCTGCGAGATCGCCGTCTTCAGCAGCGTCTCCGTGTTTCGATCCACGCCCCCGCGTGAGGGGCGACATCGGAATGGACGCTGCAAACGCAACACAAGGCCGTTTCGATCCACGCCCCCGCGTGAGGGGCGACTGTCTCCCGTCCGGCGGGGCGCCAGGTGTGGGAGTTTCGATCCACGCCCCCGCGTGAGGGGCGACCGCCGGTGGAGACGGTCGGCTTCATCACCAACAACGTTTCGATCCACGCCCCCGCGTGAGGGGCGACGCGATCGGCCAGCTCGGCTTGCGACAGGCCGCGGTTTCGATCCACGCCCCCGCGTGAGGGGCGACACCCGGTTCTTGGGCAAGTCGCCCGACGGGATGTTTCGATCCACGCCCCCGCGTGAGGGGCGACGAGGACACCGCTATGCGGCTGATCGCCCAGGCATGGTTTCGATCCACGCCCCCGCGTGAGGGGCGACCTTCGACACCGCCTCGGCGCAGTCGTTCATCGGGTTTCGATCCACGCCCCCGCGTGAGGGGCGACGCCCAGGCCGGTCAGCACCAGGACGCCGGATACCAGGTTTCGATCCACGCCCCCGCGTGAGGGGCGACCTGGGCGCCAAACAACTTCTCGGTGACGGGCGCGCAGTTTCGATCCACGCCCCCGCGTGAGGGGCGACCAGCCGGACGGTAGCGCCACGGCGGCGGACGCCGTTTCGATCCACGCCCCCGCGTGAGGGGCGACCATCGTGGAAGGCGAGCGCCGCGTCGACAACGAGTTTCGATCCACGCCCCCGCGTGAGGGGCGACATAGAGCGGATACGACCGCAGCACGACGTCCATGTTTCGATCCACGCCCCCGCGTGAGGGGCGACGCCAGGCCGCGCTGAGCCTGGCCGACAATGCCTGTTTCGATCCACGCCCCCGCGTGAGGGGCGACGCCAGGTTCGTCGATGCGCATCCGCCGCGCGATGAGTTTCGATCCACGCCCCCGCGTGAGGGGCGACCTTGCGGAACAGGCCAGCGCCGCCCGTGGTGCCGTTTCGATCCACGCCCCCGCGTGAGGGGCGACGCACCGGCGGGGCCGTCAGTCGGGATGTTGTCGCGTTTCGATCCACGCCCCCGCGTGAGGGGCGACCACCATCACCGGGCGGCACAGGCGGTGGCAGTAGTTTCGATCCACGCCCCCGCGTGAGGGGCGACGTGGCGTCACGCGGCTTATCCTTCGTGATCGACAGTTTCGATCCACGCCCCCGCGTGAGGGGCGACCGGCGATGTCGAACTGCGTTTCGAGCGTCACCGCGTTTCGATCCACGCCCCCGCGTGAGGGGCGACGTTGGGCTTCAGCGGCCGGTCGCGATCGAAGATCGTTTCGATCCACGCCCCCGCGTGAGGGGCGACCGCGCTGATCGAGCAGCGGCTGGACGTGCTGGCGTTTCGATCCACGCCCCCGCGTGAGGGGCGACCCCGGACTGCCTCAGCCGACCTGTTGCCTCGGTGTTTCGATCCACGCCCCCGCGTGAGGGGCGACAGCAGCTGGCGCGCGATCGTGGACCGCGCCAGCTGTTTCGATCCACGCCCCCGCGTGAGGGGCGACCGCCGACGCCTTGTCGGAGCCGATCGCCGAGATGTTTCGATCCACGCCCCCGCGTGAGGGGCGACCCTGGCCTACCGCCTCGTAATAGTCGATCACGCGTTTCGATCCACGCCCCCGCGTGAGGGGCGACGGCCCGGCGCGATGCGAGCGCCTGACGAACGTCGGGGTTTCGATCCACGCCCCCGCGTGAGGGGCGACCACCAGCAGCGCCGGTCGTCCTGGCCGGTACACGTTTCGATCCACGCCCCCGCGTGAGGGGCGACCAGCACCGCATGATGCGGCGGCTTGACCGTGCTGGTTTCGATCCACGCCCCCGCGTGAGGGGCGACGCCCTCCAGCGAGATCGTCCCGCGTACCGACGTGTTTCGATCCACGCCCCCGCGTGAGGGGCGACGGTACCGCTAGTTTCACATTGAGAAACAACGCGCAATCCGCCGCTTTGCGCGAACCGCTTCGCGCGCGCGCCGGTGCGGCCCCGCCCCGGCTGAACCGCGACGGCGTGGCATCGGTATATCAACGACTTGGGCTGCGCGCGAATCTCCGGCTGGGGGGCGCGTCGCTTCCGGTTCGCGCGGCGCAGGCCTACAGGATGATCGCGCCGGTCAGGTCGGGCGCGGCCTTGGCGCCGACATGCTCGATCTTCATGCGCCCTTTCGCGCCCAGCGCGTAGAAGCGCAAGCTGTCCTTCGCGGGGTCGATCTCGTCCAGCAGCGCGGCGCGCAGCATCGCCCATTGCGCCGGGTCGACGTCGCATTCGAACACCGAATTCTGGACCCGCTGGCCGAAATCCTTGCACGTCCGCGCGACGCGGCGCAACCGGCGGCGGCCGGCGGGGTCCTCGGTTCCGACGTCATAGGTCACGAGCATCAGCATCGCGGCGCCGCTATTTCCACAGGAAGGGCGGATAGCCGTCGAGATCGCCGCGCAGGTGCCGGGCGAGCAGCTGCGCCTGGATGTGCGGGACCAGGCCCAGCGTCACCGCCTCGCCCAGGAACGGGTGGCGCAGTTCCTCCTTCTTCCGCTCGGTCCACGCCTCCAGCACGGTGCGGCGGGCGGCGTCGGTCAGTGTGATCGCGCCGCCTTCGTCGACAACGAAATCCGGCGCGGTCAGCTGGCGCCGGTTGACGAGGCTGAGCGCGAGGCGATCGGCCAGGACGGGGCGGAATTCCTCGATCAGGTCCAGCGCCAGGCTGGCGCGGCCCGGGCGGTCGGCGTGGAGCAGCCCGACCTGCGGATCCAGCCCGACGCTTTCCAGCGCCGACCGGCAATCGTGACCCAGCAGCGCGTAGAGGAAGTTGAGCAGTGCGTTGACGCGGTCCAGCGCGGGGCGGCGCGAACGCCCGCCGAAGCGCAGCGTTGGGTCGTCGACGCGGATCAGGGCGTTGAACGCAGAGAAATAGGCATTCGCCGCCTCTCCCTCGACACCGCGTAGCGTGGCGATGTCGCCCGCCTGCAAGGTGCGCCGGGCACAGCCGCCCAGCCGGGCCTCCGCCAGTTCCAGTGCCGCCCGGTCCGCCTCACCCATCCGCGTGCCATGGTCGCGCAGCGCGCGGCGGATCACCGTGCGCTGGTTCGCCGCCTTCGCCGCCACCACCCCGCGCGCGAACGGTACGGCCTGCGCCGGATCGTCGGCGGCGCGATATTGCGCGCGACGCAGCAGGACGTTGCCGGTGCGCGGCCCCTCGATCCGCCCCTGGAAGCGGCCGTGCGGGGCCAGGAACGACACGCTGACGCCCGCTTCGGCACAGGCCGCCATCAGGGCCGGGGACATGCCGGCACGGGTGAAGCAGACGATCCCGCCGATCATGTGGATCGGCGCGCGGCCGCGTTCCGCGCCGTCCACCTCGACGACGATGTTGGCGCCGTCCTTGCGCACCCAGGCGTCGGGCGTGGTGACGTAGATGGTGTTGAGGTGGCGGCGCACGCGCGTCAGTCCGCCAGCGTCGCGGCCAGCTGGCGTTCGAGCCAGCGGTGGACGACGGGCCGCGTCGCGATCGCCTGCGGCCGGCACAGCGGCTCCAGCGAGCAGCGGCGGCACCCCGGCGTGACCACCGGCGCGGGCGTCACCCCGCCGGCCAGCATCGTGCGCACCTCGCCCGCCACGCAGAGGGTCAGCGCGCGCAGATCGGCGTCGATCGCCACGATCGTGCGGTGGCGGGTCTGGCCGTAGAACAAGGCGCCTTCGGAGACGTCCGTACCGAACATCTCCTCCAGGCACAGCGCCTGCGCGCACAGCTGCACCTCGTCGGCGCGGTGCGCCTTCGGCCGGCCGCGCTTGTATTCGACGGGGTAGGGGCGCCAGCCGGGCGCGCGGCCGTGCAGCTCCACCGCATCGGCCTTCCCGATCAGGCCGTGCGCCACGCTGCGCAGCGCCAGCCCGCGAACGGTCCGCACGTCACGCCGCCGCTCGCGCCCGCCGCCGTCGACCCGCTCGTGCAGGATCCGTCCCTCCGCGGTCGCGCCATCCTCCAGCCACTGCTGCTCGACATGGATCAGCGCGCACTGGCGCGGGCAGAAGAGCTGGTGCTGCAGCGCCGAGATGGGGACGATGGCGTCGTCGTCTTCCATCATTGACTTCTCCCGTATGTGAGCTAATCCGTCCTCACCCAAGCTGTCTGAGGGTCCTGAGGATGCGACGTTCGACGATCCGAAAAATCACTCTCACGCTTGGGTTTCTCAAGATCGAGATTGATCTTGAGCCTATATAACAGTCGCCGTTGGGCGTGGATCGAAACTCCCGAATGTGCGCTATTTCAGCGCAGAATATTGGTCCTCGACCGGCTGATGGTCGAGGACCTTCTCATTTCAGTATTTTAACTCCTGGCGGAAGGTTGTCTTTGTCCACGGTCACCACATAGTCATCGAAACTGCGCGCCGGCCCCCAATTGTCGGTTTCGGCCGCGCCGATCGGGTGGCGGTTCGCCGCGTCGCTGCCGTCGGCGTCGGGGCGCTTGCGCCACACCTTGACGCGATCGAACAGCGCGTCGGCATGGGCGTTGCCCAGCTTGCTGTCATGTTCGAACACCACCAGCCGGCGGGTCGCCATCTCGCCACGCGCGGCGGAGCGGTCATGTTCGAACATGTTGCCCAGCGCTTCCCACAGCAGCGCCAGGTCCGCCTCGGTAAAGCCGGTGCCCTTCACCTCATGACTGGCGAGCGGGGCGGAGACGAACCCGTGCGCGCGGTACAGGCCATAGGGGATGATGTGCTTGCGCCCCATCGTGCGGTTGTCGGTCCGCTCGTCGTCGCCGCTGCCTTCGTCGCGCTGCTTCTTGTCGGCTTCGCTGGTGGCGGCCATGCGGGTGATCGACACCTCCAGCGGCAGCACCGGCTCGACCGAGCGGGCGAAGGTGATCTGCACCGGCCCGCGCACCTGGCCGGCGTTGATACCGGTCGACAGCACCCCGCCGAAGGTGCGGATGTCGAAGAAATTGTCGCACATCCAGTCGCGGATGCGCTTCGCCTCCTCGTCGCTCTTGGGGCTGAGCTTTTTCGCGCCGCGCACCTCGGCGCTGTCGCCGCGTTCGGCGACATAGGCTTCGCGGTGCTTCTCGTTCAGGATCGCGCCTTCGGTGACGTAGATGCGATACCCGCTCTCCCCCTCCCTCGCCAGTTCGACATAGTTCCTGATCTTGCGCTTCAGGCACACGTCGGTGACCAGCCCGCGGTTGGTTTCCGGGTCGAGCCGCGGCAGGTTGCCCGCGTCGGGATCGCCGTTCGGGTTGCCGTTCGTCACGTCGAAGAAAAGGACGAAATCGTGGCGGCGGGTAAGCTTCGGGCTGGTGTCGGTCATTCGCTGTCCCCGTTTGTGGTCGCGGATTCCGCGGGCGCCGCATCCTTCTTGCGGAAACGCCCGCTGCGCTGGTGATAATAGCCGATCGCGAACCGGCCCTGATCCTCAAGGCGGAGGCTGCGGGGGAAGCCGCTGCCCACGCCTTCCATCACTTCGCGCAATTTGCCGTCGATGCTCTTCGCAGCACCGATGTTCTTCTTGCGTAACGCGCTAAGGTGATTCATCGCGCCGCGCACCAGCAGCGGAAACACGCTGGCCGGTGCCGACGATGCCGCGCCAAAATAGCGGTCGCGAATCGTCGCATTGATCTCGCGGTCCAACGCCTTCTCCTGCGCTTCTTCCAGCACGGCGAACAGACGGCCGAGCCGGTAGCCTTGGTTCTTATCCTCGGTGTCGAGACCCACGGGGGCACCTCCTTCTGTTCGCATGAGCACCGCGCGGATCGCGGCGGCGTGCCAGCCGGTCGCGGGCGAATCGCCTGCGCGCAGCCGCATGATCGCGTTGGACAATAACGTCCGCGGATAGGGCGTCCCGGCCAGCACGGCGCGGGCGACGTCGCCGGCCAGCAGCGGCGGGATATTGTCCCATTTTTCCTGAGCGGCGACGGTGTTGACCAGCAGCCGGTTGATCGACGGCCCGACGCCCCAACTGCGCGGCGGCGGCTCGATGCGGCAATGGTCGCGGTGTTTCAGCGCGCGCTGTGCGATCGTCCCCAGGCTGTGCGTTTCCCACAATCGCACCGACAGCCGCGCCGCATTGGGGGCAAGGCCAAGGATATGGATCGTCACCCCCGGCGGAATCTCCTCGGTGCCGATCGCCACCGGGCGTCCGGCTGCCAGACGTTCGAGCTGGTCGCGCACCATCGCGGCGAAGGTCGCATCCTGGCCGAGCGTGGGGTCGGTATCGCCCTCGATCGGCTCGCCCAGGCCCGCGGCGACCAAGGCCTCTGCGGCGGCCAGCACCTCCTCCTTGCGGCCCGAGGCATCGGCCCAGAACACCGTCGTCGCATCGCCGATGCTCAGCCGCTGGCGGTGGCGCACCGCGACGGGCCGGCGACGACCGGGATCGAGGTTTGCGTGGTCGACCAATTGCGTCCGGTTGCGGCTCGACCGGTCGAGCAGGCGATTGAGCGCGGCGCCGTAGCGCGCCGCCGCCGCCTGTCCGGTGGGGGCGTTGGCACCCTGTTCGTTTCCCCAGGATTCGTATGCCGCCGCGTTGAACGACACCAGCGCCGCGCCGGCGGTCTGTGCCCCGTCGACACCCTTGATGGCCGGATGCAGGCGGGCGATCGGCCCGGTGACGCCGGTCACCAGGCACAGGCCGGACACACCGTCGCCGCTACGCGCCTCGATCAGCGGCAGCGCGGCGGGTCGATCGTGGATCGCCCGCATTCCGCCTTCGTCGCCTTCCAGACGGAAGATGACGTTGGCGTCGAGCATGTCGGGCGTGAACGGCGCGTCGGCAAAGCGCTCTGGCGTCCAGGCCTCAAGGAAGCGACGCAGCGCGACCAGTCCGGCGTCGTCGCTGTCGCGCAGCAGATCGAGGTGAAGGTCGCGGAAGGCGGCATGTTCCTGCGCGGTGCGCTTGCCCTCGGCCGCGGTCACGCCCAGCGCATAGGCGGTCTTGTCCCACAGGAAGTTGGGCACGATCGCGACGGTGCGCTTCTGCGCGGCCGGCACGTCGCGCGGGCTGGCCACGGGTCGCTTGCCCGATGAATCGCGAAGGTCGTCGACGGCGACAGGCTGGCCATCGGCGTCGATCACCACCGCGAAGCCGATCTTTTCCCGGCTGAAGCCGGCCGGCTCCGCCTCTCCGCGCGCCGCCATCCGCTCGTAATAGCCCGACAGCGCCTGAAGGATCGTCACGCCAGCAGTCCTTCCCGCGTCAGCGCCGCGACGTCGAGCACGCCGTCGGCCAGCCGCGCGCGGAAGAACGTCGCGGGCGGGCCGCCGGGATAGCCGGGGGCGTACGTCATATAACCCAGGTCGCGGTCACGGTCCGCGTCCGGCAGTGTGGAGGCGGGCAGGGGATCGTCCTGCCCCAGCAACCGGAACGAGGCCGGGAACTCGCGCGTGCCCAGGCACGGCTGGTGGAAACACTGGCCGGCGGCGGCGCGGCGGGTGAACATCGCGATATGCTTCTGCGCGGTGTCCTCCGCCCCCGCGCGCTCGGTCAGGTGGAAACGCGCGTCGATGACATAGGCGACGTCCTCCAGCACCAGCGCGGCGCGCTGCTGGCGCGCGGCGGTCACGTCGATGCCCAGCCCGGCGGTGGTGCCCGCGTTCATCGCCTTCTTCGCATTGGCGACCGACGCCTTGTCCGACACCTCGTTCCGGCGGATCGAACGGAAGCGGATCGGGCGCAGGACGTGGATATGCGTCACTTCCCAGCGGATCGCGGGCTTCCAGTGGATCGCCTCCAGGATGCCGCGCGCGGCGGACGGCGTCATGACGTCATAGGAAACGCGCTCGACCTTCAGTTCCGGCCGCGTGAAGCAGGCTAGGTCGCCCCAGACGTGCAGCCTTACCCCGATCGCCATCGTCCGTTTCCCCCTTGCGAACGAAACTTGCACGCAGGTTCGACGCAAACAAGCGAACAATTACAGCCGGAACGGATCAGAAAATCCCGGCCTCCGCGCTCATCCCGAACGGGTCGAGCGACAGGCCGGTGTCGTCCGCGTACAGGCCGACATCCTGTACCAGCATGAACCGGTCGCCGTAGCGATCCGGCGCGATCGGCTGGACCGCGCCGGCCGCGACCATCGCCAGATATGCGCGTTCCGGCACCGACACGGTGTAGTTCTGCAGGCGACGCAGTTGCGCGCGCGGCGGCACCGGCGCGGCCGCGATCGCGGCGACCAGCCGGTCGATCTCCTGCGGGTCGGCATCGCCGCGCCACGGCACGATCACCGCGCGCCCGGTCTCGTCGATCATCTCGAACGCGCGCGCGACGCTGGCATAGGGCGGGGCGGGCCGCGGCCCGCCCGCGGCGAAGCTTTCGGCGAAGGCCGGCAGGATCGCATAGTCGCGCCCGTCGAGCCTCGCGGCATCCAGTCTGTCGATGCCCTTCGTCCAGTAGAGGTTGTTGAAATAGGCGCGTATCGCGTCGAGCCCGAGCGGATCGTGCGGGTACTGGCGCAGCGCGGCATCCATCGCGTCCACCTGCTGCCGGAACATCCGCGGCGTGGCGTGATCGGCGGAGGTGAAGATCGTCACCGGGGCATCGGCCAGCCGGCCTTCCCGATTGGCGCGTCCGGCGCTTTGCGCGATACTGTCCAGCCCGGTTTCCGCGCGCCACACCTCGGGAAAGTCGATGTCGACGCCGGCTTCGACCAGGCTGGTCGACACCAGTCGCGTCGGGCGTTTTGCCGCAAGGTCGGCACGGATCGCGGCCAGCACGACGCGGCGGTGGCCCGCACACATCATCGTGGTCAGGTGGCGCGCGCCCGGCAGGTCGCGGATCAGCGCGAACAGCGCCTGGGCGTGCTTGCGGCTGTTGACGATGCACAGCATCGCATCGCGCTGCGCGAACCGCGCGGCAAGCTCCGAATCGCTGACGGTGCCCGCGCGGTGAACCGTCACGCGCTTCAGCTTATCATACAGCCCCTGCGGATCGGGCGCGAGTTCGCGGTCGGGCGGGATCTCCAGGCCGCCATGCTGCCGGGGAAAGCCCGCATCGGTCGTCAGCGCCGGCTGGGTGGCGGTGCACAGTACCACGCTGGCGCGATAGCCGGCGGCCAGTTCGTCGATCGCCGCCATGCACGGGCGCAGCAGCGAAACCGGCAGCGTCTGCGCCTCGTCCAGCACGATCACGCTGCCGGCCAGATTGTGCAGCTTGCGGCACCGCGACGGGCGATCGGCATGGAGGCTTTCGAAGAATTGCACCGCGGTGGTGACGACGACCGGCACGTCCCAATTCTCGCTCGAACGGCGCAGCTTCGCCTGGGCGTCGCGCGCGCCCTCGTCCCGGCTGTCCCGCTCGCGCGCGTCCCAGTCGACGGTGCCGGTATGTTCGAGCACGTCGGGCGCCTCGCCATCGTCATCCGCCAGCGCGGTGCGGAACACCTGCGCGGTCTGCTCGATGATCGCCGAATAGGGCGCCACCACGATCACCCGGTCGAGGCCATGCGCGATCGCGTGATCGAGCGCGAAGGCCAGGCCGGCGAGCGTCTTGCCCCCGCCGGTCGGCACGGTCATCGTGAACAGCCCGGGCGTCAGCGGCGCCTTGGCGCGGGCATGGGCCAGGATGGCGGCGCGCGTGGCGGACAACGCGCCGCTACGCCCCGCGATCACAGTCGCCAGATACCGGTCGAGCCGTTCGCGCAGCTCCGTCAGCGGGGCATGGCCGCCGCGCGCAACCGCGCGCCCGTCGGCCGCGGCGTAGAACCGCTCGGTGGCGATGAAGTCGGCATCGACCAGGCACGAAAAGATCATCCGGCCCAGGAAACCTAGCCGATAGCCGTTCGAGGCGCCCGACCCGCCCGCCAGCTTCGGCAGGATCGACGGCGGCAATTCCAGCCCCAGCGTCCGCCACCCGGCATAGGCCGGCACCTCGCGCCCCAGCCGCTCGCCCAGGTCGCGGCCATCCGCCAGCCCGGCATGGTGCCCCGCGATCGCCAGCGCGACCAGCCGCGCGATCAGGCGATCGGCACCGTCCGCGAACAGGCCGTCCGCGACGATCGCCCCGGCGGTGCTGTGGTCGGGGCTTTTCCCGTCATCCTTGATGTAGCGCTGGAACTCGCGGCTCGCCTTGCCGATATCGTGGAGATACCCGGCCAGCCGCGCCGCCTCGCTCGCGCCGAAGCGACCGGCAAATTGCGCCGCCAGATCCCCCACCGCGACCAGATGCGGCGCGAGCAATTCCCAAGTCGTCTCCGGTTGCCCCGGCAGCGAATGGCCGTAGAGGGGCGGGGTGCCGCTGCCCTCGTGCCCGATATCGCCCATGCCGCTTGCCCCCCTTCGCCGGACCCGATCGGCCGCGGGCGCATGATATCCCGGCGCCGACCGACATCCAGTCCGGAGTACGTCCGTAACGGCGGCTTCGCGCCGCGCGATGCGATACCTCGCGTCCGCGACGCCGGCCGGATGATGACATGTGATAAGAATGGAGCGGGTGAAGGGAATCGAACCCTCGTCGTAAGCTTGGGAAGCTTCTGCTCTACCATTGAGCTACACCCGCATTTCAACGGCTTACCATTGAAAACACCCTCTGCGTGGCGCCGGTTTACAATTCCGGTTTACAGCGGGCGGGGCAGGCAATGCCACGAGCCCTATCCCGCCGTCAACACGCATCGCCCGCTTGCCGTGGCATTCATCGCTTGGCCAGACCGCGGGCGATGCGCTTGCCGAGCGCAATCTGGCGGGCGGTGTCGTCGACATAGATGCGTCGAATCCGCGTCACCTCCTCGACAGACCAAGCCATAATGCCAGCGATCTCTGCATCGGAGAGGTCGGTTTCAGTCATGAGATAGGTGACGAACGTGCCGCGGACGTCGTGGAGGTGTTTGCCTCGTTTGCGCTGGGTGCCACCTTTTCCGCCGGAATCGACGTGCACGATGCCGGCGAGCTTGGCGATACGCGTCACTTCCTTGCTCAGTGTGTCGAGGTTCCATGGCTCACCATTGGAATTGACCAGCACCGTATCGACACCTGGGGCTCGGTAACGTCTCTCTAGCAGATCCAGCACGTCGTCCAGTTGAGGGATCCGCGGGATGGCAGCGATATGGCGCCGACCCCGACTGATCTTGGCCGCCTCCTTGACGATGGCGTACTCGCCGACGGCCGACCAAGTGACCCGGGCAAGATCCTCCCGTCGCAGCCCGGTTACTGAACAGAACAGAACGGCCTCGAAGACCACACGGTCCTTGTCACCCGCCGCCTTCTCGAAGGCTGCCAGATCTTCCTTGGTCCAGACGATCTCCGCTCTTTGCCCGTTGATGTAGATCTTCCCGATCTTATCAGCCACGTTGATCTTCAGCAGACCGCACTGAACCCCGTATTTCAGCAACGCTTGCAGCACCGTGACGCCAATGTCCGCGGCCCGGGGTGTCTCTCGGCGCTCGTTGCGCCAGTCGACGACCTTCTCGATCATCCGCGTGTCGTTGAAGACGGCTAGCGGCACCTTTCCCCACTTGGCTTGGATGGCTCGGACGCTGGAACCCCAGGTCTTTTGCGTGTTTCGCGCGAGAACCGACCACTCCGGACCGTCCTGCCATTTTTCGATCAGCGTTTGGAGCGTAGTGGGCGCGGGCTTGCGCGCGGCATCCCTATCCCGCCTCGCGATCGCGATCCTTTCCAGCGCTTCCGTCGTCAGCGATGGCTTGCGCCCATCCGCCGACATGACGACCGGGCCTCCGCGCCAGGCATAGACATACCAGCGGTTGACACCGTCGGCGAGGCGCTTCCGGACGAAGTGGACGCCCTCGATCAAAGCCGGGATTCCCAAGCGTTGAAGATGTCGTCCACGGTTGGCGAGACGGGCTCAGGCGCCCCCCCAGCCGACAGACGGATCGTGCCGTCCGGCTGCACCTCGACATGCGCGACGGTGAATCCCGCCTTGCTTGCCGCGTCGAGAAGGCGTCGAACCGCCGCCGCGTTGATCGGGCTCTTCTTGCGCGATACGCGCACGCCATTTTCCTTTCGAGAACCGGTGGTCTCGAAATCGGCCTCATCCTCACCCCTGCCGGGGCGGATCGAACGGGTGTTCTGATCCGAACGGCCCGCGATCGTCGCGAGGCATTCGAACCCCAACCCGATGGGGTGCATCTCCTCGATCGAGGAGAGCAGCGGTTGGACGAACGGTGTCGGACCAGGCCGGGTTTCGTCCACCTCCGCACGGCGCGCTGACGCCTGGTGTGCGACGGGTTCTTTAGGATCCGACACGAGAGCGCACTCACGAGCTGCCGCTGACAGACCCCCGGCCTAGGTGACGACGTTGACCGAGGGCCTGCCAGCGGTAATTCGGAGAGCCTCGCCGCACCGAAGCGCGGCCGCAGCCGTGCTTCGTGGGTCAGCCTGGCCCGGAATCGGCGAGAAGGGAAGAACCCCCATCGCGCTAATCTACATCAAATATGATCTCGATAACGTTAGGTAAAGCTGACCAACCCCGTTCATTCAGCCGAATCATCGCAGTTCCCGAAGCCCGCCGATGATGCAGCTGGCGGCGAGCGTTCGATCGGCCAGGTTTGGGACTTACCCGCCATTCAAAAGCGCACGAAGAACGGCGGCTTTCGGCAGGAGCGGACGATCGATAATTTGCCGATGTCATCCCCCGAAACAAGCAAGATCTGGTCGATTGCTGTCCAGAAGCACGCGGCAGAACAACGTGAGAAGCTGATGTCTATCTTTCAATTTTCATTCAGAAATGCGCCTCTCATCCAATTCGAGTTTCACCCCAATCCATTTTTCAAACGAGAAGGAACGGACTGAATCCGGGATAATACCCTCGGCGCGCATCAGAATGAACCGATCATTCAGCTTCCTACCAGTCGTGCGGAGCGTACCACATGCGAAATCACTCTTTACACGGATAAAAATCGGCATCAATCCGGCCGGCGTAGCTGGAGATACTGCCGATGCGTTTTTTGCCATGGTCGATGCTCTGCATTGTGGCTTTCGCCTCACCGGCGTTTACGCAGGACGTGCTGCCGCTTCCGCTTGATTATGGTGCTGCGCAAGAGCGGCTGCTCCACCGATCCGACGCGATCGAGGCTTCTGCCGCGAACATACGCAGCAAGGAAGCACAGGAAGGAGCGACCCGGACGCTCGGCCGCCCCGATATCGATATCGAGGCGCAACTGCTGGAATATCAAAAGACGCTCTATCTGCCTCTCGGCTCGCTGGCACCTGTGGCGGAAGCCTTCGGCATCCCCGATCCGCTGAAGTTCAGGCAGGAACGCACCAGTACACGGCCGATCGTCACGGCCACGTTGCCAATCTACGCCGGCGGGCAGATCAGTGGCACGCAGGCCGGCGCACGCGCCCAGGTCGCGCAGGCAAAGGCGGATCGGGACATTGCGATCGACGATGCGCTCGTCCAGCTTGTCCGGGCCTATTACGGGCAACAGCTTGCCGAACGAGCGCTTGGCATCCGCCGCGATGTGCTCGATGGCCTCGAGCGGCACGTTGCCGACGCGGTGAAGCTCGAACAGGCACGCTTCATCAGTCGCGCGCAACGCTTGCAGGCGGAGGTCGCGCGCGACGACGCGGCGCGCGACTATGCACAGGCGATTTCCGATCTTGCCACCGCCAATGCCGCGCTCGCCGGGATACTGCGCGCGCCGGCGGGGGTGCGCCCAATCAGTCCGCTCGGGGTCGATTCGCAGCCACTCGCGCCGCTCGCCACGTTCAAGGCCGCCGCGCTGGACACACATCCCCAGCTCGCCCGGTTGCGGGCGCTGGAGGACCAGGCGGAGGCCGGCGTGAAGATCCAGCAATCAAAGCTCCGGCCGACCATCTACGGCTTTGGGCAATATAATTTCGACCGACGCAATTCACTGCTCACGGATCCCGATTGGTCGATCGGCGTCGGCTTGAAATACAAGCTCATCTCCGGCGCGGGCCGGCAGCAGCAGGTGGAGGCCGCGCGCGCGACAGTGGAGCAGGCCGACGCCGGGCTGCGCGAGGCGCGCACCCAGCTCGATATCGGCGTGACCAAGGCGTGGAATGACGTGGAGGCGGCGCGTAAACGGTTCCTGCTCCTCGACAGTGCGCTGGTCTCGGCGGACGAGAATGTGCGTCTCCAGACCCTATCCTATCGCGAGCAACAAGCGACGTCGCTCGACGTGGTCGACGCGCAACTCGGGCGCGGCCGGGCCCGCATTCAGCGCGCACAGGCGGCGAATGACTATGTGCAAGCGCTCGCCCGGCTACTCAGCATGAGCGGGCAGGTCGACCGGATGCCGGAATATCTCTCGCGGGCCGACAAGGTGATCCCATGACCGAACCCACGCAAGACGACGCGCCCCCGCCTGTCGAGGCCCCCGTGCCCGCCGCCATTCCCGCCGACGCACCCGCACCATCCGACGCGCCAGCACCCGCTGCCCCGCCCGCGCCCACCACGCACGGTCGGCCGATGGTGATCATCGCGGCGATTATCGTGACGGCACTGCTCGCGCTTGGTTTGTGGCTCAGCTACCGCCCCGCGCCCGATCAGCTTCAGGGCATGGTCGATGCGCGCGCACTTCGGATCAGTAGCAAGGTGACCGGGCGGATCGCCGCCTTCCATGTCGAGGAGGGCCAGCCGGTGAAGGCAGGGCAATTGCTCTACACAATCGCCAGCCCCGAAGTTGCCGCCAAGTCCGAACAAGCGGGCGGCGCGCTCGTGGCGGCGCAGGCGGTGGAAAGCAAGGCGGACGAAGGTGCGCGGCCAGAAGATATCCGCGCGGCGGAGGCACAGTGGCGCCGCGCAAAGGCCGCCGCCGAGCTCGCCCAGACCACCTATGCACGCACCCAGCAGCTCTATGAACAGGGTGTGCTCGCCGGTCAGAAAGCGGACGAGGCCCGCACCAATGCCGTCGCCTCCGCCGAACAGGCCAAGGCGGCACGAGCGCAATATGATCTCGCGCTGGCCGGCGCGCGACCGCAGGACAAAAAGGCAGCGAGCGGCCAGGTGCAACAAGCGCGCGGCGCGGTGGCGGAAGTGCAGGCGGCGGCCGACGAAACCCGCGTCATCGCGCCGGCGGATGGCGAAATCGGTAAGCGGCTCGCCCAGCCCGGTGAACTGGTGCCGCAGGGTTTTCCGGTGTTCACGCTCACCGATACCGCTCATCCATGGGTGACGCTGAACGTGCGCGAGGATCAGCTCCACGGCCTCGCCCGCGGCAAAGAACTGAGCGGCACAATCCCCGCGCTTGGCGATCTGCGCGCGCGCTTCCGCGTGATCTATACGGCACCGGCTGGCGACTTTGCGACCTGGCGGGCAACGCGGCAATCGAGCGGCTTCGATATCAAGAGCTTTGAGGTTCGCGTTATGCCCATCGCGCCAATCGTGGCGCTGCGGCCGGGCATGACCGTGCTGTTCGACTGGCCGGCATAACAGGGTGAGAAACGCCTTCGGCAGCGCGCTTCGCCGGGAAATGCGTTTCCTCGCCACCAGTTTCTGGGACCGTGCGCTGGTGATCTGGGTGCCATTGCTGCTGATGGCGGTGGTGGCGATCCAGTTTTCCGCGGGCGTGATGCGCGACCTGCCGATTGCGGTGGTCGATCTGGACGGCACCGCCGTCGCGCGTGAACTGACCCGCCGGCTCGATGCGGCGCCGGGGCTGCGTGTCGTGGCGCAGGTGCCAGATATGCAGGCGGCCGAACGGATCGTACGCTCCAACCGCGCCTATGCAGTCGTGCTGATCCCGGCGGATACCGAGCGCGCGGTGCTGCGCGGGACGACCGGCAGCATCACCACCTTTTACAACGCCAGTTATTCGACCGCTTCGGGGGCAGCCCTGCGCGAGATTGGCGCGGTCGTGCAGGCCTATGCCGCAACGCTCGGCACCGAGCAGGCCGCCGCTCTCGCCGGGCCCGGCCAGGTGCGCCGGCCGCCGGTTGCCGCGCAGAGCACCATCCTGTTCAATCCGCAGAGCAGCTACGAACTGCAACTCGTGGCGCTGATCCACCCCGCGCTGCTGCACCTGATCTTCATGGTTGCCGTCGCGAGCGCACTGGGCCGCGAGTTGCGCGACGGCACGATCGGCGCATGGATCGGCGGAGAGGATCGGCGGAGGGCGATCGCCGCAGTGGCGGGCAAGTTGACGCCATATCTGGCAATTTTCACCGGCTGGGGATTGCTGGCCACCGGCTATCTCGCCGGGCTGCGCGGCTGGCCGGTCGCGGGCAGCGTGATTCTGCTGCTCATCGGCTATGTCGCCATGTACCTCGCCTATATCGGCGTGACCTTGCTGATCGTCGGCCTCACCTTGTCGATGGGCAGGACGTTATCGATCGCCGGGCTTTACGCGGGCGCCTCCTTCGCCTTTGCGGGCGCGATTTTCCCGATCGAATCCGCCTCCAGCTTCGCCCGGATCTGGAGTGCGCTCCTGCCCTATTCGGCATTCGCCAAGCTGCTGTCGGAACAATGGATTATGGGCGCGCCCGCGATGAAATCTGCCGGGCAGCTGCTCGCTATGCTCGCCTTCCTGATCGTCGGGACAGGCATCGGGCTGCCGCTTTACCTGGCGGCTGCACGCCGACCGCAAGCCTGGGGGCGACGATGATCGGCCGCGCCTTCCTCGCCACCTTCCGCGCAATCCTGGCCGACAGCTCGGCGCTAATGCTGCTGATCGGGTCGTGCCTTCTTTATTCCTTCTTCTACCCCACCGCTTATTCCGGCGAGGTGCCGGTGCGGATGCCGGTGGCGGTGGTCAATCTGGATCATAGCGCCACCAGCCGATCGCTGGAGACCCGGCTCGGCGCGTTGCAACAGGCGGAAGTGGTCGCGCGGCTCCCGTCCCCCGCCGTCGCGCTACGCTGGCTGGAAGAACGGCGGGTGAGCGCGATCGTGGTGATTCCGCAAGGCTTTGAACAGCGCATCCTGTCCGGCGGTCAAGGGACCGTCGCGCTCTATGGCAACGGCGCCTATCTGCTGCGCAGTTCGACCGCGCTTGCCGGCATTGGTGCGGCATTGGGAGAGATCGGACGCGATGCTGCGGTTGCCCAGGCGATGGCCAGCGGGGCGCCGGCCGCCGCCCCGCTGGCGATGATCCAGCGCCCCTTGTTCAACACCCGCGAGGGCTACGGCAGCACGATCTTTCCCGGTGTCGCCTTTCTCATCATCCAGCAGACCTTGTTGATGGGGCTCACCGTGCTTGCCGCAACGATGCGAGAGCGCCAGGGAACGCTCAGCTTCGCGCCACGCACCCTGCTCGGCATCGCGCTGGCCTTTCTCGTCATCGGGTGCGCGGACATCGCCTATTTCACTGGTTTCGTCTTCTGGTTTCAGGATTATCCGCGCGGGGCTGCCGATCCGCTGACGCTGGTCGTGTCCGCAACGCTGTTCATATCCGCGACGGTCGCCGGCGCGTTGGCGCTCGCCAGCTTTTTCCGCACGCGTGAGCGCCCCATCCAGTTGTGGATCGTCACCTCGGTCCCGATCTTCTTCCTGTCCGGTCTGTCCTGGCCAAGCGAGGCGACGCCGCACTGGCTATCGCTGTTGGCGCGCCTCCTGCCGACGACGCCGGGAATCAAACTGATGGTTGGCGTCAACCAGATGGGCGCAACGCTGGTCGAGCAGCGAGGTGCGTTGATCAATCTCGCGCTGCTAACCATTTTTTACGGTGCGATCGCGGTATCGCGCTATCGCCTGCGGCCTTGCGGAGCGCCATAGCCCGCCGACTGAACATGCCCCCTGTTTGGTAGCGAGCCATTCACATCTCACGGCCGATTTTAAACTTTACGGGCGGACGAGGGACGCTCTGCCGCTGTCGTCTCACGGCCTCTTACCCCTTCGTCTTGGGATCTGACGATCGCTCAGTGACTTGGCTCCAGCCGCGAGCGCGTAATTCCACCTTCTGAATGAATAACTGGTTTCGAGATCATGCCTTCAGAAATTGAAGGACACCGATCGGGCGCTCCGCGACTCTGCGGTTGAACGAAACCCGAACGGCCATTTTTGGCAGGAGCGGTCATTCCCCGAGCGTCGGAGAACGACTTGAGTTGGTCGAGAGCTGCTGTCGCGCAGCCTATGGACAGATAGCCGCTTTTGCAACTTGCGAGCCCGTAATCCAAGGAGCCGCTATCTACCTCGAACGCACGTCAATTTTTCACATTCATTTCCATCAGCTGTCCGTCGGCTTCCGTCATTCGTCATTTCTTGGCTCCGGGAGGATTGCCGGTGTGCTGTCAGCGTAGGTGAGCCAGTTGCGCCAGATCGTCGCGGTGCGTGCTTTGGTGAGGGCGATCCGACAACCCAGGTTCATGGCACCGCGGATCGTGCCTTGGCTCCACGACTCGTAGACGGCGTCGCATTCGGCATCGCGGTAGGCGATCCATGCCCGTTCCGCCGTGCGGAGTTTCGCCAGCGCCGCCGTATCCTTTTGCTCCGTCAATCGCTTCGTTCCCGCCGCGTAGTATCGGTTGAGTTCGGCATCGGCGCGGGCGAGGTCGGTGGCGAGGCATTGCTCGACATCGCGCGTGGTCGAACCCTCGCATGGATTTCCGGCTGCCAGCAGCAGCGCAGCGATGATAACCGACATATCTCTTTCCCCAAGCGGCCAATCGACCCGCTTCGATCTACAACGTTTCGACCCGATCAGCCGCCCCGGGTTCCGTCGCGACCGATCGGATGGTCACCCGGTCCACCAACACCTGCACGGCCCAGGCGACGACCGCCAGCGCCGCCCACGGCCAGCCGCGGGTCAGCCACACGTCGAGGTGGAAGCCGTTTGCCGGCAGCGTCAGCCCGCACGCGATGAGAGCGAGCCACTTGAGGCTGTTCATCGCGAACGATGCGCCGTTCATGATCCACAGCTTCGCGCGCGACGATGCCGGTCGCCATGCTGCCCACAACAGGAGTGCGGCCGGGGCGCCGAGGCCGGCGCACCCCGTTCATTCGGGACCGAGGTTCACCTTCGCTATCATGGCGGCGACGAACGACACCACGCACAACAACAGGATCAGCGGCAGCGCGCGGAAGAAGCCGGTGGCGTTGAGCACGCCAACCAGCATCAGCAGCGCGACGATCGCTACGGCCCCGATGACGGCGATCATCGCGGCGCGCCCTCAGAACGCCGCGCGGTCGGTCTTCGGCGCGGCGCGGTCGACCGCCACGACGAAGGAACGCTCGCGTTCGCGGTCCTGATCGGTGCCATCGGCCAGCCGGATCGTGTTGTCGTTGAAGACGATCGACGCCTTGAGGTTCGGCAGCGCCTCGGGCCGGCGTTGGAAGGGCGTGATCGAGCCGCACATCGACTTCAGCGGGGCGCTACACCAGGCGAGCGTCATCCCCTGATCCCGACGACCGTCGGGTGTGCCATATTTCGCAATGACTTGGCGGAGGAAGGCATCGCCCTTCATCGCGTCCTGCGGGATCTGGAGGTAGACATCGGTGACGGTCGATCCGCCCGATGGCGCGGCGGTCAGGCCGACAGTGATTGCCTCGCGATTGGGTCCGACGGCCTTGAGTTGCGTCATCACCCGGTCGGCCATGGTCGGCGATGAAGCGGCACCGGTCCGCCGTCGCGCCGCTTCCGCACGGACGCGGGCGGCGAAGCTGGGGCCGTAGCTCACGCCGTTCGTAGCCGGCATCGTATAGCCAGCTTTCATCAAAGCCGCTCTAGCCTCGCTTGCCGACATGCCCAGGCGGACCCCGGCGACATCGAGCGGGAACGCCGGGTACATGGCGGGCTGCTGCGCCGGTCCATTGGGGAGCGTCTGGGCTGCTACCGACAGGGGTGCGGCGACAACGACGATGGCCGCAGCCAGGAGCCTCTTCTTCATGTGTCCTGTTCCTCTTGGTGTTCAGCGGATCGCGATGGTGACGAAACTGGCGGTATCGGACGCGCCCGCGACGTGACCAGCGTCGAAGGCGTGGGCGACACCAAGCCGCAGCGACGCCGTGCGAGACAGCGCGATCGACCAGCCCAGTTCGAGGTCCAGTTCGCGGGCATCGGGCGTCAGATCGGTGGCGATCCTTCGCGTAGTCAAAGCACCCGAAACGAGGTCGAACGACACCGGCGCCAGCAGCACCGCTCGCGCACGTTCAACCCGCAGCGGTGACGACAGTCCGAGCGTTGCGCGCCCGCCGAACAGTCCCCGCGCGCCTTCCAGCGAGAAGGCGCTGCCGAGCAGCCGGCCCTGAAAGCGAAGCAGGTCCGAGCCGCCTTCGGCCCGCGTCGACGATGCGGTCGCCCGGGCGGTCAGGTCGATGCCGACGAGTTCGCGCCTGTAAATCAGCGTCGCAAGCGTGGTCCGGGCACCGCCCAGGCCGAGCCCCGCATCGCCACGCATACCGAGCAGTTGTCCGCGCTCAACGAGTTCGGACATTTTCAGCCCGACGCCGAACGGCATCGCGAAGCTGACGGTCTGCTGCCGAAGGCGACCGTCGCGCGATGTACCGGAGGAAAAGGACGCCGACCATCCTCCCGCCGACCATGACGACATGCTTCCGACCGGCATCGAGGCGATGCCGCGAAGGGCCGAGCCACTCAGCCCGCTTCCACCGCCGACCGCGATGTTGGTCGCGAACGTCACCTGTTGACCGGCAGTCGGCGAGAACGACACGACGGCTGGCACGCCCGGACGCGAGGCCGAGTGTGCGCCGACATTCGTCGCGAAGCCCATCCGTGCGGCGTCGGCCTGCGCCATGCGCCACGGCGCATCGGTCGGCGCGAGCATCGCGCCGGCGAGCAGCCCGGAACCACGGGCACGCACGCCAGACGATCCGGTCATCGCGAAGTCGCGCCCGTAGCGGTCGAACACCGTCATCTCGCCGGTCTGTCTGCCCAGCGTCGCCGCAGCAGCGGAGCCGCCGAACGGTGCCGACAGTGTGAGCGACGAAAACCGCGTCAGCACGGCATCCGCCGCGGCGAACGACGACGCAGGCGCCTGCGCCTTCATCGCCTTCTCGATGTCGAGCAGGCCCACGCCGTAAACCTGATCCACCCCGGGCGCGCCCAGATCGGTCGCGGTGTCGAGCAGGATGCGGCTGATCTCCTTGCCGCCGAGCCTCGGCCAATATTGCTTGAGCAGCGCCGCGGCGCCGGCAACCGCCGGGGCGGCGAACCTGCTGGTGAGCGGGCGCAGTTTAGGCGAACCAACGGCCTGCCGGCAACGCCATTCTTCACGACACAATGTCAGCAAGCTTTGACATCATGTCGACGCTTGCCAACACAGTAAACAAAGAGTTAATTTGCTGAACAATTCCGACGCTACTTATTTCCAAGCCGCCGCGCGAAACCTGGTCTTCATTTCAACATAAGGTCTTGCTTCGACAGCCAAGCCGAATCACATTGACCAGAATATGATCCCTTTTGGTAGCATATGCTGGTCACGGCACTGATCGACGCACGACGATCGATAGGTATGTCACAGAGCGCGCTGGCGGCCCGCATCGGCATGGCGCCGCTCCGGATCAAAAGGCTTGAGCGCGGCATCGGGTCGGTGGCCACGTTGACGGCGGCGATGGCGGCGTTGGATTTCCGGCTGACTGGCATCGCACCGGGTAAGGATCTGGCCGCCCAGCTACGCGCTAGCCGCTTGCGGCGGGGCCTGACCGTGGTCGACGTGGCGGCCCGCGCAAAGCTGTCGCGCACCACCGTCGTGAGCCTCGAACGCGGCGGCGGGTCCGTTGCGAGCCTGCGGCGCCTGATGGCGGTGGTCGCGCCCAAAGCCCGACGGCGGGCGCAGGAGCGAGCCTATTGGGGTGAGGGCGACAAAACCGACCGCGACGTGCGTTTCACGCCGCCTGATTTCTTGGCGAAGGTCGAGGATGCCTTCGGCCCGATCGACCTCGATCCGTGCGGTCACCGGCTCAGCCCGGTCACGGCGAAACGCCGCATCCTGCTCGAAGAGGGCGGCGACGGGTTCGTCGACGACTGGTCGGGCCGGCTCGCATTCGTCAATCCGCCCTTCAGCGAAATGCTCCGCTGGCTTAAGCGCGCGCATGAGCAATGGTCTTGTGGGAACGTCGGCAGCGTGGTGTGCCTCGTCCCCGCGCGCACCGACGCCCGCTGGTTTCATGAAGTGCTAAGCGTCGACGCCGATATCTTCTTCCTGCAAGGGCGGGTGCGGTTTGCCGACATCCGCGGAAAGTCGCAGCACACACCCTTCGCCTTGATGCTGGTGGCCCTCGGCACCTCGCCCGGGCAGCGGGCGCGCTGGAGTGCGGTGGCCGAGGGGTTCTGGCTGAATCCCTCGCGCGAGAAGGCCTCACTGCCAGATCGGCCAGTCGTGGATGGCGACGCGATCGCCCGGATCGACGCCGCGCTCGACTAGGTCGCGCAGGCGCGCGTCGGCGCGGGCAACGCCGTCCTCGATGTCCAGCGGCTTGAAGCCGAGGTGAAGGATTTCGCTCGGGGCGAGGCGGAAGCTGCCCCTCACATGCGGCTGCGGCAGCAGCAGGGCGCGCGTTCCGCTCTTCGAAAGCCATAACCGGCAGCCGAGGTGCGACCAGCAGATCTGGTCGCGCGGCACGAAGATTGAGATATCGGTCATTTCGGTCACGCCCGCCTGCTCCTCGAAACCGAGGTGCACGAGGTCGGTCTGCGCATCGCAGGCCATCTGACCGATGCTCAGCCGCGCGAGCGGATCGAGCCGGTCACCAGCGAGCAGCCCCGCCGATGGCTTCAGGCGGCGGTTGCCGAGGAGCAGGACAGACACGGCGGCGGCATAGGCGCGCAGGATGGCGGTATCGTTGATCATCTGGGTCTTTCCGATTTTTCATCCCCCAATCGGGGACACTTCATCGGATCATTCCCCTTTCAGGCGGCGGCGCCCCGCCTGCCCGAGGCACCCGCGACGGTCGTCGCGGGTGCCCGGCCCTGGCTCAGAAGGGCGCGAAGCGCGGCGCCCATGCGTCGCGGAACGCGTCCCATTCGGTCTGGAAGATCGTCGGCGCGTCCTTGCCCGTCAGGTCGCGGTGCAGTTCGCCCCAGCCGCTCGCCCGGTGCGCCCGCGCCAGCACCACGCAATGCGCGTGCGGGCGGCGGGCGGACAGTTCGTCGGCGGGCATGTGCACGACGGTAAGACTGGTCAGCCGACGCTCGAGCGCCAGATGCTCCAGCGCATAGGCTCCCACCAGCGAGAGGATATCGCTCGGCTGCCAGCCATGATCGAACGGCATGGTCAGCACGACCGCCAACAGCTTCTGGTGTGCCTTGACCCTGGCGTCATAGCCTTCGAACACCGTCTCCAGCGCGTCGGGTTCGAGCGCAACGCCGGGGGCCGCGACCAGCCTGCTGGTCGCGCAGGTGATCGGCCACAAGCCATCCGGCCCCCACGACGCATCGCCGGGTTTGCTCGGCTGGAGCTTCGCTCGGGCGAGGTCGGCGGTGCTGTTCTTCTTGGCCTTGGCTTTCGGGCGCATCAGCGAAAAACCGAAGTCGGGCGATGCCATCGGCTCGTTGTAGAGCATCGCGTCCACCGCCGACGGACTGATCCACGGGAGCGCCTTCATCAGCGGTCCCCCCAGATCTGCGCGAGGAAGGCGTCGGCCCGGTCGAGGCCGTCGATCGCCTCCTGGTCGTCCCGCGCGGGCGGATGCGATGCGACCTGCAGCCGGTGCTCGGTCAGCTGCATCGACAGGTGCGGATCCTCGCTGTCGTGCGGGTCGGGAACCAGCCACGCATCGCCACGCGGTGACAACCAGAGCCGCCGGCCATGGCACCAGACGTTCTGCTGCCGCCCCCACTGCCCATAGGCGATATAGAGCGTGCGCCGGCCTTCGCTCGATGCCTTGACGACCAGCGCGTCGCAGCGCGCTTCGCGCATGCCCCGGTCGACGATGGCGAGATCGCCGCGCGTCGGCTCGATCGACGGCACCAGCAGCAGATCGGCGGAGGCGGCGTAGAACCATTCGCTGAACGGCGGGCGCAGCAGCAGCCGGGTCGCCGGGTCGGATTGCCAGCCCACCAGCGTGGCGAGCGCCTGGGTCGCGGTCAGCGCACGCATCTGCGCCAGCGCCCGCTCTTTGGTCATGATATACACAAGAAAGTCCTTGGGATTATGCGGAAGGTGGCCGGCTGCACGCCACCCTTCCGCACCTTCATTTTCGCCTTCACGGCACAGCCGCAGGCGTTCCCCAATCTTCCTTCCGCCGGCCCCGGCGGGTCTTCCCGGATGCGCGGGACGGGCTAGCGCTCGGGCCCCCTGGTGGGCAGGCTGACCGGTGGCGCGGAACTTGCCGGACCCTTCGACTTCGCCGCTACGTGCCCGACCTCGGCCGATACGGCGGCGCCCAGCCTATGCATGGTGCTTGGCACCGGATTCAGACGCTGTGCATCCGTCGCAGCCCGCGTCAGCGCCTGCTGAACGTCGGGATGATCACCCCAATGCCGCAGGAGAGTGCGGATCGACTTCAGGTCCGAGATGCTTTTCAGATCAGGGCCGTGCGCCTTTATCGCGTCGAGCAGGCGCTTGATCTCCTTTGCCTGCAGGGTGGCGATGGCGTTCAGGCGCTTCACGATCAGATACCGGAACTGGATGTTTTCGAGCAACGTCCGGTCATCCGCCGACAGCGCGGCAGCGCCGGGCTTCCCGGTCGCGGCGAGGATCGGAATTCGCTCTCTGGCAATGCGGTCCAGCAGCGTGTCGATGCGCTCGCGCACGTTAGGCGGCGGTCCCTTATCGAGCCGTGGGGCAATCGCTGGCGAGGGGTTCGGGGCAGCACTCCTGTCCTCGTCGTTGGCTGTTCGCTTGGCGGCATCACTTGCGTTCGCGACCATTTGTCCGGCCGGGGCTCGCCGCGCTTCCTCGCGTTTCACGGGTCGCGATGTACCGGTCCATGCGCCTATCAATTTCAGCGATGGGGCCGCAGCGAGCGCGCCGACGGTTCGCAACGCCTGCTGCTCCGAAGACAGTTCGACAGGCGGCGAGAAATCCAGACCGGCCACCAGCTTCAGCTGGGCCTTCGCGCGTGCGAGTTCCGCCAGCCGGGCGTCGATCGCGACCTGTCGCAGGTGCAGTTGGCCGATTGCCCTGGCCGCCTCCAGAATGTCCGCTTCTCCAGCAGCGATGGCGGCCTCGACCTTGGCAAGGTGCTCTTCGGCCTCCCGCCGGCGCTTGTCGATGGCCGCCCGATGCGACGCGCTTCCGCCCGCTTCCACAAGGCACCGGTCGCAGTGATCGAGCGTCGCCTGCGCCCGGGACCGGGCCTGCTGGCGAAGCCGGTCGTTCTCCCATGCGAGATCGCGGGTTTCCTCCAGTGTCCGTAGCACGGCGCGGCGTTCCCGGATCAGATCGGCACCGGCGGGCGATCCCGCGACGCTTTTCGCCAGCGCATCGTCCTGCTGTTGCCACGGCTTGAAGAAACTCTCCGTCCGTCGCCGTTCGTTCAGCGCGGCATATTGCCAGCTAGCCGCGGCATTGTAGCGCCCGATCACGGTCGGCACGCCCGCTCGCTCCAAGGCGGCGGCGCGAGTGCCGAGGTGAATCTCCGCCTCCTTTGCGATCCCGAGCGCCTTGTGAGACCGCGGGTCGATCCGGCGATGAATACCCCTGAGCGCCAACCGCTCGTTACAGATGGCGGCGAAGCGTTCGCGCAGATGCGGGACGAAGGCCTTGCCGGCGATCGCGGCGTTGTAGTGCGCTGGCTGCTTGTCGGGCGCGATGCTGCGGGTGACTTCGACGATCTTCTCCTGCCGGTGCGGATAGCGAATGCGCGTCTCGCCCTTGCGCAGGAATTCCTCGGTAACCTCGAAATCCCATTTGCCGTGATGGGCTATCCAGGTGGCCGGGCGATCATGCGCGATGACATGAAGGTGGTAGTTGCGCCCGTCGTTGTCCGGCCCCGGCGCGTGGATCACCGCCGTATACATCATGCCTGTGGATCGGCCCTCTGTGTCGCGGGCGAAGGAGCCGAGATGGTCGCAAAAGTCGCGAACGATTGCCGCGCGGTCGCCGGACCCGAGTTCGTGCGGCAATTCGGCGACGTAGCGATACTGGGTCCGGCCGGCGGAACCGGGCGTGAAGAAAACAGGTGGTTCCTTCTCCGGCCAGCCTGGCACCTGCTGCAGCACGCTGAGGATGGCGTCACAGGCGTCCTGCTCGGCGTAATAGCGTCTCGCCTTGAACGACGTCCTCTTCAATCGACTTGCTGCCCAGCGCTTCTGCTCGGCACGGCAGTGAGCCACGAACGCCGGCGGCAGTTCTGACGCCACCGCCTCCAGCCAGTCTCCGACGCCGCCGGCCTTGATCGTCAGCCCCGCATGGCCCTGTCGTTCGCAGCGATCGACCGCCTCCCAATAGCTGCGCCGGCGATCGGGATCGTCCGATATGTTGCTGAAGATGAGCGCGCGATCCACAACCTCAACCGCATCGCCACGCTCGACATAGCCCGCATGGTCGAGCGCCGACCCGACCTCGACGGCGTCGAACCGCTCGACATAAGCGGCATGATTTGCTGCCAGACCGCCCGCCTTCGCCGCGCCGGACGAACGGGTTACGCAACAGGCGTGGAAGTGGAAGCTGGTCGTTCTGCCATCCGCCGCACGCGGACGACCGGAACACGGCAGCGGGGCGCTGAAATCGGCGGCCATCGTCCAAGCGCTGCGGCCGCCGCCCGTCCGCTTCGCGGCTTCCTCCTTCGCCTGCACCTTGATCCGGACCCGGCCGATCTGGAGCAACTGCTCGTCTTCCTCGCGGGCGCACAGCAACGCGGCGAGCTTGCCATTCGCCGCTTCGATCCTCTGACTGATCGCCCGCTCGCCGACCACCCCACGCCTCCGGCACGCCGTTCCGATGGCGTGATGGTATCAGTGTGGAATGGATCGGTGCCGACGGGAAGGCCCCCCATCGACATGGCAACCACCGCCTTCCGGATCACCCGCCTGCGGGTGAGGAGGACCGCGCCCGCCGGGCGCCACCCGGACCCGGCGATCGGGTCCGCGCACCAGCGTCGCTCGGGTTTACCCAGCGACGCGGTATTGCGCCTGAAATTTCCTCACCCTCCCGTAAAACCTTCGCCAGATCCATCGCGGTCTGGCGGCACGGTCCCTGGCCGGGTATCCGTTCGCGCGAGCAGCATTGGGACGATGATGGCAAGAGCGGCGAAGAAGACGACGGCGGGCGGTGATTTGGGTTTCGAGGCGGAGCTTTTCCGGGCCGCCGACAAGCTGCGCGGCAATATGGAGCCGTCGGACTATAAGCATGTCGTGCTGGGCCTTATCTTCCTGAAGCACATATCCGAGGGGTTCGAGGCGAAGCACGCCCAACTGCTCGCCGAATATCCCGAGGGCGCCGAGGACGAGGACGAATACCGCGCCGACAACATCTTCTGGGTGCCGAAGGGCGCACGCTGGTCGCACCTCCAGGCGAACGCGAAGCAGCCCGGCATCGGCAAGGTCATCGACGACGCCATGCTGGAGATCGAGAAGGTCAATCCGGGGCTGAAGGGCGTGCTGCCCAAGGATTACGCCCGCCCCGGCCTGAATGCAGTGATGCTGGGCGAACTGATCGACCTGATCTCCGGCATTGGCTTCAAGGACGCCAGCAATGCGTCCCGCGACCTGCTCGGCCGGGTCTACGAATATTTCCTCGGCCAGTTCGCCGGCAGCGAGGGCAAGCGTGGCGGCGAGTTTTATACGCCGCGCTCGGTCGTTCGGACGATGGTCGAGATGCTCGAGCCGTACAAGGGCCGCGTTTACGATCCGTGCTGCGGGTCGGGCGGCATGTTCGTTCAGTCGGAGAAGTTCGTCGAAAGCCACGGCGGGCGGATCGGCGACATCGCCATCTATGGCCAGGAATCCAACCACACGACGTGGCGGCTGGCGATGATGAACCTGGCGGTGCGCGGCATCGACGCCGACATCCGCTGGAACAGCGAAGGCAGCTTCCACAAGGACGAACTGCCCGACCTCCGCGCCGATTACGTGCTGGCCAACCCGCCGTTCAATATCTCCGACTGGGGCGGTGACCGGATCAAGCAGGACGCGCGGTGGCAGTTCGGCCCGCCGCCCGCCAGCAACGCCAACTTTGCCTGGCTCCAACACATCCTGCACCATCTGGCGCCCACCGGCACCGCCGGCGTCATCCTCGCCAACGGGTCGATGTCCTCGACCCAGAATGGCGAAGGCGACATCCGCCGCGCGATGGTGGACGGCGACGTGATCGACTGCATGATCGCGATGCCGGGCCAGCTCTTCTATTCGACGCAGATTCCGGTGTGCATCTGGTTCCTGGCGAAGGACAAGTCGAACGGCATCGGCCGCGACAAGACGCTGCGCGACCGGCGTGGCGAGATCCTGTTCATCGACGCGCGCAAGCTCGGCCACATGGTCGACCGCACACGGCGCGAGTTCAGCGATGCCGATATCGCGAAGATCGCCGACACCTATCATGCCTGGCGCGAGGGGGAGGGCTATGCCGACGTTCCCGGCTTCGCCTGCGCCGCCCGCCACGACGTCATCGCTGGCCACGGCTATGTCCTCACCCCCGGCCGCTATGTCGGTGCCGAAGATGTCGAAGCGGACGCCGTCCCCTTCGCCGAACGCTTCGCCATCCTCCAGGCCACACTGGAGGAGCAGTTCGCGGAAAGTGCGCGGCTGACCGAGGTCATCCGCCAGCGATTGGCCAGCGTGATCGTGCCGGACGAGCGCCCGAATGCGTAAAGAAAACCGCGAAAATTTTGCACGTCGCGGCGCATGTGTAAAAGAAACCGCGATGTTTTTGCAGGACGATGCGAGCCGGGAGAGCTGTCGTGCCGATTGATCTGACACCGCTCGCCAGCGCGATCGCCCGGCTCGAAGAAGGTCAGGCGCGCTATCTGGGCGACACGTCGGACACGCAGATCCGCGATGGCCTGATCCAGCGGTTCGAATTCACCTATGATCTCGCGCACAAGATGCTGCGCCGCTATCTGGCGATGAGCGACGCCAACCCGGATGCCGTTGCGCAGATGAGCTTTCCCACGCTCATCCGCACCGCGAACGAGCGCGGCCTGCTGTTGAACGAATGGTCACGGTGGAAGCAATACCGCGACGATCGGAACATCACGTCGCACACCTATGACGAGACGAAGGCGATCAGGGTCGTTGCCGGGATACCCGCCTTCATCGAAGAGGTGCGATACCTGCACGACATAATGACGCAGCGAGCCGAATGAATTCGCCGATCGCCATCGAAGCTCGGCATGATGCGATCGTGCGCGAGACGCTGCTGCAGCATCTTCCCGCCGACACGACCGTCTATGTCTATGGCAGCCGGGCGAAGGGCAGGGCACGGCCCATGTCCGACCTCGATCTGGCGCTGTGCGCGCAGAATCCGATCCCGCCGTCGGTCATGGCCGATCTGGCGGAGGCATTCGACGAAAGCGACCTACCGTGGAAGGTCGACCTGATCGACTGGACGACGACGAGCGACCGGTTCCGCGCGATCATCGCGCCCGACCTTCGCGTGCTCGTGCCAGGACGGCTGACGGCGTGAACGCTGGTCAGGCAAGCGTCGCCGCCGAGGCGCGCGGCGTCGAGCAGACGGTGAAGGACACGCTGGCGCTGATCGAGGGGATGCGGGTGCTGATGGCCGAATACAAGCAGCGCATACGCTCCGAGCACGCCAAGGTCTATTCGCAGGACCTGCTCAACAACCTGTTCCGCCAACCCTATACGCGGATCGAATATGTCGAGCAGGAACTGGGTGTTTCCAGGCCAACCGCGACGAAATATCTCGACACGCTGGCGGCGGCGGGGCTTCTGGACAAGCAGCGGATCGGACGGAATAATTACTATATGGACCAGCGGCTGGTGGCATTGTTTGTAGATGGGGCGGCGTGATGGGAGACTGGCAGCCCGTCCGCTTGGGCGACGTCGCGGACATGGTGACCGGATACCCTTTCAAGAGCGATCAATACACATCTGACAATTCGGGCATCCGCCTGATCCGTGGCGACAATATTGCTCAAGGCTGTTTGCGCTGGGACGGGGTCAAACGCTGGCCTGCTTCTCAAGCGGCAGCGCACGCCAACTATGCGTTAGCACCCAATGACGTCGTTCTGGCGATGGATCGTCCGTGGATCGAGGCCGGCCTAAAATATGCCACGATCCGAGAAGCTGACTGTCCCTCGCTTTTGGTCCAGCGTGTAACCCGTCTGCGAGGCACAGACCGAGCCGACGGACGCTATCTCGCGTATGTGATCGGCAGTGCCGCTTTCACCCAGCACGTCTTGGCTGTTCAAACCGGCACCGCCGTTCCTCATATCAGCGGCGGGCAGATCAAGTCATTCGAGTTTGTGCTCCCGGCGATGGACACGCAGGTTGCCATTGCTGCTGTTCTCACGGCTCTCGATGACAAGATCGAACTCAACCGGCGGATGAACGGGACGCTGGAGGCGAGTGCGCGGGTGTTGTTCCGGGACTGGTTCGTCGATTTCGGCCCCACCCGCGCCAAGGCCGAAGGCCGCCCCGCCTATCTTGCCCCCGATCTCTGGTCCCTGTTTCCCGACAACCTTGACGAGGATGGTGTGCCCGAGGGGTGGTCGGTAAAACCACTCGACCAAATCGCCGAGTTCCTAAACGGACTGGCACTGCAAAAATACCCAGCGGTTCCTGGCGAGCAAGATCTGCCGGTTATCAAGATCGCTGAACTCCGATCCGGCATATCGGCTAACTCGAACCGCGCGTCACCGGCTGTGCCTGAGAAGTACATCGTCGACGACGGCGATTTCCTGTTTTCTTGGTCAGGCAGCTTGCTTGCCAAGTTTTGGACAGGTGGGCAAGGGGCGCTAAACCAACACCTCTTCAAAGTGACCTCGCTGGAATATCCGGCATGGTTCTATACCCATTGGGTCTGGCACCATTTGGAGGATTTTCAGATGATCGCGGCATCAAAGGCGACGACGATGGGTCATATCCAGAGGGGGCATTTGTCAGCAGCAACTACGATCTGTCCTCCGCAGCCTTCTATCGCGGCCTTTGGCGAGATCATTGCGCCGTTACAGCAGCGTATGATCGACAACCTGATCGAATCCCGCACCCTAGCCGCCACCCGCGACGCCCTCCTTCCCAAGCTGATGTCAGGCGAACTCCGCGTTCGCGACGCCGAGGCGATGGCGGCATGACCCGCGCCCCTGGCATTCCCGCCTGATGGCGAAGCTGACCGAATCCGTCGTCGAGGACGCCGCGCTCGCCTGGCTGGCCGAACAGGGCTGGCAGGTCGCCTATGGCGTCGACGCCTCGCCCGACGGCAAGGCACCCGAGCGCGCCGCCAACAGCGACGTCATCCTGACCGCGCGGCTGACCGCGGCGGTCGATCGACTCAATCCGCACATCCCCGCCGATGCCCGCGCCGATGCGATCCGCCGGGTGCTGGCGGTCGAAATGCCCGGTCAGGTCGAGGAGAACCGGCGGCTCCACAAGCTGATCGTGGAAGGGGTGCCGGTCGAGTATCGCGCGGCCGATGGCGCGATCCGCGGCGACCGGGTGCGGCTGGTCGATTTCGCCACGCCGCCCGGTGGCTTCGACATGAACGACTGGCTGGCGATCAACCAGTTCACCGTTATCGAGCGCGGGCACACCCGCCGGCCCGACATCGTGCTGTTCCTCAATGGCCTGCCCATCGCGGTCATCGAGCTGAAGAACCCGGGCGACGAGAACGCCACCGTCACCGGCGCCTACAACCAGCTCCAGACCTACAAGAGCGAGATCGGATCGCTGTTCCGCACCAATGCGCTGCTGATCGCGTCGGACGGCATGACCGCGCGGATCGGGTCGCTGACCGCCGACCAGGAACGCTTCATGCCGTGGCGCACCGTCGACGGCGAGGACATCGCGGCCAAGGGTGTGCCCGAACTGGAGGTGATGATCGCGGGCGTGCTCGACCGGCAGCGCCTGCTGATGCTGATCCGCGACTTCACGGTGTTCGGCGACACCGGGCGCGGCATCGTCAAGATCATAGCCGGCTATCACCAATTCCACGCCGCTCAGCGCGCCGTCACCGCGACGTTGCGCGCGGTGCCGGGCGTGTCGGCGGCGGGGGCGATGCGGGAAAGCCCGATGCGCTACGGCTTGCCCGATGCGGCCGCGCATCCGGCGGGTGATCGGCGGATCGGCGTGATCTGGCACACGCAGGGGTCCGGCAAGAGCTTCCTGATGGCCTTCTACGCCGGGTTGCTGGTGCGTGAGCCAGCGTTGGAGAACCCGACGATTGTCGTCATCACCGACCGCAACGACCTCGACGATCAGCTGTTCGCTACCTTCTCGATGTGCGCCGACCTGATCCGCCAGACGCCGATCCAGATCGACAGCCGCGAGGACCTGGTCGAACGGCTCGACCGCGCGTCAGGCGGGGTGATCTTCACCACGATGCAGAAATTCGCGCCGCCGCCGGGGACCAGCGGCTATCCCGCGATCAGCGACCGCCGCAACGTCATCGTCATCGCGGACGAGGCGCATCGTTCGCAATATGGCTTCCGCGCGCGGATCGACCGCAAGACCGGCGAGCTGGCCTATGGCTTCGCCAAGTATCTCCGCGACGCGCTGCCCAATGCCTCGTTCATCGGCTTCACCGGCACCCCGATCGAGAAGGATGACGTCAACACCCCCGCCGTGTTCGGCGACTATGTCGACGTCTACGACATCGCCCGCGCGGTCGAGGACGGCGCGACGGTGCCGATCTACTACGAGAGCCGGCTGGCCCGCATCGAGCTGCCGCCCGAGGAGCTGCCGGTCATCGACGCCGAGATCGACGGCCTGACCGAAGACGAGGCGCTGAGCGAGCAGGAGCGATTGAAGCAGCGCTGGTCCGCCGTGGAGAAGCTGGTCGGATCGAAAAAGCGTCTGGAGATGGTTGCCGCCGATCTCGTCGCGCATTTCGAGGACCGTTTGGCGGCAATGGACGGCAAGGCGATGGTCGTCTGCATGAGCCGCCGCATCTGCGTGGCGCTCTATGACGCGATCGTCGCCCTCAGGCCCGAATGGCATAGCGACGACGACAAGGCGGGCGCGGTAAAGGTCGTGATGACCGGGTCCGCCGCCGACGAGCCTGCGTGGCAGCCGCATATCGGCAACAAGGCGCGGCGCGACCTGCTGGCAGCCCGGGCGAAAGACCCGGCCGATCCGCTGCGGCTCGTGATCGTGCGCGACATGTGGCTGACCGGCTTCGACGCGCCGTCGATGCATACCATGTACATCGACAAGCCGATGCGCGGCCACGGCCTGATGCAGGCGATCGCGCGCGTGAACCGCGTGTTCCGGGACAAGCCCGCCGGGCTAGTGGTCGATTACATCGGTATTGCGCAGAACCTGAAGAAGGCGCTCGGCCAGTATTCCGCCTCCGACGCTGCCGAAACCGGGATTGACGAGGCGGAGGCGGTCGCGGTGCTGCTCGAGAAGTTCGACGTGGTCCGCGCGATGTTTCATGGCTTCGACTGCACGCCCGGCGTTTCCGGCACACCGGTGGAACGGTTGAAATGCCTGGCCGAAGCGATCGAGTTCATCCTCGCCCGGCAGCATGAGGCGGCGGCGAAGGAGGCAAGCGACGAGGCCCGCAAGGCAGCGCACCGCCGTTTCCAGGACGCCGTGCTCGCGCTGACCAAGGCCTTCGCGCTGGCCGCGGCCAGCGACGAGGCCCGCGCGATCCGCGACGACATCGCCTTCTACCAGACGGTCCGCGCCGCTCTCGCCAAGACGGGCGGCGGCAGCGGCTCCGCGAAAGACCGCGACTTCGCCGTCCAGCAGCTTATCGACAAGTCGGTGGTATCGACCGCGATCGTCGACATCCTGCGCGCCGCAGGGCTTACCACGCCGGACATCTCGATCCTGTCCGACGACTTTCTGGCCGAAGTGAAGGCGATGGACCGCCCGAACTTGGCGCTTGAAGCGCTGAAGAAGCTGCTCGGCGACCAGATCCGCTCGCGCAGCCGCACCAACGCGGTCGAGAGCCGCCGATATTCCGAGCGCCTGACAGATGCCATCGCCCGCTATCACACCAACGCGGTCAGCACGGTCGAGGTGCTGCAGACGCTGATCGACCTGGCCAAGCAGATCCGCGCCGAGCAGGCGCGCGGCGAGGCGGAAGGGCTGACCCCGGAGGAGATCGCTTTCTATGACGCGCTCGCCGACAATGAGAGTGCCGTCGACATCATGGGCAACGACAGCCTGAAGGTGATCGCCGCCGAACTGGTCAACAACCTGCGCGCCAACGCCACCGTCGATTGGTCCCACCGCGAGAGTGCCCGGGCCAGGATGCGTGTGCTCGTGAAGCGGATCCTGCGCAAATACGGCTATCCACCCGACCTTCAGGACGCGGCCGTCCAGACGGTCATTCAGCAGGCGGAATTGCTCGCGGGCGCATGGTAATCTTGCGCAGACGTAAGGCGGAAACCCGCTTCAGGCGGTTTACAGGGGCCCGGCTAAGTTATTGATTTTACGATGGCCGATTTTGCGCGGTTTACAGCGAAAAGGGCGGTTTTCCGCCATTTCCTGTAGCTTGGGAAGCTTCTGCTCTACCATTGAGCTACACCCGCATTTCAACTGCTTGGCGCTGAAATGGCCCTGGGCGATCCCGGTTTGCGGATCCGGTTCGCCATGGGCGAGGCAGGCATTGCCACGAGCGTCGTCCTGCCGTCAACACGCATGGTGCGCATCGTCCGCGATTTGCCGCCGCGCTCATCCGCCCGCCCGCCGCCCGCGCCGCCCGGCGCCGCACCGGACGCGTATCGTCGGCGGTTGACCGAAGGACGAGGGCGGCCGCCGGATCACCGAGCCGACCGCCGGGCTGCTGTTCGACGGCGCCGCGAGGGCCGAGGTCGAACCCGACCACCTGCCGACCGGCACGCGCTATGTCCTGCGCAGCCGCTCGACGCATCCGGCGATCGCCGCGCGCCGCGATCTCATCCACAAGATCGGCATCACCGGCGGATCGGTCGAGGCGCGCATCGCCGACGGGCCGCTCGCGGGGATGGTCTACGACCCCCGGTCGGCCGCGCTGGTCGCGCAGAGGTGATGCCGCCACGCCGGGCCGGGGCAGGCGCGTTTTTTTGATCGCGCGGCGCCTTTCGGTGCGCTCGGGAAATCTGATACGTGCCGCGATGCGGGCCGGACGGGGCCGGGGGCGTTCACCGCGGTGCCGCCGCCGCCCTGCCGCCCGCGCGTCGCCCGTGCTGGCCAACAGCGGGCGACAGGGGATGAGGATCGCGGGATGAGGATCGCGCCATGTCGGACGGGGGGGTGAGGGGCGGGGACTTGGCGGCGGGCGCGCCGCTGGCCGGGGTACGCATCGTCGATGCGGTACGCGGCCCGCTGTCGCCGATCACGCGCTATCTGGCGGAACTGGGGGCCACGGTCGACCGGATCGTCGCCGATGACGACACCCGCGAACTGGATGGCTTCGATCATCGCGCCGCCCATGCGGGCAAGCGCCGCGCGACCGGTGAAGACGCCGCGCTGATCGCGGCGGCGCATGCGGTGGTAGAGGATGGCACGCTGGACACCGAAGTGCTGCGCGCCGGCCGCCCCGCGCTGGTGACGATGACGGTCAGCGATTTCGGCCACGGCCATGCCATGAGCGATTGGCAGGGCAGCGATGCGATCCTCCACGCGCTGTCGGGCGAATTGTGCCGCTCGGGTATCCGCGGCGAGGCGCCGCTGCTGCTGCCGCTGGGGATCGCCTATCAATGCGCCGCCAGCCAGGGCGCGTACGTTCTGGTCACCACGCTGTACCGCGCACTGCGTACCGGGGTCGGCGACCATATCGATTTCAGCGCGCTGGAGGGCGCGGTGCAGGCGCTCGACCCCGGCTTCGGGATCGGCGGCAGCGCGACGATGGGGCGTCCGGCGACGCTGCTGTCGCGCGACCGGCCGGTGCGTGGCTACCAATATCCGATCATTCCGTGCGCGGACGGCCATGTGCGCATCTGCCTGCTGGCGGCGCGACAATGGCAGGGGATGTTCGGCTGGATGGGCGAGCCGGCCGCCTTCGCCGATCCGTCGTTCGCCAGGACGTCCGTCCGCTACAAGTCGCCCGAGCTGATCCCGGCGATCGCCGCCTTCTTCGCCGACAAGACGCGCGCCGAGCTGGAGGAGCAGGGGCAGGCGCATGGCGTGCCGATCGCCGCCCTGGCGACGCTGGAGGAGGCGATCGAGGCGCCGCATTTCGTCGCGCGCGGCACGTTCCGCCGTGACGGCGACGTCATGCTGCCGGCCGGGGTGGTGACCATCGACGGACGGCGCGCGGTGGGCGCCCCGTCGTCGTCGTCTCCACCTCCGCCCGTACCCGACGCGCCCGCCCGCGACGGCGTGCGCGACGATGCGCTCCCCTTCGCGGGGCTGCGCGTCATCGACCTGGGCGTGATCGTGGTCGGTGCGGAGACGAGCCGGCTGTTCGCCGATGGCGGCGCGGACGTAGTGAAGATCGAAAGCCGCACCTTCCCCGACGGCAACCGGCAATCCTATCTGCCCTATGACCTGTCGGTCAGCTTCGCCGCCGGGCACCGCAACAAGCGCAGCCTGGGGCTGGACCTGCGCACGCCGGCGGGCAAGGCGCTGTTCCTGGATATGGTGGCACGGGCCGATGTCGTGCTGTCGAATTTCAAGCCCGGCACGATGGAATCGCTCGGGTTCGACCGGGACACGCTGGCGCAGGCGAACCCGCGGCTGGTGATGGTGGAAAGCTCCGCGTTCGGCGCGACGGGGCCGTGGAGCCGGCGGATGGGCTACGGCCCCCTGGTGCGCGCGGCGACCGGGCTGACCGACCTGTGGCGCTATCCCGGCGATCCGCAGGGGTATAGCGATTCGATCACCATCTATCCCGATCATGTCGCGGCGCGCATCGGGGCGATCGCGGCGGTGGCGCTGCTGATCCGCCGGCTGCGCAGCGGGGCGGGCGGACATGCCGAGGTCGCGCAGGCGGAGGTGATGCTGGCGCATTTCGCCGCCGACGTCGCCCGTGCCTCCGCCGGCGCGGACCGCGCCGGTCCGCCCGACCGGCCATGGGGCGTATATCGCGCGGCCGGCGACGATGCGTGGTGCGTCGTCAGCGTGCGCAACGATGCCGACTGGCACGCGCTCGCCGCGATCCTCGGGCTGGACGATGACGACCGGTTCGCGACGCGCGCCGGGCGGGCCATGCATGGCGACCTGCTCGACCGGCTGGTCGCCGACTGGATGGCGGGGCAGGAGGCGGATGCGGCGATGCACCTGCTGCAACAGGCGGGCGTGCCCGCGGCGACGATGCTGCGCATCGGCGAGCTTCCCGGCTTCGCCTTCTACCGCGACCGCGGTTTCTTCCGCGAGGAACGCCACCCCTATCTGGACGAGCCGGTCGTCAACGAAAGTTACCACGCCCGGTCGAATGCGGGCGCCCCCGTCGCCACCCGGCCGGCACCGTTGGCCGGGGAAGATAGCGCGCAGGTACTGGCCGACTGGCTCGGGCTGGACGCCGATGCCATAGGGCGGCTGGTCGACGAGGATGTCGTACAGCCGACCGATCCGGCGGTTTACGATCTCATCCGCGACACGCGGAGCGCGGCCGCCAGGGGGAAGTGACGACATGGGCATGACGGGGGTGTGCGGTCCGGTCGCACGGCTGATGCTGCTGATCCTGTCGTGCATGTGCGCGTTCTGGTCGCTGCCCGCGCGCGCAAGCGGCGATTACGGATGCAGCCCCGGCTGGAAACTGGCCGCCGCGGCCTTCACCGGGTGCGACGATACGGCGATGATCGGCCCGCGCAACGACAGCCGCACCAACCTGCTGCTGCTGATGGCGGACCTTCCCGGTGCCGCCGCCGTCGCTGCGCCTTCGACCCCCTCCGTGTTTCTCGACCGCGCGTCGCTGGCCCGCGCGCCCGGCGACGATGCCGGCCTGTTTTCCGATGGCGAAGGGTCCCGCTGTCGCAGCAACGCGCAGGGCAGCGCCGATTTCGAGGCGGCGGTGCGCGCCAGTTCCGGGCTTCCCGAGCGCGAGCGGGCGGTGCTGATCGCTGCGCGGCGGGCGTTGCAGCCCGATTGTGCGCAACAGGTCGCGGCTCCCGCGATCGCGGACGTCAGGTCCGGCCCCGGCCGGGCATTTGCCGCCTATCTGGACGGCGCGGCGGCTTTCTACGGCGGCGATTACGACCGCGCGGCCCGTGTGTTCGCCGGCCTCGCCGGTGCGCGCGATCCATGGCTGCGCGAAACCGCGCGCTACATGGTGGCGCGCGTCGCGGTGAACCGCGCGCAGGTCGACCATTACGATATCTACGGTTCCCCGCGCGACGATGCGCCGATCGCCCCGGCGTTGCTCGCCGATGCGGAGACGGCGCTGCGCGGCTATATGAAGGCCTATCCGCAGGGCGCCTATTTCTTCTCCGCGCGCGGGCTGTTGCGGCGGGTCTATTGGCTGGGCAGGGACCACGCGCGGCTGGAGGCGGAATATGTCGCGCTGCTGGCCCTGCCGGACGCGCAACGCGGCATCGACGCGGTATCGCTGGCGCAGGAGATCGACGCCAAGCTGCTGTCGTCGGCCACCGCCGACACGCTGCGCAACCCGCTGCTGCTGGCGGTGCTCGACCTGATGCAGATGCGTGGGCCCAGTTTTCCCGGGGACAGTTGCTGCCCGCAAATCACCCGCGCCGCGCTGGAGGCGCAGCGACCCCAATTCGCCGGGAATCCGGCGCTGTTCACCTATCTGCTGGCAGTGCATGCGCAGTTCGTCGCGCGGCAACCGGACGAGGTGGCGCGGCTGATCGCCGATGCATCGCACCAGGCGAATTTCGGCTATCTTGAATTCAGCCGCCAGATGCTGCGCGGCATCGCACTGGAGGGCAGGGGCGACCGCAATGCGCGCGGCTTCTGGGCCGACCTGCTGCCGGGCGCGCGCAAGGTCGGGCAGCGCCCACTGGTCGAACTGGCGCTGGCGATGCATGACGAACGTGACCATGCGCTCGCGCGCGTCTTCGCCCCGGACAGCCCGGTGCGCACGCCGGAAATCCGCGAGATCCTGCTGATGCATGTCGCGGATGCGGGGCTGCTGCGCCAGCAGGCGCGGTCACCCGCCGCGCCCGCGCACGAACGCAGCGTCGCGCTGTTCACGTTGCTCTACAAGGAAGCGACTCGCGGCCCGCATGGCGATTTCGTCGACGACCTGCGCCTCGTCCCCGCCGGTGCGCCCGCCAAGGGAGGCTATTACGACTTCCACACCGCCGACGCGCTGCCCACCAGGCTGTTCGCCGAAGGCCCGACATTCCGCGATTACGATTGCCCGCCGCTTGTCGATACGGAGCGCCGGCTGGCCGCCAGCCGCGATGATCCCGGGGCGCTACTGTGCCTCGGTGAATTCGTGCGCGCCAACGACTTCGACGGCTTCGTCCTCGACACCGCGCTCCCGGCCGACGAGCTCGGCGGCACGCCGTCGCTGTTCGGCGCGCCTTATTCGCGGCTGGAAAGCTATCGGGTGGTCATGGCGTCCCGGGCGGCTTCGCCGGACGAAAAGGCCTATGCGCTGTTCCGCGCCATCAATTGCTACGCGCCCGGCGGCAGCAACGCATGCGGCGGGAAGGGCGTCGCGCTGTCGGTGCGCCAAGGCTGGTTCGTGCGGTTGAAGCGCGATTATCCGTCGTCGCGTTGGGCGAAGGAGCTGCGCTATTACTGGTAGGGCGTGGCCCGCGCTGCTGTCGCTGGCCATGGTGTCGGCCACCCCGCCGCCGGCACCGCCCACCGCGCGTGTCGATGCGGCGCGCTATGACGCCTTCTGGCTGTGGGCCGGGGTCCGCCCGCAGCCCGCGCTCGATCGCGCCGAGCAGATCTACCTGTTGCAGGGCGCCGTCGTCGGCGGCGACACCGCGCGGCTGGTGGCGCAGCGCCCTGCCGTGCCGCATGTCCGCCACGCGCGACTGTGGATGGTGGTGCGTGTCGAGACGCTCGACTGGACGCCGCATCTCCATGAGCAACTGCTCGCCGCGCTCGATCGCTGGCGCCGGGCGGGCAATCGCGTGGTGGGGTTGCAGATCGACTTCGACGCCCGCACGCGCCACCTGGCCCGCTACGCCACCTTCCTTCGGACGCTGCGCGCGCAATTGCCGGCCGCCTATCGGCTGGGGATCACCGGACTGCTGGACTGGAGCGCGAACGGCGATCCGGCAGGGTTGCGCGCGCTGGCCGGCGTCGTCGACGAAGTGGTGCTGCAAATCTATCAGGGGCGGCGCGTCATCCCGGGATATGCCGCCTATCTTGCCCGGCTCGACCGGCTGACGATCCCGTTCCGCATCGGCCTGTTGCAGGGTGGCGAATGGTCGCCGCCGCCGGGATTGTCCCGTCATCCGCTGTTTCGCGGTTACGTCGTCTTCCTGGTCAATCCCTGAAGGCGACGAGGCCGCTGCGCTTGATCGCGGCGATCGCCTCGGCCAGCGCGGCCACCTGCGCGCCGCACAAGAACTTGTCGATCAGCTTCGGCATCGCGCCGCTGCCGCTCGGGCCGAGATGGATCGTCTCCGTGCCCAGCAGGTCCAGGGCCGGCCGCGCTTTCTCGAAGGCGAAGGGATCCACCCATGGGCGCGCGCATCCGCGCGGTCGTGACCGGCCCCGACGGCGCGCTGTGGCTGCTGGAGGATGGCGCGGGCGGCCGCCTGCTCCGGCTGACGTCGCAGCGCGCGGGGTAGCGCGCCGGCGCCGTCCGGCCGTCGCGCTCAGCCGGCGCCGCCCGTCAGGAAGCCGCGCCCTGCGCGTGCCGGCCCTTCGACCGAGAATTGCCCGTGGCCTTGCGCGTTCGAGCTTGATCCGACCCAGACGTCGAACCGGCCCGGATCGACCACCCAGCCGCGTTCCGCCGCGCTCCAATATTGCACCTGGCTCTCGTCGATCGTGAACGACACCGTGCGCGTCTCGCCGGGGCGCAGCGTCACGCGCTGGAACCCCTTCAGCTCGCGCACCGGGCGCGAGGCGCGACCGGCCTGCTGGTGGATGTACAGCTGCACCACCTCGTCGCCGGGGCGATCGCCGGTGTTCGTGACCCTGGTCGACACCACGATGCGGCCGCCGGGACGCAGCGCGGGGGTGTCGAACGTGGGCGCGTCGATCCGGAACCGGGTGTAGCTCAGGCCGTAACCGAACTCGAACTGCGGGGTGGACGGGATATCCCAGTACCGCTTGCCCTGGTCCTTGGGCATGTGCGTGCTGTTGTGCGCGTAAAAGATCGGCACCTGCCCGACGCTGCGCGGCCACGTGACCGGCAGCTTGCCGCCCGGATTGACGTCCCCGAACAGCGTCCGCGCGATGGCGGTGCCGCCGCGCGTGCCGCCGAACCACGTGTGCAGGACCGCGGGCGCGCGCTCCAGCACCGGGCCCAGCGCCAGCGGTCGCCCGCTCATCGTCACGACCACGACGGGCTTGCCCAGCGCCATCACCGCGTCGAACAGCTTCATCTGGTCGCCGGGCAGCGTCAGGTCGGCGCGCGATGCGCCTTCGCCGCTCATGTCCTCGGCCTCGCCCAGCGTCAGGATCACGAGGTCGGAGCGCTTGGCGAGCGCGATGGCGGCGTCGTACTCGCGCGCGGCGCGCGCCGCGTCCCAGCGCGGTTCCGGCTTGGCCTGGCCCGGGATCGTGATGCTTTCGAACATCGACGGCACGTTGCGCTTCAGCTGGACGCCGGGCGCGGTCTCGACCGTCGCGGCGCTGCCCAGCCGGTCGCGCACGCCCTCGAACACCGTCACCGTTTCGGGCAGGTCGTACTGGAACGCCCACGGGCCGAGCATGTCGCGCTTCGAATTAGCGCTGGCGCCGATCACCGCGACGTGGCGGTGCTGGCCGGCGCGCAGCGGCAGCGCACCGTCGTTCTTGAGCAGCACGAACGATCGCTCGGCGGCCCGCTGCGCGGCGTCGCGGTGCGCCGGGTCGGCCAGCGTGCGGGCCGCCTGCGCCTCGTCGACATACGGATGCTCGAACAGCCCCATCCTGAACTTGGCGATCAGGATGCGGCGCACCGCCTGGTCCAGCGTCGCTTCCGGCAAGGCGCCCGCGCGCACCGACGCGGCGAGCGTGGCCGCCGACGCGGCGGGACCGAACGACATTTCCATGTCGTTGCCCGCCGCGATGCTGCGCACGGCGGCGTCCGCCTCGTCGCGGGCGAAATGCTGGACGACCTGGTTCTTGGTGCCGTTCGCGTCGGACACCACCCAGCCCTTGAACCCCATCTGCCCGCGCAGCACGTCGGTCAGCAGCCAGTGGTTGCCGACCGCGGGCACGTCGTTCAGGTCCATGTACGCGCTCATCACATTGCCCGCGCCGGCCTGCACGGCGGCGGCGAAGGGCGGCAGGATCACGTTGTACAGCTGCGCATCGGACAGCTGGACCCCGTCATAGTCGCGGCCCCCGTCCGCCGCGGCATAGCCCGCGAAATGCTTCGGCCCGGCGATGATGCGGCCCGGGGTGCCGATCGCCGGCCCCTGGAATCCCTTCACCTGCGCGCGCGCCAGTGCGGAGGCGAGGAAGGGATCTTCGCCCGGCCCCTCGACGATCCGGCCCCAGCGCGGGTCGCGCGCCACGTCCAGCATCGGCGAAAAGGCCCAGTGGATGCCGACCGCGCGCGCTTCGGCCGCGGCGACCGCCTGCGCGTTTTCCACGCCCTCGGGATCCCAGGACGCGGCATTGGCCAGCGGCACGGGGAAGATCGTGCGGAAACCGTGGATCACGTCATAGCCGAAGATCAGCGGGATCTTCAGTCGGCTCTCCTCGACCGCCACCTTCTGCAGCCGGTTGATGATCGCCGGGTCGGTGACGAACAGCAGCGAACCGACCTTCTGGTCGCGAACGACGGGGACGAAGTCGTCGACCTTGCCGAACATGAACTGCTGCGAAACCTGGCCCGCCTTCTCCTCCAGCGTCATCGCGCGCAGCAGCGCCTCGGCGCGCTGCTCGGGCGAGCGGTCGGTGCTGAGCCATGCCGATGCCGACGGTGCGCCGCGTTCCGCCGCGATCGACGATGCGGCAAGCCCGGCCGCCAGGATACCGGTCAGCGCCAGTGCGGCGACCTTGGACTTGCGCATCATCAATTCCCTTTCATCGTGTGCGTCGTGGCCATGCGTGTCCGGCTCAGAACGACAGCCTGGCCCGGATGCCGCCATAGCGGCGTGCATTGCGCGAGAGGATCTGCGCGACCAGACCTTCCGTGCCGCCCGACGCGCCCTGCAGCGCGCTCGCGAAATGCGTGTTGAAGATGTTGTTGACGAACAGCGCGACGCGCAGCCCGCCACGATCCTTCTGGTCGATGCCGATGCTGCCGTTCGCCACCGCATAGCCGCGCTCGATCGTGTAGGGATCGTTCAGCAGCGAGAAGTTGACCGAGCTTTGATAGGTCACATCGCCCTGGACGAAGGCATCGAACGGCATCCGCTCCAGCGGGATGTCATAGGTGCTGCCGATGTTGAACTTCCAGCGCGGGGCGTTGCTGAGGTTCTTGCCCGACAGGTCCTGGAACCCGATCGTCGCCCCCGGGGCGACCACGCACCCTTGCGACGCGGTCTGCCCCACGGTGCATTGCGCGTTCGGGAACGAGCGGATCTTCGCGTCGGTGAAGCTGATGCCGCCGTCGATCATCAGTCCCTCCGTCGGGCGGGCCTGGAATTCGGCCTCGATCCCGCGGGTGCGCACCTTGCCGACGTTGTTCAGCATGATCTGGATCGTCTGGTCGGGCAACTGGACGCCGGACTGCGCCTGGAAATCGCTGAAGTCGGTCCAGAAGGCCGCGACGTTCAGCTGCACGCGGTTTTCGAGGAAGCGGCTCTTCAGCCCCAGTTCGTAGGCGTTCGACGTTTCCGGCCGCACCGGTGTCGCGGCGCGCATCGGCGTGAAGCCGGTCGAAATGTCGTAGCCCTGGCCCTTGTACCCGGTCGAGAACGAGGCATAGGCCATGACCCGTTCGGCCAGGTCCTGCCGGATCGCGATCTTGCCCGTGACGACGCTGTCCGATGCCGTGCCGGTGCAGGCGACCAGGCACGTGGCGTTGTTCGCCGGCGCGGTGGCGGGGACGTTGGTGTTCACGAACCGGACGTTGATATCCTCGCGGTTGGCGCGGATGCCCGCGTCGACGTGCGTGGTCGGCGCCAGATCGTAGGTGACCTGCGCGAAGCTGGCGTAGCTCTTGGTGCCGTTGCTGGAATTCCAGCGCGCGACCACCGGGCCGGACGGCCCGCGATCGAAGGTACGATCGGTCTTGCCGTCCGAATAATAGAGGCCGAAGACGTAGCTGAACGGGCCGCCGCCCTTCGATGCGACGCGCAGTTCCTGCGCGAACTGGCGCGAATGGAAGCCGCTTTGCGCGATGACGCCATTGGCCAGGCCCAGGACCGGGCCGGAGAGATAGTCGAAATCCTCGGCGAAGCGGAAGCGCCAGTCCTGATAGCTGGTGACCGACACGAGGTTCGCACTGCCCAGGTCGACGGTGACGCGCCCGCTGCCGTTCGACTGGATGCTCTTGTTGAACAGCGGCCCGTCGATCGTCGTCTCGAAATTGTCGCGGCCGGGCCGGATCGACCCCAGCCGTTGCGCCACGGGCGTGCCGTAGACGGCGGCGCCGGCCGGCACGCTGCGGAACGTGCGGGCGGTGCCGCGCGCCTCGGTGACCGAATGGCCGCCGATCAGGTCGATCGTGACGCCGCTGACCGGATCGAGGGTCAGCCGGCCGCGCACGCCGTAGCTCTTGTCATTGTTGAGGCGGCGGCCGTCGAAGGTGTTGCGGATGAAGCCGTCGCGATCGCCGTAGAAGCCGTTGAGGCGGAAGCCGACGCCCTCGGCGAGCGGGCCGGAGATGACGGCGTCGATGCGATATTCGTCGTCGGTCGTCGCCGTGCCGGTCACCGCGCCGGTGAAGTCGGCGGTCGGCCCCTGCGATACGATGTTAAGCGCACCGGCGGAGGCGTTCTTGCCGAACAGCGTCCCCTGCGGGCCGCGCAGCACCTCGATACGGGCGACGTCGCTCAGCCCGGAGAACGCCTGCGCCTGCTGGAGCAGCGCGACGTCGTCGACGATCACCGCCACCGACGGTTCGATCGCGGTCGAGAAGGCGACGGTGCCGATGCCGCGCAGGTTGATCGAATTGTTGGTGGGCAGCGCGCCGGTCGTGACCGTCAGGCTGGGCGCGAGCCGCGGCAGGTCGGAGACCGTCGCGACGTTGCGATTGACCAGCGTGTCGGCGGTGATCGCGGTGACGGCGACGGGGACGTCCTGCAGGTTCTGCTCGCGCTTCTGCGCGGTGACGACGATGTCCTCGAGCGCGCCCGAGTCGCTGGTCGACGTGTTCGACCCCTGCTGGTCGCCCGGCTGCGCCAGCGGGTTGGCGGTGCCGTTGCCCGACGGGGTCGGCGATGCCGACAGGGAGCCTTCCTGCGCGAACGCGGGGCAGGCGAACGCGATCATCGCGACACCGGTGAGCAGAGCATAACTCGCACGCATGGGACATCCCCCCTGTTGTAAGCCGCAGTGGCTGCGGTCTGGTAAGGCCAGTTATGCCAATTGGCTGGTCACGTCAACGGGCAGGTGGTGGCCAGGAAGGGATCGTTCTTGACAGCTTCGGGGGGAGTGGGCGTAGTGGCCTGACCAAAGGAGGGGCGCATGCGCATCGGTACGCGATGGTGGATCATCAGCCTGGTGACCATCGGCACGGTCTTGAACTATCTCGCCAGGTCGTCGCTGTCGGTGGCCGCGCCGACGCTGAAGGGCACGTTCGCGATGACGACGCAGCAATACAGCTGGGTGGTCGCGTCGTTCCAGGCCGCCTACACCGTGATGCAGCCGATCGCCGGCTATCTTCTCGACCTGATGGGGCTGCGGCTGGGGTTCGCAGTGTTCGCGGTCGGCTGGTCGGTCGCCAATTGCTGCCATGCGTTCGCCGCCGGCTGGCCCAGCCTGGCGATGTTCCGCGGGCTGCTGGGCCTGACCGAGGCGGCGGCGATCCCCGCCGGGCTGAAGACGGTCGCCGAATGGTTCCCGCCCCGCGAACGGACCGTCGCCACCGGATGGTTCAACATCGGCTCGTCGCTCGGCGCGATGATCGCGTCGCCGATCGTCGTCACCTGCATCGCGATCTGGGGGTGGCAGTCCGCGTTCGTCGTCACCGGTGCGGTCGGGATCCTGTGGGCCGGGGTCTGGTATGCCTGCTATCGCTCCCCCGCTGATTATCCGGGGCTGTCCGCCGCCGAGCGCGCGCATATCGACAGCGGACGCGATGCCGAGGCGCAGGGCAGGGGGGACGGGCCGCTCGACTGGCGCGCGCTGCTCGTCACGCGCGATTTCTGGGGCATCGCCATCCCGCGCTTCCTCGCCGATCCGGCGTGGCAGACGTTCAGCTTCTTCATTCCCCTCTATCTGGTCGAGGCGAAGGGGCTGGATCTGAAGAGCGTCGCCGCCTTCGCCTGGCTACCGTTCCTGGCGGCCGATGCCGGATCGCTGCTGGGCGGTTATTACGCGCCGTTCGTCATGCGGCGGTTCAACGTGTCGCTGCTGACCTCGCGCAAGATCGTGGTGACCACCGGCGCGTTGCTGATGGTCGGGCCGGCGTGCATCGGGCTGACCGTATCGCCCGCCGCGGCGATCGCGCTGTTCTGCATCGGCGGTTTCGCGCACCAGATGCTGTCGGGTGCGCTGATGACGCTGGCGGCGGACCTGTTCGACCCGCGCGTCGTGGCGACCGCGGGCGGCATGGCCGGATCGGCGGCGTGGATCGGCGGGCTCAGCTTCTCGCTGCTGATCGGCGCGCTTGCCGACACGATCGGCTACAATCCGCTGTTCGCGGCGCTGGCGGTGTTCGACTTCATCGGCGCGGCGGTGTTGTGGACGCTGCTGCGGCGCCCGCGCGGCGTGGCGACGGCGGCCTAGGGCCGGGATTCGCCATCCCGGTCGAGCAGCCGGTGGTACGGGTCGTCCGTGCCGCGCGGCGGCACCGCGCCGGCGCGCATCACCACCCAGCCCGCCAGCCGATGCCCGGCCAGCGCGGCGGCGTGCGGCGCGGCGCCGCGCAACAGCGCGTGGAGATAGCCGGCGTTGAAGGCATCGCCCGCGCCGCTGGTATCGGCGGGGCGCAGCCGCTGCGGCGGCGGCAGGGTCCGGCCGTCTGGCAGCAGGCATCCGTCCGCGCCCAGTTTCACCACGACCGTCCCGGCGCCGCCCGCCCGCCAGCGTGCCGCCGTGTCCGCGGCGCTCGCGTCCGTACCCTCCATCGCCGTCTCGTCCTCCAGCGTCGGCAGCCCGATCGTGCAGCAGGCGATCGCGCGGTCGCGCCAGTGGCGCGCCGTGTCCGCGTCGTCCCACAACCGCGGCCGGTAATTGCCGTCGAACGCCACCTGCCGGCCTTCGTCGCGCATCCGTCGCGCCAGTGCCAGCAACGTCGCGCGCCCGGCGTCCGGCAGGATCGCCAGCGAAATCAGCGAGAAGACCAGCAGGTCCGCGGCCTGCGCGGTCGCCAGCGCGCCGTCGGCGCCGGGCAGCGCGAACACCTGCCGCGCCGCGCTGTCGCCCCGCCAGTAGCTGAACGTGCGCTCGCCCGCGTCGTCGGTACGGATCGCGTACAGCCCCGGCAGCCGCGCCTCGTCGGTCAGGATCAGCGCCGTGTCCAGGCCCTCGGCCTGCCAGTCGGCGCGCAGCGCGTCGCTGAACGGATCGCTGCCCAGCGCGGTCAGATAGGCGACGCGGTCGCCGCCCCGCGCAAGGTGGATCGCGGTGTTGAGCGTGTCGCCGCCGTGCCCCAGCCGCCATGGGCCGCCGTCGGTGGCAACGGTCGACGGCGCGCGCGACAATTCCAGCATTCCTTCGCCAACCACCACGATCCGCACCGGCCGTTCTCCATCTCGCTTCGCGTGCGAAATGTGATATTGGTCAGTCCGCTGTCAACGAATGAGTCTGTCCATGCCCTTGCCAACGTCCGGCACCACGGACCTTTTCCCCGCGTCCGGGGACCGGCTCTACCAGCGGCTCGCCCGTATCCTGTTCGAGCAATTGTCCTCGGGGCGGTACGGGATCGGCGACCGCCTGCCTGCCGAGCGGGAATTGTCCGTCGAATATAACGTCAGCCGCCCCGCCGTCCGCGAGGCGCTGATCGCGCTGGAGGTACAGGGCTTCATCGAGGTGCGGATCGGCTCCGGCGCGTTCGTCCGGCGCCTGCCCGGCGATAGCGAGGACCGGCCCGATTTCGCCATCACCGCCTTCGAGCTGACCGAGGCGCGGCTGGTGTTCGAGGGCGAGGCCGCAGCGCTCGCGGCGATCCACATCACCGATGAGGAACTCGCCGAACTGCAGGCGCTGGTCGATCGCATCGGCGAGGAGAATCTGCTGCCCGACGTGACCGAGGACGCCGACCGCGACTTCCACCGCGCCATCGCGAAGGCGACCCGCAATGCCGCGATCCAGATGACGATCGACGAATTCTGGCGCGTGCGCACGACATCGCCGGAATGCGCGCTGCTACACGACAAGGCGCGGCGCGCCAACGTCCGTCCCGTCGTGGCGGAGCATCAGGCGATCCTCGATTCGCTGCGCGATCATGATCCCGCCGCCGCGCGCGGGGCGATGCGCGCGCATCTGTCCGCGGTCATGGACTATCTGCTGTTCGCGACCGAGGAACGCGCGATCGAGGAGGCGCGCCGGACGGTCGCATCGACGCGCGCGCGCTATCGCGCGACCGTCGGGGTCTGACAGCGGAAAATCACTGGTAAGACCAGTTTCGTCGCGTTATGCAGGCTCCGTAGCTGGAGAGGCATCATGACGAACAAGGCATCGGGCCTTTTCACCACCGCAAGCATCGTCGCCGCCCTGTTCGCCCACCCCGCCTTCGCGGCGCAGGAGCGGCCGGTCGCGGCGCCTTCTCCAGCCTCGTCGGGCGCGCAGCCGCGCGGCGAGACCGTGCTTGACCGGGGCTGGCGCTTCCACCTCGGCGCGCCCGTTGCCGATCCGCTGGGTGCTCCCCTCGACGATCGGTCGTGGCAGCCGGTGACCGTGCCGCACACGTGGAACCGGATCGGCTATTACCGTCCCGACCCGGCGTCGCACGTCAACACGCCGGAAACGATCGACAAGACCCAGGGCGTGGGGTGGTACAGCCTGCGCTTCACCCCGCCGGCGGCGGCGTCGAAGAAGCGCCAGTGGCTCGAATTCGACGCCGCCAGCCGCACCGCCGATGTCTGGCTCAACGGTCGCCGGCTGGGCAGCCACGCCGGCGGCTTCTCGCGCTTTCGCCTCGATGCCACCGACGCGCTGCGCGCAGGCCAGGAAAACGTCCTGCTGGTGCGCGTCGACAACAGCGCGCCGACCGGCAAGGATGCCGCCACGGCCGATATCCTGCCGCTGACCGGGGATTTCTTCGTCCACGGCGGCCTTTACCGGCCGGTGCGACTGGTGACGACCGATCCGGTCCATATCGACATGGCCGATTTCGGCGGGTCCGGTGTCGCCGCGTCCACGCTGGCGGCGGACGCGACCGCCGCGCGCGTTGCCGTGCGGACCCGCATCGTCAACGACGGCACGGCGCGCGCGCCGGTCCGGGTCGTCGCGCGGCTGGTCGACGCGGCGGGCACCGTCGCCGCGACCGCCGCGCAGGCGGTCACCCTCCGCCCCGCCGCCGCGGGCGCGCCGGTGTCCGAAACGTCGCTGGAGCTGGACGTCGCCAACCCGCATCTGTGGCAGGGGACGAAGGACCCGTATCTGTACACGCTGGTCGTCGAGGTCGCGGATGCGCGCGGGGCGGTGCGCGATCGCGTGTCGCAGCCGTTCGGCCTGCGCACGATCCGCATCGACCCGGCGCGCGGGCTGTTCCTGAACGGCGAGCATGTCGCGCTGCACGGCGTCGGCTACCACCAGGATCGCGAGGGGAAGGGCTGGGCGATCACGCCGCAGGACGTCGCGGACGACATGGCAATCATGCGCGAGATGGGCGTGAACGCCATCCGGCTGACGCATTACCAGCATGGCCGGCCAATCCACGACCTGGCCGACCGCTACGGCCTCTTGGTCTGGGACGAAATACCGCTGGTGTCGGCATGGACGCACCGCGGCGAGCTTGAACCGCGTCCGGGGCTGGTCGCCAATGCGCGCCAGCAGCTTCGCGAACTGATCCGCCAGAACCGCAACCATCCCTCGGTGGTCACCTGGGGCATCGCCAACGAGGTCGATTTCGGCAATTCCTTCCCCGCGTTCCTGACCGGCTATCCCGACGGCAAGTCGCCCGATCCGATGCCGCTGCTGCGCGAGTTGCAGGCGCTGGCCCATGCCGAGGACGCGGGGCGCCCGACCGCGCTGGCCACCTGCTGCGAAGGGCGGCTGTTCGACCAGGGCGTCGATATCCCGACGACCGCGTCGGCGGCCGACCTGGGCGGGGCGAACCGCTATTTCGGCTGGTATTTCGGCACGCCCGACGATCTGGGGCCGCACCTCGACATGCTGCGCGCCAAACGGCCCGACCAGCCGCTGTCGGTGACCGAATATGGCGCGGGCGGCGCGACGACGATCCATACCGACGACGTGCTGGGCGGCCCGATCGATTCGCGCGGGCGCATCCAGCCGGAGGAATATGAGAGCCATATCCACGAACAGGCGTGGAAGGCGCTGAAGGCGCGCCCGTATCTGTGGGGCACGTTCCTGTGGAATTCGTTCGATTTCGCCACCACCGTGCGCGCCGAGGGCGATGCGCAGGACATCAATACCAAGGGGCTGGTCACCTATGACCGGGCGATCCGCAAGGACGCCTATTTCTTTTACAAGGCCAATTGGACCGACGCGCCCACCGTGCACATCACCGGGCGGCGCTATACCGATCGGGCGTATCGCGTCACCGACGTGCGCGTGTACAGCAACGCCCCGGTTACCGAACTGGCGCTCAACGGCCGGTCGCTGGGCACGCGCGGCGATTGTCCGGACCGGATCTGCGTCTGGAACGGGGTCGCGCTGGATGCGGGCGCGAACGATCTGGTCGCGCGCGGCCGGTTCGCGGCGGCGGCGGCGCCGGTGGAGGATCGCGTGTCGTGGCAATTGGGGGCGGATGCGCGCGCGCATCTGCGCATCGACGCGGGCGCGATCGTCGCCGCGCCGGCCACGCGCCGCTTCGGCTCGGATGCCTTCTTCACCGGTGGTGCGGCCGGAACGCTCAACAAGCCCGCCGACTACGGCAAGGCCGCCGTCGTCGCGACGATCGCGGGGACGCCCGACGCCGCCGTCGCGGCGACCTACCGGTACGGAACATTCGGCTACCGGCTGCCGCTGGCCGACGGCCGCTATCAGGTGACGCTGACCTTCGTCGAACCGTCGCTCGCACCCGGCGCGCGCGTCTTCGACGTGACCGCCAACGGCCGGCCGATCGTCTCCGCGCTCGACGTGGCGCGCGCGGCGGGCGGCACCGCGACGGCGCTGCAACGGCGCGCGACGGTGGAGGTGCGGGGCGGGACGCTCGACCTTGCGTTTGTGCCGCGCACGGGCGAGGCGATCGTGTCCGCGATCGAGATCGAGGAGGTGTCGCGTGGCGCGCGCTGATCTGAAGGATGACCTGCCCCGCATGACGCCGACGATGCGATGGTTCGGCCCGGCCGATCCGGTCCCGCTCGCGCACATCCGCCAGGCGGGGGCGGTGGAGGTCGTGACCGCGCTTCACGAACTGCCGAACGGCGCGGTGTGGCAGGCCGATCACATCGCCGCGCGCAAGGCGACGATCGCGCAGGCCGGGCTGGGCTGGACCGTCGTCGAAAGCCTGCCCGTGCACGAGGACATCAAGACCCGCGGCCCCGGCTGGGACCGGTACATCGACGCCTATCGCCGCAGCCTGGCGCATCTGGGCGCCAACGGCGTCACCACGGTCACCTACAATTTCATGCCGCTGCTCGACTGGACGCGCACGGACCTTGCTTGGCAGCTGCCCGATGGCGCCCGCGCGCTGCGGTTCGAATGGGAAGCGGTGGCGGTCTACGACATCCATATCCTGCGCCGGGCGGGTGCGGCGGCGGATTACGACCCCGCGCTTCGGGAACGCGCCGCGCGCCGTTTCGCGGCGATGGACGACGCCGCGCGACATGCGCTGCAACGCACGATCATCGCCGGCCTGCCCGGCAGCGAGGAAAGCTTCAGCTCGCCCGAGTTCCTGCGCGCCTTGTCGGCCTACGATCATGTCGATGCCGACCGGCTGCGCGCCAACCATGTCGCGTTCCTGGATGCGGTGTGCCCCGCGGCGGAGGCGGCGGGCATCCGCCTGGTGGTGCACCCCGACGATCCGCCCTTCCCGATCTTTGGCCTGCCGCGGGTGGTCAGCACCGAGGCGGACGTCGCCGCGCTGTTCGCGCGCGTCCCCAGCGCGGCGAACGGGCTGTGCTTCTGCACCGGGTCGTTCGGCGCGCGCCGCGACAACGACCTGCCCGGCATGGTGCGCCGCCTGGGAGACCGCATCGGCTTCCTCCACCTGCGGTCCGTCGCGCACGAGGCGGCGGAGCGGACCTTCCACGAAGCGGAGCATCTGGGCGGCGATGCGCAGATGGCGGCGGTGGTCGCGCAGATCGTCGCGCTGGGCGCGCGCGAACGGCGCGCCATCCCGATGCGTCCCGATCACGGGCATCAGATGGCCGACGATCTCGAAAAGGTGACCAATCCCGGCTATTCGCTGATCGGCCGGCTGCGCGGCCTGGCCGAACTGCGCGGACTGGAACATGGCCTGATCCATGCCCGCCAGGCGCTGGGGGCGGTCGCATGAGCCGGCCGCTGGTCCTGCATCCCGACCGCCTGTTCGCCAGCGATCCCGTCCAGCGGGACATCGCCCGCGCGCTCTACGCGACCATCGCCGACGCGCCGATCGTCAGCCCGCACGGCCATACCGATCCGCGCTGGTTCGCTGACGACCAGCCGTGGACCGATGCGACCGCGCTGCTGCTCCAGCCGGATCATTACATCTTCCGCATGCTCTACAGCCAGGGGGTGCCGCTCGACGCGCTGGCGATCCCGCGGCGCGACGGGGAGCCGGCGACCGATCGCCGCGCGGCGTGGCGTACCTTCGCCGATCATTACCATCTGTTCCGCGGCACGCCGTCGCGCCTGTGGCTCGATCACGTATTTGCCGAGGTATTCGGCTTCGACCGGGCGCTCGATCGCGGCACCGCGGACGATTATTTCGACCGCATCGGCGAGGCGCTGGCGCGCGAGGCCTTCCGTCCGCGCGCGCTGTTCGACCGGTTCCGCATCGACTTCCTCGCCACGACCGAGGGCGCGCACGACGATCTCGACGCGCATCGGCGGATCCGCGCCTCGGGATGGAACGGGCGGGTGGTGACCACCTACCGCCCGGACAGCGTGATCGACGTCGAGCACGAACAGTTCGCGGGCGCGATGCGACGCTTCGCGGAGCTGACCGGCGAGGACGTGTACAGCTGGCAGGGCTATCTTGCCGCGCATCGCAGCCGCCGCGCCGCGTTCCAAGCCGCCGGGGCGACCGCGACCGATCACGGCCACCCCACGGTCGCCACCGCCGATCTTCCCCCGGCGCAGGCCGAGGCGCTGTTCGCGCGCATCGTCACCGGGCGCTGGACGGCGGCCGACGCGGAGCTGTTCCGCGCGCAGATGCTGACCGAAATGGCGCGGATGTCGCTGGACGACGGCATGGTGATGCAGATCCATCCCGGCAGCTTCCGCAATCACAACGCCGGCCTGTTCGCCAGCCACGGCCGCGACAAGGGCGCGGACTTGCCGACGCGCACCGAATTCGTTGCGGCGCTCAAGCCGATGCTCGACGTCGTCGGAAACAGCGCGGACGTGACCATCATCCTCTTCACGCTGGACGAAAGCGCCTATGCGCGCGAACTGGCACCGCTGGCGGGTCATTATCCCTGCCTGCGGCTCGGCCCGGCATGGTGGTTCCACGACAGTCCCGAAGGGATGCGCCGCTTCCGCGAGATGACGACCGAGACCGCCGGCTTCTACAATACGGTCGGGTTCAACGACGACACGCGCGCGTTCCTGTCGATCCCGGCGCGCCACGACGTCGCGCGCCGCGTCGATTGCGCCTTCCTGGCGCGGCTGGTCGCCGAACACCGGCTGCAGGATTGGGAGGCGGCCGATCTGGCGCAGGAACTGACCAGCGGTCTGGTCCGCCGGGCGTACCGGCTGTGAGGCTGTCGGACGGCACCGCTGGTCGCCTGCCGGCCGGGATCGCGCGCGGCTGCTATGATCGCCATGCGCAGCGCGCGGGGATCGTGCACCTGGGCATCGGCGCGTTCCACCGGGCGCATCAGGCAAGCTACACCGATGCGGCGATGGCGGCGGGGGATCGCGACTGGGCGATCACCGGCGTGTCGCTGCGTTCGCGGCAGGTCCACGATCAGCTCTTCCCGCAGGACGGCCTGTATACCGTGACCGAGCGGCAGGCCGGCGGCGCGGCCGTGCGGCTGATCGGCGCGGTGACCGGCGTGATCGTCGCCCCCGATGCGCCCGCGCGCGCCATCGCGGCGCTGACCGCGCCGGACACCCGGATCGTCACGCTGACCGTCACCGAAAAGGGATATGCCGCGCCCGATCCCGCGGATCGCGCAGCGGCGGGGGCGGCCCCGCGCTCGATCTACGATTATCTCGCGCAGGCGGTGGTCGGGCGGCACGATGCCGGGCTGGCGCCGCTCACGCTGGTCAGCTGCGACAATCTGTCCGACAACGGCGGCGTGCTGCGGCGGCGGCTGGCGGCGCACCTCGATATCGTCGCGCCGCGGCATCGCCGCTGGTTCGAGGACGAATGGGCGTGCCCGGCGACGATGGTCGACCGGATCGTCCCCGCGACGACCGCGGCGGACCTCGATCTGGTCGCCGACGCGCTGGGGCTGCGCGACGAAGGCGCGGTCGTCACCGAACCCTATGCCCAATGGGTGATCGAGAACCGTTTCGCCGGCCCGCGGCCGCGCTGGGACATGGTCGGCGCGACGTTCGTCGACGATGTGACGCCCTTCGAAACCGCCAAGCTGCGCATGCTGAACGGTGCGCATTCGGCGCTTGCCTATCTCGGCCTCGCGCGCGGGTATGCGTTCGTGCATCAGGCCATCGCCGATCCCGACATCGCCGCGCTGGTCGGCCGCCTGATGCGCGACGAAGCCGCGCCCTCCATCCGCACCGGCCCGGGACAGGATCTCGATCGCTATGCCGACCTGCTGCTGGCGCGCTTCCGCAATCCGGCCCTGCCGCATCGCCTGATCCAGATCGCGGCGGACGGGTCGCAGAAGATCGGCGCCCGCTGGCTGGCGCCGCTCGCCGCCAACCGCGCGCAGGGGCGTCCGTCGCCGGCGATCCTGCACGCGCTGGCGGCCTGGGTGACGTTCGTTCGCGGCGACGGCCATCCGGTCAGCGACCCGCACGCCGGAATGCTGGCGCAGGCATGGCGGCAAGGCGGGGCCGATGGCGTCATCGACACGCTGTTCGCGCCGTCCGGGCTGTTCGGACCGGACCTCGCCCTGTCGCCCGACGAACGCGCCGACCTGCGCGATCGGCTGGCGCCCACCGCCGCCTGACCCGCGCGCGCGGCGCCGTGAGCAAGGTCTCCCCGTCGCGATGCGGGCGTCGATGGGCACGGCGCTGGCGTCGCCCGCGCCGCACGGGGCCGGGCTCCGCAACGGCCTGTACGTGTCCGAATTCGCTCCACCGCTGCTGGATGGCGGCATCGCCTTTACCGACGGCACGCGCGTGGCGACCGATCTGCTCGCGCTGCAGCGCCTGATGATGGCGCATGGCTTGAACGAGATCTTCGTCCGGATGGGAAGCGGTGGGGGCGAGGCTGGCGAGGGCTTCGTGAATGCCCGGCGCCGCGCTGGCGAAGGCGGCCGGCGTGCCGCTCAATCCTGAACCTGCGCGGGCGATCGCGCGCCCGCCCCGCCTTGTCCGCTATCGCCGATGGCTTGGGATGATGCCGATATGCCGATGCCAAGTACAATCATGCGCTGGTCCCCGTAACGACTACAATGGCGATGGCAGGCCGGACGTGAATTCGGCTCCGGCGGTGCAGGCGGGCCGGTACTTCAGCCTGTGCCGCTCCTCGGCGACGCCGACGGGCGCGCCCAAGCTGCAGGCGTCCGCCAACAGCGAAGTCAACGTCGCCATCCAGGATGGGTTCAAGGGCTTCGTCCGCGGGCTGGTCCGCTATCAGGGGACCAGGGAAGACGCCAATTCGGGCATCCGCACCCAGTCGCAGACGACGATCGACGCCTTCGCCGGCCTCAAAGACGCCGGTCGGCGGCGAGGTTTCGCTGATCGCACGGAACCTGACGAACCAGCAGATCGACACCTTCGCGCAGCGGATGTTCGGCCTGTTCGGCGACAGCACCGGCTACAGCGCCGGCGCGCGGACCCTGGGCCGCGAAGTCGGTATCCTGGTGCGCTTCGATTACTGACGCGCCCGTCGCGGCGCTGGCTCACCACCCCCGGTGAGCCAGCCCGTGCGGCGCCGGGGGCAGGCCGGCGCGACGACCATCGCGCCTGTCCTGCCGGCCGCCTTGCGCTCCGACCTCAAGCCGCATCGGCGCACAGGGTCTGCTTGGCTCGCCGCCGCGCGCAGGGGCGTGCTCGAACGGTCGTTCGCGATCGTCGTAGTCAGCGTCGGCCTCTATGTCGCGGCGTCGTCGTCCTGATCGCCGCATGTCCCACCCGGCGTCGCCAATGAAGGAAGCCGGTCACGGCCAGCAGGGTCGGCGCAAGGCCGATCAGGACCGCCAGTATCCGGATCGGCAGTCCGCCGATCGACCCGTCGTGAAGGGGGCGGACCCATGCGTTCAGACGCGTCCCGGTCCCGCCCTGGCGCACATCCTGGATCGTGACCACGTTCGCCGTTCGCCGATCCACGAACACATAGCTGCCCGGGAACCGCTGATGCGGATCGCCGGGTACCTGCAGCCGAAACCGGTAGGGCCGATCGGCATCGCCCGGCACATCGATGAACACCAGCCGCCCGTCCGGAACCGTCCTTTTCACCACGCGCAGCGCGTGTCGCACGGATATGATCGGCCCGGTGCCGCCCGGTAAGGTCGGATCGGCAACCGGCGCCGTCGCGAACAACGCGGTCTTCACGCTCGGCAGTGCCAGGATGACCCCCGTCCCCGTCACAATCATCAGAAGCAACCCGCTGCCGACACCCGCCAGCTTATGCAGGTCGCGCAGCCGCCGGATCGGCGCCGACCGCCGCTTGAACGCCAATGCCTTTGCCCAACTGCCGCGCGGCCACCATGCGATGACGCCCGTCGCCAGCAGGACCAGCATGGCGACCCCGGACCATCCGACGATCTGCATGCCCACATCGCCCGCGAGCAGCTGCATGTGCAGTTCGTAGATCCAGCTCATCAGATAGCCGCCCCAGGGCGCGACGCGGATCACCCGGCCGGCATCGGGGGAAAACCACACCATCTGGCGGGGAGGATGCGCCGCGCCGGGCGGGGAGGGGGGATAGTAGCGCGCCGGGATCGCGCCGCCTTCGCCCGTCACTTCGAACGACCATTTGCCCGCCGGATCGAAACCCGCCGCGCGCCCGGTCGCCAGCGCACGATCCCAGACGGGCGACGACCAGCCCGGCGCCGGGGCAAGGGCGTCGCTGCGCGCCTCGGAATGCAGCGCCTCGTCGATGCCGACATAGAAGACCAGCGCCGATCCCGTCAGGCCGATCACGGCGAACAGCAGGCCGAGCGACAGCCCCAGCCACAGATGCACCCGCCGGACCCCCATCCGCCATGATCGCCCGGAGGCCGCCGCCCGCGCCCGCATCGTCAGAACCGCGCCCGGACCGCGCCGAAGACGCTGCGCGGATCGGCAGGCGCGTGCAGCCGCTGCGTGCCGTCGTACCAGACATATTCGTAGCGATCGTTCGTCAGGTTGCGCACCTGCGCCGACAGCTCGATGGCTTTGGTCACGCGGTACGCCAGTTCGGCGGTGACCTGGAAATAGTCGCCATAGCGGCCCTGGCTGTTGGCGGTGTTCAGCTCATAGGACGACTGGCCGTTGCCCCACAGCGACGCCCGCCACGGCAGCGCCGTCGGCGCCCATTCGATCCCGGCGGTATAGACGTTCCTCGGGACGTGATCGATCTCGTTGCCCGCGGTCAGCGGGGCGGCCGGATCGGGGACGCGGATGATCGCCTTCTGGTGCGACCAGCTGGCCCAGGCCGACAGGCCGGGGAGCGGCTGCACGCTCGCCTCCAGATCGAAGCCACGGCGTCGCGTAGCGCCTAGATTGTCGAACTCCCCGGACGGGTCGTTGAGCCGGCGCTTCAGCTCGCCGGTCGCGGTCTGCTGCCACACCGCCGCGCGGGCGGTCAGAAAGCGGCCTTGCGACAGCTTGATGCCGCCCTCGAAGCCTTCGTTGATCGAGGCGGCGACATCGCGCACGCGCGGCGGCACGACATAGGCGCCCGATCCTGCGCCGATCTGGAAGGTGCGCCCGAAATTGCCATAGGCGGTCAGCCCGGCGACGGGCGTGACCGCGACCGACAGCTTGGGCTGGTTGATCGTGCCGTAATCGTTGACCGGGTAGGTGAGGCCGTTCAGCCGGTTGGTGAAATGGCCGCTCACTCGGTCGATCCGCCATGCCGGCGTGATCGTCAGCCAGCGCACCGGGGTCGCGATTGCCTGCACATAGGCGCCGCCCACCGTCAGGTCGAAATCCTGGTCGCGGGTGGCGGCGGTGACGATCCGGCGGTTGGTGGTCCAGCGCAGGCTGCGGTTGTGCTGCCACTGCACGTCGCCGCCCGCCTCCGCCATCAGCCAGTCGGCCGCGTGCCAGTGCAGTCCGGCCACCACGCCGTAATGCTGCTCGTCCGTCAGCCGCTGCTGCTGCGCGACGTTCGCCGAGAAGCGGACATAGCGATTGTCGCGGTTGGTCGTCGCATAGCCGACCGCGGTCAGCGACACGTCGCGCGACAGATCGGCATCGACGTGCACGCTGTACTGGCTCAATTCGCGCGTGCCGCCATCGGTCGCGGATACGTCGTAGGAACGCGAGCGGTTGGTGTAGGCGTCGGCATCGGTCAGATAGCCCGGCTCGTCCGCCGCGCTGCGGCTGTGGCGCGCGATCAGCCCCAGCTTGGCAGTGCCGACGTCGTAGAACCACTTGCCCGCGAAGTTCAGCCGGTCGAGACCGGCGTGGTCGCGGAAGCCATCGCTCCGGCGATAGGACAGCAGGTAATTCTGGCTCAGCCGCCCGGTCTCTACCCCGGCCGACATCTGCGCGTCATAGGTGCCGAACGCGCCGGCGATCCCGCGCACGTCGAGGTAATTGCCGCCGATCCGCGTCTTGATATCGGCGCTGCCCGCGATCGCGTGCAGTCCCCAGCGCGGATCGGAGGTGCCGCGCACCAGCTCGACCGAGGCGATGTCGAGCGGCGAGACGAGGTCCATGAAGTCCATCCGCCCGGCATTGTCGTTCGACGGCACGCCATCGATCAGCAGCTTGACCGCGTTGATCTCGCCCTCGCCGTTGAATCCGCGGATCGAGAAGCGGCCCGAGGTCGTGCCCTGGCTGAAATCGGTCAGGACGACGCCGGGTAGCCGCGCGAACAGTTCCCACGCGTTGTCGACATTCTGGCGCTGCGCGACGTCGCCGCTCAGCACGTCGACCGAGGTCAGGACATTGGCGGTGGAGCGCGCCATGGATGTGGCGGTGACGATGATCTCGTCCCCGCCGATCGTCACCTGCGTATCGGCGCGGGCGGACGCCTCGTCGCGCCGCTGCGCCGCGGCCGGCGCGGCGATCAGGAAACAGCCGGTGGCGGCCGCCACCATCAAACCGGTCTTCGACATGATATTCCCCCACGGCCCGCTCCCCGGCGGGCCGAATGTCTTTCGTGTTGGTGCGAGCGGACGCGTCAGGCGCGGCGTCATCGCGCCGCAGCCTTCGCCCATGCGCGAACGCCTGCGGTCGGATCGGTCGTCGGCGACGCCGCTTCTCGCGTGCGTCGAACCCCGGCCGGGGTGCACTTACGCTCCGACGCGACGCGCGCATCTCCGATCGCTGGCGACCGGAAACCGCTGCGGAACGTGGCTCGCGTGACGGCCGACAGGTGCCACGACGACGGCGCGGTCGGCCCGGCCGTGCCCCGGTCAGTGCGTCAGGCGGAAAGCGGGGGGCCGCGCAGCGGTGGGCGCAGATAGGGTGTGGCGCGCGGTGCGATGCGCGGGGTCGCCCGCAGCGCCATGACCGCCACGGCGGCCAGCGCCGTCGCCAGCAGCACGACGTCGACCGCGCCCAGAACCTGCGCGGACAGACCCGCGAAGGCGCACGGCATCTCGGGTTTGCCGTGATCCGTCGACTTGTCCGTCTCCGGCATCGTGGCATGCGCCATGGCCACGACGTGATCCATGCCCGGCATGGCCACGGCGGCGGGGGTCGTCGCCATTCCCGAACAGATGACGATGGACAGGCGCCCGTGATCGGCTGCGATCATATAGCCGCCCGGCACCAGCAGCTTCAGCAGCAACGCGACGGCACAGATCATCGCCGCCAGCGGGCGTTGCGCCAGGAGATGCCGGACAGACTGCACGGACGGGCCGTTATCGCGAACGTCCCGGCATGTCACTTGGACATTATGTCACCATGCTACGGAACGGGGCGAGTGGGCATCGCGGCGTGTCCGGGCACGGCACGATGTTCGGCCAGATGATGACGGCGACGCTGGCGGACGAGATTCTCACCGACGCGCCTGGCGGCGTCCGGGCGCTGTTTTGCATCGGTGCGAATCCCGCCAACGCGCTGCCCGATCAGCGGTATGCCATCGAGGCGCTGCGCGCGCTCGACCTGTTGGTGACGAGCGAGCCGGTGTGGTCGGAGACCGCGCGGCTGGCGGATATCGTGTTCGCGGTGAAGCAGCCGTTCGAGCGGCCGGATCACACGCAGTTCCTCGAAGGGCTCGGCCTCGAAATTCCGTTCGCGCAATATACGCCCGCGCTGGTGCCGCCGCCGGCGGGCAGTGACGTCGTGGACGACTGGATGGTCTATTACGCGCTCGCGCAGCGGCTGGGGCTACAGCTCGGTCTGGGTGTGCCGGTCGACATGGAGAGGACGCCCGACAGCGACGACCTGCTCGAGCTGTTGACGACAGGCGCGACGGTGCCGCTCGATACGGTCAGGGCGTGTCCCGCGGGGGCGGTGTTCGATCGTCCCGCACCGACCATCCTGCCCGCGCGGGAGGGGCGGGACGCGCGGCTGGCGCTGGCGCCGGACGACGTCCTGGCCGAGCTCGACGCGTGCCGCGACGGCCTGTCCGGTCGACCCGACATGGCGGCGACGCACCTGCTGGTGGCGCGGCGCGAGCGTGAGACGATGAACAGCTTCGGCCGCGACCTGGCGGTGACGCGCCGCCGCTTCCCGACCAATCCGGCATGGATGCACCCCGACGATCTGGCGGCGCTGTCGCTGACCGATGGCGCGCGGGTCAGGATCTCGGTCGATCACGATTCGATCGTTGCGGAGGTTCGCGGTGACGCCAGCGTGCGGCGCGGCGTGGTGTCGATGTCGCATGGCTGGGGCGGATTGATGACGGACGATGCCGCGCAGGAGGGGGCTTCGACGACGCGTCTGGTGGCGCGCGACCGCGCGGTGCAGGCGATCAACGCAATGCCGCGGCTGTCCGCCATTCCGGTGATCGTCTCCCCGCTCTGACGCGGCGGCGCACGGCGCGACATTTGGCCGATAGGTCGCGCCGGATCTATGACGAGGCGGAGGAGGCCAGCCATGATCAAGATGATATTCTGCCTGCACCGGCTCCCTGGGCTCAGCCGCGAGGACTTCCAGCTATATTGGCGGGAACGTCACGCGCCGCTCGTGCAGGAAGTCGCGCCGATCCTGCGCATCCGTCGCTATGTGCAGAGCCATAGCTTTACCCACGCCGCCATCGCCGGCAGAAAAACATCGAGTTTGGGGGATGCGAGTGGCTTCCCAGAACCCATTTTTGCGGGCCGCTTTTATGAAAGGGCCGTGGGACCGATTGCCTCAGTGACACGTCCCATAGGCACGGCTAGTTAGCCCCCGTGCAGGCCGTCCGGCATCTTCTCGCGCAACGCCATTTCGCCGTGCTGCTCTGCGCGGCGACGCTGTTGCTGAAGCTGCTGGTCCCCACCGGCTACATGATCGACAACGCGTCCGGCCGCATGACCGTCACGATCTGCTCCGGCTTCGGTCCGGCGGCCATGTCGATGGACATGCCGGGGATGCACGGCGACATGCCCGATCACGGCAATTCGAAGGATCACGGCAAGGCGGAAATGCCCTGCGCCTTCTCGGGGCTATCGGCCGCGATGCTGGGCTCGATCGATCCCGTCCAACTCGCCGCGCTGATCGTCTTCATCCTGGCCCTCGGCCTGATCGCGACTGTCCCGCCGGCACCCTCACGCCCGGCCCATCTACGGCCTCCGTTGCGCGGACCACCTTCCTACCTCTGACCTGTCATCCCGCGCCGCTTCATCCGGTGCGACCATGAATTGCGGCCCGCGTCCTCAGGCGTCGGGCCGGTCAAAGGTATTTCTCCATGTTCCGATCCTATCGTCTGGCGGGCGCGGCTGCGCCCTGCCTGCTGCTGGCTGTGCCGGCCGACGCACAGGTGCGAAGCACCAACATCACTGACGATCGCACCGATGCGACAATTGTCGTCACTGGCCAGCGCGATCCGCTGAAGCTGGACGATCAGGCGCAGGCGAGCAGCCGCCTCGGATTGTCGATCCGGGAGACCCCTGCGAGCGTCGAAGTGCTGACGCAGGACGATCTCCAGGTTCGCGGCCTTCGCACCGCGCGCGAGACGTTCAACGACGTGGTGGGTGCGATTGCCGGCAACGTGCCGGGCAATCCGGCCGTCGTCAGCTTGCGCGGCTTCGCCGGCAACACCGTGTCGATCCTTCAGGACGGCGTGCGGATTTCGACCTCGACCGTCGTTCAGCGCGACAGCAACAACTGGCACTATGATCGGATCGAGGTGCTGAAGGGGCCGGCCTCGGTTCTCTACGGCGAAGGCGCGCTGGCCGGCGTCATCAACAAGGTGACGCGCAAGCCGGTCCTGGGAGAACGCCACCTCGACACGCTGTTGTCGGTCGGGAGCTTCGATACGGTGTTCGCGGCAGGCGGGGTCAACCTGCCGGTATCGTCCACGATCGCGGTGCGGGCGGACGCCAGCTACCAGCGGTCGGACAGCCTCTACGACGTGGACAACAACGACACCTTCTCGGCCGGGCTGACCGCGAGCGCGCTGTGGCGCCCAAGTGATCGCCTGTCGTTGCTCGTCGCCGTCGATCATTTCGAGGATCGCTACGACGCCACCTATCAGGGCCTGCCGCTGATCCCCGGTCAATATGCGCTGCGCCCGACCGATGCCGTCACGACGGCGAACGGCCTGGTCGCCGATCGCGCGCTGCGCCCACGCAACTACAACCCGCAAGGTGCCTATTCCGGGGCCGACGAGACCACCGTGCGCTCGCGGCTCGACTGGTCGATCGGCAGCGGGTGGACCTTCGCGGTCGACCTGACCGGTTACACCGCGAAGCGCGCGTTTCTGCTCGCCGACAGCCAGACCTTCGTCGCGCCGACCGCGGCGTTCCCGAACGGCAGCTTCCGCCAGACCTATCAGGACTTCCGCCACGATCATCAGTTCTGGAACGCGCGCGGGGTGATCGGCAATGACAGCCGGATCGCGGGCCTCCGCAACCGCTTCAGCCTCGGCGTCGAACACAACGACACCGATTTCGTCAGCCTGCGTCAGACGGCCCCAACTTCGGCCCTCCCGGCGGTGGACGTGCGCAATCCGGCCATCGTGCCGCTGCCTATAGGGACAGCGATCTTCACCGCCGGCAACGTCACCTTCGATTCCAGGCTGAAGCAGACCTCCGTGTTCGCGGAGGATGCGGTGAACCTGACGCCCAAATGGTTGCTGGTCGGCGGGATACGCTGGGACCACATGGAGCTGGACCGCGCGACGATCCAGAATGTCACCGGCGTGGTCGATCGAAACAGCCCGACGTTCGATCCTGTCTCGTGGCGGGCGGGCACGACGTGGGACGTGACACCTGGCCTGACCCTCTACGCGCAATATACGACCGCGGTATCGCCGGTCTCCTCGATCCTGCTGGCGTCGATCGCCAACAGCCGGTTCCGGCTTACCAAGGGCCGCGCCTACGAGGCCGGGTTCAAGGCGACCGCATGGGGCGGTCGGGCGAGCGTCACCGGCGCGGCCTACCGCATCAAGCAGCGCGACATCCTGACCCGCGATCCGAACAACCCGGCGCTGACGGTGCAGGGCGGGCGGCAGTCGTCACAGGGCGTCGAGCTGTCCGCCGTCGTCTCGCCAGCGAAGGCGCTGCGCCTCTCGGGCGGCGTGTCCTACACCGACGCGCAATATGACGAGTTGTCCGAGCTGGTTGGAGGCGTGCGGATCGACCGGAGCGGCAACCGCCCGATCAACGTCCCCTCGACCACGGTCAACGCCTCCGCACTCTACACCATCGCCGACAAGGTGACGCTGGGCGGCTTCCTGCGGCACGCCAGCGCCTTCTACACCGACACGGCCAATACGATCCGGGTCGCCGGGCATAATGTGCTGGATGCCAGCCTTTCGTTCCCGGTCGCAACGCAAGCAACTCTGACGCTTCGTGGTCGGAACCTGACCGACGCCTTCTACGGCGAATATTCCGGCTACCCGACCACCAACGTCTATATCAGCGCGCCGCGATCGTTCGAAGTGGCGCTGGCGACGCGGTTCTGATGTCGGGGCATCGCCGATCGGCAGTATCGCGCACGCGCATCCTCGTGCGCCGCGTCCATCTGTGGCTGGGGTTGAGCCTGGGGCTGCTGTTCGCGGTGCTGGGCCTCACCGGGTCGGCGCTGGTGTTCTACACCGGCATCGATGCCGCGCTCCATCCGGTGGTCGAGGCCAAGCCGGGCGATGTGCCGCCTGGCCTGGCCTCGCCGGCATGGGATCGCGCGCTGGCGACCGGGCGCGCGCGCTGGCGCCATCCGGGCGACAAGTGGACGCTGGAGGTGACGGGCGAAGGCGGCCCCATTCCCGCCCGCTACTACCCGGCGTCCGGGCACGGCCATCATACCGATCGGATGATGGTCTGGTTCTCGCCTGACGGCACCCGGATCGTCCGTGCCGAACCCTGGGGTGGCTATCTGATGAGCTGGCTCTACCAGCTCCACATGGCGCTGCTTGCCGGCGACCTCGGTGGGCAGGTGGTAGGCTGGTCGGGCGTGGCGATGCTGGTGCTGCTCGTCAGCGGCATCGCGGCGTGGTGGCCGCGTGGAAGCTGGCGCAAGGCGCTCGCCTTCAAGCGCGACGCCGCACCGATCCGCCGACTGCGCGACCTTCACAAGCTGTCCGGCCTGTGGAGCATGGCGCTGTTGTTCGTGCTGGTGGCGACGGGCGTGCTGCTGGCGCTGCCCGCCGTCACGCAGGCGTTGCTGGCTCCCGCGACCATTCCCGCGCCGAAATCGGCGGGGGGAGGTGATCACCAAATCGCGATCGTCGAGGCGCTCTATACGGCCCATCGCGCTCTGCCGGATGGCCGCATCGTCTTCATCGACATACCGGGAGCCGGCGATGCACCGATCCGGGTCCGGTTGCAGGTGCCCGGTGATCCGCACCGGCGCTTCCCCGGCAGCTACGTGTTTATCGACCAGTTCTCCGGTCTCGTGCTGGCCGTGCATGATGTTCGCCGGGCCGGTACCGGCACCGCCGTGGCGAGCTGGATCCGCACACTACACGACGGCACGGTGGGCGGGGTGGCGACCCGCATCCTCGCGGTGTTGATCGGCTTCGTCCCGACGATCCTGTTGACGACGGGCATCCTTCATTGGCTTCGCCGGCGAAAGGCTGCACGCACGGTTTGACTGGCTTGGCACCAGCTTTCCTAAGCAGGAACGGCTGCGAGACCGCCGCGGCGTTTTCACTCCGGATCGCCAAACGGATCGATAGCGGCCCTCACGGAAGTATATCGCGGGGTGAATGGCGAGACACCAAATTCACGAACAAGCAGGTGAGAGTAGCGCTGTCCAATATATCTGTTATGCCGGATATATGGAAAACGATTCGGCTATCGTGGCGCTTGGGGCGTTGGCGCAGGTAACGCGCCTGGATGTGTTTCGCCTGCTGGTCCGCCACGAACCCGATGGCATGGCAGCCGGCGAAATAGCCCGTCAGCTCGACGTTCCGCAAAACACCATGTCCGCGCATCTCGGCATCCTTGCTCGCGCAGGCCTGGTCCGATCAGAACGCCATAGCCGATCGATCATCTACCGCGCTGACCTCGACGGCCTGCGAGCGCTGACGCTGTTCCTCGTCAAGGACTGCTGCGGCGGCTCGCCCGAACTGTGCGCCCCGCTCATCGCCGAACTCGCTCCCTGCTGCTGAAAGGACGCCCGGAATGACCGACAATGCGCCCGTCGATGTCATCATCTATCACAACCCCCAGTGCGGCACGTCGCGCAACGCGCTGGCGATGATCCGCAATGCCGGCATCGAGCCGCATGTCGTCGAGTATCTGAAAACGCCGCCCTCGCGCGCGATGCTGGCAGAGCTGATCGACCGTGCCGGGATCACCCCGCGCGACCTGCTGCGCGAGAAGGGGACGCCCTATGCCGAGTTGGGCTTGGGCGACACGTCGCTGTCCGGCGACGCGCTGATGGACGCGATGATGGCGCATCCGATCCTCATCAACCGGCCGCTGGTCGTCTCGCCGCTCGGCGTGAAGCTGTGCCGGCCGTCCGAAGCTGTCCTTGATCTGCTGCCGAGCGGCCAGCGCGGCGCGTTCGTAAAGGAGGAAGGCGAGCAGGTGGTCGATGCCTTGGGCCAACGCGTCGCCTGATGCTCCTTGCCGTCCTGATCTTCGTCGCGACGATCGCGTTCGTCATCTGGCAACCCAAGGGCCTGGGCATTGGGTGGAGCGCGATGGGCGGGGCGGTCGTGGCGCTGCTCGCGGGCGTCGTCACCCTGTCCGACGTGCCGGTGGTATGGGGCATCGTCTGGAACGCGACCGCGGCGTTCGTCGCGATCATCGTCATCAGCCTGTTGCTCGATGAAGCCGGGTTCTTCGAATGGGCGGCGCTGCACGTCGCGCGCTGGGGTGGAGGGCATGGTCGCCGGCTGTTCGTCCTGATCGTGCTGCTTGGCGCGGCGGTGTCCGCGCTGTTCGCCAATGACGGCGCGGCGCTGATCCTGACGCCGATCGTCATCGCCATGCTGCGGGCGCTGGGGTTCAAGGACAAGGCGACGCTGGCATACGTCATGGCAGCCGGGTTCATCGCCGACACCGCCAGCCTGCCGCTGGTCGTCTCGAACCTCGTCAACATCGTGTCGGCCGACTTCTTCAGGCTCGGTTTCGCCGACTATGCCGCCGTGATGGTGCCGGTCGATCTGGTGTCGATCGCCGCCACGCTGGGCGCGCTGTTGCTGTTCTTTCGGCGCGACATACCGCAGGATTACGATGTGACGGCGCTGCGTGCCCCTGATGCCGCGATCCGGGACGCCGCAACCTTCCGCGCCGGATGGATCGTCCTTGCCCTGCTGCTCGCCGGCTTCTTCCTGCTCGAACCGCTCGGCGTGCCGGTCAGCGCCGTGGCCGCTGCCGGAGCGGTCCTGCTGCTGGTGATCGCAGGGAAGGGCCATGTGATCCCAACGGCCAAGGTGCTGCGCGGCGCACCCTGGCAGGTCGTGATCTTCTCGCTCGGCATGTACCTCGTCGTCTACGGCCTGCGGAATGCCGGCCTGACCGATCATCTGGCGACACTGCTCGATCGCGCCGCCCAAGGCGGCGTATGGGGCGCGGCGCTCGGCACGGGCGTGATCGCGGCCGTCCTGTCGTCGGTGATGAACAACATGCCGACCGTGCTGGTGGGCGCGCTGTCGATCGACGCCACCCACGCCACGGGTGCGATCAAGGAAGCGATGATCTACGCCAACGTGATCGGCTGCGACCTCGGTCCCAAGCTGACGCCGATCGGCTCGCTCGCCACGCTGCTGTGGCTCCATGTCCTCGGGCAAAAGGGCGCGCGGATCGGGTGGGGGTACTATTTCCGGGTCGGGGTTACGCTGACCGTGCCTGTCCTGCTCATCACGCTGGCGGCGCTTGCGCTGAGAATGGGGATTGCCTGATGCCGCTACGCGACCTTGGGCGATCGGCAGGACCCGGCAGATCCGCTCGACCCCGTACACCTCGCGATGCGCGTCGATGAACGACACCATCACCTCGCTCGGCGGTTGAGCTCCGCCATCGCAAAATACGCCGACGCCTTGCGTAGGATCTCGTTGGCCTGGCGCAGTTGGCGGTTCTCCCGCTCCAGTGCCTTCATTCGGTCGGCGACGTCGCTCGGCATCCCGGCGCGCATGCCGCTGTCGACCTCGGCTTTCTTCACCCAATCGTGCAGCGTCTGGCCCGCACACCCGATCTTCATCGCGATCGACACCACCGCTGCCCAGCACGACGCGTGATCCTTCTCGTGTTCCAGCACCATCCGCACCGCACGCGCGGGCACCTCAGGTGAAAACTTGTTCGTCGTCTTGCTCGTCATAGCCCCTTCCTCTCAGGAGTTGGGGCCTCCGGCAAACCCGGCGCGGTTCAGTTCGTGAGGAGAAGCGCCTCCAGGTGAAGCGCCGCCTGGTAACTGGTCAGAAGCCGGAGCTGGTCTACTGCTTCAAGCTCCCAAGCCACTAAGGGGGCGAGCCGGCGGGGGCCCACCCCGCCGGCTCCATTCGGCGGCCGGCGCTCTCTGATGTCGGTTGTCGCCGAGGCGAAGAGCGTGCCGCAAGCTTGAAGGGCAGCGCCACCACGCCATGATCGACTCGAGGTTTGATCGCAAAAGCGTGCGTCGATGTTCGCAGGCTTCCGCTGGCGGATATTCGACTGATATTTGATGATCTGCCCGCCTGCACACGCAAGCCATTGAAAAGGCTGGTGACCCCTACGGGAATCGAACCCGTGTTTCAGCCGTGAAAGGGCCGCGTCCTAACCGCTAGACGAAGGGGCCGTGAGGCGTGGCGGGTCCCTTGGCGGAAAGGGCGGCGGGGGTCAAGGGGTCAGTTGGCCCAGGCGGCGTCGTCGACGTGCAATTCCGCCGCCGGCCGCGCACCCCATTCGTCGAGCCGCGCGCGCCCCGCCAGCCACAGCCGGCGCGACGGGCCGGCGGCCAGCAATGCCTGGCCCAGCGGATTGTCGGCGGCGCGGAACGCCATCGCCTTCAGGCTGCGGCCGTCGTCGCCCGCCACGATCGCGCGGACATGGCCGTTGCCGACGACGTCGACCTTGATCGTGCGCACCGGCCCCACCGCCACGCGCGGCGCGGGCCAGCCGGTGCCATAGGGGCCGCCCGCCTCCAGCGCATGGACCAAATCGGGGGTCACCCCGCCCGCCGCGACGACCGAATCGACCAGCAGCGCGCGGTTTTCTCGCGCCGTTTCCACCGCCGCGCCCAGCCGCGCTTCCAGATCGTCGGCGAAGGCGGGGATCGCGTCCTTCGCGATCGTCAGCCCCGCCGCCATCGCATGGCCGCCGCCCGCGATCAGCAGCCCGCGCTCCTTCGCGGAGAGCACCGCCGCGCCCAGGTCCACCCCTGTGATCGACCGGCCCGATCCCTTGCCGATGCCGTCGTCGTCCAGCGCGATGACGATCGCGGGGCGGCCCAGCCGCTCCTTCAGCCGCCCGGCGACGATCCCGATCACGCCGGGATGCCAGCCGTCGCCCGCCACCACGCACACCGCGCGGTCGCTGCACAGCATCGCCTCAGCGCCTTCCTGCACCATCGCCTCGATCGCGCGGCGTTCGTCGTTCAGGCGGTCCAGCTCCGCCGCCAGCGCGCGCGCCTCCGCCGGGTCGCGCGTCGTCAGCAACCGCACGCCCAGGTCCGCGCGCCCGACGCGCCCGCCGGCGTTGATGCGCGGCCCGAACGCAAACCCCAGGTCGCTGGCGGTCGGCGCGCGCGTCAGCCGCGCCGCCTCGCCCAGCGCGGCCAGCCCGATGTTGCGGCGCTGCGCCATCACCTTCAGTCCTTGCGCCACGAAGGCGCGGTTCAGCCCGCGCAGCTGCGCCACGTCCGCCACCGTCCCCAGCGCGACCAGATCGAGCAGGTCGAGCAGCCGCGGCTCCGCCCGCGTCGCGAAATAGCCGCGCGCCCGCAACGCGCGGATCAGCGCCGCGCCCAGCAGGAACGCGACCCCCACCGCCGCCAGATGGCCGTGCGCGGCGCCTTCGCCCTCGTCCTGGCGGTTGGGGTTCACCACCGCATGCGCGCGCGGCAGCTGCGTCGCGCATTGGTGATGGTCGACGACGATGACGTCGGCGCGCGCCCCCGCCAGCGCGTCGAACGCCTGCGCCCCGCAATCGACCGTGACGATCAGAGTCGCGCCCTCCGCCGCCAGCCGCTCCATCGCGTCTGCGTTGGGGCCGTACCCCTCGACCAGCCGGTCGGGGATATAGACGCGGGCGTCGCGCCCCAGCTCGCGCAGCAACAGCACCAGCAGCGCCGACGATGTCGCGCCGTCGACGTCGTAATCGCCGAAGATCGCCACCGCTTCGTCGCGCTCCACCGCATCGGCCAGCCGCGCGGCGGCGACGTCCATGTCGCGGAAGATCGACGGATCGGGCATGAACCCGCGGATCGACGGCGCCTTGTGCGCCTCCAGCGCGTCGCGAGGGCAACCGCGCGCCAGCAGCAATTGCGTCAGCAGGTCGTCGGGCATCAGTCCGTCGCGCTGGTCCGTCGCCAGCGCGCGCCAGTGCCAGGGTTGGCCGAGGATCGACCGGTCGATATCCAGAACGCGCCGCATCGGCGGTGCCATACAGGGACGTGCACCCCGCGTCACCGCCGATAACAATTTGCCATGTGATATTGTAACATGGCCGTGGCTGCCCTATCTGCGTCCCGGTCATGGCTCAGCGACTCACCTCCGACGCGGGAACACACCGGCTCGATCGCTGGGCGATCTGGCTGTCGGCGGCGTGCGTCGTCCATTGCCTGGCGACGACGGTGGCGCTGGCGGTGCTGTCCACCGCGGGCGGCCTGCTGGGCAGCCCGCTGATCCACGAAGCGGGGCTGGTGATGGCGCTGGTCCTGGGCGTCGTCGCGTTCGGGCGGGGCGTGGTGCGGCATCGCCGCCCGCTGCCGATCGTGCTGGGCGCGACCGGGCTGGCGCTGATGGCCTCGGCGCTGGTGGTGGCGCATGGCGCGCATCATCTGGCGGAAACCGCGCTGACCATCGCCGGGGTCGCGGTGCTGGCGTTGGGCCATTCGCTCAATCGCCATACCCACCGCTAAGCTTGCCGGGGCGCCGCCCGGTGCCTATCTCATCGCGCATGGGGCATGGCCATCACGAACCGGAGGGCGACGCGCTGATGCGCGCGGCGCAGGCGGCGCTGGAAGGCGCGGGCGAGCAATGGACGGTGATGCGCGCGGGCGTCTTCGCGGCGCTGTCGGGCTTCGCGAAGCCGGCGTCGGCCTATGACATTGCGGAGGCGGTGTCCCGTGCCGAGGGGCGGCGGATCGCCGCCAACAGCATCTACCGTATCCTCGACCTGTTCGTCGCCGCCAACCTGGCGCAGCGGGTGGAAAGCGCCAACGCCTATGTCGTCAACGCGCATCCCGGCTGCCGGCACGACTGCATCTTCCTGGTGTGCGATGCGTGCGGCAAAACCACGCACGTCGACGACGATCGCCTGACCCGCGACCTGCGCCAGACCGCGCTGACCGCCGGTTTCCAGCCCGAACGCCCGGTGGTGGAAGTCCGCGGCCGCTGCGCCGAATGCGCGGCGTAAGGATCGCGACGGACGTTCCCTGGTCTTGAAGAAGGTCGTTCGCATAAAGGCGTAGAAGTGCGTTCGCGCAGAGACGCGGAGGCGCAGAGATGGTGCGCCGACCGCCCGCGCAGCGGCCCCATCCCGACGATGCGATAGGTGCGAGACGCTGCGCGTCGGCAAAGCCTCTCTGCGCCTCCGCGTCTCTGCGCGAACAACCCCTTTCTTCAGCGCCGCGCGTCGCGTCGATACCCGCCGACCGCATGGTCGATCGACCTGACGTTCGCGAACATCGCCGTTGCCTCCTCCGGCACGGTCCCCCCCCCGGTCGATCGGAAAAAGCGGCAATCGACATGCTGATATCGCTCAGCTATCCCGGTCCGATGGCCGATGCCCTTCAGACACCCTTGCTCGACACCGTCGATACGCCTTCCGATCTGCGCACGCTGCGCCCCGAACAGCTGCGCCAGCTGGCCGACGAACTGCGACAGGAAACGATCGCCGCCGTCGGCGTGACCGGCGGCCACCTCGGCTCCGGGCTGGGCGTGGTCGAACTGACCGTCGCGATCCATTACGTGTTCGATACGCCGCGCGACCGGCTGATCTGGGACGTCGGACACCAATGCTACCCGCACAAGATCTTGACCGGGCGGCGTGACCGCATCCGCACGCTGCGGCAGGGCGGGGGGCTGTCGGGCTTCACCAAGCGGAGCGAGAGCGAGTACGATCCGTTCGGCGCGGCGCACAGTTCGACGTCGATCTCGGCCGCGCTCGGCTTCGCCACCGCCAACAAGCTGACCGGCGCGCCGGGCAAGGCGATCGCGGTGATCGGCGATGGCGCGATGTCGGCGGGCATGGCCTATGAGGCGATGAACAATGCCGAGGCGGCGGGCAATCGCCTGGTCGTTATCCTCAACGACAACGACATGTCGATCGCGCCGCCGGTCGGCGGGCTGTCGGCCTATCTGTCGCGGATCGTGTCCAGCCGCGAATTCCTGGGCGTGCGCGAGCTGATGAAGAAGTTCGCGCGCCGCCTGCCGCGCCCGTTCCACACCGCCGCGCGCAAGACCGACGAATATGCCCGCGGCATGACGATGGGCGGCACGCTGTTCGAGGAACTGGGCTTCTATTATGTCGGGCCGATCGACGGGCACAATCTGGAACACCTTATCCCCGTGCTCGAAAACGTGCGCGATGCGGAGGAAGGCCCGATCCTGATCCATGTCGTGACGAAGAAGGGCAAGGGCTATGCCCCGGCCGAACAGTCCGCCGACAAATATCATGGCGTGCAGAAGTTCGACGTCATCACCGGCACCCAGGCGAAGGCGCCGCCGGGGCCGCCGGCCTATCAGAACGTCTTTGGCGACGCGCTGGCGCGCGCGGCGGATGCCGATCCGCGCATCTGCGCGATCACCGCGGCGATGCCGTCGGGCACTGGGCTGGACCGGTTCGCGGCGGCGCATCCCGACCGCTTCTTCGACGTCGGCATCGCCGAACAGCATGCCGTCACCTTCGCCGCCGGGCTGGCGGCGCAGGGAATGCGCCCGTTCTGCGCGATCTATTCGACGTTCCTGCAACGCGCCTATGACCAGGTGGTCCACGACGTCGCGATCCAGAACCTGCCGGTGCGCTTCGCGATCGACCGCGCCGGGCTGGTCGGGGCGGACGGCGCGACGCACGCGGGCAGCTTCGACGTCACCTATCTGGCGACGCTGCCCAATTTCGTCGTGATGGCCCCGGCGGACGAGGCGGAGCTGGTCCATATGGTCCACACCTGCGCCGAATATGACGACGGCCCGATCGCGGTGCGCTACCCGCGCGGCGGCGGCACCGGCGTCGCGCTGCCCGCGGTGCCGGAGCGGCTGGAGATCGGCAAGGGTCGCATCGTCCGCGAAGGCAAGTCGGTCGCGATCCTGTCGCTTGGCACACGCCTGGGCGAGGCGCTGAAGGCGGCCGAGGTGCTGGAGGCGCGCGGGCTGTCGACCACCGTCGCTGACCTGCGCTTCGCCAAGCCGCTGGACGAGGCGCTGATCCGCCGGCTGCTGACCAGCCACGAAGTCGCGGTGACGATCGAGGAGAATGCCGTCGGCGGCCTCGGCGCGCATGTCCTCACGATGGCGTCGGACGCCGGGTTGACCGACGCCGGCCTCAAGATCCGCACGCTGCGCCTGCCCGATCGCTTCCAGGACCAGGACAAGCCCGAGGTGCAATATGCCGAGGCCGGGCTGGACGCCGATGCGATCGTCGCCACCGTCCTGTCGGCGCTGCGCTACAACGAAGCGGGCGTGATCGCGCGCGCGTGACCGGCTGGGAGAAGGTCGGCGCGCTCACCGCTTTGTACGCGGTGGGGATGCTGTGGGCCAATTATGCCATGCTGCGCCGGGTGAAGGGCGCGGTGGCCGAGCGCGCGGCGTGGACCGCGGCCGATTTCGACGCGGTGTTCGCGGGCGCTGACGCCGACCCGCGCGTCGCCCCGGCGGTGCGCGCGGCGCTGGCCCTGTGGTACGGGGAAGGGGTGGTGCCCCAGCCCGAGGACACGCTGAAGCGCTTCCTCAAGATGGCGCGCGGCGACGTGGAGGATGTCGCCAACGCCGCCGCCGCCGCGCTGTCGCTGCCCGCCGACCCGCTGGTGCCCGACCTGCCCGACGTGGCGGCGCTGGTACGCTACCTCGACGGGCGGGTCGGGGCGGCCCCTCAGATCCGCGCCTCGTAACCGCGCGGCCGGCTGGGCATCGTCAGGATCGCGCGCGCGTCGCCCGGGGTGCGCGCCTCGCCATGCGGGCCGCCCGCGGCGTGGATCACCCGTTCCAGCAGTTCCTGCCCCTCCGGCCAGTGACCCAGCCCGCTGGCGGCGTTGAGGTGGCCGTGCGGCCCCGCATCGACGAAATGGCTGCCCCAGTCGACCGCCAGGCTGTGCGCGCGCTCGATCGTCACCCACGGATCGTCGGTGGACGCGACCACGATCGACGGGAACGGCAGCGGCTGTTTCGGCGCGGGGGCGAACGGGGCCAGTTCCTCCGCCACGCCCGCGCGCTCGACATCGGCGGGCGCGACCAGCAGCGCGCCGGCCACCGGCCAGCCGTACGGCTGCGGGCTCATCGACGCCCACCACGCCGTCGCGATGCACCCCAGCGAATGCGCGACCAGGATCACCGGCGCACGCGCGCCTGCCACCGCCTGGTCGATCTTCGTCACCCAACTGTTGCGATGCGGCCGGTCCCACATCCCCAGGTCGATCCGCGACGTGTCGGGGCGCGCGCCCTCCCACAGGGTCTGCCAGTGCGCGGGTCCCGAGCCACCCAGCCCGGGAACGGTCAGGATCGTCGGCCGGACCGACAGATCATATGTCGAAAGTCCCATGACGTCTCTCCTGTCATCCCCGCGTCGGTGCGGGGAAAAGGTGAGGCCGCGGCACACAGTCTAGGGGTCGGGAAAAGCCGCGGCCTCGATTCGCAATGTATTGTCCCCTAAATCCATGGACAATCCTGCATCGCAGCAATTGACGCGAACGGAGGCCGCCGCGAGACGAACCGAAATCGCCGCGGCGCTTGCGGCCCGGGGGGCGGGGCTGCGATAGCGCGCCGATGGCGAAACAACGTGCCGATCAGATGCTGGTGGACCGCGGCCTGGCCGAATCGCGCACCCGCGCACAGGCGCTGGTGATGGCCGGGCTGGTCTTCGCCGGTGACCGCAAGGTGGAAAAGCCCGGACAGCCGCTCGCCGACGATGTCGTGCTCGACGTGCGCGGCCGCGACCACCCCTGGGTATCGCGCGGCGGGATCAAGCTGGCGCACGGGCTGGACCATGCCGGCTGGGACGTGACCGGCGCGGTGGCGATCGACGTGGGGTCGTCGACCGGCGGCTTCACCGACGTGCTGCTGACCCGCGGCGCCGCGCGCGTCTATGCGGTGGACAGCGGGACGAACCAGCTGGCGTGGAAGCTGCGCCAGGACCCGCGCGTCATCGTCCACGAACAGACCAGCGCGCGCATCCTCACCCCGGCGCACGTGCCCGAACCGGTCGACCTGGTCGTCTGCGACGCCAGCTTCATCGGCCTGGCCAAGGTGCTGGAGGTGCCGCTGTCCTTCGCCCGCCCGCCCGCCCGCGCGATGGCGCTCATCAAGCCGCAGTTCGAGGCCGGCCGCGCGGAGGTGGGGAAGGGCGGCGTCGTGCGCGACCCGTCGGTGCGCGCGCGCGTCTGCGCCGAGGTGGCGGACTGGTTCGCCGCGACCGGCTGGCGCGTCGAAACCATCGTGGAAAGCCCCATCACCGGGCCGGAGGGCAATGTCGAATATCTGATCGCGGCGCATCGCGACTGAAACAATCGTGCGCCATGTGGCTTTGGCAGTTTACGCATGGGTGACGATTGGGCACCTAGACACGCCGCTTCCGGCATTGGGGGATGGGAAACGTTGGGTACGGTCGCATCGAGGGATCAGTTACGGATGTCGTTCCTGCGCTGGGCGGCGGTATCGGTGCCGCTGGTGCTGCTGCTGGGCTTCCTGTCGGGGCGGTCGGTGCCGTCGGGTAGCGAGAACGGCTGGTACATGGCGCTGACCAAGCCCGAACTGACGCCGCCGGGCTGGGTGTTCCCGATCGCCTGGTCGCTGCTCTACATCATGCTCGGCCTGTCGCTGGCGCTGGTGCTCAGCGCGCGCGGGGCGAAGCTGCGCTGGGTGGCGGTGGCGCTGTTCGCGGTGCAGCTGGCCGGCAACCTTGCCTGGACGCCGCTGTTCTTCGGCGCGCACAAGGTCGGCGCCGCGCTGCTGCTGATCGTCGCGATCCTGGGGCTGACGATCATCACCACCTTCGTCTTCGCGCAGATCCGGCGCGTCGCGGCATGGCTGCTGGTGCCCTATATGGTCTGGCTCAGCTTCGCGGGCGTGCTCAACTGGCGGATCGGACAGCTGAATCCCGACGCGGAACGCCTTGTGCAGCCGGCCGCGGCGTCCCAAGTGATCGGCTGACCCTTCACGCTTTTCGAAAGAGACGATCCATGCAATCCGAAAACCGCCTGTTCGGCGATCTGGCCAAGCTGTTCAACGGCGCCGCCGGCACCATCGCGGGGATGAGCCGCGAGGCGGAGGCCGGTGCGCGCGAACGGGCGCGCGAATGGATCGGCGGGCTGGATTTCGTCGCGCGCGACGAATTCGAGGTGGTCAAGGCGATGGCCGTCGCCGCGCGGGACGAGGCGGATGCGCTGCGCGCCCGCGTCGAGGCGCTGGAAGCCGCGCTGGCCGCCCAGAAGGCGGGCTGACGCGCGGGCGCGATTGTGCGATACCGGCGACACGATGGCCATGCTCGATCACGACGCGGATACCGATAATGAGGGCGAAGCCCCGCTGGACATGCTGGAGGCCTATTTCACGGCCCATGGCTGGCCGTGCGAGCGCCACGACGACGAAATGACGGCGTCGGTCAAGGGCAGCTGGACCGAATACGAACTGCGCGTGCTGTGGCGCGAGGAGGACGGCGTCCTGCAACTGCTCGCCTTCCCCGACGTCAAGGTCGCGGACAAGGGGCGGGGCAGGATCTACGAAACGCTCGGGCTGGTGAACGAGCAATTGTGGATGGGCCATTTCGAACTCTGGTCGTCCAGCGGCATCCTCCTCTACCGCAACGCCACCGCGATCGAGGCGCGCGACGGGGAAGCGACCATGTCGCTGCCCACCGCCGAGCTGCTGGTCGAATCCGCGATCGACGAATGCGAACGCTTCTACCCCGTGTTCCAGTTCGTTCTGTGGGGCGGCAAGTCCCCGGCGGAGGCGATCGCGGCGGCGATGGTCGAAACCCAGGGCGAGGCCTGAGTAAAGGTCATGCGGCTGTGGATGATCGGGTGCGGCAACATGGGGTCCGCCATGTTGCGCCGCTGGGTCGATAGCGGGACGGTCGCCGCCGGCGACGTGGATGTCGTCAACCGCACCGACCGCGCGCTGCCCGACGGCGTGCGACAGGCGCGCGACCTGCCCGACGGTCCGCTGCCCGACGTCGTCGTGCTGGGCGTGAAGCCGCAGCAGCTGGCGGATGTCGCCGCGCGCTTCGCCGGGCGGCTCGCCGATGTGCCGCTGCTCGTCTCGATGCTGGCGGGGTGCGATCCGGCGACGCTGTCCGCCGCCTTCCCCGGCCCGGTCGCGGTACAGACGATGCCCAATCTGCCGGTCGAGCTGGGACGCGGCGTCGTCGCGATCCACGCCCCCGCCGCGCCCGATGCGGCGCGCGCGACGGTCGACCGGCTGATGGCGCCGCTCGGGCTGGTCGAATGGTTCGACGACCCCGCGCGCTTCGCCGCCGCCGGCGCGTTGTCGGGCACCGCGCCCGCCTTCGTCTTCCGCGTGATCGACGCGCTCGCCGCCGGGGGCCGCGCGATCGGCCTGTCGCCGCAGGAAGCCGCCGCGGTCGCGCTGGCGGCGGTGGAGGGCGCCGCCGCGATGGCCGCCGCCAGCGACCGCACCCCCGCCGCGCTCGCCGACGCGGTCGCCAGCCCCGGCGGCATGACCCGCGAAGGGCTTAACGTCCTCGACGCCGACCGGGCGCTCGACACCCTGTTCGAACGCACCCTCACCGCCGTCGCCCGCCGCGGCGAAGAAATGGCCGCCGCCGCCAAGGGGTGATCGGGAACGCCGGCGTTCCCCGTCACGCGAAGGCGGCGACCTGCGCCGTGCCTCGCGAGGCACGCCAACCTGAACCGTCGCCCCAGCGAAGGCTGGGGCCTCCCGCGACCCCTGCCGCGCGCCATCCCCGGCATACCCCGGCCTTCGCCCCCTTTGCGCCGGCGGCATTACGACCTCCCCAAGGCCGTCACCCCGGACCCTTCGACCGCGCTCAGGAGAGCCTTGATTTAGGGTCAATAGCGACGTGAGAGCCGCCGCCGGCGCGGGTGCGGCACCGTGGATGCCGGAACCGGTCCGGCATGACGGGGTGGCTGTGGACAGGCCCCGCACAGGCACCGCCAGCGCCCGCCTAACCTCGTTGAGAGTAAGCATCGCCTGCCTCCCCACTCCCGTCACCCCGGACTTGATCCGGGGTCCATCGCACCGCGAGAGCAACCGCCAGCGTGGGTGCGGCGCCATGGATGCCGGATCAAGGCTCTCCTGAGCGAAGTCGAAGGGTTCGGCATGACGGGGGGCTGTGGATCAGCCCCGCATAGGCGCCGCAACCGCCCGCCTGACCCGGTGAAAGCAAGCACCGCCTGCCTCCCCACACCGTCACCCCGGACTTGATCCGGGGTCCATCGCACCGCAAGAGCAACCGCCAGCGCGGGTGCGGCGCCATGGATGCTGGAACGGGTCCGGCATGACGGAGTGGCCCCGCACAGGCCTCGAACCACCCCCGCAAGCACGCGTAGGGCAACACAAACAGCACACCGCCGCGCCCCCGCCACCCGCCCGAAGCAAAGCGCCACCGCATCCGCGCCCGCAACACCTCGGCGTCTCCGCACCTCCGCGTGAACCACTGCTACGCCCCGCCGCGCCCCCGTCGCCCACCCGTCGCCCCGGCGGCGCGCGCCCGTCGCGTCCCCGTAGCGCCGATCAACACCGCTGTCCTACACCGCCGTCTTGCGCCATGCTCCACGACGCTCTTTCTCCGGTATGAAACCGCCCGCCCGTGCCCCGGGCGCACCGCTCCCGCCGGCGCCGCGTCCGGTGTGCCAGCGTCTCAACATTCGCAACATTCAGCCTTTGCGCAGCGCCTCGACGCGCGGCATCTCGTCGGGGGGGATCAACCCCTCCAGCACCGCCCAGAAGCCGCTGACCGCGCCCTGGCCGGCCTGGGAATAGGCCGCCGACAGCCGCTCGCGCAGCGCATCGTACAGGCTCGCTTCCAGCTCGACACCGGCCGGGGTCAGCCGCAGCAGCCGCTGCCGCCGGTCGCGCTCGCCCGGCCGCGTCTCCACCAGCCCGCGCTCGATCAGCTCGTTCAGCACGCGGCCGAGCGATTGCTTGGTGATCGCCAGCAGCGCCAGCAGGTCGCTGACCGGCATGTCGGGCTTGCGCGCGATGAAATACAGCGCGCGGTGGTGCGCGCGGCCCAGCCCCTGGCGCGCCAGCCCGCGGTCGATCGACCGCGTGATATGGCTGTTGCCGAAGTACAGCAGTTCGATGCCGCGGCGGATCTCCGATTCGCGCAGGAACAGCGGGGAGGCGGATTGGGTAACGGCAGCCATGTTGACCGGCTTTGCCATCGGCCCTAGGTCACCGCAACCCGGCAAACGGCGGATCGTCACCGTCCTGCCGCATCCGTCGACCATTCCTATGGGGGGCCATTCTCCGTGACTTTCGCGTTCGAACCGCATCCCACTCCGGTGCCCGCCAGCGACCGGGAAGCGCGGCTGGTCGATCCGGCATTCGGGCGCGTGTTCACCGATCACATGGCGATCCTCCACTACAGCGAGGAAAAGGGCTGGCACGACGGCGCGATCACGCAGCGCGTGCCGCTGACGATGGATCCGGCTTCGTCGGTGTTCCATTACGCGCAGGAGATTTTCGAGGGGCTGAAGGCCTATCGCCTCGACGACGGCGGGCTGGCGCTGTTCCGCCCCGATGCCAATGCGCGGCGCTTCAACGCCTCGGCGCAGCGCATGGCGATGCCGGAACTGCCGGAGGAGCTGTTCCTCGAATCGTGCGAGCGGCTCGTCCTGACCGAGCGTGACTGGTTCCCCGCGGTCGAGGGCGGGTCGCTGTATCTGCGCCCGTTCATGATCGCCTCGGAGGCGTTCCTGGGCGTCAAGCCATCGGCGGAATTCCTCTACATGGTGCTCGCCTCGTCGGTGGGCGCCTATTGGAAGGGCGGGGCGCGCGCCGTGTCGCTGTGGGTCAGCCACGATTACACCCGCGCCGCGCCCGGCGGCACCGGTGAGGCCAAGTGCGGCGGCAATTACGCCACCAGCCTCGTCGCGCAGCAGGAGGCGATCCGCCGCGGCTTCGATCAGGTGGTGTTCCTCGACGCGGCCGAGCGCCGCTGGATCGAGGAACTGGGTGGGATGAACATCTTCTTCGTGTTCGACGACGGCTCGATCCAGACGCCGCCGCTGACCGGCACGATCCTGCCCGGCATCACCCGCGATTCGATCCTGACGATCGCCCGCGACGAAGGGCTGGTGGTGCGCGAGGAACCCTATGCCATCGACCAGTGGCGCGCCGACGCCGACAGCGGCCGGCTGGTCGAAAGCTTCGCCTGCGGCACGGCGGCGGTCGTCACCCCGATCGGCCGCGTCGCCGGCCCGGATTACGACTTTTCGATCGGCAGCGGCGCGACCGGCCAGCTGACCGCGCGCTTCCTCGACCGGTTGGGCGCGATCCAGCGCGGCCGCGCGCCCGACCCGCACGGCTGGCTGCGACGTATCGGTTGAGCTTTCCCGCGCGCCGCGATATGGCCCGCGGCTCGTTGGGGCGTCGCCAAGCGGTAAGGCAACGGTTTTTGGTACCGTCATACGCAGGTTCGAATCCTGCCGCCCCAGCCATATTACCATCTAAGTTATTGTTTTAGCTGCAGGAAATCGGTCGCAGCCACTGGATTGGGCCGGTGGGTGTGACGGCTCCATGTGGAGATGCCGTGCCTGCGATCCAGAACGTCGAGCGCCGAGGCGCCGTCTATTACTGGCGCCGTACCGTCCGTTTTCAGGATGGTAAGCCTTTTACCCTACGCCTCAGCCTGAGAACGACCACCCAGTCGGTGGCGCGCCACATGGGCACGGCCATGACGGCGAAGAGCGAGATGCTGAAGATGGATCTGAGCCCGAACGGCCGTTCAGCGACCCTGACTACGTTGCAGAAGGCCGGGATATTCCGCACGGCCATGGAGGAGATGCGCGACCATCTCGAACAGACGCATGTGGGGTATCGCCGTGGCCCATCCGCTGTCCGACAAGGGTGCGTTGGCTGCCGCCTGCCTGCTCCATCAGCGCGAGCCGCTCGAAGCTACGTGGCTCGACAGCGTGCGGGTAGCGACGCGGGCGTGACCCGACCTGCCAAGCCACCGGCTCAACGTGCTGACGCGTTTCCTAGGCCTGCCGCACAAGTATCATGACGCGCTGAGCGATGCGCGAGCGGCCGGCATGGTGATCGTGCGCGCGATGGAGCATACCGTCATGGACCTTGCCGGCTGGCTGGCGCCGAGCAAGCCGTCTCGCGTCAAGGCGCCGCCACCCGCGCCGGACAGACCGCTCAAGGGCGAACGCATTGTCATCCTCGGCGCGCCCCGCAACGGCCCCCTCGCATGCCGGCTGGCCGGCGCGGGCGCGGGCATCATGGCCGCGGTCGGTGCCAGTACGACCCGGCTGGTGATTAGAGACGAGCAGCCCTTCGGACGGTTCGTCACGGCGCATGACCAGTACCGCCGGGCGATTGCGTTGCGTGGAGAAGGGGCGACTATCGCGATCTGCACTGAGGTTGAGATAATCGGAGAGCTCTTCACTGGCGAGGTTTAAGCAAGCGGTTCCTCAGCCTTGTAAATCATTGTCGCAGACGATGGGAGACTTGAGGCGCCGGAGGCCAGCATGAGCCGCTGACGACCTCAAACCTGGAATTTCCACGGATTTGCTATTACTGCGTCGCGGTTTCTGTGCGGTTGGCTTCAGCAGTGACCCGACGTGCCTGGCTTAGTTGCCGATCAGAGAGGCCAGGCAAGACGTCGCAATGCAGCCGGGCAGGCGCGCTTCCGCCCTGCCGTCGGTCAGTGTCGAGGTTTGCCAAGGAGGCTTGTTGTTCGGCCCTTCCAATCGGCGGAAGACAGGCGTACATTGCGTTATCCAAGTTGAAGGAAATCAGCGCCGTGAACAACAGGAAAAGCATCGTACTTATCCTTCCTCCTGTTCCGGTGATCTATGTCAGCCCTTCTCACGCTGGACTCGGCCTCGTTCTGCACTCCTGACGGCAAACCTTTAGTTGAGGGTCTGACCCTCGCCTTCGGGCATGAGAGGACGGGCTTAGTCGGTCGCAACGGCAGCGGCAAAACGACACTGCTCAACATCATGGCCGGGGTTGCCGAGCCGCTGTCGGGCGGCATCTTGCGATCGGGTAAGATTGGGGTGCTCGACCAAGCATGGACCGACTCCTCTATCAGCGTCGCTGCTGGCCTCGGCGTGGCCCACGACCTCAACCGTCTGGAAAGGCTGGCGCGGGGGGAAGGGTCGGCTCAGGATGCCGCCGATGCCGACTGGACGCTCGAAGCCCGCGTGCATGCCGCGCTTCGTGACTGCGGCCTCGATGCTGCCATGCTTACCCGCCGCATCGATACATTGAGCGGCGGCGAGCGGACCCGGCTAGCCATCGCGCGTGCGACCTTGACCGAGCCCGATCTGCTCCTCATGGACGAACCGACCAACAACCTCGACGCCGAAGGCCGAGCGCTGATCGGCGCCTTGATCGCCAGGTGGCGTGGGGGCATCGTGGTGGCGAGCCACGATCGCATGCTTCTGGAGGAGGTGGATCGCATCGTCACCATCTCACCGATTGGTGCTGAAACTTTCGGTGGAGGATGGTCGGCCTACATCGCCGCCCGCGATGCGGCGCTGGCGCTCGCGGCGGCCGAACTGGAGCGTGCCGATCAGGAGGTCAGAAGCGTCGGCCGGGCCGTCCAGCAGCAGCGTGAGCGCAAGGCGCGCCGCGACAAGGCAGGGCGAGCATGGCGCGCCAAGGGCATCGACGACAAGATGTTCCTTGATGCCGAAAAGGGCCGTGCAGAACGCAGCGCCTCGCGCGATCACCATCTTGCCGACCGATTGCTCAAGGACGTAGCCGCCGAGCGCGACGCGGCACGGCGGCGGGTCGAGGTGCTGACGCCGATATCGATGGTGCTCCCGCCGAGCCACCTACCAGCCGATAGAAGGCTGGTCGCCTTCGATGGCGTGATGCTGAACCGCGACAGGCGAGCTATCTTTGGACCTTTGTCGTTTGAGGTCAGGGGGCCGGAGCGGGTCGCGCTCGTCGGACGCAATGGCGCCGGCAAGACTTCGGTGATCGACCTGATCCGGGGCGTGCTGCTTCCCAGTGCCGGTACGGTGTGGACGGTCGAGAGCGGGATCGCGCTGCTCGATCAGCATGTCGGCCTGCTTGAGCGCACGGAAAATATCATCGCCAACTATCGTCGGCTGCATCCTCACGACTCCGAACAGGAGGCGCGTGCTGCGCTCGCCCGCTTCGGCTTTCGCAACCGCACGGTCGAGCAGTCCGTCGCGACGCTCAGTGGCGGCGAGCGGCTGCGCGCCGGGCTGGCCTGCACGATGAGCGGTGCGAACACGCCGCAACTCCTCCTGCTAGACGAGCCGACCAATCACCTCGACGCCGACGCAATTGAGGCGCTTGAGGCGGCTTTGCAATCCTATGATGGTGCCATCATCTTGGCGAGCCACGATACGGCATTTCTCAATGCCGTGAAGGTGACGCGGAACGTACGCCTTTGATGCCCGCACCATACGGGACGTCGTGTTTTGCAGGAGACGGCGTTTGCCGCCGCCACCGTCGAATGGCGCGAAAGCAGCGTTCCCTAAGCTAGGCCGAGCACGTAATTGCGGGGTAGAGCGCACATGTCGAATATCGGTATGATGGAGACGCCGCTGACGGCGTCTCACGTCCGGGCGGAGCCACAGGAGAGATCATGCAGCGGATACGGGGATGGAAGATGGTGTTCGCCCTTGGCTGTGTGGTCATAGGGGGTGTTGACGCCGACATCTCAGCAAGCACACGTCCGCCTTTGCCGTATACCGATCTCGCCACCCCGTTCCGGAACGTTGCGACTGAAACGGCGGGGCAAGCCGAAACCCTTCGGATCGCCGAGATCCGTTCCCGCATGAACGGTATGCTCCCCGGCATCTACCCGGCAGGCCCAACCTACGACACCCGGATCGCCGATGCTCTGCGACGATTCCCCGCTGTCAGGTCGGACTATGATCGGATCGTTGCCGTTTTTCCCGTTGCTCTTCACGACGCGATCGGTCGGTTTGAGACGATCTATCCCCATTTCGAATCACCGCTCCCGATCTACCTCTACCACTCTCTGGGCCAGCGGGATGGCGGTTCGGATTATCTCGAGCCGGGCCATCGGCACGTCATGCTGTTCGGCGCCGACATGATTGCGAAGTACCATTCGGACGATTCACTGGAGCCTTTCCTGATCCACGAGATTTTCCACCTCGAACATGCACGCCACTTCGCGGATTGCGATCAGCTGTGGTGCACCATCTGGCAGGAGGGATTGGCGGTCGAAGCAACCGCCATGATGCTTCCGAACGCGACCGATCACCAGCTGCTGCTCGATATTCCCGCACCCATTCGTGGGCCGACCGACGCCCGGTGGGCGGCGGCGCTCTGTTTCGTGGCCGAACATTTCGAGGACACCGCCAGCGCTGCGACGGCCAGCGCCCTTCTGATGGGGGGGAACCCGCCGCAGGGGTTGCCGGACCGATTTGGCTATTACGTCGGCGTCCGGCTAGCACAGGCTACCGGGCTCAGTATTGGCCGGCTTTCACGCCTCGATAACCAGCAGGCCCGCCCGGTGGCTCGCGCCGCGCTGGTCAAGCTGATCGATGACGCTCGCGCGCCCTGCACTGAAGCCGCGCATCCTGCAACTGCGGCCCGGGGCGACCGCTCTTGAAGACTGGCTCGCACATCCGTCGCTTGGTGGTGGAGGACCGCTGTGCCTCAACGGCATCGCCATGGACGATTGTGGCGACGTGATCGTCGCGCTTTTTCACGCCGGTGATTATCTCATCCGGGTACGGCGCCGATCCGACGGGGCGGCAGGCGCAGTGGAACGCTTGCCCGCCTAGGGACCCTCTGCAATGCCGACGCGATCCGATGGCTGGGCGATGGGAGGGTCTTGATCTGCGAGAGTGATGTCTCGGGCGGTGGGGTTCATGGCGGTAGCGTCACGGTCGCGACGATCGATGACGGACGTATCATATCGCTTCAGAAGATCGCCAAGGGCCTGGTCGACCCATCGTCGGCTGTCGTGTTCAGCGATCGCGCCTATTTTCTGGAAACGAGGTATTGCCTGCTCATGGACCATCAGGACGATCTGAGTGCGATCGTGTCGGGCGTCCCGTTCTGCGTCCAGTCGACGTTGCTGCCGGGAGGCGATGCCTTGCGGGGCCATGGTGGCCTGCCTGATAGACCTAGAGTGCCCGGAAGGAACGACGCATGAGGAGAGCATATCACGGATCCTGTCACTGCAAGGCCATCACCTTCACGGCGGTGCTCGACCTCTCCTTGGGTACTGTCAAATGTAACTGCCATCTCTGCTGGAAGCAGCGGATGTGGAAGACAAGCAGGATCGATGTCGCGGACTTCTCCCTTGTCGCCGAGCCGGATAGGCTCGGTGGCTTCATGGGAAAGCACCAAGGTACGCATCATTTCTGCAATAGCTGTGGCATCTCCACTCACACGCATGTCCGACGCCCGGACGCTGGCGAGGACTATGTGACGGTTCAGGTGGCAAGCCTCGACGACTTGCCGGTCGACGATCTGCTCGCCGCGCCGCTGACCATCGTCGATGGCTTGCACGATCAATGGTCGGAAGTGCCTTCGCAGACGCGTCACCTGTAGTCGATGCAGCGACAACCCGGCCATTGTCTAACCCGTCGACGACGTAAGGTTCGGGAGCGCGACATGGGCCGCCGACGTTGATGCATTGGCTGGTACGGCGTAGCCCAAGCCATGCGCTGATCGCCGCTCCGTGTAACCTCGGGCTTCGTCCACTCCAGCCCGACCAGCAAACCGGCGCACGGCGTGCGCCTGAGATCCTGTGCGATGGATGATGGCGCGAGCGGCGAACGAGAAGGACGGGCGGCGCGCCTTAATCCGGCGCTGCTGCGCCGCCTGCTCCGCGCCAGGGACAGGATCGATGCCGCATCACACGAGCCGTGGTCGGTCAGCCGACTGGCGGAGGTGAGCGGCGTGTCGAAGGGCCATTTTGCCCGGTGCTTCAAGGCCGCTTTCGGCATACCCCCGCATCGGTACGTTCTTTCGCGCCGCATAGAGCGCGCGAAGGCGCTGCTGCGGGACACGGAAGTCTCGGTCACCGACGTGGCCTTCCGGACGGGATGGAACAGCCTTGGCACTTTCACCCGGGTGTTCCGCGACATCGTCGAGGAAAGTCCTGCGGCGTTTCGACGGCAAGCGCGCGCCACGCCAGCCGACTTGCAGGGCGTGCCGCATTGCTTCGTCATCGCGGCATGTCGGCCCGACCTGACAATCGCAGTTTCGGAGAAGCGGCGTCGGCGAGATGCCAATACTCTGGACTTATGACGAATGGAGCGGATCATGGCTGACGGTATCGGGGTTGCTGGCATCTACGTGCACGATCAGGACGAGGCGCTCGCCTTCTACGTCGAAAAACTGGGTTTCGCCGTTCACACCGATGTGCAGAACGGCAACTTCCGCTGGCTGACGGTGCAGCACCCGGACCAGCCGGGCATCCAGCTCGGCCTGTTCAGGCCGGGACCGCCGATGGTCGACAGGGACACCGCGGATTCACTGCAGGCGGCGGTCGCCAAGGGGGCCATGCCGCCGCTGGTGCTGGTGGTCGGCGATTGCCGGGCCGCCCATGAGCGCTTCGCGGCTAGAGGGGTCGAGTTCACGCAGGAACCGGTCAGCCGGTTCGGCAGCGTCGATGCCAGCTTTCGCGACCCTTCCGGGAACGGCTGGAAGATGGTGGAAACGCGATGACGGGCCTCCGCCCCGTGCCGAGGCCTGAATGCGCGCATCGGCGAGTTTCCGCGAATGAAAGGCGGTATTCCCATGTCTGACGCCGTCGATAAGAAGATCGCGAGTCTCGGCGATTGGCGCGGCGCAATGCTGACGCGCATTCGCCGCCTCATCAAGGACGCGGTGCCCGACGTGACCGAGGAGGTGAAATGGCGAAAACCGACCAACCCGCTCGGCGTGCCGACCTGGTCGCATCACGGGATCATCTGCACCGGCGAGAGCTACCGGGACAAGGTCAAGCTGACGTTCGCCAAAGGCAGTGCGCTGAGGGATCCGAGCGGCCTGTTCAACGCCAGCCTCACGGGTGTTCGTCGCGCGCTCGACATTCGTGAAGAGGATCATCTCGACGAAGCGGCCTTGAAGGCGCTGTTCCGAGAGGCGGCGGCCGTAAACGCTGCCGGCAAGACGGGGGGCAGTGATCCCCGCGCTGACGGGCCGCCGCGCGCGTGATAGCCTGCCGCCGTGCAAGACGCTGAGCATCGCCTGGCCTCGATCGGGATTCGTGCGGTCCAACCGTATGATCTCTCTCCCGGCAAGCCGACCGAGCATCGGGAGCTGCCGTCGCTGGAGCCGACGCTGGTCTTCAATACCGGCGCGCCTATCTCGATCGTCGATGCCTCGGGCAACGTCCTGAACGTGGCGACCGGCCAGGCATTCTTCGCCGGCCTTCACCAGCGGTTCTGCTTTTCTCGCTGCGGGGGCTCGCAGTCCGGGGTGCATGTGCGCTTGTCGGCGCAGGCGGCCCGGCGTCTCCTGGGGTCGGCGGCTATGCCCCAGGCCTTGACCTTGGCGCGGGCATCCGGCGTCGCGGCAAGGGCGTTGGCGGTTCGTTCGGCGTTGGCGTCCCGCTTCGCCGGGTCGGCAGCCGTCGCAAAGAACATGTCGCGCATGGCCGCTGCCTGTGGGCGGACAGCGTCGACCGTTGCGGTCGGGGCGAACAGCGCGCCGTAGAAGGGCAGCGAGTCCATGATCATCAGCCGGCCGACATGGTCGGGATGCGCCTTGGCGAACATCAGGCTGACGAGTCCGCCCATCGAGTGGCCCACGATCGCCGGCTTGCCGAGCTTCTCCCTGACGATCAGCGTTTCGAGATTGGCGACGATTCCATCAAGGATGCCCGGCTTGAGGTTATCACCCGGCGCATCGCCACCGAAGCCGTTGACCTGGACGACATAGACGCGGTGCGAGCGGGCTAGGTCGGGAACGACGCCATCCCATACAGCGCGCGGCGAACTGAGGCCGGGGATCAGGATGACCGGGCTACCCCGGCCCGTTGCGACCACCGAGATATGCGGCATCTGGATGACCGGGGCTTCGGCGGCGGCGGACGGCGCGCAATGACCCTGCGTCGGTTGAAGGACCACGCCCAGCGTGAACAGCGAGGCGGCGATACGGAGTGGCAGGTGGCTGATCATGGTTCACTCTCCCTTGGATGGACGGACGAAGACATCTTCGATGGCGAGGTCGAACACCTCGGCGATGCGGAAGGCGAGCGGCAGCGAAGGATCGTAGCGGCCGGTCTCGATGGCGATGACGCTTTGTCGCGACACCCCCAGTCGTTCGCCGAGATCGGCCTGGCTCCACCCGCGCTCGGCACGGAGGCGCTTCAGGTGGTTCTCCATCAGCGGCGCTCGATCACGCGATTGACCAGCGCGCCGACAGCGAAGCCCGCGAACCAGATGACTGCGACCCAGAAGACGGCGAGATGCGGAGCGAGGCCGTAATTCTCGAGGAACCCCCAGACCGTCGACAATCCTAACGCCACCGCCGATGCGATGAGAGCCTGCCGGATCCGGAGCATGCGCAAATACTCGTCGCCTTCCTCAACCAGATAACGGCCGATCACGCCGAAGATGGCCACGATCGACAGGCCCGGGACCAATGCCGCTGTATAGGCCAGGACGCCCGCATTGCCGGGATGATCGCGGAACCAAAACGAGCCGAGGATCAGCGACGCACCATAGACCGCGGATGCGATCAGGATGTCACGATTGTACCGGCGCCGGGCGGTGTGTCGCTGCATGTAAGCCTCCATCGAATCGGTAAAGGAGGCTTTACATGTAAAGGTCGGTTTACGTCAAGCTCCCTTTACCTGGATGGAAGCCGTGTTGTTCCTCATGGAGAAGGATGGATGGCTTCGCAGACGGCCGCCTGGGGCAAGCCGCGAAGTTTAGGCAGCGTGGACAAACTTGAGCCAGTATCTGGCCGTAGCGAGATGGACCATGCTGAGGAAGCCGTTGGCAAGTTGGTCGTATCTGGTGGCGATGGCACGGTTGATCTTCAGGTGGTCCTCGCCGACCGGGACGACGCCCGCCTTGAAGGCGGTGATGTCCGCCGCCTGCGCGGCAGGATAGCAGAGGAAGCCAGCGGGGATGTCGCGGCCGAACCCCCGCGCGTGGATCTCGTCCTTGATCGTCGGATTGCGCTCGAGGCGGGCGACCGACACGAAGTTGAGATAGAGCAAGGTCAACTCGGCAAGCGCGGGCAATGCGGACTGCACGCAGATCGTCGACACCGAGGGGTCGATGCCGACCGCAAGATAATCGAGCGCGACCTCGATCACGTTGCGGCGGACCTTGCCCGGGTCGTTCGCATTGTCGGTCACCGCCTGCGTATCGGCCAGCAGGACGTATTGCTCGTGGCTGTACTGCAATGCGACCCGATTCCGCAGCGAGCCGACATAATGGCCGAGGTGCAGCGGTCCTGTGGTACGATCACCGGTCAGGATCACGGGCCGCGAGGATCGAGGGGACATAGGGCAGTTCTCCGAGGGGAACTGCCGCTGCTGTCGCCGGTTTTCGGATATGAGGGGCCGCCGAGAGCAGCGACCGGGTCAACGAGAAAATGACAGGCCGCGCTTAGATCGCGGGTCACCAGCAATGCGAAAGGATCGACGAGCGGGCTGTCATGCCGCCATCATAGCGGATCGCGGCGACAAGCCAAGCGCGTCACCGAATGGCGTTTCCGAGGAAAACCAGTGCCGATGCAAGGCGGCCGTCGGCATCGTCGCCGTGCCCGATTCCGGGGATGAGGCGCCAGTGATGGGGCACGTCCAACTCCCCCATCAAATCATGCAAATACATGGCGCCATCGTGTAACCTGAACTCGTCGCGATCGCCGCATTCGAGCCGGATGGACAGTCCAGACAGCCGGATGGCGTCGCGCCGGCTACGCAAAAGCGCGGGCACGCAATTCTCTGCATAGCGCTCGGGTGTTTCTCCCATGCTGCGGTTCAGTTCGTCAAGGATTCCCGGCCGATTGTGCTCGGGCACGGCCATGGAGCGTTCCGCCGGAAAGATTGCAGGGCAGGACGCCGCGACGGCGCGGAAGCGGTCCAGCTGGCGGAAGGCGAGCTTGAGCGCACCATAGCCGCCCATCGAAAAGCCCAGCACCACGCGGATGCCGTTCAGCGGGAGCAGCGTGGCGATAAACTCCGGCAGTTCAATCGCCACGAGGCGTTCCCACGCAGGGCCGCCCGGCTGGTCGATATAGAAGCCGTTGCGGGTCGGCACGCTCGCGCAGGCCACAATCGCGGGCGGCAGCGTGCCATCCAGCCACGCCACGTCATTAGGTCGACTTGGCGCCCTCCAATATGCCGGCCGATGACATGGCGCCGTGAAGATGGAAGATCAGCGCGAGCGGCCCGGTCGATGACGACGGGGGCGGCACCAGCACGGCATATTCCACCTGTTGGCCGGCCATGCGGCTATCGAACGCGTCCCTGATCAGGAGGCTGTCATTCGTCATTGGCTTGGGCCGTCCAGTAGGTGCGACCATGCCGCCACCGAAGCGGGTGCAAGATAGAGGACGGTTCTCCGAGCGTCTGCGGGGGCAACTTCAGGTTCGCCAGGACTCTGACGACTGTCTTCGCTCCCGCAGCTTCGGCCTCTCTCGTCCCGGATCAGCGCCCGTTCAAGCGGCAATCGAGCGACCCGCGTCCAGTCGACGCATCCCAGTCTAGGAAGGTAACGGTTACGCCGTGCATGCGGCCCGCGCCATCCCTTGCAAGGCACTGCTGGGACGCGCCTGGCCGTGTTGGAAGATACAAGGGGCATTCGACATGGTTGGTGCGCAACCCGGCTCTCAAAAGCGGCGTCATGCACGCTGGTCCGACTTGTCCTGACGGCATCATCGTCCCTCGTGGCCCCGGTCGGCCGAACTGCCGCCGGGGAGCACGATAACGCTGTGGGTAAACGGTGTTGGCCTCGCCGACATGAGACCCCGGTCCGAAACGGGGGACCGGAGCGACCGGTTCTACCACCTGCGCAATGGCGGCGCCTCCGATCGCCATGCCCACAATGGCGAGCAAACCTAGCTTCGCGCCGATAGACCGCGATGCGCGATAGAAAACGGCGCTTTGGCGATGATTTTTCATCAGGTAAATCTCCGATAGAAATCAAGCGAGCAGCTTCAGGTGGCTGGCGATTTGCGGTCTGGTTGACGCTAATCGGGCATCCACTGCGCAATCGTCCATTCATGGCCGGATGGGTCGCGCACCCGGCCATACAGTTCGCCCCAGAATTGGCGTTCCATCGGCACGACGATGGTTGCGCCCGCGTCCAGGGCGGCCCCCCACGTCGACGCAGCGTCCTTGACCTGGAGGTGAAGCGTGACGGTCGTTCGGTTTCGATCCGTCGGTGCGACGCTGCCGCCGCCGTAGGAGGCGGAGTCGCTGAATTCGTCCATCACGATCAGCGTTGACCCGCCGATGACGAGGCGCAGGTGCATGATGCGGCGCGAGCCGTCATTGGCCGGCATGCGGGCGACCTCGATTGCGCCGTAGGCCTGCTTGTAGAATTCGGCTGCGGCGGCGGAGTCCGCGACGGTGAGGATCGGCGTGACGCCGATCGGCGGTTCATCCGACGACATGGCCGCGATCCTCCAAAATGGGCGGGGCCGCGCTTGCGTTGCTCGCCGTCACGATACCGTCCACCGCTTGGCGCCGAGCCATTGAGCCAAGGCACGCTCCGGATCGTCGCCGTCCGAACCGGGGACCATCGCCACCTCGCGGCCATCGGGCTTGACGATGACGAAGGGATCGAACGAACCGTTGCCGTTCTGCCGGTAGCGGTGTTGCTGGACCACGAGGAACCCGCGCCACGGACCGCTGCGCAGGACGCCGTACAGGGCGCCATCGGTGACGTAGCGTATCGCCCCGGTGCGGACCGCAACCTGATGGATAGCCGGTGAGGTCGCGTAGGCGTCCGCCTCGACATAGACATAGCCGCCATCCAGCGAAAAGTCGGGATTGGCGAGGCTGGAGAGGTTGCGCTTGGGATCGTTGGAGTAGCGGCCACGATAGAGTTCGCGGCTTTGCCCGGTGCGGGTGTCGGTCAGCCAGAGCGATGCAGGCGCCTGGCCGCTCGCGCCGGCGGTGCCCCGGGTAGGCCGGGTCGAGGCGACGAAACGGCCATCGGGCGAGCGCGCGCTGGGGCGATCCGCCGCCGTTGCAGGTGGCGGCAGCACCATCGTCGCGATGGTGAGCATGATCGCTGGTCGCAGGGTTCGCATGACCTCTCCTTCGTTCAAACGGTGAATGCAGTGGGACCGCCGCCGCATGCTCGGCCTCGGACCAGTCCGATTGACAGGTTGGTTTCGTCGGCGCAGTCTTGTCGCTGGTTGATGCCGCCGGCCGCTCGCGCCCGACAGGGCATGGTGAAGGCATCGTGACCATATCCTTTCACCGGACAGTCCACCGGCGATGGATCGGCAAGGCGAGCACCCGATGACCCGTCGCCGGGATTGAGGAACTGTCATGACCACGATCGATCAGGCCAAAGCCATGGCCAAGCGCTTGCGCGCCGCCTTGTCCGCGCACGGCACCGACATCCCGCATTCCACCAGCCTCGAGCTGGTCGCATCCCAACTCGGCCACCGCGACTGGAACACCGCCGCTGCCCGCCTGCCGGCCGCCCAAGCCGAGGGAATCACCTTCCGTCAGGCGATCCCGATCCTGCGGATCTTCGACGTCGCCAAGGCACGCGAATTCTACTGTGACTTTCTGGGCTTTTCCGTGACGATGGAGCATCGGCACGAGCCGGGCCTGCCGCTCTACATGGCGGTCGAGCGCGCCGGGCTCGAACTGCACCTCAGCGAGCATCACGGCGATGCCAGCCCCGGCTCCACCTGCTTCGTCTGGATGACGGGCGTGGTCGCCTTCCAGGCCGAGCTGATCGCGAAGAACTATGGCTATGGTCGTCCGGGTATCGAGGACCTGCCGTGGGGGCGTCAGGTCGAGGTCGCCGACCCGTTCGGCAATCGCATCCGTTTTTGCGAGCGCAAAGGATGAGCTTCGGGATGGCCGCTTCGTGATCGGTAGCATGGCGGCCATCCCAACCATCACGCCGCCTCGTGGGACAGGATGTTCAGCAACCGTCCGAACGGATCACGCACGAAGAAGCGATGCACGCCCCAAGGCTCATGGGCCGGGCCATAGGTGATCTCGTGCCCGGCCGCGACGAGCCGCGCATGCACGCTGTCCAGATCATCGACCTCGATCGACAGGTCGGGGACAGGTGTACCGGAGCCGCCTTCACTCGCGAAGCTGACCTGCGGCACCGCATGGCCGGACCCAATGAAGGTGACGATCCAGCCATGGTCCATGCCGATCGTCATGCCCAGCATGTCGCCGTAGAAGGCGCTTGCGCGGCCGACGTCTACGGTGGCGATGTTGGGAACGATCCGGGTCACGCTCATGCTCGTCTCCCTTGCTGGCCGTCAATCGGCTTCCCAGGCGATGGCGGCGATGCGCCAGCCCTGCTGTTTCTTCACGAGCTGGATGAACTTGGCGCCGCTGCCCGCGTAAGGCGCGCCGTCCCGCCGTCCGCTCTTGGCGTAGGTCGAGTGGCGCGAAGCGATGCCGCGCAGCACCTGGGTGCTGGCACCCGTCTCCCATTCGTGGAAGTCCGTCAGCGTGCCGTCGGCCAGCATCCGGGCACGCGGCGCGATGAAGGTTTCCACCGTCATCGTCTCGACGCCCGCCACGCCAGCGCACACGATCATCGCTTCCGGCAGAAACACGTCGATGAGTCGATCCGCAGCGGTCCTGCGGTCACCACGGTTATCGAAGGCCGCGTAGAAGTCCGCGACCAGTGCATTGATCGCCGCCTCGTCATCTTGGTCGACCTCGATTGTCATAGCAGCGCCGGCGTGCCGACCCACAGCATCCGCACCGGCGTCGTTCCGTCGTTGCGCATGCGATAGGGGTGACGCTGTTCGAAATGTGCGCTGTCGCCCGCGTTCAGGGTGAAATGCTCGCGCCCGACCCAGACGTCGAGCGTGCCTTCGAGCACATACCAGAAGCCTTCGCCTTCGCGATGTGAGATCGGCGAGGCATGGCCCGGCGGCACCGTCATGTGCAGCGCTTCCATCCGCCGCTCGGCATGGCTGCCGCTGAGGCGAACGTAATCGACCGGGCTGGTGCCGACATGCAGATGCTCTGGTGCATCGGCACGGCGGACGATCTGGCCGGGCGACGGTACCCCGATGAAATATCCCGTCTCGACGTCGAGCGCCGACGCGATCTGCGCCAGCGAAACGAGCGACGGCATCGCCTGGTCCCGCTCCACTTGCGACAGGAACGGGACCGACAGGCCGGACGCCGCCGCCAGATCCTTCAATGTCATGCCAAGCCGTTGACGACGTTGCCGGATCGCCCCGCCGATCGGGGGCGGACCGGCGTCCTGTTCATGCATTACAGACGCGGTTCTGGCCACGCTTGTCCTTTCCCTCTGCCCTCCGATGCTAACGGACAGATATGCTGCTGTCAAAATAGTTTGACAGAATCAGAACGGATGTGATCCGGTCGGGCAGGAGGTCGTGATGCACCACAGGGTCTTGGCGAGTAAGAAGCTGGATGCTGCCAACGTGACCGAGCGGCTCAGCCTGCAGATGCCGGCTCTGTCGGATCTGCCCGACATGGTTGCGCTGTGGAGCGATCCCGAAGTGGTGCGTTACATCGGGGGCCGCGTGTTATCGGATGAGGAGATTTGGCAGCGACTGCTGCGCTATCGAGGGCATTGGGCGCTGCTCGGCTACGGCTATTGGACTGTCCGTGAGCGGGGCACCGGCGCTTTCGTCGGCGAGATCGGCTTTGCCGATTGGCACCGGCCCGGCCTACCCGAACTTGAAGGAAGCCCGGAGGGCGGCTGGGTGCTTCCCCCTTCCATGCACGGCAAGGGCTATGCCAGCGAGGCCCTCGATGCAGCCTTGGCGTGGCTGGACCGGACGGTGAAGCCCTCGTCATCGGCGTGCATCATCGCCCCGGACAACGTCGCGTCGCTCAAGCTGGCGGAGCGCTCCGGCTACCGGCTCGTTCGCAAGGGAATTTACCGGGATAGCGAGACTTGCATCCTGACGCGCGAGCATGCGGGACCAGGATGATCGACACCGATCGGCGCAGCGTCTCGCGAACGAAACCGACAATCACGACAGACAGGCTGATCCATCGATCGGCATGAGTTGGAGGACGGCATGGACGGGGATTTACGGGCTGTGATTGAAGAGTGGCATCGCGTGGTCAACGAAGGCGACGTGACGGTGGCGCGCACGATCGTGACCGATGATGTCGAGGTCGGCGGCCCGCGTGGGTCGGCATCGGGCGTCGATGCCTTCATTTCCTGGATCGAGAGTGCCGGAATCCACCTTGAACCCGTCGCTTGGCACCCGTTGCCCGACGCTGGCGTGGTGGTGGAACAGCGGGCAAGTCGGCCCGGTGGTGGGCGCAGTGCCGAGCAGCACCCGATACCTGTCGTTACCCTTTTCAAGCTGCGCGGCGATCGCATCGCAGGCAGCTGGCGGTTTGACACGGTGCGCGAAGCGCTCGTCTACCCGGCAGCGGTCCAATGAGCTTACTTCTTTTGCGGCGCGATGTGGAGAAAGAGTTGGTGAACCAGCAACAGGTGGCGATACGCAGATGGCATCTTGCGGCAATAGGAGCCAATGCGTCAGCGACACGCACGATCGCGACGGGGGTGACGCTCGCCGCCTGTCTGCTCGCTTCCTCCGCGGCGGCGCAGCAGCCGTTTCGTATGCCGCCGCCCGAGGTGGCGCAGCCGGCGCCCGGAGGTGTCCGTATCGCCCACGACGGGCTGGTCGCGAACTGGTATGCCGCTTCCCGACGGGCTGCCTCGCGGCCGCCGGTCGTGCTGCTGCTGGGTGGGTCGGAAGGCGGAATTGGCGCCGGGGCGGCTCGCCAGGCTGCCGACCTCGTGGCGCATGGGTTTGCCGTGCTGCATCTCGCCTACTTCGGTGCCCCCGGATTGCCGTCCCGGCTCAACTTGGTGCCGCTCGAGTATTTCGACCGTGCCCTTGCCTGGATCAAGCGACAGCCCGGCATCGATCCTCGCCGCATCTCCGTGGTGGGTGCCTCGAAAGGGGCCGAGGCGGCGTTGCTCGTGGCATCCCGGCATCCCGAACTTCACGCCATCGTTACCGGCGCGCCATCGGCGGCGGTCTGGCCGGGGATCGACTTCACGGGGCGGGACACGGGCTCGTCCTGGACGGTGCGCGGAAAGCCATTGCCGTATCTGCGCTACGGCCCCGCGGCGACCAGCATGTTCGACGGATACAAGACCGGGCTAGCCACGCTGCCGGAGCATCGCGATGCCGCGATCCCCGTGACGAGGATCAAGGCAAAGGTCCTGCTCGTATGCGGTCGTGCCGATACGCTGTGGCCGTCCTGTCCCATGGCCGAGCAGGTGCAGCGGGCAATCGGACCGAAGGCGAGAGTCCTCGCCTATGATGACGCCGGGCATGCGGTGTTTGGTCCTCCCGTTCAGGTTAGTGCCGCAGCATATCGATCGTTGGGATCCCTCGGCGGTACCGCTGAGGGCAATAACTTGGCCCGTGCTGATGCGTGGCCTATAATTCTTGCGTTTCTTACCAGTTGAAGGCGGTGGACCGGACAGTTTATTCTCATTCGATATGGGCCGTGCGAGAACTTCCGCGCGGACTTGGGCTTTCTGGTCAATAGCGACGATCTTGAACGATCACCGAAACGAGCGGATCTCCTGATCATGACGGATGTTGTGAGGGGCGAACTAAGTTTGAATGATTGCAGAGCGGTTGCAGAGTATTCAGCGCGATGCGCTCAGTCAGTTCTTCCGGTGTTTGAGCAACGATGCCCCAGCGACAGGCGCCCCCATGACGCTATCGACGCGGCCCTGCTGTTCGCGCGGGGATCAGACCGAACTGCACTCATTCGGGATAGAGCGTGGTCAGCGCTCCGGGCGGCGGCAGAAGCGGCCAAGGAAGGGGAGATCGCTGCTAGCGAGGCAGCGCGCGCCGCTGTTGCAGCCGCCGGCGCGGCTTATCTGCATCCATTGGCTAAGGCTACTCAGGTGAAACACATTCTTGGGTCGGCTGCCCACGCCATACGGGCCATTGAAATAACGCGCCCAAGCGACGGTGGATCGCATTTGGAGATGCTGATAGGCCTCGCCACATCGCAAGTGTCAGATGTTCTCCGACGTTACCCATCGGCGCCACTAAAAGGCGGTCGCATCGGAGAGCTGATCCGGGAAATCGACGCAGCGCTTCGTCGATCGGGTTGAGATTACCGAGAAAATGCGCAGGCCCGCTCTCGATGACTTGTTCGATCGTCGACCTACCCGGGACAGGACCCGTTCCGGATGCCTAAATCCCGTCTTGTCTGCGACGTGCCGAGTTGGCGAGATGCGACGGTTGAGCAGCAAGCATGACAGGCCCGAGTTCCGCTTCGTCGACCGTGTGGAGCGACGTGCATCAAAGATCGCGCCGTTGCGAACTTGCGATCTTCCGCGTTTTGTCCGGCATTCGGTTCGTCGCATACCGGCCTCACTGCCCTTTCAATGCGACATGTCGTTGGCTAGCATGGTTATCGAGCCGAGATTATCTGTTTTACTCTACAATGACTTAGATGGTTTATGGTCGTGTGCGCGCATCCTGCCGCCCCAGCCAAGCAAACAGCCAACGTTTCGTTTCGGCCGCAGGAAATCGACCGCGGGCGCATGGATTGCATCGGCAGGTGTAGCGCCTCCATCTGGAAATGCGGCGCCTGCGATCCAGAACCTCGCGCAGGTGGCGATCGTCACGCATCCGCCGCGTCGCCCGGTGATGTCGACGTCGCCGGGCCAAGCGGGCGGTGTCCTCACACCAGCCGCAACGGGCGCAGCGGGTCGCCGATCAGCCCGCTGACCATCGCTGCCTGGATGCGGGTGGCGGGCCACAGCTTCGACACCGGCCCGACCAGCCGGTCGCGAACGAACGGCAGGACGCGGCTGTCGGATTGATAGACCGGCGTGAACAGCGCGGTCAGCGCCTGATACAGGCGCACGTGCCGCCGTCGCAGCGCGACCGCGCGATCCAGCGCGGCGCGCGCGCCGCCCGCCCCCCGCAACGCCAGCGCCAGAGCATAGGCATCCAGCAGCGCCATGTTCGCGCCCTGGCCCAGCTGCGGGCTGGCCGAATGCCACGCATCGCCGATATGGATCAGTCCGGGGCGGGCGGGCACGCTGAGCGTGCGATGCGCATATCGCGCGAAGGTCAGCTGGTCTGGCGTGTCGATCCGGTCCAGCAGCGGGCGCGTCGCGGGCCACAACGCCGCCACCTCGCGCTTCCACACCGCCAGCCCGGCGTCGTGCCACGCGTCCAGCCGGTCGGCACGCAGCGACCAGAAGAACGCCGTCTGTCGCCGGGTGCCGCCGGGAAAGCGACCGACCGGCAGCACGCCGACCATCACGCTGGCGCGATGATAGCGCTGCTCCAGCGCAGCGCCGTCGAAACCCGCGCCCTCCGGCCAGTCGAGCGTGCCCCACAAAGCGCCATAGGACAGCGCCCGCCCGCACGGCGGTGCCAGCGGGGTGCGGGTGCCCAGCGCATCGACGATCAGGTCGAACGGGCCGGCCGACCGACCGCCTTCCAGCGACAGGCGGCGGCGCCCGTCGGGCAACGGATCGCTGCCCGTCACGGTGCAGCCCGTCTCGATCGCGATGCCGGCGGCGACGACCGCATCGTGCAGGATCGCGAACAGGCTGGCACGGTGGATGCCCACCCCGAACCCCGCGCGCCGCCCCAGCGCGGCATAGCGCACGTCCAGGACGACGCGCCCGCTGCGTCCCGCCTCGCCACGCAGCCGCTCGATGCGCGCGCCATGGTCGAGCAGCGCCTCGGCCAGCCCCAGCGCGTCCAGCACCGCAAATCCGGTCGGCTGGATCATCAGCCCGGAACCGATCGGCCGCGGCGCGTCGAACCGCTCGAACAGCGTGACATGATGCCCGTCGCGCCGCAGCAGCAGCGCCGCCGCCAACCCGGCCGGGCCGCATCCCGCAATCGCGATCTCCAAGGGTGTCATGTCGCCCTTCTAGGACCGCTCACATACGCCGCAGCGCGGCGGCGGGCCGCGCGCGCAGCACGGGCAGCGATCCAGCCACGCCGATCGCCATCGTCACCCCGGCCCCCAGCGCCAGCGTCGCGGCCACCACCCCCCAGTCCGGCAGCCAGTCGAACGCGAAGATCTGCGTCACGACGAACCAGCCGCCGCCGACCCCGATGATCGTCGCGACGATGCCAACCGCGCTCACCAGCAGCGCATATTCGATCGCCTGCGTCGCCAGCACCTGTCGCCGGGTGGCGCCCAATACCTTCAGCAGCACCGCGTCGTAACTGCGTGCCGCGCGCGCCGCCGCGATCGCGCCCAGCAGCACCGCGATCCCCGAAAGGACCGCGACGCTGGCCGCGGCGGTGATCGCGGTCGCCATCTGGCGCACCACGTCCTGCACCTGGGCCAGCACCGATCCCACCTCGATCACCGATGTCGAGGGGAAGCGCGGCAGCAGCGCGGCGGTGACGCGCGGCGCGGCGGCGGCGGGCATGTCGATCGTCGCCGCCAGATTGTGCGGCACGTCGCGCAGCGCGCCGGGGGAGAAGACCATGACGAAGTTGAAGCCCAGCGTCTCCCACGCGATCCGCCGGAACGACGCGATCCGTGCGGTCCGCTCCATGCCCAGCACCGAAACGGTCAGCGGGTCGCCGATCTTCAGGTCCAGCGCGGTGGCCAGCCGCTCGTCCACGGACACCAGGCTCTCGCCTGCCTCCCGTGCCGACCACCATCGCCCCGCGCTCAGCGTGCTGCCCTCGGGCAGCGTGGCGGAGAAGGTCAGCCCGCGCTCGCCGCGCAACGCCCATGCGCCCTCCGGGATCGTCGCCAGATCGGCGACGCGCGTGGTGCCGTAACCGGTGATCGTCCCGCGCATCAGCGGCACGGTGGCGATCGTCGCCCCCGGCACGATCGCGGTGACGGTGCGGCGGAACGCCGCCTCGCGCTCGGGCGGCACGTCGAGCGCGAACAGCGCGGGCGCACGCTCGGGCACCGATGCGCGGATGTTGCCGTCGATGCTGGTGCGGATCGTCGCCAACAGGACGAACAGCGTCAGCCCCAGGCCCAGAGCGACGACCAGCGACACGGTGCGCGATCCGGGGCGGTGCAGCGCCGACAGCGCCAGCCGCGCCAGCGGGCGGCGCGGGCGCGGGGCGCGTGCCGCTGCGGCGCGGATCGCCGCGCCGATCGCCACCAGCACCGCCAGCGCTCCCGCGGTCGCCACCAGGAAGGCGGCGGTGAAGCCCGGCCGCGCGCTGGTCATCAGCGCCAGCACCGGGACCGGCACGCCCGCCGCCAGTCCCCAGGCGATGCCGCGCCAGCCCCCGCCGCTGCGCTGATCGAGCGCGCCGCGCAGCAGCGCCGCCGCCGGCACGCGCCCTGCCGCCACCAGCGGGCGCGCGCAGAACGCCAGCGCGATCAGCAGGCCGTATCCCGCCGCCAGCGCCAGCGGCGCCGGCTGGATCGTCAGCCCCGGCGCGACCGGCAGCACGCCGCTGATCGCCATCCCGGCCAGCGGCACCGCGGCGATCCCCGCGATCAGCCCCAGCCCGATTCCCACCATCGACACCGCCAGCAGCTGCAGCAGATAGATTCGCGCCACCATCCCCGATGTCGCGCCCAGGATCTTCAGCGTGGCGATCGTGTCGCGCCGCGCCTCCAGGTACGATGTGACGCCGTTGCCGATGCCGATCCCGGCGATCACCAGCGCCGCCAGCCCGACCAGCGTCAGGAAATCGCCCATGCGCGTGACGAAGCGGCTGGCCCCCGGGGATGCGCGATCACGCGTCTTCGTCTCCCATCCGGCGGTGTCGAAACGGCGTTCGAACCGCTCGGCGATCGCCGCCGGGTTGCCGGTCGCGGCGATGCGGTAGCGCGTCGCATACAGGCTGCCCGGCTGAATCAGCCCGGTACGGTCCAGCCCGGCGCGCGAGACGATCGCGACCGGGCCGAGCGTGAAACCCTCGCCCAGCCGGTCGGGTTCGTCGGCGATGATCCCGCCGATGCGGAACGTCGCGGTGCCCAGTCGCAGCGTCGCGCCCGGTGCCACCGCCAGCCGTTCCGCCAGCGCGCGGCCGATCCACACCATGTCGTCCGGCGGCGCGCCCGCCGTCCGCCCGTCCGCCAGCGTCAGCCGGCCGTACAGCGGATAGGCGCGGTCCACCGCCTTCAACTGCACCGGCGCGGTCGCGCCCGCGGCGGTGACCGCCATCGACTGCATCCGCACCGTTTCGGATATGCGGCCCGCCGCACGCATCGCCGCCAGCTCGGGCGGGTCGGCCAGCCGCTGCGACACCGCGAATTCCACGTCGCCGCCCAGCAGCACGCGCCCGCGCGCCGCCAGTTCGCGGTCGATCGCCTGGGCAAGGCTGCCGATCGCCGCCAGCGCGCCGACCCCCAGGAACAGGCAAAGGAGCAGCAGTCGCAACCCGCGGAACCGCGCCGACAGCTCGCGCCGCGACAATCGCCACGCCAGCGCCCAGTCGCTCATGCCGCGATCCGGCCATCGGCCAGCGCGACGATCCGGTCGCAGCGCCGGGCCAGCACGGGATCGTGGGTGATGACCAGCAGCGTCGCGCCGGTGTCCGCGCGCCGTTCGAACAGCAGGTCCATGATCCGCTGCCCGGTGGCGGCGTCCAGATTGCCGGTCGGCTCGTCCGCGAACACGATCCGCGGGCGCGGGGCCAATGCGCGAGCGATGGCCACGCGCTGCTGCTCGCCGCCCGACAGCTGCGCCGGGTAATGGCCCAGCCGGTGCGCCAGCCCGACCGCCGCCAGCTCCGCCTGCGCACGCCCCGTCGCGTCGTCGGCGCCGGCCAGCTCCATCGGCACCGCGACATTCTCGATCGCAGTCATCGTGGGCAGCAGGTGGAAGGCCTGCAGCACGATGCCGATCCGCCCGCGCCGCGCGATCGCCAGCCCGTCCTCGTCCATCGCCGCAAAGTCCACGCCGGCCACCTCGACCGCGCCCGACGTCGGCCGCTCCAGTCCCGCCAGGATCGCCATCAGCGACGATTTGCCCGAGCCGGACGCGCCCAGCAGCGCCACACTCTCGCCCTGCGCGACGGACAGGTCGACGCCCTTCAGGATCTCGACCGGGGCGGCGCCGCCCAGCGTCAACCTTACATCCGTCGCGCGGATGACCATATCGCGTACGCTCATGTGGCAGGGGATTCCCGAAGGCGATGACGAAGACAACATATGCGACGGGCGCCGCCCTTCTCCAAGCCTTGTTGCTGGGGGCGTGCGACGCGCCGGCGCGCGATCAGCCGGCCGCCGCCAACGCCGCCGATCCCGCGGCGGCCCCCGCCGCGACCGTCCCGGTGTCGGGGCCGAAGCGCATCGTGCTGGCATTCGGCGACAGCCTGTACGCCGGTTACAGCCTGTCGCGTGGGCAAAGCCTGCCCGATGCGATCCAGGCGCGGCTGCGCGCGCATGGCGTGGACGCGACCCTGGTCAACGCGGGCGTATCCGGCGATACGACCGCGGACGGGCGCCGCCGGCTGGCCTATACGCTCGACCGGATGACGCCGGCGCCCGATCTGGTCATGCTAGGGCTGGGCGGCAACGACGTGCTGCGCCAGCTCAGCCCCGCGGAAACGCGCGCGAACATGACCGCGATGCTGGACGAACTGGCGAAGCGGCGCATCCCCGTGGTGCTGACCGGCATGCTGGCGCCGCCCAACCTCGGTCCCGATTACGCCGCCGCGTTCAACGCCATCTGGCCCGATCTGGCGCGGCGGTACGACGCTCCGCTCGATCCGTTCATCCTGCAGGGCGTTCTGGGTAATCGCCAGCTGATGCTGCCCGACGGCGTCCACCCCAATGCACGCGGCGTCGGGCGGGTCGCCGACCGGCTGGCGCCGCTGGTCGAGCGGCGGCTGGCGGCGCTGCCGGGTAGCGCCACCGCGCCGCAGCGGCCATAGTCACCCGCGAACAGGCGCACACGCCGCAGCGGGAGAGGACGGGACCATGAAGGCATTACGCTATTTCGGCGCGCGCGACATCCGCTACGACACGATGGACGATCCGACGCTGGCCAGCGACCGCGACGCCATCATCCGGATGACCGCGTGCAGCATCTGCGGCAGCGACCTGCACATCTACCACGGCCACGGTTTTTCCGACGATATCGGTTTCTGCGTCGGGCATGAGGCGGTGGGCGAGGTGGTGGAGATCGGCCGCGGCGTGCAGCAGCTGAAGGTCGGCGACAAGGTGATGGTCCCCGCCGCGGTGGGATGCGGGGCGTGCCGGTCGTGCCTGTCGGGCGACGTCGTCCATTGCGACAACGGCCAGGGCGGCTGCTACGGCCTGTCCGCGGCATTGCAGGGCGTCCAGGCGGAGGCGTTCCGCGTGCCCGCCGCCGATGCCAATGCGTGGCGCATCCCGGACGGCATATCGGACGATCAGGCGCTGATGATGACCGACGCGCTGGCGACCGCGTGGTTCGGGGTGCGCAATGCCGATGTGCGGCCGGGCGGATCCGTCGCGATCATCGGTCTGGGGCCGATCGGGCTGATGGCGGTGGAAAGCGCCTGGGTGATGGGCGCGGGTGTCGTCTATGCGATCGATCCGATCCCCGAACGCCGCGCGCTGGCCGAGGCGGCCGGCGCCATCGCGCTCCACCCCGAGGTCGCGCTGGACACGATCCGCGAGGCGACCGGCGGGCGCAAAGTGGACAGCGTGGTGGAGGTGGTCGGCGGCGATGCCACCGTCGACATGGCGTTGCGGCTGGTCCGGGCGCGCGGCACCGTGTCGGTGATCGGCGTCCAGCAATCGCGCCGCTACGCCTTCCCGCTCGAACGTGCCTTCGCCGCCGGGCTGACGTTCCGCACCGGGACGTGTTCGGTACCGGAGGAATGGCCCGCGCTGATCCCGCTGGTGCGCGCCGGGCGGCTGCGCCCCGAACGCTATATCAGCCACCGCCTGCCGCTCAGCGACGGAGAGGATGCCTATCGCCTGTTCGACCGGCGCGAGGAAGGCGCGCTCAAGATGGTGCTGACCGCCTGATCCCGCCGAGGTGCGCGCGTTACCCCGCGCGCACCTCGCGGAAGGGCAGGGTGCGGTCCACCTCCGGCTCGCGCGGCAGGTCCAGCACCCGCTCGCCGATGATGTTGCGCTGGATCTGGTCGGTACCCCCGCCGATCGAGGTGAAATAGGCGTTCAGCGTCAGGAAATTGGCGTCCTCCGCGCGCGGATGGTCCGGCCCCTGCAACAGGCTTTCGGCCCCCAGCAGCAGGGTGCGCACGCGCGCCTCCTCATGCAGGATGCGGCTCATCGCCAGCTTGCCCAGCGACATGATCGGGGACGACGTGCCCTGCGCCAGCTCCGCCTTGGCGCGCGCGGTGTTCAGCCGGTTGAGCGCGCGCCACGCGATCGCCTGTGCCACCTGCTGGCGCACCACCGGATCGTCGATCCGCCCCGCCTCGCGCGCCAGCCCCAGCAGCGAATAATCGCCCTTCGGCCCGCCCGCGCCCGATCGCGGCCCGCGCGCCGCATCGCCCATCACCGACCGTTCGTAGGCGAGCGCGGTCTGCAACACGCCCCAGCCGCCGTTCAGCGGCCCCAGCAGATGGTCGTCGGGGACGAAGGCCTCGGTGATGAACACCTCGCTGAAATGCGCCTCGTCGGTGATCTGGCGCAGCGGGCGCACCTCCACCCCCGGCTGCTTCATCGGCAGGAAGAAGAAGCTGATCCCGCGATGCTTGGGGACGTCCCAGTCGGTGCGTGCGATCAGCATCCCGTAATCGGCGACCGCGGCGCCGCTGGTCCACACCTTCTGCCCGGTCACCCGCCACCCGCCGTCCACCTTGTCGGCGCGGGTGCGGATTGCCGCCAGATCGGATCCGGCGCCCGGTTCCGAATACAGCAGGCACATGCCCACTTCCCCGGCCAGCAGTTGCGGGACGATCTGACCGCGGAAACCCTCGGTGGCGTGCGCCAGTGCGGTATTGGCCCACAGATTGGTGCGGTCCTGCCCCGCGCCCGGCGCGCCGGCGGCGGCAAAGGCGCGCTCGACGATCTTGGCCTGATCGTTGGACAGTCCGCGGCCCCAGCGGTCGGTCGGCCAGCGCGGCACCGCCCAGCCGGCGTCGCGCACCTCGGCCAGCCACGCGCTGCGCGGATCGCGGCCGAAGCTTTCGTGATGGGCGGGCAGGCCGCGCCAATGCTCGGCCAACCATGCCTCCACCTCGGCGCGCAGTTCGTCGTCGGTCATGCCTGTGCCTCCAGTGCGGCCAGATAGCGGTCGCGCCACCGGTCGCTGTCGCCGAACAGCTGCGCCCCCGATCGCGCGCGCCGCAGGTACAGATGCGCCGGATGGTCCCAGGTGAAGGCGATGCCGCCGTGCATCTGGATGCCGTCCTTCGCCACGCGTACGAACGCATCGGCACAGGCGAACGCGGCCAGCGCCACCGCCGCATCTGCGGTCGTGCTGCCGTCCGCCAGCTGCCGCGCGGCGTCGCGCGCGGCGGAGGTCGCGGATTCGCTTTCCAGCAACAGGTCGGCCGCCATGTGCTTGATCGCCTGGAAACTGCCGATCGCGCGGCCGAACTGGTGGCGATCGCGCGCATAGGCGACGGTCATCTCCAGCATCCGCCGCGCGCCGCCCGCCTGCTCGCCCGCCAGCGCGACGACGCCGATGTCGCGCGCTTTGGCGATGACGCCGGCATCCGCCACCTGTCGCGCGGGTGCGTCGATGGCGACGTCCGCCATCCGCCGCGTCCGGTCGAAGACGGGCAGGGGGGTGATCCGCGCATCCGCGACCTCGACCGCGAAGACGCCCTCGTCGGCGGCGACCAGGATCGTGTCGGCGATCGCCGCATCCGCCACGAAGCGCGCGGTGCCGGTCACGCGCCCGCCCGCCACGGTGACGGTATCGCGGCCGGTCCAGCCGTGCCGCCCGGTAAAGGCGACCGCCGCGATCCGCTCGCCCGTCGCCAGTCCGTCGAGGTCGGGGACCAGCGTCGCGGCGATCGCGGCGGAGACCAGCGGCGCGGGCAGCAGCACCGCGCCCGCTTCCTCCATCACCAGTTCCAGCTCGGTCGCGCCCAGACCGGCGCCGCCATGCGCCTCCGGCACCGTCAGCCCGGCGATGCCCAGATCGACCAACGCGCGCCACAGCGCCGGGTCATGCCCGCTGTCGCTGTCGATGATCCGCCGCACGTCGCCTTCGGTGCAGCGATCGGCCAGCAGCCGCCGCACGCTGTCGATCAGCGCGGATCGCTCCTCGTGGGTCAGCGCGGCCGGCGGGGCAGGGCGCAACAGGGTGTCGGTCATGTCAGCGCGCTCCAGCTTTCCATCGCAAGGGTGCGGGCGGTCGCATAATCCGCCTTGCCGTTGGCGGCGCGCAGCGGGACGGTGGCGGCGACGATCGCCTTGGGCACCTTGTATCCCGCCAGATGCGCGCGGACATGGCCGCGCAGTTCCTCTTCGTCCAGCGAACCGTCCGCCGGCGGGGTGACGACCGCCACGATCGCATTGCCCCAGCGTTCGTCGGGCACGCCGACGACCAGCGCGTCGGCGACCGCCGCATGCCGCTTCAGCACTTCCTCCACCTCCTCGGCGAACACCTTCTCGCCGCCGGTGTTGATGCAGGCGTTGCCGCGGCCCAGGAACGTCAGCGTGCCGTCCGCTGCGACGTCCACCCAGTCGCCGGGGATGCAATATCGCTGTCCGTCGATCTCGCGCAGCGTCGCCGCGCTCTTCTCCGGGTCCTTGTAATAGCCCAGCGGATTGGGCGGCCCCAGCGCCAGCATCCCGCGTCCCGCCGTGCCGTTTTCGATGAACCGCCCGTCCTCGCCGATCACGCGGCAGCGCGCGCCGATCGCGAAGCGCGCGGTCGCCACCTCGCCGCCCGCGGTCATCACCGATGCGCCCAGTCCCAGCGCCTCCGACGACGACAGCACGTCGTTCAGCTGCGCGCCGGGCATGAAGTCCAGCAGCCCCCGCTTGACCTCCAGGCTCCACATCACCCCCGACGAGGTGATCGTGGTGACGCTGCCCAGCTCGTACCCCGCGGGCCGTTCCACCAGTTCGCGCAGCAGCGGCCGGGCGAAGCTGTCGCCGACGATCACCAGCGTGTCGGGGCGGTGCCGGTCGATCGCGCGCAGCATCTCGGCGGCGTCGAAACCGGGGCTTTCCAGCGTCACGACGCTGCCGCCCAGCAGCAGCGCGTTCAGCGCGACGATTAACCCGGTGCCGTGCATCAGCGGCGGCGCCACCACCGCGCGGGTGGTGGGCGCATGCTGCGCCACGAACGCCGCCAGATCGTCCAGCGTGTCGGGCACCGCGATTGATCCGCGCAGGCCCGCGACCATCAGCCCGCGCAGGTCGCCCTGCGGCCACATCACCCCCTTGGGCGATCCGGTGGTGCCGCCGGTGTAGATGAAGAACAGGTCGTCGGGCGACCGCTCGATCCCCAGTGGCGATCCGTCGCCGCCGCCGGTCAGATCGCCGAACGATGCGGCCCCGTCCGCCGCCGGTGTATCGCCCGCCTCGATCCACTGAATGCTCGCGTCCAGCCGCGGGCGCACCTCGGCGATCCGCACGCGGAACTCGCCGCCATAGACGACGACCCGCGCATCGGCATTGTCGAACAGATACGCCAGTTCCTCGCTGGCATAGCGGTAGTTGACGTTGACCGGCACCTGCCGCGCCTTCAGCGCGGCGCACAGCGCGATCAGATATTCCGGCCCGTTGCGCAGGTAGATCGCCAGCTTGTCGCCCGGTTGCGCGCCGCCGTCGCGTACCGCGCGCGCCAGCCGGTTCGATGCCGCCGACAGCTGCGGCCAAGTGAGCGTGCGCTCGCCATGGATGATCGCGATCGCGCCCGGGTCGATCCGTGCCGCGATCGTGTCGAGCATGTCGCCCATGTTCATCATGCTCTGTCCTCTCCGCTGCGCCTGTTCGCGCTTTTACTCCGCGATCAGGTCGTTCAGCCGCTCCACCGCCTCGATATAACCCGTCTTGAAGTCCTGCACGACCTGCCCCGCACCGCGCACATCGTCGACCAGACCCACGCCCTGACCCACGAAATAGGTCACCAGATCGCGCGCTTTCGCATTCCCACCTTGCGCTGCGGCGTCCGCGGCCCGCAACGCACCTTCGCTGATCAGGCTCATGAACGGCATCGGCAGCGCGCCCGGGCTGTCGGGATGCCGCTCCCACGCATCGGTCCAGGTGGAGCGCAACTGGCGCGCGGGCTTGCCCGTCCGGCTGCGCACCCGCACCGCATCGCGGCTGGTCGCCGCGATCATCTTCTCGCGGAACACCGGCGACGTCTCGCTTTCGGTCGTCGCCAGCCATACCGATCCGGTCCACGCGCCCGCCGCGCCCATCGCCATCGCCGCGGCCATCTGCTCGCCCGTCATGATCCCGCCGGCCGCAAGGACGGGGATATTCCGGTCGCTTCCCAATGCCTTGATGATCTCCGGTACCAGCACCAGCGTGCTCACCTCACCGCAATGCCCGCCCGCCTCGGTGCCCTGCGCGACGATGATGTCAACCCCCGACGCGGCCAGCCGCAGCGCATGTTCCTTCGCCCCCGCCAGCGCCGCCACCGGGACGCCATGCGCCCGCCCCATGTCGATCATCTCCTGCGGCGGCACCCCCAGCGCATTGGCGATCAGCTTGATCGGATGCTCGAACGCCGCCTCCAGCGTGCGCAGCGCATTGTCGGGATCGAACGGCTGCGGCATATCCCCCGTCCGCTCCGACGCCGCCCGCCGTGTCACCCCGGCATCGGCCAGCAACCCTGCCGCGAAGGCGCGGTGCGCGTCGGGAATGCGGCCTTCCAGCGCGCGCGTCGTGACACCCCGCTCGCCGCGAGTCGCGAGATTTTCGGGCACCAGCACGTCGATGCCATAGGGTTTGCCGTCGCAATGGCGATCGATCCAGTCCAACTCCTCATGGATCGTTTCGGGCGTGTGGATGGTCGCGCCCAGCACCCCGAACCCGCCCGCACGGCTGACCGCGGCGACGACGTCGCGGCAGTGACTGAAGGCGAACAGCGGAAACTCGATCCCGAGCATCTCGCACAGCCGCGACTTCATGGCGCCTCTCCTATTGTTAGGGAGACGAATAGTTCGTGGCCCTAACTAAGTCAATCGGTAGGTTCGGGGGGCGGGCGCCGTTTGCCGCGTTCGTCGATGAACAGCGCCATTGCCGCGAAGCCGTCCAGGATCGCCTCGCGCTCCGCATCCGGCAGATGCGTCTCGAATACGCCTGCCAGCGCCTCGTCCAGCCGGGCGAAGCGCCGTTCGCCATCCTCCGTCAGCCGCAGTTCCACGGCCCGCGCGTCGGCCTCGTCCCGCCGGCGATAGATCAGGCCGCGACGTTCCATCTCGCCGATGAGCGCGGAGGCGGTGGGGCGGCCGATCCCCGACGATGCCGCCAGTTCGCTCGCCCGCCGCGGTCCCCGCCGCAGCATCAGCATGAACCGGAATTGCGGGATCGTCAGGTCGGCATGGCGCGCCGCCTGTTCGAAGGCGCGGAACAGGACGATGACCAGCCGCGCAGCCAGGATGGATCGACGGTCGGTCACGTTTCAAACCTTTGACAGCGGGGCGTCAGCGGTCGCGACCATGCCTGTCGCGATGATGGTCTACAACAGTGCGAACGCGAGCGTTGGGACGCCCGCGCTGTCGCTCCCGGCTCTGGTCAGCGCGCGGGAATGGCGTCCAGAACCCGCAACAGCCCGCCGTCGTCGCGGCGCACCGTCAGCGCGCGATAATCCACGATCCGCGGGTGGCGCGTGTCGATCGGATGCGCGTGGGTGGCGGTCACCACGATAACGTCGGCGCCGGCCGCCTCGGCAGCGGCGATGCCGGCCGGCGCGTCTTCCCACACGAGGCAATCGGCGGCCGAGACACCCAGCCGGTCGGCGGCGAGCAGGAAGGCGTCGGGTGCGGGCTTTCCGTTCGTCACGTCCTCGGCCGTGACCATCACCTCCGGCGACGTCAGGCCGGCGGCGGCGAGGCGCCGTTCGGCGAGCGCCAGTGGGGCGGAGGTGACGATCGCCCAGCCGTCCGCAGGCAGCGCCGCGACGAACTCCGCGGCGCCCGGCAGCGCCACCACGTCGGCGACATCGTCCATTTCCGCCTGAAGCAGCGCGGCGAATTCCGCCTCGGCATCGACGCCGGCGGGGGCGAAGCGGCGGATCGTCTCGATCGCGCGCACGCCGTGCATGTGGCGCATCAGCAGGTCGACGTCGATCGCGTGGCGGCGCGCCCAGGCGGTCCAGGCACGCACTGCGGACGGGATGCTGTCGATCAGCGTCCCGTCCATGTCGAACAGGAAGGCGGCGTAGCTGCGCGTCACGTCCGGTTCGCCGCCGACAGAACGGCGCGCACGCTGGCGGTGGCGATATCGGTGTCGATCCCCACGCCCCAGACGGTGCGCCCGTCGGCGGTGCGGCATTCGAGATAGGCGACCGCCTGCGCGCCGGCGCCATGGCCGATCGCGTGTTCGGAATAGTCGACGACGTCGAGTGTCGGCCCGGTGCTGTCGGCCAGCGCCGCGATCACGCCGGAGATGAGGCCGTTGCCGCGCCCGGAGATCGAGCGTTCCTCTCCGTCGATCGCCAGCCGCCCGACGAACACGCGGTCGCCCGCGGGACCGTTTTCCTCATAGTCGCGCAGCACGAACCGGTCGGCCTCGCCGGGCAGATACGCGCGCTCGAACGCGCCGAAGATATCGGCGGCGTTGAGTTCGCGGCTGGTTTCGTCCGCCAGCGCCTGTACATGCCGGCTGAAATCGGCCTGCAGTCGCTTGGGCAGCTTCAGCCCCTTGTCCTGTTCCAGCACCCAGGCGACGCCGCCTTTGCCGCTTTGCGAATTGACGCGGATGACCGCTTCGTAGCTGCGGCCCAGGTCGGCGGGGTCGATCGGCAGATAGGGGACTTCCCACAGATCGTCGTTGCGCGCGGCCTGCGCGGCGAACCCCTTCTTGATCGCGTCCTGATGGCTGCCGGAAAAGGCGGTGAACACCAGTTCGCCGGCATAGGGGGTGCGCGGGTGGACGGTGATGTTGGTGGCATATTCCACCGTCTTCACCACCGCGTCGATATCGCTGAGGTCCAGCTGCGGGTCGACGCCCTGCGTGTACATGTTGAGCGCGACGGTCACGAGGTCGCAGTTCCCGGTCCGCTCGCCATTGCCGAGCAGGCAGCCCTCGACCCGGTCGGCGCCCGCCATCATGCCCAGCTCGGCGGCGGCGACACCGGTGCCGCGGTCGTTATGGGTGTGCAGCGAGATGACCACCGCGTCGCGGTTGCGGATGTGCCGGCCGAACCATTCGATCTGGTCGGCATAGACGTTGGGCGTCGCGCATTCGACCGTCGCGGGCAGGTTGAAGATGATCGGCGCGTCGGGCGTCGGCTGCAACACGTCCATCACCGCCTCGCATACCTCCACCGAGAAATCGAGTTCGGCGGTGGAGAAGGTTTCGGGCGAATATTCGAACTGCCAGCGGGTGTTCGGGCGCTTGGCCGCTTCGTCGCGCAGCACCTTCGCGCCGTCGATCGCGATCTGCTTCACTTCGGCGCGCGTCATGCCGAACACGATCTTGCGCCACGCGGGCGACACCGCATTGTACAGGTGGACGATCGCGGTGGTCGCGCCGTCGAGGCTTTCGAAGCTGCGTTCGATCAGGTCGCGGCGCGACTGGGTCAGCACCTGGATCGCCACATCGTCGGGAATGCGCCCGTCGCGGATCAGGCCGGAGATGAAATCGAACTCGGTCGCGCCGGCGCTAGGGAAACCGACCTCGATCTCCTTCAGCCCGACTTTGACCAGCAGGTCGAAGAACCGCGTCTTCTTCTCCGCATCCATCGGGTCGATCAGCGCCTGGTTGCCGTCGCGCAGATCGGTCGACAGCCAGCGCGGGGCGCGGGTGATCGTCTTCGACGGCCAGGTGCGGTCGGGGATGTCGATGACGGGGAAGGGGCGGTATTTGGTCGAGGGATCGCGCAGCATGACGGTCGGCTTTCCGGGATAAGGGCGCTTCGGCGGTGGTCGGATCGTTACCCTCAGGCGCGGGCGGCGCGGCCGTGGGGCACGCCGCAGCGGTGACGCGCCTAAGGGCGCGTAAGTCGAAGCAGGAGGCCGGTCGCCAGCGTCATCGCGCGCATCGGTAGCGCGCCGCGCGCCCGCTTGTCCAGCCGGAACGCCGCATCGCCGGCATGATCTGGATTAAGGAGTTGTTTAGGAAAGCCTCAACCGTTTGCCAGCAAAAGCAACTCCGCGAAGGAGAGGGCGGGGCGATGCCATATCAACTGGTCTATATCAGCAGCGCGGTCGGGCAGGTCGATGGCGACACGGTGCTGGCCGTATCGCGGCGCAACAACGCGCGCGACGGGTTGACGGGGCTGCTCTACGCCGACGGGCGACGCTTCCTGCAGGTGCTGGAGGGCGAACGGGCAGCGGTGGAATGGGCCTATCAGCGGATCGCGATCGACCCGCGACACCGCGCGCTGGTCGTTCTGTCGCAGCGTGACGTCGCCGAACGCGAGTTCGGCCCGTGGGAGATGGCGGAGCGCGCGCCGGGCGCGGATGGCGAGGCGCTGCTGGAGCGGATCGACCATCTGCTGGCGCGCGCCGCGCCGTCGGTGCGCGCGACCTTCGAAGGCCTCGCCCGGATCCACCGCGCGGCGTGATCCGGGCGAAGCGCCGCGTCTCCGTTCAGGCGGTGAAGGCGGCGTTGACGGTCAGCTTCACCTCGTCAGAAACGATCGGCACGGCCATGCCGAGGCCGAAGTCGCTGCGCTTGATCGTGCCGGTGCCCTTGAAGCCGAAATTGAGCTTCTTGGTCATCGGATTGGTGCCGGCGCCGACGAACGTCACGTCAAGCGTCACCGGCTTGGTGATGCCCTTGATCGTCAGGTTGCCGGTCATCGTCGCGCGGTTGGCGCCGCGCGGGGTCACCGCCGTCGACACGAACTGCGCATTGGGGTTCGCGGCGACGTCGAAGAAATCCTTCGACTTCAGGTGCGTGGCGAACTGGCTGCTGGTCACCGACAGATCGGCGACGGCGAATGTCACGTTGACCTTGGTCTGCGCGGGCTTGGCCGGATCGATGGCGATCGACCCGCCCGACGCGCCGAACTGCCCCTGCAGCATCGAAAAGCCCATGTGGTTCACCTCCCACGTCACCTGGGTGTGCGCGGGATCGACCTGATAGGTGCCCGCGGCGACGCGGGTGGTGGGGGCGCCGGGCATCGCCGGGGCGGCGGCCATCTGGGCGACCGCGGGAACGGCAGCCGCCATCAGCGCGGCGGCGATCACGTAACGCATGGAATCATCCTCCTGTTGTCGTCCCGCTGCATCACAGGCGGGACGAGGGAGCGAAAGCACCAGCCGTGAAACGGTTCATTTCGTGTCGTCGCCGCCGTCGTCGTCGCCGCCACCGGGCGCGTCGGTCGCACCGCGCTCGATCACCCGGAAATTGTAGGTGATCTGCACCAGCGCGCCGATCACCGGCTTGCCGTTGATCGATGGCGGGCGGATCAGGAACTGGAACGATGCCAGCCGCGCCGCGCGCGACAGGCCGCTGCCGCGGGTCTCGCCCATTTCGCGGCAATCCTCCACGCGCATCCGCGGCGCGGTGCGGCACACGATCACGCCATAGCCGCTCTGCATCCGCGCGGGCAGGTACGGGCGCATCTCTGCCGGGGTGGGGCGGCGAAACCAGTCGCCCATGTAGATGTCCGCGCCGCCCGGCCCACGCCCGATCGGCGCGGAATCGGCGGTGCGCGTATCCTGCGCGGCGCTGCGATCCGGGGCGGGCGTGCCCTTGATCCGCGACACGTCGGCGGCGGCATAGTCCGCGCGGCTGAGGATCAGCACGCCGGGCAAATGGAGCGGCACGGGCGGCACCGGCAGCGGCGGGGCAGGCGCCGGGCGCGGCGGCGTTGGGGCGGGGTCGCGTGCCGCCGCGGGCGGGCGCTGTTCGCGGCGCTCGGCCTTCTTCTGGCTGGGGGGCTGTGGGCGCTCTCCCACATTCGTCACGTCGAAGGTCGACAGCCGGCGCCCGTCGCCGATGTCACCCGGAACGAAGAAGCCGAGCCGCAGCAGCGCCCAGACGATCAGCGCCGCGATCCCCAGCGCCAGCAGGATCGACGCACCCCGGCTGCCGGCATCGGCGCGCGCGCTGTACGACGAATTTCGGTACGTCGCCGTCCGCATGGCGCGCGCGATACATGGCGGCGCGAATGGGGGCAATCGGGCTTCGGATTACAAAGCCGTCATGCGGGGGGCGACACGGGGGACGGTCGGGCGTCGGACCCCGCCAGGCCGGGGCCGAAGCCCCGGCTTGGCGTGCCGCCCGTCGCCTTAGTTCTTTTCCTTGTCGACCAGCTTGTTGGCGCCGATCCACGGCATCATCGCGCGCAGTTCGCTGCCGGTCTTCTCGATCGGGTGCGCCTCGGCAGCCTTGCGGGCCGCCTTCAACTCGGGCTGGCCGGCGCGGTTGTCGAGGACGAAGTTCTTGACGAAGCGACCCGACTGGATGTCGGCCAGCACGCGCTTCATCTCCTTCTTCGTCTCGTCCGTGATGATCCGCGGGCCGGTGGTGATGTCGCCATATTCGGCGGTGTTGCTGATCGAATAGCGCATGTTGGCGATGCCGCCTTCATACAGCAGGTCGACGATCAGCTTGGTTTCGTGCAGGCACTCGAAATAGGCCATTTCAGGCGCGTAGCCCGCCTCGACCAGCGTTTCGAACCCGGCCTGGATCAGGTGGGTGATGCCGCCGCACAGCACCGCCTGCTCGCCGAACAGGTCGGTTTCGCACTCTTCCTTGAAGTTCGTCTCGATGATGCCCGAACGGCCGCCGCCCACGCCCGAGGCATAGGCCAGCGCGATGTCGTGCGCGTTGCCGCTGGCGTCCTGCTGCACCGCGATCAGGCACGGCACGCCGCCGCCCTTCACATATTCGCTGCGCACGGTGTGGCCCGGGCCCTTGGGGGCGATCATGATGACGTCGATGTCGGCCGGCGCCTCGATCAGCCCGAAATGGACGTTGAGGCCGTGCGCGAACGCCAGCGCGGCGCCGGGGCGCACATTGCCCTTCAGGTCGTTTTCCCAGATCGCGGCCTGATGCTCGTCGGGGGCCAGGATCATGATGATGTCGGCCCAGGCGGCGGCTTCCTTGTTGCTCAGCACCTTGAAGCCGGCGCCTTCGGCCTTCTTCGCGGTGGCCGACCCCTCGCGCAGCGCGATCGCGACGTCCTTCACGCCCGAATCGCGCAGGTTCTGCGCATGGGCATGCCCCTGCGAGCCGTAACCGACGATGGCGATCTTCTTGCCGGTGAGCAGGTTCAGATCGGCGTCGCGATCGTAATAGACCTTCATATTCCCTTTTCCTCTTGCCGATCGTCATCCCGGCGAAGGCCGGGATCCAAAGCCGCGGACGGCGGCGCTTGTGGTTCTGGACCCCGGCCTCCGCCGGGGTGACGGTTAAAACCTATTGCCTACGCCGCGTCCTTGCCCCGGGCGATGGCGACGATGCCGGTGCGCGCGACCTCGATCAGGCCGACTTCGCCCATCAGCTCGACGAACTTGTCGATCTTCTCGATCCCGCCGGTCACCTCGAACACGAAGCTGCTGGTCGTCGCATCGACCACGCGCGCGCGATAGACGTCGGCCAGGCGCAGCGCCTCGATGCGGTGGTCGCCGGTACCGCGCACCTTCACCAGCGCCAGCTCGCGCTCGACATGCGGCCCCTCCGCGGTCAGATCGTGGACGCGGTGGACGGGCACCAGCCGGTCGAGCTGCGCGACGATCTGCTCCAGCGTCGCGGGCGATGCGCTGGTGACGATCGTGATCCGGCTGACCGCCTTGTCCGCGGTCACCTCCGACACGGTCAGGCTTTCGATGTTGTAGCCGCGCGCGGTGAACAGACCGGCAATGCGCGCCAGGATGCCCGGCTCGTTATCGACGATCACCGCCAGCGTGTGGCGTTCGGCCTTCTCTTCGCTGATGTGCATTCTCACGTCATCCCGGCCAAGGCCGGAATCTCCCTGTTGCTGGGGAATCATGGGCGTCGCGATGCCCGGCGGTCGCCGGGCGACGACGGGGTCAGACCAGCGCCTTCGCCTCGTCGTCCATCGTGCCCGATACCTCGTTGGCCTGCAGGATCATCTCGGTATGCGCGGCGCCCGAGGGGATCATCGGGAAGCAGTTGGCGAGCTTCGCCACCATGCAGTCGACCATCACCGGCCCGTCATGCGCCAGCATGTCGGCGATCCCCGCCTCCAGCTGGTCGGGCGTCTCGATCCGGATGCCCTTCCAGCCATAGGCCTCGGCCAGCTTCACGAAATCGGGCAGCGCATCCGAATAGCTTTCGGAATAGCGGCTTTCATAGGTCAGCTCCTGCCATTGGCGGACCATGCCCATGTACTCGTTGTTGAGGATGAACACCTTCACCGGCAGGCGATATTGCGTCGCCGTCGCCAGTTCCTGGATGTTCATCTGGATCGACGCCTCGCCCGCGATGTCGATCACCAGCGCCTTGGGGTTGCCCAGCTGCGCACCGATCGCGGCGGGCAGGCCATAGCCCATCGTGCCCAGCCCGCCGGAGGTCAGCCACTTGTTGGGCAGGTCGAAGTCGAAATGCTGCGCGGCCCACATCTGGTGCTGGCCGACCTCGGTGGTGATGATCGGCGAGCGCGCGTGTGTGGCCTCCCACAGCGCGCGGATCGCGCGCTGCGGCATGATCTCCTTGGTCGATTCGGGGAAGGACAGGCACTTCTTCGCCCGCCATTCGCCGATCCGCTGCCACCAGTTCGCGGTGTCGGGCTTGGGATGCTGGCGCGCCTTCCACACGCGCACCATGTCCTCCATCGCGTGACCGGCGTCGGCGACGATCGCCAGGTCGATACGCACCGTCTTGTTGATGCTCGACCGGTCGATATCGATATGGACCTTGCGGCTGTTCGGGCTGAACGCATCCAGCCGCCCGGTGACCCGATCGTCGAAGCGCGATCCGATCGCGACGACCAGATCGGCCTGGTTCATCGCCATATTGGCTTCGTAGGTGCCGTGCATCCCCAGCATGCCCAGCCACGCCGGGCCGCTGGCGGGATAGGCGCCAAGGCCCATCAGCGTCGAGGTGACCGGCGCACCGGTGATCCGCGCCAGTTCCTGCAACAGCTGCGAGGCGGCCGGGCCGGCGTTGATGACGCCGCCGCCGGTATACAGCACCGGGCGCTCCGCCGCGGCGAGCATGTCGACGACCTGCTCGATCGCGGCGCGATCCGCCTTCAGCGCCGGGCGATAGGTCTTGTGCTGGATCGGGCCGGGCTTCTGATATTTCGCGGTGGCGACCTGCACGTTCTTGGGGATGTCGACCACCACCGGGCCGGGGCGGCCGGAGGTGGCGATATGGAACGCCTCATGGATCACCGGGCCGAGGCGCGCGGGGTCCTTCACCAGGTAATTGTGCTTGGTGCAGTGGCGCGTGATGCCGACGGTATCCGCCTCCTGAAAGGCGTCCGACCCGATCAGCGTCGTCGGCACCTGACCGGTGATGACCACCATCGGGATCGAATCCATCAGCGCATCGGTGATCCCGGTGACGGCGTTGGTCGCGCCCGGGCCGGAGGTGACCAGCACGACCCCGGGCTTGCCGGTGGAACGGGCATAGCCCTCCGCCGCGTGGGTGGCCGCCTGTTCGTGGCGCACCAGGATGTGCTTGATCCGGCCCGACCGGAACAGCGCGTCATAGATCGGGAGAACGGCGCCGCCAGGGTAGCCGAACACGACCTCCACGCCGAGATCGCACAGCGCCTCGACCAGGATGTCTGCTCCGCTCTTCTCGGTCACGTCACGTCTCCTCAACACGGCAGCGGCGTCTGTAGCCGCTGCGGAGCCGGCGCGCTACGGCATCGAAAGTTACGCGTCAACCGCTTTGTGTGAAATAAAATTGCGAATTGCTGCATGTGCTGCGTTGCCAGTCCGTTGGCGGCTGGTGGCGGAACCAGGTATATTGCCGCTTGGCGTAGCGCCGCGTGGCGAGCTGCGCCCGCGCCAGCGCCTCATCGCGCGAAAGCGTGCCGCCCAGCATCGCGGCGATCTCCGGCACGCCGATCGCGCGGCGGACGGGGGCGTCGGCGGGCACGTCCGCGCGGGCGATGAGCGCGGCGACCTCCTCGACCGCGCCGTCGCCGAACATTGCCGCCAGCCGGGCGTCGCACCGACGCATCAGTTCCTCGCGGTCGGGCAGCAGGACAAGGGCGCGCAGGTCGACCGCGCCGCCGATACCGCCCTCCCGCTGCGCGTGCCACGCGGCGAGCGGGCGCCCGGTCGAGCGCACCACCTCCAGCGCGCGGGCGACGCGCGTCGTGTCGGCGGGGGCGAGGCGCGCGGCGGCGGCGGGGTCCTCCACGGCCAGCGCGGCGTGGGCCTGCGCCACGGGCAGCGCGCGCACCGCGTCGCGGATCGCCGGGTCGACCGCGGGGACGGGGGCGATCCCGTCGATGAGCGTGCGCAGGTACAGGCCGGTTCCGCCGACCAGCACCGGCACGCGGCCCGCGGCATGTGCCTCGCCGATCACCGCGCGCGCCTCGGCCGCCCAGCGCGCGGCGGAACAGCTGTCGGCGCCGTCGACATGGCCGAACAGCCGGTGCGGCACGCGCGCCTCGTCGGTGGGGGAGGGGCGCGCGGACAGGATGCGCAGGTCGCGATAGACCTGGCTGGCATCGGCGTTGACGACCACGCCGTCGATCCGCTCCGCCAGTTCGATCGCGAGCGCGCTCTTGCCGCTGGCGGTCGGCCCTGCGATGAGCGCCAGCCTTGGCAGGTCCCGGGGCAGGTCCTGTGGTTTTTCCGGAGAAGACATGTTCACGGCGACACTGATAGCAGCAGGGCGGCTGACGCCCAATGTGGTGGCCGACGCGAACGACCGGCTGGCGGCGGCGGGCTGCGCGCCGACGACCTTGCACTGGATCGACGAGGGCGATGCCGCCGACCTGCATTTCGAACTGGCGCCGGAGGCTGCACGAGCGGCGCTCGAGGGGGCGTTCGCGGACGTCGACGTCGTCGTCCAGCCGCGCGACGGGCGTCGCAAGATGCTGCTGGTCGCCGACATGGATTCGACGATGATCACGGTCGAATGCATCGACGAACTGGCCGATTACGCGGGGCTCAAGCCCAGGATCGCCGCGATTACCGAGGCGGCGATGCGCGGCGAGCTGGATTTCGAGGCGGCGCTGGACGCGCGCGTCGCGCTGCTCAAGGGGCTGGATGCCGGCGTGATCGACGATTGCCTGCGCGAACGGGTGCGGTTGATGCCGGGTGCGCAGACGCTGGTGCGCACGATGCGCGGCTGGGGCGCGCGGGCGGTGCTGGTATCGGGAGGCTTCACGCGCTTCGCCGAGCCGGTGGCGCAGGACATCGGCTTCGACGAGGCGATCGCCAATGTGCTGGAGATCGACGGCGGGGTCCTGACCGGCGCCGTCGCGCGACCGATCGTCGGCGCGGCGACGAAGAAGGCGACGCTGCTCGACCGCCGGGCGGCGCTCGGGCTGGCCGATGCCGCGACGCTGGCGGTCGGGGATGGCGCCAATGATCTCGCGATGATCGAGGTCGCCGGACTGGGCGTCGCCTATCACGCCAAGCCGGTGGTCGCGGCGGCGGCGGCGGCGCGGATCGAGCATGGCGACCTGACGGCGCTGTTGTGGGCGCAGGGGGTGCCGAAGGCGGAGTGGGCGGCGGCCTGAGCCGCCGCTCGCTGGCCGATCAGCGCGCGTCGGTTACAGGAACGGACGCCCGCCGGTGACCGGGACGGTCGCGCCGGTGATGTAGCTCGCCTCATCGCTGGCCAGCATCACATAGGCCGGTGCCAGTTCGGCAGGCTGGGCGGCGCGGCCCAGGGGGGTGTTCTCCCCAAAAGTCTTCACCGCCTCCGGCGGCATCGTCGACGGTATCAGCGGGGTCCACACCGGGCCGGGGGCGACCGCATTCACGCGGATTTTCTTTTCCGCCAACATCTGCGCCAGCCCGGCGGTGAAATTGTGGATCGCACCCTTGGTGGTGGCATAAGCCAGCAGCTGCGCATTCGGGCTGTCGGCGTTGATCGACGTGGTGTTGATGATCGACGCGCCCGCGCGCAGATGCGGCAGCGCGGCCTTCGCCAGATAGAACATTGCGTGGATGTTCGTCGCGAAGGTGAGCTGCCACTCCTCGTCCGCTATGTCTTCCAGCGCCGCGAAGCTCGCCTGATGCGCGGCGTTGTTGACCAGGATATCCAGCCGCCCGAACGCCTCGACCGTCCTCGTCACGACGGCGCGGGCATGATCGGCGACACTGATGTCGCCGGGGAGCAACAGCGCGCGGCGTCCCGCCTCCTCGATCAGTCGCTGCGTTTCGTGCGCGTCCTCGTCCTCGTTCAGATAGGAGATCGCGACGTCGGCGCCTTCGCGTGCGAACGCCAGCGCCACGGCGCGGCCGATGCCGCTGTCGCCGCCGGTGACGATCGCGACCCGATCGGCCAGGCGGCCGTGGCCGACATAGCTGTGCTCGCCATGGTCGGGGCGCGGGTCCATCGCGGCGGTCGTGCCCGGCATCGCCTGCTGCTGCGCGGGATAGGGCGGGGTGGGATAATCGGTCATGGGAAAGCGTCCTCGCGGGGGTTGCGGTACGCATTCCCAATGGGCGGCCGGGGAGCGGCGTTCCCCGGCCTGACCTGCATCAGCCAGTTTGCACGCGCTCCGCCACCAGCGTGTCGACCACGCCCGGATCGGCAAGCGTCGAGGTATCGCCCAGATTGCCCAGATCGTTCTCCGCGATCTTGCGCAGGATGCGGCGCATGATCTTGCCGGAGCGCGTCTTGGGCAGGCCTGGCGCGAACTGGAGCGCGTCGGGGCTGGCGATCGGGCCGATTTCGTTGCGAACCCATTGGCGCAGCGTCGCGCGCAGCTCGTCCGACGGCTCCTCGCCGACGTTGAGCGTGACGAAGGCGTAGATGCCCTGGCCCTTCACCTCGTGCGGCATGCCGACCACCGCCGCCTCCGCGACCGTCGAATGCGCGACCAGCGCCGATTCCACTTCCGCGGTGCCCATGCGGTGCCCGGACACGTTGATGACATCGTCGACGCGGCCGGTGATCCAGTAATAGCCGTCGGCATCGCGGCGACAGCCGTCGCCGGTGAAATACTTGCCCGGATAGGTCGTGAAATACGTCTGGAAGAAGCGGTCGTGGTCGTTCCAGACGGTGCGCATCTGCCCCGGCCAGCTGTCGGTCAGCACCAGATTGCCCTCGGTCGGGCCCTCCAGCACCTTGCCTTCGGCATCGACCAGCTGCGGCTGGACGCCCGGCAGCGGCTTCGTCGCCGACCCCGGCTTCAGATCGGTGGCATGGGGCAGGGGAGAGATGAGGATGCCCCCCGTCTCCGTCTGCCACCAGGTATCGACGATCGGGCAACGCCCGTCGCCCACGACGCGGTGGTACCAGCCCCATGCCTCCGGGTTGATCGGTTCGCCGACCGTGCCCAGCAGCCGCAGCGACGCGCGACTGGACTTCGTCACCCACTCGTCGCCCTCCCGCATCAACGCGCGGATCGCGGTGGGGGCAGTGTAGAGGATGTTGACCCCCAAGCGGTCGACCGTCTCCCACAGCCGCCCGTGATCGGGATAATTGGGAACGCCGTCGAACATCACCGTCGTCGCGCCGTTGGCGAGCGGGCCGTAGACGACATAGGAGTGACCCGTGACCCAGCCGATATCGGCGGTGCACCAGAACAGTTCGCCGTCGCGGTAGTCGAAGACGTCGCGGAACGTCTTGGTCACCCACACCAGATAGCCGCCGGTGGTGTGCAGCACGCCCTTGGGCTTGCCCGTCGAGCCGGAGGTGTAGAGGATGAACAGCGGATCCTCCGCATTCATCGGCTCCGGCGGGCAGTCGTCCGACACGCCCTCCAGTGCGTCGTGCAGCCATACGTCGCGGCCCTCGGTGATCGGCACGTCCCCGCCGGTGCGGCGGATGACCAGGACGTGGCGCACGCCGGGGCAATGCTCTAGCGCCTTGTCGACGTTCTTCTTGAGCGGGATGCGCTTGCCGCCGCGGCACCCCTCGTCGGCGCAGATCACCACCGAGGAATCGCAATCCTGAATACGGTTCGCCAGGCTGTCGGGCGAGAATCCGCCGAACACGATCGAATGGATCGCCCCGATCCGCGTGCAGGCCAGCATCGCCGCTGCAGCCTCCGCGATCATCGGCAGGTATAGCGTGACGCGATCGCCCTTTCGTACGCCCAGCCCCTTGAGGACGTTGGCGACGCGGCAGGTTTCACGGTGCAGTTCGCGATAGGTGAGCGTGCGTGTCTCGCCCGGCTCGTCGCCTTCCCACACGATCGCCGGCTGATCGCCGCGCGTGGACAGATGCCGGTCGAGGCAATTGGCCGATACGTTCAACGATCCATCGGCGAACCAGCGGATGCGGAAGTCCGCCTCGTCGAAGGAGGTGTCCTTTACGGTCGTAAAGGGGGTGATCCAGTCGATGCAGCGTGCCTCGTCGCGCCAGTAGCCGTCGGGATCGGTCGCTGCGGCCTGCCATTGCGCCTCATAGGCGGCGCGATCCAGGCTGCCGGCTCGCCCCGTCGCGGCGGGATAGAGGGTCTCGGTCATGCGCTCTCCTTGGTCCGAACGTTCGTGTCGTCTGATTCAGGTGTGTCGTGTGCGGCAGGGAACGGTCAAGGCGCCAGACCGTTCAGACCAGCGACGCGCGCATGACGTGCCTCGCCGGTGGGACAGGCGGGGCATGTTTCAGAAAAAATGCGCCCTCGCCAAAAAACTGTCATCGAATCGGTTGACGGGGTTGGAAGTGCCCCATATATGCCGCTTCACCGACGGGGCGCACCACACGGAACGCTTCGAAAGTCACAGCAAAGCAGGCGCTTAGGACCGCCCCGATAAAAAGGGGATGGGACAGGGCGTCGGTTTTTGCCGCTCTTTGACATTGTGATTTAGATGAAGGGACATGTGGACGGTGGTCTGCGGGTCTGGCGCATACAAGGTGCGTTGGGGTCGTTAGAAGTTAAGCCGTTTCATGTGTCTTTCACGTATCCATTTATG
>NZ_NWVC01000005.1 GCF_002374855.1 Sphingomonas adhaesiva
TTGGACGGCACGTCGCGCCACGGCGCACCACACCGCAGCCGCCAGAGTATGCCGTTGACGATCCCACGGTTCTGTTCGGGAGGCCTGCCCCGGCCCCGGTTTTTGCGCTCGATCGGCAGCAAATCCTTCAGGATGCGCCATTCCGCCTCGGTGAGATCGCCCCGGCTCAAGCCTGCCTCCAAAAGGCAGTGTTGAATCAACCTCTGGCCACCGCGTCAATCTCGGCGCTACCAATCACAGGAAGCGGATGAATATTTCAATCGTGCCTATTCGGAGGTGCTATGGCTCTGGTTGAGGTGATCGAGGACGAGGATGCGACACAGCCCTTGTTCGTGGCGGAGTTCGACTTCTTGCCGCGCGTGGGCGAGCATCTCGCGCGCGATACAGAGGGCTACTTCCAATATTACAACATCATCAAAATCTGGCACCGCAGGACACGGAGGACGGAGCCTTCCGAGCGTGCCTCCTTGTTACACTCGACGATTAATCATGCGGAATTTGTCCACGCCGCCTAGAAGAGCGGTTGTGCTGTCGTTGTTTTCTGCACTGACGGCGGGCACATGACACCCGCCAAGGTGTTGGTCAGGGCCTGTCTCTTGGGCAGGCCGGTGCGATTGCAGATACGCGATCCTGACCGATGGCAGCCCATCGTGCGGGGGCAGTTTCATCGATGACGGCCTCCACTCTAGTTTTGGCAACACAACATGGCTCGCTGCGGCTAACGCCGCACGTCATGCCGCGGCTTTCAAGCTTCCCGATTGAGAACCTGTAACGGGAATTCCCAGCCCAGCCCCGCATCTGGCAGCCGCCTGCTGGTTCCGCATTCCCGAAACCATCCACCGGAGACGGGATAACGGGAAAGAAGCGTCGCCCGATCCGGATCGGCGGATCGACCCAGTCCGATGTCCTCAGCGCACTGCCGCCGCCAGCACGGCGCGGGTGCCGGCGTGGGCTGAATCATATTCCACGATCGAATCGAGGCTCTGCGCCATGGCGCGGATCAGGCGGGTGCCCACGCCGGTGCCCTTGGGCGTGGCGTCGCCGATGCCGATGCCGTCGTCCTCCACCGTCAGGCGGAAGCGTTCGTCGCCTTCGCGGATCAGCGCGACGCGCACTTCGCCCTGGCCGTCGGGATAGGCGTATTTGCAGGCGTTGCTGACCAGTTCGGTGACGATCACGCCCAGCGACACCGCGCGGTCGGTCGGCAGCTGCACCGATTCGGCATCCAGCAGCAGCGCGCGCGGGCGGTCGGTGGTCGACCAGGTTTCCGACAGTTCGCGGATCAGCTGCGCCAGATAGTCGCGCATGTCGACATGTTCGACGTCATGGCCGGTGTAGAGGCGGCGGTGGACGTGCGCGATCGCGACGATGCGGCGCTCGGTATCCTCCAGCGCGGCGCGCGCCGCGGCATCGGTGACCGACCCGGCCTGCAGCCGGACCATCGCCGAGACGAGCTGGAGCGAATTGGCGACGCGGTGGTTCACCTCCGCCAGCAGCGCCTCCAGCCGGGCGTTGCTGGCGCGCAGCGCGGCCTCCGCCTGCGACTTTCCGGCATGCAGCTCGGCGCGGGCCAGCACCTGCTTGAACGAGGCGTCGAGCAGGTCGAAGAAATCCTCGCCCGGCGTCTTCACGACGTAATCGGCCGCGCCGGCGCGCAGCGCCGCGACCGCGACGCGCGTTTCCTCCGATCCGGTGACGTAGACGATCGCGGGCGGGGCGGGCAGCTGCATCAGCTGCGCCATCGTCTCCAGCCCGTCGATGCCGGGCATGTAGTGATCGACCGCGACCAGATCGAACCCGCCGGCGCGCGCCGCGGCCACGCCGGCCTCACCGCCGTCGGCGGTCACCACCGCATAGCCGCGGCGGGTCAGCGCCCGCTCGACCAGCCGGCGGATGCCCGCATCGTCGTCGATGTAGAGGACGCGCGGGCCCATGATCTGGCTCAGCCGACATCGCCGAGATCGGGTACCTGGATCACCGACAGGAACAGCCCGAGCTGGCGGATCGCCTGCGCGAAATTCTCGTAATTCACCGGCTTGGTGATGTAGACGTTGGCGCCCAGATCGTAGCAGCGCTGGATTTCGCGGCTGTCGTCGGTGGTGGTCAGCACCACCACCGGGGTACGCCGCACCGCCGCGTCGCCGCCCTTGATCCGCGCCAGGATGTCGGTGCCGCTCATGTCGGGCAGATTGAGATCGAGCAGGACCAGCGCCGGGCCGTTGTGCGCCGGGCCGCCGTCGTCGTTGAAGATGAAGTCGATCGCGCTGGTGCCGTCGGTGAAGTGACGGATATCGTTCATGATCCCGGCACGACGGATGTTCTTCTCGATCAGCCGGGCGTGGCCTTCGTCATCCTCGATCATGATGATGCTGACGGACTGGTGCGCGTTCATTGGCCGGATTCCTGCGATGCGTAGGTCATGGGTAGCGACAATCGGAACGTGGCGCCTTCACCCAAAGTGGAAGAGAGGTCGATCAGCCCGCCGAGACGGAACACCAGCGCGCGCACCGTGGCAAGCCCGATTCCCTCGCCGGGGCGATCCTGCGCGCCGGAACGGCGGAACAGATCGAACACGCGCGCATGGTCGCGCGGGTCGATGCCGCGGCCGTTGTCGGCGATTTCGAACACCGCACGCGCTCCCTCCCGGTGCCCGCGGACCACGATCCGTCCGGGAACGCCGGGGCGCAGATATTTCACCGCATTCTCGATCAGGTTGGACAGGATCTGGTCGATCGAGAACCGGTCGCTGACGATCTCGGGCAGCGTGCCTTCCACCTCCAGCGTGGCGTCGGCGTCGGCCAGCCGGTGCGCCAGCGTCTCGCGGATCTGCGCGACCATCGCGGCGATGTCGAGCGGTTCGGGCGCCAGCGCGCGGCGCCCCTGGCGCGACAGCTGGAGGATGGCGTTGATCAGCCGGTCCATCTTCTGCGTCGAGGTGCGGATGAAGCCGATCGCCTCGGGCAGGTCCTCGCGCGCGGCGAAGCGGGCGTCGTCGGTCAGCAGCTGCGGCGCATCCGCCTCGACCCGGTCGACCAGCTGCGACAGCTGACCGGTCGCGCTTTCCAGTTCCGCGGTGAAACCCATGACGTTGACCAGCGGGGAACGCAGGTCGTGGCTGACGATATAGGCGAAGCGCTGGATTTCCTCGTTCGCGCGCGTCAGATCGGCGGTCCGTTCGGTGACGCGATCCTCCAGCCCGGCGTTGAGCGCGCGGAGCGCATCGTGCGATCGCGCCAGGTCGCGGGTGTAGCCCAGCACCGTCAGCAGCGAGGCGATGACCGCGACCGCCAGCAGGATGCCCGCCACGACGAGGACGACGTAGAACATCCGCTCGCTGTTGACGACGTCGCGCTCGCGGCTTGCCAGAAGGCGGCGCTCCTCCTGCGCCATGTGGTCGAGCGTGGTACGGATCGACGCCATCGGCAGCGCGGAATGTTCGACATCGAACGCGGCACGCGCGCCGGCGACGTCGCCCGCGGCGATGCGCCCGATCGACTCTTCACGCATCGTCACCAGCTTGCGGACCTGGTCGAGCAGCGTCGCATAACTGGCGACCTGAACCGGGTTGTCGCTGGTCAGCCGCCGGATCCGCTTCAGCGCGGGCGGCAGTGCGCGCGCGCTGTTGCGATAGATCACCAGGAAATCGCGCTGCCCGGGCGCCAGCAGATAGCCGCGCCGCGTCGTCTCGCCGCGTTCCAGCAACTGCCGCGCGTCGAGGATCGCATTCTCCACCTCATAGGTGTGCGACAGGGCGCGGATATGCTGCTGGCTGCGACCGGTCATCCATGCGGCTGCCCCGCCGGCCAGGATCAGCGCCAGGAACGCGACCGCCATGACCCCGCGCAGGCGGCGGCCGATCCCTTCGTCCCGAAGGATCGCGCGAATGTCCAAGGGTGCCATCGTCAGTGCGCGTATCGCGCATGACCGCGCGGCGCCAGCCCCGGCGGCGAATTACAGCAGCAATTCCTGCGGGCTGATCCGCCCGACATGCCCGCCGCCGCGGCGCCGCGCCATCTCCGTTTCGGCGGTGAAGCGGATGTCGGGATCGCGATCGGTCATGAACTTGACCAGGCTCTCCTCCTCGATCTCGCGCCATTCCTTGCCGCGATCGGGGCCGTAGCGGACGCGCGGCAGCAATCCCGGCGCCTTCGACCATTCGATCAGTTGCGCCACGGACGCCTCGTTCAGCTGGTCGCGCAGATGATGCGCGGTGACATAGGCGTCGGGAAAGGCGCGATGCGCGGGCAGGCCGCGTTCGTGCTCCAGCCCCGCCGGCTTGCGCCAGTAGCGCAGCACCTGGTTGGAGAAGCTGGGTGAATCGGGCCACAGCCGCAGCGCGCATTTCCACGTGCAGATCCAGTCAGCGCCATGCGTCAGCGCGGGGGTGCAGAACTGTTCCTCGAACGCGGCCCGATGCGCGGCCAGCGCGATGCGGCGCGGCCACGGGTCCAGCACCTGCCGCGCGACATCCTGCCACCAGGGTGCGTCGGCGACATCCTCGTCACGGATATGGTGGACCGCCTGGGTAATCGGCGGCATCGGCCGGCCGGGGTTGACCAGGATGTTGCCGCCCTCGCCATGCAATTCCCACCGGCCGTCGGCGCCCAGCGCCACGTCCTGCCAGCCGACCTCGCACACGCCATGGACGGGCGGGGGGGAGCCGGTCGTCTCCAGGTCGATGACGCGGATGATCTGGCTCTGGGTACGGCGGGGATACATCATCGGGAATATAGTGGGCGTTCAGGTGCGCGAATACCACCGCACGCCGTCACGCATCGCATGGACCGCGCGCCCGCTCAGCTCCAGCCGGCGCAGGTGCGCCAGCGTCTCGCCGGTGGCCATGCCGATCACGTCCGGGCCGATCGGGCGGCGGAACAGCTGGCCGAAACAGTCGACCGCGCGCCGCGGCGTCGCCAGATGCGCCTCCAGCGCGTCCAGCCGGTCGAGATGCTCGCGCTCCAGCGCGTCGAGCCGGGCATGCAGGCCATAGAAGGGGTCGCCATGCCCCGGCAGCACCAGCAGGTCGTCGGGCAACGCGCGGAACCGCTCGATCGAGGCGAGCCAGTCGCCTAGCGGGTCGCCCCCCGGTTCGTTGGCGTGGAGCGAGACGTTGGAGCTGATCCGCGGCAGCACCTGGTCGCCGGCGATCAGGATGCGGCGTTCCTCGTCCAGCAGGCAGGCGTGTTCGGGGCTGTGCCCGCTGCCCACCACCACGCGCCATGCCGCGCCGCCGATCGACAGCGTCTCGCCGTCGCGGATGCGGGTGTAGCCGAGCGGGAGCGGCGCGATCATCTTCCCAAACTGCGCGAAGCCGCCTTTCGACGCCTCGGCGATCTGCGCATCGTCCCAGCCGGCGGCGCGCCAGAAGGCGACCTGTTCCTCCGGCACTTCCGGCCGGGCATCGGCCGACAGCATCCGCGCCATCAGCCATTCGGTGCGCGTCATCAGGATCGGCGCATGGGCGAAGCGACGTGACAGCCAGCCGGCCAGCCCGATATGGTCGGGGTGCATGTGCGTGCACAGAATGCGCGCGATCCGCTGACCGGCAAGCGGGCCGTCGAGGATCGTGCGCCACGCCTCCGTCGAGCGCGGCGAGGCGGTGCCGGTGTCGATCGCCAGCAGCTCGCCCGATCCGTCCGCGCCATCGTCGAGGATCAGGCCGTTGACGTGCTTGAGCGGCCCCGACATCGGCACCCGCCACCAACGGATGCCGGGCGCGATCGTCAGCAGCTCGCCCGGCTGCGGCGCGCGGTCGCCGAACGGGAAGGTGAGGCCGGCGGCGCTGGTCGGCACCAGGCTTTCGTCGCCGATCAGGCCGCGCTGGAAATGGGTTGCCATGCCCGTGACGCTAGGCCCGGCGGGCGGGCGATGTCACGCGCTAAGTGAAGCGGGCGGCTTAGCAGCGGCCGCCCGGCCCCGTCGGGCTTATCGCTTGAACGGATCCTCGAACCCGCCGATCCGGGCCGGCTCGCCCGCGCCTTCCGCCTCGCGGCTGGCCTGCTCGCGCTCGGCGCGCAGCGACGCGATCAGCGCCTCGCGATCGCCGTCCAGGCGAGTGTCGGTCTGCTGCTGCTCGATGCCCGCGGCCTTCGCCGCCTTCGACACCGCGGCGTCCAGTTCGCGCTGCGTGGTCAGGCCCAGCGTGACCGGGTCCTTGGGCGTGATGTTGGCGATGTTCCAGTGGCTGCGATCGCGGATCGCGGCGATGGTGGTGCGGGTGGTGCCGATCAGGTTGCCGATCGCGCCGTCCGAGATTTCCGGGTGGTTGCGGATGATCCAGGCGATGCCGTCGGGCTTGTCCTGCCGCTTGCTGACCGGGGTATAGCGCGGCCCCTTGGTGCGGCGCACCTGGTCCGGCCCCTTGGTCATCTTCATGCGGTAATCGGGGTTGGCCTGCGCCTTGTCGATTTCGTCCTGCGTCAGTTCGTGCGCACGCACGGGATCGCGGCCAGTCAGCTTCGTCGCGGCGGTATCGTCCGCGATCGCCTGCACCTCCAGGATGTGCAGGCCGCAGAAATCGGCGATCTGTTCGAACGACAGCGCGGTATTGTCGACCAGCCAGGAGGCGGTGGCATGCGGCATGAGCGGCTGGGCCATGCGGGGAACTCCATAAATACAAAGGGCCGCCCCTTACCGGAGCGGCCGCAATCTCCCCTGACTTAGTGCACGCCGCCCGCAAGGGCAAGCGCGCGGGTTACGCCGCGCGTGCCAGTGCCGAACCGAACGGTTCCAGCGCGTCCAGGAACTGTCGCGCGCTGGCCGCCCAGGTGAAGCGCGCACCCGCGGCGGCGCAGGTGTCGCGGTCCAGCGCCAGCGCGCCCGCGATCGCGGCGGGAAGGTCCGCGTTCATCACCCCGGTGTCGGGGGTCAGCACGTCGAGCGGGCCGGGCACCGGATAGGCGGCGACCGGCGTGCCGCACGCCAGCGCCTCGATCATCACCAGCCCGAACGTGTCGGTGCGGCTGGGAAACACCAGCGCATCGGCGGAGCGATAGGCGGCGGCCAGATCGTCCGCGAACAACGCGCCCAGGAAGATCGCGTCGGGGAACTGCCGTTGCAGCGCCGCGCGCGCCGGCCCGTCGCCGACCACCACCTTGGTGCCGGGCACGTCTGCCGACAGGAAGGCGGCGATGTTCTTTTCCACCGCCACGCGCCCGACGTGCAGCAGCACCGGCCCGGCCAGCCCCTGCATCGCCGGCAGCCGCGCGCCGTCGGGGGAGAAGACCGGCGCCACCCCGCGGCCCCAGCGCCGCACGCGCGGCAGCCCATGGTCGCGCAGCGCGCCCTCGATCGTCGGCGTGGACGCCAGGATCGCGGCGGCGGGGGCATGGAACCAGCGGACGTAGCGCCAGATCCATTCAGGGTCCGCACCGGTGCGCGCGGCGACATATTCGGGGAATTGCGTGTGATAGGCGGTCGTGAACGGCAGGTGCCGCGACAGGCACCAGCGCCGCGCCGCCACCCCCAGCGGGCCTTCGGTGGCGATATGCACCGCCTGCGCCCCGAACGCGGCGATGCGCCGCCCGATCGCGGCGGGGGTCATCAGCGCAAGCCGGATTTCCGGATAGGTGGGGCAGGGCACCGAACGCACCCCGGCGGGGGAGACGACCAGTATCTCATGCCCCTGCGCGCGCAGTTCGGCGATGACCGATTCGAGCGTGCGCACCACGCCGTTGACCTGCGGCGCCCAGGCGTCGGTGACGATCGCGATCCGCATCGCCCGCCTCAGGCCGCGGCCAGCGCGAGCGGTTCGTCGGCGGTTTCGCGGCGTGCGATCTCGTCCGCCCAGTGGAGGATTTCCATCGTGCCGTCGAAATGCTCGACCAGCGCGGTGCACCCCTCCACCCAGTCGCCGTCGTTGTAATAGGCGACGCCGGCGATCTCGCGGATCTCGGCGGTGTGGATATGGCCGCACACCACCCCGTCGACGCCGCGGCTGCCCGCTGCCTCGGCGACGATTTCCTCGAAGCGGGAGATGAAGGCGACCGCGTTCTTCACCTTGGCCTTGGCATGCTTGCTGAGCGACCAATAGGGCATGCCGAACTTGCGGCGCACCGCGCTGACCGCGCGGTTCAGCGTCATCAGCGCGGTATAGGCCGCATCGCCGACATGCGCGAGCCAGCGGTGCGACAGCGTGATCGCGTCGAATTCGTCGCCGTGCAGCACCAGCAGGCGGCGGCCGTCGGCGGTTTCGTGCACCGCCTTGCGCCGGATCCTGATCCCGCCGAAGTCCAGCCCCGCGAACTGGCGGAACATCTCGTCGTGGTTGCCGGGGATGTAGACCATGCGCGTGCCGCGCCGCGCGCGCTTCATCAACCGCCAGATGACGTCGTTGTGCGCGGCGGGCCAGAAGAACCTCTTCTTCAGCTGCCAGCCGTCGATGATGTCGCCGACCAGGTACATCGTGTCGCTGTCGACATGGTCGAGGAAGTCGATCAGCATGTCAGCGTTGCAGCCGCGCGTGCCCAGGTGCACGTCGCTGATCCAGATCGTGCGATAGCGACGGCGGTCGCTGCTCGCCTGTTCCGGGCGATGCGGGCGCGAGTTCGCGAAGTCGAACAGATCGGTGACGTCGGCGAAATGGCCGGTGGCATCGGTCGCGTCGGTCGTCATGTCCGTCAGCTGCATCGGGGTCGTCCTCCCTCGCCCGCCAGCTATGCCGCCGGTATGTTACGCGGCCATCACGCGGCCATGACGGTTGCGCGGCCGCGGCGTGACGGTTGTGGGTCACTCGCGTGCCCGCCCGCTGTTGCAGCGCGGGCACGGTCGGCGGGAGAAATGCCGCTGTCGCGTGACTGCAACATGGCGCTGCTTTAGGGGCGGGATGCGCGCCCGGCGCAACGTCCGCTTCGTGCAGGGCCGGGGGCGTCAGGGAGAAGTTCGATGATCCGTTTCACCAAGTTCACCGGCGCCGTCGCCGCCGCGGCGCTGCTGTCGCTGTCCACCGCCGCCGCCGCCGCCGCGCCCGCCAACCCGGCCGCGTCGCTGTCGGTCGCCAAGAGCGCGCGTGCCGCCGCGCCGGCCGCCAGGTCGAGCAAGATCGGCGCGGACGTGCCGGGCAGCACGCTCATCAACATCGGCATCCTGGCGGCGCTGGTCGCCGGCGTGCTGGTCGCGACCGGCAGCGGCAACGACAGCGACAGCAACTAAACCATGCTGCCACCGGGCGGCGTCCCTGCCGCCCGGACATGCGCACCCGTTACGGGCATCAGGCCGCCGCGATCATTCGACGGTGAGCACGATCTTCCCGATATGGTCGCCCGCCTCCATCCGGCGATGCGCGTCCGCCGCCTGGTCGAGCGGGAAGGTGCGGTCGATCACCGGTTTCAGCCGTCCTTCGGCGACATGCGGCCAGACGGTGCGCGCGATCTCATCGGTGACCAGCGCCTTGAACCCCGCGTCGCGCGCGCGCAGCGTCGATCCGGTCAGCGTCAGCCGGCGGCGCATGATCTCGAACAGCGGGACCGTGGCGTTCGCGCCGCCCTGTACCGCGATCGACACGTGCCGCCCGTCGTCGGCCAGGCATTTGAGGTTGCGCGGCACGTAATCGCCGCCGACCATGTCGAGCACCGCCGCGCACCCGTGCCCGCTGGTGATCTCCTTGACGCGCTCGACGAAATCCTCGGTGCGATAGTTGATCGCATGATGCGCGCCCAGCGCGCGCGCGGCCTGCGCCTTCTCATCCGATCCTACCGTGACGATGATCTCCAGCCCGAACAGCCGCGACAGTGCGATCGCCATCGTGCCGATCCCCGACGTGCCGCCATGGACCAGCACGATATCGCCCTCCACCGCGAAGGCGCGTTCGAACAGGTTGGTCCACACCGTGTACAGCGTCTCGGGGATGGCGGCGGCCTCCACCATCGTCAGCGCGTCGGGCACGGGCAGGCATTGCGCCGCGGGGGCGAGCACATAGTCGGCATAGCCGCCGCCCGCGACCAGTGCGCAGACCCGCTGGCCCAGCAGCGCCGGTTCGGCCCCATCGCCCAGCGCGACGACCGTGCCCGATACCTCGAGGCCCGGGATCGACGGTGCGCCCGGCGGCGGAGGATAGAGGCCGCGGCGCTGCATCACGTCGGGCCGGTTCACCCCGGCGGCGGCGACGCGGATCAGCACCTCGTCCGCGCCGGCGACGGGGATCGGCCGTTCCACGACGTGCAGCACCTCCGGTCCGCCGGCTGCCTCGGGGTCGATCGCCCGCATCGTTCGTGGTCCGTCGCTCATCGCCTCGCCCGTCCCCCTCGTGCGGCTGGTCGATCGCCTTATTGACTTGGCGCCGCGGCCGGTCAACGTTCGTCGCGTGGACCTGGACGACATCCTTGGGCCGCGGCCCGACGACCCGCTGACCGCGCTGATCGCGCAGGACCTCGATCGCCTGTCGGTCGCCGAGCTGGAAGCGCGGGTCACCGCGCTGGAGGCGGAGATCGCCCGCACCCGCCGCAAGATCGACGGCGCCGTCAGCCACCGGGCCAGCGCCGACGCGCTGTTCAGGCGGTGAGCGGACGCGCACCGACGCGGCGGCCCCGGCCGGCCGGCGGTGCGACATTCTCCGCGCCCGATCCGGCGGTGCTTGATGCGCGGCCCGTCCGTCACGACATTCGTGTGAAAGGCGACATGTCCCCTGCGTGCCGCCTGCAAGGAGTATCGTAATGCCTTCATTCGCCAGCGCCCTTGAGACCACGCTGCACAAGGCGCTCGAGGCCGCTTCCTCGCGCCGCCACGAATATGCGACGCTGGAACACCTGCTGCTCGCGCTGATCGACGACGAGCATGCCAGCCAGGTGATGACCGCGTGCGGGGTGGACACGGGCGAGTTGAAGACCACGGTCGCGCATTATCTCGACACCGAGCTGGGCGCGCTGAAGGTCGATGCCGCGACCGATCCGTCGCCGACCAGCGGGTTCCAGCGCGTCGTCCAGCGCGCGATCCTGCACGTCCAGTCGTCCGGCCGCGACGAGGTGACCGGCGCCAACGTGCTGGTCGCGCTGTTTTCCGAACGCGAAAGCTATGCGGTCTATTTCCTTCAGCAGCAGGACATGAGCCGGCTGGATGCGGTCAGCTACATCAGCCACGGCGTCGGCAAGGGGAATGCCACGCCCGAGGCGACGAGCGTGAAGGGCGCCGCCGAGGAAGAGAAGAAGGAAAAGGCCGAGGCGGGCGGCAAGAAGGGCGAGAGCGCGCTCAAGCAGTTCACCGTCGACCTCAACGAAAAGGCGAAGATCGGCAAGGTCGATCCGCTGATCGGGCGCTCGGCCGAAGTCGATCGCACGGTGCAGATCCTGTGCCGCCGATCGAAGAACAATCCGCTGTACGTGGGCGATCCGGGCGTCGGCAAGACCGCCATCGCCGAGGGGCTGGCGCGCAAGATCGTCGAGGGCGACGTGCCCGACGTGCTGAAGCCGGCCGTCATCTACTCGCTCGACATGGGCGCTTTGCTGGCGGGCACCCGCTATCGCGGCGACTTCGAGGAGCGGCTGAAGGCGGTTGTCAATGAATTGGAGAAGCTGCCTGACGCCGTGCTGTTCATCGACGAGATCCATACCGTGATCGGTGCCGGCGCGACCAGCGGCGGCGCGATGGATGCGTCGAACCTGCTGAAGCCAGCGTTGTCGGGCGGCACGATCCGCTGCATCGGGTCGACCACCTACAAGGAGTTTCGCAACCATTTCGAGAAGGACCGAGCGCTGCTGCGCCGGTTCCAGAAGATCGACGTCAACGAACCGACGATCGAGGACACGATCAAGATCCTCGCCGGCCTGCGCTCCGCGTTCGAGGAGCATCACAGCGTCAAGTACACGCCCGACGCGATCAAGAGCGCGGTGGAGCTGTCGGCGCGCTACATCAACGACCGCAAGCTGCCCGACAAGGCGATCGACGTGATCGACGAGGTGGGCGCGATGCAGATGCTGGTGCCGCCGTCGAAGCGCAAGAAGACGATCACCCCCAAGGAGATCGAGGCGGTGATCGCGACGATGGCGCGCATCCCGCCCAAGAGCGTGTCCACCGACGACAAGAAGCAGCTGGAGACGCTGGAAACCGACCTGAAGCGCGTCGTGTTCGGGCAGAACGTGGCGATCGAGAAGCTGGCGTCGGCGATCAAGCTGGCGCGCGCGGGGCTGCGCGAACCGGAAAAGCCGATCGGCAACTATTTGTTCACCGGCCCGACCGGCGTCGGCAAGACCGAGGTGGCCAAGCAATTGTCGACGATCCTGGGCATCCCGCTCCAGCGGTTCGACATGAGCGAATATATGGAGCGGCATTCGGTCAGCCGGCTGATCGGTGCGCCGCCGGGCTATGTCGGGTTCGACCAGGGCGGGCTGTTGACCGATGCGGTCGACCAGAATCCGCACTGCGTGCTGCTGCTGGACGAGATCGAGAAGGCGCATCCCGACCTGTTCAACATCCTGTTGCAGGTGATGGACAACGGGCGGCTGACCGACCAGCACGGCAAGACCGTCGATTTCCGCAACGTCATCCTCATCATGACGACCAATGCGGGCGCGTCCGACATGGCGCGCGAGACGGTCGGCTTCGGCAACCTGACCCGCGAGGGCGAGGACGAGCAGGCGGTGCAGCGGATGTTCACGCCGGAATTCCGCAACCGCCTCGATGCGATCGTGCCGTTCGGCTACCTGCCGACCGAAGTGGTGGCGCGTGTCGTCGACAAGTTCATCCTGCAGCTGGAACTGCAGCTGGCCGACCGCGACGTGCACATCAAGCTGGACGAGGAGGCCAAGAAGTGGCTGACCGAAAAGGGCTATGACAAGCTGTACGGCGCCCGCCCGATGGGCCGCCTGATCCAGGAGAAGATCAAGCAGCCGCTGGCCGAGGAACTGCTGTTCGGCAAGCTGGTGCATGGCGGCGAGGTGACGGTGCATCTGAAGGACGGCGCGCTGACCTTCGCCATCGAGCCGGCCGCACCGAAGAAGCCGGGCAAGAAGAAGGGTGGCAAGGCCGCGCCGGTCGAGGCCGGCTGAGCCGCGCCATTGCCGCCCGGATGAATGATGCCTGCGGACGGGCCGGGTGGTGACACCCGGCCCGTTTCGTTCATCGCGATGCCAGCGCCGGCGTCAAATTTCGTCCGTCATCCCGGTATTTACCTTCCCTTTGCCTCCGCGCTGCTAGGGCGCGTGGCATGGTGCCGCACCTGTTCCGTTCCTGGCTGGTCCTGCTTGCTGCGATGGTGGCGGGCGCCGTCGCCGTCGCCTGGGCGTCGCCCGCGGCGGCGTGGAGCGGGACGCCGGTGGCGACCTGTCTCAAGCGGGTCGCACCCGGCGACACGCCCGCGGCGATCTTCGCCAGCCTTGGTGGCTTCGACTGTTCCGGACGGGAACGGCGATGGGGCGCGGGGGATTTCTGGGTTCTGTCGGGGCCGCTTTCCACCGATGGCGGGCAGCGATCGCTGGTGCGATCGGCGAGCGTCTATCAGGAAGGCGCGACGCTCTACTCGCGCGGCGACGACGGGCGGATCGCGCACATCGCGTTCGACCGGCACGATGCGTGGCGGCGGTTGCGGATCGGTGCGTTCTTCGAACTGCCGGTCCCGGTCGCCGATTCCCGCACGGTCCAGTTGCTGTGGCGGGTGAAGGGTACGACCAATACCCGCGGCGTGGTGCTCAACCCGCGCTTGCTGACGGTGGACGAGGGGCAGCGCGACGACCTGATGCTGACCGCTTTCTACGCGGGATTCGCCGGACTGTGCCTGTCGTTGCTGCTGTCGAACTTCGCGCTGTGGCGGGCGCTGCGGCAGGGGTACCACCCTTATTATTGCGCGATGATCCTGTGCCTGCTGGTCTACGCCGCCAGTTCGTCCGGCTGGCTGGGCATGGTGACGGGGATGGACAACAACCTCCGCCTCAAGCTCAACGTCACGCTGCTGGGCGGAGCGATCATCGGCGCGATCGCGTTCGCGCGCGTCTTCCTGGGCAGGCAAATGATGCCCGAGGCGGTGCGCCGCCTGACGCGGGCGGTGGCGGTGTTCCTGCTGGGCGCGATGGCGACCTATCTGATCGTGTGGCCGCACTGGCCGCTGGCGATCGACCGGCTGCTGCTGGTCGCGTTTTCCGCCACGCTGGCGCTGGTGGTTCCGGTGCTGTGGGGGGCGTGGCGCGCGCGCGTGCCCTATGCGCGGATCTTCGCGATCGCGTGGAGCGCGCCGATCACGCTCGCGATGCTGCGGATCGCCCAGGCCGCCGGATGGATCGGGTGGAGCTTCTGGCTCGACAATTCGACGCTGGTGTCGATGGCGCTGGAGGCATCGTTCAGCGCGCTGGCGATCGCCTGGCGGATCAAGGTGGTAAGCGAGGAGCGCGATGCCGCGCGCGAGAAGGAGACGCTGGCGCGGATGCTGGCGGACAGCGACGCGCTGACCGGGCTGCTCAACCGCCGCAGCTTCCTGCGCGAGGCGATCGGCGATCCCGCACCGCGGCTGCTGGTGCTGATCGACATCGACCATTTCCGCCGGGTCAACGAAACGCTGGGGCATGACGGGGGCGACGAGGTGCTGCGCGTGTTCGCTGCGGCACTGCGCGAGGCGGCGCCCCCGGGCGCGCTGATCGCGCGGATGGGGGGTGAGGAGTTCGCGATCCTGGTGCCCGCGCATCTGACCGGATTGCCGGAACAGGTGCTGGACACGATTCGCGGCGCACAGATGCCGTTCGACCTGAAGGTGACCGCCTCGATCGGCAGCGCGCTGGGCGTGATCGGGACCGAGGCGGATTGGGTCGTGCTGTACCGCGAGGCGGATCGCGCGCTCTACGATGCCAAGCGCGCCGGGCGCGACCGGGTACGCTGGGTCAAGGCCGCCTGAAAACGCTCGAATTCGACCCGCGATGCGCGTAACGTCCGCCGCCGAGGGAGCAGTGCCATGGATCGTCAGCCGGATTATCGTCGTCCCCGGATCGTCGTCGCGGCCATGGCGCTGGGGCTGCTGGCGCTGTCGCAGCGCGAGACGCCGGTGGTCGGGACGATCTCGATCGACGTCGACGCTGCCCACGCCCCGCAGATCGCCGCCACGCTCGCCCCGCCGCTGGACCGGGTCGCGATGGTGATGATCGACATCGGCGGCCGGCTGATCCGCTAACGTCGCGGCGATCCGGCGGCGGCGCGACGGCGGTTGCCGTCACCGCCGCGCTTGCTTACAGTCGTGTCAATGACGGATGAGGAAGCCTGGCGCAGCGCCTATCGCCACCCCGTGCCCTGGGGCACCGATTATCCGCCGATGTCGATGGTCGACCTGTTCGGCCGGTCGGCGGAGCGCCACGCCGTGCGGCCGGCGATCGACTTCATGGGGCGGCGCTACGATTACGGGCAATTGGCCGATGCGGTGCGCCGCGTCGCGACCGGGCTGGCGCGGATCGGGGTGGGGAAGGGGGACCGGGTCGGCCTGTTCCTGCCCAACGTCCCGCATTACCTGGCCGCCTATCACGGCGCGCTGCGCGCCGGTGCGACGGTCGTCAATCTCTCCCCGCTCTATACCGTCGATGAATTGTGCCATCAGATCGAGGATTCGGGCACGCGCGTGCTGTTCACGCTGAACGCAGCCCAATTGTTGCCGACCGCGCTGGCGGTATTGGACAAGAGCGCGCTGGAGCGCGTGATCGTGGGGTCGATCGCCGGCGTGCTGCCGCCCGTCAAGTCGCTGCTGTACCGATGGTTCAAGCGCGCGGAGACCGCGCCGCGCCCCGACGATGCGCGCGTCACCGCCTTTTCGCGACTGATCGACAATCGCGGCGATGCGCCGCCCGTCGCGATCGATCCCGAACGCGACATCGCGCTGCTGCAATATACCGGCGGGACCACCGGCGTGCCCAAGGGGGCGATGCTGACCCATGCCAACGTCGCGGCCAATGCGCGGCAGGTCTCGGACCTCGATCCGCATCGCGAGGCGACCGACCGCATCCTGGGCGTGCTGCCGCTGTTCCACGTCTTCGCCAATACCTGCGTCATGAACCGGACGATCGCGACCGGTGGCGAGATGGTGCTGCTGCCACGGTTCGACGCCAGACAGGCGCTGGCCGCGATCACGCGCACGCGCCCGACGGCGCTGCCCGGCGTGCCGACGATGTACCAGGCGCTGCTGGACCATCCCGCGCTGGCGGGCACCGATTTCTCGTCGCTGCGCGTCTGCATCTCGGGCGGCGCGCCGCTCAACGCCGAACTGAAGCAGCGGTGGGAAGCCGCGACCGGATCGGTGCTGGTCGAGGGTTATGGCCTGTCGGAATCGAGCGGGGTGCTGAGCGTCAATCCCTATGAAGGCGCGCAGAAGGCCGGGACGATCGGCCAGCCGCTGCCCGCGACGATCCTGCGGCTGGTCGACAAGGAAGACCCGGCGCGCGACGCGCCGCCGGGGCAGCCGGGCGAGATCGTCGCGCGCGGGCCGCAGGTGATGGCCGGTTACTGGAACCGTCCGGACACCGACGGCACCACCTTCGCCACCGACGCGCAGGGGAACCGCTGGCTGCGAACCGGCGATGTCGGCACGATCGATGCCGACGGCTTCGTCGCGATCGTCGACCGGCTGAAGGACATGATCGCGGTCGGCGGGTTCAAGGTCTTCCCCAGCCAGATCGAGGCGATCCTGTACCGCCATCCCGCGGTTCGCGAGGCCCTGGTCATCGGAATGCCGGATGCGTACCGCGGCGAGGTGCCGCGCGCCTATGTCACGCTGGCCGATGATGCCGCGCCGGGGATCGACGGCGCCGCGCTGATGGCGTGGCTGAACCCGCAACTGGGCAAGCATGAACGGGTCGATGCGGTGGTGGTGCGCGATACCCTGCCCAAGACGATGATCGGCAAGCTCAGCCGCAAGGACTTGTTGATCGAGGTGCGGGCGGCGGCGAGCAGTTGACCGCCGCCCACCCGGATCAGCCGAACACGGTCTTCAGATTCATGAATTCGTGGAGGCCGTAGGGGCCGAGTTCGCGCCCGTGGCCGGAGCGCTTGACCCCGCCGAACGGCGCCTCCGGCGAGGAGGCGAGCATCCGGTTCACCGCGGTCATCCCCGCCTCGATATCGCGGACGAAGCGTGCCTGTTCGTCGGCGTCGTTGGTCCACACCGACGATCCCAGTCCGAACGGCACGTCATTGGCCAGCGCAATCGCGGCGTCGATGTCGTCGGCGCGGAACACCATCGCGATCGGGCCGAAGACCTCCTCCTGCGCAACCGGGTGGTCGACGGGCACGTCGACGACGACGCCGGCGGACATGAACGCGCCGCGACCCGGCAGCGCCTCGCCGCCCAGCAGTAGGCGCCCGCCCGCGGCCTTCAGCTGTTCGATCTGGTCGAGCACGGTGTCGCGCTGCTCGATGCTGGACAGCGGCCCCATGTCGGTGGCCGGGTCCATCGGATCGCCGGCGGCGACCGCTCGCATCGCAGCGCAGAAGCGGTCGAGGAATGCATCGTAGACGTCCGCATGGACGATCATCCGCTTGGCGCAGATGCACGACTGGCCGGTGTTCTGCACCCGCGCCTTGGCCGCGACCTTTGCCGCCTCATCCAGATCGGCGGAGGGCATGACGATGAACGGGTCGGAGCCGCCCAGTTCCAGCACGACCTTCTTGAGCGCGCGGCCCGCCGATTCGGCGACCTTCATCCCCGCGCCCTCGCTGCCGGTCAGCGTCACCGCGACGATGCGCGGGTCGGCGATCAGCGCATCGACCTTGTCGGCGCGGATCGGCAGGTTCTGGAACACGCCGGCCGGGGCGCCGGCGGCGATGATCGCCTCATCGATCGCGGCGGCGCACCCTTGCGTCAGCGAGGCGTGCTTGAGCAGCCCGACATTCCCCGCCAGCAGCGTCGGCGCGACGAAGCGCACCACCTGCCAGTACGGGAAATTCCACGGCATCACCGCCAGTACCGGCCCCTGCGGCAGGTAATGGGTGGTGGCCGGACCCGCGGCGGTCTGAAAGGTCACCGGCTCGAGCATCGCCGGGCCGTTCTGCGCGTAGTGGCGGAAGCCGGCGGCGCATTTCCCCACCTCGGCGATCGCGGAGGCGAGCGTCTTGCCCATTTCGCGCGTGGCGATTTCCGCCAGGCGGCGCTTGTCCGCCTCGAACCGCTCGGCGATCCGTTCGAGCAGCGCGGCGCGCTCTGCGAGGGGGACGAGCCGCCACTGGCGATAGGCGTCGTGCGCGCGGGCGATGCGCGCCTCCACCTCGTCTGTGGTCAGTTCGGCGAAGGTGGCGCCGGGCGTGCCGGTCGCGGGGTCGATGCTCTGGAACATGGTGGCGGACAACGTATCACGCCGTGCGAGGTTCAGCGAGACGCCAACAACTTCGCGCCGCCGTTCTTGACCCCCGGGGCGGCCCCGTCGCATAGCGGGGCGATGGAGCAGGACATCGAGACGCTGTCGTTCGAAGCGGGTTTGCGCGAACTCGAGGAGATCGTGGGGCGGCTGGAGTCCGGCGATACCCCGCTGGAGGAGGCGATCCGCCTGTACGAGCGCGGCAGCGCGCTGCGGCAGCGGTGCGCTGACCGGCTGGACGCGGCGCAGGCGCGGATCGAGGCGATCCGCCTGGGCGCGGACGGCAAGCCCGCCGGTACGCAGCCGTTCGCCGCCGGATGAGCGGCGTCATCACCGCGAACCCGGCGCTGCACGCCGCGCTGAAGGAAGTCGCGGCCGAGATGGACCGCCGCTTCGACGCGCTGCTGAAGGTGCCGGACGATCCGCGCGCGCCGCTGTACCGCGCGATGCGCCATGCGACGATCGGTGGGGGCAAGCGGCTGCGCCCGCTGCTGGTGTTCGCCACCGCGCGGCTGTTCGAGGTGTCGCGCGATGCCGCGGGGCGGGTGGCGACCGCGCTGGAGGCGATCCACGTCTATTCGCTGATCCATGACGATCTGCCCGCGATGGACGACGACGACCTGCGCCACGGCAAGCCGACGGTGCACAAGGCGTTCGACGAGGCGACCGCGATCCTGGCGGGCGACTGCCTGCACGCGCTGGCGTTCGAGGTGCTGGCCGATCCGGCGACCCATGCCGACCCGTTCGTCCGTGCCGAGCTGATCGCCGACCTGGCGCGCGCCTCCGGCCCATCCGGCATGGCCGGGGGGCAGGCGATGGACCTGGCCGCCGATGGCGCGCAGTTCGACCTGGGTACCGTCACCCGGTTGCAGCAGATGAAGACCGGCGCGCTGATCGGCGCGGCGGTGGAGGCGGGCGCGATCCTGGGTCGCGTGGCGCCCGAGGGGCGCGTCCACCTGCGTGGCTATGCGCACGACCTGGGGCTGGCGTTCCAGATCGTCGACGACCTGATGGACGTCGAGGGCGACGAGAAGCTGGCGGGCAAGAAGCTGCGCAAGGACGGCGAACAGGGCAAGGAGACGTTCGTCTCGCTTCTGGGGATCGACCGCGCGCGCCAGCAGTCGCGGCTGCTGGTCGACCAGGCGATCGACCACCTGCGCTCCTATGGCGCAGAAGCCGACCTGTTGCGCGCGATCGCCCGCTACGTCGTGGAACGCGACCGGTGACCGACGCGGCCGTCGCCGTCGCGGCGTGCCGACCCATCCCCTCCTGCTGGTGACGAGCATCATGACCGCATCCCCCCGCATCGGCGTCTATCCCGGCACGTTCGACCCGATCACTTTGGGTCACATGGACATCATCCGGCGCGGCGCGAAGCTGGTCGACCGGCTGGTGATCGGGGTGACCACCAACCCCAGCAAGTCGCCGATGTTCTCGCTCGACGAACGCATGGCGATGGTCCGCCGCGAGGTGGAGGCGATCGGGGGGGAGATCCACGTCGTCTGTTTCGATTCGCTGCTGATGAACTTCGCCGAGCGCGAGGGGGCGAGCATGATCGTGCGCGGGCTGCGCGCGGTCGCCGACTTCGAATACGAATATCAGATGGCGGGCATGAACCAGCAGCTGAACGACCGGATCGAGACGGTCTTCCTGATGGCCGACGTGGGGCTGCAGCCGATCGCATCGAAGCTGGTGAAGGAAATCGCGATGTTTGGCGGCGATATCGCCAAGTTCGTCAGCCCCGACGTGTGCCGCGACGTCGTGGCGCGCGTCGAGAAGATCGGCCGGCGCGGCAGCTGATCGCCGCCCGTTTCGCCGTGCGCCGGGCGAATCCATTCAGTTTGGCGCAAGCCGGCTTTTGCTTTAGGACCGCGCGGGTTCCCGCTTCTCGAACGAAAGTCACGATGCGTCCGTTCGCTATCCTCGCCGCCCTGGTGGCCGCGTTCGTCACCCTTCCCGCCGTTGCGCAGACCACCGCCGCCGCGGCGCCGGTCGCCCCGCCGGCGATCACCGACAAGAGCAACATCTGGGTGCTGGACCTGTCCACCGGCGGGCGGGTGGAGATTCTGCTGCGTCCCGACGTCGCGCCGAAGATGGTCGAGCGGGTGAAGACGCTGACCCGCCAGCATTTCTATGACGGGCTGGTGTTCCACCGCGTCATCGACGGCTTCATGGCGCAGGGCGGCGATCCGCGCGGTGACGGCACCGGCGGCAGCCAGCTGCCCGACCTGCCGGCGGAGTTCAACTCGCTCCCCCATGTGCGCGGCGCGGTCGCCGCCGCGCGGGCGGAGAAGGAAGACAGCGCGAACAGCCAGTTCTACATCGTCTTCCAGCCGCGCTTCCAGCTCGACCGGAAATATACGGTGTTCGGCCGCGTCCTGACCGGCATGCCCTATGTCGACGCGATCGAGCGCGGCGAGCCGCCGGCCAATCCGTCGCGCGTGATCCACGCCTATATCGCCAGCGACAATCCCCCCGCCTACGCGCCCCCGCCGCCCGCGATCACCGCGCCCGCGACGCTGCCGACGCTGGCGGGGACGACGCCGAAAAAGGCGAAGCCGCCGGTCCGGGCCAGCACCCGCCCGCGCTGAGGCGCGCGACGACGATGCTGGTCGACCTGTTCGATTTCGCGCTGCCGCCGGAGCGGATCGCGCTACGCCCCGCCGCGCCGCGCGATACCGCGCGGATGCTGGTGGTGACGCCCGATGCGCTCGCCGACCGGATCGTGCGCGATCTGCCGTCTCAGCTGCGGCGCGGCGATCTGCTGGTGTTCAACGATACGCGCGTGATCCCGGCGCAGCTGGAGGGGACGCGCGGCGACGCGCGGATCGGTGCGACGCTGCACAAGCGCGAAGGCCCGCGCCGCTGGCGCGCGTTCGTGCGCAATGCGCGGCGGCTGCGCGACGGCGACCTGATCGACTTCGGCGCCGGGGTCGCGGCGGCGGCGCGCGATCGGGCGGACGACGGCAGCTGGGCGCTGGAGTTCGCCGGCGACGAGCCGGTCGAGCTGCTGCTGGAGCGCGCCGGGCGGATGCCGCTGCCCCCGTACATCGCGGGCAAGCGCGCCACCGACGCGCGCGACGCCGACGATTACCAGACGATGTTCGCCAACGAACCCGGCGCGGTCGCCGCCCCGACCGCGGCGCTGCACTTCACGCCGGATCTGCTGGCTGCGCTGGCGGCGGCCGGGGTCGACCATGCGACGCTGACGCTGCATGTCGGCGCGGGGACGTTCCTGCCGGTGAAGGCCGACGATACCGCCGACCATCGGATGCACGCCGAATGGGGGCGGATCGACGCCGCCACCGCCGAGCGCCTCAACACAGTGCGCGCGGCCGGCGGACGCGTGATCGCGGTGGGCACCACGTCGCTGCGGCTGATCGAAAGCGCGGCGGGCGACGATGGCGTGATCCGCCCGTTCGAGGGCGACACCGCCATCTTCATCACCCCGGGCTATCGCTTCCGCGGGATCGACGGCCTGATGACCAATTTCCACCTGCCGCGCTCGACGCTGTTCATGCTGGTCTCGGCACTGATGGGGCTGGAGCGGATGCAGGCGGCCTATGCGCATGCGATCACGCGGGACTATCGCTTCTACAGCTACGGCGACGCATCGCTGCTACTGCCCTGATCGTGTGCCCGATCGGCCGGCGTGCGGGTCGCCAGCGCCAGCGCGACCGCATGGGCGACCAGCGCGTGGCCGTGCGGGTTCCAATGGCCGTCGAGGGGTGCCCGGTCGATCGGGCGATGGTCGCGCGCCACCGCGGCGGCGAAGATCGGCGCCGTCGCTACCGTCCGGATTCCCGCCGCATCCGCTTCGCGACGGAGCCACGCGCGCGCCACATCGTCGCGATCGGGGCAGGCGGGGGGCGGCGCGGCCGCTGCGGCGACCGGCGCGGGGTGCTCGCCGTCGAACACCAGCACGACCCGCTGCGGCGGCAGCGACAGCGCGGTCGGCAATGCCGCCAGCCACCGCGCCAGCAGCCGCCGGTCGGCGGCTTCCAGTCGTGCCGGCACGCAGCGCGTTGCCCGTTCGCTGGCGAAGCCGGAGGCGAACAGCGTCGCGGCGCTGAGCTTCAGGTTGCCACGCGCATAGCGCAGCACGGCCAGATCGCGCGCCATCTTCGCCATCCGTCCGCGCCGCCGTTCCGGCACGATCCGGATCAGGTCGGGCCCGTCGTCCCAGCGGAAGAAGCCCGGCGCGCTGCCGAACCCCTCGACAACATCGCCCTTGGTCACCAGCACGACCGCCCAGCGCGGTCGATAGCGCGCGCCCGCGAGCCGTGCCACGCCCAGGTAATGCGGCAGCGACGCGCCGGAGGATCCGAAATTGTAGACCTGATCCGCGGGCAGGCCCAGATCGTGCGCGAGCCGCGCCTGGAGCATCGTCGGATAGGGGTTCATATAGCCTTCGACGAAGCTGTCGCCGATCACCACGCCCACGTGCGCGCCGTCGCGATAGTCGAACGGGGCGATATAGCCGGCATTGTTGATCGTGCCGCGCTGCACGTTCTCCAGCGCCCAGCCCGACGAGGACGTGAACCGCGAATTCGGAACCAGCCGATGCGCGGGCCAGCCCGGGACCGGATCGGCTGCGGCGATCCCGGCGGGGATCGGCAGCGCGCGCAGGACCAGTTCCGCAAGCAGCACCGCGGCGATCAGGCCGGCGAGGAGGAAGCCGAGGGGCCGGGCCAGCATCGTCACCCCTAGAAGTTGAAGTAGATGAAGGCGCTGTTGGTGCGCGACGCCGCGACCATCGCCAGCCAGATCACGACGATCAGTGCGCCGCCGATCGCGATCATCGCGCCGTCACCGCGCCGGGCCAGCGACCGGTCCAGCGCGGCGGCGAGCGGCCCGTCGACGATCCGCTGCGAATTGGGCAGCAGCGCCGCTGCGGCGGCCAGCGGGACGAGCACCAGCCAGTGCGACGGCGTCGCCGCCAGCACGTCCTGCGACGGCTGCCGGCCCGCCATCGCGCCGAGCATGTGCATCGCCTCACCCACCGACGTCGCGCGGAAGAATACCCAGGCGACGACGACGGCGACCATCGTCAGCCCCCATCCGATGATCCGGCCACCGCGACCGCCGCGATCCGGGCCGAGGGCGAGGCGCGCCGCCGCCCAGTTCCAGACATGGTTGATGATGAGATAGACGCCGTGCAGCGCGCCCCAGATCACGAAGGTCCACGCCGCGCCGTGCCACAGGCCGCCCAGCACCATCGTGACGAACAGGTTCACGTATCGCCGCGCCTTGCCGCGCCGGTTGCCGCCCAGTGCGATGTAGAGATAGTCGCGCAGGAACCGCGACAGCGTCATGTGCCAGCGGCGCCAGAAATCGACGATGCTGGTGGATTGATAGGGCGAATCGAAATTGAACGGCAGCCGGATGCCGAACAGCAGCGATATGCCCACCGCCATGTCCGAATAGCCCGAGAAATCGAAATAGATCTGCAATGCATAAGCGATCGCGCCTTCCCAGGCATGCGCCGGGCCGACCGCCCCGCCGGCCGCGGCGTTGAACGCCGCGTCGGCCATGTCCGAGATGCTGTCGGCGACCAGCACCTTCTTGGCCAGCCCGATGACCAGGAACCCCAGGCCCAGGCCGATATTGCGCAGCCGCGGGCGATAGGTCGCGCGGTCCGCGAACTGCGGCATCATTTCGGCGTGGTGCAGGATCGGCCCGGCGATCAGGTGCGGGAAATAGGTGACGAACAGCAGATAGGACAGCGGCCGGTGTTCGCGCACCTTCCCGTGATAGGCGTCGACCAGATAGGCGATCTGGGTGAAGGTGAAGAAGGAAATGCCGATCGGCAGCACCACCGACAACGCCGGCCAGGCGATGCCGATCGCGCCCAGCGATTCGGCGAAGAAGTTGTAATATTTATAATAGCCAAGGATCAAAAGATCGGCCGCGATGAACAGCGCGGCGCAGTTCCACGCGCGTCTGCGCGACCCCGCGCCCGCGATGACCAGTCCGCCGCAGAAATTGAGCGCGATCGACCCCAGCAGCAGGATCAGAAACTGCGGAACCCAATAGCCGTAGAAGGTCAGCGATGCCGCGGCGAGCCACGCGATCCCCGCCGCCGCGCCGCCGAACCGCGCGACGACAAAGAATCCGGCAAGCGTGATCGGCAGGAAGAGGAACAGGAACAGTCCGGACGTGAAGAGCAACGCAACGCCCCTGACATGCTGTCGTCGTCCAGCGCTAGGCAGTGGCGCTTGCCCGTGTCAAGGACGATCGCCCAGGGCAAGGCGGAGCGGGGCGGGTTGCTATGCCGGCCCCGTGCCGCCCCGCCGCGGCATCACGCCTCCACGATCAACGGGCGATCCCGCCGGCCGCGAGCACCGCCAGCGTCACCAGTTCGCTGGCGGTGGCGGTCATCGCGGCGATCTGCACCGGCTTTTCCATGCCGACCAGCATCGGGCCGATCATCTGGTCGCCGCCCAGTTCGCGCAGCAGCTTGGCGGAGATATTGGCCGATTGCAGCCCCGGCATCACCAGAATGTTGGCCGGCCCGGACAGGCGGGCGAACGGGTAATTGGCCAGCTGGCGCGGGTTGAGCGCGACGTCAGGGGCCATTTCGCCTTCATATTCGAAGCTGACCTGCCGCTTGTCGAGCGCGGTCACCGCCTCGCGGATATTGTCCAGCCACTGGCCCGACGGATTGCCGAAGGTGGAATAGCTGAGGAAGGCAACGCGTGGTTCGTGGCCCATGCGGCGCGCGACCGCGGCGGTCTGTTCCGCGATGTCGGCCAGTTCCTCCGCCGTCGGGCGCTCGTTGACGGTGGTGTCGGCGATGAAGACGGTGTGCGACTGGCCGACCATCACATGGATGCCGAACGCGGTGCGGCCGGGCGCCGGATCGATCACGCGCCGCACCTCGCGCATCGACTGCGCCCAGGGGCGGGTGACGCCGGTGATCATCGCATCCGCCTCGCCCAGCTGAAGCAGGACGGAGCCGAAGATGTTGCGGTCCTGGTTGATCATCCGCTCGACTTCGCGGCGCAGGAAACCGCGGCGCTGGAGGCGGGCGTAGAGGAAATCGACCATCCGCGGCACCAGCGGCGACACGCGGCTGTTGTGCAGTTCATATTCTTCCGGGTTGGCGATCCCCAGTTCGCGCAGCCGGTCGTACACGTCGTCGCGCCCGACCAGCACCGGCGTGCCATAGCCGCCTTCCTTGAAGGCGATCGCGGCGCGCAGCACCACTTCCTCCTCGCCCTCCGCGAACAGCACGCGCTTGGGATGCGCCTTGGCGCCTTCATAGGCCAGGCTGAGGACCGCCGTGGTCGGGTTGAGGCGGGCGCGCAGCGCATCGCGATAGGCGGCCATGTCGAGGATCGGCTTGGTCGCGACGCCCGAATCCATCGCCGCCTTCGCCACCGCGACCGACACCAGTTCCATCAGGCGGGGATCGAACGGCGCGGGGATGATATATTCGGGGCCGAACGAATGGCGCACGCCATAAGCGGCGGCGACCTCTTCGGGCACGCGCTCACGCGCCAGTTCGGCGATCGCATTGGCGGCGGCGATTTTCATCGCATCGTTGATCCCCGTCGCGCGCACGTCCAGCGCGCCGCGGAAGATGAACGGGAAGCCGAGCACGTTGTTGACCTGGTTCGGATAGTCCGACCGGCCGGTGGCGACGATCGCGTCGGGGCGCGCGGCCTTCGCCAGTTCGGGGCGGATTTCCGGTTCCGGGTTGGCCATCGCGAAGATGATCGGCGCGGGCGCCATGTCCTTGACCATTTCCGGCTTCAGCGCGCCGGCGGCGGACAGGCCCAGGAACACGTCGGCGCCGCTCAGCGCCTCGGTCAGGGTACGGCGGTCGGTGTTGGCGGCATGCGCGGACTGCCACTGGTTCACACCGTCGCGGCCCTGGTAGATCACGCCGGTGCGGTCGCAGATCAGCACGTTGTCGTGGCGCACGCCCATCGCCTTGATGAGTTCGGTGCACGCGATCGCCGCCGCGCCCGCACCGTTCACGACGACCTTCACCTCCTCCAGCTTGCGCCCTGTCAGCAGACAGGCGTTGATCAGGCCCGCGGCGCAGATGATCGCGGTGCCGTGCTGGTCGTCATGGAAGACCGGAATGTTCATCCGCTCGCGCAGCGTCTGCTCGATGATGAAGCACTCGGGCGCCTTGATATCCTCGAGGTTGATCCCGCCGAAGCTGGGTTCCAGCAGCGCGACCGCGTTGACGAAGGCGTCGACGTCCTCGGTCGCGACCTCCAGGTCGATCGAATCGACGTCGGCGAACCGCTTGAAGAGCACCGCCTTGCCCTCCATCACCGGCTTGGAGGCGAGCGCGCCGAGATTGCCCAGCCCCAGGATCGCGGTGCCGTTCGAGATGACCGCGACCAGATTGCCCTTGGCCGTATAGTCGTAGGCGGTCGCCGGATCGTCGGCGATCGCGCGCACCGGCACGGCGACGCCGGGGGAATAAGCGAGCGCCAGATCGCGCTGCGTCGCCATCGGTTTGGACGCGACGATCTCGATCTTGCCGGGGCGCCCTTCCGAATGGAACAGCAGCGCCTCGCGCTCGGAAAACTGGATGTTGCGATCTTCGGTGGCGGTGCGGTCGTCGGTCATGCCCTGCCCTTAGGGAAAGCGGCGGGAAATGGGAACGGTCGGGACGCAAACCGGTACGATCAGGCAACAAAATTTCCGCAATCCAGCGAGCGTGCGTCGTCAGGCGTCGGCCAGCTCGTCCATCGCCACCATCTGGGCGATCGTCGGCGCCATCGGCACCTGTCCCAGCCGGCGGATGTCGAGCGCGGTCACGCCGACCAGCGCCACGTCGCCAAAGCGCCGGTCGCCGGTTTCGACGACGATGCCGTCATAGGTCTGGCGCAGCATCGGCCACGCAACCTCTAGCCCTGCAACCCGCCGGCCGCGGATGCGCAGCAGCGCGATGCGCGCGTCCGACAAAAGCACCAGCGCGGCGCGTCCGTCGGCGGAGATCACCGCATCGACCGCCTGCGTCCCCGGCAGTGCGTCGTGCGCGGCGTCCAGCGCCTCGTCGATCGTGCGCATCATGCGATCGGGACGGCCGATCTTCAGCAATGCCGCAAGCCCCATCGTCGCGCCCTCAGCCCGCTTGCTGCGCCACCGCGTCCATCAGCGGGCGCAGGCCGGATATGTCATAGCCCGCGCCGGCGGCCTTGGCGGTCAGCGTGTCGGGATCCTCGCCCAGCCCGGCGCCGGCCAGCGCCCACAGGTTGCACGAGCGCGTGCCCGAGCGGCAATAGGCCAGCACCGGCCCGCCGGCATCCTCCAGCGCGGCGATCATCGCCTGCACCTGTGGAAACGAAAAGCCGGCGTGGGTGACCGGGATCGCGGTATACGACAGCCCGGCGGCCTCCGCCGCGGCGCGGATCGCATCGCCATCCGGCTGGCCCGCTTCCTCGCCATCGGGGCGGTTGTTGACGATCGCGACATAGCCGGCGGCCGCGATGGCGGGGATGTCGTCTGGCCGGATTTGCGGCGCGACCGCGATCATGGCGTCGATGGATCGGAGCATGCCGGCGACACTAAACCAGCCGAATCGACATTACGAGTGGTCGGCGATCACTTTCAGGAAGGCATCGCCATAAGCATCCAGCTTTCGCTGGCCCACGCCGGTGATCCGCCCCAGCGCGGCGGGCGTGGCGGGGCGCATCGCCGCCATGTCGCGCAGCACCGAATCGTGGAAGATGACGTATGGCGGCACGCCCTGTTCCTTCGCCAGATCGCGGCGGCAGGCGCGCAACCCCTCGAACAGCGGATCGTCGACCGGATTGGCATCCGCCCCGCCGCCCGCGCCGCGGCGCCGCCGCTCGCGCTTCGGCGGTTCGACCAGCGGCAGCGTCGCCTCGCCCTTTAGCAGCGCCCGCGCGGACGGGCCGAACTCCAGCCCGCCGTGCGGGTTGGTGCGCAGCGCGTCCTTCAGCAGCAACGCGCGCGCCACCGGCTTGAGCAGGCGCAGTTCATCCGCGGTGACGATATTCCACACCGACAGCGCCTCATGCCCGTTCATCAGGCTGCGCTCGGTCGACTGGCCGGTCAGCACCTGCTCGATATAACCCGCACCAAACATCTGCCCGGTGCGGAACACCGCGGACAGATATTTCTGCGCCACCTGCGTCGCGTCGACGGCGGCGGGCGGGTTCAGGCAATTGTCGCAATTGCCGCAGGTTTCGGGCGGCTGCTCGCCGAAATGCCGCAGCAGGATCGCGCGGCGGCACCCCGCGGTCTCGACCAGCGCGCCCAGCGCCGTCAGCCGCGCGCGCTCGCCCGGCTGGCGCGCCGGCTCGACCTCGGCGATGCGCTGGCGCGCGCGGGCGAAATCCTCCGCCCCCCAGAACAGGTGCGCGACCGCCGGATCGCCGTCGCGCCCGGCACGCCCGGTTTCCTGATAATAGGCCTCGATCGACTTGGGCAGGCCGGCATGCGCGACGAAGCGGACGTCGGGCTTGTCGATCCCCATGCCGAACGCGATCGTGGCGCAGATCACCATATCCTCGGATTCGACGAACGCGGCCTGGTTGGCGGCGCGCACCGATGCGTCCAGTCCGGCGTGATAGACGCGCACCGGGCGCCCGGTGCGGGCGAGCGATTCGGCCATCTTCTCGGTGCCCGCGCGTGACTGGACATAGACGATGCCGGGGCCGGGGGTGCGTGCGATCAGGTCCGCGATCTGGCGCGGCGTATTGTCGCGCGGGGTGATCGTGTAGCGGATGTTCGGCCGGTCGAACCCGGCGACGATCATACCGTCGTGCGGGATGCCCAGCTGTTCCAGCACGTCGGCACGGGTATGTTCGTCGGCGGTGGCGGTCAGCGCCAGCCGGGGTACGTCCGGGAACCGGTCCAGCAGCGGGCGCAGCAGGCGATAGTCGGGGCGGAAGTCATGCCCCCATTCGCTGACGCAATGCGCCTCGTCGATCGCGAACAGCGCGATGCGGCCACGGTCCAGCAGGTCGCGGAAATCCCCGGTAGAGGCGCGTTCGGGCGCGACGTAGAGCAGGTCGAGATCGCCATCCAGGAAGCGCCCGCGTGTCTCCGCACGGTTTTCGTCCACGCTGGTCAGCGTCGCGGCGCGCAACCCCACCGCCTGCGCTGCGCGTAACTGGTCGTGCATCAGCGCGATCAGCGGGCTGACGACGACGCACGTCCCCTCCAGCATCGCGGAGGGCAGCTGGTAGCATAGCGACTTGCCCGCGCCGGTCGGCATCACCGCCAGCGTCCGCTGCCCGGCGAGCACGCGCGCGACCACCTGCTCCTGCACGCCGCGAAACGCGGGGAAGCCGAAAATGCGGTGAAGCGCGGAGACGGGATCGCTGACGGCGGCCATCGCGGCGTCATCTAGGACGGGCAGCGGCGAGGGACAACCGCTGTCGCAGGCGACGCGGGGGAGGAGCGAGGCGGAACGCGCGAGCGCGCGGCGCGTAGGGCGCTTCGTATCCCGTCAGGAGCAATGCATGTCCCCGCGTCCCAATCTGGCCCTGTTCACCTTCGGCGCCGCCGCCATCCTGTCCGCGTGCGAGCGGCGGACGGAGGATCACGGCGCCAACGCGGTCGCGCCGATGGCCGCGGCGCCCGCCGCCAAGGGGGTGGACGCGCCGGTGCCGGCCGAGGCAGGGCCGAACTGATGAACCGGGTACACGACAACCGTTCCGAACAGGAATTCGAGATCACCGTCGACGGCCACCGCGCCGTCGCCGCCTATCAGCTGGAAGGCGATACGATCGTCTTCACGCACACATTGGTCCCGGCCGAGATCGAGGGGCGCGGCGTGGCGTCCAAGCTGATCCGCAGCGCGCTGGACAGTGCGCGCGACCACGGGTTGAAGGTGGTGCCGCAATGCCGCTTCGTGCGCGCCTATATCGACAAGCACCCCGAGGTTCAGGACCTGCTGGCGTAGCGGCCTCTGGTGTTCCGACATTCGCCGGAACACCAGACGTGCCGGTTACGGATTGATGCGGTTGCCGTTGGCGTCGAGGCCCAGGCCGTTGAGAAGCGGCGTGACCTCCGGATCCTTGCCGTAGAAGGCCCGGAACATCGTCGCATAATCCTCGGTATGCCCCTTCGACAGGATCATGTCGCGGAACCGCTGGCCGTTGGCGCGGGTCAGCCCGCCGTTCTTCTCGAACCAGGAATAGGCGTTTTCGTCCAGCATCTTGGTCCACTGATAGGCGTAATAGCCGGCCGAATAGCCGTTGCCCCAAATGTGCAGGAAATAGCTGGAGCGATAGCGCGGCGGCACGTCGGTGGTGTCGAGACCGGACGCCGCCAGCGCCTTGGCCTCGAACGCATCGGCGTCCTGGCGTGGGGCGTCGGCGGGCAGTGAATGCCAGCTCATGTCGAGCTGCGACGCGGCCAGTGCCTCACCGAAGCCGTAGCCTGAGTTGAACGTGCCCGCGCGCTTGATCTTGTCGACCAGTGCCGCCGGGATCGGCTTGCCGGTGCGATAGTCGACCGCGTAATGCGCCAGCACCTTCGGGTCGAGCGCCCAATGTTCGTTGAACTGCGACGGGAATTCAACGAAGTCGCGCGCGGTATTGGTGCCCGACACGCTGGGATAGACCTGGTTCGCGAACAGCCCATGCAGCGCATGGCCGAATTCGTGGAACATCGTGGTCACATCGTCGAAGGTGATGAGCGCGGGCTGCCCCACCGCCGGCTTGGTGAAATTGCCGACGTTGTAGATGACCGGCTTCGTCCCCAAGAGCTTCGACTGGTTGACGAAATTTGACATCCACGCGCCGCCGTTCTTGTTGTCGCGCTTCCAATAGTCGAAGTACATCAGGCCAAGCGGCTGGCCGTTTTCCTCGAACACCTCGTACACCGACACGTCGGGATGCCAGACGGGCAGGTCGGTGCGCTTCTTGAACGACAGGCCGTACAGCTGGTTGGCGGCGTAGAAGACGCCGTCGTTCAGCACCTTGTCGATCTCGAAATACGGCTTCAGCTCGTCCTGATTGAGGTCGTACTTCGCCTTGCGCAGCTTTTCGGAATAGAAATCCCAGTCCCACGGCTTCAGGTCGAAATTGCCGCCCTCGGCCCTGATCTGCGCCTGCAGCTCGCCGGCCTCGCGCTTCTGTTCGACCGCCACGGGCGCGGCGATCTGGCGGATGAAGGACAGCGCGGTGGCGGGGTTCTTCGCCATCTGGTCGGCTAGCTTGTAATCGGCCCAGCTGGCGAAGCCGAGCAACTTGGCCTTTTGCGCGCGCAACTGCGCGATCTGCGCGATCGTCTGGCGCGTGTCGTTGGCATCGCCCTTTTCCGCGCGGGTCCAGCTGGCGTTGAACAGCGCCTCGCGCGTCGCGCGATCGGTCAGCGTCGCCAGCAGCGGCTGCTGCGTGGTGTTCTGGAGCGACAGGACATATGTGCCCGGCAGCCCGCGCGCAGCGGCGTCGGCGGCCGCCGCGGCGATTTCCGCGTCGGACAGGCCCGCCAGCTTCGCCTTGTCATCGACGACCAGCGCGCCCGCCTTGGCGGCGGCGAGCAGCCGCTGCTTGAAGCTGGTTTCCAGCGTCGACAGCTGGCCGTTGATCGTGCGCAGCGTCTGCTGGTCCGCGGCCGACAGCTGCGCGCCCGCGCGCACCATGTCCTGATAGGTTTCGGTGAGGACCATCGCCTGTTCCGGCGTCAGCCCCAGTGTGGCGCGCCGGTCGTACAGCGCCTTCACCCGCGCGAACAGCTTCGCATCCAGGTTGATCGCGTCGCTGTGCGCCGCCATCAGCGGGGCCAGTTCTTCCTCGGTCTTCTGCAGGACATCGTTGGTGTTGGCGCCGTTGACGCCGTCGAAGGCGTTGTTGGCGCGCTCCAGCAACCGGCCCGAGCGTTCCAGCGCGGCGATCGTATTGTCGAACGTCGGCGTGGAGCGGTCGGCGGCGATCCGCGCGATCTCGGCGCGCTGTTCGGACATGCCCGCCTTGATCGCGGGCAGATAGTCGGTGTCCTTGATCCGGTCGAACGGCGGTGCCTGGAACGGCAGCGTGCTGGGCCTGGCGAACGGATTGCTCGCGGGCAGCGTCTGCGCCGACACGGCGGTGGTGGTCATCAACGCCGCGGTGGCGGCGGCAAGCAGCGAACGCATTCGAACTCCTCGTGATCGCGGATCCATGTCAGGCAGATGCACCGTGCCGCACGATGCGGCAAGGCTGCTGTCGTACCGCTGAACGAACCTGCGCCGCGTGCGCTCATGCCGCCGCGCTCTCCGCCTCCGCCTCGCCGCTTTCGGCGGCCTGGCGCGCCCACATTTCGGCATAAAGGCCGCCGTGCGCCAGAAGATCGGCATGGCTGCCGCGTTCGACCACACGGCCGGCTTCCAGCACGACGATCTGATCGGCGTGGACGATCGTCGACAGGCGGTGCGCGATCACCACGGTGGTGCGGCCGCGCTCGATCGCCTCCAGCGTCTCCATGATCTCCGCCTCGGTACGGCTGTCGAGCGCGCTGGTCGCCTCGTCCAGGATCAGGATCGGCGGGTTCTTGAGCAGCGTGCGCGCGATCGCGACGCGCTGCTTCTCGCCCCCCGACAGCTTCAGCCCGCGTTCGCCGACGCGGGTCGCATAGCCTTCGGGCTGGCGTTCGATGAAGCCGGCGATCGCCGCGCCGCGCGCCGCCGCGGCGATATCCGCTTCGCCCGCGCCTTCGCGGCCATAGGCGATGTTGTAGCCGATCGTGTCGTTGAACAGCACCGTATCCTGCGGCACGATGCCGATCGCGGCGCGCAGGCTGTCCTGCGTGACGGCGCGGATATCCTGCCCGTCGATCGTGATCCGCCCCGACCCGATGTCGTAGAAGCGGTACATCAGCCGTGCGAGCGTCGACTTGCCCGCACCCGACGGCCCGACTACCGCCAGCGTCGTGCCGGGCGGCACGTCCAGGTCGATGCCCTTCAGGATCGGCTGGCCGGCGTCATACCCGAATTCGACCGCCTCGAACCGCACGTGCCCGCGCGCCACCGCCAGCGGCGGCGCGCCGGGGGCGTCGACGACCTCCGACGGCGTGTCGATCAGGTCGAACATCGCGCCCATGTCGATCACCCCCTGCCGCACGGTGCGATAGACCATGCCGAGCAGGTCGAGCGGGCGGAACAATTGCGCCAGCAGCGTCGACACCAGCACCACGTTGCCCGCGGTAAACCGCCCCTGGCTCCACCCCCAGGCGACCCAGGCCATTCCGGCGCCCAGCATCGCATTGGTGATCAGCGCCTGCCCGATGTTGAGCCACGCCAGGCTGTTCTCGCTCTTCACGGCGGCCTGCGCATAGGCGCGCATCGCACGATCGTAGCGTTGCGCCTCGCGCTCCTCGGCGCCGAAATATTTCACCGTCTCGAAGTTGAGCAGCGAATCGACCGCGTGCGCGACCGCGCCGGTATCCAGATCGTTCATCTTCTCGCGCAGGCTCGATCGCCAGTCGGTGACGACGCGCGTGAACCAGATGTAGACGACGACCATCACGATCGTCGCCGCCACCAGCGGCCAGCCGAACTTCACCTGGAAGATGCCCAGCACCAGCACCAGTTCCAGCACCGTCGGCGCGATGTTGAACAGCAGGAAGTACAGCATCGTGTCGATGCTCTTGGTGCCGCGCTCCACCACCTTGGTCACCGCACCGGTGCGCCGTTCCAGATGGAAGCGCAGCGACAGGCGGTGGAGGTGGCGGAAGACGCGTGCCGCCAGCCGCCGGGTCGCTTCCTGCCCGACACGCTCGAACACGGTATTGCGCAGATTGTCGAACAGGGTGGTGCCGAACCGCGCGGCGGCATAGCCCACGACCAGCAGCACGATCAGCGACACCGGGGTCGTCGCCACGCCCATCCCATCCACCGCGCCCTGCAGGGCAAACGGCGCGCCATAGACCTGCACCAGCTTCGACAGGACGACGAGCGCCATCGCCCCCACCACCCGCCGCCGCATCCCCGGCGCGTCGTTGGGCCACAGATCGGGCAGGAAGCGGCGCAGCGTCGGCAGCAGGGGGCGATCGGCGCCGGAGGAACGGGTCATCGTGTCGGGAGGCATCGCCCTGACATGTCGGCCTCGTGGTGCGCTGCGTCAACCACGCCGGCCTCGCCGGGAACGGTGCGCCGAATCGAGCGTTTTCAGCGGTGTAGGGAGGCAGGCATGGAACCGGTGTTCTTCGTTCTGGCGATCATGGGCTGCGGCGACGGGGCAAGTGACTGTGCGCAGGCGCGAATCGAGCCGGCGCATTATGCCACGATCCAGCAATGCCAGGCGGCGATGCCCGCGGCCCTCGCCCGCAACACGGACGTGGACTACCCCGTCGTCAGCGCCGCCTGCCGCCGCAACGGCCCGCAGATCGTCTATCGCGGTGCGGTCCGGAAGCGCAGCTGAGCGTCAGTTTCTCCGCGCGGTGACGAAATAGTCGAGCGTGGTCGACCCGCCCAGGGTGAACCCCTTGGTCCCCAGCGTCAGGCCGGTAACGTCGATCACCTCCAGTCCGGCGTCAGCGATCATCGCAGTCAGTTCGTCCGGCGCCAGGAACCTGTCCCAGTCATGCGTGCCGCGCGGCACCTGGCCCAGCCGCTCCGCCGCCTCGACCAGTGCAAACCGGCTCAGCCACGTGCGGTTGGGCGTGCTCATCACCAGCAGCCCACCCGGCGCCACGCTCGCGGCCAGCGCGGCGACGAAGGCGTGCGGATCGGCGACATGCTCGACCACCTCCATCGAGGTGACAAGATCGAACGTCTCGCCCGCCACTGCCTCGACACCACCGACGCGATAGTCGACCGTTAACCTGCGGCCCTCGGCATGGAGCCGCGCCACCGCGATGCTTTCGGCCGCCGCGTCCACCGCGGTCACCGCCGCGCCCATCCGCGCCAGCGGCTCGGCGAGCAGCCCCGCGCCGCACCCCATGTCGAGCGCGCGCCGCCCGGCCAGCGGGGTGAAGCCGGCATCGTCCAGATCCCAATGTCGATCGATCGCACCGCGCAGATAGCGCAGCCGCACCGGGTTGAGCCGGTGGAGCATTGCCGACGACCCCTTGGGGTCCCACCATTCCTGCGCCAGCTTGCCGAAATGCGCCGCCTCCGCCGCGACGATCGACGGATGCGGAGTGGTTGCGGTTGTTACGCTTGCGTCGGTCATGCGCGCTTCCTATCAGGACGCCCCTTCTATCCCAAGGCGTTTGGACAGGCTGTGGCGCGCATCGTCATGAAATTCGGCGGCACCTCGATGGCGGGGAGCGAACGGATTCGCTCGGTCGCCGCGCGGGTGAAACGCGAGGTGGCGGCGGGCAACCAGGTCGCGGTGGTCGTGTCGGCGATGGCGGGCGAGACCGACCGGCTGGTCGGTTTCTGCCGCGAAGCCTCGCCACTGTACGATCCGCGCGAATATGACGTCGTGGTCGCCGCGGGCGAACAGGTGACCAGCGGGCTGCTGGCGATCGCGCTGCAGGCGATTGGCGTGCCGGCGCGCTCGTGGCTCGGCTGGCAGCTGCCGATCCACACCGACGACGCCCATGCCAAGGCGCGGATCGGGGAGATCGACACCGGGGCGCTCGACGCCAGCCTGGCCGCGGGCGAGGTCGCGGTCATCCCCGGGTTCCAGGGCGTCACCGACGACGGCCGGATCACCACGCTGGGCCGCGGCGGATCGGATACGTCGGCGGTGGCGATGGCGGCGGCGATGAAGGCCGACCGCTGCGACATCTACACCGACGTTGACGGTGTCTACACCACCGATCCGCGCATCGTGCCGCGCGCGCGCAAGCTCGCCAAGGTCACGTATGAAGAGATGCTGGAACTGGCCAGCGTCGGGGCCAAGGTGCTCCAGACGCGCTCGGTCGGTCTGGCGATGAAGAAGAACGTCCGCGTTCAGGTGCTGTCGTCGTTCACGGGCGAGGACGCGCCGATGGCGGACACGCTGCCCGGAACGATGATCGTGGGCGAAGAGGAGATAACCGACGTGGAACGCCAGCTCATCACCGGTATCGCGCACGACAAGAACGAGGCGAAGATCACGCTGACCGCGGTGCCCGACAAGCCGGGCGCGGTGGCCAGCGTGTTCGAGCCGCTGGCCGCGGCGAACATCAACGTCGACATGATCATCCAGAATATCGCGCACCAGAGCGCGGGTTCGGCCAGCGCGACCGACGTGACCTTCACCGTCCCCGCCGCCGATCTGGCGCGTTCGATCGAGGCGCTGAACCAGGCGCGCGGCGCGATCGGCTTCGCCGATCTGGTCCACGACACGCGCGTGGCGAAGGTCAGCGTCGTCGGCGTGGGGATGCGCAGCCACGCGGGCGTCGCCAGCACGATGTTCACCACGCTGGGCGCGCGCGGGATCAACATCCAGGCGATCTCCACCAGCGAGATCAAGGTCAGCGTGCTGATCCACGAGGACGAAACCGAACTGGCGGTGCGCGTGCTGCACACCGCCTACGGGCTGGACGCGGAAGAGGCGGCGTAACCGAACGGCGTCATCCCGGCGCCGGCTGGGATCTCGTGCCGCAGACCTACGGCTGACGGGCAAAGGCCCCGGCCTGCGCCGGGGCGACGGCGATCGTTACCCCGCGGGCGCCTCGCTCGCGACCTGCGCATCGGGGATGCGCGTCGCCTCCGCCTGGAACCCCAGCGTCGCACGGCCGTGCGCGACGCCCGCGATGTCGGCGACGAGGTAAAGCGGGCGGCGCTTCGCCTCGATATACAGCCGGCCGAGATATTCGCCGATCATCCCCAGCACGAACATCTGGATCGCGCTGAGCACCACGACGACCAGCATCGTCGAGGTCCAGCCCTGCACGCGCCCGCCGCTGAAATAGCCGAAGGCGATGTAGAACAGCAAAAGCAGCGAACAGCCCGCCAGGATCACCGACAGATGGCTGGCCCAGCGCAGCGGCGCGGTGGAGAAGCCGGTGACCGCGTCGAGCGCGAGGCGGATCATCTTGGCGAGCGGATAATTGGTCTCCCCCGCGTGCCGCTCCGCACGGTCATAGGGAAACGGCACCTGCCGGAAGCCGACCCACGCCACCATCCCGCGGATGAAGCGCGCCTGTTCGGGCAGCGCCAGCAACGCGTCGAGCGCGCGGCGTGTCATCAGACGGAAATCGCCGGTGTCGAGCGGGATCGGCGTGTCGGTGACGCGGTCGAGCACGCGGTAGAAGGCCGCGGCGGTCGCCTTCTTGAACCAGGTTTCCCCGGCGCGCTGGCGGCGGACGGCGTAGACGACGTCGGCGCCGTCGCGCGCCATCACCGCGCGCATCTCGGTCAGCAGTTCGGGCGGGTCCTGCAGATCGGCGTCGATGATGAGGATCTGCTGCCCCGAACACAGGTCCAGCCCGGCGGTGAGCGCGAGCTGGTGGCCGTGGTTGCGCGACAGATTGATCGCGACGACGTGGCAGTCGGCGGTCGCCAGCGCCTGCATCACCGCCCAGCTGTCATCGCGCGAGCCGTCGTTGACGAGCACGATCTCATGATCCGCGCCGACCGCCGCGAAGGCGGCGGCCGACACGCGGGCATGGAGAAGCGGCAACGTGGCTTCTTCGTTGTAGCAGGGGATGACGACCGAGAGCGCGGGACGGTGCATGGTGGCGCCGCGCTTTAGCGGCGGATCAGCCCGACGTCACGACCTTTACCAACATTCCGGGACGAAGCGTGGCGTCCGCGTCCAGCCCGTTGAGCGTCAGGAAGCGGTCCCGCTGGAGCGTGGGATAGGCCATCTGGCGCGCAAAAGTGTCGATCGTGTCGCCGTTCTTCACCGTCAGGATGCGGATCCGCTTGCCCTTGATCGCCGATGCGTCCGCCGAGGACAGCGTCGCCATGCTGGCCACCAGCGGCTGCAACGCACCCGTCCCGGCGCCCGCCGGAGTCACGATCGTCCAGTAATTGGTCGCATCGGGGAAGCGATAGGCGACGATCGTCGCGTCGACCGCGCGCCCGTTCGCGGCGGCGCGCACGGTGGACACGGCGTAGGGAAGGCCGTTGGCGGAGCCGGTGCGCACGTCATCGGGCACGGACGTCGCGCCGAGCGCGCGGAAACGCGCCGCGATGAACCCGGGCAGATCGCCCGTCGCGGTGGCGGTGCGCAGCTGCGCCTGACCGCCATTGCCCGCGACGGTGACCGCCTGCGTCCCGTTCGCGATCGTGTAACCGGCCGGTGCGGTGAAGCGCAGCCGCAGTCCGGGGTGGCGGAAGGTCTGCCCCTCGATCACGCCCTCGCGCGGATCGTCGTCGTAGCGCAGGCCATCGAGGCGGCGCAGGAATGCCGTATCCTGCGCGGGCTGCACCTCGGGACGCCCGGTCGCCGCGGCCAGCTTCGCGGCGCGACGGATGCGGTCGATGCTGTTGGGATGGGTCGACGCCCAGGTCGGCACGGCATTGGCATCGCGCCCCGCCACCCGTGCCTGCAGCGTGGTGGCGGCGTTGAGCTGCGCCAGCATGTCGGCGGCGGCATAGGGATCGTAGCCCGCGGCGGTGATATATCTGACCCCCAGCGAATCGGCGGCATATTCCTGATCGCGGCCGTATTTCAGCGTGTACAGCCCCGCCGCCTGCTGCGCGCCCGCGCCGACCAGCTGGCCGACCGCGCCATTGCCCGCCACCGCGCCGACGATCCCGGCGAGAACGCCCGCGATCGTCCCGGTCTTCTGCCGGCCGGCGGAATGGCGCGCGGCGACGTGCCCGACCTCATGCCCCATCACCGAGGCCAGTTCCGCTTCCGAGTTCATCAGCGCGAGCAGCTGGCGCGTGACGTAGATATAGCCGCCGGGAATCGCGAAGGCGTTTTCGACGGGCGAGTTGAGCAAGGCGACGGTGAAATCGCCCTGCGCGTTCGACAGCCCGGACTGGACCGCCACGCGCTTGCCGACCTGTTCGACATAGGCGGCCTGCGGCCCGTCGTAGCGCCCGCCGAATTCGGCCAGCAGCTGCGGATTGGCCTGCGCGCCCTGCGCCTTGTCCGAAGCGGAGATGCTGCGCACCGCGTTCGATTGCGCGAGGGCGGGCGCCGCCGACGAGGCGAGCGCGGCGGCGATGGTGATGTGGCGCAACATGGATCAGTGTCCTCCCGTTTCCCCACACAATGCCCGATCCGGCACGGGGTTTCCGCGCGACCGTTCGTTACCGGCGCGGCACGATCGGCGAAACTTTTTTGATGGTCGGGCGTGAGGACGTGCCACAAGCGTGCGTCATTCCCGATGAAGCCGCCCGCGAACGAGGCGGCCCATCCAGGGATCCATGCCATGCACCAGCGACCTGATCGCCGCTCTCTCCTTGCCCTCGGCACCTGCACGCTCGCGCTGATCGCCGCGCAGGCGCACGCGCAGACGGCCGTGCCCGAAAGCCCGCCGCCGTCGGTCGAGGAAGCGCGCGAGAGCGAGGCGCCCGCCGCGGGCGAGGAGATCGTCATCACCGGATCGCGCATCGCGCGCCCCGATTACGTCGCCAATTCCCCGATCGTGTCGCTGTCGCAGGACACGCTGGAAAATACCGGGCGGGTCACCGTCGAAAGCGCGCTGACCCAGCTGCCGCAGTTCAGCGGCGCGTTCGGCGCGGGCAACGGCGGCAGCACGTCGACCGGGCTGAACGGCGGGCAGGCCTATGCCAGCCTGCGCGGGCTGGGGTCGAAGCGGACGCTGCTGCTGCTCGACGGGCGGCGCATCCAGCCGTCGAACCCCGACGGGTCGGTCGACCTCAACATCCTGCCCGAGGCGCTGATCGAGAATATCGAGGTCATCACCGGCGGCGCGTCGACCACCTATGGGTCGGACGCGACCGCGGGCGTCGTCAATTTCCGGCTGAAGCGCAATTTCAAGGGGCTGGAGTTGAACGGCCAGACCGGCGTCAGCGATTACGGCGACGGCAATTCCTATCGCCTGACCGCGACGATGGGGTCGAAGTTCGCCGACGATCGCGGATCGGCGGTGCTGTCGATCGACTATACCAACCGCGAACGCGCGTTGCAGCAGGGGCGCGATTACTACGTGTTCCGCCAGTCGACGCCGGGGCTGGCGACGATCCCGCAGGGCACCGTGCTGTTCGGCAGCAACACGCCGACGCTGGCGTCGGTCAATGCAGTGTTCCAGGGCCAGTACGGCACGCCCGCGCTGACCGGCAATGCGGCGGGCCGCTACACCGGGCAGATCGGCTTCAACACCGACCAGACGCTGTTTTCGACGTCGGGCGTCCCCGTCTACAACTTCCGCGATCCGCAGACCGACGAGGCGTATATCGTCAATTCGGGGACCAATTCGCAGCAGGTCAATTTCGGTTACAACGGCGCGTCGCTGCAATCCGACCTCGACCGGTGGAGCGTGTTCGGCAAGGTCGATTACGACGTGTCGGACGATGTGAAGGCGTTCGTCCAGGCGACCTACACCACCTATACCTCGCTGGGGGTCGCCAACCCGACGCTGGCGTCGAACGTCTACGGCCTGACCGTGCCGACGACCAATCCGTTCATCCCGGCGGCGTTCAGGACGATCCTGTCGACGCGCGCCAACCCCAATGCCCCCTTCACCTTCTACAAGGCGCTGAACATCCTGGGGCCGCGGTATCAGCAATACGATTATGACGTGTGGCAGGTGACGGCCGGGCTGTCGGGCAAGCTGGGCATCCGCGACTGGACCTGGGACCTGTACGCATCGACCAGCCAGGCCAAGTTCCGCAACGAACAGCGCGGCGGCGCCAGCGCCAGTGCGACCGCGCAGCTGCTCAATTCGCCGACCGGCGGCACCGAGCTATGCGCGGGCGGGTTCAATCCGTTCGGCAACCTGACCCCGTCGCAGGCGTGCATCGACTATATCAGCCGCCGCACGCTCAACACCAACGACCTGAAGCAGCGCACCGTCGAGGGGACGATCCAGGGCGGGCTGTTCACCTTGCCCGCCGGCGAGGTGCGCTTCGCGGTCGGCGGCGACTATCGCTACAATTCCTATGGCTTCCAGCCCGACAGCCAGCTGTCGCTGCCCAACGGCACCAGCGACGTCCTGGGCTATTCGGTGCTGCGCGCGGCGGGCGGATCGGTCAGCACGGGCGAAGCGTTCGGCGAATTGCTGGTGCCGTTGCTGCACGATATCCCGCTGATCCAGCAGCTCGATCTGGACCTGGGCTATCGTTATTCGAACTACGATTCGGTCGGCGGCGTCCATGCGTACAAGGCCGACGTGACGTGGCGCGTGTTCGAACCGCTGCGGCTGCGCGGCGGGTACAATCGCTCGATCCGCGCGCCGAGCGTGGGCGAGCTGTTCGCGCCGGTATCGACCGGGTCGGTGGCGATCGGCACCGCCAGCAGCACGACGACCAACGGCGATCCGTGCGACACGCGCTCGTCGTACCGCCGCGGCGCCAATGCCACGCAGGTGCGCAACCTGTGCCTGGCGCAGGGCATCCCGACGTCGATCATCGACAGCTACCAGCTGGGCACGGCGCAGGTCTTCGCGCTGACCGGCGGCAACCCGCAATTGAAGGAGGAAACCGCCGACACCTTCTCCGCCGGCGGCGTGCTGCAATCGCCGTTCGCGGGGGTGTTCAAGAACCTGTCGCTGTCGGTCGATTTCTACTCGATCAAGATCAAGGATGCGGTGGGGCCGCTGTCGATCGCGCAGGCGTTCCAGTTCTGCTTCAATTCGGGCGGCAACAACCCGAATTACGCGGCGAACAACTATTATTGCTCGCTCATCACCCGCAACACCGACACCGGCGTGCCGGTCAACCCGCTCCAGCCGCTGCTGAACCTGGGCACGTACGAGGTGCGGGGCGTGGACATCCAGTTCGACTGGCGCTTCCCGATCGGCGCCAATGCGGGGACGTTCGCGATCAATTCGGCGGTCAGCTACCTCGACCGGTTCCGGATCCAGGCGCTGCCCGGCGCGCCCAATTACGATTACGCCGGGTCGATCGGCGTGGGCGTGGAGACCACCGCGGGCACCGCGCATCCGCGGTGGAAGGCGATCACGTCGGCCACCTATACGCTGGGTCAGGCCAGCCTGGGGCTGCGCTGGCGCTATATCGACAGCATGATCAATTCGGCCAAGGTGGTGTCGCCCGCCAGCACGACGCGCGGGGTACGGGCGTATAACGTCTTCGACCTGAACGCGCGGTTCGACGTCGACGACAATACACAGTTCCGCATGGGCGCGACCAACCTGTTCAATCGCGCGCCGCCGCAGGTGGGCGACCAGGAAGGCAATTACGACCCGCAGAATTACGACGTGATCGGCCGCTATTTCTTCATCGGCGCAACAAAGAAGTTCTGATCGTGATACGACCGGTCAAGGGAGGATCGATGATGACCAAGATGATGACCGCCGCCGCTGCGCTGGCCGCCGGCATGCTGCTGGCGGCGGCCCCCGCCACCGCGCAGCTGGCGCCCGCCGACAGCAGCCAGATCCTGGCCAATGCCGCCGCGGGCGAGAAGGCGATGGCGGACGCGGCGCTGCAGATCTGGAAGTTCGCGGAAGTGGGCTATCAGGAAACGCAAAGCTCCGCCTTGTTGCAGGCGCGGCTGAAGGCGGCGGGCTTCGCCGTGACGCCGGGCGTCGCGGGGGAGCCGACCGCGTTCGTCGCCAGCTTCAGGAACGGGGCGGGGCCGGTGATCGGCGTGCTGGCCGAATTCGACGCGTTGCCCGGCCTGTCGCAGGCCGCGGCGCCGACGCGCCAGCCGCTGGGCGGGCCGGCGGGGCATGGCTGCGGCCACAATCTGTTCGGCGCGGCCAGCAGCTATGCCGCGATCGCGGTGAAGGAGTGGATGGTCAAGAACAACGTCAAGGGCGAGATCCGCGTCTATGGCACCCCGGCCGAGGAAGGCGGATCGGGCAAGGTGTACATGGTGCGCGAGGGGCTGTTCCGCGACGTCGACACCGTGCTCCACTGGCACCCCGGCAATGCCAACAGCGCGGCGCAGGGGCCGAGCATGGCCAACATCTCCGGCAAGTTCCGCTTCCACGGCATCTCCGCGCACGCCGCGGGCAACCCCGACAAGGGGCGCTCGGCGCTCGACGGGGTGGAGGCGATGGACGCGATGGTCAACATGATGCGCGAGCATATCCCCGACCGCACGCGCATCCATTACGTCATCACTAACGGCGGCAAGGCGCCCAACGTCGTCCCCGACGAAGCGGAGGTCTATTATTACGTCCGCCACACCGACCCCAAGGTCGTGCAGGCGGTGTGGGAATGGGTGAAGCAGGCCGCCAGCGGCGCGGCGATGGGCACGCAGACCAAGGTCGACGTGGAGGTGACCGGCGGCGTCTATTCGCTGCTGCCCAATGCGGCGCTGATGAAGGTCATGGACCGGTCGCTGCGCGGCGCGGGGACGATCACCTGGACGCCCGAGGAACTGGCGTTCGGGCAGAAGATCCAGCAGACGTTCGCGAACGGCGGGGCCGGCGCGCCCGCGCTGGCCAGCGTGGGCGAGGTGCAGCCCGCGGTGCTGGTCGACGATGCGATGGGCGGATCGACCGACGTCGCCGACGTCAGCTGGGTGGTGCCGACGGTGGGGCTGTCGACTGCCACCTTCGTCCCCGGATCGGCCGGGCACAGCTGGCAGAACGTCGCCGCGGCGGGCAGCAGCATCGGCATCAAGGGCGCCGCGCTGGCGACCAAGACGCTGGCGCTGGCTGCGGCCGACCTGTTCCGGTCGCCCGACGCGATCGCCGCGGCCAAGCAGGAATTCGCCGCCAAGCGCGGGGCGAGCTTCCAGTACAAGGCGCTGCTGGGCGATCGCCAGCCGCCGCTCGACTATCGCAAGACCGCCGGCGAGTGAGACGGGTGGCGCCCCCGGCCCGGGCCGGGGGCGCTACGCCTTGAACGCCAGCCCGGCGAGCACCGCCAGCGCGATCAGCGCGGCCATCTGCACCGTCGTCCAGTCGATCCAGCCGACCGCGTCGAGGTCGCGCCGCCGGCCGCGCCGCGCCTGCCGCCACGCGGCGAACAGCGCCAGCAGCGCGCAGCCGGCCGCCAGCCCCGCCAGCAGGGCTTGTGCATCGCTCATCGCTGCGCCAGCCTCCCGCGCATCATCACCGGGAGAATGAGATGCCGTACCGCCGTTCGTCCGTGCCGATCGCCGTCATCGCGATCGCCGGCTCCGCCGCCATGCTCCACGCCGCGCCAGAACCGCGCGTCGATCCTGCGGTGGCGCGCGCCGTCGCCGCCCCCGAACGCAGCGCCGCGGACCGCGCCCGCGACGCCGCCCGCCACCCCGCTCAGACGCTTGCCTTCTTCGGCGTGACGCCCGCGGCGAAGGTGGTGGAATTCTCCCCCGGCGGCGGCTGGTACACGCAGATCCTGGCGCGCATCCCGGCCGGCGGCGGCAGCTATACCGCGCTGACCACCCCCGGGAAGGGCGCGGACGCGGCGCGCGCGATGCTCGCGGCCAAGGGGCTGAAGGGCAATGTCGCCACGATCGACCCGGCGACCGGCGCCACCGACGTGCCCGCGGGCAGCCAGGACGTGGTGCTGACGTTCCGCAACGTCCACAATCTGACCATGGCGGGCGGCGACGTGCCCGCCAATGCGTTCAAGGCGTGGTTCGCGATGCTGCGCCCCGGCGGCACGCTGGGCGTGGTCGACCACCGCCTGCCGGAGGACGCGGACGCCGCGCGCGAGCGCGACAGCGGCTATGTCAAGCGGTCCAGCGTGATCCGGCTGGCCGAGGCGGCGGGATTCCGGCTGGCGGGCGAAAGCGCGGTCAATGCCAATCCGAAGGATACGCACGATCATCCCCAGGGCGTGTGGACGTTGCCGCCGACCTTCGCGCTGAAGGACGTCGACCGCGCCAAATATGCCGCGATCGGCGAAAGCGACCGCATGACGCTGAAGTTCGTCAAGCCGCGCTGACCCGCGCGCGCGGGCGGCTCAATCGCCGAGCTTGTCGACCTTCTCGCGGAGGCTGGCCAGCTCGGCCTTGAGCGCGGCGATCTCGCTGTCCTTGGTGCCGTTGGCGGGGGGCGGCGACGGGGCGGCGGTGCCGGGCGCGACCGCACCCGACTTGAACGCATTGGCCGCCGCCTCGAACATCGCCATATTGTGCTTGGCGATCTCCGCGAAGGGCGAGCCGGCGAACGCGCCCTCCACCGCGGTCTTGAACTGCGACTGGTTGCGGCGGAAACTGTCCATCGACGCGTCGAGATAACCGGGCACCATCGCCTGCATCGAATCGCCGTACAGCGCGATCAGCTGGCGCAGGAAATTGACCGGCAGCATCGTCTGCCCGCGGCTTTCCTCCTCCATGATGATCTGGGTCAGGACGTTGTGGGTGATGTCCTCATCGGTTTTGGCATCGACGACGCGGAATTCGCGCCCCTCGCGCGTCATCGCGGCAAGATGTTCGAGGGTGATGTAGGAGGAGCTTTCGGTGTTGTAGAGCCGGCGATTGGCGTATTTCTTGATGACCACGGCCCCGTCGGCGTTCGACTGCTTCTTCATCGTGAAAGCTCCCCATGACCGTTTTTCCATGCGGTACCGCACAAAATACCGCGCCGCAACACGGGCCTAGGCCGCTGCCGCTGTTCATCGACATGCTGCGCCGCGAAACCGCAGCATCGCCGGAGCGCCGCGCCGCCGCGCTGGCGGGGCTGCGCCGCTATCAGGAGGCGCCGCGCACGGTGCGGCGGATGAAGCCCGCGCGGTACCGCAAGGGCGCGGCGCGGCTGCGCGATCATCGTACCGGCGGCGACACCGGGCTGCCGCCGGTGGTGTTCATCCCCTCGCTTATCAACCCGCCGTTCGTGCTGGACCTGGCGCCGGGGCGCTCGCTGGTCGGGCATGTCGCGGCGGCGGGGTTTCCGGCGTGGCTGGTCGATTGGGGCAGCCCGCGCCCGCAGGACGTCGGGCTGGATCTGGCGGGGCATGTCACCGACCGGCTGCTGCCGCTGATCGCCAGGCTGGAGCGGCCGCCGGTGCTGGTCGGCTATTGCCTGGGCGGCACGCTGGCGCTGGCGGCGGCGCACCTGCTGGGCGATCGCGTCGCGGGGGTCGTGACGATCGCCGCGCCGTGGCGCTTTGCGGGCTATGGCGAGGCGGCGCGCGCGGCGCTGGCGGCGCTGTGGGACGAAGCGGGGCCGGCGTCGCGCGCGCTGGGGGTGTTGCCGATGGAGGTGCTGCAGACCGCGTTCTGGCGGCTCGACCCCGCCCGCACCGTGGCGAAGTACGAGGCCTTCGCGACGATGGACGCAGAGCGCGCCGCCACCTTCGTGCTGCTGGAGGACTGGGCCAACGGCGGCGCGCCGCTGACCCATGCCGCGGGCGCCGACCTGTTCGACACGCTGGTGGCGCAGGACCGGCCGGGGCAGGGCGAGTGGCGGGTCGGCGGCATGGTGATCGACCCGGCGGCGCTGCGCTGCCCGGCGGCCGAATTCGTCTCGCTCAGCGACCGCATCGTCCCCGCCGCCACCGCCGCCGGCCTCGCCGATCGCCGCGACCTGGCGATGGGGCATGTGGGGATGGTGATGGGCGGCGGGGCGAAGGGGGCGGTGTGGGGTCCGCTGGTGGAGTGGCTGCATGATGCGCGCTGAACGATGCGACGTACTGATGCACGAATGTAACGAAGCATTTCCGTTTTTGTCGCAAATTTGCAACACGGATTAAAAAACGATGACAGACCGTCGCCAGTATCTTGCCAAAGGAGGCGCGAAACCTGTCTGTTAGATGAACGGAAATCACCGTTCATCGAGGGTCAGATGAAACTCAACGCTTTTCTGGGCGCGACTGCGCTCATGGGTACGCTTGTGCTCGTTCCGTCCGTTTCTGCGCAGGCGTCGTCACGGGACGACACCGGTCAACAACTTGCGCAGGAGCAGGTCGCGGAGGCCGAAGCCGGTACGGAGATCGTCGTCACCGGTTCGCGCATCAACCGCCCCAATCTTGCGTCGACGATTCCGATCACTTCGGTCGGTCCGCAGGACATCCTTGCGACGGGCACGATCTCGGTCGGCGATCAGCTGAACGAACTGCCGCAACTTCGCGCGACCTACAGCCAGGCCAATTCGACCCGCTTCATCGGCACCGCCGGATCGAACTTCCTCGATTTGCGCGGCCTTGGCATCGACCGCACGCTGGTGCTCGTCAACGGCCGTCGCCACGTGTCGACCTCGCCCGGCGGGTTCCAGTGGGACGTGAACAACATCAACGCCGACCTGCTGGAGCGCGTCGACGTCGTCACGGGCGGCAACTCGGCGATCTACGGGTCGGACGCGGTCGCGGGCGTGGTCAACTTCATCCTGAAGCGCGACTATGACGGCCTGCAGCTGCGCGGCCAGGGTGGCATCTCCGGCGAGGGCGACCGCGGTTCCTATTCGGTGAGCGGCATCGCGGGGAAGAATTTCGCTGAAGGTCGCGGCAATATCACCGTTGCCGTGGAGTATGCGAAGGCGAACCCGCTGTTCTACAACCAGCGCGAACAGGGGCGTGACCGTCGCCAGTTCCAGCTGGTGCAGAACACCTCCTCCCAGAACAACCCGTCCAACGGTCCGATCCGAGGCGTGGAGCCGGCGACGGGTGACGGCATCCCCGACACCGCGTTCATCGGCGGGCTGCGTCGCACGGAAACCTCGGAATACGGCCTGTTCGTCGCCACCTGCCCGGTTGCACCGGCAGCGGGCGAATCGACGGCCGCGTTCAACGCACGTCGCGGTCTTGCCTGCTCGGGCCTGTTCAATCCGAACAGCACGAATGCGCTGGCGCAGTTCGGCAACGGCTTCGTCTTCCAGAACGACGGCACGCTGATCCGCAATCCATGCGGCACCGATTTCCGGCCGTTCCAGTCGGGCAATTGCATCGGCGGGCTCGGCTCCACGCTGCGTGGCAATGGCCAGTTCCAGCCCGGTCTGGAGCGCGTCAACGCCAACATCAACGCCGCGTTCGAAGTGTCGCCGGCGTTCCGTCCGTTCGTCGAGGCATCCTATACCCGCGTGAATGCGTTGCAGGAATCGTCCCCGACCTTCGGCACCTACACGCTCAGCACCGCCAACCCGTTCCTGACCGATCAGGCGCGCGCGCTGCTGCAGAGCGTGCTGGCACCGGGCGTGACGACGTTCACCATCGGCCGCAACAACCAGGACTTCGGCCCGCGTGGCGAGCGCCACAAGCGTGAGACGTTCCGGATCGTCGGCGGTGTCGGCGGCTCGTTCGCCGATAACTTCCGATACGAGGTGTCGGCCAACTACGGTCGCTACGACGGCTATTACGAAACCGGCGGCAACATCCTGTCCTCGGGCAGCGGGTTCAACTTGGCCAGCCCGTTCGGCAAGGCCGTAAATGCTGTTGCAGCACCGGCGGGGTACACCGGCACCAACTTCGTTACCGGTCCCAACGGTGTGCGCGCGATTTGCGCGGTGAACGGCGACGCGAGCACCGCCAACGACGATCCGAACTGCGTGCCCGCCAATCTCTTCGGCATCGGCAACGTCGATCCGCGATCGCTGGCCTATTTCGGCTACACGTCGTGGCGCAAGCAGCGCAACGAGCAGTTCGTCCTGTCGGGCTTCCTTTCGGGCGACACGGCGAGCTTCTTCAACCTTCCGGGCGGCCCCGTGGGCTTCGCGGTGGGTGGCGAATACCGCACCGAGAAGCAGTTCGCGACCTATGATCCGCGCACCGCGGCGGGCGAGACCTTCCTGAACATCATCCCGGCGTTCACGCCGCCGACGTACAAGATCAAGGAAGCCTATGCCGAGGTGCGCTTACCGCTCCTCGCCAATACGCCCTTCTTCCACGAACTGACGGTCGAGGGCGCGGCGCGCGTCTCCGACTATAACCTTGGGCAGACGGGCACGGTGTGGGCCTGGAACGGCGGCGTCACCTGGGCGCCGGTACGCGATCTGCGTTTCCGCGGCAGCTATCAGCAGTCTGTGCGCGCGCCGACGCTGGGCAACCTGTTCAGCGCGGCGAGCCAGACGTTCAACAATGCGTTCGCCGACCCGTGCAGCACGATCAACATCAACAACAATCCCAACCGTCCGCGCAATTGCGCTGCCGCTGGCGTGCCGACGACGCAGACCTTCACGGTCGGCGGCGTCACCACGACGGAGCCGTTTACCAACCGCCCGAACGGCGGCGTGGCAGCGGCCAACACGGGCAACCCGCTGCTGCGGGAAGAGCGTGGGCGCAGCTTCACGCTGGGTGGCGTGTTCCAGCCGAGCGCGCTGCCGGGCTTCAACCTGTCGGTCGACTATTGGAACATCGAGGTGAAGAACGTCATCTTCACGCTCGCGCCGCAGACCGTTCTTGAGCAGTGCTACGACAATCCGTCGGGCATCGACAATCCGTTCTGCGCCTCGGTCAACCGCCTGCCCAACGGGACGTTCGCCGGCCAGACGACGGTCATCCAGGGCGGTTCGGTCGTCACCATCAACAACCCCGGCTTCTCCACCTTCGGCCGCCCGTTCAACTACGCACGGCAGAAGACGAGCGGGATCGACGTCGACGCGGGCTATCGCCACGATTTCGGGGACGGCGTGACGTTCAACATCCGCGGTCTGGCGAGCTACCTCATCAACCGGGACAACTACACCGACATCAGCCAGCCGAACTTCATCAACCAGCAGAAGTTCGAACTGGGTGATCCGGAATGGCGCTTCCAGGTGACGAACATCCTGGATACGGGTGCCGTCTCGTTCAATTACCAGGTGCAGTACATCGGGAAGCAGATCCTGAACGGGTACGAGTACGAAACGTTCTTCCCGCTGCAGGGCCGTGCGCCCTATAACCCCGATGCGACGCCGTTTCCCTTCTATCCGGCGCAATGGTACCACAACATCCGCGCCGAATTCGATATCGAGCAGGGGTCGCAGTTCTACGTCGGCGTCGACAATTTCACCAATACGCGGCCGCCGTACGACCTGCTCGGAAACGAAGGTGGGTCATTGTACGATCCGACGGGCCGCTTCTTCTACGCGGGTTTCCGCGCGAAGTTCTGAGCCGGTCTTCTACGTTACTGACGGGCCGCTTCCCCCAGGGAAGCGGCCCGTTTCTTATGCCCAGATCCGGTCGAACCGCTTCCCCAGGCCGGTGAGCAGTTCGTACTGGCTGCGGCCCGACGCGGCGGCGGCGCGGGGCAGGTCGGGGTCGAAGGCGATCCAGTCGCCTTCCGCCAGCGCGGTGCCGGTCAGGTCCAGCGCGACCAGGTCCATCGAGACGCGGCCGATCACCGGCAGCCATGCGCCGTCGCCCGCCAGCGCGCGCGCGCGTCCGCGGTCGGAAAAGCCGCGGCCGTAGCCGTCGGCATAGCCGAGGTTGGCGATGCCCACCGGCGTGTCGGCGGGCGCGGTCCAGGTGGCGTTGTAACCCACCACCTCGCCCGCGCGCACGATGCGGCGCTGGAGCAACTGCGCCTCGATCGTGACGACCGGGCGGATCGTGTCGGCCAGCGCGGGGCAGGGGATGCCGCCGTACAGCGCCAGCCCCGGGCGGGTGAGGTCGAAGGCATAGTCACGGCCCAGCGCGATCCCGGCGGAATTGGCCAGGCTCATCCGCCGCGCGCCCGTCGCCCCGCGCAGCGCGGCGAAGCGGCGCAGCTGGTCGCGGTTCATCGCCGCATCGGGTTCGTCGGCGCAGGCCAGGTGGCTCATCAGCGTGTCGATCGCGAGGCCGTCGAGCAGCCCGTCGGCGATGTCCGCGGCGGCGATGCCCAGCCGGTTCATGCCGGTGTCGACCATCACGTCGCACGCCCGCCCCCCGCCGCCGGCGCGCCAGCGTGCGACCTGTTGCGGGGTGTTGAGCACGGGGCGGACGTGCGGCAGCGCGGCGGCGGCCGCCATGTCCTCGGCGCGGACGCCGTGCAGGACGGAGAGGCCTAGCGCGCTCTCGACAGGCAGCGCCGCCGCCTCCGCCCAGGACGAGACGAACAGGTCGCGGCACCCCGCCGCCGCCAGCCGCTGCGCCACCGCCGCCGCGCCCAGCCCGTAGCCGTCGGCCTTCACCGCCGCGCCGCATGCCGCGCCCGCACCGCTCATCCGCGCCAGCGCGCGCCAGTTGGCGACGAGCGCATCGGCGGACAGGCGCAGGCGGTGAGGGGCGGTGTCGGGGAGGGGCGTCATCCCCGCGCAGGTAGCGCGCGCGGCGCGATCACGCCACCGCGGCCGCGCCGTGGCGATCATCCTTGAGGCCGAACAGCGTGACCAGCAGCGCCAGCACCACGACCGCGAACGTGTACCACAGCCCGGCATAGGGATCGCCGGTCCTGGCGACGATATACTGGCTGATGAACGGCAGGAACCCGCCGAAATAGCCGGTGCCCAGATGATAGGGGATCGACAGCGAGGAATAGCGGATCGCGGGTGGAAACATCTCCGCCAGCAGCGCCGCGACCGGGCCGTAGGTGACCCCCGACAGCAGCGACATGGCGAGGATCGCGACCAGAATCAGCGCGATATTGCCCGGCGACGGGCGCACCGGCGTCAGATCGTACCCGGCCCGCGCCAGTGCGGCGTCGAGCGCGGCGGGATCGGCGACAGGCGCGGCGCCCGTGCCGATCGCGGCATAGGCGCTGGGACCGGCCACCACGGAATAGGGCACGCCCCTTTTCGACAGATGGTCGAGCAGCTTGCCGCACGGGGTCGCCTGCACCTTGTCGAACGGGCTGTAGCTGCATCGCGGGCCATGGACGACCACCGGCTGCGTCGCCGCCGCGCGGGCCAGCCCCGGATTGGCGGCCGCGCCCATCAGCCAGAAGATCGGGAACAGCAGCACCAGCGTCAGGATATAGCCCGCGACGATCGGCTTCTTGCGCCCGATCCGGTCGGACACGTGCCCGAACAGCAAGAACCAGCCGACCCCCGCCGCCACGCCGACCCCGGTGATGACCTGCGCGGTGGTTTCCTCCACGCGCATCGTCGTCTGGAGGAAGGACAGGACGGTGAACATCGCGGTGTACCAGATCACCGTCAGCCCGGCGGCGATGCCGAACAGCGCGACGATCATCCGTTTCAGGTTGCCCGGATAGGTGAAGCTTTCCTTGATCGGGTTGGCGACCTGCTCCCCGGCGGCGCGCATCTTTCGGAAGACCGGGCTTTCGGACAGTTTCAGCCGCATCCACAGCGAGATGGCGAGCAGCACGACCGAAAAGAGGAACGGGATGCGCCAGCCCCATGCGCTCCACGTCGCGGCGGGCAGCATCGCCTTCACGATGAGGATCACCGCCAGGCTGAGCAGGAAGCCGCCGACCACCCCGGCCTGGATGAAGCTGGTGTAGAAGCCCGACCGGCCGCGCGGCGAATGTTCGGCGACATAGATCGCCGCGCCGCCATATTCGCCGCCCAGTGCCAGCCCCTGCGCCACGCGCAGCAACAGGACGATCGCGGGCGCGGCCATGCCGATCGCCGATGCCTCCGGCGTCAGCCCGACGCCGGCGGTGGCGATGCCCATCAGCGCGATGGTGGCCAGGAAGGTGTATTTGCGGCCCAGCCGGTCGCCGAGATAGCCGAACACCACCGCGCCGAGCGGGCGGAAGCCGAAACCGACCGCAAAGCCGGCCCAGGCCAGCAGCGTCTGCACCGTTTCGTTGCCGGCGGGGAAGAAGGCGCGGCCGATGATCCCCGATGCGGCCAGCGTGCCGTAGATGAAGAAATCATACCATTCGAACACGGTGCCGAGCGCGGAGGCGGAAATGACCAGCCGGATGTCGGCGGTGCCCGGCGCGTCATCCGCCCCCATCGTGATGCCGCTTGTGCCGTGCGATGCCATCGCGCTCTCCCCCTCGTTATCGGCGACAGGTTTACCCGCCCGGTCGGTCGCGGCAAGGTGGGGGCATGAACATCCTGATCTTCTACGGTTCCTATCGCGCCGACCGCGCCGGTATCCGGCTGGCGCGGTTCCTGACCGAACGGTTCGCGGGCGAGGGGCATGACGCGCAGCTGGTCGATGCGCAGGAGGTCGGGCTGCCGATGCTGGACCGCATGTACAAGGAATATCCCAAGGGCGAGGCGCCGCCCGCGATGGAGGCGCTGGCGGTGCGCATCCGCACCGCCGATGCGTTCGTGTTCGTCACCGGCGAGTATAATTGGGGGCCGCAGCCCGGACTGAAGAACCTGACCGACCATTTCCTGGAGGAATGGTTCTGGCGTCCGGCGGCGATCGCCAGCTATTCGGCCGGGCGGCTGGCCGGCGCGCGCGCCAGTTCGATCTGGCACGCGATCCTTCCCGAAATGGGGATGCCGGTGATCCCCAGTACGCTGACCGTCGGGCCGATCGCGGCGACGCTGGATGCCGACGGGCGGCCGCTCGGCGATGCCGGCGCGTCGCTGGAACGCGCGTTCGGGCGCTTCGCGCGCGACCTCGCCTGGTGGGCGCAGGCGGCGCGGGCGCAGCGCGAGCGGGTGGCCCCGCCCTATTGAAGCCGCGCCCGCCTTGGTGCATCGGCGGGACGACAGGCCGGGGGAGAGCGGGATGAAGCAGTACGATATCGTCATCGTCGGTGCCGGCCATGCGGGCGCGCAGGCGGCGATCGCGCTGCGCCAGCGCAAGTTCGACGGCACGATCGCGCTGATCGGCGACGAGCCTGAACTCCCCTATGAACGCCCGCCGCTGTCCAAGGAATATCTGGCGCAGGACAAGCAGTTCGAACGCATCCTCCTGCGCCCCGCCGCCTTCTGGGACGAAAAGCAGGTGGCGATGATCCCCGGCACGCGCATCGTGTCGGTCGACCCCGCGGCGCATCAGGTCACCAGCCAGGACGGCGAGACGATCGGCTACGGCACGCTGATCTGGGCGACCGGCGGCGCGCCGCGGCGGCTGACCTGCGCCGGTCACGACCTGACCGGGGTGCATGCGGTGCGCACCCGTGCCGATGTCGACCGGCTGATGGGCGAGTTGCCGACGACGCGCCGCGTGGTGGTGATCGGCGGCGGCTATATCGGGCTGGAGGCCGCGGCGGTCCTGACCAAGCTGGGCAAGCAGGTCGTGCTGCTGGAGGCGCTGCCGCGCGTGCTGGCGCGGGTGGCGGGCGAGCCGCTGTCGCGCTTCTACGAGGCGGAGCATCGCGCGCATGGCGTCGAGGTGCGGCTGGACGCCCGCGTCGATTGCATCGTCGGCGACGGCGCGCGCGTCACCGGCGTGCGGATGGCCGATGGTGAGACGCTGTCGTGCGAGATGGTGATCGTCGGCATCGGCATCATCCCCGCGGTCGAGCCGCTGCTGGCGGCGGGGGCCGAGGGCGGGAACGGCGTGGCGGTGGACGCGCAATGCCGCACCTCGCTTCCCCACGTGCTGGCGATCGGCGACTGCGCGCTTCACGCCAACCGCTTCGCCGATGGCGCATCGATCCGGCTGGAATCGGTGCAGAACGCCAACGACCAGGCGACGATCGTGGCCAAGGCGCTGACGGGCGCGGCGGAGGATTACGAGGCGGTGCCGTGGTTCTGGTCGAACCAGTACGACCTGAAGCTGCAGACCGTCGGCCTGTCGACCGGGCATGACGAGGCGGTGCTGCGCGGCGATCCGGCGACGCGCAGCTTCTCGCTGGTGTATCTGAAGCAGGGGCGCGTGATCGCGCTCGATTGCGTCAACGCGACCAAGGATTATGTGCAGGGCCGCGCGCTGGTGGTGGCCGGGGCGGCCATTCCGGCCGATCGGCTGGGCGATGCGGGCGTCCCGCTGAAGGAACTGGCGGCGGGGTGACGCGGCGTTACCGCTCCGTCAGTCGTTCCACGTCGCTTCCGCCTGCATCGCCACCGGGCCGCCGGGGCGGGCGGTCCACAGTCGCATCGTCGCGCCGTCGCGCGGGCCGGCGTGGCAGCGCAGCGTATCGGTGTCGAAGATCGTCGACAGGCTGCGGAAGGTGAAGCGATCGGGCGCGCGCCCGCCGCGGCGCGTCGCCAGGTCGATCAGCAGCGTCGCCTGCAACGGGCCATGCACCACCAGGCCGGCATAGCCTTCCACCTGCGTGGCATAGCGATGGTCGTAATGGATGCGGTGCGCGTTGAAGGTGAGCGCGGAATAGCGGAACAGCAGCGTCGGCGACGGCACGACCGTTTCCACCACCGCGCCCTCCGGCGCCGGTTGCGGCGCGGCGGGCGGCAGCACGGTGGCGGTGTCGCGGTAGACGATCGTCTGGCGATCGCGGACCGCGCAGCTGCCGTCGGCGCGATGAAACGCATGATCGACGGTGACGAAGCACAAGGTGCCGCTGCGCCCGTCCTTCACCACCACATCCGCCACGCGCGAGCGGCGGGTGACCCCCTCTCCCACGCGCAGGTCGCCGGAAAATTCGATGTCGCCGCCCGCCCACATGCGGCGTGGCAGCGGCACCGGGGGCAGGAACCCGCCACGCCGCGGATGCCCGTCCGGTCCCAGTGCGGCGGCGTCCGCGGCGGGCTGGCACAGGCAGAAATGGATCAGCCGCGGCGCGAGGTCGCGCTCGTCGACCAGTCCCAGCGTGGCGCGGAATTTCTGGACCATCGCCGGAGCGACGATGTCGTTCGCGGCTTCTTCCGAGCCGATCCAGGCGCGCAGCTCTTTCATCGCCTTTCCCCCTCCTCCGATCCGCGTACCCCGGTCGTGCGGGCCGCATCGCGCCATGCCGTCGTCAGGCCCGGCAGTATCCTTCCCCGGACTTGACGATCAGGCAATTCTTTTTCCCTGCAAGCCACTTAAGGCCGGTTGCGTCGCCATCGCCGGGAACGGCGACCTCGTCCACGCCGTTGCGGGTGAAGCGCAGCCCCTCCGCAGTGACCGAACCCGGGAAGGTGCCGCGATGGTCGAGATCCCATTGCATCTCCAGCGTCACGCCGCCGCCCGCGCGCCTCGTGACGTTCAGGAACATTCCTTCCACGCCCACCCAACGGCCAAGATAATCGGCCTCCAGCTTCGCCGTTGCGGCGGGTAGCGGCGCGACCGCATTGGCAGCGGGGGCGACGGATGGCGTGATCGCGTCCGTCGCGGCCGCCGCAGTGGGCATTACGGCGTTGCCGGGGGCGGTGTCGGGCGCGGCGGGCTGGCCGCAGGCCGCGAGCGGGAGGGCGAGGAGCGCGAGCGCGAATGTCCTGGTCATGGATGACCAACCGATGACGATCGGTGCGTGTTCCGGGTGGCGTTCGCGGGCGCGCGCCGCTACAGGCTCGCGGACGTTCCACCGCCATGGGAGTCGCCCCCCTTGCGTATCGCGATCGCCTGCGATCATGCCGCCGTCCCGCTCAAGAACGACCTGCGCGACTGGTTGTCCGCAGAGGGGCACGAGATGCTCGACCTGGGCACGCATGACGATGCCAGCGTCCACTATCCCGATTACGGCCGCAAGCTGGCCGATGCGATCGCATCGGGCGCGGCGGAGCGCGGAATCGCGCTGTGCGGATCGGGGATCGGCATCATGATCGCCGCCAACCGCAACCCGGCGGTACGCTGCGCGCTGGTCGCCGAGCCGCTGTCCGCCGAACTGGCGCGCAGCCACAACGATGCCAATGCCATCGCGATGGGCGCACGGCTGATCGGGCCGGAAATGGCCCGCGCCTGCGTCCGCGCGTTCCTGTCCACCGATTTCCTCGGCGGGCGCCATGCCGCGCGCGTCGACATGCTCAAGGAGTCCGTATGAGCACGAACCCCGCCGCCCTCAACGACGTCCAGCCGGACGGCTTCTTCACCCGCACGCTGGCCGATGCCGATCCGGCGGTGTTCGCCGGCGTCGAACACGAACTGACGCGTGAGCAGACGCAGATCGAGCTGATCGCGTCGGAGAATATCGTCAGCCGCGCGGTGCTGGAGGCCCAGGGCTCGGTCTTCACCAACAAATATGCCGAGGGCTATCCGGGCAAGCGCTACTATCAGGGCTGCCACCCGTCGGACGAGGTCGAGACGCTGGCGATCGAGCGTGCCAAGCAGCTGTTCGGCTGCGGCTATGCCAACGTCCAGCCGCATTCGGGCGCGCAGGCGAACGGCGCGGTGATGCTGGCGCTGGCCAAGCCGGGCGACACGGTCATGGGCCTCAGCCTGGATGCGGGCGGGCACCTGACGCATGGCGCGCGCGCGGCGCAGAGCGGCAAGTGGTTCAACGCGGTGCAATATGGCGTCACCGCCGACACCCACCTGATCGACTATGACGCGGTCGAGGCGCTGGCGAAGGAACATCGCCCGCGGATCATCATCGCGGGCGGCTCGGCCTATCCGCGCCACATCGACTTCGCGCGGTTCCGCGCGATCGCGGATCAGGTCGGCGCGACCTTCATGGTCGACATGGCGCATTTCGCCGGGCTGGTCGCGGCGGGCGTCCACCCGACGCCGTTCGGCCATGCGCATGTCGTCACCACCACGACGCACAAGACGCTGCGCGGCCCGCGCGGCGGCATGATCCTGACCGATGACGAGGCGATCGCCAAGAAGATCAACTCGGCGGTGTTCCCCGGCCTGCAGGGCGGGCCGCTGATGCACGTCATCGCCGCCAAGGCGGTGGCGTTCGGCGAGGCGCTGCGCCCCGAATTCAAGAGCTATGCCGCCAGCGTGGTCGAGAACGCCAAGGTGCTGGCCGCGACGCTGAAGGAGCGCGGCGCTGACCTCGTTTCGGGCGGCACCGACACGCATCTGGCGCTGGTCGACCTGACCCCGCTGGGCGTCACGGGCAAGGACGCCGACGAGGCGCTGGAACGCGCCGGCATCACCTGCAACAAGAACGGAATCCCCAACGATCCGCTGCCGCCGATGAAGACCAGCGGCATCCGCGTCGGCAGCCCGGCGGGCACCACGCGCGGGTTTGGCACTGCCGAATTCCGCGAGATCGGCAACATGGTCGCCGACGTGCTGGACGGCCTGGCCAAACAGGGCGAGGCAGGCGACGCCGCGGTCGAGGCGAATGTGCGGGAACGTGTTCGCGCGCTGTGCGCTCGGTTCCCCATCTACCAGTAAGGAGGCCGATGGTGGCGAAGTTCGACGAGAAGATCGGTGAGGTGCAGTCGACCGTGAAGGGTACGCCGGGGCTGGGCAAGAGCATGGCCAAATGGGGTGCGCTGGGCGCGGTGGTCGCCATCCCCGTGCCGTTCGTCGGCCCGGTGTTCGGTGCGCTGGCGGGTGCCGCCTGGGCGTATCACAAGGGCACGAAGAACAAGGGGCTTTGACGCCCCGCGATGCGCTGCCCCTTTTGCGGACATGAAGCCAGCCAGGTAAAGGACAGCCGCCCCACCGACGACGGGGCGGCGATCCGTCGCCGGCGCCAGTGTGAGGGGTGCGGCGCGCGCTTCACCACGTTCGAGCGCATCCAGCTGCGCGAGCTGACCGTGGTGAAAAGCGAGCATCGCCGCGAACCGTTCGAACGCGACAAGCTGCTGCGCTCGGTCTCGATCGCTGCGCGCAAGCGCCCGGTAGAGGCGATCCAGCTGGAGAAACTGGTCAGCGGCATCCAGCGCCAGCTGGAGACGAGCGGCGAGGCCGAGGTGTCGTCCAAGCGCATCGGCGAGATGGTGATGGACGGGCTGAAGGGGCTGGATTCGGTCGCCTATATCCGCTTCGCCAGCGTGTATCGCGAGTTCAGCGAGGCGCGCGATTTCGAGGAATTCGCGGGTAGCGTGGAGGAAGCGGGGCGGGGGTAGGCGCCGTTCGCGTCGCGCAACCGAAAACACTTCCGTTCGTCCCGAGCAGCCATCGAGCTTGTCGAGAGGGCGTGTCGAGGGATAGGCGCTGTCGGATGAGCTTCTGGGTCTATATCCTGCGCTGTGCCGATGGCAGCTATTACACCGGCCATACCGACGATCTAGAACGCCGGGTCGCACAGCATCAGGCGGGAACGATTTCCGGCTATACCCACGACCGCCGACCGATCGAGTTGATGTGGGCACAGGATTTCCCGACCCGGATCGAGGCTCTTGAGCGCGAGCAGCAGGTCAAGGATTGGTCGCGGAAGAAGAAGGAGGCGCTGTTCGTGGGCGACTGGGCCGGTGTCTCCGCGGCGGCGCGTTCTCTACCGCGCGTCTCGGCTTCGCTCGACGCCGGCTCGAACCGAACGGATGGGGTAGCCACGGCTTCGTCCGATACCGGTGCGAACCCACAGGCCGCGATGGCCGCCCCACCCCCCGTCATCGTCCTGGTCCGCCCGCAGCTGGGCGAGAACATCGGCAAGGCCGCGCGGGCGATGCTCAATTTCGGGCTCACCGAGCTGCGGCTGGTCGCCCCGCGCGACGGCTGGCCCAATCCGCAGGCGGGGCCGGCGGCGTCGGGGGCGGATGTCGTGCTGGAACGGGCGACGGTGTTCGACAGCGTGGCGGAGGCGGTGGCGGATTGTGCGCACGTCTATGCCACCACGGTGCGCAAGCGCGGGGTGACCAAGCCGGTGGTGACGCCCGAGGCCGCCGCCACGGCGATCCACCGCGATAGCGCGCGCGCCGCGATCCTGTTCGGGCCGGAGCGGTCGGGGCTGGAGACCGACGACGTCGCGCTGGCGCGCACGATCGTGACGGTGCCGATCAACCCGGAGTTCGGCAGCCTGAACCTGGCGCAGGCGGTGATCCTGGTCGCCTACGAATGGTCGAAGGGGGTGGCGCTGGCCAGCCCGCCGGAGGTGGAGCTGAACCCGCCCGCGCCGCAGTTCGAGCTGGACGGGATGATCGCGCAGCTGGACGCGATGCTGGACGAGGCGGGCTATTTCTTCCCGCCCGATCGTACCATCGCGACGCGGCGGATGCTGCGCACGCTGCTGACCAAGCCGGCATGGTCGAGCCAGGAGGTGCGCACCGTGCGCGGCGTCCTGTCGGCGCTGATGCCGAAGAAGCGGCCGGGATGAGCGCGCGCGACGCGGTATCGGCGCACAATCTGGCCGCGCGGCTGGGCGATGCGGGCGATGCCGCGGGGGCGGTGGCGGCGTGCGCGCGTGCGTTCGCCGCGGGGGGCGATGCGCCGGAAACGCATCTGGTCCACGCCCGCGCGCTCCAGACGCTGGGCCGCTGGGACGATGCCGAGCGAGCGTTTGCCGCGGCGATCGCGCGGCGGCCCGATTATGCGGTGGCGCATCGCGATTGGGCGCAATTGCGCTGGATGCGCAGCGGCGATGCGGCGGCGGCGCTGCGCGCGCTGGACGCGGCGCCCGACACGATCGAGCTGGCGCTGGTGCGCGGCGCGGTGCTGAACGGTGTCGGCCAGCCGGAGCGCGCGGCGGCGGTGCTGGACCGCGCGGCGGCGCGCGCGCCCGGCACGCTTGACGTGCGGCTGGCGGCGGCGGGGATGGCGGGGCAATTGGGGCGCGCGCAGCGCCAGCTGGACCATGCCACCGCCGCGCTGACCGCCGCGCCCGCCTCCATCGCGGCGGCGCGCGCGGCGACCGAGGCGCTGCTGCATCTGGGGCGCGTGGGCGAGGCGGCGGCGCTGGCGGAGCGGGTCGTCGCGGCCGCGCCCGACGATCAGGCGGCGATCGCGCTGCTGGCGACGGCGTGGCGACTGACGGGCGATCCGCGCCATGCGGCGCTGTGCGGGGATCCCGCGCTGGTCACCGCGCGGCGGATCGCGACGCCCCCGGGCTGGGCGGACCTGCCGGCGTTCCTGGCCGATCTGGCGGCGGCGCTGGAGGGGCTGCACGGCTGGCGGGCGCATCCGCTGGAACAGTCGATCCGCCACGGCAGCCAGACGCAGGTCGACCTGTCGCGGTCGGACGTGCCGGTGATCCGCGCGCTGTTCGCGGCGCTGGACGCACCGATCCGCGCGCATATCGCGGGGCTGGGCAGCGGCGACGATGCGGTACGGCGGCGCGTGACCGGTGGTTACCGGTTCGCGGGCGCCTGGTCGGTGCGGTTGCGGCCGGGCGGGTTCCACACCGATCACGTCCACCCTGCCGGGTGGCTGTCCTCCGCCTTTTACGTCGCCTTGCCCGATGCGGTGGCGCGCGCGCCGCAGGGGTGGCTGGCGCTGGGGCGGCCGGGGGTGCCGACGCGCCCGGCGCTGGCGCCGCTGCGCCATATCCGCCCCGAAGCGGGGATGGTGGCGCTGTTCCCGTCCTATCTGTGGCACGGGACCGAGCCGTTCGATGGCGAGGCGACGCGGCTGACGGTGGCGTTCGACGTGGTGCCGGCGTGATTTTTTCGCACTGCCGGGTGCGGGGCCGGGCGATTGCTGCGTCATGACAAAGAAGAGCTGAAAACACAGCTGAAACAAGCGACAAAGGGGAATGAGGCGATGAAGACGGCCTTTCTGATCGGCGCTGCCGCGCTGGCGCTGGCGATACCCGCCGGGGCCGCCCCGATCTCCCCCAAGGTGGGCACGCTGCCGTCCCCCGCCGAGGCTTTCGCCAGCGAGCCGGGCAGCGATTACTATCTGGCCGATTACGACGATTACGAACGCTATCTGAAGACGCTGACGGCGCAGTCCGACCGGATCAAGCTGATCGACATCGGCAAGTCCGCCGAGGGGCGCACGATGTGGGTCGCGGTCGTCTCCAGCCCGCAGAACCTGGCGAAGCTGGACCGCTATCGCGACATCGCGCGCCAGCTGGCGCGCGCCGAGAACGTGACCGAGGCGCAGGCACAGGCGCTGGCGGGCGAGGGGCGCGCGGTCGTGTGGATCGACGCCGGGCTGCACGCGACCGAGACGGTGACGACGCAGAGCCAGATCCACGTCCTGTACCGGATGCTGAGCGGGCAGGATGCCGAGACGAAGCGCATCCTGGACGAGACGATCGTGCTGTTCGGTCAGGACAATCCCGACGGGCTGCAGCTGGTCGCCGACTGGTACATGCGCAACAAGGACCCGAAGGACCGCGAATTCCGCACGATCCCGCGATTGTACCAGAAGTATGTCGGGCACGATAACAACCGCGACAGCTTCATGGCGCAGATGCCCGAGACGACCGCGCTGAACCGCGTGTTCTTCCGCCAATGGTATCCGCAGATCATCTTCAACCAGCATCAGACCGGGCCGGCGGGGATGGTGGTGTTCGTCCCCCCGTTCCGCGATCCGTTCAACTACAATTATTCGCCGATCGTGATGAACGAATTGCAGGAGGTCGGCGCGGCGATGCACAGCCGGCTGGTCGCCGAGGAGAAAGCGGGATCGGGCGCCAGGTCCGCCGCACCCTATTCGACGTGGCACAACGGCATGGTGCGGTCGGTCGCCTATTTTCACAATTCGATCGGGCTGCTGACCGAGATCATCGGCGGGCCGACGCCGGAGAAGATCCCGCTGATCCCGCAGACGCAGCTGGCGCGCAACGACGAGACGCTGCCGATCGGCCCGGGCGATTGGCACCTGAAGGACAGCCTGGAATATCAGTGGACGCTGAACCGCGCGGTCATGGATTATGCTGCGCGCAACCGCGAACGGTTGCTGATGAACATCTGGCGGATGGGCCATGCCGCGATCGAGAAGGGCAGCCAGGACAGCTGGACGATCACCCCGCGCCGCGTCGATGCGGTGATGGAGGCGGCCAAGGGCAAGACCGCGCCGGGCGGCGAAACCTATTTCCGCGGGCCGCCTGCGGTCGACCCGGCGCTGTACCGCTCGGTGCTGAACGATCCGGCGATGCGCGACGCGCGCGGCTATATCCTGCCGCCCGCGCAGCAGCGCGACCTGCCGACGACGATCGCGTTCCTCAATGCGCTGCTGAAGAACGGCGTCGACGTGGAGCGCGCCGCCGCGCCGTTCACCGCGGGGGGCAAGCGCTATCCGGCGGGCAGCTATGTCGTGCGCACCGCGCAGGCCTATCGCCCGCACGTCCTCGACATGTTCGAGCCGCAGGATCACCCGCACGACGCGGAGTATCCGGGCGGCCCGCCCAAGGCGCCGTACGACATCACCGGCTATACGCTGGCCTATCAGATGGGGGTGCAGTTCGACCGCGTCGTCGATGGGTTCGACGGGCGGTTCGAGAAGGTGACCGAGGAGCTGCTGGCGCCGCCCGCGGGCCGCGTGATCGGCAGCGGCAAGGCCGGGTGGCTGATCGGGCATGAGGCGAACAACGGCTTCATCCTGACCAACCGGCTGCTGAAGGCCGGGGTGCCCGTCCACTGGGTGCCGGGCGAGAGCAAGGTCGCCGGGCGGACGCTGGCGGCGGGTGCGCTGTGGGTGCCGGCATCGCCGGCGGCGCAGGGCGTGATCGCGCAGTCCGCGCCGCTGGGGGTCGATGCCTATGCGATGGCGCGCGCACCGGCGGGCACGACGTGGAAGCTGAAGCCGGTGAAGATTGGGCTGGTCGACCGTTACGGCGGGGTGATGCCCGCCGGCTGGACCCGCTGGTTGCTGGAACAATACGAATTCCCGTTCGAGGTCGTCTATCCGGGGCAGCTCGACGCCGGGAACATCAAGGCGAAATATGACGTGCTGCTGTTCGCCGACGGCACGGTGCCGGTGGCGCGCGGCGGCGCCTATCCGGGCGGCTATCGCACCACGTTGCCCAAGGCGGAGGACATTCCGGCCGAATATCGCGGCTGGCTGGGCGAGGTGACGCAGGACAAGACCTTGCCGGCGGTGCGCGACTTCGCGAGCGCGGGCGGCACCGTCATCACGGTGGGCAGCGCCAATACGCTGGCGACGTGGCTGACGCCCACGATCCAGCCCGCCCTGGTGACGAAGAAGCCCGACGGCAGCGTCGCGGCGCTGCCGCACAAGGATTTCTACATCCCCGGATCGCTGATCCGCGCCAGCGTCGATCCGCGCCAGCCGCTCGCTTACGGCATGACGCCGACGGTCGACATGTTCTTCGACGAAAGCCAGCCGTTCGTCGCCGCCCCCGACCTGCGCCGGATCGCGTGGTTCGAGGGCGCCGCGCCGCTGCGCAGCGGCTGGGCCGTGGGGCAGGAGAAACTGAACGGCACCGTGGCGGTCGCGGAAACCGACCTGGGGCGGGGCAAGCTGTTTGCGATGGGGCCGGAGGTCACCCAGCGCGCGCAGCCCTATGCGACGTTCAAGCTGCTGTTCAACGGCATCCTCTACGGCCCGGCGGCCGCCGCCGCCCGGTAGGACGGGTCACGCCACGTCGGCGGGCGCCGCGGCGCCCAGCCGGCGGGCGATGACGGCGCAGGCGATCAACTGGATCTGGTGGAACAGCATCACCGGCAGGATCGCCAGCCCGACCTGCGCGGCGGGGAACAGTACGCCGGCCATCGGCACGCCCGCTGCCAGGCTTTTCTTCGATCCGCAGAACAGCAGCACGATCGCGTCGCCGCGCGGCAGCCGCAGCGCCTTTGCCGCATACCAGGTGACCGCCAGCACCACCGCCAGCAGCGCGGCGCACAGCGCCAGCAGCATCGCCAGATCGCCGCCGGTCACCCGCCGCCACAGCCCGTCCGCCACCGCCGCGCCGAACGCGGTATAGACGACCAGCAGGATCGACCCGCGATCCACGGTCGTCACCAGCGCCTTGCGCCGTGCGATCCACGCGCCGACCAGCGGGCGCATCAGATGCCCGGCGACGAACGGCGCGAGCAGTTGCAGGACGATCCCCTCCGCCTGCGCCAGCGAGACGTGCGCCTGACCGCCGCCCGCCATCCCCCGCATCGTCAGCGCCACCAGCGCGGGGGTGAGGACGATCCCGGCAAGGTTCGAAAAGGACGCGCTGCACACCGCCGCGGCGACATTGCCGCGCGCGATCGAGGTGAAGGCGATCGACGACTGGACCGTCGAGGGCAGCAGTGTCAGGAACAGGAACCCGCCCGCCAGCGTCGGCGTCAGCAGCGGCAGGTGCGCGACCGCGATCCCCAGCAGCGGGAACAGCGCGAAGGTGGTGGCGAACACCGCCAGATGCAGCCGCCAGTTGCGCAGCCCCTGCACGATCGCGTCGCGCGACAGCCGCGCGCCGTGCAGGAAGAACAGCAGCACGATCCCCGCATCCGCCGCCCATCCGAACCATGTCGCCGCGCGCCCGACCGGCGGCAGCAGCGAGGCGAGGAGGACGGTGCCGAGCAGCATCAGCACGAACGGCTCGAACACGGCGAGGATGCGGCGCACCATCAGCGCCGCCGGGACTGGGCGATGGTCATGTCCGCCGCTGTAGGGATGCGGGCGCCGAATGTCTTGCGGTTATACCGCGCGCCGCGCCCGCGCCCTTGAAGCCGGGCGGGGGCGGCGCCACAAGGACGCGCATGACCCGACCATCGCCGGACACCCCCGCGCTGCTGACGCGCCTGCGCGCGATCGTCGGGCGCCGGCACCTGTTGACCGGCGAGCGGGCGACCGCGCGGTTCCGCCACGGCTATCGCACTGGCGCGGGCGCGGCGGTGGCGGTGGTGCGGCCGGGCAGCCTGGTCGAACTGTGGCATGTCGCGCAGGCGTGCGTCGCCGCCGACGTGTCGATCATCATGCAGGCCGCCAATACCGGGCTGACCGGCGGGTCGACCCCCGATGGCGACGATTATCCCGGCGGGGTGGTGATCGTCGCGACGATGCGGATCGCGGGACTGCACCTGATCCGCGACGCGCGCCAGGTGGTGTGCCTGCCGGGCACGACGCTGGACGCGCTCGAAAAGGCGCTGGCGCCGCTGGGGCGCGAACCGCACAGCGTGATCGGATCGTCATGCTTCGGCGCGTCGGTGATCGGGGGCGTGTGCAACAATTCGGGCGGATCGCTGGTGCGGCGCGGCCCGGCCTATACCGAACTGGCGCTGTACGGACAGGTCGGGGCGGACGGGGTACTGCGGCTGGTCAACCGGTTGGGCATCGCGCTGGGCGATGCGCCGGAAGAGGTGCTGGCGCGGGTCGAGCGCGGGGACTTTTCCGATGCACAGGTGAAGGCGTGCGACGCGGCGCGCGCGCACGACCATGATTATGCGCAGCACGTCCGCGCGATCGACGCCGACACCCCGGCGCGCTTCAACGCCGACCCGCGGCGGCTGCGCGAGGCGGCGGGGAGCGCGGGCAAGCTGATCGTGTTCGCGGTGCGGCTGGATACCTTCCCGGTCGAGCGCGACACCGCTACCTTCTACATCGGCACCGGCGACCCGATGGCGCTGACCGGGCTGCGCCGCGCGATCCTGTCGCGCCCCGAACTGCTGCCGATCGCGGGCGAATACATGCACCGCACCGCGTTCGACATCGCCGACCATTATGGGCGGGACATGTTCGCGGTGATCGAGCGGCTGGGCACCGCGCGGCTTCCTGCGCTGTGGGCCGCGAAGGGCCGCATCGACGCGCTGTGGCCGGGTGCGAGCGACCGGTGGATGCAGCGCGCCGGGCGGTGGCTGCGCGATCACCTGCCGGCGCGGATGCGCGCGTTCCGCGACCGTTATCCGCATCACCTGATCCTGAAGATGCCGGGCGATGCCGCGGCGGCGACCCGCGCGCTGCTGGACGACACGATCGGCGCCGACGGCTGGTTCGAGTGCGACGCGGTCGAGGCGAAGAAGGCGTTCCTCCACCGCTTCGTCGCGGCGGGGGCGGCGGTGCGGTACCGCGCGGTGCATCGCGACACCGTGGAGGATATCGTCGCGCTGGACGTCGCGCTGCCGCGCAACGCGCGCGACTGGACCGAGACGCTGCCGGGCGACTTGGCGGGCGAGGTGATCCACACCCTCTATTACGGGCATTTCTTCTGCCACGTGTTCCATCAGGATTATATCGTCCGGCGCGGCACCGATCCGGTCGCGTTCGAACACCGGCTGTGGCGGTTGCTGGACGCACGCGGGGCGGAATATCCCGCCGAGCACAATGTCGGGCATCTGTACCGCGCCAAGCCGGCGCTGGCGGACTTCTACCGCGCGCTCGATCCGCGCAATCAGCTGAACCCCGGGGTCGGGCAGCTGCCGCGCGGGCGCGACTGGCGCTGAGCGGCGTTGGGTGGCGGGGCGGGGCTTCCTATATCGCCCCCGACGCATGATCCCGGAGACGATGATGACCGACTATCGCAAGACCGACGAGGCGCTGGCGCGGCTGACCCCTGAGCAATTTTACGTTACGCAGCAAAGCGGGACCGAGCGGCCCGGCACCGGCGAGTATCTCCACAACCATGCCGTCGGTATCTATGTCGACGTGGTGTCGGGCGAACCCCTGTTCGCATCCGCCGACAAATATGAATCGCATTGCGGCTGGCCGAGCTTCACCAAGCCGATCGAGCCGGCCAACGTCAACGAACTGTCCGACCGCAGCCACGGCATGGTGCGCACCGAGGTGCGATCCGCGCATGGCGACAGCCATCTGGGTCATGTATTCGAGGACGGGCCGCGCGACCGCGGCGGCCTGCGCTATTGCATCAATTCCGCCGCGCTGCGCTTCGTCCCCAAGGAGGAGATGGAGGCCGCTGGCTATGGCGTCTATCTGGATCAGGTAGAGGGCTGATCGAGCGCGAGCAGCGCGAAGGTCGCCAGCCAGTGTTCGCCCATATAGTCGTCGCCGAGATGCGGCAGGCTGGCGGCGAGATGGTCGGCGGCCGTCGCGGCGGCGCGCGCCGCGACCGGATGCGCCGGGCCGAGCGCGGCGGCGATCGTGCGCCAGCACCACGCGCGGCTGAGGTTCAGCCCGTCGAGGTGCGCGATCTTCCCGTCCGATCGGTCCGAGACGATCGCTGGGGTGAACAGCGTCGCCGGTTCCCCCGCGGCGACGCGCGGCAGGAAGGCATCGAACCAGTCGCGAAAGGCGGCGGCGTCGAGCACGCGGCTCATCACCAGCGCCTCGCACAGCGCGGGTGACAGGAATTCGTCGCCGCCCGGTTCCCATGCCTGGCAATCGCGGTCGTTCGCGAACCAGCCGGTGACGGCATCGGCGATGGCCACGCGCAGCACCGGATCGTGGCGTCTTGCCCAGTCCCACGCCAGCGTCAGCGCGAAGCCGGTGTTGAAATGCGTGCCGACCCGCAACGGATAGGTCAGCCGCGGCAGGAACGCGCAGAACCGCGCCGCGATCAGCCGCGCCAGCGGCTCCAGCGCGGCGGCCCAGGGGGCGTCGTGGCGGCTCGCCTCGTCATGCAGCGCCAGCGCCCATGCCCAGCCATAGGGGCGTTCGAACCCCGCCGCGCCGGGGCGTTCGAAATAGGCGATCTCGCCCGCGATCCCCTCAGCCGTCAGTACCGCGTCGGCGCGGGCGCGGATCGCGGGCGCGGCGTCCATGTCGGGGAAGCGGCGCGCGAGGCGCAGCAGCTGCCACCAGCCGTGGACGCAGCTGTGCCAGTCGAGGCTGCCGTAGAACACCGGGTGGAGCACCGACGGTGGCTGCGCATCCTGCGGCCCGTTCAGGACATGCAGCAGCACGTTGGGATATTCGCGGCCGACATGCCCCAGCGTCAGCGTCGCGAACCGCTGCGCCATCGCGCGATCGAGCGTCGTCATGCGACCATCGCATAGAGGAGCGCGGCGTTGAACGCGAGCAGCGGGATCGCGGTGGGCAGCTGCGCGCGGATCACGCCATAGCGGTCCTTCAGGTCGAGCAGCGCGGCGGGCATCAGGTTGAAGTTCGCCGCCATCGGCGTCATCAGCGTGCCGCAGAAACCCGCCAGCATCCCCACCGCCGCGACCACCGCCGGATCGCCGCCCGCGCCGCGGATCAGCAACGGCACGCCGACCGCCGCGGCCATCACCGGAAAGGCGGCGAAGGCATTGCCCATCACGATCGTGAACGCGGCCATCCCCAGCGCATAGGCCAGCACCGCGCCCGGCACGTTGCCCGCGGGCACGACCGCGCCGATCAGGTCGCCGACTACCGTGCCGACCCCGGCCAGCGCGAACACCGCGCCCAGGCTGGCCAGCATCTGCGGCATCACCGCCACCCAGCCGATATCGTCGGCCAGTCGCCGCCCGGCGACGAACGGTTCGGCCGGGCGCGCGCCCAGCAGGGCGAAGCACAGCGCCAGCGCGATCAGCGTGCCGCACGTCACCGCCACCAATGTCGCCTGTTTGGGGTCGATCAGCCCCGGCAGCTGCTTGAACAGCAACGTGCCCGCCAGCGCGGCGGCGGGGATCACCAGCGCGGGGACGAACACGCGGGCGCCGTGGCGCGCCGCCGCGACGGGCGCGGCGTCTGCGCGGCGCATCCGGCCGGAGGCGGCGATCGCCACCAGCGCGAGCACCAGCACGCCGTTGGCGACATCGCCCAGCCGGTCCCCGATCAGGAAGGAGGCGGCGATCAGCGCGTAGAAGGCCGCGTTCGCCACCCGCCTCTCACACAGCGCCAGCACCGCGAAGATCGCGAACACCGCGCCGGCCATGCCATAGACCAGATTCAGCCCGATCATGCCGCCGGCCCCGGCGGTTGCGTGTGCCGGGCCAGCCGCCGGTCGAGCCACAGCAGCCGCGCGCCGTGGATGGCGAAGGCGGCGATCGCGGTGGGGATCGCCCAGATCGACAGCTGGAACGGCTCCAGCACGATGCCATAGCCATCGAGCACGCCCTTCATCAGCAGGATCGAGCCGATCGCGATGAAGATATCCTCTCCGAAGAACAGCCCGATATTGTCGGTGGCGGCGGCCATCGCCTTCACCTCTTCCGCCGCGGCGTCGCCGGTCGCCCCCTGCCGCTCCGCCGCGGCCTGCGCCATCGGGGCGACCAGCGGGCGGACGGTCTGCGCCGGTCCGGCGACCGAGGTGAGGCCGAGCGCCGCGGTCACTTGCCGGAACAGCAGATACCCCGCCAGCAGCCGCCCGGCGGTGGCGCCGTGAAGGCCAGCGACCAGCCCGCGCGCGCGTTCCTGAAGCCCGCGCCGTTCCAGCAGCCCGATGACCGGCAGCACCATGTAGATGGCGGTGACGTAGCGGGTTTCGTTGAACGCATGGCCGAAGGTGGCCAGGATGCGCAGCGGGTCCAGCCCCGCCGCCCAGCCGGTGACCGCGGCGGAGGCGACGATCACCAGCAGCGGGTGGAATCGCAGCAGGAACCCGCCCGCGATGACGGCGATGCCGGCCAGCACCAGCATCAGCGCTGGTCCGCCGCGCCGTACCCGCCGCCGCCGGGGGTTTCGATGACGATGACGTCGCCGGCCGCCATCTGCGCGGTGGCGGTGGCGGCCAGCGGCTCGACGCCGCCATCGGCGCGCTCGATGCGGTTGGCGCCCGCCTGCCCGTCGCCGCCGCCTGCCAGCCCGAACGGCGCGACGCGGCGGCGGTTGCTGAGGATGCCGGCGCGCAGCGGCGCCAGAAAGCGCAGCTGCCGCACCGTCCCGTCGCCGCCGCGCCATTGCCCCGCGCCCCCCGATCCGCGCCGGATCGCGAAGCGTTCGACCAGCACCGGATAGCGCGTTTCCAGCACTTCCGGGTCGGTCAGGCGGCTGTTGGTCATGTGCGTCTGGATCGCATCGGCCCCCGCATGGCCGGGGCCGGCGCCCGCCCCGCCGGCGATCGTTTCGTAATATTGATAGCTGTCGTCGCCGAACGTCAGGTTGTTCATCGTCCCCTGGCTGCCCGCCATCGCGCCTAGCGCGCCGAGCAAGGCGTCGGTGACGACCTGGCTAACCTCGACATTGCCGGCGACGACCGCGGCGGGGTAGCGCGGGTTGAGCATCGACCCGTCGGGCACGACGATCGTCACCGGGCGCAGGAACCCTTCGTTCAGCGGCACCGCTTCGTCGACCAGCAGCCGCAGGACGTAGAGGACCGCCGCGCGCGTCACCGCCAGCGGCGCGTTGAAATTGGTCGGGCGCTGGTCGCTGGTGCCGGTGAAGTCGATCGTCGCGCTGCCGTCCGCGCGGTCGACGCGGACGGCGACCTCCACCGCGGCGCCATCGTCCAGCTCATAGCGGAACCGCCCGTCCGACAGCGTGGCGATCATCCGCCGCGCCATCGCCTCGGCATGCGACTGGACATGCGCCATGTAGCGGGTGACGACGCCCGCGCCCTGCCGCGCCGCCAGATCGCGGAGCCCCGCCGCGCCGCGGGCGCAGGCCGCGACCTGCGCCGCCAGATCGGCGATATTCTGGTCGATGTTGCGCGCCGGATGCGCGCCGCCGGCCAGCAGGTCGCGGATCGCGCGTTCGCGCAAGCCGCCGTCGGCGACGATCAGCACATCGTCGAACACCACGCCCTCGTCCGCCAGCGTGCGGCTGTCGGGGGGCATCGATCCGGGGGTGGTGCCGCCGACATCGGCATGGTGGCCGCGCGCGGCGACGAACCAGGCGGGCGCGTCGCCGCCCGCGAACACCGGCATGATGACGGTGATGTCGGGCAGATGCGTGCCGCCGCGATAGGGATCGTTGAGGGCATAGACCTCGCCATCGCGCATCGTGCCGGCGCGCGCGGCGATGACGGTGCGAATGCTTTCGCCCATCGACCCCAGGTGCACCGGAATGTGCGGCGCATTGGCGACCAGCCCGCCGTGCGCGTCGAACAGCGCGCAGGAAAAATCGAGCCTTTCGCGGATGTTGACCGAAGCGGCGCTGCGCTGGAGCGCGGCGCCCATTTCCTCCGCGATACCCATGAACAGGCCGGAGAAGATTTCCAGCCGCACCGGATCGACCGCGTCGTCGGCGGCGCCCTCGCGCGCGGCGGCGGCGCGTTCCAGCAGCAACGTGCCGTCCGCCAGCACGCGCGCGCGCCAGCCCGGTTCGACCACCACCGTCGATACCGGGTCGATCACCAGCGCCGGGCCGTCCAGCATCGCCCCCGCCGCCAGCGCATCGCGCGCATGGACGGGGACGCGCCGGTCCTCCCCCGCGAGGTACATGGCGACATGATCGAGTGGCGCCGCGCTGGCCGCGGGCAGCGCCGGGGCGGGCAACTGGCGATCGTCGTCGCGCGCGCTGGCTTCCACGCGCAGTCGTTCGACCACCAGCGCGTCGTCCGCGACGAAGCCGAACCGCCGGCGATGCGCGGCGGCGAAGGCATCGCGCATCGCATCGGCGCTGCCCCACGGCACCTCGATGCTCTGGTCGTTGCGGGCGTAGCGCAGTTGCGCCTGGACCGCGACGTCGACCGCATCGGCCGCCACGTCCTGCGCCGCCAGCGCGGCGACCGCGGCATCGCGCAGCGCCGACAGTGACGGGGCCAGCGCGACATCGCCGAGCGGCAGCGCCACCGTCGCCTCGCGCACGATGCTGCGGTCGGCCAGCCCGATGCCGACCGCGGACAGTACGCCCGCGAGCGGATGGACCAGCACCTGCGTCATTCCCAGCGCGTCGGCGACCAGACAGGCGTGCTGCCCGCCCGCGCCGCCGAAACAGGCCAGCGCATAGCCGGCCGGATCCTCGCCGCGCGCCACCGATACCGCGCGGATCGCACGCGCCATGTTGGCGACCGCGATCGCCACCAGCCCCTCCGCCGCGGCGGTGCGGGTCATCCGCTCGCCGGTGGCGGCCGCCACCTCGTCCAGCAGCGCGTCGAGCGCGGCTTCAGAGGCGGCGCGGTCGGGCGGCAGGTTGCGGTCGGGGCCGAACAGCGCGGGGAAATGCGCGGGCTGGATCTTCCCCAGGATCAGGTTGCAGTCGGTGACCGTCAGCGGCCCGCCGCGCCGGTAGCAGGCCGGGCCGGGATCCGCCCCCGCCGAGGCCGGGCCGACCAGCAGCCGACCGCCGTCGAAACGGCAGATCGACCCGCCGCCCGCCGCGACGGTATCGATCCGCATCATCGGCACCGCCACGCGCACGCCCGCCAGCACCGCGTCGGAACGGCGATCGTACTGGCCGGCATAGAGCGACACGTCGGTGGAGGTGCCGCCCATGTCGAACCCGATCACCCGGTCGAACCCGGCAGCGGCGGCGGTGCGCGCCATGCCGACGATCCCGCCCGCCGGGCCGGACAGCAGCGCGTCCTTGCCGCCGAAGGCGTTGCCGGCGACCAGCCCGCCGCTGGACTGCATGAACAACAGCCCGCGATTCGCGCAGGCGCTGCCCAGCGACGCCTCCAGCCCTTGCACGTAGCGGCGCAGCACCGGGGACAGATAGGCGTCGGCCAGCGTGGTGTCGCCGCGCGCCACCAGCCGGATCAGCGGTGCGGTGCGGTGGCTGACCGATATCTGCGTGAAACCGGCGGCGGCGGCCAGATCGGCCAGCGCCGCTTCGTTCGCGGGGTGGCGCCAGCCGTGCATCAGCACGATCGCGATCGCGCGCAGCCCGGCGGCATAAGCGCGCGCGAACGCCGCCGCCGCGGCATCGCGATCGAGCGCGGTCAGCACGCCGCCGTCCTCCGCGACGCGCTCGTCGATCTCGATCACGTCGGCGAACAGCGGCGCGGCGCGGCGGATGTCGCGCGCGAAGATGTCGGGTCGGTCCTGATAGCCGATGACGGGTGCGTCGCCGAACCCGCGGGTGATTGCCAGCAGCACCGGTTCGCCGCGCCGTTCCAGCAGCGCGTTGGTGGCGATGGTGGTGCCGATGCGGATATCGGCGGGCGGCAGCGGCCCGTCGGCGATGCCGGTCAGCTGGCGGATCGCCGCCTCCGCCGCGTCATGCGCGCGATCGGGGTCTTCGGACAGCAGCTTGGCCGTGGCCCAGCTGCCATCGGGGCGGCGCGCCACCACATCGGTGAAGGTGCCGCCGCGGTCGATCCAGAAATGCCATGAGCTCATCCGCGCTGCATGTCACCGATCGCCCGACATCGCCAGACCCCGGGGCCAGACCCGCTGCCAGTGGCCAGCCCGCCGATGGCGCGGTAAGGGCCGGGGACGAAGGAGGCATCGTCCATGGCAAGGTTGCGCTATCGTCTGCTGGCCCCGGGGCTGATGCTGGGGCTGACGCTGGGGAGCGGCGCGGGCGCCCTGGCGGCGCCAGCGACGGTGGCGGGGTGGACCGTCGCCCCCGCCGAGGATGGCGCGGGCTGCTTCGTCACCCGCACGTTCGACCGCAGCGGCGACACCACGGTGCTGCTGGGGCTGGATCGCGGCGGCACCAACCGGTTGTCGGTGCTGAACGCCAACTGGTCGATCCGCGCGCGAGAGCGGGTGAAGCTGACGTTCCGGCTGTCGAAGGCGGCCTATCCGCGCCATGCCGCGATCGGCATCGCCGCCGATGGCAAGCAGGGCTTCGTGACCACGTTCGGCAAGGATTTCCCTGCGCAGTTCGCCGCGACCCGCACGCTGGACATCGCGCGCGGCGACGTGCCGGTGGAGCGGTTGGCGCTGGACGGCAGCGGCGCGGCGGTAGCGGCGTTGCGTCGCTGCGTCGCCGCGCTGGGCAGCGGGCGGGGGGCGGAACGCCCGCGCGACGGCGCGATTCCGCGCGATCCGTTTGCGGTGCCGGCGGGGCGCGAGTCGCGACGCTGACCCGCTAGCCGCCGCACGGTTGACCGGAGAAGATGCACGGGCGGTCAGAATCCGCATTGTTGCCCCGCCGCGGCTCGGCTTGGTTGTTACGACTGGTTAACCATTACGGAAAACAGTCATGTATCGTACTGCGTCCAAGCTTGCCCCGATCGCCGTCCTGGCGGGGGCCGTCGCCCTCGGCGGCTGTGCCACCAAATCCTATGTCCGCGAACAGATCGCGCCGGTCAGCCAGCGGGTCGATTCGCTCGAAACGCGGCTTCAGGCGACCGACGCCACCGCCAAGTCCGCGCTGGCGGAGGCGCAGGCAGCATCGCAGCAGTCGCAGGGCAACGGGCAGCGGCTGGACCAGCTGAACGGCCGCGTCGACAGCGTGGAGCAGCGGTTGCAGGCGCAGGAATCGCGTCCGAAGCGTCCGCGCCACTGATCGCGGCGAACGGATGATCCGGCATCGCACGATGCTCGGCGGGATGATGGCCGGGGCGGCATGGCTCGCCCCGGCCATCGTCATGGGGGCGGCCGACGCCGCCCCGCGCCGCACGCCGGCGGCCAGAGTGCGGCCGGCCGCGAAGGCCAGCCCCGCGCCCGCGCCCGCCCCCACCATCCTGCCGTCCGAAGGCGCCGTACGGGTCGCCGAATGGATCGCGGCGGCGAAGGACAGTCACGGCCTGCCCTATGCCATCGTCGACAAGCCGGCAGCGGCGATCTTCCTGTTCGATGCCAAGGGACGCCAGCTGGCGGCCGAGCCGGTGCTGATCGGCATCGCGCCGGGTGACGATGCCACGCCCGGTGTCGGCGCCAAGACGCTGGCGCAGATCGGCCCGGCGGAAAAGACCACGCCCGCCGGCCGCTATCTGGCGCGGTTCGGGCTGGCGCTGGGACGCGAGCGGATCCTGTGGGTCGATTACGCCAATTCGGTCGCGATCCACCCGATCCCCGCCGATGCCGCACGATCGGAGCGGCGGCGCGAGCGGATGCTGTCGCCGACCCCCGACGACAATCGCATCACCTTCGGCTGCATCAACGTGCCGCGCGCCTTCTACACCGCGAAGCTGTCGCCCGCGTTCCGGCGCAAGGGCGGCTATGTCTATGTCATGCCCGACACCAGGCCGCTGGAGGCGGTGTTCCCCCGGCTGCGCGTGCAGGCGCTGGCGACGCCGCAGCCCGGCGGCGATTGAGCGCGGTGGCGCGGCGCAAACGCTACCTGACCGCGACGCTGCCCGACGGCTATGTGAAGACGATCGGGCCGACCACGGCGCCGTTCACGCATTACTGGCGGATCGTCGCGGTGCTGGAGAACGGCGCGACGGAGGTGTTCTGGGGCCATGAGGCATCGCTGAAGGAAGCGCGCGGCAAGCGCGAGGCGGCGGCCGATGCGGCGCGCCAGCGCGGATGGTGGCGGTACGACTTCGAGGTGGTCGAACTGACCGAGGATCGCGACCCGCCGGCACGGGTTTGACCGGCCCGGCGGCGCGGCTAAGCTGCGGAGGATGACGCACTTCCGGCCTTCGCGGCGCGACACCCTGACCGGTCTGGCGGCCGGCGCCCTGATGACCCACATGCCCGCGCGCGCGGCGGCGGCTGCCCCGGCGGGGGAGGCGAGCGCGCTGCTCGACCGGCTGGCGTGGCAGTTGCTGGACCTGCAACCGGGCGATGCGACGCGGCTGGGGGTGGACACGGGGGCGCATGCGGCGCTGCGCGGGCGGCTGGAGGATCGTTCCCCGGCGGGAATGGAGAAGCGGCGGCGCTTCGTGGACGACGGGATCGCCGCGCTGGCGAAGGTGCCGCGCGCGGGGCTGGATCCGGCCACTGCGACCAGCCTGGCGGTGGTCGACAGCGCGCTGTCCACCGCGCGCGACGGCATGGCGCTGCCCTATGGCGTGGCGACGATCGGCGACTGGCGCAACACCCCCTATGCGGTGATCCAGAATGTCGGCGCCTGGCTGGACGTGCCGCAGTTGCTGGAGGGCGACCAGCCGGTGCGCGACGCCGCCGATGTCGATGCCTATCTGGCGCGGGTCGAGGGGATGGCCGCGCAGCTGGACGGGGAGACGGTGCGCATCCGCGCCGCGCGCGGGCAGGGGCTGGTGCCGCCGTCGTTCCTGCTGGATCGCACGATCGAGGGCATCTCGCGCACCATCGCCGAGGCGGCGGCGGACGACGGCCCGCTGGTCGGCCCGTTGCGGCGCAAGGGCGCGGCGCTGGGCGGCGACGGCCCGGTGCGCGCGGCACGGATCGCGCGGACGGCGGTAGTCCCCGCGCTGGAGCGGCAGCTGGCGGAAATCCGCGCGCAGCGGGCGGTGGCGACCGATGCGGCGGGGATGGGCGCGCGGCCGCACGGCGCCGAGTGGTACGCCTGGGGCTTGCGCGCGGGCACGACGACGCGGCGCAGCCCGGAGGAGATCCACCGCATCGGCGTCGAGCAGGTCGCGGCGCTGCAGGCGCAGATGGACGTCATCCTGAAGGGATTCGGACTGACACAGGGGAGCGTTGCCGAACGCGCGATCGCGTTGCAGCGCCGCCCCGGCATCGGCTTTCCCGATGACGACGAGGGGCGGCGGCAGATCGTCGCCTATATGCAGGGGAAGATCGATGCGATCCGCCCACGGCTGCCGCGCGCGTTCCGGCGGCTGGTGGCGGGGCGGCTGGAGATACGGCGGATGCCCGCCGCGCAGGAAGCCGGTGCGCCCGCCGCCTATGGCGGGCCCGGGTCGCTCGACGGGTCGATCCCGGGGCGGGTGTGGGTCAATCTGGGCGATCCCGCGATCCACAACCGCGTCACCATCCCCGACCTGGTCTTCCACGAAGGCATCCCGGGCCATGTGTGGCAGGGCGAATATGCGCAGCAGCTGCCGCTGATCCGATCGATCCTGGCGTTCAACGCCTATTCGGAGGGCTGGGCGCTCTATGCCGAGCAGCTGGCCGACGAGCTGGGGATGTACGACGGCGATCCGGCCGGGCGGCTGGGGTATCTGATGGGGCTGTCGTGGCGCGCGGTGCGGCTGGTGACCGACACGGGCATCCATGCGATGGGATGGTCGCGCGAGCGCGCGCTGGCGGCGTTCGTGGCGGCGACCGGCCTGCCCGACAGCAATGCGCGCAGCGAGGTGGATCGCTACTGCGCCTGGCCGGGGCAAGCGTGCGGGTACAAATTGGGGCAGATCGAGATCAACGCGCAGCGCGACCGCGCCAAGGCGGCGCTGGGCGCGCGGTACGATCTGCGCGATTTCGACCAGGCGGTGGTCGATGGCGGCAACGTGCCGCTGGACGTGCTGGCGCAGAATGTCGGGCGTTACATCGCGGCCACGCGCGGTGGGTGACGGGCTGCATCAGGCCCGGTCGGTCGCCCCCGGCCAGGCGCGGCGCACCATCCGCTGCAATTGTTCGCGGCTGCGTTCCGACATGCTGCGTAAGCGTTCGCCGGCCAGCGAGATGTTCGAGGCGCGATCCAGCCCCTCCACCTGCATCACCCACAACTGCCGGAACGCCCCGCCGCGGTTGCGCAGCAGCTGTTGCGGCGGCCCGTCCTCCACCACGCGGCCCTGATCGATCACGACGACGCGGTCGAAATGGGCGATCGTCGACAGGCGGTGCGCGACCGCGATGACGGTGCGGTTCTCGATCAGCGCCTCCAGCCCGTTCTGTACCTCAAGCTCGGATTCGGAATCGAGCGCGGACGTCGCCTCGTCCAGCAATACGATCCGCGCATTCTTCAGGAAGGCGCGTGCGATGCCGATCCGCTGGCGCTGTCCGCCCGACAGGTTGGTGCCGCGTTCGCCCACGATGCTGTCGTAGCCGTGCGGCAGGCGGCGGATGAAATCGTCGCAGCCGGCAGCCTCGGCGGCACGGTGGACGTCCTCGTCGCTGGCATCGGGCTTGGCGAAGCGGATGTTCTCCATCACCGAGCGGTGGAACAGCAGCACCTCCTGCGGCACCACGGCCAGCGCGTCGCGCAGCGATTCCTGCGTCACCCGGTCGATCCGCTGCCCGTCGATCGACACGCTGCCGACCTGCGGATCGTGGAACCGCTGGATCAGTTGCAGCAGCGACGACTTGCCCGCGCCGGACGGGCCGACGATGCCCACCTTCTGTCCGGCGGGTACCTCCAGCGACAGATCGTGGAGGATCGGGTGGCGCGGATCGTAGCCGAAGGTGACGTGCGACAGCTCGACCCGCCCCTCGCCGACGCTGAGCCGCGCGGCATCGGGCGTATCGCTGAGCGTCTGCGGCACGCCGATGATGTCCAGCGTTTCACGCAGGTAGCTGAACTGCTGGCTGGTATCGATCAGCGCCATCGCCAGATCGCGCGAGCCGTGGAGGATGCGGAAGGTCATCGTGCTGATGACGACGACGTCGCCGGTCGAGATCGCGCCGGTCGACCAGCGCCCGATCGCCCAGATCAGCGTGCCGCCGACCAGCACCGCCAGCACCAGATCGTGCAGCCCGCGGATCTGCTCGACGAAGAACCAGCCGCGTCGCTGCGCGGTCGCCTCGTCGTCCAGGAAGCTTTCCAGCCGCGACAGTTCGCGCTGGCGCGCCGCGAACGCCTTCACCACCCAGATGTTGCCGATCAGGTCGACCAGCTCGCCGCCGACCGTCCCGGCGGTTTCGGCGAACGCCTTGTGATGGACGTGCCCGCGCAGGCCCAGCAGCACCAGCGCGACCGTGACGACGATGAAGATCGCGCCGAGCACCAGCGCCATGCGCACGTCGATGGTCAGGAAGATGATGATCGCCCCGGCGAAGGCGATCAGCGGCGGTGTGACTTCCTGTAACAGGCGGTGGACGATCGCGCCGAAGATGCCCGCCAGCCCCGAGATACGGTGCCCGAGCGATCCGGCGCGCTGGTTCTGGAAGAACGGCATCTGGTGCCCGGTCAGATAATCGACCATGTCCAGCCGGATGCCCACCCCCGACACCACCGTCGCATGGCCCAGCGTCAGTGCGGCGGCGCGTTGCAGCAGGCTTTCCAGCAGCACGAACCCCAGGAATACCGCCAGCATCGCATAGACGTGACTGCGCAGCCGGTCGGTCCCGGTCATCGCGTCGATCAGCAGCTTCATCGCATATTGCACGCCGATCGAACTGACCGACGCGCCGGCGACCAGCACGCCGAGCAACAGGAAGATCCACGGCCGCGCCGCCACGTAGTGCAGCATGAAGCGGATGGGACTGATGAGAAAAGGCAAGCCCAGGCTCCCGCAAGGTCGGCGGGACGCTGCATCGCAGCAGCGGGCAAAGCAAGGGCGTTGGACGCCGGGGCGTGGCGGCGCGGCGGCGGGCCGAGCCCGTCAGCCGCCCGTTGCCACCGCCGCTTCCCCGCTCCCGACCGGGCCGACGGGCGCTTCTTCGCCGCGCGAATAGGTGCCGGTCAGCAGCGCGGCGTCGATCACATGCCCGCGGATCGCATCGAGCAGCGCGGCGCGCCCGGCGCCTTCGTCCAGCATCGGCACCCGCGACAGGGCGAACAGCTGGAACACATAATCGTGGCTGCCGTGGCCGTTGGGCGGATCGGGCGGCAGCCAGCCGTGCGCGCCATAGCTGTTGCGGCCGATATCCTCACCCGAATCCGGCGCGATCACGCCTTCGGCCAGCGCGCCGTCGCCGGGCGGCAGATCCCATAGCAGCGCGTGGACCAGCGGGCTGGGGGTGGGCGCGTCAGGATCCTCGACCAGGAGCGCCAGCGCGGCCGCATCGGCGGGGACGCCGTGCCACATCAGCGGGGGCGACACGCCATCGCCGTCGGCGGTGAAGCGCACCGGCAGGCGCCCGCCGTCGGCGAACGCCGGGCTGGTCAGCGACAGGCGCGCGGCGGGCGGGGCGATGCCGTCCTGCACGATCGCCAGCCTGGCATGGCCGGCGCGGACCGGGCGCAACAGGCTGCCCAGCCAGTGGGGAAGATGTTCGAGCATCGCGGCCTTCCTTCCATCGTCCATCGCGAGTGTTTCAAGGGGGACAACGCCGCGGGGCGCGTTCGGTGGCGAAGGGCGCGCGATAAAGGATTACGTAACCTGAATCTGTCACCTCGGTCGGTACTTGCCATCATGTTGCCGCGCTCGATCTCGTTCCGCGCCCTATGCGCCTTCGGCCTGGTGCTCGCACTGGCGCTCGGGCTGCTGTTCAGCGGCGGCGTGATCGCGCGCGACGTCAGCCTGGAGAATGTCCGCGTCGCCGCCCTGAGCCAGATCCTGCGCGAGGAGAATAACGGGGACGAAGCGCAGCAGCACCTCCGGCTCGCGCTGGGCGACCTGACCCGCGTGGCCGAGCGTGGCGAGCCGGTGGAGCCGGCCCAGGCCGATCGCGTCGGTCGTGAGTTGCGGGTGTTCGCGGCTGGTGCCGCGGCACGCGATGACGAGTCCGTGCCCCGCGATATCGCGCCGCTGCTGGCCGAGCGCGGTGCGGCGGCGCGCGAATTCGCGGTGGAAGGCGCCGCGATGCTGGCCGCCGCCCAGCAGGACCCCGCGGCGATCAAGCGGCGGATGCCGCAGTTCCTGGGCACGCTGAACCGGCTGGAACAGGTGCGCGCCGACCTGCGCCGTGCGTTGACCCACGGGATCGACGATGCGGTGGCGCGCAGCGCGTTCAAGGTGCGGCGCAACCGCCTGCACGTGCTGATCGGCGGAACCGCGATGCTGGCGACGCTGGCGCTGCTGGTGATCTGGATGCGTCGGACGGTGATCCGCCCGATCCTGGCGATCGCGGAGCGGCTGCGCCAGTTCAACGCCGGGCAGGACGAGCGCGCCGACGTGCCGGGTGCGGATCGCCCGGACGAGCTGGGCGAGCTGGCGCGCGGGCTGGCCGAATATCGCGGGGCGATGCAGGAGCGGCGGCGCGCGGAGCGGCGGGTGGCGTTCCTGGCGCATCACGACGTGATGACCGGCCTGCCCAACCGCCTGCTGTTCGAGGAGCGGCTGGCGCATGAACTGGCGCGCAGCGCGCGCACCGGGGATACGGTGGCGGTGTTCGCCATCGACCTGGACGATTTCAAGGCGATCAACGACCGCTTCGGCCATGCCGGCGGCGATCGCGCGCTGAAGCGGGCGGCGCAGCTGCTGCGCGACGCGGCGCGCGGCGACGATCTGGTCGCGCGGCTGGGCGGGGACGAGTTCGCGATCATCCAGGCCGCCGCGCAGCAACCGCGCGCGGCCGAGGCGCTGTTGCAGCGCATCTTCGCCGCGCTGGCCGAAACCGCCAAGGAAGAGATCACGCTGCGCATGAGCGTAGGGATCGCGGTGTCCGGCCCGGACCAGGATTTCGAGGAGCTGTACAATCTGGCCGACATGGCGATGTACCGCGCCAAGTCGGAAGGGCGCAACACCGCGCGCTTCTTCGACGACCGGCTGAAGGAGGAGGTGCGGCTGCGCTGGCGGCTGGGCCGCGACCTGGACGGTGCGATCGACCGCGGCGAGATGCGGCTGCTGTTCCAGCCGATCGCCGATGCGCATACGCTGGCGACGACCGGGTACGAGGCGCTGCTGCGCTGGTCGCACCCCGAGCTGGGGGAGGTGGCCCCCGACGTGTTCGTGCCGCTGGCGGAGGCGAGCGGCGATATCGCCGCGATCGGGCGGTGGGTGGCCGACAGCGCGATGGCGCATATCGCGCGCGCCGACCCGTCGCTGTCGATCGCGCTCAACCTGTCGCCGATCCAGTTCCGCGAACCGGCGCTGGCCGCCGAGCTGCTGGCCACCGCGCACCGCCACGGTATCGCGCCGGAGCGGCTGGAGTTCGAGGTGACCGAAAGCGCGACGCTGCTGGGCCGCAACAGCGAGGCGGTGCTGGCGACGCTGCGCGAATTGCAGGCGCGCGGCGCGCGGGTGGTGATGGACGATTTCGGCACCGGCTATTCCAGCCTGGGCAATCTGCGCGAATTCCGGTTCGACAAGCTGAAGGTCGATCGCAGCTTCGTCATGTCGATGGCCGATCATGCGCCGTCGGCGTCGATCGTGCGCAGCGTGATCGCACTGGGGCGCAGCCTGGGGATCCCGGTGGTGGCGGAGGGCGTGGAGACCGAGGTGCAGCTGGCGATGCTGCGCCAATGGGCGTGCGACGAGGTGCAGGGCTATCTGATCGGGCGGCCCGCGCCGCTGCCGCTGGCGCGCGTCGCCGCCGCCTGACGCCAGGGGTGGCCCTTAGCGGCGCGTTAACCATATCCGTCCAGGATGCGCGCGCACGCGGACGGCGCGCTTGATGGGACGATGCACGTGATACCCAAGATACTGCACTTCATCTGGGTGGGCGACGAGACGATCCGTCCCGACAATTGCATCGACACGTGGCGCGCGTTCCACCCCGACTGGGAGGTGCGCGTGTGGGGCAATGCCGAGCTGGACGGTACCGAATGGGTCAACCGTCGCCACATGGCCGCGATGTGCGGACGCGAGCTGAACGGCGTTGCCGACATGATGCGCTGGGAAATCCTGCATGCGCATGGCGGGATCGTGATCGACGCCGACAGCATCTGCCTGCGCGCGCTGGACGATCACCTGCTGGATTGCGAGGCGTTCGCCTGCTGGGAGAACGAGATCGCGCGGCCGGGGCTGATCGCGGCTGGCTATTTCGGGAGCGTGCCGGCCAATCCGTTCGTCCGGCGGATCATCGACGATATCGCCGCGATGCCCAGTGTCGTAGAGGATATGGCATGGGTGACGGTCGGGCCGCAGCGGCTGACCGACAGCTATCGCCGCTACACCTATTCGGCGCTGCGCATCTATCCCAGCCATTATTTCATCCCGACGCATTTCACGGGCCTGACCTATCAGGGGCGCGACCCGGTTTATGCGCATCAATTCTGGGGATCGACGCGCGGCGTCTACGACCAGCTGCACGCCAGCGACGTGAGCGCGGAGGCGACGGCGGCGGCAGGGGCGGCGCCCGTCCCCGCGCCGGTCGCCGCGACGCCGGTCGACACCGTATCCCCGCTCGAATCGCGCCATGCCGCGCGCTGGGTGCACCGTGTCCCGGTCAGCAGCGCGATCGCCACGCTGCCGCCCGCCGACGTGTTCGCGCATATGTGCGCGGGCAAGCGCGTGCTGCACATCGGCTGCGCCGGCGACGACGGCGCGCTGTATCGCCAGCTGGCGCCGGCGTGCGGTGTGCTGGACGGCTACGACCCCGATCTTGCCGCGCTGACGCGGCTCGCGCCCGATGCAGCGGGGCGGCTGGTGACGGAGTGGGACGAGATCGCCGGTCGCTACGACGTGGTGATCGCGCCCGCGATGATGGCGCAGGTGCCCGATGCGGCGGCGTTCCTGGCGCGGCTGGAGGCGATCGACGCGCCCTGTTTCTTCGTCGCGGTGCCCGACGTGTTCCAGTGCCGCGGCGAGCGGTTCGATTATAGCGCCGAGCGTCAGACCTTCGTTGAGGTGATCCACCCCGACCACCTCGCCTGGTACACGCCCCATACGTTCGCGCAGACGATCCGCCGGTCGCGCGCGCTGTCGATGGAGCAATTGTGGTTCTTCGACGGTGCGTCGCTGCTGGCGCTGCTGTCGAAGCAGGACATGCAGCTGGCGGCGTAAGGCCCGGTCAGTCAGCGACGTCGAAGGCGGCGGGCGGCAGCCCGTCCAGCCGCCGGCGGTGCGCGGTGGCATAGGCCGCCTCGATCGCGCGGGCGTGGCGCGCGGTGTCGAACAGCGGCATCGTCCGCCGGTTCGCCGCCAGCCGCGCGCGCAGCCCGGCCAGCGCCGCACGGTCGTGCGCCAGTGCCAGCGCGGTCGCTTCATAGTCCCCCTCGCCGTGCGCGACCAGTTCGGGCAGGCCGATCGCGGTCACCAGGCTGGCACCGACGCGCGCGGCGAACTGCCGCCCCGCCAGCGTCAGCACCGGCACGCCGCCCCACAAGGCGTCGCTGGCGGTGGTGTGCGCGTTGACCGCAAAGGTATCGAGGAACAGGTCGGCATGGACGTGGCGCGCCAGATGTTCGGCATGCGGCACCATGTCGGCGAACACCAGCCGCGCCGGATCGATGCCGCGCGCCGCCGCCTCGCGCCGCAGGTTCGCCTCCGCCCAGCGATTGGGACGCAGCAGCCACAGCACCGCATCGGGCACCGCATGAAGCAGCCGCGCCCACAGGTCGAATTCGCGCGGGCCGATCTTGTACGGATGGTTGAAGCAGCACAGCACCAGCGCATCGTCCGGCAGGCCGAACGTGGCGCGATCGGTGTGCGCGGCATCGGCGATGGCGCGGCGATCGTCGTTCGCCTGATAGCTGCCGGGCAGGCGGATCACGCGTTCGCTGTAATGATGCTCCTCGCCCGGCGGGATCACCACCGCATCGCCGATGATATAGTCGAGTGCGTCGCCGCCCAGCGATCCGGGATAGCCCAGCCAGCCGATCTGCACCGGCGCGATGCGATCGACGAACAGCGACCCGCGCGCGCCCTTGGTATAGCCCTTCAGGTCGATCGCGATGTCGAGCGCGTCGTCGCGCACGCGCGCGACCGCGGCGGCATCGTCCAGCGCGCGCAGGTCGACGAAGGCGTCGAGGTGCGGGAGGATCGCCGCGCGCGCCGCGCTGCCGTCGCCGGGGCCGTAGTTATAGGCGCGCACCTCGAACCGCGAACGATCGTGTTCGCGCAGCAGCCCGGCCATCAGGTAGAGCGTGGCGTGATCGTAGAAATCGGCGGAGACATAGCCGATGCGGATGCGCGCATCGCCGCGCGGCGCGGCGGGGACCAGCGGCGGCGCGGTGCGCGCGAAGCTGGACTGCGCATAGACGCGGGCGCGCGCCAGCTGGCGGGTCGGATCGTCCTCGAACGGCAGCGCCACGAACGGCTCGATCACGCGGTCCGCCGCCGCCGCCGCGATCGGCAACGCGGCGAACGTATCGCGCGCGTGCCAGTCGGCCATATAGGCTTCCAGGAACAGCAGGTGCGCGCGCGCGTGCGCGTCGTCGGGGTCGAGCGCGGCGGCACGCGCGAGCGCGGCCTGCGCCTCATCCAGCGCGCCGGCCATTTCGGCGGCCTGCCCCAGGTTGAGCCACGCCTTGAGGTTGTCGGGCGCGGCCTGCGTCGCGCGGCGGCAGGCGGCGAGCGCCTCCGCCGGGCGATCCAGCTCGATTAGCAGCGACCCCATGTTGTTGAGGCCGTCGGCGTGATCGGGCGCGATGTCGAGCAGCGCCAGATAGCAGCGCAGCGCCGCGGTCGCATCGCGCGCGGTGCGGTGCAGGTTGGCGCGATTGTACCAGGCGGTGACGTGCCGCGGCGCCAGTGCCAGCGTGCGGTCATAGGCGGCGAAGGCGTCGGCAAAGCGCCGCTGCGCGCCCAGCAGATTGGCGAGGTTGAAATGCGCGTCGACATGATCGGGCGCGGCGGCGATCGCGGCGCGATAGGCCGCCTCGGCGTCCGCCGCGCGGCCGGTGCGACGCAGCGCCACGCCCAGGTTGCTGTGATAGGCCGCCTCGCCCGGAGCCAGCGCGATCGCGGTGCGCAATGCCGCGATCGCCGCCAGCGCATCGTCGTCCGCCAGCAGTGCGCCGCCCAGCAGCGCATGGACACGCGCATCGCGCGGCCAGTCGGCCGCCAGCGCCCGCGCGCCCGCGGCGGCGGCGGCATGATCGCCCGCGGCGTAGCGCGCGTGGAGCCGTGAGAGATCCTCGAACGGTGCGGCCTCGGCCTGCGCCGCGTGCTCCGCCAGCCGATCGGCTGCGGCGCGCGCGCGCCGGTTGGCGGGGAAGCGCGCCAGCACCGCATCCAGCAGCCGCCGCGCCTCCGCGATGTCGCCGCGCTTTTCGGCAAGGGCCGCCTTGTGCAATGCGCTGTCGAGGCTGCCCGCCATGATGGACCCTTACCGATGATTGCCATCGGCGTGTACGGTGACATGGTTAACGCGGCGTTAGGAAGCGGGCCGGAACCGCCGCGCCGCGGCGCGGGTTCAGGACACGATTTTTCGGGGGTGAGCGGACACGATGATCGACCAACGTCGCCTGGAGACGGGCGGATTCCTGTTGTTCCTGGCGCTGATCACGATCGGGCTGGCGACGATCGTGTCGGGCTTTGCCGGCGCTTTGCTATGGGCGACGCTGGCCGCGATCCTGTTCCAGTCGCTGTTCCGCTGGCTGCTGCCGCGCGTCGGCGGGCGGCGCAACACGGCGGCGGCGCTGACGCTGCTGATCATCACCGTCGCGGTGGTGGTGCCGGCGTTCCTGCTGGGTAGCCTGATCCTGGACCAGGCGATCGGCGTCTATGCCAAGGTGCGATCCGGGCAGATCAATTTCGGCGAATATTTCCGCCAGATCCGCGATGCCCTGCCGGTGCGGCTGCGCACCGCGCTGGACAATGCCGGGTTCGGCACGTTCGAACGCGCGCAGGCGCAGGTGTCGGAACTGGCCAGCAACAGCGTGCAGACGCTGGCCAACCAGGCGCTGTCGATCGGGCGCAACACCCTGTCGTTCCTGCTGGCGCTGGGCGTCGGGCTGTACGCCACCTTCTTCCTGCTGCGCGACGGCGACCGGCTGGGACCGCAGGTGCGCGATGCGTTGCCGGTCGAGCGCGGCGTCGCCGCGCGCTTGGTCGACAAGTTCGTGGCGGTGGTGCGCGCGACCATCAAGGGGTCGGTGATCGTCGCGCTGGTGCAGGGCGCGCTGGGGGCGATCACCTTCTGGATCGTGGGCGTGCCCGCCGCCTTGCTATGGGGGCTGCTGATGGCGGTTGCGGCGCTGTTGCCGGCGATCGGCCCAGGGCTGGTGTGGGGGCCGGTGGCGATCTACCTGCTGGCCACCGGCGGGGTGTGGCAGGGCGCGGTGGTGATCGCGTCGGGCGTGCTGGTGATCGGACTGGCCGACAATATCCTGCGCCCGATCCTGGTCGGGCGTGACACCGGCATTCCCGACTGGGTGGTATTGGTAACGACGCTGGGCGGGATCGAGATGTTCGGGCTGAGCGGCATCGTAGTCGGCCCGCTGGTCGCCGCGCTGTTCATCACCGGGTGGCAGATCCTGACCGAGGAGCGGCGCGGGGCGGCGACGGAGCCGGTCGCATGACGGATTTCGCCGCGACCCGCGCGGCGTTCGACCTGCCGGAGGGGGTGATCTACCTCGACGGCAATTCGCTGGGCGTGCTGCCGCGCGGTGCGGCGGCGCGTGTCGAGCGGACGATCCGCGCCGAATGGGGCGAGCGGCTGATCCGCGCGTGGAACGATGCCGGGTGGATGACCCAGCCCGCGCGCGTCGGCGACCGGATCGCGCGGTTGATCGGGGCGCCGGCCGGCAGCGTCGTCGTCGGCGACACACTGTCGATCAAGGTCTATCAGGCGCTCGCCGCGGCGCTGGCGCTGCGCCCCGGACGGCGCATCGTTCTGTCCGACAGCGGCAACTTCCCCACCGATCTGTACATCGCGCAGGGGCTGCTCGACACGCTGGGGCAGGGGCACGAACTGCGTGTCGTCGCGCCGGAGGAGGTGGCGGGCGCGATCACCGGGGATGTCGCGGCGACGCTGCTGACCGAGGTGGATTACCGCACCGGGCGACTGCACGACATGGCGGCGCTGACCCGCGTCGCGCACGAGGCGGGCGCGCTGGCGATCTGGGACCTGGCGCATTCGGCGGGCGCGATCCCGGTGGACGTGACGCGCGCCGGCGCCGATTTCGCGGTCGGGTGCACGTACAAATATCTCAACGGCGGACCGGGCGCCCCGGCGTTCATCCACGTCGCGCCGCGCCACGCCGCTGTCGCGCGCCCGGCGCTGGCGGGGTGGATGGGGCATGAGGCGCCGTTCGCGTTCGACGCGGCCTATCGTCCCGGTGCGGGGATCGAGCGGATGCGCGTCGGCACCCCGCCGGTGATCGCGCTCGCCGCGCTGGAGGCGGCGCTGGAGGTGTGGGACATGGTCGACATGCGCGACGTGCGCGCCGCGTCGCTGCGGCTGTCGGAGCGCTTCATCGCCGAGGTGGAGGCGCAATGCCCGGCGCTGGAATTGGCCAGCCCGCGCGACGCGGCGCAGCGCGGCAGCCAGGTGTCGTTCCGCCATCCGCACGCCTATCCGGTCATGGCGGCGCTGATCGACCGCGGCGTGATCGGCGACGTGCGCGCGCCCGACATCCTGCGCTTCGGCTTCACGCCGCTGTACCTGAGCGAGCAAGAGGTGGTGCGCGCCGCCGGGGTGCTGGCGACGATCATGCGCGACGAGGCGTGGCGCGACCCGCGCTTTCAGCAGCGCCAGGCGGTGACGTGAGCGACGACGGCGCGTCTGACGCCACGGCGCATGACGGCGCGCAGATGTCGTTCCGGGGGCGAATGTCCTATGGCGATTACCTGTCGCTCGACACCATTCTGGACGCGCAGCACCCCCTGTCGCACGCGCACGACGAACTGCTGTTCATCGTCCAGCACCAGACCAGCGAATTGTGGCTCAAGCTGGCGCTGCACGAGATGGAGGCGGCGTGCACCGCGATCGCCACCGACCGGCTGGACGTGGCGTTCAAGATGCTGACGCGGGTGGCGCGGATCTTCGAACAGCTGAACGGCGCGTGGGACGTGCTGCGCACGATGACCCCGTCGGAATATTCGGAGTTCCGCGACGCGCTGGGCCAGTCGTCGGGTTTTCAGTCGTACCAGTATCGCGCGGTCGAATTCGTGGCGGGCAATCGCAACACCGCGATGCTGACCCCGCATGCGCATCGCCCCGACCTGGACGCGCGGCTGCGCGCGATCCTGGCGCGGCCGAGCCTGTATGACGAGGCGATTCGGCTGCTGGCGCGGCGCGGCTTCGCGGTGGAGGCGGAGCGCGCCGACCTGTCGCAGCCGCGCGCCGACAGCGACGCACTGGTGGCGGCGTGGGCGCGCGTCTACGCCGATCCCGCCGGGCAATGGGATCTGTACCAGCTGGCCGAGAAGCTGGTCGATTTCGAGGATTATTTCCGGCGCTGGCGGTTCAACCACGTCACCACCGTGGAACGGATCATCGGATCGAAGCGCGGCACCGGGGGCACCTCCGGTGTAGCGTATCTGCGCCGGATGCTGGACGTGGTGCTGTTCCCGGAATTGTGGCGCGTGCGCACGCAAATGTGAGGTCGCGCCGGCGCGCCGATACGGCACGCCCGTCGAACGCACCGGGTGCATCGCCACGACCCGGTGCGTCGCGACGATCAGGGGATCAGCACCACCTTCACGCAATCGCCCCGCGCCTGCGCGGCGATCGCCTCGTTGATCTGCGCGAGCGGGAAGGTGCGCACCAGCCGGTCGAACGGGAAGCGGCCGTCGCGATGCAGCGCGATCAGCTGCGGGATGAACGTCTGCGGGTCGCTGTCGCCCTCCATGATGCCGACGACACGCTGGCCGTAGGTGATCATCGCGGCGATGTTGATGGTGATGCCGTCCTCAGCAGAGGGCGGCACGCCGACCAGCCCGATCATTCCACGCGACGTCAGCGCGCCCAGCGCCGCCTGGATCGCATCGACGCGTCCGCTGGTGTCGAACGCGAAATCGAACCCGTCGGGGATCAGCGCGCGCAGCGCCTCGGTCACGTCGCCAGCGGTGGGATCGACGACATGGGTGGCGCCCAGTTCGCGCGCCAGTTCGCGGCGTGCCGCGACCGGTTCGACCAGCACGATCGTGGAGCAGCCCTGAACCTTCGCGCCCATGACCGCGGCAAGGCCGACCGGGCCACCGCCGACGATCGCGATCGAGCTGCCCGCCGGACACGCCAGCGACCGCATCACGCCGCCCGCGCCGGTCTGCAGCCCGCAGCCGAGCGGGCCGAGGATGTCGAGCGGCGCGTCCGCATCCTCCACCTTCACGACGTTGCGCGCGCGCACGATCGCCTGCGCGGCGAAGCTGGACTGGCCGAAGAAGTGCGAGGAGATCGCCTCGCCGTTCGCGACATAGGCCTTCGACCCGTCCTCCAGCCGCATCCCGGCATAGTTCATCGGCGGAAAATCGCGGCAATAGCTGGGCAGGTGTTCGGCGCAGCGCGCGCACTGCCCGCAGCTGGAAAAGCCCAGGACGACGCGGTCGCCGACCGCCAGCCCCTCCACCCCGTCGCCCAGCGCCTCGATCACGCCGGCACCCTCATGCCCCAGCACGGCGGGCAGCGGGTAGGGGGCGAATTGATCGCGGAAGATCAGGTCGGTGTGGCACAGGCCGACGCCTGCGATCCTGACGCGCACCTCGCCTGCGCGGGGCGCGTCGATCGTCACCTCCTCGATGGAGAAATCGCCCTTTGGCATGCGGGCGACGGCGGCGGTGGTCTGCATCGTAACTCTCTCCGTTCATTGGTGATATGGCGCCGGCCGCTCGGCGACCGATCGGCGTGTCGGGCGGGGGGGGCGAGGGACATGGTATCGGCTGGCGACGCCGAGCCGTTCGGCGATCCTTCATTGCCGATCGCTGCCGATGAACCGCCGCCAGCGCACGAACGATTTCCCTCCCGTCCCAGGCCGCAGGAGCGCGTGACGGTCCGGGCGACCATGGGATCGGGTCGCGGGGAACATCGCGGCGGCGCTTGCCTTCCCGACGGCATATCACGGCAAGCAGATTTATAGAACAACTGTATTGCATCCTCGCCACTGGCCGCCGCGGCGGCAGCTTGATCGATGCTGGCGCCGGTCACCCCGGACGGCGATGCTCGCTGGCGTCCAGCCCATAGCGTTGCAGGCGATCATACAGGCTGCGCCGCGACACCGACAGCGCCTGTGCGGCACTGGTGACGTCGCCAGCGGCCTTGGTCAGCGCCTCGACGATGACCGCGGCTTCGAAGCGCGCGACCTGCTCGGCCAGCGGCAGGGTGCCGTCCTCCCCATCGGTGACCGGCAAGGCGAGCACCGTCTGCACCGCGAAATTGCGCAGCGCCCGCACGTTCCCGCGCCACGGATCGGTCATCAGCCGCGCTTCCACCGGCGCGGTCAGGTCGGGCACCGGGCGGCCGAACCGCTCGGCCGCCTCCTGAAGGAAATAGCGGAACAGCAGCGGCACGTCCGCGCGCCGCTCGCGCAGTGGCGGGATACGCACGCGCACCGTTTCCAGCCGGTACAGCAGATCCTCGCGGAACCGCCCCTGCGCGCAGGCCTGCGCCAGATCGCCCTTCGCCGCGGCGACGATGCGCAGGTCGACGCTGCGCGGCGATCCGCCGCCGACCGGGGGCAGTTCGCGCTCCTCGATCACCCGCAGCAGCTTGCCCTGCACCGCGGCCGACATGCTGTCGATCTCGTCCAGGAACAATGTGCCGCGGTCGGCATCACCGATCCGCCCCTGCGCAAGGCGGCTGCCGAACAGCGCCTCGTCCGCCAGATGATCGGGCAGCGCGGCGCAGTCGATCGCGACGAACTCGCGCGCGCGGCGCCGGCTCTGGCGGTGGAGCATCCGCGCGACCAGTTCCTTGCCGGTGCCGGTCTCCCCCTCAATCAGCACGTCGACCTCGACCTGCGCCAGCTGGCGGATCGCGGCGCGCAGCGCGGCCATCGCCGCGGTGGTGCCGATCAGCGGAAAATCCTCCTCCGCGGCGGGCAGCTCGGCGCGCAGGCGGCGGTTCTCCAGCACCAGCCGCCGCGTTTCCAGCGCGCGGCGGACGCTGGCGACCAGATGATCGGTCGCGAACGGCTTGGCGATGAAATCGAACGCGCCGCGCTCCATCGCCGCCACCGCCATCGGGATGTCGCCGTGGCCGGTCATCAGCAGCACCGGCACTTCCGCGTCGGCGGCGTGCACCGCATCGAACACGGCGTGGCCATCCATCCCCGGCATCCGGATGTCGGTGACCACGACACCCGCAAAATCGGGGGTGATCCGGCGCAGCGCGCTCCGCGGATCGGCATGGGGCTCCACCGCGATGCCCGCGATCGCGAACGTGTCGGCGATGGCGGCGCGCAACGCATCGTCGTCGTCGATCAGCAGGACGGTCATTGTGGTGCCTCCTTCGCCAGCGCGACGGTCACGCGGAACGCCGCCCCGCCCAGCGGCGAGGGCACGACGGCGACCATGCCGTCGAAGGCGGTGACGATGTCCCGCACGATTCCCAGCCCCAGCCCCAGCCCGTCGCGCCTGCCGGTGACGAAGGGATCGAAGATCTGGTCGGCGATCGCCGGATCGATCCCCGGGCCATTGTCCGCGACGGTCAGCGCGATGGTCGGGCCAGCGGCATCGACCGTCAGCGCGACCTGCGCGTCGGCGCGTCCCGCCACCGCGTCCACTGCGTTCTGGAGCAGGTTGACCAGCACCTGTTCCAGCCGGACCCGCCCCGCGATCACCGATGGCTGCCCGGGCGGCGGCCAGTCCAGCGCGACCCCCGCGGCGCGAACGCGGTCGCCGATCAGTAGGCGCGAGCCCGCGATCACCGCGTCGAGCGCAACCGGCCCGATCGTCCCCGTGCCGCGCCGCGCGAAGCCGCGCATTTCCTGCGTGATCGCGCCGATCCGCGCGGTCAGCGCGACCGCACTGTCCAGATTGGCGGCCACCCGGTCGAGCCGCCCGGCATCCAAATGCGCGCGTGCGTTTTCCGACAGGGTGCGGATCGTCGCGACCGGCTGGTTGATCTCATGCGCCAGCCCCGCGGTGATCGACCCCAGCGACGCCAGCCGGTTGGCCTGTGCCAGTTCCTCGCGCGCCTCGCGGAAGCGCCGGTCGATCCGCGCGCGCTCGGCGATCTCGTCGCGCAGTTCGGCGGTACGGGCGGCGACCGCGCTTTCCAGCGCGGTGCGTTCGCGGGCGGCGTCCGCGGCGCGGGTCATCCGCCACAGCAGCAGGCCGGCGACGATGCCCGCCAGCAGCGCCGCGACCAGCCCGATCAGCCGCGCCAGATTGGCCGCGTCGTGCAGCGCGCCCGCCACCGGGACGACATGGACCAGCCGCCAGCCGGGCACCGGCATCGTCGCGGTGCCGACAATCAGCCGCGCGCCGTCCGGCGCCCGCGCGGTGCCGTCGCCACGCCAGCTGTAGCGGGTCGGTGTCAACGGGGCCGCGCCGAATTGCGACGCACCGGCGATGGCGGCGCGTGCCGCGGCGGTGAGCGGGCGCGTGATGCGGAAGCGTTCGGCGGGATCGGTGGCCAGCAGGATGATGCCGCGCCCGTCGATGATGAAGGTCTGGCCGGGATCGCCGCGCCAGATCCGCACCAGCTTGTCGAATTCCACCTTCACGACGATCACGCCCGCCGGATCGTCCGCGGCGCCGATCCGGCGCGTCAGGAACAGGCCGGGGCGCCCGCTGACGTTGCCGACCGCGTAATATTCCGCCGCGCCGTCCTGCATCGCGCGGATGAAATAGGGCCGGAACCGGTAATCGCGTCCGACGAAGCTCTCCGCGGTATCGGCATTGGACGCCGACACGGTGCGGCCGGTCCGGTCGATCAGGTAGAGCACGGGGGCGCCGGTCCGCTCCGCCAGCAGCTTCAGCTTGCCGTCCATCCGTCGCCGCGCGTCGGTGTCGCCGCGGCGCAGCGCCTCGTCCAGGTCGGTATATTCGCCCAGCACCAGCGGCAGCAGGCGGAACGGCAGCAGGTCGCTAGAGAACAACCGGTTCTGCTGAGCCGCGACGCGCCTCGCCTCGTCGCGCAGATCGGCGATCGCCGAACGGTCGAGCCACGCCGCCGCCGCGAGCCAGCCGAGCAGCCCGATCGTCGCGGCGGCAAGGCAGGCCAGTATCAGGGGAAGGGCGCGGCGTGGCGGCATTGTTGCAGGATGCTGCACTTTTGCGGTGGCTGTCATGCGGAATCGTGCACAGATGGCCGGTCGCAAGGTGGCGAAGGATGGACTAGAGTTTTGATATTGCTGCAAAATAACGCGTATGCGTGAGGATTTTGCCGATCGTCCCGCCGGCATCATGCTGTCGGCATACCGAAACGTCGGTCGCGAGAGGATGGATGATGGCGTTCCCGCACCGTGATGGCCCCTGCTTCACCCGTCGCACGGTCGTGCCGGTGGGCGTCTGCCATCCCCGCTGCGCCACCCCCGCGCAGCCCGACGGTTTCCGCTTGTGATGATGCCTTCGAACGACATTGGGAGAGACGAGATGGCGGCCCAACCCATGACCTACGCCGCGCAGGACGCGCCACCGACGACCAACATGCGGCTGAAATCGATCATCGGTGGGTCGACCGGCAATTTGGTCGAATGGTTCGACTGGTATGTCTACGCCGCCTTCACCCTCTACTTCGCGCCGCATTTCTTCCCCAGCGGCAACCAGACCGCGCAGCTGCTGAGCGCCGCCGCGGTCTTCGCGGTCGGCTTCGTCATGCGGCCGATCGGCGCCTGGGTGATGGGCGTCTATTCCGACCGCCACGGGCGCAAGGCGGGGCTGACGCTGTCGGTCACGCTGATGTGCGCCGGCTCGCTGATCATCGCGCTGACGCCCGGCTATGCCACCATCGGCGTCCTGGCGCCGGCGCTGCTGGTGATCGCGCGTTTGATGCAGGGGCTGTCGGTGGGCGGCGAATATGGCGCCAGCGCGACCTATCTGTCGGAAATGGCGGGCAAGGACCGGCGCGGCTTCTTCTCGTCGTTTCAATATGTCACGCTGATTTCGGGCCAGTTGCTTGCGATCCTGCTGCTGCTCCTGCTCCAGAACGTGATGAGCAAGCCTGCGCTGGAGGAATGGGGCTGGCGGATTCCGTTCGCGGTGGGCGCGGTGCTCGCGGTCGTCGTCTTCCGCCTGCGCCGCGGGCTGGCGGAGACCGAGAGCTTCAAGAACGCCAAGAAGGGCGATGCACCGAAATCGGGCTTCCTCGCGCTGCTGCGCCATCATCCAAAGGAAACCGCGCTTGTCATGCTGCTGACCGCCGGGGGTACGCTCGCCTTCTACGCCTATTCGATCTACATGCAGAAGTTCCTGGTCAACACCTCGGGCTTCACCAAGGAAGCGGCGACGCAGATCAACGCCGTGACGCTTTTCGTGTTCATGCTGCTCCAGCCGGTGGCGGGCGCACTGAGCGACCGGATCGGGCGCAAGCCGCTGATGATCGCGTTCGGCGTGTCGGGGGTGCTGTTCACCGATCCGATCTTCACCGCGCTCCAGCACACGCAGGACATGTTCACCGCCGGACTGCTGGTTATGGCCGCGCTGATCATCGTGACGGGCTATACCTCGATCAACGCGGTGGTGAAGGCGGAGCTGTTCCCCGCGCATATCCGCGCGCTGGGCGTCGCGCTGCCCTATGCGCTGGCCAATACGCTGTTCGGCGGCACCGCCGAGTGGGTGGCGCTGAAGTTCAAGTCGTCCGGGTGGGAGCAGGGCTTCTACTGGTATGTCACCGCGATGATCGGCGTGTCGCTGATCGTCTACCTGCGGATGCGCGACACCCGTCAGGACAGCCTGATCGCGGAGGATTGAGGCGACGGGCGCCGCCGTCCGGCATGTCCGGCACAGCGGCGCGTCCCGCGCGCGACGCACGGTTCGGGTCGATGATCGGCGTCGGAAAAAATGGTGCTGCCGGTGAGGATTGAACTCACGACCTCAGCCTTACCAAGGATGCGCTCTACCACTGAGCTACGGCAGCACTCACCACCTTGCGGGCGGGAGCGGGCCTAAGAGACGAGGTGGGGCCGATTGTCAAGCCGGATCGGCGCGGGTAGCGCGAAAAGGATGAGCGATCGGGACGAACGGGGGCGGGACGAACGGGCGGCGCGGCTCGCCGAGCAGCTGCGCGCCAATCTGAAGCGGCGCAAGGCACAGGCGCGGGCTACGAAAGCCCATGAAGGGGCGACGCAGGATAAACCCGCGCCAGCCGACGGCGATCGGCCGGTCAGCGCGTCGCTGTTGCGTAATGACCCAGCGTGAAGGCGGCGGCGATTCCCTGCCATGCCCCCAGCGAGGCGATCCCCAACCCCCCGACGAATGCCGCGACGATCAGCGTGCGACGGGCGAACACCTTGACGTGAGCCATGCCAGATCCTCCGCGCCCAGCGCCGGCGCCAGTTCCTCGGCGACGCGGGCGTGATAGGCATTGAGCCACATCAGTTCGGCGTCCGTCAATAGGGCCGGATCGATCAGATCGCGGTCGATCGGCGCCAGCGTCAGCGTCTCGAACGCCAGCATCGTCGCTTCGCCGCCGGGCAGGTCGCGCTCGACCACCAGCAGCAGGTTCTCGATGCGGATGCCGTATTCACCCGCCTTGTAATAGCCCGGCTCGTTCGAGAGGATCATGCCCGGCAGCAGCGGCTCGAACGGGCCGGTGCCGCCATAGCTGGGCTTGGCGATCCGCGCGGGGCCTTCGTGTACCGATAGGAAGCTGCCGACGCCGTGGCCGGTGCCGTGCGCGAAATCCAGCCCCGCCTGCCACAGCGGCAGCCGAGCCAGCGAGTCGAGCTGTCCGCCGGTCGTCCCGCGCGGGAAGACCGCGGTGGCCAGCGCGATATGCCCCTTCAGCACGCGGGTGAAGCGGTCGCGCATCTCCGCGGTGGGCGTGCCGATCGGCACGACGCGGGTCACGTCGGTGGTGCCGTCCTGATACTGGCCGCCCGAATCGATCAGGTAGAGCTGGCCCGTCTCGATCGCGAGGTTCGATTCGTCGGTGACGTGGTAATGCGGGATCGCGCCGTGCGGCCCGGTCGCGGAGATGGCGTCGAACGACAGGTCCCTGAGAAGCCCGGTGTCGGCGCGGAAGCGGTGGAGCTGCGCCGCGGCGGACAATTCGGTCTGCCCGCCCCTGGGCGCCTCCGCCGCGATCCAGCGCAGGAAGCGCGTCAGCGCCGCGCCGTCGCGGATCGAGGCGGCGCGATGCCCGGCGACCTCGACCGGATTCTTCGTCGCCTTGGCCAGGATCACGGGGTCGCGCAGCGGCAGGACGGTGCCGCCGGCCTGTTCCACCGCCTGCGCGATCGCCGCCACGGAAAAGGCCGGGTCGATCGCGACACGCTTGCCCGACAGGTCTGCCAGCGCCGCGGCGAAGGCGGTGCGGTCATGGACGCGCACGGCATTGCCCAGATGCTCGGCGACGTCCGGCGTCACCTTGTCGGGGGCGACGAACAGGTCGGCGGTGCCGTCGGCATGGACGATCGTATAGGCAAGTGAGACCGGGGTGCGCGCGACATCGCCGCCGCGCACGTTGAGCAGCCAGGCGATCGAATCGAGCGCGGCGATCACCGTCGCGTCGGCGCCGGCGCCGACCAGCCAGTCGGCGACATCGGCGCGCTTGGCTGCCGAGGAACGGCCGGCGACTGCGTCGGGCTGGACGGTCATTACCGCATCGGACGGTGCGGGACGGTCCGGCCACACCGCGTCGACCGGGTTGGCCTCCACCGCGACCAGTTCGGCCCCCGCGGCCGCCAGCGCAGCGCGCGCCTCCGCCACCCAGGCGGCGGTGTGCAGCCACGGATCATAGCCGATCCGCGCGCCGGCGGGCGCGTGGTCGCGCAGCCAGGCGGCGATGCTGGTGTCGGGGACGCCGACGAACTGCCAGTCGTCGGCGGATACCTGTTCGCGCACCTGCAGCGTGTAACGCCCGTCGGTGAAGATCGCCGCTTCCTGCGACAGCACCACCGCCGCGCCGGCCGATCCCTGGAACCCCGTCAGCCACGCCAGCCGCTGCGCATAGGCGCCGACATATTCGCTCATATGCTCGTCGGTCAGCGGCACGACGAAACCGTCGAGGCGCGTCTGCGTCAGCTGGTCGCGAAGCGCGGCGAGGCGGGCGGAATGGGTCGACATGGCACGTCCGTTGATAAGGGGCGGCCGATGTCGTGGCACAACCGCTTCGCCGCGACCAGCCTTGACCCGGTCGCGCGTGGTGTCATCATGCCGTCACGCCGATGGGCGACATGCCCCGGCACGAAAGCGGAAAGGGGGACGTCGAAGCGTGTTCCATCCCGATCTGATCCGGCATCCGGACAGTTGCCCCACGTTGGTGCTGAACGCCGATTATACGCCCTTGTCCTATTACCCGCTGAGCATCTGGCCGTGGCAGACCGCGGTGAAGGCGGTGTTCCTGGACCGTGTCGACATCGTCGCACATTACGAGCGCGAGGTGCGCAGCCCGACGCAGACAATGCGCCTGCCGTCGGTGATCGCGCTGAAGCAATTCGTGCGGCCGTCGCAATTCCCGGCCTTCACGCGGTTCAACCTGTTCCTGCGCGACACCTTCGCCTGCCAATATTGCGGCAGCACCGCGCGCGAGCTGACGTTCGACCATGTCATTCCGCGGGCGCAGGGCGGGCGGACGACCTGGGAGAATGTCGTCACCGCCTGCGCCCCGTGCAACCTGAAGAAGGGCGGGCGCACCCCGCGACAGGCCTCGATGCCGCTGGCGATCGAGCCGATCCGCCCGACCAGCTGGCACCTTCAGGAACACGGCCGACGCTTTCCGCCGAATTATCTTCACGAAACATGGCACGACTGGCTCTATTGGGATGTTGAGCTGGAAGCGTAACGACGGAGCCGGGACAAGCATGCGGACGACATTGGTGGTGGTGGCCGGCGCGATCGCGCTGGCCGCCTGTTCCGGCACGAGCGAGGAGCAGAAGGCGCTGGAGACCGGCGAGCTCGACAATTACGTCCCCCCCTTCGTCATGTCGCGGCTGGACTATGGCGGGGTGGTGGAGCGCCGGTTCCGGCGGCTGGACGTCAACAACGACGACAAGCTGACCCGCACCGAACTGCCCAAGCGGCTGCAGGACCGGTTCGACGAGATCGACGCCAACCGCGACGGCTGGATCTCGAACGAGGAATGGAGCCGCTGGATGATGGCGCGGTTCGACCGGCAGGATGCCAATCACGACGGCACCGTGACCAGCGACGAGCGCGAGCGCGCGCGCGAGCAGCACGAAATCGACCTGCCGACCCCCGCCGACGAGCCGGCGACGAACGCGACTGCGTCGAAGGCGGGTTGACCGCGGCGCTGGTGCAGCGCAGCAAAGGCGCCATGGCCACGCTTCCTCCGATCACCAACAATCCCGATGTCCGTTACCTGGGCCGCGTTCTGGGCGACGTGATCCGCGCCTATGGCGGGGAGAAACTGTACGAGCGGACCGAGGCGATCCGTTCGGCATCGGTCGAGCGGCACCGCGGCAACCACCAGGCATCGCCCGATGCGGAGCTGGGGACGCTGGACCTGGACGAGACGCTCGACTTCGTGCGCGGGTTCATGCTGTTCTCGATGCTGGCCAACCTGGCCGAGGACCGGCAGGGGATCGCCGCGGAGGAGGGGGCCGACCTGGCCGCCGCGCTCGACCGGCTGTCGCGCGAGGGGATCGGGCGCGAGGCGGTGGCCGCGTTGCTGGACGATGCGCTGATCGCGCCGGTGCTGACCGCGCACCCCACCGAGGTGCGGCGCAAGAGCATGATCGACCACCGCAACCGCATCGCCCAGCTGATGGCGCTGCGCGACCGCGGGATCGAGACGACCCCGGACGGCGACCGGGTGGACGAGGCGATCGTGCGGCAGGTCGCGCTGCTGTGGCAGACGCGCGTGCTGCGGCGCGAGCGGCTGTACGTCGTCGACGAGGTGGACACCGCGCTCAGTTACCTGCGCGAGGTGTTCCTGCCGGTGATCCCGGCGCTGTACCAGCGCTGGGACCGCGCGATGGGCGAGCGCGTGCCGTCGTTCCTGAAGCCGGGCAGCTGGATCGGCGGCGACCGCGACGGCAACCCGTTCGTCACCGCCGATTCGCTGCGCACCGCGCTGGCGAAGGCGGCGCAGGCGGTGCTGGGCTTCTACATGGACCAGCTGCACGCGATGGGATCGGAACTGTCGATCTCCGCGCACCATGCGGCGGTCGACGAGGGCGTGCTGGCGCTGGCCGAGGCGAGCGGCGACACCGCCGAGAGCCGCAGCGACGAGCCGTATCGCCGCGCGCTGTCGGGGATCTATGCGCGCGTCGCGGCGACGTACCGTGCGATCACCGGGCAGGCGCCGCCGCGGCCGGGGCATCTGAGCGGCGCGCCCTATCCCGATCCGGCCGCGCTGCGCGCCGACCTGGTGACGCTGGCGCGGCCGCTGTCGGGCAATGGCGACGGCCTGCTGGGCACCGGCGGCGCGCTGGGGCGGCTGATCCGCGCGGTCGAGGTGTTCGGTTTCCACCTGGCCACGCTGGACCTGCGGCAGAACAGTGCGGTGCACGAGCGCGTGGTGGCCGAGATGCTGGCCAAGGCCGGCGTGTGCGACGATTATGCGGCGCTGGGCGAGGATGCGCGCGTCATGCTGCTGCGCCAGGAACTGGCCACGCCGCGCCCGCTGACCAGCCCGTTCGCCGATTATTCGGAGGAGACCGCATCCGAACTGGCGATCGTCCGCGCGGCGGCGGCGGCGCATGCGACCTACGGCGCGGCGTGCATCCGCCAGTATATCGTGTCGATGACCAAGTCGGTGTCGGACCTGCTGGAAGTGCACCTGCTGCTGAAGGAAGTCGGCCTGTACCGCCCGGGTGGCGAGGATAGCGCCGCGACCGCCGCGATCATGGCCACGCCGCTGTTCGAGACGATCGAGGATCTGGAGGCGGCACCGGCGATCATGACCGAATGGTTCGCGATTCCGGAGGTGCGCGGCATCGCCACCGCGCGCGGCCACCAGGAAGTGATGATCGGTTATTCCGACAGCAACAAGGACGGCGGGTACCTGACGTCGACGTGGCAATTGTCGAAGGCGTCGACGGCGCTGAAGCCGGTGTTCGACGCGGTGGGCGTCGGCATGCAGCTGTTCCACGGGCGCGGCGGCGCGGTGGGGCGCGGCGGCGGTTCGAGCTTCGCCGCGATCCGCGCGCAGCCGCCGGGCACGGTGCAGGGGCGCATCCGCATCACCGAACAGGGCGAGGTGATCGCGGGCAAGTACGGCACGCGCGAAAGCGCGACGACCAACCTGGAGGCGATGGCATCGGCGACGCTGCTGGCCAGCCTGGAGCCGGCGCAGCTGTCGAACGGCGAGAATGCGACGTTCGGCGCGGCGATGGACGCGCTGTCGGAGGCGGCGTTCCACGCCTATCGCGGGCTGGTGTACGGGACCGAGGGGTTCCGCACCTTCTTCCGCCAGATGACGCCGATCGCCGAGATTGCCGGCCTCAAGATCGGCAGCCGCCCGGCCAGCCGCAAGCAATCCGACGCGATCGAGGACCTGCGCGCCATCCCGTGGGTGTTCAGCTGGGCGCAGGCGCGCGTCATGCTGCCGGGCTGGTACGGCGTGGGGCAGGCGATCGCCGCGTTCGAGGACCGCGGCCTGCTGCGCGAGATGGCACAGGGCTGGCCGCTGTTCGCCGCGACGCTGGCGAACATGGAGATGGTGCTGGCCAAGTCCGACATGGGGATCGCCGGCCGCTATGCCGGGCTGGTCGAGGACGATGCCTTGCGCGACGCGGTGTTCGGCCGCATCCGTGACGGCTGGCAGCAGACGCACGACGGCTTGCTGGACGTGACCGGGCAGGCGCATCTGCTGGAACGCCACCCGGCGCTGGATGCGTCGATCCGCCTGCGGCTGCCCTATATCGAGCCGCTGAACCTGTTGCAGATCGAGCTGATGAAGCGGCACCGCGCGGGCGAGGATGACGAGCGCGTGCGGCAGGGCATCCTGCTGTCGATCAACGCGATCGCGACCGCGCTGCGCAATTCGGGCTGACGCGCCCCGACGTCGCGAATGTTGCGAATGTTGAGACGCCGGCGCGGTGCGACGTCGCCTGCGCGGCGCGCGGGTGTCGCGTCGCGGGCGCGTGGGTGGCGCGTGCGCGCGACCTGCCCCGCGCGGGCGCGGGTGCATGTGGTGGGGGATCGACGCTGCGAAGGAGCGCCGCGACCATGGCAGAGGCGGGGCGTGTAGGACAGCGCCGTGCCTGCCAGAGGCGGGGCGGGGCGGACCCGCGCGCCCGCGTTGCATCCGGGCCGGAGGTCGCGATAGGTTCGGCGCCGACAAGGTCGATGGGCCGTATGGATTGGGGAGGATGGGGAATGGGCGGATTGCGTCTGCTGCTGGTCGCGGGGTGGCTGGCGCTGGCCGGCTATACCGGGATGGTGATCGCGCGGCACGGCATGGACCTGTTGCCGATATTCCTGGGCGATATCGCGCGCGGCGGCTGGCCGGGGCAGTTCAACGCCGATTTCCTGTGTTTCCTGACGCTGTCGGCGCTGTGGACCGCGTGGCGCAACCGCTTTTCGCCCGCCGGGCTGGCGCTGGCCGTGGTGGCGTTCTTCGGCGGGGCGGGGTTCCTGCTGCCGTATCTGTTGTACCTGAGCGTGCGCGAGCGCGGCGACGTGGCGGCGATGCTGACGGGGCGGGGCTGACGGGGCGGCGGCTGACGGGCCGGGGCTGACGGGCTGGGGGCTGACGGGCCGGGGCCGGGCGTAGCGCGCGTTACTGCCCGACGAAGGTGCGCGACAGGCCGTGGTAGAGCTTTTCGCGGCAGACCCAGCGGCTGGCGGCGTCGGCGATGAAGGCGGTGGCGAACATCGGCAGCATCAGCCCGCGGCTGGCGGTGGTTTCGGACAGGATGATGACCGCGGTCAGCGGCGCGCGCACCACGCCCGCGAAATAGGCCACCATCCCCAGGATGACGACCGCGGAGGCCGGATCGGACGGGAACAGTTCGCGCAGCAGGTTGCCGACCCCCGCACCGACCGCGAGCGAGGGGGCGAAGATGCCGCCCGGCAGCCCGGCGACCGCGGTGGCGAGCGTCGCGGCGAACTTCGCGGGGCCGAACCACAGCGGCGCGTCGACGCCGGTAATCATCGCGCGCGCCGCCGAATAGCCGGTGCCCCAGGTCAGCCCGGTCGCGACGCCGAGCACCGCGACCACGGTGCCGCAGCCGCCGGCGAACAGCAGCGGATGCGCGCGCGACCATTGCGACAGGCGGTGGCGGCCATTGGCCATCCCCAGCATCAGCCGCGCGAACAGCCCGCCGGCCATCCCGCCGACGACCCCCGCGACCGGCGCGATCAACAGCGCCGACACGATCGGCAGATGCGCGCCGATCAGCCCGAAATAGACATAGTCGCCCTGTACCGACTGCGCGACCATGCCCGCGATGACGATCGCCGACAGGACCAGCAGCGTGACCCGCTGTTCATAGGCCGACGCCAGTTCCTCGATCGCGAACAGCAGCCCGGCGAGCGGGGTGTTGAACGCCGCCGCGACGCCCGCCGCGCCGCCCGCGATCACCACCGGCATCCGCAGCGGCACGCGCAGCAGCCGGTGGCTGATGCCCATCACCGCGGCGGCAAGCTGTACCGTCGGCCCTTCGCGCCCGACCGAGGCGCCGCCGGCGACCGCGCCGAGCGTCAGCACCGCCTTCACCGACACGGTGCGGGGCGAGATGAGCGAGCGGGTGGCGCCCTGCGGATCCTCGCTGGCGGCGATCACCTGCGGGATGCCCGATCCGCGCGCCAGCGGGGCGAGCCGGCGGGTCAGCCACGCCAGCGCGACGAACAGCAGCGGGGTGACGACCAGCGGGGCGTAGCGATGGGCGCGCGCCTGCGCCGCGAAGAAGGCGCCGGCCGCATCGGAGGCGGCGGCGAACAGGGTGGCGACCAGCCCGATCGCGACCGCGCCGGTCAGGATCGCCAGGCGGGTGCGGAAACGGACCGAGCGCGGGCCGGTGGCGCGCATCAGCGCCAGATAGCGGGCGCGCGTCCAGCGGCGCGGGGGGCGGGGGCGGTCGGTCATGCGTCAGCGGGCACCGATGCGGTTCCCGTCATCCCTCCAGGCTTTTCGAGGCCTGTTCGAACAGATCCTTCGAGATGTCCGGCGTGGCGACGATCCGCGCCAGTTCGGCGCGCATCCGGTCGGCGCGCACCGGATCGAAACGGCGCCAGCGGCCGAGCGGGGGCAGCAGCTTCGCCGCGGTCTGCGGGTTGAGCGCGTCGAGCGCGAGCAGCTGGTCGGCCAGCCAGCGATAGCCGTCGCCGCCATCGGCATGGAAGGCACGCTGGTTGGCGCCGAACGCGCCGATCAGCGCGCGCGCGCGATTGGGGTTGGCGAGCGTGAAATCGGGATGCTGCGCCAGTTCGGCGACCAGCGCGGGCGTATCCTCCAGCGGGGACAGCGCCTGCGTCTGGAACCATTTGTCGAGCACCAGCGCATTGCCGGCATAGCGATGGTAGAAGACGTCGAGCGCGGCGTCGCGCTGCGCCGAGCGGCCCCCGACCAGGGTGGTCAGCGCGCCGTGGCGGTCGGTCATGTTGTCCGCCGCCTCGAACTGCGCATAGGCGAGCGCGGGGGCATCGGCCGCGCCGGATGCGGCGACATAGCCGAGCGCGACGTTGCGCAGGCGGCGGATGCCCTTGTCTTCGGGCGTATAGGCGAACGGGCGGCGCAGCGCGGGGTCGCAGGCGGCGCGCCAGCGCGCGTCGAGCGCGCGGCCCAGATCGCGGCGCAGCGCCTCGCGCGCCTGGAAGATCGCTTCGGGATCGACGGTGGACAATTGGTCGCCGATGAAGCTTTCGGCGGGCAGCAGCACCGCCTCCGCGACGAACGCGCGGTCGAGCGTCGGATCGTCGAGCGTGTCGGCGACCGCGGCGATCACCGCGGCGTGATCCGCCTCCCCCTCCACGGTCGCGGCGACGAGCGTGTCGAGCATCAGCTGCTGCATCGCCTCGTACCGCGCGAAGGGATCGTCGTCGTGCCGCGCGAGGAAGGCGAGGTCGGCCGCCGACCGGTCGCTGTCGATGACCACCGGCGCGGAAAAGCCGCGGTTGAGCGAGACGACCGGGCGTTCGGTGACTGTTTCGAAGGTAATGCTGGCGGCGGTGTCGGACAGGATGACGAGCCGTTCGTCGCCGAGCGGGCGGCCGGTTTCGGCACCGAACAGCCGCAGCCGCAGCGGCAGCACCTGCGGCTGCTTGTGCGTCTGGCCGGGGGTGTCGGGCACCTTCTGCGCCAGATGGAGCGTCGCGCGGCCGCTGCCGGGCTGGTGATCGAGCGTGGCGGACACGCGCGGGGTGCCGGCCTGGCTGTACCACAGGCGGAAGCGCGTGAGGTCGACGCCGCCCGCCTCCTCCATGCAGGCCACGAAATCCTCGCAGGTGGCGGCGGTGCCGTCGAATCGGTCGAAATAGAGGTCGGTGGCGGCGCGGAAGCGTTCGGGGCCGAGGATGGTGGCCATCATGCGGATCAGCTCCGCACCCTTGTTGTAGATGGTCGCGGTGTAGAAATTGCCGATCTCGATATAGCTTTCCGGGCGGACCGGATGCGCCAGCGGGCCGGCATCCTCCGGGAATTGCGCGGCGCGCAGCCCGCGCACATCCTCGATCCGCTTGACCGCGGCCGATCCCTGATCGGCGGAGAAGCCCTGATCGCGATAGACGGTGAACCCTTCCTTCAGGCTCAGCTGGAACCAGTCGCGGCAGGTGATGCGGTTGCCCGACCAGTTGTGGAAATATTCGTGCGCCACCACCGCGGCGATCGCGTCATAATCCCAGTCGGTGGCGGTATCCGGGTCGGCGAGGATGTAGCGGCTGTTGAAGATGTTCAGCCCCTTGTTCTCCATCGCGCCGAAGTTGAAATCGTCGACCGCGACGATGTTGAACACGTCGAGGTCGTATTCGCGGCCATAGACGCGTTCGTCCCAGGCCATCGCCAGCTGGAGCGCGTGGAGCGCGTGGCCGGTGCGCGCCAGATCGGCCGCGCGCACCCAGATGCCGAGGTCGACGACGCGGCCCGAGCGGGTGGTGAAGGTGCCGCGATTGACCGCCAGGTTGCCCGCCACCAGCGCGAACAGGTACGACGGCTTGGGATAGGGATCGTGCCATTCGGCCCAGTGCGTGCCGTCGGCGTTGTCGCCGGCCGCGACCGGATCGCCATTGGCGAGCAGCACCGGGAAGCGCGCCTTGTCCGCGGTCATCCGTACGCGATAGGTGGACAGGACGTCGGGGCGATCGGGGAACCAGGTGATGCGGCGGAACCCCTCCGCCTCGCATTGCGTGCACAGGATCCCGCCCGAGGCGTAGAGGCCCATCAGCTGGGTGTTTCGATCGGGCGCGATCTCCACCTCGGTTTCGATCACGTGCGCTTCGCCCGGCAGCGCGAGCACCAGCTGTCCGCCGACGATCCGCCAGTCGTCGACCGCGATGCCGTCGACCCGCACCGCCAGCGGCACCTGCCCCGCGCCGTCGAGCCGCAGCGGTTCGTCGTGCGCGCCGCTGCGCACCACCTCCAGCCGGGCGCGGACGCGCGTGGCGAGCGGATCGAGCGCGACGTCGAGCGCGACCTGCGGCACCTGCCAGGCGGGTGGGGCATAGTCGCTGCGCCGTGTCACCACGGGCGTGGCGGGGGCGGCGGCGGTTGCGCGGGTGTCGGCCATGACCGGGACTATAGCCGGCGCGGCCGATGGTTCCATCGCAAAGCTTGCCTCGCCGCTTCAGGATCGTATCATCGGTGACGGTCGCTCCGCCATTGTTCAGAAAGTCCCGTATCTTGTCCCGTATCGCCCGATCGCTTGCGCTTGCCCTGTTGCCGCTGTCCGCCATCGCGTCCGCCCAGGGCGCCGCGCCGCTGTCGCCCGAGGAAGCGGCGCTGAAGTCGCATGTGATGTTCCTGGCGTCCGATGCGATGAAGGGGCGCGATGCGGGCAGCGGGGAGTATGACATCGCCGCCGCCTATGTCGCGGCGCAGTTCCAGGCCGCCGGGCTGACCCCCATGGGCGCGAACGGCAGCTATCTGCAACCCGTGCCGCTGGTCGCGTACAAGCTGGCCGACGGCGCGCGCGCCGCGCTGGCGGACGGGGCGGCGCTGGAGCCGGGCAAGGATATCGCGATCGCCGCCAACCCCGCCGCCAGGGCGACCGCGGTCAGCGCGCCGGTGGTGTTCGTCGGCCACGGGCTGGAGGCGCCGGCGTTCGGGCTGGACGATTATGCCGGCGTGGACGTGCGCGGCAAGATCGTCGCGTACGTCGGCGGGGCGCCCGCCGGTCTGCCGAGCGAGGTGGCCGCGACGATGGGCGGGCCGCAGGAGCGGCTGCGCGCCGCGGCGGCGCATGGCGCGGTGGGCGCGATCGCGCTGGCCGACCTGCGCACCGCCGGGCGCGGATCGCCCGCCTTCGCCGGCGCGGTCACCGCGCAGGGCAGCGAGCGCGTGACCTGGGCCACCCCCGCCGGGGTCGGCAACAGCGCGACGCCCGCCACCCCGCTGCTCGCCACGCTGTCGCCCGCGGGCGGGGCGAAGCTGTTCGGGAAGGCGTGGCCAGCGATCGTCAAGGCGGCGGCGCGCAAGACGCTGCGCCGCGTGCCCGCGGTATCGGTCGCGCCGCTGACCGTGACGAGCGCCACGACGTTCCGCGCGATGCCCAGCAGCAACGTCGTGGGCATGCTGCCCGGCAGCGACCCGGCGCTGGCGGGCGAGATGGTGGTGCTGTCCGCGCATCTGGACCATGTCGGAGTCGGCAAGCCGGTGAACGGCGATGCCATCTATAACGGGGCGATGGACGATGCGGTGGGGATTGCCACGCTGATCGAGGAAGCGCGCCGGTTCAAGGCGGCGGGCACCGCGCCCAGGCGCAGCATCCTGTTCCTGGCGGTGACCGCGGAGGAAAAGGGGCTGGTGGGCAGCGACTATTTCGTCAACCACCCGCCGGTGCCGATCGACCGGATCGTCGCCGACGTGAACCTGGACATGCCGATCCTGACGTACCGGTTCGAGGATATGGTGGCGTTCGGCGGCGACCGGTCGACGCTGGGGCCGATCATCGCGCGCGCCACGGGCGCGCTGGGCGTCGCGCTGTCACCCGATCCGATCCCGGAGATGTCGATCTTCGTGCGGTCCGACCATTACAATTTCGTGCGCAAGGGCGTGCCGTCGGTGTTCCTGTGGCCGGGGCTGAAGGGGCCGGGGCGCGCGGCGTTCGATACGTTCATGAACAATTGCTACCACCGGCCGTGCGACGACCTGAACCAGCCGTTCCTGTGGGGCGAGGGCGTCAGGTTCCTGGACGCCAATTACCGCATCGCGCGCGAGATCGCGGATGCGCCGCAGCGCCCGGTGTGGAACAAGGGCGATTATTTCGGCACCCTCTACAAGGGGCCGATGGCGCCGTAGGGGTAAGCGATGGCGGGGGAATGGATGCTGGCGGCCGGAGCGGCCGCCGCGGCGCAGGGGATGAACCCCGGTTTCGACGTGGCGGCGGCGAGCCGGGCGTATCTGGACCTGCTGTCAGGCCCGGCGCGCGCGGCGTCGGATGCCTATTTCGAGGGCGGATACTGGCTGATCGGGTGGAACGCGCTGGTCGCGGTGCTGGTGTATGGCATCGTCCTGGCGACCGGCTGGTCGGCGCGCTGGCGCGACTGGGCCGAACGGCGCACCCGGCGGCGCTGGCTGGTGCCGGCGTGGTATGCACTGCCGTTCGGACTCGTCACCAGCGCGATGCTGCTGCCGTGGTCGATCTACACCGATTTCGTGCGCGAGCATCAGTACGGCCTGTCGAACCAGACGTTCGCGGCCTGGGCCGGCGATGCGGCGATGTTGCTGGCGATCGGGCTGATCATCAACGCGATCGTGTTCGTCGCGCTGTTCGCGGCGCTGCGCCGGTTCGCGCGGATGTGGTGGATATGGGGCACGCTGGGCACGGTGGCGGCGATGCTGGTCGCCGTGGCGGTGACGCCGGTGTTCATCGCGCCGCTGTTCAACACCTATAGCGAATTGCCGGCCGGGCCGCTGCGCGACCGGATCGTCGCGGTGGCGCGCGCGCAGGGGATACCGGCGGACCATATCTACGTGTCCGACGCATCGCGGCAGACCAAGCGGATTTCGGCCAATGTCTCCGGCCTGGGGCCGACGATCCGCATCACGCTGAACGACAATCTGCTGAACCGCACCACCCCGGACGAGGTGGTGGCGGTGATGGGGCATGAGATGGGGCATTACGTGCTCCACCATATCTGGTGGCTGGTGGCGGAATTCGCCGCGGTGGTCGCAGCGCTTCTCTTCGCCGCGTCGCGGATCGGGCCGTGGCTGATCCGGCGCAACCCGCGCTGGGGGGTGCGCGACCTGGCCGATCCGGCGGCGACGCCGGTGCTGCTGGGGCTGATCGCGGTCGGCGCGCTGGTGATGGAGCCGGTCAAGAACACGATCATCCGCCACAACGAAAGCGCGGCGGATGCGTTCGGGCTGGACGCCGCGCGGCAACCCGATGCGTTCGCGATGACCGCGATCCGGCTGAGCGAGTATCGCAAGCTGGAGCCGTCGCCGGTCGAGGAGGCGCTGTTCTTCGACCATCCATCGGGCGCGACGCGCATCCGCATGGCGATGCAGTGGAAGAAGGATCACGTGCCGGGCGCGACGATCGTGCGGCCCGCGAAGCCGGCGGCGGGCGACGGCGCGCGATGACGCGGCTGTTCGTGTTCGGCCTGGGCTATGCCGCGCGCGCGATTGCGGCGGCGGCGGGCGGGGCGGTAATGGCGACGACGCGCGACGGGCGCGACGGCACGATCCGCTTCGACGACGAGGCGGCGGTGCGCGCGGGGGTGGCGGCGGCGACGCATGTGCTGTCGTCGGTGCCGCCGGAGGGCGACGCCGACCCGGTGCTGGCCCGGTACGGCGATACGCTGTCGGGGAAATGGCTGGGCTATCTGTCGTCCACCGGCGTCTATGGCGATACCGGCGGCGCGTGGGTGGATGAAGACGCGCCGGCCGATCGCGGGCGGCGCGCGAACCGCAATGCGGCGGATGCGGCATGGCGCGCGCTGGGGGCGCGGGTGTTCCGCCTGCCGGGCATCTACGGGCCGGGGCGGTCGGCGCTGGAGCGGGTGGCGGCAGGGACCGCGCAGCGCACCGGGGTGGCCGGGCAGGTGTTCAGCCGCGTGCATGTGGCGGACATCGCCGCCGGCGTGGTGGCGGGGTTCGCCGCACCGCCGGGGGTCTATAACCTGGCCGACGACGAACCGGCGCCGCAGGACGACGTGCTGGCGTTCGCGGCGCAGCTGCTGGGGCTGCCCGCGCCGCGGGTGGTGCCGCTGTCGGACCTCAGCCCCGCGGCGCGCGCCTTCCACCTGGAAAACCGCCGCGTCGCCAATGGCCGGGCGCGGCGCGTGCTGGGCTGGCGCCCGCTATACCCCGATTACCGCGCCGGCCTGCGTGCGCTGAGCGCCACCACCAGCCCGATGCCCGCCAGCACGCCCCCGGCGACGGCCAGCGGCGACCAGCGATAGCCCTCGAACAGCGTCGACAGCAGCATCGCGATGACGGGCACGATGACGCTGTTGTACGCCGCCTTCGCCGGGCCGATCGTGCGGATGATGCGGAAATAGAGCGTGAAGGCGAGGCTGGAGGCGACGACCCCCAGGTACAGCACCCCGGCGATATAGGACGGGCGCGTGTCGAACACCGGCGGGCCGGTGGTGATCCATGCCCAAGCCGCGTCCAGCCCCGCGCCGATTAGCATCGCCGCCGCCAGCGTCGGCACCATCGGATAGCGCGCGGCGGCGCGCGTCGCCTGCATCACATTGGCGGTGGAGGCCGACAGGATCGCGCACAGCGTCAGCCCGATGCCCAGCAGCGACTGGCCGGGGCCGTTGGGATCGCTGCGCGCCTCCTGCACGAACAGCAGCGCGACGCCGGCCATCGCCACCGCGCTGCCGACCAGCAGCTGCCGCCCCAGCCGCTGGCCCAGGAACAGCCGCGCGAACAGCGCATTGGGCACCAGCAGCAGCGCGAACGTCACCGCGACCAGCCCGGAAGTGATATGCTGTTCGGCGCGATAGACGAAGTTGAAGTTGAGCACGAACTGCAGCAGCCCGAGCGTCGCGGCGAAGCGCCAGAAGCCGGCGTCGCGGGTCACCGCCTCGCGCCGCGCCATCGCCACCGCCTGCAACACCACGCCCGCCACCAGGAAGCGATAGGTGACCGACCAGCTGGGCGGCACGGTGCCGAGCTGGTCGCGGATGACGATCCACGTCGATCCCCAGATCAGCGTGACGATCGCGAACGGCACCAGCACCGCGGCGCGCGTGCTGTTGGGGCGGCGTTGACCGATCAGGGCGCCCGGTGCCTCGTTCACAGCGCGGCGATCGCGTCGGCCAGCGGGCGCAGCGCGTCCTCGCGCTGGTTCCAGCTGACCACCAGCCGCGCCTCGCCCGGACCCCAGTCGTAGAAGTCGAAGCCCTGCGCGCGCAGCGCCGCCGCCTCGTCCGGGGTGACGCGCAGGAACACCTCGTTGGCCTCCACGGGGTGGATCAGCCGGTCGCCAGCGGCGGCGGCGAGCAGCGCGGCGCCGGCATTGCTGGCGCGCGCGCAGTCCAGCCACAGATCGCCGTCGAGCATCGCCAGCAGCTGCGCCGCCAGATAGCGGCCCTTGGACAGCAGGTGCCCGGCGCGCTTGCGGCGGAACAGCGTCGCTTCCGCCAGCGCGGGGTCGAAGAACACCAGCGCCTCGGCATTCATGCCGCCGTTCTTTACGAAGCCGAAGCTGAGCGCGTCGACGCCCGCGCGCCACGTCAGGTCCGCGGGGTGCGCGCCGGTCGCCACCACCGCATTGGCGAAGCGCGCGCCGTCGACGTGGAAGCCCAGCCCGCGCTCCTTCGCCAGCGCGCCCAGCGCGGCGGTTTCGGCAGCGGTGTAGACGCGGCCATATTCGGTGGCGTTGGTGATCGACAGCGCGTGCGGGCGCTGTTGATGGACGTCGTAGCGCGCCAGCGACAGCACCGCGCCGGCGGTGTCGGGCGTCAGCTTCGCGCCGTCGCCGTCGGCCAGCATCAGCTTGGCGCCATGGGTGTAGAATTCGGGCGCGCCGCATTCGTCGTTCTGGATATGCGCGTCGCGGTGGCACACGACCGCGCCGTGCGGCGGGCACAGGGCGGCGAGCGCCAGGCAATTGGCGGCGGTGCCGGTGGGCACCCACAAGGCGCGCACCTCGGTATCGAACAGCGCGGAGAAGCGCGCGTCGAGCTGTTTCGACCAGCGATCGCCGTCATAGGCGGTGTCGAGATCGTCCGCCGCGGCGATGGCGCTGAGGACGGCGGGGTGGACCGGGGCGGCATTGTCGGAAAAGAAACGCATGGCGCCGCTGTCGGTCAGCGCGCGCGGCGGGTCAATATGGCTGACCGGAATGGGGGGGCGTGGCGGTGGGCCGTGGCGTGTCCCGGCATCCACGGGGTCGCACACCGTCACAGGGGGTTGTCTTACGGCGCGATGAATCACGGACCACGTCAGGACATCTGCGAACCGTCGGACTTCCGGCCTCCTCCCCACGTCACCCCGGCGCACGCCGGGGTCCATGGTGCCGCACAAGCAGCGGCTGGTGCGTTCGTGGAACCATGGATGCCGGAACAAGTCCGGCATGACGAAGAAGGTATTGATACGTGCTGAATAACGGTTCGGCGCGACAAGCCGGGCGCGGCGCCGTCAGCCGCCCCAGAATTCGTCGGGCGGCGGCGGGGGTGGGCGATCGCGATCGGCAGGCGTGCGGTCGCGGGGGGTGCGCAGCGGTTCGGGCGGGGGTGGCAGGTCGACGCCCATGTCGCGCAGCCGGTCGTAGGCGTCGCCGATCGCGGGCCGGGTCTGCTCGATCAGGTCGCCGACCGGATCGCCCGCTTCCTCGTCCGTGCCGTTCATGTATGCCGGCTCCTCCTCCTCGACCACCGGGTCGACGACGATCGGGATGTCGAGCGCGGACATCATGAACTGGCGCCAGATCTGCGCAGGGATGCCGCCGCCGTGCAGGCCGGGATTGGGCGAATTGTCGTCGTTGCCGACCCATACGCCGACCACCAGATCGTTCGCGAAGCCGATGAACCACGCGTCGCGCCCGCTCTGGCTGGTGCCGGTCTTGCCGAAGGCCTGCACCGGCAGGTTGGCGTCGCGCCCGGTGCCGCGGATCGAGGAGCCGAGCAGGGTGCGCATCTCGTCGCGGATCTTGCCGGGCATCGCGGTGTCGCGGCCCGCGATCGCTTCGTACCAGCTGGCGTTGCGGTTGCCCTCCACCCCGCGCGGCACCACCGGATAGCGGCCCCCGGCGATCGCGGCATAGGCGGCGGTCAGTTCCAGCAGCGACACCTCCGACGTGCCCAGCCCGATCGTCGCCTCGTTGGCGATCGGCGTGGTGATGCCCAGGTCGCGCGCGGCCTTGATGACGTTGCGCACGCCGACTTCCTGCGTCAGCCGCGCGGCGACGACGTTGGAGGAGCGGGCGAAGGCGCGCTGGAGCGTGATCGGCCCCAGATAGCGGCCATCGTCGTTGCGCGGTTTCCAGCCGGCGATCTCCACCGGCGAATCGTCGCGCACGGTATCGGGCGCCAGCCCGGCGCGCATCGCGGCGAGATAGACGAACAGCTTGAACGTCGATCCCGGCTGGCGCTTGGCCTGCACCGCGCGGTTGAACGGGCTGGCGCGGTAATCGCGCCCGCCGACCATCGCCACCACCTCGCCATCGGGCTTCATCGCGACCAGCGCGGCCTGCATCCGGCGCAGCGACGCCTGGCGCACGACGCGTTCGGCGGTGCGTTGCAGCTTCGGGTCGAGCGTGGTGCGCACCGTCGCGTCGGTGCCGGCATCGCCCGCCACCTCGCGCGCGGAGGGCAGCACCCAGTCGGCGAAATAGGTGCCGGTCGGCAGGGTTTCGGGCCGGTCGGCGAGCACGCGCTGCGGCTGCACCGCATCCGCTTCGCGCCGGGTCAGGAAGCCGGCGTCGACCATCGCGCCGACCACCACCGCCTGGCGGGCGCGCGCGCCCTTCAGGTTGCCGGTGGGGGCAAGGCGCGACGGCGCCTTCACCAGCCCCGCCAGCATCGCCGCCTGGCCGACGTTGAGCCGGTCGGGCGTGCGCCCGAAATAATGCTTCGCCGCGGCGGTGATGCCGTAGACGTTGTCGCCGAAATAGACGTTCGACAGGTAGCGCGACAGGATCTCGTCCTTGGTCAGCCACGCTTCCAGCCAGAAGGCGATCATCACCTCGCGCAATTTGCGCGCGGCGGTGCGATCCGAATCGAGGAAGGCGTTCTTCGCCAGCTGCTGCGTGATCGTGCTGCCGCCCTGGCGGACCCCGCCCGAGCCGAGATTGGCGAAGGCGGCGCGCGCGATGCCGCGCGGGTCGATGCCCCAGTGCGAATAGAAGCGGCGGTCCTCGATCGCGACGAACGCCTCGCGCACGTGCGCGGGTAGCTTCGCGGCATCGACGGGGGTGCCGATGATCGCGCCGCGCCGCGCGATCGGCGTGCCGTCCGCCGCGGTCAGCGTGATCGAGGGCGGGGTGGGCGGCTTGAGCGAGCGCGACAGCGGCGCCGTCACCGCCAGCCAGATCACCGCCAGGACGAACAGCACGATCCCCGCCGCCGCGCCGCGCACGATCCACTTGCCCGCGCCGGCGAAGCGGCGGCGGCGCGGCGGGAGCGGGGGTGGCGCGCCGTCCCAGCCGCCGCCGTTGCCGCCGCCGTCGCCGCCATATCCGCCGCCGCCGTGCCACGCGTCGAACGAGGGCAGCGGCGCTGCCGGGGCAGCTGGCGGAAGCGCAGGCGGCGGGGGCGGCGAACCGGGCGACGGGGCGGGATCGGCCGCATCGGCGCGGGCGTGATGGTAGCGGACGCGGCCGGGTTCGTAGGGGTCGGGGCGCATGGTCAGTTGGTGTCTTACGTTGATATGACAGTCGCCGCAAGCCGGCGCCCTCGCAAAGGATAGCGGCGGACGCCGCGCCACGAAAGCGCCTCGCCGTAACTCTTGTTATCTTGTCGTTGACACGGGGCGCGCGGCTGGTCCACCCACGGGCCAACGACAGGCGGGCAGCGATCCGCATGCGGGAGAGCGAGCGATGGTCCTGACCAAGGGTGACGACTACCCGATCCACCAGACGCCGGACCCGGTGGCCTATGCCGGGACCGACCGCAATTTCTACGACCGCTATTACTTCAACGGCTATGCCCCGGGGGTCGAGGACGACGGCTTCTTCGCGGCCGCGCTGGGCGTCTATCCGCACATCAACGTCATCGACGCCAGCTTCTGCTGGCTGATCGGGGGGCGGCAGGTCAACCTGCACGCCAGTCGCGGGCTGGGGATGGAGCGGATGGACACGCGCGTCGGCCCGATCGCGATCGAGGTGGTCGAGCCGCTGCGCATCCTGCGCGTGACGGTGGACGCGCCCGACGAGGGCGTTCGCGCCGACATCACCTTCACCGGCCGCGCCTTTCCGCTGGAGGAGCCGCGCTTCACCCGCCGCAACGGGCCGCGCGTGCTGATGGACGTGACGCGGCTGACGCAGAACGGGCGCTATGCCGGGTGGGTCGAGGTGGACGGGGTGCGCACCGACGTCACCGGCTGGGTCGGCACGCGCGACCGCAGCTGGGGCGTGCGCCCGATCGGCGCGCCCGACGCGCAGCCGCCCAGCCCGCCGATCGCGCCGCAATTCTACTGGTTGTGGAGCCCGTGCGTGATCGAGGGCGGCGACCTGTATTTCCACACCAATGACGATGCGCACGGCCGCTTTTGGAACCGGCGCGCGACATGGCGGCCGGAAGGCGGCGGCGCGGCGGACGAGCATCATTACGACGATGCCGACTGCACGGTGCGCTGGCGCACCGGCACGCGGCGGGCGGAGGCGGCGGGCATCACGCTGCACGATGCCGAGGGCGAGACGCGCGTCGACTTTGCGATCGGGCGCACGTTCATGATGAAGGGGCTGGGCTATGGCCACCCGACATGGGCGCACGGGCTGAGTCATGGCGAGGCGCTGACCGTCGAGCGCGAGGATTTCGTGCCCGAGGAATGCGACCCGATGCAGCCGCACCATTTGCACGTCCAGGCCAGCGTGGGGGTGACGATGACCGGCCCCGACGGGACGGTGCGGCGCGGCAAGGGGGTGCTGGAGCAGCTGGTGATCGGCCCGCACGCGCCATCGGGGTTCCGCGACGTGATGGACCCGGCGTCGTGACCGGCACCGCGTTGCACGACCATCAGGTCGCGGCGTATCTGACGCGGCTGTGGGATGAGCCTGTCGCGATCGAGGGGCTGGCGCGCATTCCCGGCGGGGCGAGCCGCGAGACGTGGCGGTTCGATGCGCTGGTCGGCGGCGAGCGGCGCGCGCTGGTGCTGCGCCGCGATCCGGGCGGCAGCCTGATCGATACTGAGAGCGAGACCGAATATCGCGCCTATCAGAGCGCGGCGGGGATCGTCCCGGTGCCGGGCGCGGTGGCGCTGGAGCGGGACGGTGCGGAGCTGGAGCGGCCGTTCTTCGTGATGGAGCGGATCGACGGGGGCGAGGTGTGCTCGCCGTTCGTCACCGCGCCGTTCGGCGATCATGCCGCCGCGCTGGGGCAGGCGTTCTTCGGTGCGCTGGGTCGGCTGGCGGCGGCGGAGCCGGCGGGGACGCCGCTGGCCGCGCATGTCGCCGCGCCCGCGCCGGGCGACTGCTGGCGCGTCGCGCTGGACGAATGGGAACGGGTGATCGACGAGGATGCGACCGCGCCGATCCCGGTGGTGCGCGCCGCGATCCGCCGGCTGCGCGCGAACCCGCCGCCGCCGGCGCAGCGGATCGCGATCGTCCATGGCGATTATCGGTCGGGCAACATGATGCACGACGGCGCGGGCCGGATGCTGGCGATGTTCGACTGGGAAATGGCGCATCTGGGCGATCCGCTGGAGGATCTGGGCTGGGCGCTGGACCCGATCTGGGATCATTTCGAGCCGGGCAGCGCGTGCGGGATGCTGCCGCGCGACGAGGCGCTGGCGGTGTGGCGCGCGCACAGCGGGCTGGACGTCGACCCGGCGGCGATGCGGTGGTGGGCGCTGTTCAATTCGGTGAAGGGCCGCGCGATCTGGACGTCGGCGTACCGCGAATTCATCGACGGCGGGCGCACCGATCCGGTGCTGGCGTTCTCGGGCTGGTACCTGCCGCGGCGGCAGGATGCGATCATCGCCGCGCAGCTGGAGACGCTGACAGCGGGGGGCGGGGCATGAGCGACATCGGCGAGGTGCTGACCGGCACGGGCATGGTCGCGCTGGGCACGGGCGAGGCGCTGGGCGCGACCCAGGCCTTTGGCGGGGCGATGCTGACCGTGGCGGGGCTGCTGGCGATGCTGGCCGCGCAGGAGGCCGGGCAGGCGGCGGCGTGGCGGATCGCGGACATTGCGGAGATGCGCGCGTTGCTGGCCGACGGCGGCGCGGCGATGCCGGAGGTGGCCGAGGGGTTCACGCTGGAGGCGCTGGACGCGGCGTGGAACATGCTGTCCGCCGCGCTGGAGGCGCATCATGCCGCGGTGGAGGCGCGCCGCGATGCGGCGCGCGATGCCGCGATCTGCGCCTTCTATCGCGAGAGCACGGCGCGCCGCGGGCTGGTGTGGCCGGGATGACGGGACGGGCAAGGGAGACGACCGAGATGACGCAATTGGGTAACGACGCTGTGCTGGTGGAGCGGCGCGGGCATGTGATGATCGTCACGATCAACCGGCCCGAGGCGCGCAATGCCGTCAACCGCTTCGTCCACGAAGGCGTGGGCGATGCGCTGGCGGCGGCGGATGCCGACCCGGAGGTGCGGTGCGTGATCGTCACCGGGGCGGGCGACAAGTCGTTCTGCGCCGGTGCCGATCTGGTCGCGCTGTCGCGCGGCGAAAGCCTGGCGCCCGACGACCGCGCCAAGCAGGCCTGGGGCTTCGCCGGGCTGGTCAGCCACGCCGTTTCGACCCCGGTGATCGCGGCGGTGAACGGCCATGCGCTGGGCGGCGGGCTGGAGATCACGCTGGCGTGCGATCTGGCGGTGGCGGTCGATACCGCGCAGTTCGGCCTGCCGGAGCCCAAGCGCGGGCTGTTCGCGGCGGCCGGCGGGGTGTTCCGCCTGCCCGACCAGCTGCCGCGCAAGATCGCGATGGAGATGATCCTGACCGGCGAGCCGATCTCTGCGCAGCGCGCGCTGGAGCTGGGGCTGGTCAATGCGCTGGCCCCCGCCGGGCAGGTCGTCGACGCCGCGCTGGCGCTGGCGGAGAAGATCGTCGCCAATGCGCCGCTGTCGGTGCAGGCATCCAAGCGGATGGCGCAGGGGATCGTCGAAGGCGCCGTCCCGCACGAGGCGGCGGCGTGGAAGCAGAACCGCGCCGAAACCGCGATCGTGTTCACCAGCGAGGATTCGCGCGAAGGCCCGCTGGCGTTCGCGCAGAAGCGCGCGCCGGTGTGGAAGGCGAAATGAGCGTCGATCCCGAACGCGTCGCCGTGATCGTGGGGGTAGGGCAGGTCAACGACCGCCCCGCCGACCCGGCGCAGGGAATGGAGCCGGTGGCGCTGATGCGCGCCGCGCTGGAGGCGGCGGACCGCGACGCGGGCGGCGGCTGGCTGGCCGATGTCGCGTCGCTGGGGGTCGTCCAGCAGATCAGCTTCCGCGACCAGAACCCGCTGGCGGACAAGGTCGCCGCGACGATCGGCGCGGGCGGCGCGGCGGCGTACGAATCGGTCGGCCCCAACGGCGACAGCCCGATCCTGCTGCTGAACGAGGCGGCGAACCGCATTGCGCGCGGCGAGGTGCGGGTGGCCGCCGTGGTCGGCGCGGAGGCTCTGCGCACCGCCAGCCAGCGCGCCGCGCGGGCCGCGAAGACCAGCGTGGCCGAGCAGAACCCGATGGCCAATCTGGCGAAGCGCGCGGCGCCCGGTTACCGCCAGCGGTACGGGCTGGCGATGCCGGTCGACGTCTATCCGCTGTACGAGAACGCCGGGCGCGCCGCCTATCGCCAGACGCTGGCCGAGGGGCAGCGCGAGTCGGGCGAGATCTGGTCGCGGTTCAGCCAGGTCGCGGCGCAGACCCCGGCGGCGTGGATCCACGCACCGCGCACCCCCGAGGAGGTGCTGACCCCCACCGCGGACAACCGCCCGATCGCCTTTCCCTACACCAAGCTGATGGTCGCCAATTCCAGCGTCAACCAGGGCGCCGGCTTCATCGTCACCAGCTGGGCCGAGGCGCGGCGGCGCGGCGTGCCGGAGGCGCGGATCGTCCATGTCGGGCGCGGCGCGGCGGCGCATGAGAGCGACGATTACCTGGCGCGCGACCGATACGACATGTCGCCCAGCATGGCGACGTGCCTGACGCGCACGCTGGAATGGAACGGGGTGACGGTGGACGACCTGGACCTGGTCGAACTGTATTCGTGTTTCCCGTGCGTGCCCAAGATGGCGCGGCGGGTGATCGGCTGGCCGGTGGAGCGGCCGGCGACGGTGTTCGGCGGGCTGACGTTCGGCGGCGGGCCGATCGGCAACTACATGAGCCATGCGGTCGCCGAGATGGTCGACGCGCTGCGCGCCGGCGCAGGGGCCAAGGGGCTGCTGTTCGCCAACGGCGGCTATGCCACGCACAATCACGCGATCGTGCTGGCCACCGATCCGCCGCCCGGCGCGGGCGCGGCGCACGATTTCGACGTGCAGGCCGAGGCGGATGCCGCGCGCGGGCCGGTGCCCGAGCTGGTCAAGGACTATGTCGGGCAGGCCACGGTCGAAACCTATACCGTGTTCTACAAGCGCGACGGATCGCCGCGCGCGGGAGTGATCGTGGCGCGTACCCCCGCCGGGCAGCGCACGCTGGCGAAGGTGCCGGGCGAGGATGCCGCGACGATCGCGTGGCTGACCGACGGCGCCGCCGAGCCGGTCGGCAGCGTCGGCGAGATCGTCGCGCAGGGCGAGGAGATGGTGTGGACGCGGGCGACCGGATGAACCCGGTCGCCACGGCGGCGCGGGGTGGCTAGGGTCGCGCGATGACGACGATCCGTCCGCGCCGCAGCGCGCTGTACCTGCCCGCGTCCAACGCACGCGCGATCGAGAAGGCGCGCACGCTGGACTGCGATGTCGTGATCCTGGACCTGGAGGATGCCGTCGCGCCCGACCAGAAGGCGGCGGCGCGCGACGCCGCGGTGGCGGCGGTGCGCGGTGGCGGGTTCGGGCACCGCGAACTGGTGGTGCGTGCCAATGCGCCCGACACGCCATGGGGCGCGGACGATCTGGCCGCGCTGGCGGGCAGCGGGGCGGCGGCGGTGCTGCTGCCCAAGGTATCCGCCCCCGCGACGCTGGTCGAGGCGCGCGCCGCGCTGGGCGACGGCCCCCCGCTGTGGGCGATGATCGAGACGTGCCGCGCGATCGTCGACCTGCCCGCGATCGCCGATGCGGCGGGCGCGACCGGGCTGGCGGCGTTCGTCGTCGGCACCAACGATCTGGCCAAGGAAATGCGCTGCCGCCCCGGCGCCACCCGTGCGCCGCTGCTGCCGGTGCTGACGCAGGTGGTGCTGGCGGCGCGGATGGCGGGGCTGATCGCGCTGGACGGCGTGTGCAACGTGCTGGACGACGAGGCGGTGGTGGAGGCCGAATGCCGCCAGGGGCTGGACTGGGGCTTCGACGGCAAGACGCTGATCCACCCGGCGCAGATCGCCGCGGCCAACCGCGTCTTCACGCCGTCCGCCGCCGAGGTCGAATGGGCGCAGGCGATCGAGGCGGCGTTCGCGCGGCCCGGCAATGCCGGCAGGGGCGCGATCCGTGTGGAGGGCAAGATGGTGGAACTGCTCCACCTGGAGGAAGCGCGCCGGACGCTGGCGATCGCGCACGCGGTGGCGAGGCGGTAGCGGATTCGCGCGCGACGGGGCGGGGGGCGCGCAAAGGTAGGCTGGCATCAACCTTTTAGACTTAGGTCTACAAAACAAATCAGATGCGCCAGGGAGCAGGATGACTATCAAGCGTAACAGCCAGATCGGTGCAGCGATCATGGCGACCGCCCTCCTGCTGGGTACGGGAACGACCGCGATGCTGGTCGGCGAGATCCGCGTCGGCGGACCGATCGACAGCGCCGGACAGCAGATCGACGATCTGCAGGCCGCGATCCTGCCGCCGCCGGCCTATATCATCGAACCGTATCTGGAGGCGTCGCGACTGCTGGGCGAGCCGTCGTCGCAGGCCGCGCACCTGCGCCGGCTTTCGGCCCTGGAGCGCGACTATCGCGCCAGCATGGCCGACTGGCGCGCGTCGTCGCTGGACCCCGACCTGAAATCCGCACTGATCGAGAGCGCGGCGCGCCCCGCCGACGCCTTCTGGCGCGAGTTGCACGCCGCGTTCCTCCCGGCGGTGCGCCGCGGGGACATGGCGGGCGCGCGTGCCACCTACGATCGCCTGACCGTCAGCTACGACCGGCATCGCGCCGCGATCGACCGGCTGGTCAGCCAAGCGGCGGAGCGCAAGAAGGCGCTGGTCGCGCGCAGCGCCGAACGCGTCGGTATCGCGATGATCGTGCTGGGCGCGGTCGCGCTGTTCCTGATGGCGCTGCTGGTCGCGGGGATCGCGGCGCTGTTCCGCGGCGCGCTGACCCCGCTGGGCGACACCGCGGAGACGATGCGCCGGATGGCCGACGGCGATCTGGAGCGGGCCGTCAAGGGCGCGGGGCGGCGCGACGAGGTGGGCACGATGGCGGCCGCGACCGAGGTGTTCCGCACCGTCGCGCTGGAACAGCGGCGTACCGCGGCCGAGCAGCAGCGCGTGGTGGCGACGCTGGCCGAGGCGCTCGACCAGCTGGGCGAGGGCAGGCTGACGCATCGCATCGGCGATGCCCTGCCGGAACAGTATCGCGGTGTCGCCGCCTCCTACGACCAGGCGGTCGCCCAACTGGCGACCGCGCTGTCGGCGGTGGGCCGCTCCGCCGCGCGCGTGAACGAAGGGTCCGGCGAGATCCGGGTGGCGTCCGACGACCTGTCGCAACGGACCGAACAGCAGGCGGCCAGCCTGGAGCAGACGGCAGCGGCGATGGACGAGATCACCGCGACCGTCCGCCAGACGGCGGAGCGTGCCGACAGCGCCAATGCCGCGGTACGCACGATGCGCGAGATGGCCGAACGGTCGGGCGCCGTGGTGCGCGACGCGGTGGAGGCGATGGGCGGGATCGAGCGGACGTCCAACGAGATATCGGACATCATCGCGGTGATCGACGGGATCGCGTTCCAGACCAATCTGCTGGCGCTGAACGCGGGGGTCGAGGCGGCGCGTGCGGGGGAGGCGGGCAAGGGCTTCGCCGTCGTCGCGAGCGAGGTGCGCGCGCTGGCGCAGCGATCGGCGGACGCCGCCAAGGACGTCAAGGGCCGCATCACCGCATCGTCGGCGCAGGTCGCGACGGGCGTGCGGCTGGTCGGCGAGACCGGCGAATCGCTGATCGGCATCGTCGCGCGGATCGGCGAGGTCAGTGCGCTGGTCGGCGACATCGCGGCGGCCGCGACACACCAGTATGGCGGGCTGAAACAGGTCAATATCGCGATGTCCGAGCTGGACGGCGTCACCCAGCAGAATGCCGCGATGGTCGAGGAGGCGACGGCCGCCGCGCGCGGCCTGGCCGACGAGGCGGACCGGCTGACCGGGCATATCGCACGTTTCCGGACCGGTGACGTGCCGGCGGCGGCGGTGGCGAGCATGCACCGGCTTGGCGGCCATGCCGCACCGGCGGCGCGGCGGACCGGCGGGGCGCCGGTGCGGGTGGCGGGCAATACGGCACTGGCCGCGGACTGGTCGGCGTTCTAGGGCCGGGCGCGCGGCCCTAGTAGAAGCGTCGCAGCGTCAGCGTGCGCTTCGTGCCGTCGCACATCGCCAGCTGCACGACGCGGCCGGGCGTGCCGGTGGGCCAGCGCGCCATCGGGGTGCCGATATAGCCGGGGGTGACCGCGGTGCCGTCCACCGCGCAGATCGTGTCGCCCTCCCGCCAGCCCGCCGCCGCCGCCGGGCCGCCGCGCATGACGTGGAGCACCTTCAGCCGATCGCCCGCCAGCCCCAGCAGCAGCCCGCTGGTCGATCGTTCGGGCGCCCGCGCGGCGCCTTCGGCGCGCAGCAGCATGTGGCCCGCGCCGGGATCGAGCAGCACGCGATAGCGTTGCAGGAAGCCCGAGCCGATCCGCCCGGCGGTGCCGATCGTTTCGGAAAAGCCGCCCGCGCCCTCGATCCGCACCTCCACGTCGCGCGCGGCGACCTGCCCGATCGTCAGCACCGGCACGATCGCGACGTCGCTGACCACCGGGCCGGCAAGCCCGTAGGAGATGGTGGTGGTCGCCCCCGCCGTGCCGCCCGCCGCCGCCCAGGCGGGGGCCGCGACGGTCACCGCCGCACCGTCGCCGGTATCGACCACCATCGGGCGCAGCGGGCGCCCCGCCAGCGCGGCGGTGGTGACGTACAACTGCCGGTCTGGCGCGATCGACAGCGGCGCGGACGGCGCGGCGAACGGCATCCGCCCGCTTTTCAGCAGGCGGAAGCGACGCGCCTGATAGTCGATGTCGAGCGCGTAGCCGGCGGTGAGGTCGCGCCCGACCAGCAGGTCGACCGCCGCCGCGCCGTCATGCCCGCCGCCGGTCGCCGTCGCGGGCAGGTCCGCGATCAGCAACGCGCCGCCGCGCCGCGTCAGCCCGCCCAGCGTCAGCGTGGTCACCGGCGTCCTGCCCACCGTCAGCGTGCCGCCGATGACGTCGGCGCGCCCTTCCTCCGTCACGCGCAGGCCGCTGGCGCGGGCATGGTCGCGCGACAGCACCGACATGCTGACCCCGGTATCGAGGATCGCGGTGACGCGCCGCCCGTCGAGCGTCATCGCAAAGCGGATCTGGTTGCCCGCCGTCAGGTCGAACGGCACCCAGCGCGCCTCCGCATCGGGCGCGAGCGTATCGACCGGCGTGCGCGACGGTGCGGGGGGAGGGGCGGCGGCGGCGAGCAGCAGCGGCAGGAGGATGGCGGGCACGCGGGGATGCTTAGAGGGATTTGCGCGCGGGTTGAACCGTCGTCATGGGGCCGGGGGCGCTCGTGGGGCGGCGTTGGCGACACGCACCCGGCGTGTTTCGCAGGCACCGCGACGTTCGCAGCGGACCCCGGCCCTGCTCGGAACCTCTGCGAAAGCCGCTCCCGTCATGCCGGACTTGTTCCGGCATCCATGTTGCCGCGCACGCACAAGCCGATGCTTTTGTGGCACCATGGATCCCGGCTTTCGCCGGGGTGACGGGCGTAAGCGGCAGGAAGCCGATCCCGGGACGTTGTTCTGCTCGGCCCTGGGCTCCTGCCTGTGCGGGAGCACGGCGCCATTACCGCTGGAGTGTCTGCGGAAGCATGGATGCCGGAACGGGTCCGGCATGACGGGGGCCTCGCGCGGCGGGCGTTACAGGCAGGCTTCCAGATAGGCCTGGTCGAAGCCGAACTGCTTGGCCTTGTCGATCGTGTACGGGCGCAGCCCCATCGAGCGATATTCGCCGATGATCTTCCCGTCGGCGCTTTCGTCCAGATATTCGAACTTGAACAGTTCCTGCGTGACGATCACCGGACCTTCCATGCCGATCACCTCGGTGATGTTGGTGACGCGGCGGCTGCCGTCGCGCAGGCGCTTCACCTGGATGATCATGTCGACCGAATCGGCGATCTGGCGGCTGATCGCTTCCTTCGGCACCTTGATGTCGGACATCATCACCATGTTCTCCATACGCGCCAGCGCCTCGCGCGGGGAGTTGGAGTGGAGCGTACACATCGACCCGTCGTGGCCGGTGTTCATCGCCGCCAGCATGTCGAAACATTCGGAGCCGCGGATTTCGCCCAGGATGATGCGGTCCGGGCGCATACGCAGCGCGTTCTTCACCAGGTCGCGGATGCTGATCTCGCCCTGACCCTCCAGGTTGGCGGGGCGCGTTTCCAGCGGCAGCCAGTGCGGCTGCTGCAAACGCAGTTCGGCCGCGTCCTCGATCGTCAGCACGCGCTCGCCCGGGTCGATCATCTTCGACAGCGCGTTGAGCATCGTCGTCTTGCCCGAGCCGGTGCCGCCCGAGATGACGACGTTGAACCGGCACGCGCCCGCGATCTTCAGCGCGGTGGCCATCTTGGTCGACATGCTGCCGAACCCGGCCATCATGTCGAGCGTGATCGGCTTGGCCGAGAATTTGCGGATCGAGATGGCGGTGCCGCGCAGCGACAGCGGCGGCACGATGACGTTGACGCGGCTGCCGTCCTTCAGCCGGGCGTCGGCGAGCGGCGTCGTCTGGTCGACGCGGCGGCCGACCGAGTTGCAGATGCGCTGCGCGATCTGGAACAGATGCTCTTCGTCGCGGAACGCGATCTGCGCCAGTTCCAGCTTGCCCTTGCGCTCCACGAACGTCTGTTCGGGGCCGTTGACCATGATGTCGCTGATGTCGGGATCGGCGAGCAGTTCCTCGAGCGGCCCCAGCCCGAGCAGCTCGTCGACCAGCACCTTTTCCAGCGCGAACTGTTCGCGGCGGTTGAGCGTCAGTTTGAGCTCGGCCAGCACCTCGCCGATGATCGGGCGGAATTCCTCCGCCAGCTCGTCCTTGCCCAGCGTCGCGGCGGCCTCGGGGTCGACGCGCTCCAGCAGGCGCGGGAGCACCTGTTCCTTGATCTTGTGGATCGACGCCTCGAACCCCTCGACCCGGCTGTTGCCGGCCTCGCCGCTGGCGTTCTGGCGATCGGACAGCCGCTGCATCGCGTCGATCTGCGATTGCGGCGTGGTGTTGTTGATGTCGACGTTCGCCTCGTCCGGGCGCAGCGCGAGCGAATCGAGCGGCGGGAACTGGTCGAGCGACGGGGCGGGCGCGGGGGGCGGGGTGTCGGCGCGCTGGCCGCCCTGCATCGGGCGCGCGACCCCGAATCCGGTGCGGGTGCCGCCCGTCGCCATGCCGCCGTTGCGCCGTCCGAACGCGCTCATCGTGCTGTTTCCGTCCCCTGGGTCCAGCGGACGGGAGTAAGCGCGATGGCTTTACAATTGCCTAACCATCGGCGGCGGCGCGGCGCACCGCCTCCAGGAAGGCGAGCCGCCGGGCATCGTCGGGCAGGGCCGGATCGTGACGTTCCGCCGCGGCGCGCGCGGCCAGCGTGGCGGCCCAGCGCCGGTGCGCATCGTCCCCGGCGACCAGCGTCGCGGCGGGGAACAACTCGCCGGGCGTGGGGCCGTCGCCCAGCGCGGCGTGGCACAGCCCGCGCGGCGTGGTGGCGACCAGCAGCGGCCCCAGCGCGGTATCGACGCGCGACCAGCGGATCGTCACCCCCGCGCCGCCCTCCGCGAAGGTGGCGGGCGTCATGCCCAGCCGCGCGGCATCGGCGTAGAAGCGGCTGGGGGCGGCATAGCCGGCGGCATAGATGGCATCGGTGACCCGCGCCGCCCCGCGCAGCTGCTCGGCCGCGTGCGCGGCGCGCAGCGCGCGGGCGTAGGCCGCCGGGGTCAGGCCGGTGTCGCGCTTGAACAGGCGCAGGAAGTGGTGCGGGGCATAGCCGACCGCATCGGCCAGCGCGGCGAGCGGCGGCGGCGCGCCGTTCGCGGCGGCGATCAGCCGCGTCGCATCGGCCACCGCCGCGCGGTCGCGCGCGACCGAATCGGGGCAGCAGCGCCGGCACGCGCGATAGCCGCGCGCGCGGGCGGCGGCGGCGTCGGCCAGCATCTCCACATTCTCGCGACGCGGGCGGCGCGCGGCGCAGCTGGGCCGGCAGTAGATGCCGGTGGTGCGCACCGCGACGACGAAGCGGTCGTCCAGCCGCCGGTCGCGGCGGGCGAAGCCCTCCCACGCCTCGTCCAGGGTCAGGCCGGCGATGGAGGTGGCGTCGCTCATCGCGCTTATGTATGCGATCGCGACGCGCCGGCCATCCCGCGGCTTGCGCCGAAACCAGAACCGGCGGGGCAGGAGGAGGCCGACGATGACGAGCGCCGCGCAGCCCGTGCTGATCGACCCCGTGCTGATCGACAGGCCCGGCGACGGCGTCGCGATCGTCACGCTCAACCGGCCGGAGGCGATGAACGCGCTGTCGGTGGCGATGCGCGCGGCCCTGTACGATGCGATGCGGCAGGTGGATGCGGACCCGGCGGTGCGCTGCGTCGTGCTGACGGGGGCGGGGACGCGCGCGTTCACCGCCGGGCTGGACCTCAAGGAGTTGGGCAGCGTCGACGGCGCGCTGGGCGCGGCCAATGCCAGCGGCCCGGCCGACAACCCGGTGCGCGCGATCGAATCGTGCCGCAAGCCGGTGATCGGCGCGATCAACGGCGTCGCGATCACCGGCGGGTTCGAAGTCGCGCTGGCGTGCGACATGCTGATCGCCAGCGACACCGCGCGCTTCGCCGATACCCATGCGCGCGTCGGCGTGATGCCCGGCTGGGGGCTGAGCCAGAAGCTGTCGCGGCTGGTCGGCATCGCGCGCGCCAAGGAACTGTCGCTGTCGGGCAATTTCCTGGACGCGGCGACCGCCGAACGCTGGGGGCTGGTCAACCGCGTGGTCGCGCCCGGCGATCTGCTGCCCGCCGCGATCGCGCTGGCGAGGGATATCGCATCGGCGGATGCGGCCTTCGTCGCCGATTACAAGCGGCTGATCGACGACGGTTTCGGGCTGCCGTTTGCGGCGGCGCTGGCGCTGGAGACGGAGCGGTCGTCGGCGGCCAATGCGCAGGTCACGCCCGCGGCGCTCGAGGCGCGGCGCGCGGGCGTCCAGGCGCGCGGGCGGGCACAATGAAGCGATGATGAACAAGCTTCCGCCCATCCGGTTGCATAGCGGCCCCCCCTTTGCTACGCGCCCGGCATCCCAAGCGAGGTGCGTTCCGCGCGCCATCCCTTCGCATGGGCCAACACCCTTGGGTTTTCGAGGAAAGTGAATCGCGTGGAGAGCTCCAGCGGTAATCAGGGCAGCAACATTCAGGCCAGCCTGGGCGGCCGCTACGCGAGTGCGCTGTTCGATCTGGCGGTGGAGGCCAAGGCCGTCGACCGAGTCGAGGAAAGCCTGTCCGCCGTGCGCCAGGCGCTGGCCGAATCGGCCGATTTCCGCATGCTGACCGCATCGCCGGTGGTCGCCCGCGGCGAAGCGGTGAAGGCGGTGCTGGCCACCGCCGACCAGCTGGGGCTGGACACCACGACGAAGAGCTTCCTGGGGGTGCTGGCGGAAAACCGCCGCCTGTCGCAGCTGCCGCAGGTGATCGCCGCCTATCGCACGCTGGCCGCGCGCCACCGCGGCGAAACCACCGCGGAGGTGACCAGCGCCCACCCGCTGTCCGACGACCAGGTCGAGGAGCTGAAACAGCAGCTTCGCCGCCGCGTCGGTCGCGAGGTGTCGGTCGACCTGACGGTCGATCCCGCGATCCTGGGCGGGCTGGTCGTCCGCATCGGTTCCCAGATGATCGATTCGTCGATCCGCACCCGTTTGAATGCGCTCGCCAGCGCGATGAAAGGCTGACGTAATGGATATCCGCGCCGCAGAAATCTCCAAGGTCATCAAGGACCAGATCGCCAATTTCGGTACCGAGGCCGAAGTCAGCGAAACCGGCCAGGTGCTGAGCGTGGGCGACGGCATCGCGCGCATCTACGGCCTCGACAACGTCCAGGCGGGCGAGATGGTCGAATTCGCCAACGGCGTGCAGGGCATGGCGCTGAACCTGGAAGCCGACAACGTCGGCGTCGTGATCTTCGGCTCCGACGCCGAGATCAAGGAAGGCGATACCGTCAAGCGCACCGGCACGATCGTCGACGTCCCCGTCGGCAAGGGCCTGCTGGGCCGCGTCGTGGACGGCCTGGGCAACCCGATCGACGGCAAGGGGCCGATCGTCGCCGAGAAGCGCAGCCGCGTGGAGGTGAAGGCGCCGGGCATCATCCCGCGCAAGTCGGTGCACGAGCCGGTGCAGACCGGGCTGAAGGCGATCGACGCGCTGGTGCCGGTCGGCCGCGGCCAGCGCGAGCTGATCATCGGCGATCGCCAGACCGGCAAGTCGGCCGTCGCGATCGACACGTTCATCAACCAGAAGCAGGCGAACGCCGGCAGCGACGAATCGAAGAAGCTGTACTGCATCTACGTCGCGGTCGGGCAGAAGCGCTCGACCGTCGCGCAGCTGGTCCGCACGCTGGAGGAAAACGGCGCGATGGAATATTCCATCGTCGTCGCCGCCACCGCGTCCGACCCCGCGCCGCTGCAGTTCCTGGCGCCGTACACCGGCTGCGCGATGGGCGAATATTTCCGCGACAATGCGATGCACGCGGTCATCGTCTATGACGACCTGTCGAAGCAGGCGGTGGCGTATCGCCAGATGTCGCTGCTGCTGCGCCGTCCGCCGGGCCGCGAAGCCTATCCGGGCGACGTCTTCTATCTCCACTCGCGCCTGCTGGAGCGCGCGGCGAAGATGAACGACGACAACGGCAACGGTTCGCTGACCGCGCTGCCGATCATCGAGACGCAGGCGGGCGACGTGTCGGCGTACATCCCGACCAACGTGATCTCGATCACCGACGGGCAGATCTTTCTGGAAACCGACCTGTTCTTCGCGGGCATCCGCCCGGCGATCAACGTCGGCCTGTCGGTGAGCCGCGTCGGCTCGGCCGCGCAGACCAAGGCGATGAAGAAGGTGTCCGGCTCGATCAAGCTGGAGCTGGCGCAGTATCGCGAAATGGCCGCGTTCGCGCAGTTCGGATCGGACCTCGACGCCTCCACCCAGAAGCTGCTGAACCGCGGCGCGCGGCTGACCGAGCTGCTCAAGCAGCCGCAGTTCAACCCGATGCCGTTCGAGGAACAGACCGCGTCGATCTATGCCGGCACCAACGGCTATATCGACAGCGTGCCGGTCGCCGACGTGACCCGCTATGAAGCGGCGATGCTGGCGTTCCTGCGCGATCGCCATGCCGGCGTGCTGACCGCGATCCGCGACACGCGCGAGCTGGGCAAGGACACCGAGGCGCAGCTGAAGGCGGCGCTGGACGAGTTCGCGAAGACGTTTGCGTAACATCGCGTCACCCCGGCGAAAGCCGGGGTCTTCGGCCGCGGACGAGCGGCCTGTGGCACGAGATCCCGGCGTTCGCCGGGATGACGAAGTTGGGAAAAGATGGCGTCACTGAAAGCCCTCAAGATCCGCATCGGCTCGGTGAAGTCGACGCAGAAGATCACCAAGGCGATGAAGATGGTCGCCGCCGCCAAGCTGCGCCGTGCGCAGGAAGCGGCGGTCGCCGGGCGCCCCTATGCCGAGCGGCTGGAGGCGGTGGTCGCCAGCCTGGCCAGGAACGTCGGTGTCGGCGCCTCGCCGCTGATGGCGGGGACGGGCAAGGACCAGGTTCACATGCTGGTCGTCGCCACGTCCGAGCGCGGGCTGGCGGGTGCGTTCAACACCAACATCGTGCGCGCCGCGCGCCGCAAGGCCGAGGAGCTGGAGGCCGCGGGCAAGACCGTCGTCTTCTACCTGGCGGGCAAGAAGGGCCGCGTGCTGCGCCGCTTCTATCCCAAGGGGATCGCGGTGGACCGCGACCTGTCGGAGATGAAGGTCGCCGGGTTCGACCATGCCAAGGCGATCGCCGACGACCTGATCGCGCGGTTCGAGGCGGGCGAGTTCGACGTCGCGCACCTGTTCTACGCCCGCTTCCAGTCGGCGCTGGTGCAGGAGCCGGTCGCGCAGCAGATCATCCCGGTGGCGATCCCTGCGAGCGCCGCGCCGAAGCTGGCCAACAGCGGCGACGCGACCGTCGCCTATGAGCCGAGCGAGGAAGCGATCCTGGCGGACCTGCTGCCGCGCAACGTGGCGATCCAGATCTTCCGCGCGCTGCTGGAAAATGCCGCATCGGAACAGGGTAGCCGGATGACCGCGATGGATAACGCCACGCGCAACGCCGGCGACATGATCAAGCGGCTGAGCATCCAGTACAACCGTGCCCGCCAGGCGGCGATCACGACCGAACTGGTCGAGATCATCTCGGGCGCGGAGGCGCTGTAATTCTGGTATGACGTCCGGCGAACGCCGGGCGCGTGCCGCAAGCGATACTCCCGCGGAGGGAGATCCCGGCCTTCGCCGGGATGACGAGTAGAAGGCAAGGAACGAACCAATGGCAACCGCCGCTGAAGACATCCGTCCGGCCACCGGCTCGGGCAGCAACAATGTGGGCCGTATCGCGCAGGTGATCGGCGCCGTCGTCGACGTGCAGTTCGGCACGCAGCTGCCCGCGATCCTGTCCGCGCTGGAAACCGAGAACAACGGCCAGCGGCTGGTGCTGGAAGTGGCGCAGCATCTGGGCGAGAACACCGTCCGCACGATCGCGATGGATTCGACCGAGGGGCTGACCCGCGGCCAGACCGTCACCGACACCGGCGCGCAGATCCAGATGCCGGTCGGCCCCGCGACGCTGGGCCGCATCATGAACGTCGTCGGCGAGCCGATCGACGAGCGTGGCCCGATCGCCACCGACCTGCGCGCGCCGATCCATGCCAAGGCGCCGGAATTCGTCGACCAGTCGACCGAGAGCGCGATCCTGGTGACGGGCATCAAGGTCATCGACCTGCTCGCCCCCTATGCGAAGGGCGGCAAGATCGGCCTGTTCGGCGGCGCGGGCGTCGGCAAGACCGTGCTGATCCAGGAACTGATCAACAACATCGCCAAGGGCCATGGCGGCACGTCGGTGTTCGCGGGCGTGGGTGAGCGGACCCGCGAGGGCAACGACCTGTACCACGAATTCCTCGACGCGGGCGTCATCGCCAAGGACGCCGACGGCAAGGCGATCAGCGAGGGATCGAAGGTCGCGCTGGTCTACGGCCAGATGAACGAGCCGCCGGGCGCGCGCGCCCGCGTCGCGCTGTCGGGCCTGGCCATCGCGGAATATTTCCGCGACCAGGAAGGGCAGGACGTGCTGTTCTTCGTCGACAACATCTTCCGCTTCACCCAGGCGGGCGCGGAAGTGTCGGCGCTGCTGGGCCGCATCCCGTCGGCGGTGGGCTACCAGCCGACGCTGTCGACGGACATGGGCGCGCTGCAGGAGCGCATCACCTCCACCAACAAGGGGTCGATCACCTCGGTGCAGGCGGTGTACGTGCCCGCGGACGACCTTACCGATCCGGCGCCGGCGACCTCGTTCGCGCACCTCGATGCGACGACCGTGCTGAACCGCGCGATCTCCGAGCTGGGCATCTACCCGGCGGTCGATCCGCTCGATTCGACCAGCCGCGTGCTGGAGCCGCGCATCGTCGGCCAGGATCACTACGAAACCGCGCGTGCGGTCCAGGCGATCCTGCAGAAGTACAAGGCGCTGCAGGACATCATCGCCATCCTGGGCATGGACGAGCTGTCGGAAGAGGACAAGCTGACCGTCCAGCGCGCGCGCAAGATCCAGCGCTTCCTGTCGCAGCCGTTCCACGTCGCCGAGGTGTTCACCGGCATCGCGGGCAAGTTCGTGCAGATCGAGGACACGATCCGCAGCTTCAAGGCGGTGGTGAACGGCGAGTACGATCACCTCCCGGAAAGCGCCTTCTACATGGTCGGCGGCATCGACGAGGCGGTCGCCAAGGCCGAGAAGATGGCGCAGGAGGCGTAAGCCCGATCGCGCGAAGCCCCTCCCCGTCGGGGAGGGGCCGGTAAGGTAGAGATATGCTGCACTTCGAACTGGTCACTCCCGAACGCCTGGTCCGCTCGGACGAGGTCTATATGGTCACCGTGCCAGGTGCCGACGGCGATTTCGCGGTGCTGGAGGGCCATGCGCCGTTCATGTCGACGATCCGCGACGGCGACGTGCTGGTCCAGAAGACGCAAGGCGGCGCGCCCGAGACGATCGCGATCCGCGGCGGCTTCGCCGAGGTCAATGCGCGCGGGCTGACCGTGCTGGCCGAACACACCGGCTGACGCGGGTTTCCCGAACGCGTCCGATGACGGGCGTCCCGCGGCAGCGCGGGGCGCCCGTTTCGCTGTGGGACGCCAGCGACGGGCGGGGCGGGCATGTCCGGGGCGGGCCGTTCCTGACCCCGGGGCGCGGCCCGTTCGATACCGGAGCGACGTGCGGCCGGGGAACGGGCTTTCCCGTCATGCCGGACCTGTTCCGGTATCCACCGGGCTGCATACCCATAAGCCGTTGAGTGCGCGGCAGGGTGGACCCCGGAACAGGTCCGGGGTGACGGATCGTGTGCGGCGCGGGGGCGCCCGCAACGCGCGGTAGGCCGGGGCTGTTCGAAGGCGGGCACCGCGTGGTGCCTGCCTGTTCCGGTATCCACCGCGCCGCCTGCGGCATGGTGGCCCGCTGGGCAAAGGATCGGTGGGCGAGGACGCGAGCGAGCGCGGCGGTTATCGCAGCGCCGGCGCGGCGAGGGCGACCGTCTCCGCCCCGCGATCCCTCCCGTCAGGCGGCGGCGCGCTCTCCGGTGCGCAGCGTCAGTACCTCCACGCCGCGAGCGGTGACCGCGACGGTATGTTCGAACTGCGCCGACAGCTTCCCGTCGGCGGTGACGACGGTCCAGCCGTCATCCTCCCCCATGACGCGGCGCGTGCCCTGGTTGAGCATCGGCTCGATCGTGAAGGTCATCCCCTCGCGCAGCTCCACCCCCGTGCCGGCGCGGCCGAAGTGCAGCACCTGCGGCTCCTCGTGCATCTCGCGCCCGATACCGTGTCCGCAATAGTCGCGGACGACCGAATAGCCGTGCTTCTTGGCATGGCGTTCGATCGCGAAGCCGATGTCGCCCAGCCGCGCGCCCGGGCGCACCTGCGCGATGCCCTTCCACAGCGCCTCCTGCGTCACGCGCACCAGCCGCCGCGCAGCGGGCGGGGCGGCGCCGACGACATAGGTCTTGCTGGAATCGGCGATGAAGCCGTTCTTTTCCAGCGTGATGTCGAGGTTGACGATATCGCCGTCGCGGATGACGACGCCGGCGTCGGGCACGCCGTGGCAGACGACGTTGTTGATCGAGGAATTGAGGACATAGGCGAAGCCATATTGCCCCTTGCTGGCAGGGCGGGCGGCCAGATCGTCGGTGATGAAGCGTTCGACTAGGTCGTTGACCTCCAGCGTCGAACGCCCGGCGAGGTCGAGCGTGTCGAGCATGTCGAACACCTGCGCCAGCAGCCGCCCGGAGATGCGCATCAGCGCCAGTTCGGCGGGTGTCTTGACCATGGGTGCGGTAACCTTCTGCACGATGTCACAGGAAGCTGTACGGATCGACGTCGACCGCGACGCGGACCTTGGCGGGCCAGTCGAGCGCGCCCAGCCAGTCGCGGATCACGTCCTGTACGTCCAGCGCGCGGCGCGCGTGGACCAGCAGGCGGTAGCGGTGGCGCCCGCGCAGCATCGCCAGCGGGGCGGGGGCGGGGCCGTACACCTCCATCCCGTCGACGCGCGGAGCGCTGCGCCCCACCGAGCGGGCGATCTCCAGCGCGGCCGGCTGATCCTCGCTCGACACGATGATCGCGGCGTAGCGGCCGAAGGGCGGCGCGTCGGCATCGCGGCGCGCCTCGGTCTCGGCGGCGTAGAAGGCGTCGGCGTCGCCGGTGACCAGCGCCTGCATCACCGCCGCCTTCGGGCTGTGCGTCTGGATGAAGACATGGCCCGGCTTCGCCCCGCGCCCGGCGCGCCCGGATACCTGGCGGATCTGCTGGAAGGTGCGTTCCGCGGCGCGCAGGTCGCCGCCGTCCAGCCCCAGATCGGCGTCGATCACGCCGACCAGCGTCAGGTTGGGGAAATGATAGCCCTTGGTCACCAATTGCGTGCCGACGACGATGTCGATCGCGCCTTCCTCCATCCGCGCGACGAATTCGGCGGCGCGCGCGGGCGACCAGATCGTGTCCGAGGTGACCACCGCGGTGCGCGCCTCCGGGAAGAGCGCCGCGACCTCGTCCGCGATCCGCTCCACGCCGGGGCCGCAGGCCACCAGCGTATCCTCGTTCTGGCATTCCGGGCACAGCCGCGGCACCGGTTCGACATGCCCGCAATGGTGGCAAGCCAGACGCCGGGTCAGCCGGTGCTCGACCATCCAGGCGGTGCAGTTCGGGCATTGGAAGCGATGCCCGCAGGTGCGGCACAGCGTCAGCGGGGCATAGCCGCGGCGGTTTAGGAACAGGAGCGACTGTTCGCCGCGCTCCAGCGTCTCGCCCATGGCGGCGACCAGCCGCGGGCTGATCCAGCGGCCGCGCTCGGGCGGTTCGGCGATCAGGTCGATCGCCTCGATCGTCGGCAGTTGCGCCACGCCGTAGCGGCCGGGCAGCTTCACCTCGGCATAATGGCCGAGCGCGACCTGGTGGCGAGTCTCGATTGCGGGGGTGGCGCTGGCCAGGATCACCGGGCAGCGTTCGAACTTGGCGCGCATCACCGCGACGTCGCGCGCGTGGTAATGGACCCCGTCCTCCTGCTTGAAGCTGGTTTCGTGCGCCTCGTCGACGACGATCAGGCCGAGGTTGGCGTAGGGGAGGAACAGCGCGGAGCGCGCACCGACGGTCACGCGCGCTTCCCCGGCGGCGATCGCGCGCCATGCGCGGCGGCGCTGGGTGGAGCGCAGGCCCGAATGCCACGCCACCGGCTCGCACCCGAAGCGGTCGTGGAACCGCTTCAGGAACGGTTCGGTCAGCGCGATTTCGGGCAGCAACACCAGTACCTGCCGGCCCGCCCGCAGCGCGGTGGCGACCGCCTCAAAATACACCTCCGTCTTGCCCGATCCGGTCACGCCGTCGAGCAGCGTCGGGGCGAAGGCGGCGGCAGCGACCCCGGCGGACAGGGTGTCGGCGGCGGCGCGTTGATCGTCGGACAGCTGCGGGGGCGCGTGATCGGGGTCGGGGACGGGAAAGGGGCTGTCGATATCGACCTCGACCGCCTCGATCGCGCCGGCCTTCACCAGCCCGCGGATCACGCCGTCGCTGACCTCCGCGATCGCCGCCAGCTCGCGGATCAGCCCCTGTCGCTCGCCGATCCGCTCCAGCGCCTGCGCGCGCTGCGGGGTGAGGCGATCGGGGACATGGCCGGTGGCGCGATATTCGGTCGCGGTGCGCGACCCTTCCAGTGCGGCGTTCGAGGACAGCGCCATGCGCACCACCGCGGCGGGCGGCGCCAGATAGTAATCGGCGGTCCATTCGATCAGCCGGCGCAGCGGCGCGCGCAGCGGGGGCACGTCGGCGACCGCGAGCAGGTTGCGCAGGCGATTGTCGCCGACCTCCGCATCGGAGGGCATCCGCTCCGCCTCCCACGCCACGCCGGTCAGCTGGCGCGGGCCGAGCGGGGCGACGACGATCGACCCCGGTTCCACCGCCATGCCGTGCGGCACGCGATAGTCGAGCGGGCCGAGCGCGGAATTGAGGACCAGGACACGCGCGCGGGAGGACATTGTCCGTCCCATATGGGAGCATGGCGGGCGGTGCAAAGGCGGCGAGGCGTCCCCGCGCCGTTTCGCCGCGTCAGTCCGGAATCGTGCCGCTCAGCACCGACCGGGTGGTGATGCCGTTGCGCGTCACCGCCGCGACCAGTCCCAGATCCTTGCCGCCCGGACCGTAGAAACGGCCGCGCAGCTGCCCGGTCACGCTGCGATCGGCCGAGGTGAAGGTGCCGGTGACGGTATTGCCCGAGTCGACCGTGCCCGTGACGGTCACGTCGATGTCGGGATTGCCGATCAGCGCGACCGTACCCGACACCTTGCGCGACACCAGGTCGACGACCAGCGGTTTCAATCGGTCGCGATACAGGAAGGTGTCGCCGAAATAGAGCAGCGCCTGATAGGTGCGGGTCGAAAAGCGTGCGAGATCGGCGGAGTAGGTGACATCGCCGGCGATCGTGAAGATCTCTCTCTGGCTGTCGGATGCCTGGGCCACCGCGAAATATCGCGTGATCCACAGTTCCGGCGACACCAGCGACGCCGTGGTCGGCACGCCGTTCACGTTCATGCGGAAATCGATGATATTGCTCTTGCTGCTGGACTCCGTCGCGCCGACGTCGCGCGCGAAGACGGTATCCGCGGCGAAGAAATCGGACCGCGGCATCGTCAGGCCATAGCGATCGCGCGACCACGACGTGACCGCCGTCGTGGACGACGTCAACGTCGCGCCCGCATTGGTCCCGCTGGGATCGGGCGGTGCGTAGAAGGCGTCATAGCCGGTCCAGCGATGATCCTGTGCGAAGCTGTTGGCCTGGCTGTAGGAGAAGGTCGGCGAGGGTGACGGCGTCGGGGTGGGCGCAGGTGCCGGCGCACCGCCGTCGCCACCGCCGCAGCCCGCGACCAGCAGTGCCAACGCCATCACACTTCCCAAACGCCGCCGCATCATGTCCCACCATTTCTCGTTCCGTTCTCGCACCGAAACGAAAGAAACGGGACTCGGTTGCCGGCTTCGCCCCGGCAATGGTCAGGCGGCGCGGCGGGACCCGAGGGAGGCCGGACGTCGCCCGACGCGGCCGCGCTTGGCGGTGTAGAGGTTGGTGTCGGTGCGCCGCACGAAATCGCGCGGGGAGCGATCGTCGGCGTCGAACGCCGCGATGCCGACCGATCCGCCGCTGATCATCGTCAGCCCGCCCGAGCCGACCGTGATGCGCAACGCTTCGTCGATCTTGAGGCGCAGCGCCTCCGGGTCGGCCAGCAACGCCGGATCGTCGACGATCAGCGCGAATTCGTCGCCGCCGATCCGCGCGGCGAGGCTGCCCTTCAGCCACGACTGCGTCAGCGCGGTGCCGGTCATCCGCAACACCTCGTCGCCGGCATCATGGCCGAGCGTGTCGTTGATCGCCTTGAACCCGTCCAGGTCGATCAGGACGAGCATCAGGGTGACGCCGTCGCGGCCGTGCGCCGCCGCCATCGCCCGTTCCAGCGCCGCATCGAAGGCCGCGCGATTGGCGAGGCCGGTGAGCGCGTCGGTGCTGGCGAGGCGCCGCAGCCGCGTTTCCAGTTCGTGGCGGACGGTGACGTCCTGGAACACCCCGATCACCCCGGTGACGCGCCCGTCGACGATCTCCGCCTCGCCCATCGAACGGACGCGGCGGCGGTGCCCGCGCGCGGTGACGAAGTCGTTCTCGATATCGAACGGGGCGCCGTCGTTCAGCGTGCGCTGCAGCGTCCGGCGCACCTCCTCGCGATCCTGCGGCGGATAGAAATCGAACGTATGGTCGCGCGCCGGCTGCTGTCCCAGCGGCAGGCCGTGCAGCGCATAGGTGTTGTCGGACCAGTGGATCCGGCCGTCGGCCAGCGACAGATGCCACGAACCGATCGACGCGATCCGCTCGACATGACGGAAGATGCGATCCTTGCGCGCGAGGTCGCGCAGCAGGCGCTCCCCCTCCTTCGCGACATCCACTGCGCGCAGGGCGGTGCGGCGCCCTTCCAGCAGCGCCTCCGCCAGCGTGGCGAGGTGAGCGAGCGCGTCGAGCGCGGCCTGGCTGACCCGGTGGCAGACCGAATCGATCACGCACAGCGTCCCGATCGGCTGGCGGACGCCGGCATCGTCGCACAGGTGCAGCGGCGTCCCGGCGTAGAAGCGATAGCCGGCATCGACGACCAGCGGACTGTCGCGATAGACGGCGTCCTGCGCCAGGTCGTCGATGACCAGCGGTCCCTTCCCCCGGATCGTGCGGTCGCACATCGCGACGTCGCGGCTGATCTCGCGCGGGCCGGCGATCGTCCCGGCGGCGACCCACAGGCGATCGCGATCGACGAGGTTGAGCAGCGCGATCGGGCAGTCGAGCATCCGCGCCGCCAGCGCGACGAGGCCGTCGAACGCCTGTTCGGGTGCGGCGCCGATCAGTTCGAGCGAATGGAGCGCCGCCAGCCGTTGCGCTTCGCGTTCCGCATCGTGATCGTGGGAGGCCGGGGGCGTGCTATCCATCGCGCCATCCTGTACCGGGACGTCGTTAATATTCCGCCCCAAGGGTCAGGCCCCAATACTGGCAACGGCCGTGATCGCCCGTGGAGGCCCGCCGACGAGGAGCGCAGCGCAGCCGCGTAGCCATAGCTACGCGCCAGCAAGCGACGACGCTCGGCGGGCCTCCACGGGCGACCGCGCAGCGGCGGGCCGGAAAAGGTGCACGGCGGCGTCGCGCGTCGGTTACGATGCAAACAGCATCGCTCCCTCCTTGCTCCTACCCGTGCGCCTTTTCCGGCTCCGTCACGACCATTGCCAGTAATGGGGCCTGACCCTAGGCCCGGAGGATCATGACGCAGGATGCCGATCGCGCGGACGCCGGGGGGCTGCCGCAGGGGCCTTTGCCGCTCCCCGTGCAATGGAGCATCCACCTGGCGCGCGACCGGCGGCGGTCGGAACATACTGTCCGCGCCTATCGCGCGACGGCCGAGCGGTTGCTGGCGTTCCTGTCCGGGCATTGGGGCGGCGCGGTGACGCGCGTGGCGCTGGCGGAGGTGACGGCGGCGGACCTGCGCGCCTATCTGGCGGCGCGGCGCGGCGGCGGGCTGGGCAACAGTTCCGCCGCGCGCGAGCTGTCGGCGGTGCGCGCATTCCTGGACTGGGCGAACGGGGTGGGCAGCGCGCCGGTGCTGCGCGGGCCGCGCGTGAAGGCGGGGGTGCCGCGCCCCGTCGCGCCGGCAGAGGCGGTGGCGCTGGCGCAGGAGGTCGCCGACGAAAGCGACGAGCCATGGGTGGCGGCGCGCGACTGGGCGCTGCTGCTGCTGCTGTACGGTGCGGGGCTGCGCATCGGCGAGGCGCTGGCGCTGACCGGCGCGGCGCTGCCGCCGGGCGAGACGATCGCGGTGACCGGCAAGCGCGCCAAGACGCGGATCGTGCCGCTGCTGCCCGCGGTGCGCGATGCGATCGCCGATTATGTCGCGCGCACGCCCTGGCCGGTCGCCGCGGATGCGCCGCTGTTCCGCGGGGTGCGCGGCGGCGCGCTGTCCCCCGGGGTGGTGCGGGTGAAGGTGCGCGCGGCGCGGGCGCGGCTGGGCCTGTCCGAACGCACCACCCCGCATGCGCTGCGCCACAGTTTCGCGACGCACCTGCTGGGGCGCGGCGCGGACCTGCGCGCGCTGCAGGAACTGCTGGGCCATGCCAGCCTCAGTTCGACGCAGGTCTATACCGCTGTCGATGCCGCCCACCTGCTCGACGTCTATCGCGCGGCGCATCCGCGCGCCTAGAGCGTTCTCCGACCAGGTTGAACCATCGTCATCGCCCTGCGGGCGCCCGCTTCGCGGCGGGGCGCTGTCGATCCGGTGCGGCGTTGCTTGTCGGTCACGATGCCCCGGCATCGCTCCCTCCGCGCGCCTTGCACTGAACCGACATCACCTCCGCGCCGATGGTCCAACCTGATCGGAAAACGCTCTAGTCGCCGCGCGGGTGCCAGGTGACGACGCGGTAGAGGTAATAGCCGATCGCCAGCACCGTCAGCGCGATCCCCGCCGGGCCGACGTAGCGATCGAGATCGGCATAGCGGCTGCCCAGCACATAGCCCGCACCCGCCAGCACGCCGTTCCAGATGACGCTGCCCGCGAAGGTCGTCGCTAGGAACGGCCACAGCCGCATCCCCGCCATGCCGGCGGGCAGCGAGATGAGCGTGCGGAACGTCGGCATGAAGCGGAACACGAAGATCACCCAGCCGCCATGGCGGTGGAAGAAGGTGCGCACGCGCTCCACATCGTCCCATTCCAGCGTCAGCCAGCGGCCGTGGCGCTCCACGAACGGCCGGAAGCGCGCATAGCCGAGCCGCCGCCCGATCTCGTACCAGAAGACATTGCCCGCGGTGGTGCCCGCGGTGCCCCACAACAGCAGCGGCAGCATCTCCATCTCGCCGCGCGCGACCGCGATCCCGCCCAGCCCCATGATGACCTCCGACGGGATCGGGGGCACGACATTCTCGAGCGCCATCAGCAGGAAGATGCCGATGTACCCGCCCCAGACGATCCAGTTGATGATGAAATCGGTCATGTGGAGCGCCGTGACCGTGCTTCGAGACGGCCTCTCGGCTTCGCTCGATGCCTCCTCGGCACGAACGGGGTGGGGCGGGGACGCGAGACGTCGGTCATCCGGCCCCAACCGCCGGTCAGGCGGCGCGTTCCGCCAGCCTGCGGTCGATCGCGTCCCAGATCAGCCCGGCGACGTCGGTGCCGTCGAACCGCTCGATCGCGACGATGCCGGTGGGGGAGGTGACGTTGATCTCCGTCAGCCATTCGCCGCCGATCACGTCGATGCCGACGAAGATCAGCCCGCGGCGCTTCAGCTCCGGCCCCAGTTCGGCGCAGATCGCGCGTTCGCGATCGGTCAGCTCGGTCTTCTCCGCCGATCCGCCGACCGCCAGGTTGCTGCGAATCTCGCCCTCGCCCGGCAGGCGGTTGATCGCGCCCGCGACCTCGCCGTCGACCAGCACGATGCGCTTGTCGCCCTTCGCCACGTCGGGCAGGAACGCCTGCACCATATGAGGTTCGCGCCACGTCTGGTTGAACACCTCCATCAGCGCGGACAGGTTCTCGCCCTCCGGACCGACGCGGAAGATCGCCTTGCCGCCGTTGCCGTGGAGCGGCTTCACCACGATCGCGCCATGCTGCTTCAGGAAGGCGCGTGCCTCCTCCAGCGAGCGCGTGACCAGCGTCGGCGGCATGAAATGCGCATAGTCGAGGACGAATACCTTTTCGGGCGCGTTGCGCACGCTGGCCGGGTCGTTGACCACCAATGTCCGGTCGGCGATCCGCTCCAGAAGGTGCGTGGCGGTGATATAGCCGAGGTCAAACGGCGGGTCCTGGCGCATCAGCACCACGTCCGCCTCCGCCCCCAGATCGAGGCTGACGGGATCGCCGAAGCGGAAATGATCGCCGGCGACGCGCTGGACGGTGACGGGATGCGCGCGGGTCCACAGCCGGCCGTCGGACCAGTTGAGATCCTCCGCGGTGTAGTGGAACAGCCGGTGCCCGCGCGCCTGCGCCGACAGCATCAGCGCGAAGGTCGAATCGCCCGCGATGTTGATCGAGGCGAGCGGGTCCATCTGGACGGCGACGGTCAGTGTCATGCGGATGCCCTGTCGATGGGTGGCGGATCGGCCGGTGAGGTAGGCGGTCGGCGGGCCGGCGTCACCCACAAGTTTTTTGTACTCCCTTATGGCGGCATTTGTCGCCAATCGGCCGTCGAGGAGATGCCTGGCCGATGACGCCGCCGACCGAGCCTGCCGCCGACGTGATCGACTTCACGGTCCTGAGCGCGGCGGAACGCGATATCCTGACGCTGCTGGCGCGCGGCCATACCGCCAAGAGCATCGCCGCGCTGACCGGACGGTCGGAGGCGTCGGTCAACGAACGGCTGCGCCAGGCGCGGCGCAAGACGCAGCTGGGCAGCAGCCGCGAACTGGCGCGGCGGTTCGCGGCCCAGGAAAATCGTGACGAGAAAAGCGATCTCGATCCCCCCGCCGCCGGCGGCGATGCGCCGCTGCGGTTATCCGTACGAAAGGGAGTGATCGTCATGTTCGTATCCGTCATCGCATCGATCGGTATCGCGGTGTCACTGGTGTCGCCGGACACCGCGCAGGAGGCGCGGCTCGACCCGGCGCTGGACCGCCTGCTGGCGCCGGCGCGGAGCGAGCCGCGCGGCCTGGCCCTGCAACTGGCCGGGGAGGCGCGCGATGCGGCCTGGGCAGGTGCGGGCGAAGCGGCGCTGGAGCGGCATTATGCCGGGTTGCGGCGCGAGACGGGCGTCGTGGTCGACAAGGCCGAATGCCGCCGGACGCTGTGTCAGGTGATCGGCACGCTGCCGGCGTCCGCCGACCACGCCCGGACGAACGCGGCGATGGAGGCGCTTCAGGGCGCCGCCGCCGCGCCGGCCGGCCTGACGCTGGAGAGCGCCGCGTTCGGCAGCGGCGGGCGGTTCGTCATCTTCTGGCGGCGGGCCGGCGCTCAGTAGCCGATCCACGCATTCTCGATATGGCGCGGTGCGGTGCGCGGGGCGAGCAGGATGACGTCGACGCGGATATCCTCGCCCTGCGTGGCGTAGCGCGGCATCAGCACCTCCGCCGCGGCGGCGACGCGGGCGAGGCGGCGGTGATCGATCGCGTGATCCAGCTCGGCGGCGGTGGCGCGGCTCTTCACCTCGACGAAGGCGACCAATCCGCCGCGCTTCGCGACGAGATCGACCTCCCCCGCGGGGGTGCGGACGCGGCGGTCGAGGATCGACCAGCCCTTCAGCCGCAGCCACCACGCCGCGATCCGCTCCCCGCGCCGCCCGGCCGCCTCTGCGGCAATGCGGGCGGCGGCGGGGCGTGGGGTGGGGCGGCGCATGGGCAGGGAGGATGGCGGCGGCGCGAATGTTGTCAATGTTGAGACGCTGGCGGGGAAGGGGGGACGGGGGTGGGGGAGTGAGAAGAACGTTCTGGAGGTGTGGCAGAGCGGGTGGGCGTAGGACAGGGTTTTTCACGCGAAGACGCGACGACGCGAAGGAGGTTGTTCACGCGGAGGCGCGGAGGCGCAGAGAGGGGGTGGGTGGGGCGCGGTGGCGCGGCTTTTGCGGGCGGTTTTTTTGGGAAGTTGCCTGCGGCGGCGAACGCCGGTTTTCCCGGCGCTTCCGTCCGTCACCCCGGCGAAGGCCGGGGTCCATGGCGCCGCAAAAGCAACGGCTTGCGTGTTCGGGGAGACATGGATGCCGGAACAAGTCCGGCATGACGGTGTCTTCGCTGGAGCAACGCAGGTGGGCCTTACCCCTTCATCTCCATCGCGCGGGCGTAGAGTGCCTTGCGGTCCAGCCCCAGCGCCCTGGCGACTTCGCCGGCGGCCTTGGAGGCGGGGAGGCGGGTAAGGGCCTCGGCCAGCGCGGCGTCGGCGTCCGCGGCGCTGGCGGGGGCGGGGGGATCGGGGGGCGCGACGACGACGACGATCTCGCCCTTGGGCGGTGCGTCGGCGTAGCGCGCGGCGAGCGCGGCGAGCGTGCCGGTGACGGCTTCCTCGAACTTTTTCGTGATCTCACGCGTGACCGCCGCCTCGCGGTCGCCCAGCCCGTCGGCGAGCGCGGCGAGGCAGGCGGCGAGGCGCGGACCCGATTCGTAGAAGACCAGCGTGGCGCGGATCGCGGCGACCTCCGCGATCGTTTCCGCGCGCGCCTGTTCCTTCGACGGCAGGAAGCCCATGAACAGGAACCGATCGGTCGGCAGCCCCGCCAGCGTCAGCGCGGCGACCGCTGCGCACGGGCCGGGGATGGTCACCACCGCATGGCCCGCCGCACGTGCCTCGCGCACCAGCTTGAACCCGGGATCGGAGATCAGCGGCGTGCCCGCATCGCTGACCAGCGCCACCGCCTCGGTGCCCATGCGCGCGATCAGTTGCGGGCGGACATGCGCGGCATTGTGATCGTGATAGGGGGTCATCGGCCGCTTGACCCCGATGTGGCGCAGCAGCCCGGCGGTCACACGCGTGTCTTCTACCGCGATCACAGCGGCTTGGCTCAAAACCTCGGCAGCACGCGGCGACAGATCACCGAGATTGCCGATCGGGGTGGCGACGATATACAGCCCAGGCGTCAACGAGTTCACGAGGGGTGTCATGGCAGAGGCGATCACCTGGCCGCAACGGTCCAGAGCACTTTCGCGATGGGTCGCAGGATTGGCAGCGATCCTGCTGTCCGCCTGTTCCACGGTCGTGCCGCGCGCACCGATGGAGCCAGGACGCACGCAGACCGGCGCGCAGACGCCGCGCCCGACCAACCCCGAGGTGGTGCAGGGGCTGCCGCAGGATGTCGCGCGCAACCGCGTGGCGTTGCTGGTGCCGCTGTCGGGCGGCAATGCCGGCGTGGGCAAGAGCCTGGCCAATGCGACCCAGCTGGCGCTGCTCGACACGCGCAACCAGCAGGTGCGAATCACCAATTACGATACCGCGCCCGGCGCGGCGCAGGCGGCGCGGCGCGCGATCGCCGACGGCGCGCAGCTGATCCTGGGGCCGCTGCTGGCGGACGACGTGCGCGCGGTGGCGCCGATCGCGCGCGCCGCGGGGGTGCCGGTGCTGTCCTTTTCCAACGACGTGAGCGTCGCGGGCAATGGCGCGTACCTGTTGGGCTATGCCCCGGCGCAGGCGATCGAGCGTGTCGTCGCCTATGCCAGCGGCAAGGGGATCAGCAATTTCGGCGGGCTGGTGCCCAATGCGCTGTACGGCAGCCGCGCGTCGACCGCATTCCTGCGTGCGGTGGAGGATGCCGGCGGGCGCGTCGTCTCGCTCCAGACCTATGATCGGGGCGCGGTGGGCGCGGCGGTGCAGCGGATGGCCAAGGATGCGCCGTTTGGTGCGGTGCTGATCGCGGACAGCGCGCCCGCGGCGGCGGCGGCGGTGCCGCTGCTGCGCCGCGCCAGCCCGTCGACGCAGGTGCTGGGCACCGAATTGTGGAATTCGGACAACAACATCGCCGCGACCAGCGCGCTGAACGGCGCGTGGTTCGCCAGCGTGCCCGACAATCTGTATCGCCAATATGCGCGCAACTATCGCGCGCGGTTCGGCGCGGCGCCGTATCGCCTGTCCAGCCTGGGGTATGATTCGGTGCTGCTGGTGGTGCGGATCGCGCGCGACTGGCGCGCGGGCACGCCCTTTCCCGAGGGGCGGCTGCGCGATTCGGACGGGTTCGCCGGGATCGATGGCGCGTTCCGTTTCGGCCGCGACGGCGTGGCCGAGCGCGCGCTGGAGGTGAAGGAAATCCGCGGCGGGGCGACCGTGACGGTATCGGCGGCGCCGACCGGGTTCGGGAAGTAACGCGCGGTTCGGGTTCACGCGAAGACGCGAAGACGCGAAGAATATGTTCGCGCAGAGACGCGGAGGCGCAGAGAGGGGGCGGAGTGGGCGCGGTAGCGCGTTATCTCAAAGCCCTTGCGTGACGGGTGTGATCGCCTGCGGCGCAAACCTCTCTGCGGCTCTGCGTCTCTGCGCGAGAACCGCTTCTTCCACACTCACGCCGTGATGCGGAAGCGGAAGAGGCGGCTGGGGCCGTCCTCGGGCAGGACGTAGAGGTCGCGGCCGTCGATCGCCATGCCTTCGCCGGTATAGGGGCCGCCGCGGCCGAACGGGCGGATCGGGCCGATCGCGCCGGCGCGCAGCGTGCGGCGGACCGTCATCGTCGGCCAGTCGAGCCAGTCGACCGTGCCGCTCCACCAATTGGTGTTGCCCCCGGCGACCAGATGGTCGCCCGCGAACTTCATGTCCTGATAATGGGTGCGCGACGGGTTGGGGACGGCGCGCATGCGGCGCGGATCGTCGGGGTCGATGACGTACAGCAGGCGGCTGTCCCAATTGCCCGCGACCAGCCGGCCGGGCGCGGCGGCGATGCAGCCGATGTGATCGGCGACGCGGATGCGGCGACGGACGCGCAGCGTCGCGGCGTCGATCTCCAGCAGCACCGACGAGCTGTCGGGGCGCATTTCCGCGACCGGCACCCACAGGGATCCGCCGCTGCGCGAGATGCCGCCGGGGTGGTAGCGCACGCCGTCGGTCAGCTCGATCCGGCGCAGGAAACGCCCGGTCGCGCGATCGAATTCATGCAGGTAGCCGCGATGGTTGCGCCCATCGACCGAGGTGACCCACAGGTGCGGGCCGTCCATTTCCAGCCCCTGCACATGAAACAGCTCGCCATCCAGCGGCAGCGTGCCGATCAGCCGCGTCCCCTCGATCGCGTCGTCGGGCCGCGCGGGCGCGCGCGCCGCGGACAGGCCGGCGAACACGACGAGCAGCGCGAGCAGGGCGGGGCGGCGGGAGGTTCGGGACTGGCGGGACATGCGGACAGGCTCCGTCACCGTGGGACGTGCCGCGGCCCCTGTCACAGCGATGTGTCAGCGCGATGGGATTTGCGTTTCGGTTTGATGAGAGGAGCGGTTGACCGCGCCGCGCCGCATCGCTACCCGGCGCCGCGACATCGCTGAACCACTCGCGCGCCGAGTCCTGTCGAAGGGCGCGCGGGTTCGCCCGGCAGGCGGAGACCTGTATCCATGGCCAATGTAGCAGTCATCGGCGCGCAATGGGGCGACGAAGGCAAGGGCAAGATCGTCGACTGGCTGGCCGAGCGCGCCGACATGGTCGTGCGCTTCCAGGGCGGGCATAACGCCGGCCATACGCTGGTGGTGGGCGAGAACGTCTACAAGCTGTCGCTGCTGCCGTCGGGGATCGTGCGCGGCACGCCGTCGGTGATCGGCAACGGCGTGGTGCTGGACCCCTGGGCGCTGAAGGCGGAGATCGAGCGGCTGGTGGCGCAGGGCGTCGTCGCCACGCCCGAGACGCTGCGCATCGCGGACAATTGCGCGCTGATCCTGCCGTTCCACCGCGACCTGGACGGCCTGCGCGAGGATGCGTCGGGCGCGGGCAAGATCGGGACGACGCGGCGCGGGATCGGCCCGGCGTATGAGGACAAGGTGGGCCGCCGCGCGATCCGCGTGTGCGACCTGGCGCATCTGGACGATCTGGGGCCGCAGCTGGACCGGCTGACCGCGCATCACGACGCGCTGCGCGCCGGGTTCGGGGAGCCGCCGATCGACCGCGACGCGCTGATCGCCGAGCTGCGCGACATCGCCGGTTTCGTCCTGCCGTTCGCCAAGCCGGTGTGGCGCGACCTGAACGCGGCGAAGGAGGCCGGGCGCCGCATCCTGTTCGAGGGCGCGCAGGGCGTGCTGCTGGATATCGACCACGGCACCTATCCGTTCGTGACCAGCAGTAACACGATCGCGGGCACCGCCGCGGGCGGATCGGGGCTGGGGCCGGCGGCGGTCGGTTTCGTGCTGGGGATCGCCAAGGCCTATACCACGCGCGTCGGATCGGGGCCGTTCCCGACCGAGCTGGAGGATGCCACCGGCGAGCGGCTGGGCCAGCGCGGGCATGAATTCGGGACCGTCACCGGGCGCAAGCGCCGCTGCGGCTGGTTCGACGCCGTGCTGGTGCGCCAGTCGGCGGCGGTCGGCGGGATCACCGGGATCGCGCTGACCAAGATCGACGTGCTGGACGGGTTCGACGAGGTGAGGATCTGCACCGGATACCGGCTGCGCGGCGAGACGCTGGACTATTTTCCGTCGCACGCCGCCGACCAGATGGCGGTCGAGCCGGTGTACGAGGTGATGGAGGGCTGGCACGAATCGACCGCCGGCGCGCGCAGCTGGGCCGACCTGCCGGCGCAGGCGATCAAGTACATCCGCCGCGTCGAGGAGCTGATCCGCTGCCCGGTGGCGCTGGTGTCGACCAGCCCGGAACGCGAGGACACGATCCTGGTGCGCGATCCGTTCGCGGACTGACGCGGAACGGCCCCGCCCCCGGATGACGGGGACGGGGCCGTTTGCCGTCGGGTGACCGACGTTACGCCTGCGGCGGGGTGGTGCCGGTCGGCGGTGCGGTGGGGCCGGTGGTGCCGGTCATCGGATCGGGGCTGGTCGGCGTGCCCATCGTTCCCGACGGATCGCCGGTCGGCGGCGACATGGTATCGGGCGTCGGCGTCGCGGTGCCGCGCGGGCGGGTGGACGGGCGGGTGGTGTCATGCCCGCGATGGTCGGGCATCGGCGTCGTGGTGGTACCCGGCGGGGTCTGCATCCCGGTGGTGCCGGGCTGGCCGGTCGTCGTGCCGGTGGCCGGCGGCGACATCGGCGGGGACATGGTCTGGGCCGAGGCGGCGGCGGGAAGCAGCAGGGCCGCCGTCGCCAGAATGATTGTCGAGCGCATGATAACCTCTCCTGTGTTTTCAGCCGTATCAACGACTTGCCGGCACAGGAAGTTGCGCGCTTCGACCGGGTTATGCGCCCGTCCGTCGTAACGGCGGATGGCCCCGTCCCCCGGGCGGGGGGACGGGGCCGACCGTTCAGCGCGGCGTCGCGGTGACGGTGGTGGTGCCGCCGGCGCTGGTCCCCGCGGCGACGCCCGAGGGACTGGCGGTGGTGCCGCCGGCCAGGCTGCCGCCGGTGGCGACCGACCCGTTCGGGGTGGTGATGGTCGCGCCGAGCGCACCATTGCCGCCGCCCATCGCGCCGCCCGACGATGCCGAGGTCGCGCCGTTAGCGCCGCCGCTCACGCCGACGCTGGTCCCGGTGACGGTATCGCCCACGCGCTGGCCGGTGTTGCGCGCGGCATCGGCGGTGCGATCCGCGGTGCGGCGCGCGGTGGCGCGGGTGCGATCGGCGGCGCGGCGCGTCGCCTCCCGCGTGCGCTGCGTCGTGCGGGTGGCGGTGTCGCGCACTGCGCCGGTGTCCGGGGTCTGCAGCTGGCCCGTCGCGCTGCCGCCGAGCGTGCCGCCGACCTGACCCATGGTGCCGCCGACGGTGCCGCCCAGGCCGCCACCGAGGCCGCCCGCCAGCTGCGCCGATGCGACGCCCGGGACCAGCAGCGCGGCCGAGGCCAGAAGGATGGTGATACGCATATCCATTCTCCGTTTATTCCACGGGAGCAACGGTGCGATCAGGGTAATTGTTCCCGAACCGGTACTATAACATTACCCGCATTGGGCACGATGGAGCAGCGCCTGATCGGCCAGCACCAGCGCGACCATCGCCTCCACCACCGGGACGCCGCGGATGCCGACGCACGGGTCGTGCCGGCCTTTCGTCGCGATATCAGCCGCTTCGCCGGTGCGAGTGATCGTTTCGACCGGGGTCAGGATCGAGCTGGTCGGCTTGAACGCGGCACGCACGCGGATCGGCTGCCCGGTGGCGATCCCGCCCGCGATCCCGCCGGCGTGATTGGCCAGGAAGCGCGGGCCGCCGTTGCCGGGGCGCATCGGATCGGCATTCTCCTCCCCCGACAAAGCCGCCGCGGCGAAGCCGTCGCCGATCTCCACCCCCTTCACCGCGTTGATCGACATGATCGCGGACGCCAGTTCGCTGTCGAGCTTGGCATAGAGCGGCGCGCCCCAGCCGGCGGGCACGCCGGTCGCCTCGCACGCGATCACCGCGCCGAGCGACGAGCCGGACTTGCGCGCGGCATCGACCTTCTCCTCCCAGCGCGCCGCGGCGGCGGCATCGGGGCAGAAGAAGGGATTGGCGTCGATCTGCGCATCGTCGAATGCCGCCGGGTCGATCTCGTCGCCGCCGATCGCCTCGACCCAGGCGCGCACGCGCACCTGCGGCACGACCGCGCGCGCCACCGCGCCCGCCGCGACGCGCGCGGCGGTTTCGCGCGCCGACGACCGCCCGCCGCCGCGATAGTCGCGAAAGCCGTATTTGGCATCATAGGCGTAATCGGCATGGCCGGGGCGATAGGCGAGCGCGACGTCGGAATAATCCTTTGACCGTTGGTCGACATTCTCGATCATCAGGCTGATCGGGGTGCCGGTGGTGCGCCCGTCGAACACGCCCGACAGGATGCGCACCTGATCCGGCTCGCGCCGCTGCGTCGTGAAGCGCGACTGGCCGGGGCGGCGCTTGTCGAGCCACGGCTGGATATCCGCCTCGCTCAGCGCGATCCCCGGCGGGCATCCGTCGACCACCGCGCCGAGCGCCGGCCCATGGCTTTCCCCCCAGGTGGTGAAACGGAAGACGCGGCCGAAGGTGTTGAAGCTCATCGCGGTGTACCGGGGCGGGGGGCGGGGGCGAACATGGTGCTCGCCATGGCAGATTGCGAGCGGCTATGACAGGGGCCGATCGTCGTGGGGGACGGCGCCGGGGGGGGCGCCGCGCGGCGATGGCGCGAAGGGGGCGTTCCGGGTGGCGAAGGCGAAGAAGGCGGCCGTGCTGATGGCGGGGCTGGCGATGGCGACGTTGGGCGCGGGCGTGGCGCATGCCGACGACAAGGCGGATTTCGAGCGGTGCGACGGGCGGCAGCATCCCGGCAAGCAGCCCGACGGCCTGCGCGGGCCGGTGGGTTCCACGCCGTTCCGGATGGTCGGCGACGATCATGACGCGCAGACGATCGCGGCGTGCACCAGCGCGCTGGCCAGCCCGCGGCTGTTGCCGACGCAGACGCTGCGGCGGGTACATCTGTTGCGGGCGCGGGCGGCCGCGCGGCTGCATGCCGACGATCCGGCGGGGGCGGTGGCGGACCTGGACGCGGCGGATGCGGCGGCCGGCGCGCTGGCGCAGGATCGCTTCTACCAGCGCAGCATGGGCGTGTCGCTGACGCTGCTGCGCGCGCTGGCGGCGGCGCGGACCGGCGACGTGGCGGCGGCGGCGCCGCTGGCGCGGCAGGCGATCGCGGCGCGCCCCTATGCCTTGCAGGTGCAGCAGGTGGCGGCGACGATCCTGCAGTTCGACGCCGGCGGGACGCCGGGCGAGCTGCTGCGGCTGGACCCGGATGCCGCGACCGAGATGCTGGTCCGCGAGGCGCAGGCGGGCAATGTCGCGCGGGTCGCGGCGCTGGCGCCGACCGTCGCCGTGGCGTGGCCGACCGAGCCGTTGCCGCCGCTGGCGCTGGCGCTGCGCTCCCCCGATTCGGACCGGTTGCTGGCGGCGATGCTGGTGAGCCATCACATCGCCTATGCGCGCGCCGCGACCGGCGATGTCGCTGGCGCGAAGGCGATGCTGGTGGAGGTGCGCGAGCGGATGGCCGCCGCGCTGCCCGCCCCTGCGGCGGCGCCCGCCCCGGCCGCCGCCCCGGCCGCCACGGGCAAGGACGCGGAGAAGGTCGGCGCGGGGCTGTCCGCGCTGGCGACCGGGATCCGCGAGCGGCTGGGCGAGTTTTCCGACCGTTACGCCAGGCGGACAGAGGCGCGGATCGGGGTGGCCGAGAAGCGCCCGGACGATGCGCTGGCGATCATGAAGGCGACGGAGCTGCCGGCCGACGCGACGACCGCGGAACTGATGACCGCGGTGAAGGCGGCGCTGCCCGCGGACAAGGCGGCGGCGGTGGGATCGTTCCAGGCGGTGGACGCCGACGCCGGCAAGGCGCGACGCGACGGGCTGCTCGCGGCGATCCCGCTGGCGATGGTGGCGCCCGAAACGCCGCGGTCGGTGGTCGATTACGACCGCGCGCGCCCCAACATCCTGGGCGCGCTGATCGGCGGCGCGCTGAGCATGGGGACCAGCCTTTTGGGCGGGATCAGCCGCACCGACGGCTTCCGCTCCACCCCCAATGCCGACGGGACGGTGATGGTCGAATTCATCGGCAATACCCCGTCGCAGACGCTGGTGCAGGAAATGACGCTGCTGCGCGCGGCGGAAGTGGCCAAGGCCGCGGGCAAGCCGGCGTTCGTGATCGTCAAGCGCAAGGATTACATGCGCCGGCTGGTGCAGACGCAATATGGCCAGGAAATCAGCAGCACGCCGACCGGGTACAAGACCGAACTGACGATCCGCGTGGTCGACAAGGGCGCGGACGCGGCGCGCGAGATGGACGCGACCGGGGTGATCGATGCGCTGGGGCCGCTGTATTACGAGGAGAAGAAGCCGGCGTGAGGGTGGGGGCTCGCGACGGGTGGCGTTGCCCGGATGCGGGCTGTTGCGGCCGCTGTTTTGTGATGTCGGCGGGAGATCCGGGCGTTCGCCGCACTTCGGCGGGAGGCAGTGTCCTTACCTCTTTCGTCCGTCACCCCGGCGAAGGCCGGGGTCCATGGTGCCGCAAAAGCAACGGCTTGCCCGTATGCGGAGACATGGATGCCGGAACAAGTCCGGCATGACGGGAGTGGGTTTTGCGAAGGTTCTGGCGGTCGCTGGGATGACGTTTGGCGGGTAGGTGCGGGTCGTTGTTAGGGCATGACGTCGCCCCAGCATAGGCTGTGGCCTTTTGCGGCGGCTGTCCCGTGTTGTCGGCGGGAGATACCAGCTTTCGCTGGGATGACGGATGGGGCGGCGGGGGTGTGCTCAACGCATGACGTCTCCCCAGCATAGGCTGGGGCCTTTCGCCGCATATCGGTACCATCCGCGCCGTGACCCAATTGCGAGGCCCCTGCCGTCGCAGGGGCGACGTCATGCGGTGGTCAGTCCGCCGACAGGGCGGCGAAGGCGGGGGCGTGGCGGGCCTCGCCGCGGGTGCCGCAGGGCATCAGTCCGCCCTGCAGCGGCAGCGCCATCAGATAATCGCCGGCATAGGGGGAGGCGAAGTTGCGGGCGTAATCGGCGTGGAAGCCGAAGCGTTCGTAGAACGCCGGTTCGCCCAGCACGAAGCACAGGACGATGCCGGCGCGTTCCAGCTGTTCCAGCCCGGCCTGAATCAGCGCCTCCGCCACGCCCTGCCGCCGGTAGGCCGGGGCGACCGCGACGGGGGCGAGCGCGACGGCGGGGATCGACTTTCCGCCGGCGTCCACCGCCATCCGGCTGAACGCGACCGCACCGGCGAGCGTGCCGCCATCCTCGTCCACCGCGACCAGCATCAGCACCATGTCACGCTCGACGCACAGCCGGCGGACCAGATCGGCCTCGTCCGCGCGCGGGAAGCCGGCGCGCAGCAGCGCGTCGATCGCGGCGACATGCGCCGCGCCGGCGGGGTGGATGGCGATGGTCATGCGGCTGGCGTCAGGCGAGCGCGATGTCGGGCGCGTCCTCCGCCTTCATCCCGATGACGTTGTAGCCGGCGTCGACATGGTGGATCTCGCCGGTGACGCCGCTGGCGAGGTCCGACAGCATGTACAGGCCCGCACCGCCGACATCCTCGATCGTGACGGTGCGGCGCAGCGGGGCGTTCAGCTCGTTCCACTTGAGGATGTAGTTGAAGTCGCCGATGCCGCGCGCCGCCAGCGTCTGGATCGGACCGGCGGAGATGGCGTTGACGCGGATGTTGCGCGGGCCGAGATCGACGGCGAGATACTTCACGCACGTTTCCAGCGCGGCCTTCGCCACGCCCATGACGTTATAGTGGGGGATGACCTTTTCCGCGCCGTAATAGGTCAGCGTCAGGATCGCGCCGCCGTCCGGCATCATCGCCTGCGCGCGCTGCGCCACCGCGACCAGCGAATAGGCCGAGATGTTCATCGTCATCAGGAAATTGTCGAGCGTGGTGTCGTAGAACTTGCCGCGCAGCTGCGACTTGTCGGAAAAGCCGATGGCGTGGACGACGAAGTCGATCGTCGGCCATTCCTTCGCCAGCTCGGCGAAGGTCGCGTCGAGTGCGTCCATGTCCGACACGTCGCAGTCGAACAGGCGGGCGACGCCCAGCTGCTCGGCCAGCGGGCGGACGCGCTTTTCCATCGCCGCCCCCTGATAGGAAAAGGCCAGCTCCGCGCCCGCCTCGCTCAGCTGCCTGGCAATCCCCCAGGCCAGCGACTTGTCGTTGGCCAGGCCCATGATCAGCCCGCGCTTGCCCGCCATCAATCCGTTCACGCCGTCACGCCCTTCATTCGATTTCGCTAAGTCGTTGCGCTCCCCTCTACTACCGGTTCGGGCGGCTCCGCCAGTGCCGCGTTCAGATGCGCGCCGAACACCAGGCCGAGGCCGATCAGGTAGAAGAACAGCAGCATCACGACGACCCCCGCCAGACTGCCGTAGGTGAGGTCGTAGCCGCCCAGCTGCGACAGGACGAACGGCAGACCGGCGGTCATGCTGACCCACCAGACCGTCGTGAACAGCGCGCCGGGCCATTTGCGGCTGTCCGACTTGCGGTACTTCCCCGGCGTGACCGAATAGAACAGCATGTAGAGCGCGCCGAACATGATCGCGGCGGGGACCAGCCGGGCCAGGCCCAGCCAGCTGGCGACGTCCTGCGCGACAGGCAGCAGGCGGTAAATGAACTGTTCGGCGGCGGTCAGCACGCCCTGTACCAGGAACGAGATCAGCGCGATCACCACCGAGGCGATGATCGCCAGGCTGAGGCCGAGGCGCGCGCGCCACAGCGACTGGCTGCTTTTCGTGCCATAGGCGCGGCGGAAGATGTCGCGGATCGTCTCCGCGAAGCTGCCGACCGTCCACAGCCCGATCAGCGCGCCCAGCCACAACAGCGACCCGGTGCGCGCGGCGAGCACGTCGGCGATCGGCTTGCGCAGGATGTCGGCGACATTGGGGGGCAGCACCGACAGGAAGCTACGCACGGCATGCTGCACGTCGTCGCTTTGCCCCACGACCGAGGCGATCGCGGCGGCGACGATGAAGAACGGAAACACCGTCATCAGCGCCAGATAGGCAAGATTCCCGGCGTGCATGAACCCGTCGTTATAGACGCCGATCAGCGCGCGCTTGACCACTTCCCATGCATAGGCGCCGGGCCGCACGCGTGCGAGCCGCCGGTCGAACCGGCGGCGCGCCGCAGCGTGATCGCGGCCGCGATCCTCGGGGGTGAGTGCCGTCTGGCCGTCTGTCACGGGGGATCAGACGCCCATCGCGGCGCGCGGGTTCCCTCCTCCGGTCCAGCCGGCGACGAACGCCTTCAGCGCGGCATCGTCGGCGGGGACGTCGACCACCAGCGTGACCAGCTGGTCGCCGCGCTCCCCGCCCTTGCGGTGGAAGCCCTTGCCCTTCAGGCGCAGCGTCTTGCCGGACGTGCTGCCGGGGGGGACGGTGATCATCACCGGGTTTTCGACGGTGGGGCATTTCACCTTGCCGCCCTCCACCGCCTCACGCAGAGTGATCGGCAGGTCGAGCCGCACGTCGTCGCCGTCGCGGGTGAAATAGCGGTGCGGCTGCACCTCGATCGTGACGATCGCGTCGCCCGCGCCGCCCGGACCCTGTTCGCCCTTGCCGGCCAGCCGCATCTGCGTGCCCGTCTCGACCCCGGCGGGCAGTTTCAGGTCGATGGTGCGCCCGTCGGCCAGCGTCACCCGCTGCGGCGCGAGCGCGGCGGCGTCGACGAACGGCACGGTCAGGCGATAGGCGGTGTTCGCACCCTTCTGCGGCGGGGCGCCGCGCCGGCCGAAGCCGCTGGCGAAGCCGCCGCCGGTGCGCCCACCGAACAGCCCTTCGAAGATGTCCGACATGTCGGCGCCCTCGCCGCCGAATTCGAACCCCTGCGACCGGAAGCCGCCGCCGCCCGGGCCGCCGGGGCGCGGACCGCCGCCCGCGCCGCCGAAGCCGAACGGGGCGGTGGGATTGCCGTCGCCGTCGATCTCCCCGCGGTCGAATCGCGCGCGCTTGTCCTTGTCGGTCAGCAGATCGTAGGCGGACGTCACCTGCGAGAAGCGTTCCGACGCCTTGGGATTGTCCTTGTTGCGGTCGGGATGCAGTTCCTTGGCGAGCTTGCGATACGCCTTCTTGATGTCCGCTTCGCTGGCGCCGCGCGCCACGCCCAGCGTCGCATAAGGATCGGCCATAATGTCCCCGGTTGTTACTACCTAGCTATGTGGGGCCAGCACGGGCGCGGCGCAATCTTCGTTCGCGATCGCGGCCTCCTCGATCGGCGCGACGTCGACGCTGACCTCCATCGACTGCGCCCCCGAGCCGAGGACGACGCCGTCGACGGGCGCGATCTCCGCATAGTCGCGGCCGATCGCGACGATCACATGGTCGCCCGCCATCCAGATGCCGTTGGTGGGATCCACCCCCACCCAGCCACGCGCCGGCCCGCACCACAGCAGCACCCAGGCATGGGTGGCATCCGCGCCGACCAGCCGCGGTTGGCCGGGCGGCGGGATGGTGCGGATATAGCCCGAGGCATAGGCGGCGGGCAGCCCGGCGGCGCGCAGCCCGGTTATCATGATCTGCGCGAAATCCTGGCACACGCCGCGGCGGTGGCGGAACGCCTCGTGCGGGGGGGTATCGACCAGCGTGGCGGCGGGATCGAAGGCGAAATCCTCCTGGATGCGCCGGGCCAGCGCGATCCCCGCTTCCAGCGCATTGCGATCCGGCGACAGGTCCGCCGCGCAATAGTCGGCGATCGCGCGGTCGAGCGGAATCAGCGGCGAGGGGTAGAGATAGGCCGCGGGGCCGGCGGCGGAAATGTCGGTGGAGGCGCGCGCCATCCGCGCGACGTCGGCCAGCGTCGGGTCCGACGCGTCGGGGACGGGCACCAGCCGGTCGACCGTCAGCCGCGCGCGGCTTTCGATCGTCAGCCGGCGCACCGGCTGGTCGACCACCAGCCGGGTGACATGCGCCAGCCCCGCCTCCGCCCGCGCGGGCATCGCGCGGCCGGACGGTTCGACGGCGAGCGAATAGTCCTCCAGCCGCTGGCCCGGCCAGTCGATCGGTTTCAGCCGCAGGTTGCAGCGCGCGAACTTGACCGCATTGCCATAGTCGAAGCGGGTGATGTGGCGGATGTCGTAGCGCATGATGGGATCAGGCCAGCGTCAGGCCGCCGGCGCGCAGCGGCTCTGCCCCGCGCAGGAAATAGCGGTGCGCGATCGCATCCGACAGGCGCATCAGCCGCCGCTCCACCTCGCCCAGCGTCGCGGCGTCGAGCGTGCTGGCCTGCGCGGTGGCGACCACGGCGCAGAGGCCGGTCGCCTCCACCTGCTGCGGCTCGGCCATGCCGTCGTCGTCGAGCACCGGCAGCCGCGCGAGATGGTCGCGGATCGCCTCCACCTGGAACGCCAGCGCGCGCGGATTGCCCGGGTCCAGCACCGTCAGGTCCACCACCGGCACGCGCGCGATCCCGGTCAGGTAACGCTGGCGATAGCTGATCTGGCTGTCGGCCAGGTCGAGCAGCGTCGACAGATCGTCCACCGACGCCCCCGCCAGCCCGAACGCGCGCGCGGCGCGCGTGATCGCGGTGCCGCGTTCGATGCGCCGCCCCAGATCGTGGAAGCGCCACGCGGCGGTGCGGCCCATATGTTCCGCCGACAGCCCGGCGATCGCGGCATAGCGGCGCTGGAGCGAGCCGGCGCGGTCGAGCATCCCGCGATGCGTGGGGAAGGGCGCGTCGAGCAACCGCACCATGTCCGCCGACAGCCGGTCGCGCGAGCCGGCGGCGATCCGTTGCGCATGGCCGTTGATGGTCGCGACCGATTGCCAGTCGGGCGATTCCATCGCGATGCGCGCCATCTGCGTCAGGTCGTGGCGGCGCAGGCTGTCGGGGCGCGGCGCCGCGCCGACCCCGACGATCGCATCGACCAGCGCGCCCACGGTGCGCGCGCCCAGCGCCGCGCCCGCATCGGCGTCGATCGAATTGCCCAGCATCACGCGGATCGCCGCCAGCAACGCCTCGCCGCGTTCCAGATAGCGGCCCAGCCAGTAGAAATTGTCCGCGACGCGGCTGGGCAGCGTGCCGGGGTTGCGGCGGACGTGGAGCGAATCGGCGGCGGGGAGCAGCGACGTCTGCGGCACCGGATCGCGCCCGTGGACGCATACGTCGGCGGACCAGGTGCCTTCGCCCAGGACCGCGGCGCGCGGATCGGGATGTTCGCCGATGCGCGCGAACCCGCCGGGCATCACCTGCCACCGGCCGTCGCCGTCGCGCGCGGCGAAGACGCGCAGCGTGAACGGGCGCGGCTCCAGCCGGTCGCCGATCACCACCGGCATCGACGACAGCCGCACCACTTCCTGCCCGACGTAATCCTGCGGCCGGCGGGTCAGATCGTCGAGGAAGGCGGCGCGCTGTTCGCGGGTCAGCTCCGCGCCGGCGACCGCGCCGTCGCCGGGCAGCCCCAGCGTGCGCGCGCCGAACGCCGACGACAGCAGCATCGAATCGAGTTCGGCGGCGACATGCTCGGCCTCCGCCGGCTGGCCGCACCACCAGGTGGCGATATTGGGCAGGATCAGGTCGGCACCGGTCAGCCGCGTCGCCAGTTGCGGCAGGAAGGCGCCGAAGGCGGTGCTTTCCAGCACGCCCGACCCCGGCGCGTTGGCGATGACGACGTTGCCTTCCGCCCAGCTGTCGATCAGCCCGGGCACGCCGATCCGCGAGTGCGAATCGAACGCCAGCGGATCGAGCAGCCGCGGGTCGAGCCGTCGCCACAGCGCATCGACACGCTTCAGCCCGCCGATCGTGCGGACGTAGAGCTTGTCCTCCAGCGCGGCGAGATCGTCGCCCTCCACCAGCAGGAAGCCGAGGTAGCGTGCCAGATGCGCCTGTTCGGCGTAGCTGGGATTGTAGCGCCCCGGGGTCAGCAGCCCGATGCGCGGGTCGCTGCGCCGGCACGATGCCGCCAGCCCGTCGCGGAACGCCGAGAAGAACGGCGCGTGGCGGCGCACGTTGAGCCGCCCCTGCAACCCGCCCAATGTGCGGCTGACCGCCAGCCGGTTTTCCAGCGCATAGCCCGCGCCCGTGGGGGTGCGCAGGTGATCGGCGAGCACGCGCCATTCGCCCGATGGCCCGCGCCCCAGGTCGATCGCGACGAAATGCAGGTGGCAGCCGCCCGGCGGCGTCACCCCCACCAGCGGGCGCAGGTAGAAGGGGCTGCCGGTGACCAGAGTGGCGGGCAGGTGCCCGCGCGTGACCAGCGCCGCCGGGCCGTAGAGATCGCGCAGGATCGTTTCCAGCAGCTCGGCGCGCTGCACCACGCCGCGTTCGATCGTCGACCATTCGGCATCGTCGATCAGCAGCGGCACCGGGCTGAGCGGCCAGGGCCGCTCGGCCTCCTCCCCGATGATGCGGAAGCCGGTGCCGATGTCGGCGGCGTGGCGCTGCACCCGTTCGCGCGCGTGCGACAGGTCGTCGCCCGCGATCGCGGCCAGTTCCTCCAGCATCGCCAGCCAGCTGGCGTCCGCCGGATCGTGGAACACGTCCGCGCGCGCGCCGGCGGCCGCATAGCCGTCCGCCCAGCGGCGGGCGTGCGTCCCGGCATCGAACAGCGCGGCCTGTGTCGCCAACTCCATCCCCTCTATCGCGTGGCGACGGTGACCCTAGGGGACGTTGCAATGCAACACAAAGGCTTTACCGGCGATCGTCAGCGCGGCGCCTTGCCGTCGCGCTCGCGATAGAATTCCTGCACCACGCGCCAGCCCTCGGCCGCGCTGTCGACGTAGCGGAAGATGCCCAGGTCGCGTTCGGACACCACGCCTTCTTCCACCAGCGCGTCGAAATTGACGACGCGTTCCCAGAATTCGCGGCCGAACAACAGCACCGGGATCGGCGCGACCTTGCCGGTCTGGATCAGCGTCAGCAGCTCGAACAGCTCGTCGAAGGTGCCGAACCCGCCGGGGAAGGCCGCCAGCGCGCGCGCGTGGAGCAGGAAGTGCATCTTGCGCAGCGCGAAATAGTGGAATTGCGTGCTGAGCGCCGGGGTGACGTAGGGGTTGGGCGCCTGTTCGTGGGGCAGCACGATGTTGAGGCCGATCGATTCGGCATGGACGTCCGCCGCGCCGCGGTTGGCTGCCTCCATGATCGACGGCCCGCCGCCCGAACAGACGACGAAGTGCCGCCGTCCCGCTTCGTCGCGCGGGAAGTTCGAGCACAATTGCGCCAGTTCGCGCGCCATGTCGTAATATTTGCTCTTGGCGACCAGCCGCTCGGCGATGCGGCGGCTCTTGTCGTCGGTGGCCATGTCGAGCAGCGCCTGCGCCTTGGCCGGTTCGGGGATGCGCGCCGAACCGTAGAAGACGAAGGTGGAGCCGATATGCGCCTCCTCCAGGATCAGCTGCGTCTTGAGCAGTTCCAGCTGGAAGCGGACCGGGCGCAGATCCTCGCGCAGCAGGAAGTCCATGTCCTGGAACGCCAGGCGATAGGCCGGGCTTTCGGTCTGCGGGGTGGAGATGTTGTGGGCGGCGGCGTCGGCATCCTGCTTGGCAGCGGGGAAGACGCGGCTGGGAACGCGGGTTTCTGTCATCCGGGGGGTGTAGTCACGCTTCGTGACGCCTGCAAGACGGCGCCGTCAGCGGCAGAACGCCTTGCCGTCGTCCTCCAGGTGCAGATGGTCGCGGTGCGCCTCATTGTAGTCGGGCGACAGGACGGTGCCGAAGCGGCGGCAGGCCGAGGTGCGGACCGTCGCCAGGAAGCGGCGCACCTGCGGATCGGGGGAGTTCCAGTCCGACAGGATCGAGATGCGCCGCCCGTCCTTCAGCTCGAACGCGGCGATGTCGATCGCATTGGCGATGGCATGCCCCGACCGGCGCGCCGGGCCGGCGGTGCCGACGGTGTTGCGGCAGGCGTAGCTGCCCATCGAGACGACGCGCGACAGCTGCGATCCCAGGATCTGGTACGCCGCCGGCGCGACGCCGTTGCGCGCCCAGGCGGCATAGGCGCGCGCCTCGCCGCAGCGCACCGCGCCCAGATTGGCGGTCGGCACGCCGATGTCGAGCAGCTTGACCGTGCCGGAAAGCGCACAGCCGGGCGCGATCTGCCGGTCGGGCAGCGGCTGGAAATCGACGCCCAGCGCGCGCAGGTCGGCATGGCATTGCGCGGTCTCGCGCAGCGACGGCCCGGCGACCTCCGCCCGCGGCGCCTCAGGGGCGGGGCGCTCGACCCGGCCGCACGCGGCGAGGGCCAGGGCCATCGCGATCGTCGTGCCGGCCCTGTCGCGATAACCCCTCATCCGCATCGCTTGCGGCATGGTGGACCCGGGAACAAGTCCGGGGTGACGGAAGGGTCGGGGGGCGCGGCAGATGGTTGACGTCTGGTGGTTGACAGGGCGCGATTGGCCGCTAGGGCAGTCGACGGGCCACGCGGTCCCAACGCCGCGCGTGCTCTCTGTGAGGAGAGTCTGACATGACTGATTCGATTGCCGCCGACGCCACCCTTGCGCCCGCGAAGCCCGCCACCCGGCCGGCACGCCCGCATTTTTCCTCCGGCCCGTGCGCCAAGCCCCCCGGCTATGACCCCGCCAAGCTGGCGACCGACGTCCTGGGGCGTTCGCACCGCTCGAAGCTGGGCAAGCAGCGGCTGCAATATTGCATCGACCTGATGCGCGACCTGCTGAACCTGCCCGACACGCACCGCATCGGCATCGTCCCCGGTTCCGACACCGGCGCGTTCGAAATGGCGATGTGGACGATGCTGGGCGCGCGCCCGGTCACCGCGCTGGCGTGGGAAAGCTTCGGCGAGGGCTGGGTGACCGACGCGGTCAAGCAGCTGAAGATCGACCCGACCGTCATCCGCGCCGATTACGGCCAGCTGCCCGACCTGACAAAGGTCGACTGGTCGAACGACGTGCTGTTCACCTGGAACGGCACCACCAGCGGCGTGCGCGTGCCGGACGGCGACTGGATCGCCGCGGATCGCGAGGGGCTGTGCTTCGCCGACGCGACCAGCGGCGTGTTCGCCTACGACCTGCCGTGGGACAAGATCGACGTCGCGACGTTCAGCTGGCAGAAGGTGCTGGGCGGCGAGGGCGCGCATGGCGTGCTGATCCTGGGTCCGCGCGCGGTCGAGCGGCTGGAAAGCTACACCCCGGCCTGGCCGCTGCCCAAGGTGTTCCGCCTCGTCTCCAAGGGCAAGCTGACCGAGGGCGTGTTCAAGGGCGAGACGATCAACACGCCGTCGATGCTGGCGGTCGAGGATGCGATCTGGGCGCTGGAATGGGCCAAGGGGCTGGGTGCGGGCGGACTGATCGCGCGTTCCGACGCCAATGCCGCCGCGCTGGACGCGATCGTCGCCGAGCGCGACTGGCTGGGGCATCTGGCGCAGGTTGCCGCGTCGCGGTCGAAGACCAGCGTCTGCCTGACGGTGGATGCGGACGAGGCGGTCATCAAGAAGATGGTGTCGCTGCTGGAGGCCGAGAGCGCCGCGTTCGACATCGGCGGCTATCGCGACGCGCCACCGGGCCTGCGCATCTGGTGCGGCGCCACGGTCGACACCGCGGATATCGCGGCGCTGGGGCCGTGGCTCGACTGGGCCTATGCGACGGCGAAGGCCGCCGACTGACGATCCGGTGCCCCGGCGGAGGCCGGGGCCCAGTTACGGGGCGCCCGTGACGACGCACCGCACGCACTTACCTCAACCTTCCCAACTGGCCCCGGCCTTCGCCGGGGAACGGAGTAGAACCATGCCCAAGGTACTGATTTCCGACAAGATGGACCCGCGCGCTGCCGAGATCTTCCGCGAACGCGGGGTCGAGGTGGACGAGATCACCGGCAAGACCCCCGACGAGCTGAAGGCGATCATCGGCGAATATGACGGGCTGGCGATCCGCAGCTCGACCAAGGTGACCAAGGACATCCTGGAACATGCCACCAACCTGAAGGTGGTCGGCCGCGCCGGGATCGGCGTCGACAATGTCGACATCCCCGCCGCTTCGGCGAAGGGCGTGGTCGTCATGAACACGCCGTTCGGCAATTCGATCACCACCGCCGAACATGCCATCGCGCTGATGTTCGCGCTGGCGCGCCAGCTGCCGGAGGCAGATGCCTCGACGCAGGCGGGCAAGTGGGAGAAGAACCGCTTCATGGGCGTCGAGATGACGGCCAAGACGCTGGGCCTGATCGGCGCGGGCAACATCGGTTCGATCGTCGCCGACCGCGCACTGGGGCTGAAGATGAAGGTCGTCGCGTTCGACCCGTTCCTGACCGAGGAGCGCGCGGTGGAGCTGGGCGTGACCAAGGTGACGCTGGACGAACTGCTGGCGCGCGCCGACTTCATCACGCTGCACACGCCGCTGACCGACCAGACGCGCAACATCCTGTCGGCCGAGAACCTGGCCAAGACCAAGAAGGGCGTGCGGATCGTCAATTGCGCGCGCGGCGGCCTGATCGACGAGGCGGCGCTGAAGGCGGGGCTGGACAGCGGCCACATCGCGGGCGCGGCGCTGGACGTGTTCGTGACCGAGCCGGCGAAGGAAAGCCCGCTGTTCGGCACGCCCAACTTCATTTCCACCCCGCACCTGGGCGCGTCGACGACCGAGGCGCAGGTCAACGTGGCGATACAGGTGGCCGAGCAGATGGCCGATTACCTGGTGTCCGGGGGCGTCACCAACGCGCTGAACATGCCCAGCCTGTCGGCGGAGGAAGCGCCGAAGCTGCGCCCGTACATGGGGCTGGCGGAAAAGCTGGGCAGCCTGGTCGGGCAGCTGTCGCACGGGGCGATCGACCGCATCTCGATCCATCGCGAGGGTGCGGCGGCGGACCTGAACCCCAAGCCGATCACCAGCGCGGTGCTCACCGGCTTCCTGGGCACGCAGACCGCGACCGTCAACATGGTCAACGCTCCCGTGCTGGCGCGCGACCGCGGCGTCGAGGTGCGCGAGATCCGTACCGAGCGCGAGGGCGATTACCACACGCTGCTGCGCGTCGCGGTGCGCACCGCCGATGGCGAGCGGTCGGCGGTCGGCACGCTGTTCGGCGACAGCGCGCCGCGGCTGGTCGAGCTGTTCGGGATCAAGGTGGAGGCGGACCTCGCCGGGCCGATGATCTATGTCGTCAACGAGGACGCGCCGGGCTTCATCGGTCGCATCGGCACGCTGCTGGGCGAGGCGGGGGTCAATATCGGCACCTTCCACCTGGGCCGCCGTGAGGCGGGCGGCGAGGCGGTGCTGCTGCTGTCGGTGGACGAGACGGTCGACGCCGCGCTGCTGGCGAAGGTGAAGGCGCTGCCGGGGGTGAAGACCGCGATGGCGCTGTCGTTCTGACGGGGTGGGGGCGGTTGGTCTCGATGAGACACCGGCCCCTCTCCCAACCCTCTCCCCGGAGGGGAGAGGGCTATCCCTTCTAAGCCCTATCGCCTCCGGGGAGAGGGGTTGCCGCGTACGCTGCCGCCGATGATGGTGAGCGCCGATGCAAACCGACCCTCTCCTCCTCGATCGCGCCCGCGGGATGCGGCGCGCGATGACCGAGCCTGAAAACCGGCTGTGGCTCGCGCTGCGCGGGCGGCGGTTGAACGGTGTCAAATTCGCGCGGCAGGTCGTGGTCGGCCCGTACATCGTCGACTTTTGTGCGCGTACGCCAAGGCTGGCGATTGAGGTTGACGGCGACACCCACACCGACCAATCGCGCGACGACCGGCGCACTTCTGCGCTGGCCCGCATGGGTTATCGCGTGATCCGCTTCGCCAATTCCGACATCATGACGAATATCGACGGCGTTCTGCACGACATCGGCGTGGCGCTTGCGGCAACCCCTCACCCAACCCTCTCCCCACCGGGGAGAGGGCTATCGGACGATCGACCATGACCGCGCTGCTGCCCGAGGGGCTTCGTGACCGCCTGCCGCCCTATGCCGATGCCGCCGCCGCGATCGAGGCGCGCGTGCTGGGTGCGATCCGTGCGCATGGCTATGAACGGGTCGATCCGCCGCTGGCGGAATTCGCCGAGGCGCTGGGCACGCGGCTGAAGGCGGGCGCGCTGCACGATGCGGTGCGCTTCGTCGATCCGGTGTCGCAGCGTACGCTGGCGATCCGCCCGGACATCACCGCGCAGATCGCGCGGATCGCGGCGACGCGGATGGGGCACCACCCGCGCCCGGTGCGGCTGAGCTATGCCGGATCGGCGCTGAAGCTGCGCGCCAGCCAGCTGTCGCCCGCGCGCGAGACGCGGCAGATCGGTGCCGAGCTGTTCGGGCTGGATTCGGTCGCGGCGGCGGCGGAGATCGCGACCGTCGCGGTGGAGGCGATGGCGGCGGCGGGGGTCGCGCAGCCGTCGATCGACTTCACCTTGCCCGATCTGGTCGATGCGCTGGCGGCGGGGCCGCTGCCGGTCGCACCCGAGGTGCTGGCGCCGCTGCGCGAGCGGCTGGACGCCAAGGATGCCGGCGCGGTGGCGCAGATCGCACCCGATTACCTGCCGCTGATCGCCGCCGCCGGGCCGTTCGCCCCCGCGCTGGCGCGGCTGCGCGCGTTCGATCGCGACGGCACGCTCACCTCGCGGCTGGATGCGCTGGCCGCGATCGCCGCGACGCTGGACGGGCGCGTCGCGATGACGCTGGACCCGACCGAGCGGCACGGGTTCGAATATCAGACGTGGCTGGGCTTTTCGCTGTTCGGCGGCGCATCGGCGGCGGAGCTGGGGCGCGGCGGCACCTATATGGTGGTGCACGAAGGCGGCGCGGAGGAGGCGGCGACCGGCTTCACCCTCTACGCCGACCGGCTGGTGGGCGATTCCCCGACGGGCGAGCGGCGGCGGCTGTTCCTCCCGCTGGGCACCCCGGCCGAGGACGGCGCGCGGTGGCGCGGCGACGGCTGGGTGACGGTCGCGGCGCTGGAGGCGGGCGATACGCCCGAGGCGCAATTGTGCACGCATGTGCTGGCGGAGGGTGCGGCGCGGGCGCTGTAGCGCCGGCTGGAGCCTTTTTCCGCGGGCGGTTCCGTCCCAACCGGGAAGCCCCTGCCTGCGCAGGGGCGACGTTTGGGGCGGGCAGCGGCGACGTTCGGGGTGGGTGGTTCAGGCGATCGCGGTGTCGGGGGTGCGCACGACGCGCGGCAGGATCGCGTCGAGCAGGATCATCCCCGCTTCGGTGACGCGCAGGTGGGTGCCGGTGCGCGCGATCAGCCCGGGCAGCGCGGCGATCTGGCGGTCGTCCACCAGTTCGCCGATCGCGACCCCGGTCAGCGCGGCGATGCGCGCCAGGTCGACTCCTTCGTCAAGGCGCAGGCCCATCAGCAATGCCTCGCTGGCGCGGGTCGCGGGATCGAGCGGCTCCTCGCTTTCCAGGCCATGGCCGTTGCGTGTAAGTGCGGCGAGCCAGTTTTCGGGCTTGCGCCGGCGGAAGGTGGCCAGCGCGTCGCGCCGGCCGTGCGCGCCGGGGCCGATGCCGGCATAGTCTCCGTAGCGCCAATAGGTGAGGTTGTGGCGGCTCTGCGCGCCAGGGCGGGCGTGGTTGGAGATTTCATAGGCGGGGATGCCCGCCGCCGCGGTGATCGCGCGCGTCGCCTCGAACAGGTCGGCGGCGGTGTCGCCGTCGGGGATGACGAGGCGGCCGGCGGCGGCGTCGGTGGCGAAGCGCGTGCCCGGTTCGATCGTCAGCTGATAGAGCGACAGATGCTCGGTGCCGAAGGCGAGCGCGCGTGCCAGTTCGGCCTCCCACGCCGCCAGCGACTGGTCGGGGCGCGCGTAGATGAGGTCGATGCTGACGCGCGCGAAATGGCGCTGCGCGATGGCGAGCGCGCCCAGCGCCTCGTCCACGCCATGCGCGCGGCCCAGGAAGCGCAGCGCGGCATCGTCGAGCGCCTGCACCCCCAGCGACACGCGGTTCACCCCGGCGGCGGCGAGATCGGCGAAGCGCGCCGCCTCCACCGACGACGGATTGGCCTCCAGCGTGATCTCCACACCCCCCGGCGCGGCGGGCCAGGCTGCGAGCGCGGCGTCGATCAGCGCGGCGACCGTGGCGGGCGGCATCAGCGAGGGCGTGCCGCCGCCGAAGAAGATCGAGCCGAGCCGGCGACCGGGGAGCAGCCCGGCCTCATGCGCCAGATCGGCGAGCAGCGCGTCGCGCCACTGCGCCTGATCGACCGAGGCGCGCACATGGCTGTTGAAATCGCAATAGGGGCATTTGCTGACGCAGAACGGCCAGTGGATATACAGCGCCAGCGGGGGATTGTCGGGAACCATGCCGGCGCCGATATGGCGGCGATGCGCCCGAAACGCCATGCCGCCCGCCTGTTCGCGTTCCTGCTGCCGATGATCGCGGCGGCGTGCACCGGCGATGCCGGACCGCCGCGGGTGGTGGAGCCGCGTCCCGACGCGCCCGCGCCGGCGCGCGGCGAATCGGTGCTGCGCCGGGCGATGCTGGCCGGGCACAACGCCTCGCGCGCCGCGGTGGGCGTGGCGCCGTTGGTGTGGGACGACGCGCTGGAGCGGTCGGCGGCGGCCTATGCCAAGGAGCTGGCGCGGACGGGGCGGTTCGCGCATGCCGAGCAGCCGCAGGGGCCGGGGCGCGAGGGCGAGAATCTGTTCACCGGGACGCGCGGCGCCTATGGTTATGACGAGATGGTCGCGCTGTGGGTCGCGGAGAAGAGCGACTTCGTGAACCGTCCGGTGCCCGAATCGAGCCGGTCGGGGAACTGGGGCGGGGTGGCGCATTACGTGCAGATCGTGTGGCGCGGATCGGGGCGCGTGGGCTGCGCGGTCGCCTCCAGCCGCAGCGACGATTATCTGGTGTGCCGCTATTCCCCCGCGGGCAATGTGATGGGCGAGCGGGCGTTCTGACCCGCGCGCGCCGATTTGACAGCGACCGGCGCGTCGCGCAGCACCGCGCGCGACAGTCACAGCGGGAGTAGGCGACCATGCGTTTCGTAGCGGTGATCGGGGCGGCGTTGTTGGTGGTGGCGGCAGCGCCCGCGGCGGCGCAGGACCGCGAGGGCGAAGACCATCCGCTGCTGCCGCGCTATCCGGGCGCGGTGATCGACGATTATCGCGCGCCGTCGCTGGACGAGATCACCATCCCGACCGGGCAGATCACCAGCCAGGATGCCGCCGGCAACCGCCAGCTGCTGGAAGGGCAGGTGACGCACATCGGCTATCGCGTGGAGCCGGCGGTCGCGCCGCTGCAGATCCAGCGTTACTATGCCGACCGGCTGGCCAAGGACGGGTTCCAGACGGTGTTCAGCTGCACCGGGCCGGCGTGCGGGCGCGACATGGGGGCGCTGATCCTCAATTCGGGGAAGGTCGCGCCGGTGGGGTTCGACGGGCTGTTCAACGACCGGATCCGCGTGGTCGTGGCGAAGCGCGGCGGGACCTGGGTGCTGCTGCACATCGCCGATGCGTCCGACCGGTCGATCATCTACGAAGCGGTGGTGGAGGATGCGAAGGCGGCGGAGGCGCCGCCGGCCGGCGGGGAGTGAGGCCGGGGGGCACGTTCCGGGAGCCGATCGCAAGACGGGCGCGGTGGGTCATCGGATGATCGTCACCCCGGCGCGGGCCGGGGTCCATGATGCCGCGAACGCAACGGCGGGTGCGTTCGCGGAGACGTGGATGCCGGAACAAGTCCGGCATGACGGGTCCTCCACCGGGCGGCGGGACGCGACGCTGGCTTCGGCCCGCCGCTCAGAAAGCGGCGGCGACCAGTTGGCGGAAGGCGTCGCCGCGGTGGCTGATCGCGTTCTTGTCCTCCTCCGCGATCTGTCCGAAGGTCAGGTCGCTGCCGATCGGCTGGAAGATCGGGTCGTAGCCATGGCCCAGGTCGCCGCGCGGCGGCCAGACGAGCGTGCCGTCGACGCGCCCTTCGAACCATTCGACATGGCCGTCGGGCCAGGCGAGCGCGAGCGCGCAGACGAAATGCGCGTCGCGCGGCGCGTCCGGTATCGCATCCAGCTTGTCGGTGACGCGGCGCATCGCCAGCGCGAAATCGCGCCCGTCGAACGCGGGCACCGGATCGACGCCGGGCAGGCCGGGATCGGCCATTCCCCAGCGTGCCGAGAAGATGCCCGGATCGCCGCCCAGCGCATCGACGCACAGCCCGCTGTCGTCGGCCAGCGCGGGCAGCCCCGACAGGTCGGCGGCGGCGCGCGCCTTCAGTTCGGCATTCATGACGAAGGTGGTGCCGGTCTCCTCCGGCTCCGGCAGGTCGAGCGACGCGGCCGAGACGACCTGAAGCCCGCGGCCTTCGAGCAGCGCGGCGATTTCGCGCACCTTGCCCTCGTTATGGCTGGCGATCACCAGCGTGCCGGCGGCAAGCTTGCGGATCGCCTGCGGCGCGTCGCCCTCGCCGCTCATGCGACGGCCTTCGCCTGCGCCGCGAAGATCTCCGCGCAGCCGATCCGGGCGAGCCGCAGCAGCCGCAGCAGCGCCTCCTCGTCATAGGTGGCATGTTCGGCGGTCGCCTGCGCCTCGGCGATATGGCCGTTTTCGAGCAGGACGAAATTGGCGTCGGCGTCGGCGTTCGAATCCTCGTCATAATCGAGGTCGAGCACCGGCTGCCCCTGGTAGATGCCGCAGGACACCGCCGCGACCTTCTGCGTCAGCGGATCGGCGGTGAGCTTGCCGTTTTCCAGCAGGCCGTTGATCGCCAGGCGCAGCGCGACCCACGCGCCGGAAATGGCGGCGGTGCGGGTGCCGCCATCGGCCTGGATGACGTCGCAGTCGAGCGTGATCTGGCGTTCGCCCAGCAGCGCCATGTCGGTCACGGCGCGCAGCGAGCGGCCGATCAGCCGCTGGATTTCCTGCGTCCGGCCGGACTGCTTGCCCTTGGCCGCCTCGCGGCTGCCGCGGGTGTGGGTGGCGCGCGGCAGCATCCCGTATTCGGCGGTGACCCACCCCTGCCCCTTGCCGCGCAGGAACGGCGGCACGCGTTCCTCGACGGAAGCGGTGACCAGCACCCTGGTATCGCCGAACCCGATCAGCACCGATCCTTCCGCATGGCGGGTGAAGCGGGGCTGGATGGTGATGGTGCGCATCTGGTCGGGCGCGCGGCCGCTGGGGCGCATTCAACTCTCCTGAAACATGGACGCGCCGGCCGTAGGCGCAGACGCGCGCGGCAACAAGGGGCGAGGCGCGCGCACTGTGCGCCGCAAGAGCGGCCGGGAAGGGGCAACGTCCTGCAACCGGGGGATAATCCCGGCCGGAGGGGCCGCCCGCGTTAACCCGAAAGTATCAATCGGGATCGTAGGGAAGAAGGTGAAGACAAGCACGAAACGGGGAATTTACCAGATGGGGAAGTGGGGATGTCTGCTGGCGACCACCGCCGGCGCTGCGATCGCGCTGGCCGGAGCCGGACCGGCGGCGGCGCAAGGGTTGCGCGAGGTGGTTCCCACCCAGAAGGAGCAGGCACCCGGCGCGCAGCCCACGCCCGCCCCCTCCGCCAACACCGCCGACATCGTCGTCACCGCGACGCGCCGGTCGCAGCGATTGTCGAACGTGCCGATCGCGGTCAGCGCCTATAGCACCGCCGCGCTGCAGAATTCGGGCGCGACCGACATCCGCCAGATGGCGCAGCTGGCGCCGTCGCTGATCGTGTCGTCGACCGGATCGGAAGCCAATGCGACCGCGCGGCTGCGCGGCATCGGTACGGTGGGCGACAACCCGGGGCTGGAAAGCTCGGTCGCGGTGTTCATCGACGGCGTGTATCGCAGCCGCACCGGATCGGGGCTGAACGACCTGGGCGAGGTGGAGCGGATCGAAGTGCTGCGCGGGCCGCAGGGCACGCTGTCGGGGCGCAATTCGTCCGCCGGCGCGATCAGCATCTACACCAAATATCCCGACTTCACCTTCGGCGGTTACGGCGAGGCGACCTACGGCAATTTCAACGCGGTGCGGCTGGCCGGTGCGCTGACCGGGCCGGTGGTGGCCGACAAGCTGGCGTTCCGCGTCGACGGCGTGTTCGCCAAGCGCGACGGCTTCTACCACGATGTCGTCAACGACACAGACTATAACGACCGCAACCGCTATTTCGTGCGCGGGCAGCTGTTCTTCAAACCGTCCGCCGATTTCTCGATCCGGCTGATCGGCGACTATACGCATCGCGACGAGAAGTGCTGCGGCGCGGTCTATATCGACACGCGCGAGAAGTTCGATCCGACGCCGGGCGCGCCGGGCGATTACGAGGTTGCGGCGCAGAACCGCATCGTGTCGGTGTTGCAGAGCCTGGGCGGCGTGCTGCCCAGCGCGGGCAATCCGTACAACCGGCTGATCGCCAACACGCGCGGCCGCGCCTATTCGAACGTCACCACCGATTACGGCGTGTCGGCGCGCATCGGCTGGAACATCGGCAGCGTCCAGCTGATCTCGATCAGCGCGTATCGTGAGTACAAGGCCGGCGGCGCGGCCGACATCGACTATGGCAACGTCGACATCGGCTATCGCCCCGACGACGGCAACGCCTATCGCGAATTCCATACCTTCACGCAGGAAACCCGGCTGAGCGGCGGGCTGTTCGGCGGGCGGCTCGACTGGCTGGTGGGCGGCTATTACGCGCACGAGGACCTGGAGGTCGTCGACAACCTGAAGTTCGGATCGCAGTATGGCGCGTTCGCGGCGTGCCGCATGGTCGCGACGATCAATCCGGCCGCGGCGCTGCGCAACCCGGCCAATGCCGGCTGCCTGAGCACCGCCGGGCGCACCGCGCTGACCGCGGCGGTGGGGCCGACGATCATCGGCGGGATCGACCGGCTGAGCACGATGAGCAACGTCGGCAGCCTGCGCGACGTGTACGACCAGGGCAGCCGCAACTGGGCGCTGTTCACGCACAACATCTTCAAGCTGACCGATACGCTGAGCGTCACCGGCGGCCTGCGCTACACGCATGAGAGCAAGACGCTGAACGCGGCGTTCAACAACAACAACACCGCCTGCCCGGCGCAGCAGGCCGCACTCGGCCCGCTGCTGGGCAGCACCAACGCCACGCTGCGGTCGCTGGCGGCGGGGATCATCACGCTGACCTGCACCGGCAATTCGTCGTCGGCACTGACCGGCCTGCCGATCCGCGACAAGGTGGACGAAGGACAGCTGACCGGCACCGCCGTCTTGTCGTGGAAGCCGGTGCCCAGCACGCTGCTGTACGCATCCTATGCGCGCGGGTACAAGGCGGGCGGCTTCAACCTCGACCGGTCGGACCTGTCGGCGACGGTGTTCGCGACGCCGACCGCGGCCAGCGCGGTGAACCTGCGGTTCGATCCGGAAACGGTCAACGCCTATGAAATGGGCGTCAAGTACAGCTCGCGCCAGTTCACCGCGAACCTGGCGGCGTACCGGTCGGAATTCCGCAACTTCCAGCTGAACACCTTCAACGGGACCAACTACATCGTCCAGAACATCGGGTCGTGCGGCACGTCGCTGAACGGTGCGGACCGCGACGAATCGTCCACCACCGGCGCGTGCACCGGCAAGGTCGGCACCGGCGTGGTGACGCAGGGGTTCGAGCTGGAGGGCGGTGCCTATCCCGCGCCGGACGTCACCTTCACGCTGGGCTATACCTATGCCCACACCCAGTATCGCGACAATCTGGTCGGCAGCGCATCGGGCGAGGCGCTGAACGCGGCGCTGTTCCTGCTGCCGGGCAACCAGATGTCGAACGCGCCGCGCCACACCGTCACCAGTTCGGCCACCTGGACGCCGCCGCTGGGCACGGGCGGGCTGACCGCGCTGTTCTACGTCGATAGCCGGTTGAGCAGCGACTATAACACCGGGTCGGACCTGTTCGCGGAAAAGAACCAGGACGGTTTCTTCCTGGTCAACGCGCGCGTCGGCGTGCGCGGGCGCGACCAGCGCTGGGCGCTGGAATTCTGGGGCCAGAACGTCTTCGACACCGATTACCAGCAGGTCGCTTTCTCCGCCCCGTTCCAGGGCGCGGGCAGCGTATCGCAGGTCCAGCGGTTCGGTTCGCCCAGCTTCGCCACGGGCAATGCGCTGTTCGCCAGCTTCCTGGCCGAACCGCGCACCTATGGCGTGACGCTGCGCTCGCGCTTCTGATCGAAACCTTCACGAACGGGTCGCTCCTCCATGAAGATACCTCGCAAGCTGGGCTGGTCGTTCCTGGCCATCATCGCGACCGCGGCACTGGTGATGGGGGTGTTCCTTGCCACCATCCTGATGATCGCGCGCTCCACCGAGCACAGCAACGACAGCCAGAGCGTCTTTGCCAAGGCGCTGACGCTGGAGACCGCGATCCTGCGCCAGAACAGCCAGTTCCGCGGCTTCCTGGTGACGGGCGACGTGACGTACCTCAAATCCTATGACGAGGGGCGCACCGAGTTCGACAAGACCGCGGTCGAGCTGGACGCGATGCTGGACGACCCGCAGCAGAAGGCGCTGCTGGCCGAGGCGCGCGAGAAGACGCTGGAATGGCGCCGCGACTGGGGCGACCGGCTGATCCCGTGGGTGAAGGCCGGGCGCCGCGACGAGGCGCAGCAGGTGGTGCGCGATGCCGGCAAGAAGGTGCTGGTGAGCGCGATCGCGCTGCCGCTGCGCGCGCTGCGCGCCAAGGAGACCGAGGACCTGGCGGTCTATGCCGAGCGCCAGCGCTGGGCGATCGACACCGCGCTGATCGTCCTGGGGATCGGCACGATCGCGCTGATCGGCATCGCCATCGGCCTGTCGCGGATGCTGACGCGGCAGATCGCGCGGCCGATCACCGCGCTGACCGCGACGATGGCCGAACTGGCCGACGGGCGGCACGATATCCGCGTCACCGGCACGTCGCGCAGCGACGAACTGGGCGACATGGCGCGCGCGGTCGAGGTGTTCCGCCAGACCGCCGCCGCCAAGGAGGCCGCCGACCAGGACCGCGCCGCCGCGATGGCGGCGATCGGCAGCAGCCTGAGCCGCCTGTCGGAGGCCGACCTGACCGCGCGGATCAGCGACGTGCCCGAAGCGTTCCGCCGCCTGTCCGACGATTTCAACGCCGCCACCGGCAGCCTGTCGCACGTGCTGGGTGGGGTGCGCCGCAGCGTCGAGGCGATCAAGCAGAACACCGGCGAGATCAGCGACGCGACAGGCGACCTGTCGCTGCGTACCGAGCAGGAGGCCGCCGCGCTCCAGCAATCGGCATCGGCGCTGGACGAGGTGACGCGTTCGATCCGCGACGGCGCCGGCGCGGCGACCAGCGCGAGCGCGGCGATGGCGCAGACCCGCGCCGAGGCCGAGCAGGGCGGCGATGTGGTGCGCCGCGCGATCGGCGCGATGAACGGGATCGAACAGGCCAGCAACGAGATCGCCGAGATCATCACGATGATCGACGGCATCGCCTTCCAGACCAACCTGCTGGCGCTGAACGCGGGCGTCGAGGCGGCGCGCGCGGGCGAGGCGGGCAAGGGCTTCGCGGTCGTGGCCAGCGAGGTGCGTGCGCTGGCACAGCGGTCCGCCGATGCCGCCACCGAGGTGAAGGCGCGCGTGTCCGCCGCGTCCACCCATGTGCGCGCGGGTGCCGAGCTGGTCGACCAGACTGGCCAGGCGCTGAACCGCATCATCGAGCGGGTGACGAGCGTCAGCACCTCGATCGACGCGGTGGCGCGATCGTCGGACGAACAGGCGCAGAGCCTGGGGCAGATCAACGTCGCGATCGGCGAGATGGACGCGATGACGCAGCAGAACGCCGCGATGGTCGAGGAAACCTCCGCCGCCGCGCGCCGGCTGGTGGAGGAGGCCGAGCAGCTGGCCGCCTCCGTCGCGACCTTCGTCATCGACGGTGCGCCGGTCGTCGCGATGGCCGCGCCGCGGGCCGCGCGCCGTGCCCCCGCTCCCGCTCCCGCCACGTCGGCCGCGCCGCGGCTGGTCGCCAATGGTGACTGGTCGGCGTTTTGACCGATATGTTCGCGGCGATCGACCATCGTCCCGCCGATACGGAAGAGGCCGAGATGACCGCCGCCGCCAGCCCGACCGGCCCGCTGGGCCGCCACGCCGCGGCGGTGCGTGCGATGGGATCGCGCTTCGTCGCCGACGTGCTGGCGGCGGGCGAGCGGCAATTGTGGCGCGCGCCGCGCACCGCCGCGCTGATCGCCGGCTGGCCCGGCGATGCCGCCGCCGATGCGCTGGCGATGCGGTTCCACGCCGCGCTGCACGCGCTGGCGCGGCGCGGCGCCGATGCGGCGCTGGCGGCGCTGTTCCACGATGCGGCGGGCGATGTCGACCGCGGGGTCGGCGCGGCGATGGCGGCGCACGATGCGTTCATTGCCGACTGGATGCGCCATGTGCCGCAGACCAACGAGGTCGGCCGCACCGGCGCGATCATGGCGGCGCTGATGGTCCTCGCCACACGGCGCGCCTTGCCGGTGGCGCTGCGCGAACTGGGCGCGAGTGCGGGGCTGAACCTGTTGCTGGCGCGCTATGCCCACCATCTGGGCGGGGTGGCGGCGGGCGATCCGGCGTCGCCGGTGCGGGTCGCGCCGCGCTGGACCGGCACCGCGCCGCCCGCCGCGCCGGTGACGATTGCGTCGGCGCGCGGGGTCGACCTGCGGCCGCTCGACGTGCGCGACGACGAGGCGTGCGAGCGGTTGATGGCGCATGTCTGGGCCGACGAGCCGGCACGCGCGCAGCGGCTGGAGGCGGCGCTGCGCATCGCGCGCGCCGACCCGCCGCAGCTGGCGCGCGGCGACATCGCCGACTGGCTGCCCGCGCAGCTGGGCGAACCGCAGCCGGCGGGCGAGTGGCGGGTCGTCGTCCATTCGATGGCGCTTCAATATTGCGATGCGCGCGCCCGCGCGGCGGTGGACCACGCCTTTGCGACGGCCGGCGCACGCGCCGATGCGGCGCGGCCGCTGGCGCGGATCGGGTTCGAATGGACCGCGGCGCGCGACGCGGTGCACCTGTCGCTGACGACCTGGCCCGATGGCGTGACGGAGCATCTGGCGACCTGCCACGCTTATGGCGCGTGGGTCGACTGGCACGGGGCGCGCTGAAGTTCACGCGGAGGCGCGGAGACGCGGAGGGTTTTCAGGCGTCTGTGGTGTGACCGCCTCCGTCCGGTTGACGTCTGGCGATGACGCTTCGCGTCGGTGGCCGCGCCTCAGCCCGCCTCGGCCGCCAGACCGCCGATCGACAGGCCGGATTTTGCCAGTGCGTCGCCGAGCGTGTCGAGCGGGGGCGGGGCGCTGCCCGCGGCCATTTCGACGGTGACGTCGAGCAGCCCGTCGGCGGTGCGCACCAGCCGCGCGCCGGTGGCGGGCCAGCTGTCGTTGCCGAAGCGCACCCGCACCTCGCGCGCGCCACGGCCGTTTTCGCGCGTCCACAGATCGGCGAGCATCTGCGCGAAGCCGGACGGATCGACCTGCGGCGCGGGCGGGTGCGCCGCGACCGTCACCGGCAGCGCGCCGGGTTGCGCGAAGCCGCCGAAGCCCTGATCGGCAGAGCGTTCGCCGTCGCGGCGGTCCAGCGCGGCGCGATCGTCCGCCGCGCGCCATTCGCCGTTCGCCAGCGCGTCAGCGCCGCGATCGGTGCCGGCCATGGAGCCGGTGCGTGCGCCGCCCTGCTGCGGCGTCGCGCGGGCGCCGGCCTGCGGCTGCCCCGGCAGCGGCCCCTGCTGACGTCGGGCGTTCGCCAGCGCCTCGCGCATCGCCTGGACGTCCTGCGCCGCAGGGGCGGTGCGCAGGGCGGAGCGGGCGGGGGAGCGCGGCGCGTGGCTGCGCGTGGTGGCCGGGACGTCGCTCATCGGAACCTCCTGATGTCTTCGCTGTCGAGCGCCTGGCGCTCCTCCTCCAGCCGCAGCGCGTGGCGGCGCATCGCGCCGACCCGCGTGGCGACCGCGTCGTGGCGTGCCTGTGCCACGATCATCGCGCGCCGCCGCTCGCCTTCGTCGGCGAGGCATTGTTCCTCGGCGGCGCGGGCCTGCGCGACGGTTTCGCTCGCGATCGACCGGTCGAACCGCGCGCGATCGAGCAACGCGAGCAGCCGTTCGGCCTCCGCCGGGTCGGTGGCCAGATCGGCGCGCGCGGCGTCATGCGCGGCGCCGGCGGCATCGGCGGCGGCATCCGCGTCGCGGCGCGTGCGCTCGGCCTCCTGCGTCGCGGCGCGCGCCGCCGCCAGCCGCGCGGCGGCGGCGCGGACGCGCACGTCGCGCAGGCGGACGAGCTGCCCGGCCTGGCGGATCGCGTCGCGCGCGCTCATCCGCCGATGCTCCTGAGCGCGAGCAGCGCATTGGGCATCGGGCTGCGCTCGGTTTCCGGCTGGCGCAGCAGCGCGTCGATCTCCGGCCGCGCGGCGATGGCGCGATCGGCGAACGCGTCGGCGCCGGGGCGATATTCGCCGACCTGCACCAGGAATTCGATCTCGGCATGTTTGGCCATCAGCGCGCGCACCGCGGTGGCGGCGGCGCGATGATCCGGGGCGGCGAGGCGGGTGAACAGCCGCGACAGGCTGCCCAGCACGTCGACCGCGGGATAATGGCCCGCCGCACCCAGCTTGCGCGACAGCAGGATATGCCCGTCGAGGATCGAGCGCACTTCCTCCCCCACCGGATCGCCGCCGTCCTCATCCTCCAGGAGGACGGTGTAGACGCCGGTGATCGCGCCGTTCGCATCGGTGCCCGCACGCTCGAACAGGCGCGGCAGTTCGGCGAAGACCGACGGCGGGAAGCCGCGCCGGACCGCCGGTTCGCCCGCCGCCAGCCCGATCTCGCGCAGTGCGCGGGCGAAGCGGGTGACCGAATCCATCAGCAGCAGCACGCTCTTGCCCTGGCTGCGGAACCCCTCGGCGATGGCGGTGGCGTGGTGCGCGGCGCGCACCCGTTCCATCGCGGCGCGATCGGACGTGGCGCAGACGATCACCGACCGCGCCAGCCCGTCGTCGCCCAGCGCGTCGATGATGAATTCGCGCACCTCGCGCCCGCGCTCGCCGATCAGCGAGATGACGATCACCTCCGCCTTCGCGAAGCGCGCGAGCATCCCCAGCAGCGTCGACTTGCCCCCGCCGGCGGCGGCGAACACGCCCATCCGCTGTCCTTCGCCCAGCGTCAGCAGCGTGTCGATCGCGCGCACGCCGGTTTCCAGCGGACGGTCGATCAGCGTGCGCTCCATCGGGGAGGGGGCAGGCGCGTGGAGCGGGACGGTCGGCAGGCCGGCGGGCAGGTCGCCCCTGCCGTCGATCGGCCGGCCCCGCCCGTCGAGCACGCGGCCAAGCAGCGCGGCGCCATAGGGGACGCGATCCTCGCCGGGGCGTACCACCACCTCGGCATCGGCGGACAGGCCGCGCACGTCGCCCAGCGGGGTCAGGATCGTGGCATGGCCGGCGATCCCGACCACCTCCGCCATCACCGCATCGCCGGTGGCGGGGACGATCACCTCGCACGTCTCGCCGATGCGCGCGGCGATGCCGGTGACCTTCATCGTCGTGCCGAGCAGTTCGACCAGCCGCCCGCGCCGCTCGACCGTGGTGGAGCGGTGCAGCCGGGCGAGCAGGTCGTCGACCCCGCCGTCCAGCAGCGCGTCGCGCGGGGCGATCATCCCGCGATCCCCCAGGCGCGCGACAGCGCGGCAAGCTGCGTCTCCAGCCCGGCATGGACCTCGCCCAGCGGGGTGGCGAGGACGCAATCGTCGGGGGCGAGCCGCGAGTCGCCCTCCACGCGGGCGCGCGGGCCGAGCCGCGCGGCGGCCGCCGCCACGACATCGGGGTGCACGCGCACCACCGGCAGCGGATCGGGCGCTACCGACGCGGCGGCGCGATCGGCGAGCGCGGCGACCATGTCGCCGGGGCCGAGATCGGCGGCGATGCGGCGGACCACCTCCAGCGCGAGGCGCGCCAGATCGTCGCGCTGCGCAGCGGCACGCGCGGTGTCGGCGGCGGCGAGGCGCAGCAGTTCGTCGCGCACCTGCGCCGCGCCGGTCGCCAGCCCCTCGGCATGGCCGGCGGCGCGCGCTTCCTCGCGCGCGGCATCGGCGGCGGTGCGCGCGTCGGCGGCGGCGGCGTCGCGGATCGCGGCGGCGGCCTCCAGCAGGGTGCGCGCCTCAGAGAAGGCGGGCAGGTCCGCGGCGGGGACGATCGGATCGTCGCGCACCAGCGTCGCGGCGGCATCGGCGTGAATCAGTACGTAGCTCATGCGGCGCCCTCCCGCGCGGCGGCGGCGACCGCGAAGCGCGCCAGCGCGGCGTCGCAGCGGCGCGCGGCGGTCGGCGCCCATTCGAGATAGCGGTGCAGCACGCCCGGCAGCGCCGCGCGCAGCAGGTCGAAACCGAGCGCGTCGATCGCATCCCCGCCGACCGCGCCGACCCCGCCGCCCGGCACGTCGGGGGCGAGCGCGATCGCGGCGTCGAGCGCGCTGTCGCCCGCGCGGCGCGCCAGTTCGCGCAGCCAGTCGCCGTCGATCGACGCGGCGATCGCGGGCGCCATCGCGACCAGCGCGGCGCGCACCGACAGGCGCATCAGCGCCGGTCGCGGGCGTTGCAGCCAGTCGGGCGCCCGCGACAGGTCGGCGAAGCTGGCGGCGACCGGCGCGGGGCCGCGTTCGATCAGCGCACGCGCGCGCCGCTCCCCACGCTCGCCCGCCAGTTCGGCAAGGCTGGCGCCGATCCGCGCCAGCGCCGCGCGTTCCGCCGCCGCGCTCACGGCTGGACGTCCTGCGGCACGATCGCGCGGCGGGTCGCGGCCTGACGCCGCAAGCGCCAGCGGCGCAGGCCCGGATAGGCGAGCGCGCCGACCACCGCGAGCGCACCGATCGCCAGCGCCCAGACCAGCGTGTCGCCGCCGCCGCCCGGGGCGACGGGGGTGCCGACCGCGACCGGTGCCGGCGCGGCGGCGAAGGTTTCGACGCTGACGTTTTCGTATTTCAGCCCCTCGATCGAATTGACGACCAGTGCCTTGATCTTGCCGATCTGGCCGTTGATGTCGGTGCCGGGGCGGTATTTGATGAACACCGAGGCGCTGGCGGGCGCCTTCTGCTCGGCGAGCGGCGCATCCTCGGGCAGCGCCAGATGGACGCGCGCCTGCACCACGCCGTCGATCTCCGTCAGCGTGCGCGACAGTTCCTGGCTGAGCCCCCAGTTGAGCCGCGCGCGCTCCTCGGTGGGGGAGGAGACGAAGCCTTCCTTCTTGAACACGGTGCCGAGCGTCGCGAAATCCTGGCGCGGATAGCCCTGCGACTGCAGGATCTCCACCGCGCGGCCGAAATCGCCCTTCGCGGTGGTGAGCGTCCAGCCGTTCTCGCCCGCGCTGGTCTTGTCGGCCTCGATCCCCGACCGCTGGAGCACCGCGATCATCTCGTTGGCCTGCGCCTCGGTCAGCTTGCCGTACAGTTCGGCGCGGCCGCACGCGGCCAGGAGGAGAAGCCCCAGCGCGGCCAGCACGATCCGCACCTGTCGCACGATGGTGTCCATCCGCCGCTCCTCCTCCCGCCGGCGCGTCACGATTGCTGCCGGAACAGCTGCTGCACCCCGTCGGAGGTGCGGTTGGCGATGTTCGACGTCAGCTGGCAGTGGAACATGAATTCGTGGCACTTCATCGTCAGGTTGACGACCTCGCCCGGGGTCATGTCCGCGCCCTTCGCCGAGGCGGCCTGCGCGTAATCGGCGACATTGCGCGCCTCTCCGTTCACCTTTTCCAGCTGGGTGAACATCGCCTTGATCGCGGGCGACAGCTGGTCCGGCCCGCCCACGGGGGACGCGCCGGATGCTGCTGCGGTCATCGACGACTGGAAGCTGGTGATGTCGGCGATGGACGCATTCGGCCCGGCCTGGATGGTATCGGCCGGCGGCATCGCGATCCCGGCGCCGCCGGCGCCCGCGGCGGATGCCGCAATGGCTTCGATCGACATGTGCGGCCCTCCTTAGCCCTTGCGCGCCATCGTCTCGAGCGCCTTGCCGACGCTGTCGATCGAGCTGGACGAGCTGTTCGCCATGAAGCTCATCCGCATCGATTCGGCGGTCAGCTTCGTGATCTGCGACGGATTGTCGCCGCCCTGGCCGACGCTGTCCGACATCTGTTCGATCCGCGCGGCCTGGCCGTCGAGCGTCTGGCCCCAGGCGTCTGCCAGCGCCTCGAACCAGGTGCCCGGCGCATTGCCCTTGGCCATGCGGTTCCCCGTGAGCGGGGTGGCGGCGATCATGCCGAGGCCGCCGGTGATGCTGTTGTCCGTCACTTGCCTTCTCCTTCGCTTGCCCCTGTTGCCCAAATCCCCGGGTTCAGAACGCCACGCGGGTCTGTCGCCCGCTTTTCTCGAACACGACCATGTTACCCTGAATCGCGACCAGCCGGTGCCCGCTGGGCATCACCGCGCCCGGAAAATAGCGCGCCCCGTCGACGGTCTGGATGAACGCGGGGTCGCCGCCGACGACGGTCGACACCTTCTTCGTCGCATCCTGCACCGTCTTGAGCGGCACATCCTCGGTCGGCGGCAGATCGTCGCGCAGCGACAGGCGGGTCAGCGCGCGCACGTCGCCGCGCACCGCCTGCGCCAGTTTCTGTTCGTCCTCCGGCGCCATCGGGGTCACGCGCAGTTCGATCGCGGTGCGGCCGATCGGGCGCGCCACCGCCTGGATGCCGTTCATCCGCGCGACGTCGACCGCGGAGCGCGCCAGGTCGGCGCTGGTCAGCACCGCGACGCTGCCCGCGATGCCGGTGTCGCGCAGCGTGTCGACCGCGCGCGTGCGCTGCGCATCATTGGCGACCACCCCGGTGACGGTCACCGCGCCGGTCGTCGCATCCTCATGCGCGGACAGGCCCGGCAGCCCGGCCTTGGCCATCGCGCGCTCGACGCGTTCCGGCGGCGTGCCGCGCAGGTGCAGCGCATCGACCATCGGCACCGCCGCGCTGGCCAGCGCGACCATGCCGACCGCGCCCGCGACGATCGCCAGACGGGTGCGGGTGAACACCTGTGCCGCGCCCTCGCCCGCGCGGCCCGCGAACGCCCATGCGTGGTCGCTGGCGCTGGGCGGGGCGGGCGGCGGGGCGGGGACGGTGGCGACCAGCCCGGTGGCATCCGCCCAGCGATCCGACCCGCGTTCGCCCCAGGCCATCGCGATCCCGCCGATCGACAGCGGGACGTAGGGCGGGACGATCGCGGTGCCGCCGACCGGGATGGTGGAGCCGAGCAGTTCGGCCTCGCCCTCCAGCACGGTCGCCTGCGCCGCGCCGTCGGGGGCGAGCGCGAGGTCGACCGCCATCCCCTTCGTCGCGGGATCGCGCACGACGACGTCGTGCCAGAACTGGTGCCCGATCGACACCGCCCCGCTGTCGGGCAGCTGCTTTTCCGTCCCGGCCAGCCGGCCGTTCAGGATGCGCAGCACGGGTTCGGCGACGGTCACCGCATGATACTCCCGTCGGTGCTGAAGCCGGGCTTGGGGTTGATCGGCGGATTGACCGGCGCGGGTGCGACGCGCGTCGTCGTCGCCACCGTGGTCGGCCCGACGCGCGAGCCGAGCGACACCAGCCGCGGGGTCAGCAGGAACAGCCGTTCGGTGCGCGAACGGCTGCGCTGCTGCACCTTGAACAGGTTGCCGAGCAGCGGAATGTCGCCGAGCAGCGGGATCTTGTACGAACTGTCGGCGTCGGCATCGACGGTCATCCCGCCGAGCAGCAGGCTTTCGCCGTCGAGCACCATCGCCTGCGTCGACACGCTGGCGCGTTCGACGATCGGGATGTTCTCGACCAGCGAATCGCGGCTGATCGACCCGTCCTCGATATTGACGAGCATGCGGATGCGCGTCTGGTCCTGATCGCGGAAGACGTGCGGATTGACGCGCAGCACGGTGCCGGCGGTGACGTTGAACAGGTCGACCTCCTCACGCCCCGCGACGCGGACGTAAAAGGTGCGCGTGCGGTCGAAGATCGCCTCCACGTTCGACAGCGTCAGCACCTGCGGCCGGCTGACGACGCGCGCGACGCCCTTGGTCTCCAGCGCCTGGATGCGGCCCAGGAATTCGCGCTGGCTGCCGATGATCGTGGAGATCGTGCCGCCCTGGCCCTGCGGCGTGATCGCGGTCGTATTGTCGCGGCGCGACAGCGCGGGGTTGCGGTTGAGCAAGGTGTCGTTCGACGTGCCGTCGCCGAACAGGAAGCCGAACCCGCCGCTGCCCAGCCGCCAGTTGACGCCCAGCCGGCGCAGCTTGTCGGTGTTGATGTCGATGATCGTCGCCTCGACCTCCACCACCTGCGGTTCGACGTCGAGCGCGCGGATCAGCGAATCATAGGCGGCCATGCGTTCGGGCACGTCGCGCACGATCACCGCGTTCAGATACGGGTTCGGTTCGATCCGCACGATGTCCTGCGTCAGCGGGGCGACCATGTCGCCGCCCAGCCCCCCGCCGGTGCTGCCGAACCCGCCATAGCCCAGCACGTCGCCATTGTCGGTGGGGTAGAGGCCGGGGACGGGCAGGCCGTTGGCGGGCGTCTGCGCCGCATTGGGCATCACCCCGCCCAGCCCCAGCCCCTTCAGCCGCGGCTGGCTTTGCCGCACCAGCCGCGCGCCCAGCGTCGGCGCGCCGCCCGACAGCGCGCTGCCGCCGGGGCGCTGGTTGAGCACCAGGTTCTGGAGGATCGTCGCCAGTCCGGGCAGCCGCAGCTCGCGCCCGCCGGCGGTGCTGACGGTATCCTCGGCACGCGCATATTTGAGGTAGAAGACGCGGAACTCGAGCGGCTGGACCGGCGGCGGCGCACCGAACGCCGGGCCGGCCAGCGGGCTGCCGAGCGGCAGGTTGCCGCGCGCGGCGGTGGCGGTGCCGCCCTGCGCCATCTGCTGCACCTGCTGCACGAAGCGCGGCGTGCCGCTGACGACCAGCGTGCCGTCGGCCGATGCGCGTGCATAGTTGCGCCGGTCGGCCAGCCGCTGCGCCGCGACCTGCCGCACGACGCGCGCGGCCACCGCCGGGCCGACGTTGAGCGTCTGGACGCTGACGTCGTTGGCGCCATAGACGTACAGCGCCGCGCCGTCGTCATAGCTGACGAGGTTGAACGCGCGCGCCACGTCCGAGAAGATCTTGTTCACCGATCCGCGGAACACGCCGTTGACCGTGCCGGTCAGGCTGGGGCTGGGCACCACCGGGCGGCCGACGCGGCCGAACAGGTCGCGCAGGAACGCGCCGATCGGCTGGTCGCGCGGCGACAGCGTCAGCTCCCCCGGTGCCGCGGCGGTCGCGGGGGTCGGCGCGGGCGCCCCGGCCGGTGCCTGGGCGGCGGCCGGCGCCACCGACGCCAGCGACGCGACCAGCGCGATGCCGGCGCGATGGTGGAAGGTGCGCTTGCCCAGCGTCAGCATCGACAGGCGGTGTGGCGTCATGCAGTTGTTCCCCGACATCATTCGGCCGCCATGGCCGGTTCAGTTGTTGTTGTTGTCGCACCGTCGCGATGCGCCAGCCCGGCGGCGGGCATGCCGATCTGCCCGACCATTTCCAGCCGCGTCAGCGACGACAGTTCGTTGAAGGCCAGCACCGGCAGGTCGAACAGGTCCGGCTCGATCAGCTTGCGCACCGCGCGGCGCGCCTCGAACGAGGTGACCAGCGCGTTGGCGCGCGTTTCCTGCGCGGTGGCGGCGATCGTCGCCACCAGATCGCGCGCGACGTCGGGCGGCACGGCCAGGCGCTCGGCCCCGTCGACCAGGCGCGTCGCCTCGCGCACCATGGTTTCCAGTTCGGGCGTCACCACCAGCGCGCGCACCTCGCCATCCGGGGCGGCGGCGTCGATCAGATACCGCTTGAGCGCGACACGCGTCATGTCGGCCAGTCGCGGCACGTCGCGTTCGCCCTGCGCCGCGTCGGTCAGCCCCTCCAGCACGTCGCGCATGTTGCGTAGCGGGACTTCCTCCTCGACCAGCCGGCGCAGCACCTCGGCGATGCGCGCGGCGGGCAGCGCGCGGACGGCTTCCTTGACCACTTCGGGATAATCGTCGCCGATGCGGTTGAGCAGCGTGACGGCTTCCTGCACGCCCAGGAAACGCGACAGATGGCGGCGCAGCACGCCCTCCACCGCGGCGACCAGCGCGGCGGTGTCCGCGCCCGCGCCCTCGCGCAGGCCATGGCCGACGGGCAGTTCGTAGGCGAGCAACTGCCAGGCGGCGCGCGCATCGGGCGCCATGAAGTGGATCGCCAGCCGTGGCAGCGGCACGCCCGAGCGATACTGCAGCCGCTCCAGCATCGCCGCCATCTCCGCCGCCAGCGCATCGCCATCCTCGCGCGAGGGGCGCGGGCCGGACAGTTCCAGCAGCAGCGGGACGACCGGCTTGGGCAGCGCGGGCTCGGCGACCAGCGTCGCGGGCGGCGGCGTTTCGCGGCCACGCGCGGCGATGCGGGCGAGCGGGCCGGCATGTTTCAGGATGATCGGGCGCAGCCGCGGGTGCAGGAATGCGCCGGTGCCGATCGCGCCCGCGCCCAGCCCCAGGAACACCGCCACCGGGAAGCCGGGGACCGCCGCCATCAGCACCGCGATCGCGCCGACGCCCAGCAGCGCGCGGGGGTGCCCCGACAGCTGGCGCTGGATCGTCTGGCCGAGGTTGCTGGTATCTTCCTCATCGGTGGTGCGCGTGACCATCAGGCCCGCGGCCATCGCGCCGAGCAGCGCGGGGATCTGCGCGACCAGCCCTTCGCCGATCGTTAGGATCGAATATTTGTGGGTCGCGGCGCCCAGGTCCATGCCCTGCTGCATCACGCCGATGGCGAGGCCGCCGATCAGGTTGACGACGACGATCACGATCGAGGCGATCGCATCGCCCTTCACGAACTTCATCGCGCCGTCGAGGCTGCCGTGCAGCTTCGATTCCATCTCCAGCACGCGGCGGCGGCGGCGCGCCTCGTCCTTGTCGATCAGGCCCGATCGCAGGTCGCTGTCGATCGACAGCTGCTTGCCGGGCATCGAATCGAGGCTGAAGCGCGCCGCGACCTCGGCCACGCGCTCCGCGCCCTTGGCGATGACGATGAACTGCACGACGGTGATGATGAGGAACACCACCAGCCCGACGACGATGTTGCCGCCAGCCACCATCGTGCCGAACGTCTGGATGATATGCCCGCCATGCCCGTCCAGCAGGATCATGCGCGTCGTCGCGACCGACAGCGACAGCCGGAACAGCGTCGACACCAGGAGGATCGAGGGGAAGGACGAGAAGTCGAGCGGCCCGCGCACGTACAGCGTCGTCAGCAGCAGCATCACGCCGAAGGTGATGTTGATGCCGACCAGCATGTCGACGACCAGCGTCGGCAGCGGCAGGAACAGCGAGCCGATGATGACGACGACGAAGCCGATCAGCGCGACGTCGGCATAGCGCGACGCCAGCCCGACGCGCGGCGCGGTGTCGCTGGAGGCGAGGTAATGCTGGACGCTCATTGCGCGGCCCCCCGCGCGGTGGCGTAGCGGCCGAGCACGTCGCGGACATAGCCCTGCGTTTCGCGATAGCGCGGCACGCCGCGATATTTCCGCACGGCGCCCGGCCCGGCATTATAGGCCGCGACGACCAGCGGCACGTTGTTGCCGAAGCGGCGCTGGAGCTGCTTGAGATAGGCAGCGCCCGTCGCCAGCGCGAGCGGGCGGTTGCCGAGCAGCGCGCGCGGATCGCGCACCCCCAGGCTGCGCGCGGTGGCGGGCATCACCTGCATCACGCCCAGCGCGCCCTTGGGCGACACCGCGCGCGGATCGCCCGCGCTTTCGGTCGCGACCATGGCGGCCAGGAGATTCGGGTCGATGCGATAGTGCCGGCCGATCGCGATCACCAGCCCGTCGGGGGCCGCGGTGCCGCCGCGGCGGCGCACCTGGCGGACCGCGGCGGCGAGCCGGCGGTCGAACCCGGGCATCCGCACCGATACCGGCGTCTGTTCGGCGACGGCGACCGGCGCGATCGTGGCGGCAAGCGGCGCGGCGGCGCTCGCAGGGGAACTGGGCGTAGCGGCAGGTGCAGGGGCGGCGCACCAGCGGCTCGCCTCGCTGAAGCGCGCGGCGACGGCGGCGCCGCAATCGATGCGCGCGGCGGCGGTGCGCGCCGCGGCGACGCCGGGCAGCATGCCCGCGACCATGGCGAAACCGATCAATGCCGTACGGCACGGGAATCGGGAAGCGGCGCGCGCCGGGGCGTCGCGGACCTCCACATATCCTTCAGTGCACATCCCACTCCTCCTCTACGACGCGTCGCGCAATGCGACGGATCGTGCGGCAAGCGGGGTCCTGCGGTACCGGACGACGGGCGTCCGACACCATTAACATGCCCCAGTCCGCCAAATGATAGAAGCGTGAATTCGTTCAGTCCGTCGTGACATTTTCACGTTTCGTCCTGATTGAGGCGAAATGGTGACGTGCCGCGGTTTTGCAGTCGGATCGGTGCAAACCCGCCGGAATCTGCGGAAAATATGATTTATCGCCGCGTCTAATGGGCTGGTTTCGTGTCATTTTGTTGACAAGTACCGAATCGGTGTCGCGATTGACTCGAAATGTTTCCGTGTCGATATGGGAGTGGTCAGACACGCAAACGGGTCCTGCGGTCCGGCACATGATGCGCCCTGGTCATCAGCGCGCGGACGGTAATGGCGGGTGGTTCCGGCGCTTCGATGGCGTGCGGGCGGGGTCGAGGATTCCGCCGGCGCGCCGCGTGGACGGGAGAGCCAGGTGGCCGGAAAGAACGACGGCGGCGACAAGACGGAGAAGCCGACATCCAAGCGGCTGGCCGATGCGCGCAAGAAGGGCGATGTCGCCAAGTCGCGCGACGTCACCGCCACCGCCACGCTGTTCGTCTGGCTGATCGTGTTCATCTTCGGCGCCGGATTCGCGGGCACGCGGATCGCCACCCTGTTCGACCAGAGTTTCCAGATGATCGCGCGCGGCGACCAGCCGTTCGCGGTGGCCGCCGCCTCGCTGGGCGCCAGTGCCCTGTGGGCGCTCATGGCGATCTGCGCCGTCGCGCTGATCCCGGCCGCAATCGTCGGCGTGCTGACCGAATTCCTGCAGGCCGGCGGCGTCTTCACCGCGCAGAAGCTGACGCCGAGCCTGGACAAGCTGAACCCCGTCGAGGGGATGAAGCGCATGTTCAGCATGGATAACGTCATCGAGCTGGTGAAGACGATGGCCAAGGCGGCGCTGATCGTGATGGTCATCTGGCTGGTCCTGCGCGGATCGCTGGGCGAGATCGTCGAGCGGACCGGGCCGCTGCTGCAACCGGCCGCGCAGACCGACGGGCGCGCCGCCGCGGCATCGGTGCTGGGCTTCACCGGATCGCTGGTGCGCCAGGCGCTGCTGTGGACGTTCGCGGTGTTCGTGATGGTCGCGGTGCTGGACCTGGCGTGGCAGAAGCACAGCTTCCTGAAGAAGATGCGGATGAGCCTGCGCGATATCCGGCAGGAGCATAAGGAAAACGAGGGCGACCCGATGATCAAGGGCAATCGCCGCCAGCTGCACGAGGAATGGGCCAACCAGAATGCCGTCGGCGCGGCGCGCGGCGCCAACGTGCTGGTGGTCAACCCGACGCATATCGCGATCGCGATCGATTACGATGCCGAGAGCGCGCCGGTGCCGGTCGTCGCCGCCAAGGGCGAAGGCCCGCTGGCGCAGGCGATGCGCGAGGCGGCGGAGGAAGCGGGCGTGCCGATCGTCCGCCACGTCGCGGTCGCGCGCAAGCTGTACGAGGATGCCGCGGTCGAGGACATCGTGCCGCGCGACATGTTCGAGGCGATCGCGCAGATCATCCTGTGGGCCAAGAAGGTCCGCGCGGGCGAGGCGCCGCAGCACCACGACCTGGGCGAACATCGGTGGGAGACGAACTGAGATGGATTCGGCGATCGGCACCGCGGTGACGGGCCTGTTCGGCATGGTGATCGCGCTCGCGATCGTGCTGGGCCTCGCCTACGTATGCCTGCGTTTCCTGCGCCAGTGGCAGGACCGCGGGCTGGGCCGGCGCGACGGCGAGCCGGACCGCCAGCTGCGGTTCGTCCGCGCGCTGGCGGTGGGGCAGCGCGAACGGTTGATGCTGGTGGAGGCGGAGGGGGAGTTGATGCTGATCGGCGTGTCCCCCGGATCGGTGACGCTGCTGCGCAACTGGGGGGACGGCACACCGCCGGTGCCCGCCGCGCCCGCATTCCATTTGCCGCCCGACGGGCGTGAGGCGGGCGCATGAGCGCGTCGCGCCTGACCGCCGAACGGCCGCTGCCGCTGCGCGACCGGCTGCGCGCGATCGACGCCGATCGCGCCGACCGGCAGACGCGGCTGATCGGGGCGCTGAACGCGCGCCATTCGGGCGCGCTGACGCTGGCGGCGCGCGCCGCCTTTGCGCGCGACCGGCGCGCGGCGGGGGCGTGGATCGGGTTCGAGGCGGGCGCGCAGCGCGCCTATGTCGCGCCGCTGCTGGTCGAGGGCGAGCTGGTGCGGCTGACCGGCGGGGACGGCGTTCCCGATCCGGCGCTGGCCGCGCGGCTGCTGCCCGCGATCGAGCCGTTGCTGGCGGCGCTGGAGGCGGCGCTGGGCGACGACCTGCGCCCCAGCGCGCTGGTGACGGAGGTGCCCGACGACCTGATCCTGCTGCGGCTGGACGCATCGTGCGCGCGGCACACGATCCGCCACCGATTGCTGATCGCGCTGGCCGGCGCGGGGGAAGTGGCCGCCGCGGCGCTGCCCGCCGCGCCGCCGCCCGCGCTGGTCAACACGCTGCGCGCGCGCTGGCGCGCCACCATTCCGGCCCCCGCCATTCCGGCGGCGCGGCGCGGCACGATCGGGCGCGGCGACCTGCTGCTGCTGGGTATCGGGCCGCTGATCGCGCGCCTTTCCATCCCCGGCCGCGACACCGACGTCGCGGCACGGCTTGAACCATCGAAGGGAAGCATGACGTTGCAGGAAGACCTCGTGCCCGCACCCGATGCCGATCCATCGCCAGCCGCGGCGTCCGCGCCGCCGGAATGGGATGCGCTGTCGGTTCCGGCCTGTATCGAGATCGACGGCGGCCTGTTGTCCGCGCAGGACGTCGCCGGGCTGGCGGCGGGCAGCGTGCTGCCGTTGCCGCAGACCGGCGGGACGTTGCGCGTGCGCGTCGTCGCGGGCGGCGCCACGATCGGCAGCGGCGAGCTGGTCGCGGTCGGCGAGGGGTTCGGCGTGCTGTTCGATCGCGTCGCGACCCGCGGCGAGGAGTAGCGCACGATGGACCTGTCCACGTTCACGCCCGGCTCCGCGCTGGTCGTCGTCATCGCGCTGGCGATCGCGCCGTTCTTCGCGGTGATGGTGACCAGCTTCACCAAGATCGTCGTCGTGCTCAGCCTGTTGCGCAATGCGCTGGGGCTGCAGCAGGTGCCGCCGAACATCGTGCTCAACGGCCTGTCGCTGGTCCTGACGCTGTACGTGATGTACCCGGTCGGGCAGCAGATGCAGAATGCGATCGCGCAGAACAACGGCGGCGCGGCGGCGGTGGCGGGGCCGATGGTGCCCGGCCCCAACGGCATGGCGCCGGGCGGCGGGGGCGGCGTGCTGCAGTCGACCAATTCGATGCTCAACGCGGTCGACGCCGGCAAGGAGCCGCTGCGCAACTTCCTGCTGAAGCACAGCTCGCCGACCGAGCGCGGCTTCTTCCTGAAGACCGCGCGCCGCGTGGGCGAGCCGAACCGCGCCGCGGAGATGACCGAGCGCGACTTCATCGTCGTGATCCCCGCGTTCGTGGTGCGCGAACTGAGCCTGGCGTTCCAGGTCGGCTTCCTGATCTTCCTGCCGTTCCTGGTCATCGACCTGGTGATATCGAACATCCTGCTGGCGATGGGGATGATGATGCTGTCGCCGACCACCATCTCGCTGCCGTTCAAGCTGTTGCTGTTCGTGCTGGTCGACGGGTGGGTGAAACTGGCCCACGGCCTCGTGCTGAGCTACGTGTAGGGGGGCTGCGATGAACGGCGATTTCGTCAGCCTGACCAACGATGCGCTGTGGCTGGTGCTGGTGCTGTCGGCGCCGCCGATCATCGTCGCGGCGGTCGCCGGGCTGATCGTGGCGGTGTTGCAGGCCGCGACGCAGGTGCAGGAACAGACGCTGCAATATACGGTCAAGTTCTTCGCGATCGTGCTGACGCTGTTCCTGACCGCGGCGTTGCTGGGCGGATCGCTGTACCGGTTCAGCGACCGGATCTTCACCAACTTCCCGGCGATGATCCAGCACTGACATGGGCGGCTGGGCCGATCAGCTGTTGTTGCTGGGCGTCGCGACCGCGCGCGTCGCGGCGACGTTCCTGCTGCTGCCGATGTTCTCCAGCGAGACCGTCCCCGCGCTGGTGCGCAATTCGATCTTCGTGTCGCTGGGCGTCGTCAGCCTGGCGTTGCAGCCGCCGCTCGACCCGTCGCTGCTGGGGCCGGGGCAATGGGCGACGATCATCCTGAAGGAGGTCTTCGTCGGCATCGTCATCGGCTTCTTCTTCGGATCGGTGCTGTGGGCGCTGGAGGCGGCGGGCAACATCATCGACACCAAGGTGGGCGCGACGCTGGCGCAGGTGGTCGATCCGCTGTCCGGGCACCAGACGTCGCTGAACGGCGCGTTCCTGGGGCGGCTGGCCAGCGTCGTGTTCGTGGCGGGCGGCGGCCTGTCGCTGCTGCTGCGCGTGCTGATGGAAAGCTACGCCATCTGGCCGGTCGCCGCGCCGATGCCGGTGCTGACGGGATCGAGCCTGGCGCTGTTCGAGGGCGAGTTCGGGCGGCTGATGGTGCTGGCGACGCTGTTCGCCGCGCCCGTGCTGACCGTGCTGTTCCTGATCGACGCGGGGCTGGGGCTGATGAACCGGTTCGCGCAGCAGCTGAACGTCTTCACCCTGTCGATGTCCATCAAGGCGTTTGCCGCCACGTTCGTGCTGCTGCTGCTGGTCGGCAGCTACGTCACCGCGATCCTGCGCGACATGGCGAGCCGGCCGGGCGTGATCCACGGCATCCTGACGGGCCTTGCCACGTGACCGCGACGGTGGAGGACGACCGCCTGGCCGCGATCGCCGAGCTGCTGCGCAAGGCCGATGCGCTGCCCGGCGCCGCCCCCGCGCCGGTCGCGCTGGGCGAGCATATGGTGGAGGCCGCGCGCGTCCCCCGGCGCCACCGCGAGGCGTTGCTACGGCTGACCCCGATGGAGCTGACCTGCGTGCGCTTCCTGGGGTGGGGGCGGTCGAATGCCGACATCGCGACGCTGCTGATGATTTCCGACAATACCGTGCGGGTCCATTTGTCCAATGTCGCGCGCAAGCTGGAATTGGACGGGATGCGCGAGCTGGCGGCGCTGGCCGGGCTGCTGTTCTACCCCGCCGACTGATCCGGCCTAATCGTTTCGACTAGCGCGGCTAGTCGTTCCGCGGAGTGCGGGGAAGGCCGCCGCTTCGTACATCCATGACCACGGCGGCACGGGACGTCGGACGGATTGGGCGCCGCGACGGCGCGACGACAGGAGACGCAAGATGGGCTTTCTGGGTGGTATCGGTTCGATCGTGAACCCCCTCAACATCGCGGCGCTGGGCATGGGCCCGGTGGGCATCGGCATGATGTTCGCCCGCCCGCTGGTGTCGGCCGTGGGGCAGCAGTTCATCCAGCAGCTGGGCGACAAGCTGGGCCTGCCGCAGGGCGTGGTCGACATGGCGCGATCGACCTTTGCGCTGCAGGCCGGTGACATCGGCGGTGCGGGCCGCAGCCTGGGCGACGTGGTGCAGGGCTTCGGCAGCCAGTTCGGCGCCAGCCCGTTCGAGGCGGGGGAGGTCGAGCGCAACCTGACCGACCTGATCGATCAGGCGACGACCGACCTGGCGCAGAGCCGCGAAGCGCGCGAGGCGCGGTCGGGCGGCGGGCGCAGCTGGTTGATGGCGCTGGCCGAGAACCTGGGCCGCGTCGCCGACAAGCTGGCGAACGAGATGGACCAGATGTCGCAGACGCTGGGCGATGGCGCGAACAAGTCGTCGCAGAACCTGAAGTTCGCGGCCAAGTCGCAGGAATTCTCGCAGTTCTTCTCCTCGGCCAACACCGTCATCAAGACGCTGGGCGAAGCGTTGTCGCAGGGCGCGCGTAAGCAGTAAGGCGGCGAGCGATCGACGGGGGGCGGGGCGGCATCGCCCCGCCCCCAACGTCGTTTCTGCGGGAACCCTTTGCGCATCCGAAACGTCGCGTCCCGCGACAGCCATCGCCATCTGGCCGGAGCAAGACCATGAACCGAACCCTGCTGCTTTCCCTGCTGACGATCGCCGGCACCGGCGCCGTGCCCGCCGCCGCGCGGGCGCAGGATGGTGCGGCGGTCGATATGACCGGCATGGGCATCTACGCGATGGAAGACAGCGTGATGGAGGCTGCGGGCCGATCGGTCGCGCGGCGCGCACCGGGCGCGGCGGCACCGGCGCGGGCGGTGTCCCCCGCCGCCTTCGCCTATCGCCCGTCGCAGGAGGTGCGGCGGCGCAACGTCGCGGGCTTCGTCAAGAAGCTGACCGCCGCCAACCCGCAGGGCGCGGGCGAGATACGGCGGCTGGTCGAGGATCCGACGCTGTTCGCCAAGATCGACCGCGCGCTGCGCGGCGTGGGCGGGCGGACGGACAATGCCGCCGATGCCTTCGCCAGCTACTGGATCGCCGCCTGGTATGCGGCGCACGGCCGCGACGACACGCCCGATGCCGCCACCTTCGCCGCGGTGCGCCGCCAGGCGGCCGATGCGCTGGGGGCGGTGCCGCAGCTGGCCGGTGCGGGCGATGCGGTGAAGCAGCAGGTCGCCGAGGCCAATCTGGTGCAGGCGGTGCTGATCGCCGCGACGATGGAGGGGGTCGGCCGAGACCCCGCCGCGCGCGGCCGGATCGCGGCGGCGGTGCGCAAGGGCGCACGGGCGTCCGGCCTCGATCTCGACGCGATCGCGCTGACCCGCAACGGCTTCGTGCCGACGCGCCGCACCGGTGCGGTCGATCCGGCGCGCGACGGCGCGGGCGCGGGCGCGGGCGCGGGCGCGGGCGGTGGTGGCACGCTGCTGGGCGCGGGGGCGCTGGCCGCGGTGGCGGGCGGCGCGCTTTATTATCGCAATCGCGCGCGCGGATAGGCGCGCGTCAGCAGAAGGAGTGACGACCGTGAACGTAGCGCCGGTGAACCGTCCCACGGTGGTGATCGATCTGACCGTCACGACCCCGTCGCAGGCGCGCAACGACGCCGCCATCGCGATCCAGCACACCGCAGGCGATATCGCGCGCGAGCCGCCGACGCGGGCCGGGACGGTCGACGAACTGCTGGCGCGTCCCGGCGCGCTCGACCGCTTCGCCGGATGACGGGAGCGGCGCTAGTCGCTTCGATTATGGCGGCCGGGCATCGGCGGCACTAGCTAGGGACAATGACGGCGATCTGCGCCGTCCGAGGACAAGAATGAGATGACCGCGATCGACCGCCTTTCCCCGCTTGCCCCCGCCGCCGCGCTGGATCCGGCGCGCGGAACGACGGCCGTCGACGCGGCGAGCCGTGCGATCGGCGATATCGGGCAGCGGGTGCTCGCCTGGGTCGGTGCGGTGGGCGGCGCGGCGCCGGGTGCGGCGGCATGGGCGGCGCGCGCCGGAAGCGGCGATCCCGGCTTCGTGCCCGACGCGGGCGTGCTGGCGCGGCGCGGCGACATCTATGGCCTGAACGCGATCGCCGGCGACCTGTCGGCGCGGTTTGGCGGTACGCCGACGCAGGAGGGCGACCTGCTGCGTGCGCTGGAGGGCGTCGCGCGCGGCGCGATGGTGCAGGCCGCCGGGCTGTCGGGTGCCAGCGGGGAGCGGCAGATCGCCGGGCTGTCCGCCGCGCTGGACGCGGCGCAGGCGGCGCCGGCGGGCGAGGGGATGGACGGCGTGATCGCGCGGATCGACGCCGCCGCCGCGACGCTGGGGCGGCAGAACGGCTTCTGACGCGGCGCGCGCGCCAGCCGGGAACCACCGGCCGGTCGTACGATTTGGACGCGTAACAATCGCTCGCTAGGATCACGATCATGCTCCGCTCGCTTGTCGCCGCCGCCGGTCTGGCCGCGATCCTTGCCACCCCCGCCGCCGCGCAGCGCAAGCTGACCGTCATCAGCGCCGGCAGCGAACAGGCGCTGGCCACCGGCAAGACCGTGTTGTCGCGCCCGTTCGGCGCGCAACTGGTCGACCGGCTGGCGGTGGTCGGCAGCTATCCCGCCGGCACGACCACCTATCATCTGGTGCGCGGCGATGCGGCGGGGACGTGCCCGTCGCGCTTCGTCGTCGTCGCCACGCGCGCCGGGGCGGCGCCGGCGATCAGCGAGCCGTTCGGCACCTGTGCGGGCACCGCGCGCGGCACCGCGCGGCGCGGCGGCTTCACCGTGACGATGCCGGCGACCGCGGCGGGCGGCCCGGCGGTGCGCTTTGCATGGCAGGACGGGCGGATGTGGTTGATCGGCGCGCGCCCCGCCGGGCAGGCGGATGCCGCCGCGCCCGGTTTCGGCACGCGCCAGGCATCGACCTGCACCGCGCCGACCTCCGCCGATCCGGCGCAGCAGGCCGCGGTGCTCGCCGATTTCGAGGACAGTTACCCCGACGAGTTCCGCCGGGCCGCGACGCTGCGCAAGATCGACATCGCGCCGCAGGAATTGCGGGAGATGGTGGCGGGGCTGGCGTGCCTGGCGCGCTGGCCGGGCGCGGAAAGCGCCGTGCCGGAGGCGGCGACCCCGCTGTTCGCAAGCAAGCGCCACGGCCCGGCGGCGTTCGAGGCGATCGACCAGATCGCGCGCGATCCGCTGTCCGACGTCAACCTGCGCGCCGCGGTGCGCGCGTTCGGCGCCGAGATGCTGTACCGCGTCGACCGGCGCGAGCCGCTCTGACCCCGATCGGCGCGGCGATCGCGGCGCGCGCCTATGCGCTGGCGCGCTGGCGCGCCGCGCGGCTGACCACACGCGCCGCGGTGGAGGCGCATCGCGTGCGCGGGCTGCACCGGCTGGGGCGGCACCTGCACCGGCACATCCCTTATTATCGCGGTATCGACCCGGCGCGGCCGGACGGCTGGCCGGTGATTGACAAGGCGGAGCTGCTGGAGAACTTCGCGGCGATGAACCGTGCGGGCATATCGCTGGACGCGGTGCGCGACGCGCTGGCCGCCGGGGAGACGCGCATCGGCGACCATGCGATCGGGCACAGCACCGGGACCAGCGGCAACCGCGGCTATTTCATCGTCAGCGATGCCGAACGCTATGTGTGGCTGGGCACGTTGCTGGCCAAGGCGCTGCCCGACGCGCTGTGGCGGCGGCATCGCGTGGCGCTGGCGCTGCCGGGCTTTTCGCGGCTGTACGGCGCGGCGGGGGGCGGCAGCCGGGTGACGCTGGGGCTGTTCGACCTGGGCGAGGGGATCGACCGCTGGGCGGGGCGCCTGGCGGCGTTCGCCCCCGACACGATCGTCGCGCCGCCCAAGGTGCTGCGCGAGCTGGCGGGGCGGGGGCTGATCGCGCGCGGGACGATCGCGTTCAGCGCGGCCGAAGTGCTCGACCCCGTTGACGTGCCGGCGATCGAGGCGGCGACCGGGCGGCCGTTGCGCCAGATCTACATGGCGACCGAGGGACTGCTGGGCGTGTCGTGCGACCACGGCACGCTGCACCTGGCGGAGGATGTGGTGGCGTTCGAATGGGAGGCGGCGGGCGACAGCGGGCTGGTGCAGCCGGTCGTCACCGACATGACGCGGCGCGCGCAGGCGATGGTGCGCTACCGCATGAACGACCTGCTGCGGCTCGACCCGCGGACGTGCACGTGCGGATCGGCGTTGCAGGCGGTGGCGGCGGTGGCGGGGCGGTGCGACGATCTGTTCGTGCTGCCGGGAAGCGCGGGACCGGTGACGGTGACCCCGGACGTGCTGCGCAACGCGGTGATCGACGCCGACCGGCGCATCGACGATTTCCGCATCGTGCAGACGCACGCGGCAGCGATCGCAGTGGCGATCCCGGCGGGCGCGGATGCGACGGCGGCGGAGGCGGCGGTGGCGCGCGTGCTGGCGCGGATCGGCGCCCGCGCGGCGATCACCGTCACCCATGGCATCCCCCCGACCGACGCCACCAAGCTGCGCCGCGTCCGCCGCGACTGGCGCGGCGATCAGAGCAGCATGTCGGCCGTATAGCGCTGCGGCGGCGGGGGCATGCCGTTGGCGAACCCCCAGATCGCCGGGCCGAGGAAGTCGAGCGGCCCGCGCGCATAGTCGCCCTCCCGCATCGCCTGTCGCGCCAGCACCCGGCGGTCCTGTTGCAGGATCGGCCAGTGGACGGCGGTGAGCAGCCAGCGCTTCACCGCCGCCGGGATCGCCCCGCGCGGGGTCGCGAAATGCGCGTAGGGGCGCGTCACGGTGGCGCTTTCGGGGACGAACACCACCGCGATCGACAGCGTCGGGCCATGGCGGCCGGTAAAGGCGACCTCGCCGATCGTCGGGGGGTGGAGGCGGCCGATGCTGGTGCCGCGATGCCCCTCCAGCAGGCGCGGCAGCAGCCCGGTGGCGCGCGCATCCTCGACATAGCGGGCGTGCGCGCCGGTCGCGTCGACGGTCACCTCGACCCGCGCCGGGCGGCGGCGGTGCGGCGCGCGGACCAGCCAGGGGTGGACATGGTGCGGATGCGCGGGGTCGAGATGGTTTTCCAGCGCGTCCAGCACGCGTGCGGTCGACGCGCGCGGCGCCCACCAGAAGCGGTCGAGCGTATCGTCCTCCATCACCGCGGGCAGGCGGGGGAAGGGGCCGTCGCCCAGCGTCGTCCACACCAGCCCGCCCGCCACGCGCACCGGCAGCGTGGCGGCCGCGATGTCGGGGACGGTGCGCGCGCCGGGCACCGCGCGGCATCGCCCGTCCGCGCCGAACGCCCAGCCGTGATAGGGGCAGACGATCGCGCCGCCCTGCACGCGCCCCGCCGACAGCGGCATCGCGCGGTGCGGGCAGCGATCGCGCATCACCACCGGCCCGCCATCGGCGGCGAACACGACCAGCGGCACGTCCATCAGCCGCCGCGCGATCGGTCGCGTGCCCAGCCGCGCGGCGAGCGCGACCGGGTGCCAGCCGGCGGCGATGGCGGCGGGCCAGCCGCTCACCAGCCGTGGCGCCGCATCATCGGCACCGCGACGCGTTCCAGCGCCGCGGCGAGCGCGCGGATCGCCAGCGCGCGCGGGCGCGACAAATGCGCGACGTGCATCGCATGATATTCGATTACTCCGCGCGCGCCGCGCAGCCGCTTGAAATGCGCGGCGCCCGCCGATCCGTGCAGCCGCCAGCCGCGCTCCATCGCCATCGTCATGAACATCCAGGAGGCGAGCCGGTAGAGGCCCGCTGCGGCCGGGAAGCGGCGATCATAGCCGACCACGGGCGGCGTCGCGACCCCGGCGCGCGCCATCATCCCCGCCACCGCCAGCACGCGCCCGTCGCCCGTGCGCGCGACGCGATAGTCGATCGACCCGCCGGCCATGGTCGCGGCAACGAAGCGGGGGGTGAACACCGGGTTGAGCGCGCTGTACTTGCCGACATACAGCTGGTGATAGAGGTCCGCGATCCGCGCGGCATCGCCCGCGCGGGCGGGCTCGATCGCCAGCCCGCTGCGCGCCACCAGCCGCCGGTCGTTGGCGAAGGCGTTGCGCGGGCGCCAGTCGCGCGCCGGATCGTCGACCACCCACACCTGCCGCGACGGCACCATCACCCAGCCGTCGGCGCGCGCCGCGCGCGCCAGCGCGGGTGACGACCAGTCGTCGACCGACCGGATCGCCAGCACGTGATCGGGAAAGCGATCCGCCAGGAGCGCGCGGATCGCGGGCAGGTCGGCCCCGTCCCAGGCTCCATGCAAATTCGTCGACAGCAGCCAGTTGTCGACATGGACGATGCGGTCGATCCGCGCCGCGCCCAGCATCGCATCGACCCCGGCCAGCAGCGCGCGCAGCGCCGCCGCCCCGCGTACGCCCATGATCGCCAGTTCGGCGCGCGCATAATCGACATAGGCGGCGCGCGGGGTGCAGACATAGCTGTCGCCGCGCGCGCCGTGGTTGATCGTCACCGGCAGGACGCGCCCGGCGCGGTTCAGCGCGCACCATTCGGTCGTGACATTGGCGATGTGCGCGGGCACGTCGGCCAGCATCGCGATATAGGCGCGCTCCGCCGCTGGCGTATCGCCCCAGGGCGCGTCCGGGGCGGCGGGATCGAACAGGATCATGCGATCGGCCCGCCGTTCCATTCGATATCGGCGGTGGTCTGGCGCGTCGGGCTGCGCCGGCGTGTCAGCCCCAAAGCGGCGAAGCGCGCCGCATCGACCAGCGCGCCCGCCGCGGGCCAGCGGTCGCCGGGGCGGGTGATCGCGTCGCGCCCGGCGTGCCACTGGTCGCGCAGCGCGCGCCAGCGCCCGCCGGCGAGCGCGGCGGGCGCGCCGAGCAGCGCCATCGCGGGCGCCAGGTGGCGACGCGTGCCGGGGGCGGGGGGCGGCACCGTTTCGCCCAGGATCGCCAGCGCCAGCGCGGTGCCGTCGAACAGATGCACCCCGCTGACCGCGCGCGGATTGCATTCGATCGGCACCGCCGCGCCGTCCGGCGTGCGGATCAGGTCGAACGACAGGTGCCCGGTCGCGCCGGTCGCGCCCGCGATGCGCCGCGCCATGTCGATCGCGGGGGGCCAATCGACCGCGTCGAACGCATAGGCCGCCGATCGCCCGTGGCGCCATGCGGGGCGGTAAAGCGCGTGCGCGGTGACGCGACCGGCGTGCGCGGCGGTCCACAGGCACAGTTCCTCCCCCGCGACGAACGCCTGCGCGACCCAGCGGTGTGTCGGCGACGGGCGCAGCCGCGCAACGGTGCGCGGTGACGGGCGGATCAGCGCGGCGGCGGCGAAGCGCGAGAATTCGGGCTTCAGCACGATCCGGTCGAGCGGCAGCGCCGCCAGCGCGGCGGGATCGTCGATCGCGTGCGTGTCGGGCATCGTCACCCCGGCGGCGCGCGCCACGTCGGCGAACAGCGCCTTCGAATGGAGCCGGCGCAGCAGGTCGGGGGGCGGGGCGAAGACGCGCACCGCCGGCGCGGCGGCGGCGATGTAGAACACCTCCTCGCACGTCGGCACGATCAGCGCCGCGCCGGTCGCCTCCACCAGCCGCGCCAGCGCGGTGCGGAACGCGGCGAAGGCAGTGCGCGGCGGGGGCAGGCGGTGGACGGCGAAGGCGGGGCGCGACCAGCGGGCGGCCATGGCGGGGACGCTGTCGGCCAGATGCACCGCCCAGCCGAGCGCGCGGAACGAGCGCGCGATATCGAGCGCGACCGGCGCGCGCGCGCCGGTGACGATGACCGTGCCCGGCACGATTCCGGTCACAGCCCGGCGGCGCACTCGGCGCAATGCGACGGCGTCAGCCGCACGTCGGGATTGCGGCGGTGGAGCAGGTGCAGCTTGTGAAGCGTCGCGCGCCCGGCGGCGGCATCGCCCAGCAGCCGCGCGGTCAGCAGCGGCGGGGGCGTGTCGGTGCGGATCGCCGCGCTGGACCAGGCAGCGTCGGCGACCAGGAAATGCCAGCCGGCATCCTCGCGCACGAACAGCCCCCAATGGCCGGGGCAATGGCCGGGCAGCGGCACCATCAGCAGCGATCCGTCGCCCAGCAGGTCGCGCGCATCGGCAAAGGGCGCGGCATCGTCGGGCAGCGCGGTGGCGGGTGCATCCTCGAACCAGCGCATCCGCGCTTCCATGCCGGGCGGCGCCAGCGCGCGCAGCATCCCGCCGCGCACCGCGGTGAAGCGGCTGCCGCGGTGCAGCGCGGCCCATCCGGCGCGCGCGGCGTGAAGCGTGGCGCGCGGAAAGCGATGCGTCCCCGCCATGTGATCGGCATGGAAATGCGACAGGATCAGGTGGCGCACGTCGTCGGCGGCGATGCCGTGCGCGGCGAGTTGATCGGCCAGCGCCTCCCCCGGGGCCAGATGCGGCGGGGTGGCCCAGCGGTACAGCCGTTCGGGGAACGGGCGTGTCGCGGCGAGGAAGGCGGGATCGTAGCCGGTATCGAACAGGATCGCGCCGTCGTCCGGGTGGCGGATCAGGAAGGCGAGCGCGGGGAAGTCGACCGGCGCCCAGCGTCCGCCGCGGATCGTCATCGCCTGCGGATGGCGGCAGTGGCCGACGCGGAACGCGCGGACGCTCACCGCGCGCATCGGGCATCCAACGCGTGGTCGATCGCGTCCTCCGGCGTGATCGCGGGCGCCCAGCCGAGCACGGCGCGCGCGTGCGACAGGTTGAAGGTGCGCGACCAGCCGAGCGCGGCGACGGTGTAGCGGGTCAGCAGCGGCTCGCGCCCGGTCACGTGCGCGGCGCCCTCCAGCACCGCCGCGCCCGCCATTGCCACAGGACGCGGCAGCGCGACGATACGGACCGGGCGCGCCAGGCGCGCGGCGATCCGCTCCACGATCGCGCGGACGGTCAGCGCCGCGCCGCCCGACAGGTTCGCGGTGGTCGGGGGCGCGTCGGCGGCGGCGATCAGCGCGGCGGCGACGTCGCGCACGTCGGTCAGCTCCACCAGCGCGCGGCCCCCCGCGGGCAGCGGCACCCGCCCGCGCGCGACGGCGCGCAACAGCCGGGGCAGCAGGACCGTGTCGTGCGGGCCGACGATCGCGTGCGGGCGCAGGATGGTGGCGGGGATGCCGGCGTCGCGCACCACCTGTTCGGCCTGCCACTTGGTCGCGGCATAGGCATTGGCGAAGCGTGGGGCGGGGGCGTCGCGCTCGGTAATCCCCATGCGGTCGGCGGTGGTGACGTAGATCGACGGGGTGGAGACGTGGACGAAGCGACGGCACCCGGCGTCGCGCGCCGCCGCCGCCAGCCGCCGGGTCGCGTCGTGATTGATCGCCGCGAACGCCGCGCGCGGCCCCCAGGGCGACGACCGCGCGGCAAGGTGGAAGACGGTGTCGACACCCGCGCACAGGCCGGGGGGTAGCGGCTGCGTCAGGTCGAGCGGCAGGATATCGCGATCCTCCCCACCCGGCGTGCGCCCGGTCGCGCGCACCCGCCACCCGTGTGCGGCGAGCAGCGGCACCAGCGTGCGCCCGACCCCGCCGGTCGCGCCGGTGACGAGCGCGACGCGCGTCACCAGCGGATCACTATGCCGCCCAGCCCGATGCCGGCGGCGCTGCCGATCAGCAGGACGTGGGCGCCGGGCACCAGCCGCCCGGTGGTGCGCGCGACGTGCAGCGCGTGCGGCAGGCTGCTGGCAACCTGGTTGCCGTGGCCGTCGAGGATGTCGACGATCCGCGCGGCATCGCCGCCGATCACGCGCGCCAGATGGCCGATCGCGGGGCGGCTGGCCTGATGCGGCACGATGACGTCGATCGCGTCGCGCGTGACGCCCGCGGCATCCAGCAGCCGATCGAGGAACGCCGGGAACAGCCGCGCGGTGGCGCGGTACAGCGCCGGGCCGTTCATGCGGAAACGCGCCGCGTCGCGGAAGGCGGCGGGATCGGCGAACGGATCGACGCGGGTGCCCCCGGCGGCGAGCGTGCACAGATCGGCATGGTCGCCCCAGCTTTCGAACCGGCTGGCGAGCAGCCGCTGCGTGCCCCCGGCGGCGACCGCCAGCGCGGCGGCGCCATCGCCGAAGATTGCGGCGGTGGCATGGTCGGCCGGGTCGATCGCGCGGCGCGGCAGGTCGGCGCTGGCGATCAGCACCCGCCGCCAGCGTCCCGCGGCGATCCCCATCAGCGCGACGTCCAGCGCGACCAGCGCCGACAGGCACGTGGCGTTGACGTCGAACGCCGCCCCGCCGTGCGCGCCGATGCCCAGCCGGCGCTGGATCAGAGTCGCGGTGCCGGGAATCGGCTGTTCCATGACGCTGGACGCGCCGATCAGCACATCGACGTCGCGCGCCGCCCAGCCGGCGTCGCCGAGCGCGTCGCGTGCGGCCAGCGACGCCATGCCGGAGGTCGTATCGTCCGCGCCGGCGAGCGGCCGGCCTGCCGCGCATCGGGGCGGAAGATGGACGCCGGTCCCGGCGAGCGCGAAGGTCATGACCGCGCGACCATGGCCCGGTGCGCAGGGCCGGCGCAATCGGAAACGCCTGCGGGGGGCGGGGGCGGCGGCGCTCCTAGTCGATCCGATTATGGTTCGGCGCGCGCCCGCATGGGAAACGGCGGACCATGTCGGTGATGCCGCAGGAGGAAGGATGATGGTCGATTCGGTCCAGCGGGCAGCGCCCACGCCGCTATCGTCGCCATCGCTGGCCGGCGCGTCCGCGGGGGCGACGGCGGCGAACCGGTATGCCGCGGGCTGGAATCCGCCCGCGCCGCCACCCCCGCCCCCGCCCCCGCCTCCTCCGCCGCCCCCGCCCGAGCCGCGCGGCTTCCTCGACCGGCTGGGCAGCGCGATCAGCAACGGCGACGTGCGCGACGTCGCCAGCACGGTACGCGACGGGATCGGCGACGCGACCGAGGCGGGCCGCAACGGTATCACCAGCGCGGTCAACTGGACCGGCAGCCAGATCGGCAACGCCGCCGATGCCGCACGCAGCCACATCACCGGCGACGACGTGCTGTCGCAGGGGTTGCGCGGGGCGATCACCAACGCCGAATCGATCACGCGCTTCCAGGTGGGCTTCACCGGCGGCGTGCTGCGCGAGGGCGTCGGGTTGCTCGGCACCGTCGGGCAGCTGAGCGTGACCGCATCCGAATTGCAGGTATCGGCCGAGGCGCGGCAGGAACTGGCGAGCAACGTCGTCGGCGCGGTCGGCAATGCCGCCGACGCGACCGGCCGCTACATCGATTCGGCGGTTCACGATCCGTCGCGGATCGGCAGCGACCTGAGCCGCGCATGGGATGCGACCACCGATGCGGTGGGCGGCACGCTGGACCGTTATGGCCAGGCGATCGCGGAGGGACGCACCGAGGAGATCGGCATGGATGTCGGCACGGTCGCGACCTATGTCGTGCCGGTCGGCGGCGGGCCGGCGCGCGGGCTGCTGACCGCCGGGATGCGCGGCGCGGCGCGCGAGGGTGCCGAGGCGGTGGGATCGACCGTCGCGCGCGACGTCACGCGCCAGGCCGCGAACGACCTTGCCCCACCGCTGCGCGCCGCCAACGATGCCGCGCCGTCGCTGCGCGGGCCGCTGACCGATACGGTCGCGCCGCCGCCCCCGCCGGGCGCGCGCGGGCTGGCGACCCCGGACGTCCCGCCGTCGCCGCTGCACGCCAAGGCGCAGATGGCCGAGCATGTCTATGGCCGCGGCGACCTGCCGCCCGGGGTCAGCACGGTCACCGATGCGGGCGAGCTGCGCGCGCTGAACCTGACGCCCGAGATGCTCGATCGCGGCGCGTTTCATGCGGAGGTCTATCGCAACGGCCCGGCCGGATCGGGCGATTACACGATCGCGTTTCGCGGATCGGGGCCGACGCGCGCGGGCGACTGGGTCAGCAACGGGTTGCAGGGCGTCGGCCTGCCGTCGAACCATTATGCGCGTGCGCTGGAGATCGGGAAGTCGATCGCGCGCGTCGATCCGTCGATCAACGTCGATTTTGTCGGCCATTCGCTGGGCGGGGGGCTTGCCTCGCACGCCGCCAATGCCGCCGGGCGCGAGGCGACGACCTTCAACGCCGCGGGGCTGCACTTCATCTCGCGGTTGCAGGGGCAGGCGGTGGCGCGCGAGGCCGGGATCGCGCCGGGCCATGCCACGAATTACGCGGTGCCGGGCGAGATCCTGACCACTGCGCAGGAAAACCTGTGGCCGCTGACCCCGCGGGCGTTCGGCGACACGCAGCGGCTGCCGTCGGTGATACCGGAGGGCAAGACGGCGTGGGACCATTATGGCCCGCTGGCGCCGGTCAACCGTCATCTGATCGACTGGGTGCTGGCCAGCACCGCGGGCCGGTAAGCGCACGCCGCATCGCTTGACAGCACCGGAGCGCGCCGCGATGCCGCGGCAAAGGCCAGCGGAGCGCAGCATGGACGGGATCGCCACGGACCGGTTTGTCGCAGGGGCCGACCTGCCCGATGCGCGCGCCTTGCGCGAGGCGCCGGGGCTGGGCGCATCGGGCCGCGACCTGATCGACGCGGTGCTGGCCGCGGACGTGCCGCGCGTGCGGTTCCTGATGGAGCGCGACCCGGCGCTGGCGCGGACCGCCGCGGACGGCCGGTCGCTGGCGGAAGTGGCGGTGGCCACCGGCGACGCGACGCTGCTGCGCGAGATACTGTCGCACGGCGTCGACCCGAATGGCGCGGGGGACGATGGCGCGCCGCTGATCCTGGCGCTGCACGCCACCGGGCCGGAGCTGGCCCATGTCCTGCTGGCCGAACATGGCGCGGCGCCGGCACCGGCGGGCGGGGTGCTGGAGCCGGTGCGCGCGGCGATCGCGCTGGAATCGGCGGCGGGGGTGCGGATGCTTCTGGACCACGGGTTGGACCCGAACGTGCGCGACACGCTGGACCGCCGGCCGCTGCACGTCGCGCTCGACATGGAGCGGTTCGCGATCGCCGAGCTGCTGCTGGCCGCCGGCGCCGATCCGTTCGCGATCGACGCGGGCGGCGCGAACCTCGCTTCGTCGCTGGCGATGCCGATGGTCACCGACGCGCCCGAGGAGGAAGCGGCGCGCGCGCGGCTGGCCGCCGGGCTGGCGCGGCTGGGCTGGCCGAAGCCGGCCCCGACCCCGCGCGAGGTGCTGGCGCTGGCGGCGGACGGCCGCTGGCCGCCGCGCTAATCCCTCAGATATCCTGCGTCAGTCGCCCGTACAGTTCCGGTCGGCGATCGCGGAAGAAGCCGAAGGCGGCGCGGTGGCGGCGCGCGCGGTCGAGGTCGAGCGTCGCGGTGATGACGCCTTCCTCCTCACGTCCCAGCTCGGCCAGGATATCGCCGCGCTCGTCGGTGATGAAGCTGGTGCCGTAGAAGGTCTGGCCGTGTTCGACCCCGACGCGGTTGGCGGCGATGACGGGGACGACGTTCGACACCGCATGGCCGACCATTGCGCGCCGCCACAGCCGCGCGGTGTCGAGCGAGGTGTCGTGCGGCTCGCTGCCGATCGCGGTGGGATAGAACAGCAGTTCCGCGCCCATCAGCATCATCGCGCGCGCGGTTTCGGGATACCATTGATCCCAACACACGCCGACGCCCAGCGTCGAACGCTCCGGCCCCTTCCACACCTTGAACCCGGTGTTGCCGGGGCGGAAATAGAATTTCTCCTCATAGCCCGGCCCGTCGGGAATGTGGCTCTTGCGGTACAGCCCCTGCACTTCCCCGTCGGGGCCGATCATCGCCAGCGAATTGTAATGGTGCGGGCCGTCCAGTTCGAAGAAGCTGGTGGGGATCCACACGCCCAGCGCCTCCGCCAGCGCCTGCATCGCCAGCACCGCCTTGTGCTCGCCCAGCGGCGCGGCGTTGGCGAACAGCGATTCGTCCTCGACACGGCAGAAATATTCGCCCTCGAACAGTTCGGGCGGCAGGATCACCTGCGCGCCGCGGCCATGCGCCTCGCGCACAGCGTCGGAAACCTTGGCGATGTTCGCATCGATATCGCCCGAAAAGGCGAGCTGGAGCGCGGCGACGGTGATCTGGGTCATGCGCGCGCACATAAGGTCGCGGGGCGTGCGACGCCAGACGGACTCTTCACGATTGATTGACGGATCGCGTGGTACGTCGCGAGCGACCGACAGGAGAAGATGGATGACCGGATCGGTGCAGATCGCGCCGGCAGGCGACGAGCGATGGCATGCGCTGCTGTCCGGGCGGACGCAACCGGCGTACCGTTGTCTGGCGCTGCGGATCCTGATGATCCGGCTCAAGGGCGACTATGTGCGCGCGATGCCCCACCCCGATGCGGTGGTTGAGGAACTGCGCGCCTTCTTCCGCGACAATTTGCGTTTCGCGGGCGACGATTATCGCAACATTTTCGGGGGGACGGGGCGATGACCGTGGCGGGGCTGGAACGCTCGCTGTTCGACCGCGACGCGGTGGCGGCGATGATCGCGGCGGGCGAGGCGCTGATCCTGGCGGGGGAGGAGCATCTGCTCGCCTCGCTGCCCGCCGGGCGCTGGATCGGCGGTACGATCCCCTATTTCATGACCGCGGAGGCGGGCGGGACGTTCGACCGCGAGCGGTTGTTCGTCCAGCGGCTGCCGCAGGGGGCCAGCGTCCACTGGCAGGGGCTGCTGGACCGCGACGCGCTGCCGCGGCTGGACGCGACGGGGCCGGACAACGGCTATACGGTGATCCTGATGCCGTCGCAGAGCGAGGTGCACCGCGACTTCGCGCTGCACGCGATCGAGTGGCCGGGGCTGTTCCGGCGACCTTTGGTCGGCTGGGTCACCGGGGTGGCGCTCGACCAGGTGGGCATCGACACGCCCAGGGTGTTCGACGGGGCGACCGCGACCGCCAGCGCCGACCGCGCGGTGGTGATGCATGTCGCGCTGCCCGACGATCGTCATGCGCGCGTCGATATCGTCAACCTGTTCACCCAGGCCGACGGCCCGGCGCTGACGTTCGACGAGGGCGACGGCGGGTTCACCGTCGAGCATGTCAACGTCGACGGGGTACGCCGCCGGCTGGTCGATCATCTCGCCGAACAGGGGATCGACACACGCCTGCCGCTGGTCGCCGACTACAATGGCGCGATGATCAACGTCGCGATCGCCAACATCGACGCGGCGACCGGGCGGGTGACGTTCTTCGCGCCCGCCTTTCCGGGGACCATCTATCGCTTCGCGGCGCCGGTGGAGGATTACGAACGCGCGTTCGCGGCACAGATCGCGCCGCGCACCGGCGACCTGGCGTTCGGCTGCAACTGCATCCTCAACTACAATTACGCCGGGCTGGAGGGCAGGCACACCGGCGACGTCACCGGGCCGATGTCGTTCGGGGAAATCGCCTATATCCTGCTGACGCAGACGCTGGTGTACCTCACGATCGAGCGCGACTGACCGGCACCGCGCCCTGACCGATGGGCGTCAGCCGATCAGCAGCCCCGCCAGCGCCGCGCTCATCAAATTCGCCAGGCTGCCCGCCGCCAGCGCGCGCAGCCCCAGCCGCGCGATCGTCGGCCGCTGGTTGGGCGCCAGGCTGCCGGTGACCGCCATCTGGATCGCGATCGAGGAGAAATTGGCGAAGCCGCACAGAGCGAAGGTGACGATCGCGATCGTCCGCGGGCTGAGCTGCGCGGCCTGCTTGCCCAGGTCGATATAGGCGACGAATTCGTTGAGGACGATCTTCTCCCCGAACAGCCCGCCGGCGATCCCGGCTTCGTCCCACGGCACGTTGAGCAGGTACATCACCGGCTGGAAGACATAGCCGAGCAGCCCCTGGAAGCTGAGTTCCGGGTGGCCGAACCACGATCCGACCCCGCCCAGCAGCCCGTTGGCGAGCGCGACAAGCGCGACGAACGCCAGCACCATCGCGCCGACCGCCACCGCCAGCCGCACGCCGGTCTGCGCCCCTTGCGCGGCGGCCATGATGAGGTTCGCGGGCTTCTCCTCGTCGTGCGTCGCCTCGGGAAGCGGTTCGCCCGGCGTGCCTTCGGGCAGCAGCGCGGCGGGGCCGCGGCCGCTGATCCGCGCCTCGGCCAGCGCGATCTGCTGATCCTCGTCGGGCAGGTCGCCGAGCGGCAGCTCGCCCTCCGGCGGCATGACGCGATCGGGCATGATGATCTTGGCCATCAGGATTCCGCCCGGCGCGGCCATGAAGCTCGCGGCGAGCAGATAGTCGATGCGGATCCCCATCGAGGCATAGGCCGCGAGGATCGTCCCCGCGACGCCGGCCATGCCGCTGGTCATCACCGTGAACAGCTGCGCCGGGGTCAGCCCCGCCAGATAGGGGCGGATCACCAACGGCGATTCGCTTTGCCCGACGAAGATGTTGGCGGCGGCGCACAGGCTTTCGACCTTGCTGGCGCCGATGACCTTCTCGATCGCGCCGCCGATCCAGCGCACCACCAGCTGCATCACGCCAAGATAATAGAGGATCGACACCAGGCTGGCGAAGAAGATGATGACCGGCAGCGCGGCGATCGCGAAGCTTTGCCCGCCGATGTCCGGGCTGGCGAGCTTGCCGAACAGGAATTCGGTGCCGCGCTGCGAATAGCCGAGCAGCGCCGACACGCCCGCCGACGCCCCCGCCAGCGCGGCGCGCCCCGGCGTCCAGTAGAGGACGACGATCGCGATGACGATCTGGAGCGCGAACGCGCTGCCGACGATGCGCAGCCGGATCGCACGACGATCCGCCGACAGCAGCACCGCCAGCAGGAGGATGACGGCAATGCCCGCGACGCCGATGAGAAATCTCTGCATTCTGGTGATGATTCCGCGGATTCGATGACCGGCGCGGCCCCCCGCGCAAAGGCGGTACATGGCATGCGCGCGCGGGCATGGCCAGTCCCCCGGAATGGCGTACACTCCCGTCGGGGCGTCTTCCGGCGCAGGCTGGAACGTCATGGGGCGGGCGGGGCGCGCCCGTCGCGGGAGGCCCCAGCCTGCGCTGGGGCGACGCGGCGGGGGGACTGTGTCCCTTTACGTCATCCCAGCGCAGGCTGGGATCTTTGTGGGGCTGGCGCAGCCGCCAAGCCGCGGGAGGCTCCGGCTTTCGCTGGGGCGGCGTCTCATCGCGTTATGCCGTCTCCAGCGCCGCGCTCGCCTCCAGCCACAGCGCCTCGGCCGCCTCAATCCGTTCGGACAGTTCGGCACGGCGCTTCATCAGGTCGGTCATCGTCAGTTTCGACAGCTTCGGGTCGGCGCTGGACGGATCGAACATCGCGCGGTCGATCGCGCTGCGTTCCTCGGTCAGCTTCGCCACTTCCGCCTCGGCGTCGCGGGCGCGCTTCTTCAGCGCCTTGTCCGCTTCGCGGCGCTCGGCGGCGGCGCGGCGATCGTCCTTCTTGTTGCCCTTGCCGCCCGCCGGCTTGCCCTCGCCGGCCAGCACCATGGCGATATAATCGTCGAGCGTGCCGTCGAATTCGCGCGCCTGCCCCTTGTCGACCAGCACCAGCCGGTCGGCGGTCAATTCCACCATATGGCGGTCGTGGCTGACCAGCAGCACCGCGCCGGTATAGGCGTTGAGCGCCTGCACCAGCGCCTCGCGCGCATCGACGTCGAGGTGGTTGGTCGGCTCGTCGAGGATCAGCAGATGCGGCGCCTCGCGCGTGACCAGCGCCAGCGCCAGCCGCGCGCGCTCCCCGCCCGACATGGTGCCGACGCGCGCGGTCGCGCGGTCGCCCGAAAAGCCGAACCGGCCCAGCTGCGCGCGCACCGCCGCGGGCGTCGCGCCGGTCATCGTGCGCGTCATGTGCGCCAGCGGCGTGTCGTCGGGGTCCAGCTCCTCCACCTGATATTGGGTGAAGTAACCGACCTTCATCTTGCCGGTGGCGGACATGTGCCCGTCGAGCGGCGCGAGCTGCGCCGCCAGCAGCCGCGCCAGCGTCGTCTTGCCGTTGCCGTTGCGCCCCAGCAGCGCGATGCGATCGTCGGGATCGAGCCGCAGGTTCAGCCGCGACAGGATCGGCGTGTCGCCATAGCCGACGCTGGCATGGTCGAGCGTGATGAGCGGCGGGCGCAATTCGGTGGGATTGGGGAAATCGAAGCTGAGCGTCGGATCGTTCGCCATTTCCGCGATCGGCTGCATCTTCGCCAGCATCTTGGCGCGGCTCTGCGCCTGTTTCGCGGTCGAGGCGCGGGCGGAATTGCGCGCGACATAATCCTGCAGCTTCGCGCGCTGCGCCTCCTGATTGGCCTTCGCCGCGGCCAGTTGCGCCATGCGTTCGGCGCGCTGGCGTTCGAAGGCGTCGTAGCCGCCGACGTAGAGCGTCGTCTTGCCGCCCTGCAGGTGGAGGATGTGGTCGACGACGTTGTTGAGGAAATCGCGTTCGTGGCTGACCACCACGATCGTCGCGCGACAGGATTTGAGGAAATCCTCCAGCCACATCACCGCCTCCAGATCGAGGTGGTTCGACGGTTCGTCGAGCAGCAGCAGGTCGGGTTGCGAGAACAGCAGCGCGGCCAGTGCGACGCGCATCTTCCACCCGCCCGAGAAGCTGTCGAGCGGACGCTGCTGCGCTTCCTCGTCGAAACCCAGGCCGACCAGGATGCGCGCGGCGCGGGCGGGGGCGGCATGGGCGTCGATCGCGATCAGCCGTTCGTGGATGTCGCCCAGCCGGTCCATGTCCTCGCACCCCTCCGCCTCTGCGAACAGCGCGGCGCGTTCGGTGTCGGCGGCCAGCACCGTTTCGAACGGCGTGCTGTCCCCGGCGGGCGCCTCCTGCGCGATATAGCCGATGCGCGCGCCGCGCGGCATATCGAGCGTGCCGTCGTCCGGCTCCAGCAGGCCGGCGATGACGCGCACCATCGTCGATTTGCCCGCGCCGTTGCGCCCGATCAGCCCGACGCGGCTGCCCGGCGGCAGAGCCGCGCTGGCGCTGTCGAGGATCGTGCGCCCGCCGAGGCGCACGGTGATGCCGTTGAGGTTGAGCATGATGCGCGGCCCTGTACCGCATTGCGGCGGGATCGGGAAGGTGGGGCGGGGGGGGCGTTTCACCGCACGTCATCCCGGCGGAGGCCGGGATCTGCTGTTGGGCGGGCGTTGCTCCCTCGCCAGGGGAAACCCCAGCGTTCGCGGGACCTTTGCAAAACCCACGCCGTCATGCCGGACTCGTTCCGGCATCCACGTTTCCGCACACGGGCAAGCGCCTGATTTCGCGGCACAGTGGACCCCGGAACAAGGCTCTCCTGAGCGAAACCGAAGGGTCCGGGGTGACGGAGGGGAGCGGCAGGAGTACCGACCTCTTCAAAGGTCCCGCGTTCGCTGAGGCGGCGGCGATAGGAAGTTGGGGGCAGTGCGCGCGCTAGTCGAAGCAGCGCCCGACATGCGCCTCGCCGCGTGCTTCGGCGAGGCGTTGCTGACGGTGGCGTTCGGCGGCGGCGGCGCGCTGCGCGTCGTCGCGGGTGGCGTGGCAGGCGGGGCAGCTGACCCCCTCGACATAGAGCGGCGAGGCACGGTCGGCGGGGCCGACCGGCATCCGGCAGGCGTGGCACAGCAGATGCGTGCCCGGTGCCAGCCCGTGGCCGACCGCCACGCGCTGGTCGAAGACGAAACATTCCCCGTCCCACAGGCTGTCGGCCGCGGGCACCTCCTCCAGATAGCGCAGGATACCGCCGTCGAGATGGTGGACCGCCTCCACCCCCTCACCCTTCAGGAAGGCGGTGGATTTCTCGCAACGGATCCCGCCGGTGCAGAACATCGCCACCCGCCGCTTGCCCGCCAGCAGCTCCTCGCGATGCGCGCGGAACCAGGCGGGGAAATCGGCGAAGCTGGCGGTGCCCGGATCGACCGCACCCGCGAAGGTGCCGACCGCGACCTCGTAATCGTTGCGCGTGTCGATCACGAGCGTTTCGGGATCGGCGATCAGCGCGTTCCAGTCGGCGGGCGCGACATAGGTGCCGGCGTCCGCCAGCGGATCCACCGCCACGCCCATCGTCACGATCTCGCGCTTCACCTTCACCTTGAGCCGGTGGAAGGGATTGGCGGCGAACCAGCTGTGCTTGAGCGACAGGTCCGCGCATCCCGGCAGCGCGCGGACGTGTTCGATCACGCGGTCGAGCGCGTCCGGCGCGCCCGCGATCGTACCGTTGACGCCTTCATGCGCCAGCAGCAGCGTGCCCCGGACGCCCGCATCGCGCGCGACCGCCAGCAATGGGGCGCGTACGCCATGCGGATCGTCGAGGCGGGCGAAGCGGTAGAGTGCGGAAACCCGGATCGGCAGGTCGGTGGTCAATGGACGAAGCGCGCCACCACGTCGCGATAGCTGCGGCTGACCTTCACGCTGGCGCCCGAATCGAGCACCAGGAAACATTCGCCGTTGGTGTGCGGCTTCACCTGCTTGACGAGGTCGAGGTTGACGATCGTCGAGCGGTGGATGCGCTGGAACCGGCGCGGGTCGAGCCGCTTTTCCAGGTCCTTCATCGTCTCGCGCAGGATCAGCGTGTTGTCGCCGGTGTAGATGCACATGTAATCGCCGGCCGCATCGATCCGCTCGATCGTGTCGACGTCGACCCGGAAGATCTGCCCGCGATCCTTGATGTTGATCATCTTCTCGAACCGGCTGGCATTGGGCTGTTCGGCATTGCCGTCGCCGATCTCCGCCGCCGCCTCCGGTGCGTGTTCGGCGAGCACTTCCTTCAGCTTCTCCGCCTCGCCGACGCTCTGCCGTTCCGACAGGCGCTGGCGCACGCGGTCGAGCGTGTCGGCGAGCCGCGCCTCCTCGACCGGCTTCATCAGATAATCGGTCGCCTGCGCCTCGAACGCGCGGATCGCGTGATCGGAATAAGCGGTGACGAACACGAACAGCGGGGGTTCGACGTCCAAAAGCCCCTGCACCACCGAAAAGCCGTCGAAACCGGGCATCTGGATATCGAGGAAGACGAGGTCGGGCTTATGGGTCTTGATCGCGCTGATCGCCTCGCGCCCGTTCTGGCACTTGGCGATGATCTCGACGTCGTCGTGCGCCGCGAGGCGTAGCTCCAGCCCCTGGATGGCAAGCGGCTCGTCGTCGACGAGGATGGTACGAATGGTCATCACACCTCTCTGTTCGGTACTTCGAGCTGGAACGGGATCTCGATCTCGACCCCGAACCCGCCCGTCGGCATGGCACGCACATCGAAGCGGTGATCAGGCCCATAGGCCTGCGCCAGCCGCTCCCTGATATTGGCGATACCCACGCCGGTTGAAAGGGATGGCCGCGATTTCGTCGGCATCAAACCCGGGCCGGTGTCGGATACGCCCAGCAGCACCCTGTCGCCGACGAGCCGAACGGTGACGCAGATTTCGGCGCCGTCCTCCTGCGGGGTGACGGCATATTTGATCGCATTTTCGACCAGCGGCTGGAGCAGCAGCGACGGCAGGCGCGCCTTCTCAGCGGCCGGATCGATCTCGAACTTCGGGCGCAGCCGGTCCTCGAAGCGCATCTTCTCGATCTCGAGGTAGAGTTTGAGCGTCTCGACCTCCTGCGCGACGGTGACGTGCGCGGTGGGTTCGTTGGCCAGCGTATAGCGCAGGAACGACGACAGCCGGCTCAGCATCGCGTTGGCACGTTCGGTCTGCTTGAGCAGCACCAGCGTCGAGATCGAATTGAGCGTGTTGAACAGGAAATGCGGGTTCAGCTGGTACCGCAGCATCGCCAGTTGCGCCGACGACGCCTGGTTCTCCAGATGCTCCATCTGGTCGATCTGGTCCTCGACGATCAGGTAGAAATTGATCCCGAAATACAGCGCCGACCAGCCCGCCAGCACGGTGAAGTTGAGGAACAGGGTGCCGAGCAGCAGCGACAGGTCGACGCCGGGCGCGGCGAATTTGATGAAGCTGAACGAAAAGGCGTCGAGCAGCGCGTAGAGGAACGTCGCGGCCGCCAGCGTGAAGATCGTCAGCATGATGCCGGTGACGCGCGGCAGCGAGCGGTAATAGCCGTAGAGCGTCGAGAGCAGCAGCGTGATGCAATAGCCGACGATCGATTCGACGATGACGGGCACGATCGTCTGGAGCGAGAAATTGCCCGACAGCGACGATACCGAACGCAGGATCAGATAGCCGCTCCACCCCGCGGCCTGCAGTTTCCAGAAGGCGCGCGACTTGTCCTCGAAGAACGGCCGCACGAACAGCGGGCGCTGCCCCGCGGCGGAGACATAGCCGGTCGCGGCGGGCGGGCGGGCGGCGGCGGCCCCGGTCGAGGCGACGGGGGCGGGGCCGGCGGGAGCGGGTGACGTTGCCATCGCCCGCCTCTCTACAACGCCGCGCCGCCCGGTGCAAAAACGACGAAGGCCGCCGCCCCGGGGTGGGGCGACGGCCTTCGTGTTGATGGTGCCCGGTGGGCGCCGCAGCTTAGAAGCTGAAGCGTGCGCCGATGCGGATCGTATAGAGCGACGGCGACGCAAATACGGTGTCCGTAGGCGTCGCGTTCGGCAGCGAGTACCGATACTGCGCACACGGCTGCGTGGTGTTCGTCGCCGAGGTGCCCGCGGTGCCGGTCGGAGTGGCGGCGGTAAGACACGTCACGCGCGCCGCGACTGCGGTGTAAGGGAATGAATATTCCCGGACCTGACCCCAGTTCTTGTTGAGAAAATTGGTGAAATTCTCAATGTCGGCGAAAATCTGGATGCGGGAATTGCCGACGAACGTCGGAATTTCCTGCGCAACGTGCAGGTCGATGCGTGTGAACCACTTCGAGTTGAAGGCATTGCGCGGTGCGATGCTGCCCCGGTACTTCGCCAGCCCGGATGACTGGAAGAACGCATCCAACGTCTGTGCCGTCGTGGCGCTGTTGTACGAAACCCGCGGATCATCAATGCCCGTGGGCACGTAGATCAGATAGCGCGACGACGAGCCGGTCGTGCCGAAAATTGCGCTACGGCCACTCGACGTGTCCTGCATCGTGTAGCTGTAGGGGCGGCCGATGCGGGTTTCGCCGAAGAGCGACAGGGTGCTCTTGTAGTCGCCGAAGAAGGCGTGATCGAACGTCAGGTCATATTTGATGTTGTGACGGACCTGATCGTTCGAAACGCCATAGGCAGCGCCATTGGCGTCTTCGAACGCACCGTTGGCATAGTTCGACCCGGCAGTCGACGAGGTCGCCGGCGCCTGATCCTTGATGTTCTGATAGGTATAGCTGACTCCGGCGAACAGCCCGAAGTCGAACGACTTGTTGACACGCGCCACCGCAACGTAGCTGCGGCCACGCGACGTGTTGGTCAGCAGGATGTCGTTCAGCGAGTCGTTAAACGTCGTCAGCGACGTGTAGCGAACACGGCCGTCCGGTGTGCGAGCCGCCGTCGGCACCGAGCGGATGTCGGTGAAGAACACCTGGTCGCGCACCTTGGACCAGAAGAAGTCGCCGCCGAAGGTCCAGCCGCCGCCCAGTACTTCCGGAGTGAAATCGACCGACAACGTGCCGCGCCACTGCGAAGGCAATTTGAACTTGGGATCGACCGCGTTGGTCGCCGCCGCCTGAACACCGCCCGCGAGGTAGGTGTTGGCCGACGCCGGGATCGTCGCGCCGTTGACGTTGGTCAACACGCTGCGCGGGTCGAAATTGGCGGGGAACGTCTGGTTGCCGACGTAGCTGCCGTCATTCAACTGGCGGATGTCGACGGTGTTCGACAGGATGCCGGTGTTCGAAAAGCTGTTCGACGTGTAAACGTCCGGCGCGCCACCACCGAAAATACCAATGCCGCCGCGCACGCTCAGTTCCCGCCCGGGCTTCCAGTCGAAACCGAAGCGCGGCTGGAACAGCCCGCGACCGGACAGGAATTCAGCATTCGTGAAGCCGTAGCGGCCAATGAAGGCGGGATTCAACGACGGGCGGCTCTTGCTGCCGTAAAGGTCGTAACGCATGCCATAGGCGACATTGAGCGTCGGGGTGACAGCCCAGACGTCCTGCACGCCGAAGGCATACTGCCAGTATTTGAACGCTGCCGACGCGAGGTCGGGGTTCGGAACCGGCGTTGCGTTGGTATAGCCGAAGCGCTGCGCATTGCCCGCCTGAAAGTCCGCGATCGAGTCGAAATAATAGGTTCCGGTTGTGCCGCCGCGCGGGTTCGAGTTGCTGAGGAAGGCGTTGAACACATCGACATGCTGAATGTCGGTGAACAGCCGCAGGTCATGACCTTCGCGCGTCAATCGGGCTTGGAATGCGCCGCCCCAGGTTTCGGTGCGCAGTGCATTGGTCTGGCGCGATACGTCCGGTCCGAACGCCACCGTGGCGTAGTTCGGATTACAGGTTACCGAGGCCGCGGCACCGGCCGCACCGGGGGCTGTCCGATCCGATGTGGGCGCTGCGCAGACGCGGAACTCGGCGAAGCCGCGGCCCTGAAGCGGATCCTGGATGCGGGTGTACTTCTTGTAGAAGCCACGTGCCTCGGTCGAGAAGTCATCCGACCATTGCGAGTTGAGCTGAACCACGCCGACATGCAGCTTGTTGCCCGAGACATAGGCGTTCGAGGCGAGGCCGAGGCTCTGCGATCCGGGGGTCGTCACCGTGTTATTGGTGAAGACGATCGAGTCTGACGAGTACGAGTAGGTCGCTGCCAGCCGCTGCGTATCGGACAGATTGGCGTCGAGGCGCGCGACCAGGCGATCGTCCTTGTCCTGGTTGCTGTTGACGACGCCACCCGTGCTGTATCCGTAGCGCGACTGCGCGATCTGGCTGATCTGGTTGACCTGCGCCTGCGTCAGGCTGGAAATGCTGTTGCCGGCGTTGTTGTCGACCGGACCTTCAGCGATCGGACGCGGTGCGCGAACGCGTTCGCCGGCGACCATGAAGAACAGCTTGTCCTTGATCAACGGGCCGGAAAGTTCCGCGCCGTAGTTCTCATACTTGTACTTCGGGGTCGCGATGTAATCGGTCGCGCGTCCCGGACCCGCCTTCGTGGTGTCGCCGCTGAGCCCGTCGGACGAGCGCGAATAGAAGCCCGTGCCGTGGAATTCGTTGGTGCCCGACTTCAGGATAACGTTGATGACGCCGCCCTGGAAATTTCCTTCACGCACGTCATACGGCGCGACCTTGGTCTGGAACTGGCCGATGGCGTCGAGCGGGATGGGCGAGCGGCGGCTGGGCAAGCCGTCCGGGTTCAGGCCGAAATTGTCGGTGATCGGCACACCGTCGACGGTGAAGCGGTTGAAGCGCGCGTTCTGCCCGGCGAAGCTGACAGCACGACCGTTGCCGGTCTGCTCATCGAGGCGCGCGAACGGATCGCGGCGCATCAGGTCGCGAATGTCGCGGTTCACGGAGGCGATGGTACCGATCTTCGTCGCGGTCAGCACATTGGCCGGGCCCTGGCTGACAGTGCGCGCGCTGGAAATCGACGAGGCCGTGACGACGATGTCGGAGGCGCCGCCTTCGGCGGTCAGTTCGACGGGCAGGTCGAAGGACTGCGAAGCGATCGTGTTGATGTCGGTAATCGTGGTGTCCGAGTAACCGCCCGCCCGCACCGTCACCGAGTACGGGCCGCCTGCGCGCAGGCCGGTAGCGGTGAAACTGCCGTTCGCATCGGTGGTCAGCGTGGAGCGCGTGCCCGACGGTACATTGACGACCTCGACCGTCGCACCCGCGACCGGTGCGCCGTTGGACGTCACGGTGCCGCGGATGGTGGAGGTGGTTTCCTGCGCCATGGCGGCTGCCGGCGCGATGAGCGCGACCGCGGCCACGCCCACGAAAAGGTTGTTTCGCATCGATTCTGTCCCCTTTGGCCCCTGGCTCGCAGCGCGCGGGCTATTGCCGTTGGGCGCGCCACTGCGCCGGGAATATGTCGTTCCCGTGACAGTCGCGAGTCTTATCGTTCGGCGCTGCAACACGCCGCGGCGGCGTTGCAAAAAAGAGACAGGGTGGCCGACCTATGGGCCGGCCAACCCCTTCAATAACGGGAGATTTCTACCGGAAGGTGGCGATAGCCGTGGACGAAGCACGCCGCCACGCGATCGGGCGCGCCGGTGACGTTCACGCGCATCCGGCGCTTCGCCATCTCCTCCAGCAGGATCGCGACCTGCAGTTCCGCCAGCCGCGCGCCGACGCAGCGGTGGATGCCGTGGCCGAACGCCAGGTGGCGGCGGGCATTGGGGCGATCGACCTGGTAATCGTCGGCGTTGGGACCGAACACGCTTTCGTCGCGGTTGGCGGAGATGTACCACATCACCACCTTGTCGCCCGCGGCGATCTGCTGCCCCATCAGTTCGGTGTCCTGCTGCGCGGTGCGCGCCATGTGCGCGAGCGGGGTCTGCCAGCGGATGATTTCGCTGACGGCATTGGGGATCAGCGCGCTGTCCGCCTCCAGCTTTGCCCGCTCGGCCGGAAACTGATCGAGCGCGTAGACGAGGCCAGACATGGTGTTGCGCGTGGTATCGTTGCCGCCGACGATCAGGAGGATGAGGTTCCCCATGAACTCATTGGGTTCCATGTGGCTCATCGCGTCCGAATGGATCATCATCGAGATGAGGTCGGGGGTCGGCGCCGCGCCCGCCTTGGCCGCCCACAGTTTCTGGAAATAGGCGCCGCATTCGTAGATCTTCTCGAGCCGCTGCTGGCGCAGTTCCTCGCTCTTGGCCAGTTCGATGTCGCCCATCCAGTCGGACCACATGGTCAGCTTCGCGCGGTCTTCCCAGGGGAAGTCGAAGAGGATCGCCAGCATCTGCGTCGTCAGTTCGATCGATACGCGCTCGACCCAGTCGAATCCGGTGTTCCACGGCAGCGTGTCGAGCACCTCGGCGCTGCGGTCGCGGATGTTCTTGGTCAGCCGTACCATTTCGCTGGGGGTGAAGGCGGGGGCGACGGTGCGGCGCTGCGCGGTGTGGATCGGGCGGTCGCGGCCGATGAACATCGGCATCCGCACCTCGTCCGAGGCGATCGGCGAGATGGTGAAGCCGTTCGCTTCCGAGGAATAGAGATCGGGTAGCGATTCGACCTCGACGATCGGCTTGTACGTGCTGACCGACCAATAGGGGCCGAAATCCGAATCGGCGACCTTGTGCACCGGCGCCTCGGCGCGCAGCCGGCGGAACGGTTCGTGCCAGGTGTCGTCGCGATAGATGTCGGGCCGGCTGACGTCGAACGGATCGACGGGTTGGGTCACTTCCCGGGCCAGGGTCGCCATGGTCACTCTCCTCTTTTGGTTGCGAGAAGAAACCTAACTGACACTGGTGTCAATGGGGTTACTGCGTCCCTCCGCGCGCGAACAGTCGCCGCCATGCGGGCCGGGCGCTGCCCGATTGCAGCACGCCGCGGCGGAACAGCCGCGCGCCGACCGTGATGAAGATCGCGACCCACACCAATTGCCACAGCAGCGCCAGCGCGTGCGGCCACAGCGCGGGCAGCGCGGCGGCGCGGCCGGCCATGGCGTAGGGGGATGACAGCGGGAACAGCTGCGTCGCGATCGCCAGCCAGCCGTCGGGATCGGACGCGCCGGCCGATGCCAGCGCGAACATCGCCACCTGCACGATGGTGACCGGCAGCGACAGCATCTGGATCTCGCGCATCGTCGATGCCTGCGCGCCCACGCCCAGGAAGATCGAGCCGAGCAGCAGATAGGCGGTCGCGAAATAGGCGGCGAACAGCAGCGCGAACGGCCCCGCGCCGACCGCGGGCGACAGCTGCCGCAGCCCCGCGCCGATGTCGCCGGGCAGGAACGCCCCCGCCTGGCTGACCAGCGTCCCCCAGAAGGCGACGAACAGCACCGCGACCCCGAACATGCCGAGCAGCTTGCCCAGGAACACGCTTTCCAGCGGGACCGCGGCGGCCAGCACCTCGATCACCTTGTTGTTGCGTTCCTCCGCCATGGTGCCGACGACCTGGCCCGACAGGAACAGCGTCAGGAAGAAGATGCCGAAGACGGCGCCGAATGCCGACGCATCGCGCCCGCCCGCCGATGGCGCGGCGGTGACGATGCGTTCCAGCACCGGTTCGGCCAGCGCGGGGGCGCCGGCGCGGCGCACCAGCGCGGCGTCGCGCGCCAGCCCGGCGAGGTAGCGCGCCCCGTCCCGGTCGCCGGCGGCATAGGTGACGACGGGGCGGTCGAGCGGGCCGTGAAGTACGGCCGCGACGCTGAGGCCGCCGATCGCGCCGCGCCCTTCCAGCATCGCGCGCGCTTCCTGCGCGGCGTCCCCGGTCACCGGATGCGGGATCAGCCGCGGCGGGGCGCGATCGTCGTCGCGCAAGCTGCGCTGGCGCGCGTCGGCGGCCATCACCGCGCGCACGTCGTCGACGGGCAGCAGCAGCACCAACCGCTGCTTGGCGGCGGTGCCGCGCGTCGCATTGGCCGCGCCCAGTCCGCCGATCAGGCTGAACGACAGCATGATGACCGGCGCGAACAGGAACAGCAGGAAGATCGGCGTGAAGACCGTCGCGGTGAAATCGCGGCGCGCGATCGTCAGCGTCTGGCGCAGGTGGCGGCGGAACGGGGTCATGCGGCGCGCTCCGTCGCGGGGGCGGGGGTGGCGGCGGCCGCCGCCTCGCCGACGATGCGCACGAACGCCTCGTGCAGGCCGGGGCGTTCGATGGCGAGGCCGGCGATGCCGTATCCCGCCGCGATCAGCCGCGTCAGCAGCCCCTCGATCCCCTCCGCCGGCAGCTGGAAGCGCCAGCCGTCGCCGTCGCGCGCGGCATCGGCGGGCAGCAGCCCGGCCAGCGCCGTATCGGCATGATGGGGGACGTAGCGGACCTGCGGCGGCAACAGCCCGCGCGCCTCGTCCACCGTCCCTTCGAACCGGCGGCGGCCGCCCGCGATCACCGCCAGCCGGTCGCACAGCCGCTGCGCATGCGCCATGACATGGGTGGAGAACAGGATCGTCGCGCCGCGATCGCGCTCGGCCAGGATCAGCGCCTCCAGCCGTTCCTGGTTGACCGGATCCAGCCCCGAAAAGGGTTCGTCCAGCACGATCAGGTCGGGGCGGTGGACGACCGAGCCGAGCAGCTGGACCAGCTGCGCCATGCCTTTCGACAGCTTGCGGATCTTCTCGTCCGCCGCATGGCCCAGCCCGGCGGCCTCCAGCATCTCCGCTGCGCGAGCGCGCCCGGTGGCCCAGTCCAGCCCGCGCAGCGCGCCCATGAACGCGATCGCCTCGCGCGCCTTCATCGCGGGATAGAGGCCGCGCTCCTCGGGCAGATAGCCGACGCGGTCGCCGGCATCGCGCGGGTGGCGCGCGCCCAGCAGGATGCGCTCGCCCTCGTCCGGTTCGATGATGCCCAGCAACATGCGCAGCGTCGTGGTCTTGCCCGCGCCATTGGGACCGAGCACGCCGTAGATCGCGCCGCGCGGCACCACCAGGTCGACGCCATCGACGACGCGCCGGTCGCCGAATCGCTTCACCAGGCCGTCGGCGACGACGGCTGACGGATGGGATGACACGTAGCGCCCCTTTTGACTGCCCAGCGCGCGGTGGTAGCCGCGCCGCCGCGCCGCGCCAATCGCTTACTTGCCGCCGGTGCGGCGCGCGATCGCGGCGGCGCAGCTGGCGCGGTCGATGCTGCTGCCGTCGCGCTGGCGGGTGTCGACCCAGGTGACGCGTGGCTCCGCGCCCGCTTTCGCCGGATAGAGATAGGCGTCCATGACGCAGATCGCGCTGGTGAACTGCAGCTTGCGCGCGGTGCCTTCGCGCACGTCGGCATCGGGCTGCCCGAACTGGCGCACCAGCGCGGCGGCATCCTGCCCGACGACGTTGCCAAGGCCGGTCTGCGGGATCGGGATCAGCGGCGCGCGCGCCGCGCCGCCCGACGCGCCGGTGGTGGCGCAGCCCGCCAGCAGCGCCAGCGCGAACGGCAGGATCAGGAGGCTGGCCCGCGGCTGCGGTTTCATCGGTCGGTCCCGTGGTAAAGGTGCGTCGCCATCGCGGCGCCGATCACCGGCGCCAGGATGTTGAGCAGCGGAACCACGAACAGGGCGGTTCCCGCAAGCCCCAGCGCGAACCGCCGCCCGGCGGTCGCCGCGCGCCAGCCCCGCATCGCCGCAGCGTCCATGTGGCGCGCCGCCACCATGTCGGTCAGGTCGCGCCCCAGCAGCCAGGCATTGACCACGAAGAACGCCGCCGCGGTGCCCACGCCGGTCACCAGCAGCGCGACATAGACCGGCATCATCAAAAGGTTCACGCCCACGAACCGCGCCGCCGATCCGGCGCCCATCGCCAGCCCGCGGTGGAAAGGCACCGCGCGCGCGCTGGCGAGGCGATCGGGGTAATGGCGCCGCTCCACCGCGGCGACGATCGTGTCCGCGAACAGCCCGACCACCAGGATCGCGACCGCGCGGAACAGCAGCCACAGCGCCAGCACCGTCACCAGCGTCGCCGCCACGCCGGCCAGCGCGCCATGCCACGCCACGTTCGCCAGCAGCGCGTCGATCCCCCACCACAAGGCACCGCCCAGGGCGGCGAAGATCGCCAGCGTGATCGCGAGCGAGGCGGCCAGCACGCGGCGCACCGGCGGATCGCCCAATTGCCCGACGGCCAGGAAGAACGCGCGGATCATCGCCCGCCAGCGTTGCGCCGCGCGACGCGGTTGCGCAAGGGCACGCGGCGCTTTACGCGGGCGGGCTTACGCTTTCCCAGCCAGGATCACATCCTTGACCGAACCCCGTTACGACGTGGTCGCGATCGGCAATGCCATCGTCGACATCATCGCCCCCGCGACCGACGCCTTCATCGCCGATAACGGCATGACCAAGGGCGCGATGGCGCTGGTCTTCTCCCCCGAGGAAGCCGACGCGCTGTACGGCAAGATGGGGCCGGGGCAGGAGGTGTCGGGCGGTTCGGCGGCGAACACGATCGCGGGCATGGCCGCGCTGGGCGCCGAATGCGCGTTCATCGGGCAGGTCGCCGACGACCAGCTGGGCGCGGTGTTCGCGCACGACATCCGCGCCGCGGGCATCCGTTTCGACACCGCCGCGCGCGCCGGTGCGCCGACGACGGGGCGCTGCCTGATCTTCGTGACGCCCGACGGGCAGCGCACGATGAACACCTTCCTGGGTGCCTCGCACTACCTGCCGGAAGCGGCGCTGGACCGCGATCTGATCGCCGATGCGCGCTACCTCTATCTCGAAGGCTATCTGTGGGACCCGGAGGAGCCGCGCGCCGCGATGCGCGCCGCGATCGAGGTGGCGCGCGCCGCGGGGCGCAAGGTGGCGTTCACGCTGTCCGCCGAATTCGTCATCGACCGCCACCGCGCGGCGTTCCACGACCTGATCGACCAGGGGCTGATCGACGTTCTGTTCGCCAATGAGGCGGAGATCATGTCGCTGACCGAGACGGGCGACGTCGAGGCGGCGATCGACGCGGTGCGCCACAAGGTGCCGCTGGTCGTCGTGACGCTGAGCGAGCGCGGCGCGTGCGCGATCGCGGGCGATGCGCGCGTGTCGGTGCCCGCGCAGTCGATCGACAAGGTGGTGGACACCACCGGCGCAGGCGACCTGTTCGCCGCCGGCTTCCTCCACGGGCAGGCGCGGGGGCAGTCGCTGGAAGCGTCGCTGACGCTGGGCGCGATCTGCGCCGCGGAGGTGATCCAGCATTTCGGCGCGCGCCCGATGGCGGACCTGAAGGCGCTGACCGCGGGGGTCGCCTGACAGGCGCCCGGACCGTGTGACAGGCAGTGACGTGCGGGCGAACCGGATGACCCTTCCCATCCACGCCGTCCTGCCCGATCTGCTCGCCGCGCTGCGCGCGCGTTCGTCGGCGGTGCTGGTCGCGCCGCCGGGCGCGGGCAAGACCACCGCGGTCGCCCCCGCGCTGCTGGCCGAGCCATGGTGCACCGGCGAGGTGCTGGTCACCTCGCCCCGCCGGCTGGCGGCGCGCGCGGCGGCGGAGCGGATGGCGGCGCTGGCCGACGAGCCGGTCGGGCGCACCTTCGGCTATGCCACGCGGCTGGACACGAAACGGTCGGCGGCGACGCGCGTCACCGTCGTGACCGAGGGCATCCTGACCGCGCGGTTGCAGAATGATCCCGAACTGGCGGGCGTGTCCGCGATCCTGTTCGACGAAGTGCACGAACGCAGCCTGGACGGCGATTTCGGGCTGGCGCTGGCGCTGGATGCGCAGGGGGCGCTGCGCCCCGACCTGCGCATCGTCGCGATGTCCGCCACGCTGGACGGCGCGCGCTTCGCCGCGTTGATGGGCGATGCGCCGGTGGCTGAAAGCGCGGGGCGCAGCTTCCCGCTGGAACTGCGCCATGTCGGGCGCGCGGGCGAGGCGCGGATCGAGGACGATATGGCCGCCGCGATCCGCCGCGCGCTGGCGGAGGAGACGGGCGGCGTGCTCGCCTTCCTGCCGGGCGTCGCGGAGATCGAGCGGACGGCCGAGCGGCTGGGCGACCTGACCGGCGTGCGGCTGCACCGGTTGCACGGCAGCGTGGACCCGGCGGCGCAGCGCGCGGCGATCCGCGCCGAGCCGGACGGCGCGCGCAAGCTGGTGCTGGCGACGTCGATCGCCGAGACCAGCCTGACGCTGGACGGCATCCGCGTGGTGGTGGATTCGGGGCTGGCGCGGCGCCCGCGCTACGACCGTGCGGTCGGCATGACCCGGCTGGTGACCGAGCGCGAGAGCCAGGCGGCGGCGACCCAGCGCGCGGGCCGCGCCGCGCGGCAGGCGCCGGGCGTCGCCTATCGCCTGTGGGAGGCGGCGGCGACCGCGGGGATGCCGCGGTTCGACCCGCCGGAGATCCTGGAGGCGGACCTGTCGGCGCTGCTGCTCGCCACCGCGATCTGGGGCGTCGCCGACCCGCGCCAGCTGGCGTGGATCGACCCCCCGCCCGAAGCCGCGGTGGCGGAGGCGCGCGCGCGGCTGGCGGGGCTGGGCGCGCTGGACGACGACGGGCGGCCGACCGCGCATGGCCGCGCGATGGCGGCGCTGCCGATGGCGCCGCGGCTGGCGCACATGCTGTTGCTCGCCCCCGACAAAAGGCTGGCCGCCGAGGTCGCGGTGCTGCTGCAGGAGCGCGGGCTGGGCGGCCCCGATGCCGATCTGGAGGTACGCTGGCGACGCTGGCGCGGCGACCGTTCGGCCAAGGCGGACAGCGCGCGCGGACTGGCGAAACGCTGGGCAGCGATGGTGCGCGGCGGTGCCGAGGGGGGCGGGGAGGGGACGATCGCGGGATGCGTCGCGCTGGCCTTCCCCGATCGCGTGGCGAAGCGCCGCGATGCGAGCGGCGAGCGCTGGGCCTCGGCGGGCGGGCGCGGTTTCCGGCTCGACCCCGCGGCACCGCTGGCGCGGCAGCAATGGCTGGCGGTGGCCGAGACGCAGGGGATGGCGGCGGGTGCGCGCATCCTGTCCGCCGCCGCGATCGACGCCGATGAGGTGGAGGCGATGTTCGCCGACCGGATCGCGACCCACCGCACCGCCAGCTTCGACCTCGCGACCGGCGCGGTGCAGGCGCTGCGCGAGCGGCGGCTGGGCGCGATCCGCGTGTCGAGCGGTCCGGACAGCGCCGCCGATCCCGCGACGATCGCCGCGGCGCTGGTGGAGGGGGTGCGCCGCCGCGGGCTGGCGCTGCTGCCGTGGTCGGCGGGGGCGGCCGCGCTGCGGACGCGCGCGGCCTATGCCGGCGTGCCGCTGGACGATGCGACGCTGGTCGCGCGGCTGGACGAGTGGCTGCCCGCGCTGGTGGCGGGCAAGCGCCGGTTGGACGCGATCGCGCCGGGGGCGCTGACCGATGGGCTGCGCACGCTGCTGGGCTGGGACGCGCTGCGCCAGATCGACCGGCTGGCACCCGCCGACTTCACCAGTCCGGCGGGGTCAACCCATGCGATCGACTATGGTGCGGAGGCGGGGCCGACCGTGGAGTTGCGCGTGCAGGCGCTGTTCGGGCTGGACGTCCATCCGGTGGTGGGGGAAGCGCGCGTGCCGTTGGTCCTGTCGCTGACCAGCCCGGCGGGACGGCCGATCCAGACGACCCGCGACCTGCCCGGTTTCTGGCGCGGCAGCTGGAGCGCGGTGGCCAAGGAGATGCGTGGCCGCTACCCGCGCCACCCCTGGCCCGACGACCCGGCCGCCGCCAGCGCGACATTGCGCACCAAGAAGGCGGATGCGCGGCGGTAGGATTGCGGGCGGGGCCACGGCTTCGTAGGCAGGGGCGACAGGACGGGAGACGATGCGATGCGGATGATGGCACTGGCACCGGTGGTGATGATGGTCGCAGCCTGTTCCGGCGCACCGCAGACGCCGGTCGCGGGCGATGCCTATGTCCGGTTGGCGGCGGTCCCGGGGCGGCCGGCGGCTGGCTATGCCGTGCTGCACGGCGGGGCGAAGGACAGCGCGCTGGTGCAGATCACCGCGCCCGGCGTCGCGCGCATCGAACTGCACAACAGCCGCATGACCGGCAACGGGATGATGGCGATGGACGCGGTGAAGGCGCTGCCGGTGCCCAGGGCGGGGACGGTCACGCTGGCGCCGGGCGGCTATCATGCGATGCTGTTCGGCGTGCCGGCGGGCGTGACGCCGGGCACCAAGTTGCCGCTCACCTTCCGCTTCGACGACGGGACCGCGGTGGAGGTGCCCGCGACCGTGATCGGCGCGGGCGAGGCGGCGCCCGAGTGACCCGGCGCGCGCTGACCGCGGGCGAGGTGGCGCTGGCGCGGTCGGTGTATGGCGACACGATCGACTATGCCCGGGTCGGGCTGGCGCGGCGCAAATGGGCGTTCTTCCAGCCGCGCAATGTGGTGATGGCGCCGGCCGGGACGATCCACTTCCACCCGCGCGGCGACCTGTGGCGTGACGATTTCGCCGCTGCGCCGCTGGATGCGCAGGGGCTGTTCATCCACGAGATGTGCCACATCTGGCAGCACCAGCGCGGCGTCTGCCTGCCGCTGGCGCGGCATCCGTTCTGCCGCTACCATTATGCGATCCGCCCCGGCTGGCGGCTGGAGCGATACGGGATCGAGCAGCAGGCGGAGATCGTCCGCCATGCCTTCCTGTTGCGGCGCGGGGCGCGGGTGCCCGGTGCGCCGGAACTGGCCCGATACGAGACGATCCTTCCCTTTCCCACCGGCGCAGGAGCGACGCGGCAGGCATGACGACCACGACGAACACGACGATCTGGCATGGCGGCACCCCCGATCTGGCGCGGCTGACGGAAGCGGGCGCGACGTCGATGCCCGGTTTCCTGGGGATCGAGTTCGTCGCGGTGGGCGACGACTGGCTGACCGCGCGGATGCCGGTGACCGAGCGGACCAGGCAGCCCTATGGCCGGCTGCACGGCGGCGCCTCCGTCGCGCTGGCCGAGACGGTCGCGTCGGTCGCGGCGATGGCGACGCTGGACCCGGCGGTGTCGGCGGCGGTGGGGATGGAGATCAACGCCAACCACCTGCGCCCCGCCGGCGACGGTTACGTCCACGCCACCGCCCGCGCCGAATCGCTGGGCCGCACCAGCCAGGTGTGGACGATCCGCATCATCGACGCGGCCGAGCGGCTGGTGTGCATCGCGCGGATGACCGCGGCGGTGATCCCGGCGCAGCGCGGGGCGGTGGCGGCGGCGTAGGCGGGCGGGCTGCTGCGTTCCCTTGCCGGGAGACCCCAGCTTTCGCTGGGGTGACGTGTGGGGGGGCGCTACTTGAGCAGCACCAGTTCCTCCGCCATGGTCGGGTGGAGCGCGACGGTGGCGTCGAACTGCGCCTTGGTCAGCCCGGCCTTCACCGCGACCGCGGCGGACTGGATGATCTCCGCCACTTCGGGGCCGATCATGTGGATGCCGACGACCCGGTCGGTTTCGCCGTCGCAGACCATCTTGTAGAGCGCGCGTTCGTCGCGGCCCGCCAGCACGTTCTTCATCGGGCGGAAATCTGACGAATAGACCTTCACCGATCCCAGCTTCTGCCGCGCCTCCGCCTCGGTCATGCCGACGCCGGCGATCGGCGGGTGGCTGAACACCGCCGAGGGCACGCAGTCGTAGTCGACCACGGTCGCCTTGCCGCCGAACAGGTTGTCGGCGAACGCCTGCCCTTCGCGGATCGCGATCGGGGTCAGCTGGATGCGGTTGGTGACGTCGCCGATCGCGTAGATCGACGGGCAGGTGGAGCGGTTGTGGTCATCGACCTTCACCGCGCCCATGTCGTCCAGTTCGACCCCGGCGGTGTCCAGCCCCAGGCCATGCGTGTTCGGCTTCCGCCCGGTGGCGAACATCACCATGTCGACCACCGCGGGTTCGTGGTTCGCCATGCTGACCTTCAGGCAGCCGTCGTCGAGCTTCTCGATTCCCTGGAAGGTGGCGTCGAAGCGGAATTCCAGCCCCTTCATCATGCTGATCTGGAGCAGCCGGTCGCGGATCTGCAGGTCGTAGCCGCGCAGGATGTCCTTCGTGCGGTTCATCAGGATGACGTGCGCGCCCAGTTGATGGAAGATGCCGGCGAATTCGTTGGCGATATAGCCCGCGCCCGCGATCAGCACGCGCTTGGGCACCGCCTCCAGGTGGAACGCCTCGTTCGAGGTGATGCCGTGTTCGTGGCCGGGGCATTCGGGGATCGCCGGATGCGCGCCGACCGCGATCAGGATCGTCTTCGCGGTCTTCTTCGTGCCGTCGGCCAGCGTCACCTCGTTCGGGCCGGAGACGGTGGCGCGCTGGTGGATGATCTCGGCCCCGTTCGACTCGAGCGTGGTGGTATAGGCCTGGTTGATCCGGTCCACCTCCTTCAGCACGTTGTCGCGCAGCCGCGGCCAGCTGAACGCGCAGTCGGGGGGCACGTCCCAGCCGAAATGGCGCGCGTCGCGCAGATCCTCGGCGAAATGCGCGCCATAGACGAGCAGCTTCTTGGGGACGCAGCCGCGGATCACGCAGGTGCCGCCGACGCGATATTCCTCCGCCACCGCCACGCGTGCGCCATGCGCCGCCGCGACCCGCGACGCGCGCGTGCCGCCGGAACCGGCACCGATGACGAAAAGGTCGTAGTCGAACTCGGACATGGCGGCTCCGGCATCTGCGAATGTTGCGAAAGTTGAGACAATCGCGGGGTCAACATTGAACCGGCGGGGCGCCGGTTGGTGCCGCTGTTAGCAGCGCGCGGCGGGGTAGGACAGGCAGGTCACACCATCGCGGACCGTAGCCCCAGATGCGCGACGAACGGATCGAAATCACGATCGGCGTAGAGCAGCGGGATGTTGTCGACAATGCAGCGCGTGGCGATCAGCGTGTCGATCGTCTTGCGGATCGTGATGCCGCGTTCCCGCAGGGTGCGGTAGTGGCGCGCGGCTTGTACGGCGATCTCCGGTCCGCCGATCGTGACGACGTCCAGATTCAGAAGCTGTGCGCTGGCAATGGCGAACGCCCTTTCCGAGCGCGTACCCTGCAGCACTTCGGCGATAACGAGGTCGGCGGTCAGGACACGCTCACCCAGCAGCGCCCTCTTGAGATGATCGGTCTGGGGAGTTGCACGCGCGTGGAGAAAATCGACCCAGACGCTGCTGTCCACCAGCATCATTCGTCGGCTGCGATGTACTTGCTGGTCCGCATGTCATCCAAGTCGCCGTCCCAGCCCAATCCCCACAATTCCATCAAGCCTTCTTGTCGCTTGAGGCGAAGGGCGATGCGGAGCGCATTGTCGACAGCTTCACGTTTCGTCGCGGCGCCTGTCGCGCGCATGACGCTGCTGACGAGTTCGTCGTCGATGTCGATGCTGGTCCGCATGTGTATGGCTCCGCAGAGCCATACACATAATCGGTCGTCCGCGCTTATGCCAGACCGGCGCGGGCGATGAGGTCGGTGGTGGAAGGGTCGAAGTCGCCGCCGCCCTTCGCCGCGGCCTTGGCCATTTCCTTGCCCAGCTCGACGCCGAACTGGTCGAAGGAATTGATGCCGAGCAGCACGCCCGCCACGAACACGCGATGTTCGTAGAAGGCGATCAGCGCGCCCAGCGTGCGCGCGTCGAGCCGGTCGAGCAGCAGCGTGGACGACGGGCGATCCCCCGGATAGCTGCGCGCGGGGTCGTCGGCCTGCTTGCCCTTCATCAGCGCCGCCCCTTGCGCAAAGGCGTTGAGCAGCAGCTGGCGATGATGTTCGGCGGGCAGGGTGTCGCCCGCCTCGGTCACCGCGACGAACTCGACCGGCACGATGTGGGTGCCCTGGTGGAGCAGCTGGAACACCGCATGCTGCGCATCGGTGCCCACCCCGCCCCAGGTGATCGGCGCGGTGGGGCGGCCGACCGGCTGGCCGCCCACCGTGACGCCCTTGCCGTTCGATTCCATCTCCAGCTGTTGCAGATAGCTGGGCAGCAGGCGCAGCCGCTCGTCATAGGCGAAGGTGGCGCGCGTCTCGCAATGGCGGACCTGGGTATAATAGAGGTCGGCAAAGGCGGCGAGCGCGGGGGCGTTTTCGTGCAGCGCGGACAGGCGGAAGTGGCGGTCCATCTCCGCCGCGCCGTCCAGCAGCTCCTCGAACTGTTCCCAGCCCAGCTTGATCGCGGCGGGGAAGCCGATCGACGACCACAGCGAATAGCGCCCGCCGACCCCTTCGGAAAAGGGCAGGACGCGGGTTTCGTCGACGCCCCATTCGATCGCCTTGTCGGGCGAGGCGGTGAGCGCGATGACGCGGCCGTAGGGATCGTCCACCCCGGCGCCGGTCATCCAGGAGATGACGCTGTCGGCGTTCATCATCGTCTCGGTCGTGGTGAAGGTCTTCGACGCGACCACCAGCAAAGTGGCGGCAGGGTCGAAGCGGTCGAACACGTCGTCCAGCGCCATGCCGTCGACGTTGGAGACGATCGCGACGTCGTAGCGGTCGCTGTCCCGCCCCAGCGCATCGACCAGCAGGTGCGGCCCCAGCGCCGAGCCGCCGATGCCGACGTGCAGGACGTGGCGGACCGGGCCGAAGGCATCCGCCTCGATCGCGTCGATCACCGCGCGCATCCGCGCGTGATAGGAGGCGGCGCGCGCGACGCTGTCGGCCTTGCCCTCGCCGCGTTCGGCGGTGTGCTCGACCGGGCGATCCTCGGTCACGTTGACATGTTCGCCCGCGAACATCGCCTCGCGCCGGCCGGCCAGGTCGGCCTCCTTCGCCAGCGCCTCGAACGCGGCGAGCGCATCGGCGGTCAGATGCGTCTTCGACCAGTCGAAATGGATGCCCGCGACGTCGAGCGACAGGCGCTTGAGCCGGTCGGCGTCGGCGGCGAACAGCGCGTCGAGCCGTTCGGAGGGGAGTGTTTCGATCCGGGACCAGTCCGCCATTGTCCGTCTTCCCTATGCTGTCGTGCCAAGCCTTCGCTTGACGCGCCCGCGCCGTTAGGCGACGCGAAGCGTCATGGCCACCCCTCCTGTCGCCGGCAAAACCGCCGGTAGCCCCGCCCGTTCCGAAACCAGCGAGACGATCCGCTTCCTCTTGAAGCTGGTGCTGTTCGTGTTCGTGCTGCGCAGCTTCATCTTCTCGCCCTTCTCGATCCCGTCCGAATCGATGCTGCCGCGGCTGCTGATCGGCGACTATCTGTTCGTGTCGAAGTGGAATTACGGCTATTCGCGCTGGTCGCTGCCATGGGGGCTGCCGCTGATCCCCGGGCGGCTGTTCGCGCGCGATCCGGCGCGCGGCGACGTCGTCGTGTTCCGGTCGATGGGGCCGGACGACCACGACGTCATCAAGCGCGTGATCGGCCTGCCGGGCGACCGGGTGCAGATGCGCGCCGGCCAGCTGTTCCTGAACGGCAAGGCGATTCCCAAGCAGCGCGTCGCCGATTTCATCGTGCCGATCTCGCCCAATTTCCCGACCGAGAAATGCGGCACGCCGTTCCAGGACGTCGACAGTGCCGGGCGCGCGATCTGCCGCTATCCGCAGTTCCGCGAGACGCTGCCCGACGGGAAGAGCTACAACGTGCTCGACCAGGAGAACATCCCGCAGGCCGACGATACCGACGTCTATCACGTGCCGGCGGGCACGGTGTTCCTGATGGGCGACAATCGCGACGATTCGGCCGACAGCCGCTTCGCCCCGCCGGAGGGGATGGGGTACATCCCGATGGAGCGGATCGAGGGCAAGGCGATCGTCAATTTCTGGTCCACCGACGGTTCGGCATCGTGGCTGAAACCGTGGACCTGGGTGTCGGCGGCGCGCCTCGACCGGATCGGTGAGGGCTTTTGAGCGACGATCTGGCCGACTGGATCGAGCGCACGTTCGGGGTCCGGCCGGCGGACACCGCGCCGTTCGTGCGCGCGCTGACCCATTCCAGCCGAGAAGGCGACAGCTACGAGCGGCAGGAGTTCTTGGGCGACCGGGTGCTGGGGCTGGTGATGGCCGAATGGCTGTACGAGACCTTCCCCGACGAACCCGAGGGGCAATTGACCAAAAGGTTCAACGCACTGGTGACCGGCGTGGTGTGTGCCGAAGTCGCGCGCTCGATCGACGCGGAGGCGCGCGTGCGGCTGGGCAAGCAGGCGCATAGCGATGGCGCGCAGCACAGCGACAATGTGCTGGGCGACGTGATGGAGGCGTTGCTGGGCGCGCTGTACCGCACCGCCGGGCTGGACGCGGCGCGCGACGCGATCCGCCGGTTGTGGGCGGATCGGATCCACGCCGATGCGCGCGCGCCGCAACATCCCAAATCGGCGTTGCAGGAATGGGCGGCGGCGAACCGGCGCGCGGTGCCCGCCTATGCGATCGTCGACCGGTCCGGCCCCGGCCATGCGCCGCGCTTCACCGTGGCCGCCAGCGTCGGCAAGGACAGCGTGACCGCGCAAGGGGCGAGCAAGCAGGAGGCGGAAACCGCCGCGGCGCGCGCGCTGCTGACGGCGCTGGAGGAGCAGGCGGCGGCCAGCGCGAAGCCGCGGCGGCGGAAATAGCCGGCGGTTGCGTCGCGTCGGCGCGCGTCGCATAGCGCGCGCATGGTCCGTATCAGATATCACCTATTGACCCGCGCGGGGCGCCGCTGATGGCGCGCCGTGGCCACCGCCCCAGCCAGCAGCAGGGCAACCGCACGCGCCTGTGGGGACGGCACGCGGTGCTGGCTGCGCTCGCCAATCCCGAGCGCGTCGTGCGCAAGATCTGGGGCACGCGCGAGGCGCTGGCCGCGCTGGACCTGCCGCCGGTGCTGCCGATCGTCTATGCCGACGTCGCGGACCTCGGCCGGCTGGTCCCGTCCGACGCGCCGCACCAGGGGCTGGTAGCGGAGGTCGACCCGCTGGAGGACGTGTGGCTGGGCGACCTGTTGCAGCAGGGCGAGGGCGACCAGCGCCCGCTGATCGTGCTGGACCAGGTGACCGACCCGCATAACGTCGGTGCGATCCTGCGGTCCGCCGCGGCGTTCGACGCGCTGGGCATCGTCACGCAGGACCGCCACTCGCCCCCCGAATCGGGCGCGCTGGCACGCGCGGCGAGCGGGGCGCTGGAAAGCGTGCCGTGGGTGCGCGTCGTCAACCTGGCGCGCGCGCTGGAGGAGATGGCGGAGGCCGGCTTCTGGCGGATCGGGCTGACCGGCCATGCCACGCAGACGCTGGCGCAGGCGATGGGCACGCAGCGGATCGCGATCGTGCTGGGCGCGGAGGGCGAGGGGATGCGCCAGAATACCGAGGCGCATTGCGACGAACTGGCGAAGCTGCCGATTTCCGGCAAGGTCGAAAGCCTGAACGTGTCGAACGCCGCGGCGATCGCGCTCTATGCGGTGACCGCGCGCGGTTGAGGGCGCGCGCATCGCGACGGCCGGTGCCGTCGCGATGCGCGCACCATCATCAATCCTCGGCGGCGATCGTCACCTTCAGGCCGTCCAGATCGGCGCCGAACGGGATCTGGCACGCCAGCCGCGAGGTGTCGTTGCGGTCGCCCGAGGAATCGAGCAGGTCGTTCTCGTCCTCGCTCATCGCGGGCAGCGCGCCGACGAAGGCCGGATCGACATGGATGTGGCAGGTCGCGCAGCTGCAGCAGCCGCCGCACAGCGCCAGCATCTCGTCGATGCCGGCGTCGCGGATCACTTCCATCACCGACAGGCCGGCGTCGCCGTCGATCTCGCGTTCTTCCCCCTCACGCGTAACGACGATAAGCTTGGGCATGAATTTCTCCCCGATGAAACAGGTCCCCCATGCCCACTGTCCCGGCGTCGCGCAATGGGGCTGAGCGCCGAGCGGCTGAACGGCGACCTGGACGCGCTGGCGGCGATCGAGCCGGCGTTCGGCGCCGCGCTGGCGCGCGTCGGCTACCCTGCGCCGCGCATCCGCGCGCGCGGCTATGCCACGCTGCTGCGCACGATCGTCGGCCAGCAGGTGAGCGTGAAGGCCGCCGACGCGGTGTGGCGCAAGCTGGAGGTGCTGGGCGACCCGACCGACCCGGCGGTGATCGCGGCGCTGAGCGACGAGGGGCTGCGCGCGTGCGGCTTTTCGCGGCAGAAGACCGGCTATGCCCGCAGCCTGGCCGAGGAGGTGACCAGCGGGCGGCTGAACCTCGATCACCTGCCCGAGGATGACGAGGAGGCGATCGCGCAGCTGGTCCGCGTCAAGGGGATCGGGCGCTGGTCCGCCGAGGTGTATCTGCTGTTCGCGGAGGGGCGCGCCGACATCTGGCCCGCCGGCGACCTGGCGGTGCAGATCGAGGTCGGGCGCATCCTGTCCCTGCCCGAACGGCCGTCCGAACGGCTGACCCGCGAACTGGCCGAGGCATGGCGGCCGTATCGCGGGGCGGCGGCGATCTTCACTTGGCACCATTACGGGGCAGGGGCGGATGCGGCGCCGATCTAGCACTACTTTGGCAGGTTGAAGGAACCGGCTGGAATCGTCATTGATTCCGTTGTCAGTGTGGGCTGACGGGCTGACGACGATGGTGTTGGACGAGGACTGGCGGCGTGATCTGGAGCGCTGGCTTGAG
>NZ_NWVC01000006.1 GCF_002374855.1 Sphingomonas adhaesiva
AGCCGAGCCTGCCAGCCATCAGACAGGCGATCCTCAACCTCTTCGCTCAGCCGCCGCCACTGCGATGCCCTCACTGTGAGAAGCTCCTAGCAGACGCGGTCGATCCTAAAGTGCCAAAGTAGTGCTAAGCCGCGGGACCAACGAAGGTGGCCGTAAGAGCCCCCCGTCACGCCGCCAGCGGCAGCCCCGCCGCCTTTCGCAGCCCGTCGGCGAACACCGTCGGCAGGCCGTGTTCGACGTACAGGTGGCGCGCATAGTCCATCAGCACGTCGTGGCGGTACGCGGTCATGTCGTTGCCGAAGGTCAGCACCGCATAGTCGCCCGCCATCGCGTCGAGCAGCGCGTCCTGCTCCTCCTGCGTCATCCACTGTACCTCGAAATGGATCACCAGCGGGCGGCAGCCGCGCGCCAGCACGTCCTCCATGATCTCCTTGTCCATCCCCTCGGCATCGATGACCAGGATGTCGGGCGCGCGCCCGTCGGACCGGGCCAGCACCGTGTCATAGTCCACGACAGGCACGGTGATCGGTTCGATACATTGCCAGATGCGCGCGGTCATTTCCGCGGGGTGGGTACCGTCCTTCAACGGATTGCGATCCTGGTAGGCCGACGAGATGCCCGCTACCCATGCCGGCAGCCCTAGCGGGGCGACCTTCGCCGGATCGACCGCATTCAGCACCAGTTCGCCCACCGCCATGCCGTATGCCAGCGGCAGCAGCCGGACGTGGCGGTTGTTGGCGTAATGACGCTCCAGCGCCGCGAACAGATGCGGGTTCGGCTCCATCAGCAGCGCGGGCGGATCGTAATTGACCAGTGCGCTGCGCAGCGGGTCGACCAGCACGCCGTCCGCCGCGCCGATCTGCCACACCATGCGATCACGGTCCGCCGCCAGCAGCCAGTGGACGACCTTGGCGAAACAGAAGGCAACCTGATCCTCCGGCGTCAGCCCCAGGTCGGGGGACAGGACCGGCGCGATCTGCACCAGGTTGCGGCGCGCGTCGCGGATCGTGTCGAGCATCAGCGCGACGTCCTGGCTCCATTCGTCGGCGAAATCGGGCAGCATCCCGGCGGGACAGGCCAGATCGCCCATCGCCACCATCCGCAGCAGCTTGTCCTGCTGCACCTCCTGTGACAGCCACGATCCCTTCCAGATGTGGATGCCGTAGGTGTTGCCGAGGTCGCGCATGTAGGTGGCCGACATCGGCTCGCCGGGCAGATAGGGATAGAAGGTCGCCGTCGGCAACGGTTCGTAATAATGCTTCTTCAGGAACGCGCCGAGCAGCCACGGCCCGGTCGACTTGTCGGGCCGCTCCTCGTCGATGTCGTGCGCCAGCGCATGATCGATCATCTGCGCGAAGATCGGATGGCCGGCCGGCGCGCCGATGAAGCTGTTCGAGCAGAAATCGCGCGACGACGTCTCGTTGCAGACGGTCAGCTCGGCGGTCAGCGCCTCCGGGTCGAAATGCCGGTAGGGCATGATATCGCAATCGAGGTAGATACCGCCCTCGTTATAGAGAATCTCGTACCGCGCCAGGTCGGCGCGCGCCGCCATGCTGGTCAGCGTGCGCAGCCGCCCGGCGACGCGCGGCAGGCGATCGATGTCGGCGTCGCGCCAGGTGACGAAGTCATGTTCCGGGAACTGGCGCTGCCAGGCCTGCCAATAGCCCTCATAGGCATCGGGAATCGGCTTCTCGCCGAACCACACGCGGTGGAAGGTCGTCATGCCTCGACTCCGTTCAGGGTCTTCACGCCTTCGGAAAACACCGTCGCGATGCCGTTTTCGACATAGAGCGCGCCGGCATAGTCCATGATGAGGTCGAAGCGGTACGCCGCCATGTGCGCGCCATATTCCAGCGTCGCATAATCGTCGCCCAGCCGCCCCAGCAGCATCCGCAGGTCGGCCGGGGCCATCCCGACCATGTCGAAATGGATCACCGCCGGGCGGTGTCCGCGGTCAAGCACGTCGGCGATCACCGCCGCGCTGCCCGCGCCGTCGTGCAGCACCAGCACGTCGGGCGCGGCATCGCCCTCCGCGACCCATAACTCGTCCCAGCTCAGCCCGCCCTCCGCCGGCGCCAATGCGACGACGCGGGCATTGGTGTTGGCGGCATGATCGGCGGCCAGCGCCGCGATGCGCGCCGCATCGCCATCCATCAGCAGCGCGGGCGGATCGTCGTTGACCAGCGCCGCCCGCAGGGGGTCGGGGCGCTCGCGCGCGGTGCCGACCTGCCACAGGCGGGTGTCGGGCGCGCGCCCGAACAGCCAGTGCGCCACCTTGGCCAGTTCGAACACCGGCGCATCCTTGGGCGTCACCGAGAAATCGTAGCCGAGCAGCGGCACGATCTGCAGCGTCTTTTCGCGGATGTCGCGCACCGCCTCGATCATCAGGCCGACGTCGCGCGCCCAGTCGGCATGGTCGGCATCACCCTCGAACCCGCGCAGCAGCAGCGCCGGCTCGGCCACGTCGCCGCGCGCGATCATCTGCATCACCTTGTCCTGCTTGGCGCTGCCCGGCAGCCAGGATCCGCCCCACACATGGATGCCCAGCGTCCCCGACAGGTCGCGGCGGCGCACCACCGACAGCGGCTCGACCGCGGCATAGGGGTAGAAGGCGCTGGACGGCAGCCGGCGGCATTCGTGCCCGGCCAGGAAACGCCCGAACAGCCACGGGCCGGTCGCAATGTGGGGATTGCCCTCGTCGATATCGGCATCGCGCAGATATTCGATCATCTCGTCGAACACCGGATGCCCCGGCGGCGAGGCGACGAAGCCGAGCGAGCAATAGTCGGTCGAGTCGGATTCGTTGCACACGGTCAGCTCGCGCGCCATCTCCTCCGGGCGGAAGCGGTGCCACGGCATGACGTCACAATCGAGATAGACGCCGCCATGCGCGTGCAGGATCTCGAACGAGCCGAGGTCGGCACGCATCGACGGCACGCGCAACTGGCGGATCCGGTCGCGCATCCGCGGCAGCCGGTCGATATCCTCGTCGCGCCAGGTGACGAAGTCGTGGCCGGGATACTGGCGCTGCCAGGCGCGCCAATAATCCTCGTACGCCGGCGGGATCGGCTTGTCGCCGAACCAGATGCGGTGAAACGTCGTCATGCCCGAACGGCCCCCTCACGCGCCGCCGATCCCGGCGGAGGCCGGTCGGCGGATATGCGGGGGTGACGGTAAATTTTATTGGTTAACGAATGGTGTGGCGGCAGGAGCCGCCGGCTGGTCCGCCGCTAGACCGCCACGCCCATGAGCAGCCGCGGCAGGTCGCCGCTTTCGCCGCGCGCCTCGGCCATGAAGCGGTCCTTCAGCGGGGGCAGGCGATCGACCGCGGTGATGCCCAGCCGGCGGATCGCGCTGGCGGCCTTGCCGGGCAGGCCGAACAGCCGGGTCAGCGTGTCGGTGGCGGCGGCGACCATGAACGTGTCGAGGCTGCGCCAGTTCTGGTAGCGTGCCAGCAGCTGCGCATCGCCCGCCTCCAGCCCCAGCCGCCGGCCCTCCACCAGCACCTCGACCAGGGTCGCGACGTCGCGATAGCCCAGGTTCACCCCCTGCCCCGCGATCGGGTGGATGCCGTGCGCGGCATCGCCGACCAGCGCCAGCCGCGTGTCGGTGATCCGCGCGGCATGGTGGAAGCCCAGCGGATAGCTGGCGCGCGGGCTGGCATGCGACAGCGCGCCCAGGAACCCGCCCATCCGCTTTTCCGCTTCCGCCAGGAAGCCGCGGTCGCCCAGCTTCAGCAGCCCCGCCCCCTGCTCCCCCGGCACCGTCCACACGATCGCGCAGCGGTGTCCGATATCGTCGTCGGGCAGCGGCAGCAGCGCGAACGGCCCTTCGGGATAGAAGATCTCATAGGCGATATCCTGGTGGCTGCGTTCGTGGTGGAACGCGCCGATGATCGCGGTGTGATCGTACTGCCAGCGCGCCACGGTGATCCCCGCCGCCTCGCGCGTGGGTGATTGCCGCCCCTCCGCCGCGACCAGCAGGTCGGCGGTGACGCGCGCGCCCGACGACAGCGTCGCGCGCACCCCGTCGGCGTCGCGCTCCACCTGCGTGGCGCGGGTCTGCATCCTCAGGTCGACGTGCGGCGCGGCCACCGCCGCGTCGTACAGCGCGCGGCGCAGCAGGCGGTTTTCGTACATCGTGCCCAGCGCGGCATCGTCGGGCGCGGGGATGAAATCGAGCTTGCCGGGGGCCAGCCCGTCGCTGACGCGGATCTGCCGGATCGCGCAGCCCTTGCCCGCCAGCGCCGCGCCCACGCCGATCGCGTCGAGCATCTTGTGGCTGGCGCTGGCGACCGCGGAGGCGCGGCCGTCGAACCCGGCCGACAGCGTCACCGCCGGGTCCGCCGGATCGACCACGATCGAGGACAGGCCATGCCGGTCGAGCGCGACGGCGAGGCACGCGCCCACCAGCCCGCCGCCGAGGATGAGCACGTCGGCGTGATCCGCCGCTTGATCGGTCGCCTGGTCCATGCCCCCGCCCTACGCCACCGGCGCACGCCTGCCAATGGAGTGCAAACCTGTCCTACGCGGCTGCCAAGCAGCGATGATTTGCGAAGCCGGCACCGGCGGCCCATCTGGGCGATCATGGCAAGTCTTCTCGATCCCGAGGCGCGCGGGCGCGTCATCCTGGTCGGCGCCGGTCCGGGCGACCCCGGCCTGCTGACGGTGCGCGCGGTCGAGGCGCTGCGCCAGGCCGATGTCGTCGTCCACGACGGGCTGATCGACCCGCGCGTGCTCGACCTGGCGCCGCCGGGGGCGCAGCGCATCTCGGTCGCCAAGCGCCGTGCGCGCCACACCCTGCCGCAGGAGGCGATCAACGCGCTGATCGTCGCGCATGTCATCGCGGGCAGCGTCGTCGTCCGGCTGAAGGGCGGCGATCCGTTCATCTTCGGCCGCGGCGGCGAGGAAGTGGAGGCGGTGCGCGCCGCGGGCCTTGCCGTGGAGGTGATCCCCGGCGTGTCGGCCGCGCTCGGCTGCGCGGCGGAGGCGATGCTGCCGCTGACCCACCGCGACCACAGCAGCGCGGTCAGCTTCGTCGCGGGCCAGTGCAAGGGGCTGGCCGAACAGGACTGGGCCGGGCTGGCCGGCCAGGGGCGCACGCTGGTGATCTACATGGGCGTCGCCACCGCGGAGGCGATCGCCGACAAGCTGATGGCCGATGGCGTCGCCCCCGACATGCCCGTCGCGGTGCTGGAAAAGGGCACGCTGCCCGGCCACCGCGCCTTGCGCACGCTGCTCGCCGATCTGGGCGCGATGGTGGCGCGCGAGAAGGTGGCCAGCCCCGCGATCATCGTGGTGGGCGAGGTGGTGGAACTGTCGGATGCGCAGGACCGTCTGGCCGGCTATGCGCGCATGGCGGACGGCATGGCAGTGGGGAATATCGCGTGAGACTGATTACCGGCAACGATCTGGCGACCGGCGACGTGGTGTGGTGGACCGGCACCGACTGGTCGCGGCATGTCGAACAGGCGGCGGACGCGGGCGAGCGGGCCGAGGCGATCGCGCGCGAGGAAGAGGCCGCGCGCCGCGTCAACGTCCCCTATGTGATCGCGGCGACCGCGACCGCCGACGGCCCGCGCCCCGCGCATATCAAGGACCGCATCCGCGCGCTGGGGCCGACGGTGCGCCCTGACCTCACGTTGAAGCCCGCCGATCCGGCGGCGGGAAGCTGGGTGATCTGATGTACAGGTACGACGAATACGACCAGTCAATCGTCGACGCGCGCGTCGACGAATTCCGCGACCAGGTGCGCCGCCGGCTGGCGGGGGAGATCACCGAGGACCAGTTCAAGCCGCTGCGGCTGATGAACGGCCTCTATCTCCAGCTGCACGCCTATATGCTGCGCGTCGCGGTCCCCTATGGCACGCTCGACAGCCGGCAGATGCGGATGCTGGCGCATGTCGCGCGCACCTATGATCGCGGCTACGGCCATTTCACGACGCGCCAGAACATCCAGTACAACTGGATCCGGCTGGACCAGGCGCCCGACATCCTCGCCGAGCTGGCGACGGTGGAGATGCACGCCATCCAGACCAGCGGCAATTGCATCCGCAACATCAGTTCGGACCAGTACGCCGGCGCCGCCGCGGACGAGGTCGCCGATCCGCGCCCCTGGGCCGAGCTGATCCGGCAGTGGAGCACCTTCCACCCCGAATTCACCTACCTGCCGCGCAAGTTCAAGATCGCGGTGATCGCCGCGGAGGAAGACCGCGCGGCGATGCGGCTGCACGATATCGGCATCCGCCTGACGCGCCGCGACGGCGTGCTGGGCGCCACCGTGTTCGTCGGCGGCGGCATGGGCCGCACGCCGATGATCGCGCATGAAATCAGGGACTTCGTCACCGCGGACGACCTGATGAGCTACCTGGAGGCGTGCCTGCGCGTCTACAATCGCTACGGCCGGCGCGACAATATCTACAAGGCGCGGATCAAGATCCTGCTGCACGAGATCGGCCCCGACGAATATCGCCGGCAGGTCGAGGAGGAATTCGCCAAGGTCAAGGCGCTGGGCATCGACCCGCCCGCCGCCGAACTGGCGCGGATCACCGCGATGTTCGCGCCCCCCGCCTTCGACCCGGCGGCCGCCGGCGACGTCGCGGATCGCAGCGACCCGGATTTCGCGGTGTGGCTGGACCAGAACGTCCGCGCGCATCGCCAGCCGGGCTATGCGATCGTCAACATCTCGCTGAAGCCCGTCGGCGGCATCCCCGGCGATGCCAGCGCCGACCAGATCGACGTCATGGCGGACCTGGCGCAGCGTTACGGCTTCGACGAACTGCGCGTCACCCATGCGCAGAACATCGTCCTGCCGCACGTCCGCATCGCCGACCTGAAGGCGGTGTGGAGCGCGCTGGTCGATGCCGGTCTGGCGGAGGCGAACCTCGACCTCATCAGCGATATCATCGCCTGCCCGGGCCTCGATTACTGCAGCCTCGCCAATGCACGCTCGATCCCGCTGGCGCAGAAGATCGGCGAGCGGTTCGCCGATCCGGCGCGGCAGCGCGATCTGGGCGAGCTGAAGCTCAAGATCTCCGGCTGCATCAATGCCTGCGGGCACCACCATGCCGGGCACATCGGCATCCTGGGCGTCGACCGGAAGGGGACCGAGAACTTCCAACTGCTGCTGGGCGGGTCGGGCGCCGAGGACGTGTCGCTGGGCAGGATCACCGGGCCGGGCTTCGACGAGGACGGCGTGGTCGACGCGATCGAGCGCGTCACCGACAAGTATCTGGAAGTGCGGGAAACCGGCGAACGCTTCGTCGACACCTATCGCCGCGTCGGGATGACGCCGTTCAAGGAGGCGATCTATGGCTGAGGAAGCCGCCTATCTGCACTTCCGCGACGACAGCCCGCACGAGGAGCCGGCGGTCACGCTCGATTCGTTCCTGGCCGACCAGTCGAACGCGACCGCGGTGCGCGTCGAGCCGGGGGACGAGGCGCGCGCGCTGATCCCGCATCTCGACCGGCTCGCGCTGATCGAGGTGTCGTTCCCCAGCTTCCGCGACGGGCGCGGCTATTCCACCGCGCGAATCCTGCGCGAGGCCGGGTATCGCGGCGAATTGCGTGCCGAGGGCGACGTGCTGGTCGATCAGATCCCGCTGATGCGCCGCTGCGGCTTCGACAGCTTCGCCCCCGCCGCCCCGATCGACGCGGCGGTGCTGCAACGCTCGCTCGCCCGCTATCCGCAGCCGTATCAAAAGGCTGCGGACGGCGCGGTGCCGGTGTGGAAGCTGCGTCATGGCTGAACCCGCGCGCCAGCTCGACACGATCAACGTGCGCCCGGCCTTCACCGTGGAGGACGCCGCCGCGATGGAGGCGCGCTTCGCCGGGGTCGCGACGCAGGATCTGCTGGCCGAGCTGCTGGCGGGCGAGTTGAAGGGGCGCGTCGCCGCGGTGTCCTCGTTCGGGGCCGAATCGGCGGTGCTGCTGCACATGATCGCGCAGGTCGACGCGGACGTGCCGGTCATCTTCACCAATACCCAGAAGATGTTCGGCGAGACGCTGGCCTATCGCGACGAACTGGCCGAGCGGCTGGGCTTCACCGACCTGCGCGTGTTCCGCCCCGATCCGCGGCTGCTGCGGCTGAAGGACGACAAGGGGCTGCGCTGGTCCTACGATCCCGACGGCTGCTGCGAGCTGCGCAAGGTCGAGCCGCTGCGCCGCGCGCTGCTGCCGTTCGACGCGTGGATTTCGGGGCGCAAGGGCTTCCAGGCCGGCACCCGCCGCGCGCTGCCGCGGTTCGAGGCGGACGAGGGCCGGCTGAAGATCAACCCGCTCGCCGACTGGGACAAGCCCCGGCTCGACGCCTATTTCGACGCCCACGACCTGCCGCGCCACCCGCTGGAGGCGCAGGGCTATCTCTCGATCGGCTGCGCGCCGTGCACCTCGAAGGTCCGCCCCGGCGAAGACCCCCGCGCCGGCCGCTGGCGCGGCTGGGACAAGGTGGAATGCGGCATCCATGTCCCCGAGAAGCCGGGCGAAGAACCCGCGTTCTGATCCGCCCGAGGCCGCCGCGACGTCCCGGCTTTCCCGATATTCGGTGACCCGGCGACCGCTTCGGGAAAGCTCGTCGGGCGCAGAGCCGCCTCGTCAATTTGATGACAAGAAACGAGACGCGTGCAGCGGAAAGGCTCGCTAGCTGATCGGCTCCATCAAGGGAGCCATCGAATGAGAATGCTGGACGGCAAGGTCGCGATCATCACGGGTGCCAGTTCCGGGATCGGGAAAGCGGCCGCCGAACTGTTTGCCGCGCACGGCGCGTCTGTGGTGCTCGTCGCCCGGCGCGACGCTGCGCTGGCATCTGCGGTCGATGAAATCGAGGCGCAAGGCGGTCGCGCGCTCGCCGTCGCTGGAGACGTCACCGAAGCGGGTACGCACGATAAGGCGGTGGCCGCCGCACGCGCGACATTTGGTGGCGTGGACGTCGCGTTCAACAATGCCGGCTCGGTCGGCACCATGGGGCCGCTCGCGGAGATCGAACCTCGCCAATGGGCGGAGGTGCTGGCGGCGAATTTGACCGCGGCCTTCCTGGGTACCCGCGCGCAGATTCCTGCCATGATCGAGCAAGGGGGCGGGACGCTGGTGTTTACGAGCAGCTTCGTCGGTAACAGTGTGGGGTTGCCGGGCATGGGGCCGTATGGCGCAGCCAAGGCGGGTCTCATGGGCTTGGTCCGCGGCATCACGGCCGATTACGCCGCGGCCGGCATCCGCGCCAACGCTCTCCTGCCTGGCGGCACCGCGACCGACATGGCCGGCGACGCCGCCCAGCGCGAATGGGCTGCCGGTCTCCACGCGATGAAGCGGATTGCTCGCCCCGAGGAGATCGCGCAGGCAGCGCTATTTCTCGCCAGTGATATGTCGAGTTTCGTCACGGGATCGGCGCTCTGGGCAGATGGCGGCAACGCTGCCGTGAAGCTCTAGCCGGTTCCCGTGATCGGCGGCCTCCAGGTGCAAAGGCCCGGAAGCCGCCGCCCGGGCCGTTTTACCCTCGTTTACGGGAATGGCGCCCAACGTCCCCACGCGAAAGTCACGGGTCACGCCCACTTGAAGCGGTGTCCCCGCCTCGCGCTCGCGATCCCTCCCCACCCCACGCCATCTTGACGTCGGACTCTCGCGCGCGGACAATGGCGGCTGTTTTCTCACATCGGTGCGGGGTTGGGTGATGGCGAGCCGGGCTGGGGCGCCGCTGTGGCGTGAAACGGTCAAGGCGGGCGCGCTGCGCAGCGGGGCGTTGCTGCTGGCGATCGTGCTGTTCGCGGGTACCGTGGCGATGGCGCTCAGCCTCGCCAGCTATCGGCCCGGCGATGCGGCGTTCAACACCGCGGCGGGCGGGGTGACCGGCAACCTGCTGGGCGCGCCCGGCGCGTGGTTCGCGGATCTGGCGCTGACGCTGCTTGGCCCCGCGATCGCGTTGCTGCTGCCGATCCCGCCGATCGTCGCGGTGCGGCTGTGGCGCGAGCAGCCCGCCGGGGAATGGCCGCGGATGCTGCGCTTCGCACTGCTGGGCGTCGCGTTGATGGCGGTCGCGCTGGGGTGCGTGGCCCCCGGCGCAGTCCCGGCGCTGCCGTTCGGCTGGGGCGGCGCGGTCGGGCTGGGCGTGGTGGCGGGCGCGCGGGCCGGGCTGGCGCTGATCGGCGATGCGCAGGTGACGTGGTGGGGCGTCGTCGCGCTCGGGATCGTCGCGGGGATCGCCGGCGCCGCCGTCTGGGGGCGCAGTCTGGAGATCGACTTCGCGCGCTTCGCCCCGCGTCGCCGCAGCGCCGCGATCGGCGGCTATGACGACGACGATATTTACGACCTCGACGACGATGACACGGCGGACGCCGCGCCGTTCGTGCGCACCCCCGCCCCGCGCGCGGTGGCGCAGCCCGACGATCGCCCGGCCCCGACGATCGCCGACCGCAACCTGGCCCCCTCCGCCGCGCGCGCGCGGCCGCAGGCGCAGCAGCAGCGGCTGGACCTGCGCGACAGTTTCGCCTTGCCGTCGATCGACCTGCTCACCCCCGCCCCCGCGCCGCAGGGCGCGCCGATCGACAAGGCCGCGCTGGAACGCAACGCCCGGCTGCTCGAAACCGTGCTGGACGATTTCAACGTCAAGGGCACGATCACCGAGGTGCGCCCCGGCCCGGTCGTGACGATGTACGAACTGGAACCCGCGCCCGGCATCAAGGCCACCCGCGTCATCAGCCTGGCCGACGATATCGCGCGCAACATGTCGGCGATCTCCGCGCGTGTCGCGACGATTCCGGGTCGCACGGTGATCGGCATCGAACTGCCCAATGCCAAGCGCGAGATGGTCGCGCTCCACGAACTGGTCGCCAGCCAGGCGTTCGAGGATCAGGCCGCGCAGCTCCCCGTCATTTTGGGCAAGAACATCGCCGGCGATCCCGTCATCGCCGATCTGGCGCCGATGCCGCACCTGCTGGTGGCGGGCACCACCGGGTCGGGCAAGTCGGTGGGCCTCAACTGCATGATCCTGTCGCTGCTGTACCGGCTCACCCCGGACCAGTGCCGGATGATCATGATCGACCCCAAGATGCTCGAACTGAGCATGTACGACGATATCCCCCACCTCCTCTCCCCCGTCGTCACCGATCCGGCCAAGGCGGTGCGCGCGCTCAAATGGGCGGTGGAGACGATGGAGGACCGCTATCGCCAGATGTCGTCGGTCGGCGTGCGCAGCCTCGCCAGCTTCAACGACAAGGTGCGCGCCGCGCGGGCGAAGGGCGCCCCGCTCGGCCGCCGCGTCCAGACCGGCTATGGCGAGAACGGCCAGCCGATCTACGAGGAAGAGCAGCTCGACTACGACGTGCTGCCGCAGATCGTCGTCATCGTCGACGAACTGGCGGACCTGATGATGACCGCGGGTAAGGAGGTGGAATTCCTCATCCAGCGCCTCGCGCAGAAGGCGCGCGCGGCGGGCATCCACCTCATCATGGCGACGCAGCGCCCGTCGGTCGACGTCATCACCGGCGTCATCAAGGCGAACCTGCCGACGCGCATCAGCTTCCACGTCACCAGCAAGATCGATTCGCGCACCATTCTGGGCGAACAGGGCGCCGAACAGCTGCTGGGCCGCGGCGACATGCTCTACATGCCCGGCGGTAAGGGCATCGTGCGCGTCCACGGCCCGTTCGTGTCGGATGACGAAGTGCGCGCGGTCACCGACCACTGGCGGGCGCAGGGCCAGCCCGATTACATCGAATCGGTCACCGAGGAGCCGGAACAGAGCTTCGCGCTCGACGGCGCCCCCACCGGCGAGGATTCGGAGGAGGACCAGCAATATCGCGCCGCCGTCGCGCTCGTCTGCGGCAGCCAGAAGGCGTCGACCTCATGGCTGCAGCGCCAGCTGCGCGTCGGCTACAATTCCGCCGCGCGCCTGATCGAGCGGATGGAGAAGGAAGGCGTCGTCAGCCGCCCCGACCATGTCGGCCGCCGCGAAGTGCTGCGCGATACCGACGGCAATCCGGTGTGATCCGGGCGCCGATTTGGAAACGGGGCGAAATTTGCTATATCGTCCGTGTGGCCGGGACTTTCCCGGATGAGCGGAAGGCCCGGCTCCTTTGGAGAGGACGGGTCATGACGATCAAGGACATTCCCCATTATGGCGCCGAGGCGATCGGCATGCTGCTGCTGTTCGCGGTGGCCGTGCTGTTCGCGCAGCTGCTCGCGACCGCGCTGATCCGGCTGGGCGAGCTGGCGATCGGCTGATCGCGCCACCGCCCGCACGATCGCGAACGGCGGCGGATCAGTGGCTCAGCCGATATGCTCGGCGAAGAACGCCGCCGTGCGCTCGTCGGCCAGCGTCGCCGCGGCATCCGACCGGCGCTTGCCGAATTCGGTGGCGAAGCCGTGGTCCTCGCCCGGATAGTCGTGCAGCGTCACCTTGGGGTGATCGTCCAGCCCTTCATGCATCGCCGCCTGCGTCGCTTCGTCAACGAAGCCGTCGTCGCCCGCGATATGCAGCATCAGTGGGTTGGCGATCGCATGCTTTTCGCCCAGCAGCCCGTCGATGCCGACTGCGTAATAACCGACCGAGGCATCCACTTCGGTGCGCGCCGCGGTCATATACGCCAGCCGCCCGCCCAGGCAGTAACCGACCGCGCCGACCTTCCCGCCGCTTTCCTCGCGCGCATGGCGGATCGTCGCCTCGATATCGCGGATGCCGGCGTCCTGGTCGAAATCGCCCATGATCGACAGCGCGCGCTGCATTTCGGCGTCGACATCCGGGTCCAGTTCGATCCCCGGCTCCATCCGCCAGAACAGGTCGGGCGCGATCGCCAGGTATCCCGCCGCCGCCAGCGTATCGCACTTGCGGCGGATGCCGGCATTCACGCCGAAAATCTCCTGGATCACCACGATCGCCCCTTTGGGAACGCCCTCTGGATCGGCGCGATAGGCGGGCATCTGCTGTCCGTCGAGCGTGGCGATGGTCACGTTCGTCATGGTCGTCGTCTCCCTTGGCATTCCGGTGCCAACGCGCGGCGACGCGTCTGGCCGCACGGCGTTGCGATCCATGGCGGTTCGCGGGCATAGATCGATCCATTGGTATGGCGCGCGCCGGGCGCGCTCAAGGGATCAACGCGCATGAAGGTGACCATCGAGGTCGATTGTACCCCAGAGGAGGCACGGCGCATGATGGGCCTGCCGGACCTGACACCGCTCCACGACCGCTATCTCGCCAAGATGCAGGAGGCGGTGGAGAACGGCACGATCGGCCCCGAAATCGTCGGCGCGATGCTGAAGAGCTGGGCGCCGATGAACGACGCGGGGATGGACATGTGGCGTGCGCTGTTCTCCGCCGGCACGGGCAAGCCCGCGGGGTGAGCGACACGATCTTCGCGCTGTCGAGCGGCCGCCCGCCCGCCGCGATCGCGGTGGTGCGCGTCAGCGGCCCGGCCGCATGCGGGGCGGCCCAGGCGCTGGCCGGGCGCTGCCCCCCGCCCCGCCATGCGTCGCTGCGCACCCTGCGCGACGCCGCGGGCGCGGCGCTCGACCGCGCCCTGGTCATCTATTTCCCCGGCCCCGCGACCGCGACCGGCGAGGATCTGGTGGAGCTGCATTGCCACGGCGGCCGCGCGGTCGTTGCCGCGGTCGAACGCGCGCTGGCGGCGGTGCCGGGGTTGCGCCATGCCCGGCCCGGCGAATTCACGCGACGCGCGCTGGAGAACGGCCGCATCGACCTGGCGCAGGCGCAGGGGCTGGCCGACCTGCTGGAGGCGGAAACCGAGGCCCAGCACCGCACCGCACTTGCCGCGGCGGAGGGGGCGGTCGGCCGCGCGGTCGGCGGCTGGCTCGACCGGCTGTCCGCGATCGCCGCGCAGGTGGAAGCGCAGCTGGATTTTGCGGACGAGGCCGATGTTGAGGACGCCGGCGGTTACGACCCCGCCCCCGCGATCGCCGCGCTGCTCGCGGAATGGCGCGCGACCTTGGCGGCGCCCAGTGTCGAGCGGCTGCGCGACGGCGTGCGCGTCGTCATCGCCGGCCCACCCAACGCCGGCAAGTCGTCGCTGTTCAACGCGCTCGCCGATCGTGACGCGGCGATCGTCACCCCGATCGCGGGCACCACGCGCGACGTTCTGGAGGCGGCGGTGATGCGCGACGGCATCCCCTATCGCCTCACCGACACCGCCGGGCTGGCCGAGGCGACCGATGACGAGGTCGAGCGGATCGGCATTGATCGCGCGGCGACCGCCATGGCGGGCGCAGATATCCTGCTGTGGATGGGCGCCCCGGTGGAGGCACCCGCCGGAGCCGTCATCCTCGCAGGCAAGGCGGATCTGCCCGGCGCAGATCACACCGGCGCCGACCTCGCGGTGTCGGCGCGCCTGCCCCATACGATCGCCGCACTCTGGGCGTTGCTCGCCGATCGCGCCGGCGCGATGCTGACGATCGACGGCGACATGGCGCTGCGCCAGACCCAGCGCGACCGCCTCGCGGAGGCCGCCGCGGCGCTCGACCTCGCGCGGCGCACCACCGATCTACTCATCGTCGCAGAGCAGTTGCGCGTTGCCACCCGACCGCTCGCTGCGCTACTCGGAAAGGACGCTACGGAGGCGATGCTGGATGCGCTGTTCGGCCGCTTCTGCCTCGGGAAATAGATGTTCCACGTGAAACAGTTTGATGTGATCGTCGTCGGCGGCGGGCACGCCGGCACGGAGGCGGCTGCGGCGGCCGCCCGGCGCGGCGCGCGTGTCGCGCTGGTATCCCAGTCGCGCGCACAGATCGGCACCATGTCGTGCAATCCCTCGATCGGCGGTTTGGGCAAGGGGCATCTGGTCCGCGAGGTCGACGCACTCGATGGCCTGATGGCGCGCGCCGCCGATGCCGGGGCCATCCATTACCGGATGCTCAACCGCTCGAAGGGACTGGCGGTGCAAGGTCCGCGCATCCAAGCCGACCGCCGCCGCTATCGCGCCGCGATCCACCAGCTGCTCGCTGCAACCCCCAACCTCTCGATCATCGAAGGCGAGGCCGTCGCACTGACCCTCGCCAGCGGCCGTCTGAGCGGCGTCCGCCTCAGAGATGACACGACGATCGCCGCCCCCGCCGTCGTGCTCGCGACCGGCACCTTCCTCGGCGGCCGCATCTATCGGGGCAGCGAGCGCGAGGACGGTGGCCGCGTCGGCGAGCGACCCGCGCTCGAACTCGGCGTCCAGCTTCGCGCGCTGGATTTGCCGATGCGCCGGCTCAAGACCGGCACCCCACCCCGCCTCGACGGCCGCACGATCGACTGGGCGCGGCTGAGTCCCCAGCGCTCCGATGACGAACCGTGGCGGATGTCGCCGATGACGCGCGGCCCCCGCCTGCCGCAGCTCGCCTGCGCGGTGACCCGCACCAACATGGCCACCCACGATATCATCCGCGCCGGACTGGATAATTCGCCGCTCTTCTCGGGCGCGATCGAGGGTCAGGGGCCGCGCTATTGCCCGTCGATCGAGGACAAGGTCCACCGCTTCGGCGACCGCGACGGGCATCAGATCTTCCTAGAGCCGGAGGGGCTGGACGACAAAACCGTCTACCCCAACGGCATCTCCACCTCGCTCGCCACCGACGTCCAGCACGCAATGGTCCGGTCGGTCGAGGGGCTGGAGCGCGCGGTCATCACCGTGCCGGGCTATGCGGTAGAGTATGATCACCTCGACCCTCGCGCGCTCGATCACCGGCTTGCGCTGACCGCCCTGCCCGGCCTGTTCTGCGCCGGCCAGATCAACGGCACCACCGGCTATGAGGAAGCCGCGGCGCAGGGGCTGATTGCCGGCCTCAACGCCGCCGCCCTTGCGCGCGACGATGCGCCGGTGATCCTCGATCGCGCCAGCGCCTATATCGGCGTGATGATCGACGATCTGGTTCTTCAGGGGGTCAGCGAACCGTATCGGATGCTCACCGCCCGCGCCGAATATCGCCTCGCGCTGCGCGCCGACAATGCCGAAACGCGGCTGTCCGCGATCGGCGAGGCCGCCAATTGCATCAGTGACGAGCGCCGCGCGCACATCGCCCGTCGCATGGCTCAGCGCGACGACCTGCGCGCTAGCCGGGTCGCGCCATCCGCCGTCGACGCCGATATCGCACGCGAGATCGAGGAGGACGCGCGCTACGCCCCCTATCTCGCGCGCCAGGCCGAGGAGATCGACCGGATGCGCCGCGACGGGGCGATCGCCATCCCCACCGGCGCTGCGCTTCACGCGATCGCCGGCCTGTCGAACGAAATGATCGAACGCCTTACCACCGCCGCGCCAGCAACGCTGGACGAAGCGTCGCGCGTCCGCGGGGTCACGCCCGCCGCCCTCGCCGCACTGTGGCTGCACGCAAGGAAGTCCGCATGATCGCGACCGAAGACGACGCTCGCGCATGGATCGCCGCGCAGCACGGCGATGCGGCGGTCGATCGGCTTGGCCGGTTCGCCGCTATCGTAGTGGAAGAGACGGCGCGCCAGAACCTGATATCCCCCTCCACCATCCCGCATATCTGGGTGCGGCACCTGCTCGATTCCGCGCAGTTGCTGACGCATGCCGACGGCGTGAGCGGCGAATGGCTGGACGTCGGCACCGGCGCCGGATTTCCCGGCATCGTAATCGCCCTGCTCCGTCGGGAACCAATCACCTTGGTAGAGCCGCGCGCAAAGCGGGCGATGTTCCTGTCGGACAGCGCCACCGCGCTCGGCCTAGACCACGTCACCGTCATCCAGTCGCGGGTCGAAACCATGGCCGCGTCACGCTTCGCGATCATCTCGGCGCGCGCGGTCGCGTCGCTCGATGATATCGTCGACATGACCCGTCACGTTCACGACGCCCGCACCCGTTATATCCTGCCGCGTGGCCGATCCGGCCGCACGGACCTTGAAACGCTACGGCGCGAGTGGCAGGGATTGTTTCACGTGGAACAGAGTCTCACCGATCCTGAATCGACGATCATCCTCGGGCAGGGAGTGACCCGCTGATGTTCTGCATCGCCGTGGCAAATCAGAAAGGTGGCGTGGGGAAGACCACCAGCGCGATCAACATCGCGACGGCGCTGGCCGCCTCCGGGCATCGCGTGCTGCTGATTGATCTCGATCCCCAGGGCAACGCCTCGACCGGCCTGGGAATCGCCCAGGCGCAGCGCGGTCGATCGAGCTATGACGTGCTGATCGAACGCGACGGGCTGGTCCCCGCCGCGGTGCCGACCGGCATCCCCAAGCTGGATATCGTCCCCGCCACCGTCGACCTGTCGGGCGCGGAAATCGAGCTGGTCGAACTCGATCAGCGTACCCACCGCCTCTATCGTGCAATGGAGGCGGCGGAGGATCGCTGGGATATCGTGCTGATCGACTGCCCGCCCTCGCTGGGGTTGCTGACAATCAACGCGATGGTCGCCGCCGACGCCTTGCTGGTCCCGCTGCAATGCGAATTCTTCGCGCTGGAGGGGCTGAGCCAGCTGCTCAATACCGTTGAGCGGATCCGCGCGCGCTTCAATCCGTCGCTGTCGATCCTGGGCGTCGCGCTGACCATGTACGATCGCCGCAACCGCCTGACCGATCAGGTGTCGAACGACGTGCGCGCGGTGCTGGGCAAGGTGGTGTTCGACACCGTTATCCCGCGCAACGTCCGCCTGTCGGAGGCGCCCAGCCACGGCCTCCCCGCCTTGATCTACGATCACCGGTGCAGCGGGTCGGAGGCGTATATGGCGCTGGCGCGTGAAGTGATCCAGCGTCTGCCGAGAGAGAAGGAAGTAGCATGAGCGACGCACGCCGGAACCGCAGCGGGCTGGGCCGCGGCCTCAACGCCCTGCTGGGCGATGTCGCGCGTGATGAGCGCGATACCGCCGCGGACGGCCCCGCACGCGGCGCGGTGCGGATGATCCCGGTCAGCGCGATCGCCCCTCACCCCGGCCAGCCGCGCCGCCATTTCGACGAAGCCGCGCTCGAGGAACTTGCCGCCTCGATCGCCGAGCGCGGGGTGATCCAGCCGATCATCGTCCGCCCGCACGGTCACGATTATCAGATCGTGGCGGGCGAACGCCGCTGGCGCGCGGCGCAGCGCGCTCGGCTGCACGAAGTCCCCGTCGTCGTCCGCGACTATAGCGACAGCGAGACACTGCAGATCGCGCTGCTGGAGAATATCCAGCGTCAGGATCTCAACGCGATCGAGGAGGCGCAGGCCTATCAGCGGCTGCTCGACGAGTTCGGCCACACGCAGGAGGCGCTGGCCAAGGCGGTCCACAAATCGCGCAGCCATGTCGCCAACCTGTTGCGATTGCTTGACCTTCCGGCCGAAATTCAGGCGCGCGTGGTCGAAGGCGCGCTGACCATGGGCCATGCCCGCGCGATCCTGGGCGCGGCCGATCCGATGGCGCTCGCCGATCAGGTGGTGGCGCAGGGGCTGTCGGTCCGCCAGACCGAGAAGCTCGCCGCCGACGTCAAGCGCGGCGGCACCGGCGGCGCGGCGCCGCGCCGCGCGGGCTTTTCCGATCACACCACCGGCAGCGCGGATATCGATGCGCTCGAACGCCAGCTCGCCGACCTGCTGGGGCTGAAGGTGCATATCGCCTTCCACCCGGAGGGCCATGGCTCGATCACGCTCGATTACAGCACGCTCGACCAGCTCGACATGGTGTGCCAGCGGCTGAGCGGGGAGCGTATCTAGCCGACCCGCCGCGCCAGCCGCAGCAGGAACGCGTCCGCGGCGACGCGCCCCGCCGGCCCCAGCGCGATCGCCTCGCGCTCGGTGCGCCGCGCCGCGGCCTGCGCCGCGACCAGATCGGTCAGCTTCCACTTGCGCACCGCCGCCGCGGTCGCGGCCTCTTCCTTCCAGAAGACGCGGTGGCGCTTCATCACCTGGTCGATGCCCTCGCCATTCTCGACCGCGGCGCGCATCTCCGCCAGCGACACCAGCCGCCGCCCCAGCGCGCGCAGGATCGGGATCGGCGAGGCATCCGCGCCGTTCATCCGCCGCAACGCCTCGACCAGCACCGCCACCTCGCCCGCGGTCGCCGCCAGCACGATCTCGCCGATCTCGCCCTCGGCAATGTCCGCGCCGATCGCGTCCAGCGCCGCCTCGTCCGCGTCGGCGGGCCGATCGGGCGCGGCGTCGAGGTACAGCGCCAGCTTCTCGACCTCGCGCGCCATCACCGCGCGGTCGCCATCGGCGGCGCGGACGATCCGCTGTACCGCCGCCGGCGCGATCCGCAGCCCCAGCGTACGCGCCAGATCGTTGACCACGCCCCCGGCATCGCGCGCATTGGGCGGGTAGCAGGCGAACGCCATCGCGCGGTCCGACTCGATCGCCGCCTTCACCAGCTTGCCGGTCGCCTTCACGCCCGATGCGATCATCACCGCCGGGTTGCCCGCCTGCTCCGCCGCCAGCAACGCTTCGACCGCCTCGACCGATTCCTCCCCTGCACCGGTCACCCGAATCCAGCGCGCGTCGCCGAACAGCGAGATGGCCGCCGCCTCGTCGCTCAGGCGCGCCGGATCGCCGCGCAGCGTCGCGCCGTCCAGGTCGACGCGCTCCGCCCCCGCGCCCAGCGTCTTGCCCAGCCGCGCGGCGAACGCCATCGCGGTCGATTCGTCGGGACCGTGGAGCAGATAGAGCCGGATATCCGCCGGCGGCCGGTCGAGCGCAGCCGTCAGCCGCGGCTCGGTCACCTTCATGGCGCGGGCGTGCCCGCCGCCCCCGCCTGCGTGCGCCGCGCGTACAGCGCCAGCCGCCCGACGATCTGTTCGGCGACCGTGTCGGACAATCGCTCCAGCGCGGTGCTTTCCGCCGCGATCGTCGCATATTCCGAACCGACCACGTCGATTCCCGCATCCGATCCGGCGGTCGCGTCGAGCACCACGGTGCCCTTCCCCGCCTCTATCAGTTGGAAGCGTGCGCGCAGCGTCCGCCGCTCGCGCGATACCGCATCGTCGGCCCGCGCGCCCAGGCCGATGATCTGGTCGTCGAGCACGACGTTGAGGCGATAGCGCGCCGCGCCCGCCCCCGACCCGCCCATCGCACCCAGCCGGTCGCGCAGCGCATTGGCGACCAGCCACCCGGCCTTGCCCTGGATCGGCGCCACCTCGATCCCCGACAGCGACGCCGCCACCGGCCCAGCGGCCCCGCCCGCGTACAGCGGCTGCAACGTGCACCCGCCCGCCGCCAGCAGCAGCAGCGGCACCAGCATGGAGGCGCCCCGCCGCATCACAGGACCACGTTGACCAGGCGATCGGGCACCACGATCACCTTGCGCGGCGGCTTGCCGTCCAGCGCGCGGACGATCTTGTCCACCGCCAGCGCCGCGGCCTCCACCTCGTCCTTGGGCAGCCCCTTGGCCAGCGTCAGCGTCTCGCGCAGCTTGCCGTTGACCTGGATCGCGATCGTCACCTCATCCTCGACCAGCATCGCGGGGTCGACTGCCGGCCACGCGGCATCCGCGATCAACCCGCCCTGCGCGCGCGCGGCCCAGGCTTCCTCGGCGATATGCGGCACCATCGGCGCCACCAGCCGCATCAGCGTGGCGATCGCGGTGTCGCGCGATGCGGACGGCGCGGCCTTTTCGATCGCGCTGGTCAGTTCATAGAGCTTGGCGACCGCCTTGTTGAACGACAGCGCCTCGATATCCGCACCCACGCCCGCGATCGTCTGGTGCAGCTTGCGGTCCAGCGCGGCATCGCTGCCGGTCGCCGCCTGATCGCCCGCCGCCTCGCCATCGAACAGCCGCCACAGCCGCTGGACGAAGCGCCACGCGCCCTCGATGCCGTTCTCGCTCCATTCCAGGTCGCGCTCGGGCGGGCTGTCGGACAGCATGAACCAGCGTACCGCGTCAGCACCGTACTGATCGACGATCGGCTCGGGATCGACGGTGTTCTTCTTGGACTTGGACATCTTCTCGACGCGGCCGACCGTCACCGGCCCGCCGCCTGCGATCTCCACGCCGTCGCGCACGTCCTCAGGCGCCAGCCAGCGCCCGTCGGCCGCCTTGTACGTCTCGTGCGTCACCATGCCTTGGGTGAACAGCCCGGTGAACGGCTCGGCCAGGTCGATCAGCCCGACATGCCGCAGCGCGCGGGTCCAGAAGCGTGCATAGAGCAGGTGCAGGATCGCATGTTCGACCCCGCCGATATATTGCGCCACCGGCAGCCAGCTTTCGGCGACCGCACGGTCGAACGGCCGGTCGTCCGGCTGGCTGGCGAAGCGGATGAAATACCACGACGAATCGGCGAACGTGTCGAGCGTGTCGGTATCGCGCAGCGCCTCACCGCCGCATTGCGGGCACGCCACGTGCTTCCACGTCGGGTGCCGGTCCAGCGGATTGCCCGGCACGTCGAAGGTGACGTCCTCGGGCAGTGTCACCGGCAATTGCTCGCGCGGCACCGCCACCTCGCCGCACGACTGGCAGTGGATGATCGGGATCGGCGTGCCCCAGTAACGCTGGCGGCTGACGCCCCAGTCGCGCAGGCGATAGACGGTCGAGCCCTTGCCCCAGCCGCCATCCTCGGCCCGCGCGATCACCGCGCGCTTGGCATCCTCGACGTCCATGCCGTCCAGGAAGTGCGAATTCACCAGCGTCCCCGGCCCGGTCCAGGCCTCCGCCTCGGCGAAATCGGCGTCGGTCTTGTCGCCGTCCGACACCACGCGCCGGATCGGCAGCGCATATTTGGTGGCGAAGTCGAAATCGCGCTGGTCGTGGGCGGGCACGCCGAACACCGCGCCGGTGCCGTAATCCATCAGCACGAAATTCGCGATATATACCGGCAGTTCGCCCGCGCCGAACGGGTGCGTCGCGGTCAGCCCGGTGTCGAAGCCCAGCTTCTCCTGCGTCTCCAGCTCGGCCGCGGTGGTCCCGCCCTGCTTGCACCGTTCGATGAACGCCGCCGCGTCCGGGTTGCCCGCCGCCACCGCCTGCGCGATCGGGTGATCGGCGGCGACCGCGACGAAGCTGGCGCCGAACATCGTGTCGGGGCGCGTCGTGAACACCTCCACGCTGCCGCCGTCCGACAAAGCGAAGCGGAATTGCAGCCCCTGGCTCTTGCCGATCCAGTTTTCCTGCATCAGCCGCACCTTGTCCGGCCAATGTTCCAGCGATCCCAGCCCGTCGAGCAGCTCGTCGGCGAATTGCGTGATCTTCAGGAACCACTGGCTCAGCTTGCGCTTCTCGACCAGCGCGCCGGAACGCCAGCCGCGCCCGTCGATCACCTGTTCGTTGGCCAGCACGGTCATGTCGACCGGGTCCCAGTTGACCGCTGATTCCTTGCGATAGACCAGCCCCGACCGATAGAAATTGAGGAACAGCGCCTGTTCGTGGCCGTAATAGTCCGGCTCGCACGTCGCCAGTTCGCGCGTCCAGTCCAGCGCGAAGCCCAGCCGCTTCAGCTGCGCCTTCATCGTGGCGATATTGGCGCGGGTCCAGGTGCCGGGATGCACCTTCTTTTCCATCGCGGCATTTTCGGCCGGCATGCCGAAGGCGTCCCAGCCCATCGGGTGCAACACCTCATGCCCGGTCATCCGGCGATACCGCGCCAGCACGTCGCCCATCGTATAGTTGCGCACGTGCCCCATGTGGATCTTCCCCGACGGATAGGGGAACATCTCCAGCACATAGGTCTTGGGCTTGGCGCTGTGGTCGTCGGCGGCGAAGGTGCGCGCCTCGTCCCACACCTGCTGCCAGTGCGCGTCCGCCTTCAGGGCGTTGAAACGGGATGCCATGGTCGCGTGGTCGCCCGCCTCAGCCGGTGATCGCGCCGCGGCGCAGGTCGCGCGCACGGGTCAGGATGATGTCTTCCAGCTTCTGCGTCGTCGCCGCCTCGACCGGGGCGGCCACCCACTGGCCGCCGCGGTTGATCTCGCGCAGCGCCGCGACGCGCACCGCGTCTGCGCGCAGGTCCTGGTCCAGGATCGACACGGTCAGCTTCATCCGCTCGGTCGGCAGCTGCGGGTTGACGTACCAGTCGGTGACGATGACGCCGCCGTTGGAATCGGTCTGGACCAACGGCATGAAGCTCAGCGTGTCCAGCGTCGCGCGCCACAGGTAGCTGTTGACGCCGATCGTCGTCACCTTCGACGCGGCGATATCGCCCTGCGGACGGGCGCCGCGCCCGCCGCCACACGCGGCCAGGGCAAGAGCGGCACACAGCGCAACCGCGGTACGCGAGGGGCGGAACATCGGCATCGTCCTTCAGGAAATCGGGTCTATCCCTGTCGCTAGTACCCGCGCCCCCCGCCCCCCGCAAGCACGCCACATTGTGGACATGATGCAACAGCCTGTCGAAAAGCGTGCCGGCGGTAATGGACAAGGAACCGATTCCTGTTACGCCGCCTTCATGTCGTCCGGTATATGACGCCGGGGCAAAAGGGGATGGGTTCGATTCGTGGCATATGCGCGCCACATCGCTGTCGGAATGACCGCGGCCGCTCTGGTCGCTGCGGTCGCTGCCGTGCCGGCGATCGGCGCGGCTGACACGACCGTCCGCGCGCCCCGCAAATCGGTGACGACGCCGCGTATCGCCGGCTCCTTCACCCCCTCCGCCGCCGATCCGAAACTGGCCGCGCTGTTCGCCCGCGGCGGGCTGGACGGCAGCGATTTCCATTTCACCCCGTCTGAGGCGCGCAACGGCAACCGCGCGGTCACCGTCGCGGTCCGTGCGCGCTCCGCGACGGCGGGTCGCGACTCGACCCGCTACGCCGCCAGCGCGCCGACCGTCGGCGTGGCGCCGATCGCCTACAACCTCGGCGTTGCCGTCGGGTGGAAGCGATTCGCGGTGTCGGGCGACCTGGCCAAGGTCGATCTCGGCCCCGTACCGGGCAGCCGCGAGGCCGGGGACGTCGCGCTCAGCTATTCGGGCACCAAATGGACCGGCCGGATCAGCGCCGGTGCCGATCGCGCGCTGCCGGGCACCGCCCGCATCGTCAGCGAACCGTCCAGCAGCTATTCGCTCGATGTCGGCGGCAGCTATGCGCTCACCCGCAATATCGACCTGACCGCCGGGATGCGGCTCAAGACCGAGCGTGACCGGCTCGCGCGCCTCGACGACGATCGCCGCGACAGCCAGGCGGTCTATGTGGGCACCGCCTTCCGCTTCTGACCTGACACGGGGCCAGCCGCCCACGCGTCGATCGCGGCATAACCCGCGAATCCCAGCGGCCTGACGCGGCGGAACCGCCGCTCGTCCATTCCCCCCAGCGCGATCAGCACCCCCGGCCCCCGCCCCGCCGCCAGCCGCGCGCGCACCGGCCCTTTGGCGCGCGCGCCCGGATGCGACCGGGTGGCGAACAGCGGCGACACGAACAGCACGTCGGCGCCCGCGCGGCGCGCGCGCACCGCCTCTCGCGCATCGTGGACCGGCCACGTCACCATACCGAATCCAACGCGATGGTGCGTTCCGTCCGCCCCGCGCAGCCCCCGCGAATCGGCCGCGACCACCGTCAGATGCCGCCGCCGCGCCACGCGCACCGCCCGTTCGAACAGCGCGCGCCGCTCCCGCGCCGCGGTGCGATAGTGGCGGAACACCACCCCGCCCCCGCGCGGCAACCGCTCCAGCGCCTGCCACAGCCCCTCGCCCAGCCGTTCGTCGGTCATCAGCCAGCGTGTCGGGATCGGCGTCGGGATGGGGTGGCGGGGGCGCATCGCCGCCCGTATAGCGCCCCCGATGACCCCCGACGACCGCCTGTCCGCGATCCGCGACCGTATCGCCCGCGCCGCGCGCCTCGCCCGCCGCGACCCGGCCGAGGTGACGCTGATCGCCGTCTCCAAAACCCATGACGCGCCCGCGATCCGCCCGTTCCTGGCCGCCGGCCAGCACGATTTCGGTGAGAACCGCGTGCAGGAGGCGCAGGCCAAGTGGCCGGAATTGCGCGCCGAATTTCCCAACGCGCGGCTCCACCTGATCGGCCAGCTGCAATCGAACAAGGCCGCGGACGCGGTGGCGATCGCCGATGCGATCCACAGCGTCGATCGCCCCTCGCTGATCGCCGCACTGGCGCGCGCGATGGACGCGACCGGCCGCCGCCCCGCCTGCTTCCTTCAGGTCAATATCGGCATGGAGGAACAGAAGGGCGGCTGCGCGATCGCCGACGTGCCGGCATTGCTGACGGAGGCACGTGCCGCCGCGCTGCCGATCGCCGGGCTGATGGCGATTCCGCCCGCCGGGTTGGACGCCGCGCCCTATTTCGCGCTTCTGGCGAAAATCGGGCGTGATGAAGGGGTTACGGGGTTGAGCATGGGCATGTCGGACGATCTGGATACCGCGGTGACGCTGGGCGCGACGCACATCCGCGTCGGCTCCGCCCTGTTCGGGGCGCGCGCGTGACCGGCTCCCGCTTCGCCGCGCTGCTGTTCGATTTCGACGGCGTGCTGATCGAAAGCGAGGCGAGCGGCAACCGCCATATCGCCGACTATCTCACCGCGATCGGCCACCCGATCAGCGCCGAGGAATCGATGGCGCGCTTCATGGGCCGGTCGGGCGCGGATTTCCTGCGCGAGATGGAAGGCTTCCTGGGCCGCCCCGTCCCCGACGATTTCCACGACGCCCGCGTGGTCGAAAACGAACGCTGCCTTGTAGAGGGGATCGAGGAGGTGGCCGGCGCGGTACGCTTCGTCCGGTCGCTCCCCGCCGGCCTGCCGCGCGCGGTCGTCTCGTCCAGCCGCGTGCACTGGATCGCCACGCATCTGGCGCATCTGGGCATCGCCGACGTGTTCGGCGACCACCTGTATTCCGGGACCGAGCATGTCGCCAACGGCAAGCCCGCGCCCGACCTCTACTTCCTGGGCGCCGACAAACTCGGCGTGCCGATCGAACGCTGCGCGATCATCGAGGATTCGCCCGTCGGCGCGACCGGCGCGGTCGCCAGCGGCGCGTTCGTCATCGGGCTGGTCGCCGGATCGCATTGCGCGCCCGACCATGCCGACCGCCTCCGCGCGATCGGCGTCCATGCGATCGCCCGCGATTTCGACGAGGTCGCCGCGCTGCTGGCGTGACGCGCTACAGCTGGTGCCCGGTGCGGTCGCGCTTGGTCGCCAGATAGCGTTCGTTGTGCGGATTGGCGGGCAGCGCATGCGGCACCCGCTCCGCCACCGCCACGCCGGCCGCTTCCAGCCCGGCGACCTTGGCGGGGTTGTTGGTCAGCAGCCGCACCCGCACCTGCCCCAGCAGCTTCAGCATCCGGGCCGCCACGCCGAAATCGCGCGCGTCGATCGCGAAGCCCAGCCGCGTATTGGCGTCGACCGTGTCGAACCCCTGATCCTGCAACGCATAGGCGCGCAGCTTGTTGACCAGCCCGATCCCGCGCCCTTCCTGCCGCAGATACAACAGGATACCCCAACCCGACGCCTTGATCGCGGCGATCGCGGCATCCAGCTGCGGCCCGCAATCGCATTTCAGGCTGCCCAGCACGTCGCCGGTCAGGCATTCGCTGTGCAGCCGCACCAGCGGCGCACGGCCATCGGGCGTCCCGATCACCAGCGCGACATGTTCGTCGGCGCTTTCGGGGGAGCGGAAGGCGACGATCTCGGCATCCTCGGCCTGCGCCACCGGTAAGCGCGCGCGCACCGCGATCTGCAACCGCACCGCATCCTCATGCGCGTCGATATCGGCGACATCGACCGTCACATCCGGCGCCGCATCGCCATCAATGAAGAACGCCGGCAGCAGCCCCGCGACACGCGCCAGCCGCAGCGCCGCCGCCAGCGCATGCGGGCGATCAACCGCGATGGTGCGGAACGGCCCCTTGAGCGGCGTGGCCAGATCCAGCTGCGGATCGGCCAGCGCGGTCGCGGTGGCCATGTCGAACCACGGCGCGCGGTCGATCACCACCGGCAGGTCGGGGTCGGCGGCGGCGCGCTGATTGGTCAGCTTCAGCGTCTCGGCCCGCCCGCTGGAGATCAGCAGCGCGTAATCGCGGCCGAATGCCGCCAGCCGCCCGGCGTCGGCGGTCTCGATCGCCAGCAGCGTCACCGGCGGTTCGCCCGGGGCGGCGATCGCGATCGGCCAGCCGCGCCGCATCGCGTCGATCGCGCGGGCCGTGGCGCGCGCGTCGCTCACCACGCGAACTCGGTCATGATCGGCACATGGTCGGACGGTTTCAGCCAGCTGCGGCACGCCTCGAACACCGTATGCGCGGTCGCGCTCTTCGCCACGTCGCCGGTCGCCCACATATGGTCCAGCCGCCGCCCGCGATCGTTCTTCGTCCAGTCGGGCGAACGATAGCTCCACCAGGTGTGCAGCCGCGCCGGCGCCGGGTGGAAATGCCGCCCCAGGTCGACCCAGTCGTTCGACGCCTTCAGCCGGTCGAGCGCCTCGACCTCGACCGGGGTGTGGCTGACGACCTTCAGCAACGCCTTGTGGCTCCACACGTCGCTGGGCAGCGGGGCGATGTTGAAATCGCCGGTCAGGATCGTCGGGCAGTCGAGCGTTTCGGACCAGCGCGTCATCCGCTCGACGAAGTCCAGCTTCTGCCCGAACTTCGGATTGACGTCGCGATCGGGCACGTCGCCGCCCGCGGGCACGTAGACATTCTCCAGCCGCACCCCGCCCGGCAACCGCACGCCCAGGTGCCGCGCCTCGCGATTGGCCTGCCAGTCGAGCCGGTCGTCGGCCTCCACGGGCACGCGGCTGACGATCGCGACGCCGTGGTGCATCCGCTGGCCGTGCAGCAGGACATGATCGTAGCCCAGCGCATGGAAGGCCGCGATCGGGAAGTCCGCGTCGACGACCTTGGTTTCCTGAAGGCACAGCACGTCGGGCTGCGCCTCGCGCAGGAACTGCTCGACGATGTCGAGGCGGAAGCGGACCGAGTTGATGTTCCAGGAGACGATCTTCACGCCGCGGTGGTTAGACCGGGGACGGTTCATCGACAAGCCATGCAGCCGATACGGAAAGGCCCTCGCTCCGGGGGCAAGGAGCGAGGGCCGACCTGGCGTTCGTCACGCAGGCGGGAAGCGGGGGTCGGGCAACAGGGGGAAAATCCCGAAACGGCCCCGCGACCGCAGATTGCTTTTAGGTAAGCGTAGCTGTCGCCCCGATGAACGGAACTGGCAGTATCCGTTCAGCCGGCGCGCCCCTGCCGGCGCGGGTCGGTCCAGCGGAATGCCGCATCGTCGACGGGCACGTTGAACTTCTGGTCGGTCAGCCGGATCGTGGTACGGTTACCCTGGCTGTCCAGCGCGACCCAGCCCTGCAGCATCAACCCGGCGGGCGCATTCGCCTGCCGCGCGAACACCAGGGTGATCCGCCCATATTGCGGGCGGCTGGGGTCGTACGCCTCGACCGACACCACCCCCGGCGCGTTAGACGGCACGATCTTGGCAAAGCGCGTGATGTCGCGTTTCGGGTCGAGCAGCACGCCCAGCGGCGAATTGCCGATTGGCCAGCGTTGCACCTGCCGCACCGAATAATCGATGAAGGTCAACGCCTTGCCATCGCCGACGATCAGCAGCGGCACGCCCTTTTGATACTGGAAGCGGATCTTGCCCGGCTTCTTCAGCGTCAGCGTGCCGGTCAGTACCTGATTGTTGCGATCGGTCTGGCTGAACGCGGCGGTCATCGATTCGACGCCGGACAGATGCCGCTGCACCGCGGCTAGATCGGGATTGGTCTGCGCCGTGGCGACGGGGGCGACGATCACCGTCGCCGCCGCCAGCGGCAGAAGGAACTTCGACATGCGGTCTCCGAAAATTACCGGCCCGCCTGATGCGGGTACGGCGTTGAACGCGCACTGAACCCGCGAATGTCCGTGCCGCGCGTCAGCTGAACAGCGTGACCAGCCCCGGCGTCGTCTCGGCCCCCACCCAGCCTTCGTAGATCATGCGGAACGCGACGAAGACGATCACCGCCAAGCCGACATAGGCGATCCAGCGATAGCGATCGATGATCCGCGCGATGAAATTGGCCGCCAGCCCCATCAGCGCCACCGACAGCAGCAGGCCGATGACCAGGATGCCGGGATGCTCGCGCGCCGCGCCGGCCACCGCCAGCACGTTGTCGAGGCTCATCGACACGTCCGCCACCGCGACCGCCCAGGCGGCGGCGGCGAAGCTCTTCGCCGGCTTCAGCCCCGACGCTTCGTCGCCGGCGATCTCGGCCGATCCCTCGTTGTGCGCACCGGCGCGAATCTCGCGCCAGAATTTCCAGCTGACCCACAGCAGCAACAGCCCGCCGGCGAAGATCAGCCCGACGATCCCCATCAGCCACGTGACGATCAGCGCGAACAGGATACGCAGCACCAGCGCCGCGCCGATGCCGATCAGGATCACCTTGCGCCGCTGGTCGGACGGCAGACCGGCCGCCAGCGCACCGACGACGATCGCATTGTCTCCCGCCAGGACCAGGTCGATCATCAGCACCGATCCGAACGCCGCCAGCGCGGCCGGATCGGACAGGTTGGAGAAGTCGGCGACGATATGCTGCCAGATGTCGCCCAGCGATCCCGGCCCCTGGATGGGCGCGGCGGCGGCGGCCGCGATCATGGCGATGAGGCTCAAGAAGGTCACTCCCGGTAGCGAACGGCATCAATGATGCGGGCGGGATAACGTTCCGGGCGCGAAATGCCATGGGACCGAGGGCGGAAATCGTCATGAAGAGGGGTCGGCCCTGCCATGGCCCCATCATCCGACCTGTATAAAATCCCGTCCGTCATGCCGGACTTGTTACGGCATCCATGTTTCCGCGAACGCACCAGCCGTTGCTTGTGCGGCACCATGGACCCCGGCCTTCGCCGGGGTGGCGGAAGGAAGACTGCCAGCACGAGTCCCGCCGCACCACGCGGCAGGACCCACGCGCGGTTACTGGTTCATCGAATCGAAGAAATCCTCGTTGGTCTTCGAATCCTTCATCTTGCCCAGCAGGAATTCCATCGCGTCGACGGTGCCCATCTGCATCAGGATGCGGCGCAGCACCCACATCTTGGACAGTTGGCCCTTCTCGACCAGCAGCTCTTCCTTGCGGGTGCCCGACTTGCCCACGTCGATCGCCGGGAAGATGCGCTTGTCCGCCACCTTGCGGTCCAACACGATCTCGGCGTTGCCGGTGCCCTTGAACTCCTCGAAGATCACCTCGTCCATGCGGCTGCCGGTGTCGATCAGCGAGGTCGAGATGATCGTCAGCGACCCGCCTTCCTCGATGTTGCGCGCCGCGCCGAAGAAGCGCTTGGGCCGTTGCAGCGCGTTGGCGTCGACACCGCCGGTCAGCACCTTGCCCGACGAGGGCACGACGGTGTTGTACGCGCGGCCCAGGCGGGTGATGTTGTCGAGCAGGATCACCACGTCCTTCTTGTGCTCGACCAGGCGCTTGGCCTTTTCGATCACCATTTCGGCGACCTGGACGTGGCGCGTCGCCGGTTCGTCGAAGGTGGACGACACCACCTCGCCGTTCACCGTGCGCTGCATGTCGGTGACTTCCTCGGGCCGCTCGTCGATCAGCAGCACGATCAGGAACACCTCGGGGTGGTTCGCGCTGATCGCCTTGGCGATGTTCTGCATCATGATCGTCTTGCCGACGCGCGGCGGGGCGACGATCAGGCAGCGCTGGCCCTTGCCGATCGGGGCGACGACGTCGAGCACGCGGCCCGACTTGTCCTTGATGGTGGGGTCTTCGATTTCCATCTTCAGCCGCTCGTCGGGGTAGAGCGGCGTCAGATTGTCGAAGTTGACGCGGTGGCGAACCCGGTCGGGGTCCTCGAAATTCACGCTGGTGAGGCGGGTCAGCGCGAAATAGCGTTCGCCGTCCTTCGGCCCGCGGATCTCGCCCTCGACGGTGTCGCCGGTGCGCAGCCCGTGCTTGCGCACCTGGTTGGGGCTGACATAGATGTCGTCCGGCCCGGCCAGATAGTTCGCCTGCGCCGACCGCAGGAAGCCGAAGCCGTCGGGCAGCACCTCGATCGTGCCCTCGCCCATGATCTGCTCGCCGTTCTCGGCCTGGACCTTCAGGATGGCGAACATCAGGTCCTGCTTGCGCAGCGTCGAGGCGCCCTCGACACCGAGTTCCTCGGCCAGCTGCACCAGCTCGGCCGGCGCCTTCTTCTTCAGGTCTTTCAGATGCATCTACGGGGTGTCCGATATGATCGGGGTGTCAGGGGAAGCTCGGCCGGCGATGGAGAACGCTCGAGAAACGAAGCTGTAGAGGAGGCGACGCGCCGGGGACCCGTCTGCGCCGTGGGCGCGACGTAGGATTCGCGATCCTCTTAGTCAAGCATCTTGGTCGGTCGCATCGTGTCCGAACGAGGCGCCGATCAGAACGGCTTCACGATCACCAGCACGACGATCAGCACCGCACCGATCGCCGGCACCTCGTTCAGCATCCGCAGCGTGCGGTTGGCGACGGTGGCCTGCCCGCGCGCCAGCTTCTTCGCATAGCCGACCGCCCAGCCGTGATACGCCGACAGCAGCAGCACCAGCGCCAGCTTGGCATGCAGCCACCCCAGCCCCGGCACCCCGTCCGCGATCCCCGCGTTGAACGCCAGCGCCAGGCCCAGCACCCAGACGACGATCATCGCCGGGGTCAGGATGATGCGCCGCAGCTTGGCCTCGCGGTCGATCCAGCGCGCTTCCTCGGCCGGATCGCCCAGCCCTTCCTGATGATAGACCAGGTAGCGCGGCAGCATGAACAGCCCCGCCATCCAGAAGATCACGAAGATCACATGCGCGGCCTTCACCCAGTCATAGGTGGCGCCCAGGAAACCGGCCATCATTCACCCCTTACCCGCGCCACCAGGCGCTCGACATGCGCGATCGGGGTATGCTGCCCGATCCCGTGGCCCAGATTGAAGACGTGCGGCCGTTCCGGGAACGCCGCCAGCACGCGGTCGATCCCGCGGTCCAGCGCCTCGCCCCCCGCCAGCAGCGCGAGCGGATCGAGATTGCCCTGCACCGGCAGCCCGGTGGGCAGGACGGCATCGGCCCAGGCGGGGTCGACCGTCTCGTCCAGCCCGATCGCGTCCACGCCCGTCCCCGCGGCATAGGCGGGCAGCTTGCCCCCCGCACCCTTCGGAAAGCCGATCACCGGCACGCCGGGGCAACGCGCGCGCAGGCCCTCGACGATGCGGCGGTTGGGCGCGATCACCCAGCGGTCGAACTGCTCGGGCGACAGGCTGCCGGCCCAGCTGTCGAACAGCTGCACCGCCTCCACCCCCGCGGCGATCTGCCCCGCCAGATAGTCGATCGTCATCGCCACGATCGCATCGACGATCGCATCGAACGCCGCGGGATCGCGATAGGCGAGCGTGCGCGTCACCTCCTGGTCGCGGCTGCCCTGCCCGGCGACCATATAGGTCGCGACCGTCCACGGCGATCCGGCGAACCCCAGGAAGGTGACGTCCGCGGGCAACTGCGCCGCGACGCCGCGCACCGTGGCATAGACCGGGTCGAGCCGCTGCGGCACCGCCGCCAGCGTCGCGAGCGCATGGTCGACCAGCGCGGGCGCCAGCCGCGGCCCTTCGCCGGCCCCGAACGACAGGTCCTGCCCCAGCGCCCATGGCACCATCAGGATGTCGGAGAACAGGATTGCGCCGTCGAAGCCGAAGCGGCGGATCGGCTGCATCGTCACCTCGGCTGCCGCCACCGGATCGGTGGCCAGCGCCAGGAAGCCGCCCTTGTCCGCCCGCAGTGCGCGATATTCCGGCAGGTACCGCCCCGCCTGGCGCATCAGCCACATCGGGGGGCGGGCCTGGCGATGGCCCTTCAGGACGCTGAGCAGCGGCTTGTCCACGATCGGCGACCGTTCCTTCTTCCTATTAAGAGATTCTTAAAGGGATTGTTGATGATGATGGCGGGTGAGTTGCGGGGCTTATGCGTTCGCCCCGGAAATGCCAACAGCTTGACGCGGGGGTCGCCCTCGCGAAGCGGCGGATTCGGCGCCGATCATCCCCGTTATCCACAGGCTGTGGACGAATGGCGCGGCTGGGGACGGGATTGTGGATGGAATCGCATCCATCCACGGTCGGATCGCTCGCTTGGCCGCGCGGCGAAGTTGCGCTAGCGCCTGTCCCCATGTTGTCCACAGATCGGCCCCGCTGACCCGCTGATGGTCCGGCTTCACCTCCACCTCCTCTCGGATTCGACTGGCGAGACGCTGGAGAACATCGCCAAGGCCGCGCTCGCGCAATATGACGATGTCGAGACGGTGCGCCATTTCTGGCCGATGGTGCGCACCGAAATGCACCTCGACCGCATCCTTCAGGAAATTGCGCAGAACCCCGGCCTCGTCATCTTCACGCTGGTGAACCCGGCAACGCGCGCGGCGCTGGAAAACCGCTGCCGCGCGCTGGGGCTGCCGACGGTCGCCCCGCTCGATCCCGTCAACGACGCGCTGTCGATGCTGCTCGGCCAGCAGGCGAAGGCGCGGCCGGGGCGCCAGCACGTGCTGGACGCGGCCTATTTCGCGCGCGTCGATGCGATCCAGTTTACGATCGCGCATGACGACGGCATCGCGCACGAGGATTGGGAGGAGGCCGACATCGTGCTGGCCGGGGTCAGCCGCTCGTCGAAGACGCCGACCTCCATCTATCTCGCCAATCGCGGGTTCAAGACCGCGAACATCCCGATCGTCGTCGAAAGCCCGCCGCCGCGCTTCCTGTTCGAACTGAAGAACCCGCTGGTCGTCGGGCTGACCACCAGCGCCGACCGGCTGATCCAGGTGCGGCGCAACCGGCTGCTGTCGCTCAACCAGGCGGCGGAGACCGATTATGTCGATCAGGATGCGGTGGCGCGTGAGATCGCCTTCGCGCGGCGGATGTTCGCGGACAATGGCTGGCCGATGATCGACGTCACCCGCCGCTCGATCGAGGAAACCGCCGCCGCGATCATCGCGCTGGTCAACGAACGCCGCGGGCAGGCGCCGCGCGCGACGGGAGAATGACGTGCTGATCCTGGCGTCCCAGAGCGCGTCGCGCACCGCGATGCTGTCCGCCGCGGGCGTGCCGTTCACCGCCGAACCCGCGCACGCCGACGAGGGGGCGCTGAAGGCCGCGATGGCCGGCGCCCACCCGCGCGAGGTGGCCGATGCGCTGGCCGAGCTGAAGGCGCTGAAGGTTTCCGCGCGCCATCCGGGCCGGCTGGTGCTGGGGTCGGACAGCCTGGCGGTGCTCGCCGACGGCGCGATCCTCGACAAGCCGACCAGCCGCGACGACGCGCGCGACCATCTGCGCCGCATGTCCGGTGCGCGCCACGATCTGGTCAGCGCGGCGGTGATCGCGGAGAACGGCCAGCCGGTGTGGCGCGTGGTGGACAAGGCGAAGATGTTCGTCCGCCCGCTGTCCGATGCCTTCATCGACGCCTATCTCGACGCCGAATGGCCCGCGATCGCCGGCTGCGTCGGCTGCTACCGGATCGAGGGGCCGGGCGCGCAGCTGTTCGCGCGGATCGACGGCAGCCAGTTCACCGTGCTGGGAATGCCGCTGCTCCCGGTGCTCGATTACCTGCGCGTGCGAAAGGTGCTGCCGGCGTGACCCAAGCCTATGCCGAGGTGATCGGCGATCCGATCGCGCATTCCAAATCGCCGCTGATCCACGGCTTCTGGCTCGAAAAGCTCGGCATCGCCGCCGACTATCGCGCCACCCGCGTCGCGCCGGACGATCTGGCCAGCTTCTTCGCCGCGCGTGCCGACGATCCGGCGTGGCGCGGCTGCAACGTCACCGTGCCGCACAAGGTGGCCGCGCTCGATCACGTTCCCGATCCCGGCGGGCTGCGGGCGTCGATCGGCGCGATCAACACCGTGTTCCGCGACGAAGGCGGCGCGCTGGTCGGCACCAACACCGATGCCGCCGGCTTCGTCTCGCCGATCGCCGGGCTGGACCTGGCCGGGCGACCCGTGGCGGTGGTCGGCGCGGGCGGCGCGGCGCGGGCGGTGCTGTTCGCGCTGGCGCGGCTCGGCGTCGGGCGCGTCACTTTGCTCAACCGTACCCCGCTTAAGGGCGCCGCCCTGCTCGCGCAATTCGGGCTGAAGGGCGATGCCCTGCCGCTGACCGCGCGGCTGCCGGCGGCGGCGCTGCTGGTCAACACCAGCGCGCTGGGCATGGCCGGCCAGCCGCCGCTCGACCTCGACCTGTCGCCGCTGCCCGACGATGCGGTCGTGTACGACATCGTCTACGCCCCGCTCGAAACGCCGTTGCTCGCGGCGGCGGCGGCGCGCGGGCTGGATACGGTCGACGGGCTGGAGATGCTGGTCGGACAGGCCGCGCTGGCGTTCGAGCTGTTCTTCGGCGCCGCCCCCCCGCGCGACCATGACGAGGAATTGCGCGAACGGCTGCTGGCATGACCCGCCCTGTCCTGCTGGGTCTCACCGGGTCGATCGGCATGGGCAAGTCGACCGTGGCGCAGATGTTCGCCGACGAAGGCGTGCCGGTCTTCGACGCCGACGCCGCGGTCCACCGCTTGCAGGGGCCGGGCGGCGCGGTCGTCGCCGCGATCGAGGCGCGCTTCCCCGGCACCACCGGCGCGAACGGCGTCGATCGCGCGGCGCTGGGCGCGGCGGTGCTGGGCGACGATGCCGCGATGAAGGCGCTGGAGGCGATCGTCCATCCCGCAGTGGGGGCCGAACGCGCGGCCTTCCTGGCGCGCCACGCCGCTGCGCCGCTGGTCGTGTTCGACGTGCCGCTATTGTTCGAAACCGGCGGCGACCGGGGCGTGGACAAGGTGGCGGTCGTCTCCGCCGCGCCCGACGTGCAGCGCACGCGCACGCTCGCCCGCCCCGGCATGACCGCGGCGAAGTTCGATGCGATGCTGGCGCGCCAGCTGCCCGATGCCGACAAGCGCGCGCGCGCCGACTGGGTGATCCCCACCGACGTGCCGCTGGACGAAACGCGTGCGGCGGTCCGGCGCGTGATCGCTTGCGTGCGGGGCGGTGAGGGCGGATAACGGTACGACCATGCGCGAAATCGTCTTCGATACCGAAACCACCGGGCTCAGCTTCGCGGGCGGGGACCGGATGGTCGAGATCGGCTGCGTCGAACTGGTCAACCGCTGCGAAACCGGGCGCACCTTCCACGCCTATTTCCATCCCGAACGCGACATGCCGGAGGAAGCGGCGCGGGTGCACGGCCTGCGCATCGACTTCCTGTCGAAACATCCGGTATTCGCCGCCGGGGTCGACGGGCTGCTGGAGTTCATCGGCGATGCGCCGCTGGTCGCGCACAATGCCGGATTCGACTTCTCCTTCCTGAACGGAGAGCTGGAACGCTGCGGGCGCGACCCGGTATGCCGGTCGCGGATGGTCGACACGCTGCAGATCGCGCGTTCGCGCCACCCCGGGGCGAAGCACACGCTCGACGCGCTGTGCAGCCGCTTCGGCGTCGACCGGTCGCATCGCGTGCTGCACGGCGCGCTGCTCGACGCGCAATTGCTGGCGCAGGTCTATGTCGAATTGCTGGGCGGGCGGCAGATCGGGCTGGGGCTGGTCAGCGAGGCGGCGGCGCCGGTCGTCGTCGCCGCCACCCCCGCCGCGCCGCCGCGCGCGCGCCCGTTGCGCGTCTTTTCCGCACCGCCCGAGGAACTGGCGGCGCATGCGGCGTTTGTTCAGAAGATAAAAGAACCGTTGTGGGGGACCGCGGCGTCCGGTTGACGCCGACGTACCGGCGATAAGGGGCCTGGCCGGTGCGACGACATGGAGAGCAGCTTATGGATATCCGGGTTTCAGGTCATCAGGTGACGATCGGCGATGCGCTGAAGTCGCACGTGCAGGACCGGCTCCAGGGTATCGCGGACAAATATTTCGCCCGCGCCATTTCCGCCGAGGTCACCTTCGGCAAGGGTCCGCACGATGCGGGCTTCAAGTGCGACATTGTCGCGCACGTCACGCGCGGACTGGTGCTGAAGGGCGGGCATGGCGCACACGACGCGCATCTGTGCTTCGACGGCGCGGCCGACAAGATCGAGAAGCAGCTTCGCCGCTACACCCGCCGGCTCAAGGATCGCTCGCCCGCCCATGCCGAGATCGCCGCGGAGCAGGACCGCAACGGCTATGACAATGCCGGCTATACGCTGTTCGCCGAGCCGGTGGACGAGGAGGACGCCGGCGATGCGCCGCTGGTGATCGCCGAAACCCGCGTCGACGTTCCCGACGCCAGCGTGTCCGATGCGGTGATGATGCTGGACCTGCGCAATACCCAGGCATTGCTGTTCAAGAACGCCGGCACCGGCTCCTACAATATGGTCTATCGCCGCGGGGACGGGACGATCGGCTGGGTCGAACCGCAGCGCGGCGGATGATGCCGTCCCTGCCCCTTTCATAGAAACGATGTCCATGACCGACCTGAGTGACCTGCTCATGCCCGAGCTGGTCGCCGTGGACCTGTCCGCGGCCTCCCGTAAAAGCCTGTTTCCCCAGCTCGGCGGCCTGATGGCCCCGGCGCTGGGGCTGGACCCGCGCGCCGTGGCGGAGGCGCTGGCGGCGCGGGAGAAACTGGGGTCGACCGGCTTCGGCGGCGGCGTGGCGATTCCGCATGCGCGCGTCGCCGGGCTGGACCGGATCGTCATCGGGGTCGCGCGGCTGGCGCAACCGGTTGATTTCGACGCGGTCGACGATCGCCCGGTCGACGTCGTGGTGACGATGCTGTCGCCGCCGCGCGCCGGCGCCGAACATCTCAAGGCGCTGGCGCGCGTGTCGCGGCGATTCCGCGACCGGCTGTTCGTCGAAAAGCTGCGCGGGGCGGGGTCGCCCGACGCCATCTACGCGCTTCTGGCATCGGATGTCGGCCGTGACGCCGCCTGAAGGGGCAGAGGCGCATTATCGCGCGCTCGAATCGCTCTATGCCGCGGCGCCGATCAACCGTTTCTTCGAATCGCGGCTGGCGATTCCCGCGGCGGGCGAATCGCGCATCCACTTCACCGTGGACCAGCGGCATTTCCACGCCGCGGGCGCCGCGCACGGCACCAGTTACTTCAAGATGCTGGACGACGCCGCCTTCTACGCGTGCAACAGCCTGGTCACCGATCGCTTCCTGCTGACCACGCAGTTCAGCCTGCTGCTGACCCGTCCGATGGGCGAAGGGCCGGTGGTGGCGGAGGGGCGCTGGATCAGCGGCCAGCGCCGCGTGTTCGTCGCCGAGGCGCGGCTGGTCGCCGCCGATGGCGAGGAAGTGGCGCGCGGTACCGGCACGTTCATGCGTTCGCGCATCCCGCTCGCCACGCTGCCGGGCTACGCCGCCGGGTGAGCGCGCGGCTGCCCACGCACCTGTCGGTCGCGGCGCTGCTGCGGCGGGTCAACGATTCGGGCGGGATGGCGATGGTGCGCGCGTCGGGCGACGCGGCGACCGGTGCGCTGCTGATCCTGATCGAGGAGGGGCGGCACATGCGCGCGATCGAGCGGATGCGCGGGCTGGACGATCGCGACTCGATGGTGGCGTGCGGCCCGGCGAGCGGCGAGGAGCGCGAGGTCGAGGATTATTGGCGCGCCCGCCGCGCGCGCGATCCCGATCTGTGGGTCGTGGAACTGAGCGTCGCAGGCGCCGAACGGTTCGTCGCTGAAACGATCCTGTCAGATTGACCCTGTTAACTTCTGTCGGGAATAGGCGGCGCATCGTGTTTCGCGTTGTGCCGCGCCGGTGTGCGATATCGGACGGTGACGCAGTCGGGGGGAAATCCGGGCGATCCTGGGGGCTTTAACGCTTCACCGGCGATCGTTTCCGCATACCCACCGCATATCGTTGTTGTCGAATGTCGTTTGCCTCGCGCGTCGCTACCTTTGCCGCGCTTTCTCTTTCGCTGGTCGGGATGATCGCCCAGAGCTCCGCTGGCCTGGCCGCGGAGTCGCCCACGCTCCCTACCACCGCCTCGGTGAACCAACTCGCCGCTCCGGCGCCGGTTCCCGCCCCGATTCCCGCGATCGTCGCCACGACGACCCCGCTTCCCGCCGATGCCTCCGCCACTCCGTCCGACGACGTCGAGGAAGAGGTCGCCTATCCCACCCTCGCCGCCGCCGTCGCCGATCAGTCGGTGCCGTCTAACGCCGGCGACGACCTGCGCTGCCTGGCCGGCGCGATCTATTTCGAATCGCGCGGCGAACCGCTCGCCGGCCAGCTCGCCGTCGCGGAGGTGATCCTCAACCGCTCGCAGTCGCGCCGCTTCGGCGGCAGCGTGTGCGACGTCATCACCCAGCGCGGCCAGTTCTCGTTCGTTCGGGGCGGGAAGATCCCCACCGCCCCGGTCAACAACGACTGGCGCACCGCGGTCGCCGTCGCCAAGGTCGCGCTGAAGAACGCCTGGGAAAGCAACGCGTCCGAGGCGCTGTATTTCAACGCCCGCCACGTCGGCGGCCCGTCGCGGGTCAAGGTCGCGGCGATCGGCAACCACATCTTCTATCGCTGAACCGGTCGCGCGTCGCGCGGACAGGCTTTGCGTCTGTTCGCATGATGTTCTATCCGGGGCGGCGATGCTGACGACGCCCCCCTCCTGCCTCGATCCCGCGTCCGATACGCTGTGCGCCGCCGATGTCGCGCGCGGCGTGACGCGGATGCTGCTGCGCCACGAACTGACCGCGATCGGCGAGGTGCCGCTCGACGGCGGCCGGCGGGCCGACCTGATGGCGATCGACGCGCGCGGGCAATTGGTGATCGTGGAGATCAAGGTGTCGCGCGCCGACCTGCTCGGCGATGCCAAGTGGCAGGATTATCTGGCGCATTGCGACCGCTTCTACTGGGCGGTGCCGGCGGGGTTCGATGCCTCGCCGATCGACGGCGCGGCGTTCCTGCCCGAACGTACCGGGCTTATCGTCGCGGATCGCTACGATGCCGCGATCGTGCGCGAGGCGCGGACCGATCCGCTCCCCGCGCATGTCCGCAAACGCTGCACGCTCGCCTTCGCGCGCCGCGCCGCGCGCCGGCTGATCGCCGCGCACGATCCGGAGGCGGTGCAGGGGTTCTGACCCCACCCGCCCGCCGGGTTCAGCGCAGTTTCGGCCCCGCCACCGCGCGCACCGCCTGCTTGGGCGTATCGTCCAGCAACTTGGCGATCGCGGTCGCGCGTGCGTCGCGCGTGGCATAATCGCGCGCCGACAGGCCCGCGACATTGTCGGTCTGGTCGGGGTTGCCCCCCGCCGCCAGCACTTCGCGCACCAGCGTCAGGTCGCGGCGCTGCACCGCGCGGATCAGCGGCGTTTCGCCGCTGCCGTTGGCCAGGTTCGCATTCGCCTTCGCGGTCGCCAGGATCTTGACCATTTCCGGCTGGCCGGCCTGCACCGCCAGCAGCATCGGCGTGTCGCCGTGCCCGTCGCGGATGTTCGGGTCGGCGCCCTTGGCCAGCAAATAGCGCAGATACGCCGAATCGCCGCGCTTCACGACGATGTGCAGCGCGCCTTCGCCGTTGGTGACGTCACGCGTGTTGATGATCGTCTGCCCCGGCTGGTCCAGGATCGCGATCACCGCATTGCCGTCACCCTTCCGGACCGCGTCGAGGAACTTGTAGCTTTGCGACTGCTGCTGCGCGGCGGCCGGAGTGGTGAGGGGGGCGGCGCAGGCCAGCAGCAAGGCGGCGCCGAAGAGCGGGCGGAGGGAGCGACGGAACATAGGCCTCGATCGTTGCAGGCGGGGTTGCGCGCCACCCTATAACGCATCACATCTGGCGCCGCCATGAACATGCCCATCCCGTCCGCGGGTCGCCGGGTCGCCGCCGCGCTTGCGCTGGCGCTCGCGGCCTGTTCGGCCCAGCCCGCCGCCACCCCGCCGCTGGCGGGGGCGCGGATCGGCGGGCCGTTCACGCTGACCGACCAGAACGGCCGCACCGTCACCGACCGCGATTTCGCGGGCCGCTATCGTATCGTCTATTTCGGCTATACCTTCTGCCCGGACGTGTGCCCGGTCGACGTCCAGAACATCTCCGCCGCGCTGAAGCTGGTGGAGGCGAAGGATGCGGCGCTGGGCAAGCGGATCGTGCCGATCTTCATCACTGTCGATCCCGCGCGCGATACGCCGGCGGTGCTGAAACAGTTCACCGCCGCCTTCCACCCCCGGCTGGTCGGGCTGACCGGCAGTGCGGAGGCGATCGCGAAGACCGCCAAGGAATATGGCATCTATTATGCGCGCGGCGCGGGCACTGCCGACGGCTATATGATGGATCACAGCCGCCAGATCTATCTGTTCGATCCCGACGGCAAGCCGCTCGCGCTGCTGCCCGAAGGCCCGCCGCAGGCGATCGCGGACGAGGTGACGAAATGGGCGCGCTGACCGGCCGCTTCTGGGAAGACGTGCCGCTGGGCAAGCTCGACCGCGCGCAGTGGGAAGCGCTGTGCGACGGCTGCGGCAAATGCTGCCTGCACAAGCTGGAGGATGAGGAGACGGGCGAGCTGATCGCCACCAACGTCGCCTGCCGCCTGCTCGACCGGCGTAGCGGGCAATGTTCCAACTATCGCCACCGCCGCGCGTTCGTCAGCGAATGCGTGCGGCTGACCGCGGGCAACGTCGATTCGATCGACTGGCTGCCGTCGACCTGCGCCTATCGCCTGCGCGCCGCGGGGCTGCCGCTGCCCGACTGGCATTATCTGGTATCCGGCGATCGCGAGGCGGTGCATCGCGCGGGCGAATCGGTGCGCGGGTGGACGATCAGCGAGGATGACGCCGGCGACCTCGAACATCACATGGTCGACCGCACGCTGTGACCGCCGGGCTGGAGGATGGCGACGTCGATGTCGTGCGCCATCCCCGGGCGCGCCGCACCAAACTGTCGTTCGATCCGGTCAGCGGGCGCGCGCGGCTGACGCTGCCGCCGCGCGCGTCGCTGCGGCGTGCGCTGGACTGGGCGCGCGGGCAGCGGGAGTGGATCGAGCGCCAGCGCGCCTTGCTGCCGTGCCCACGCCCGTTCGTCGCCGATGCGGTAGTGCCGGTGGAGGGCGTCGACCGCCATATCGTCTGGGACGCTGCCGCCGGGCGCCTGCCGCGGCTGGACGGGGATCGCCTGGTCGTCGGCGGTCCGGCGGAGATGGTGCCGCGCCGCGTCGCCGCCTGGCTACGCCGCCACGCGCTGGCGGTGCTGGCGGACGATACCGCCTTCTACGCCGCACGCGCGGGGGTGGAGGTGACCACGGTGACGGTCGGCGATCCTCGCGGTCGCTGGGGCAGCTGCGCCGCGCATGGCGCGATCCGCTACAGCTGGCGGCTGATCCTCGCGCCCGCCGACGTGCGCCGCGCGACCGCCGCTCATGAAGTGGCGCACCGTGTCCACATGAACCATTCGCCCGCCTTCCACGCGCTGGTTGCGACGCTTTACGGCCGCGATCCCGCGCCGGAGCGTGCGTGGCTGCGCGCGCACGGCGCGGCGCTTCACTGGTTCGGGCGTTCGGGCGGGGTGCGCGGCGGCTGAGCGCGCGCCGGGTCGCGGCCCGCGTCACGCCCCTGATCCCGGCCCTGATCCCGGCGGCCCGCGCCCTGGCCCTGGCCGGTCACGCGATCCAGCCAGTCCTGGTCCAGCCGCTCGCCCCCCGTGTCGGGCGGCGCCAGGTCGTCGCGCGGGCGCTGCGGCTGTTGCAACGGCTGCTGGATACCGGCGTTCGGCGGCAGCGGCCCGGCCGGGCGGTCGGGATAATAATCCTGGTCGCCGGCGGGCGCGCGGGGCGCATCCATGGGGAGCGGATTTCCGTCGTCGTCGACGAAGCTCATATTGTCGGGCGCGCCGTAATAGCTTTCCGCATCCGGCTCCAGCTGCGCCTCGGGCAGCGTCACCTGCGTGTCGAACTGCTCGATCGGCCGGCTGGCGACCGCCGCCTTCATGAATTGCGCGAAGGCGCGCGCCGGGGCGGTGCCGCCATGCAGCCCGGCGATCGGCCGGGCATCGTCGCGCCCCATCCAGATTCCGGTGGTCAGCCCGGAGGAGAAGCCCAGGAACCAGCCGTCCTTGCTGCTGGTGGTGGTGCCGGTCTTGCCCGCCACCGGCCGCCCGATCTGCGCCGCGCGGCCCGTGCCGGTGTTGACCGCAGTCTGCAGCAGGTCGGTCATCTGCGCCGCGACGGTGGGCGCCACCAGCACGCGGCTGCGGTCCACCTCATGCGTGTAGATCGTCTCGTTGTCGGCGGTGACGCGGGTGATGCCGAACGGCGCGACGTCGACGCCCTTGTTGCCGACGCTGGCGAAGGCGTGCGTCATGTCGATCAGCCGCACGTCCGACGTGCCCAGCACCATCGACGGGTGGGTGTTGACCGGCGTGGTGATGCCGAACCGGCGCGCCATGTCCGCGACGGTCTGGAACCCCACCGCCTGTCCCAGCTTCGCCGCGATCGTGTTGAGCGAATAGGCGAAGGCGGTGCGCAGCGTGACCTCGCCCGAATTGCGGCGCGAATCGTTGCGCGGCGACCAGCCGTCGATCGTCACCGGCTCGTCGATTTCCTTGTCCTCGGGCGTGCGCCCGGCTTCCAGCGCGGCCAGATAGACGAACAGCTTGAACGCCGATCCCGGCTGGCGCTGCGCCTGGGTGGCGCGATTGTAGATCGAGCTGACGTAATCGGTGCCGCCCACCATCGCGCGCACCGCGCCGTCGCGGTCGATCGCGACCAGCGCGCCCTGCGCCCCCTTGGGCACGTTGGCGCGGATCGCGGCATCCGCCTCGCGCTGCATCGCCGGGTCCAGCGTGGTCCACACCTCCAGCGGCTTGACCGTCTCGTCGATCAACAGGTCCAGCTGCGGCAGCGCCCAGTCGGTGAAATAGCGCACGCTGTTCTGCCGCGCGGGCGGTGCCAGCTTGACGTCACCCGGGTCGGCGCTGGCGGCCTGCGCCGACGTGACGAAGCCGTTGCGCACCATCTGCTGCAGCACGACGCCAGCGCGCCCCTTGGCGGCATCGGCGTCGGCGGTGGGGGAGTAGTTGGACGGCGCCTTGACCAGCCCTGCGATCACCGCCGCCTCGGCCAGGCTCAGCCGATCGGCGCCATGGCCGAAGAATTTCCGGCTCGCCGCATCGATCCCGTACGCGCCGCCGCCATAATAGACCTTGTTGAGGTACAGTTCGAGAATCTGGTCCTTGTCGAACTTGCGCTCCAGCGCCAGCGCGAGGATCCATTCGCGGAATTTGCGACCGAATTTCTTCTGGTTGTTCAGGAAGATGTTGCGCGCCAGCTGCTGCGTGACGGTCGACCCGCCCTGGACCCAGCGGCCGCGTTCCATGCGGATCATCACCGATCGCGCGATGCCGATCGGATCGACGCCCAGGTGGCTGCGGAACCGCCGGTCCTCGACCGCGATCGTCGCGTCGCGCATCACCGCGGGGATGCGATCGTACGGCAGCCACTCGCCATAGCTCGGCCCCAGCGACACCAGCACCGAACCGTCGGCGGCGTGCACGCGGATCATCTGCCCGTTGGGGGAGGATTTCAGGCTCTCGAAACTCGGCAGCTGCGACCGCGCGATGAACACCGCGGTCACCAGCGCCCCCAGCCCCAGCACCGCCAGGAACGCGGAGATCTTGACCGCCAGCATCAGCCGGCGGCGCCATGCCGGCGGGGCGGCGGTACGGGTTGTGGAGGAACGGGCGCGGGCCATGTCGTCGCCCTTGGCGGATAGAGGCTTAGGCGATGGTTAACAAGATCTATGCGGCGCGTGCCTATCGGCCCGCCCGGTCGATCCGCGTCAGCGCCGCGACCAGCGGGATCACCCGCCCCGCACGCGCGGCGGGCAGCAGCAGCGCGGCGAGCGCGGGGCGCTCGGCGACGCGCCACACCGCGCCGGCCCAGCCGAGCGGCGCGGCGGCGCGCCGTGCGAACCCGCGCTGCCACGCCGGCGCGCCGGCCGACCCGTCGCGCAGCCAGGCGGCGGCCGCCGACGCGCCGCTCGCCACCGCGATCCCGATCCCCTCGCCCGCCAGCGACGGGATCACCGCCGCTTGATCACCCAGCCGATAGCGCCCCGCCGTCCCCGCGGTCGCGCGCCAGCCATAGGGCACGTTGGCGATCGCATCGCCCGCGCCCCCGCCGTCACCCACGAACGCCAGCCGATCGGCCAGCGCCGGCGCCTCCGCCGCCAGTTCGCGCAGCAATGCTGCCGGATCGCCCGCCGCATCGAGTCGCGAGCGGCGGATCGCCATGCAGACATTGGCGCTGCCGTCCTCCTGCAACGCGATTCCGACATAGCCGCGCGCCACCAGATGCAGCTCGATCGCGCCCGCCACCATGTGCGTGAGCGCGGGCGCGGGCTGGCAGCGCCAGCGCAGCCCCAGCGTCGGATCGTCGCCGCGCGCCGCCGCCGGACGCGCCGCGCCGCGTACGTCATGCTTGCCGCTCGCCAGGAACAGCGCCTCGCCGGTCAGCGTCGCGCCATCGGCGGTGCGCACGCCCGCATCGTCGATCGCGCGCACCGTCACCCCGCGCTCGATGCGCGCCCCCGCCGCACTCGCCACATCGGCCAGCACGGTGTCGAGCCGCCGGCGCGATACCGCCAGCGCGGGGGCGGGCAGCGGCGCCTCCACCATCCGCCCCGCGGCGAACAGGCGCACGATGCCGATTCGCGCCGGGTTGAGCGCGTCGGCGGCGACGCCCAGCCGCTCCAGCGCGGCCAGCGTCCGCCAGCTCAGGAACCCGCCGCACAGCGCATCGGGAATATCGCGGTGCCGCTCGATCACCTGCGGCGCGGCGCCCGCGCACGCCAGCACGATCGCCGCGCTGGCGCCCGCCGGCCCGGCGCCCAGGATCAGCGGCGCTCGACGCACAGCCGGAACGGAAAGGCGCGGTGGATACGCGCGTCGGTAATGCCCGCCTCCGCCAGGATCGGCGGCCATTCGCCGGGGCGATAGCTGCGCGCGATCGACAAATGCCCGTCGTGCCGCACGATCGGGTGCCAGCGGAACAGCGCCGCCAGCAGCGGCCAGCCGCGATAGGCGAAGCCATGGCGGTGCAGGTCGTTGACCAGCCAGCCGGCCCGCGCATGGCGCTGCATGAAGCGCAGGAAGGCGACCAGCTGCGCATGCGTCATATGGTGCGCGACCAGACTGGACAGGATGATGTCCCACGGCTCGTCCGCCAGATCGGCATAATCACCGGTGCGCCAGTCGATCGCGATGCCCGCCGGGGTATGCGCGCGCGCCGCCGCCTCGCTGCGCGGGTTCAGGTCGATGCCGACCAGCTCGAACGCGATGCCGCGCCGCTCGCCCCAGCGCGCGATCCGGCGCAACATGTCGCCGTCGCCATACCCGACGTCGAGCACGCGATACCGCCCGCCCGGGCGGCAAACCCGGCGCAGGAACGCCAGCGTCGGGCGCGCCGCCATCGTCACGACGTTCACCCGCGCCAGATCGGCGACGACATCGGCATAGGTGGCGGCGGGCAGGTCGTCCGCGTCCATCCATTCCTCGGCCAAGGCGCGCGTCGCCAGCGTCACGGCGCGGCATGCCCGAACGCAAAGCCTTCCGCCGCCAGCCCCGGCCCGAATGCCAGCGCGACGCCGCGCTCCACCGGCGGCCCCGCCAGCACGCGCGCCAGCACGAACATCAGCGTCGCCGACGACATGTTGCCGTTATCGGCCAGCACCGCGCGCGACGCCGCCAGCGCCTCCTCGTCCAGCGCCAGCGCCTGCTGCACCGCGTCCAGGATCGACCGGCCCCCGGCATGGACCGCCCAGCCGTCGACCGCCGCGCCGCCGGTGATCGCGGCGACCAGCGCGGGGTCGCGCAGCGCGGCGGCGATCCGCCCCGGCACTTCGCCCGACAGATGCATCGCAAAGCCGCGATCGGTGATGTCCCAGCGGATCAGTGCAGCCGAATCGGGCAGCGTCGCGACGAACGGCGCGCCGATCGCGATGCCGTGCGCCTCGGCGCTGACCAGTGCCGCCGCCGCGCCGTCGCCGAACTGCAGCATCGCCAGCAACGGCTCCAGCGCGCCGACCGCCTGCAGGTGCAGCGTCGACAGCTCCACCGTCACCACCAGCACGCGCGCGGCGGGTTCGGATCGCACGATATGCCGCGCGGTGCGCAGCGCGGCGACCGCGGCATAGCAGCCCATGAACCCCACCAGCGTGCGTTCGACCGCCGGGGACAGGCCAAGGCGCGCGGCGATGATCTGGTCGATCCCCGGCGCGACGAAGCCGGTGCAGCTGGCCACCACCAGATGGGTGATGCCGTCGACCGGCGCGCGCGTCGCCAGGTCGGCGATCGCCGCCAGCGCCAGTGCGGGCGCCGCCTCGGCATAGATCGCCATCCGCGCGGCGGTGCCGGGCAGCGGATCGACCGCGTAGAAGCCCCCGTCGTCGACCGGCGATCCCGGCGCGGGCGGCAGCACCGACCAGCGATGCCGGATACCCGATCGCGCCGCCATCCGCTCGAACAGCTGCGCCTCGCGCACCGGCAGCCGCGCGCCGGCCCAGCGGCGGAACGCGTCATGGATATCGTGCGTCGGCACGGCGGTGCCGATCGCGTGGATATGCGGGGTGGTGCCGGGGGCGGGCGGGTTCATCGCTGCGGACAACGCGCGGAACCCGCGTCAGGGGGCATGCGCCCCGTGCCATCGCCGCCGGTCACATGCCGGCATTCTGGTGCGGCCGAGAAGACTCGAACTTCCACGTCCTTTCGGACACAACGACCTCAACGTTGCGCGTCTACCAATTCCGCCACGGCCGCACGTGATGACCACCGGGCAGCGCCGGGGTTTGGCAGGGACGCGCCCCTAGCATCGCCACCGGGGGCTGGCAACGGATATGTTCGCGGGCGCGTTTTCGGGCGGTGCCGGCCCGCTCCCCCACCCGGCCGCTCAGCTCGCCTCGCCGACGAAGCTGAGGTCGAGCCGCTTCGAACTGGCCGGCACGTCCACCTGTGCGGAGTTGAAGTCGATCACCGCATTGGGCGCCAGCGAGCGTTGCTGCGGTGTGATCGTCCAGCTGAACACGATCTTTCCCTGCGAATCGCGCAGGTCGGCGCGGATGTCGGGCACGCGCTGGCGCGTGGGGGAGGGGTTGGTGATCTGACCGCTGACCGCGAACAGCTCCGACCCGTTGGCCATCTTGCGCCGCTCGATCGGATTGTCGGCGATCGTCAGCGGCAGCTCGTCCGGGCCGATCGACAGCCCGATCTGCTGCGCCAGCCCCGGCGCGGTGGTCCACAGGATGATGCCGACCGCCACCAGCATCAGCAGCCCCGCCGCCAGGCTGGCGATGGTGCGCATCCGCGTGGTGTTGCGCGTCCGCTTGAACGGCGGACGGTGCGCAAAGGCGTCATAGCCTGCGTTGTCCGCCGCGCCGGCATCGACCGCCGGGTCGACATAGGTCGCGGTCACGCCGGGCGGCGGCGGCGGCGCGGCGAAGGCCGGCTCGGGCTGCACCGGCACCGTCACCACCGCGGTTTCGGGCGGCAGGTCGGCGGGCGCGAAGGCGGCGGGTTCGGGGGCCGGCGGGGGCGGCGGCAGCTCCGGCCCGTCCTGGTGCCAGCTGTGGCGGCAGTTGGCGCAGCGCACGGTGCGGCCGGTGGGGCCGATCGCACTGTCGGGCACCAGATAGCGGGCGCGGCATTCGGGACATTCAAGGATCATGGACGCGGGGCACCGGCTGGACGGGATCGGAATCTAAACACCGGCTTACCGGCAATGGCAAGCGGGTGTCGCCGCGCTTGATGCGCACACGGCCCCATGCGATGGCATCGGCGCGGCGCCGCGCCGCGGAACAAGGCAGGGATAGGTCAGGGCCGCGTGGCGGGCATCGTCCAGTTCGAGAATGTCGGATTGCGCTACGGCCATGGCGACGAGGTGCTGCGCGACCTCAGCTTCACGCTGGCGGCGGGGGAATTCTATTTCCTCACCGGCGCCAGCGGCGCGGGCAAGACCTCGCTGCTCAAGCTGCTGTACCTGGCGCAGCGCCCCAGCCGAGGGGTGATCCGGCTGTTCGGCACCGATGTCGTCACGCTGCCGCGCGCGCGGATGCCCGGATTCCGGCGGCGGATCGGCGTCGTCTATCAGGATTTCCGGCTGGTCCCGCACCTGTCGATCGCCGACAATGTCGCATTGCCGCTGCGCATCGCCGGGGTCCTGGAAAGCGAGGTGCGCGACGCGGTGCGCGAGATGCTGGCCTGGGTCGGGCTGTCGCACCGTGCCGATGCGCGCCCGCCGACGCTGTCGGGCGGTGAACAGCAGCGCGTCGCGATCGCGCGCGCGGTGATCGGCCGCCCCGAACTGCTGGTCGCCGACGAACCCACCGGCAACGTGGACGAGGCGATGGCCGAACGGCTGATGCAGCTGTTCGGCTCGCTCAACGGCCTGGGCACCACGGTGGTGGTCGCCACCCACGATCTGACGCTGCTGAACCGGATCAAGGCGGCGCAGATGATGCGCATCGTCGACGGCCAGTTGCACGATCCCACCGGCGCGCTGCGCTTCCCGCCGGGGCGCGGGGCGGCATGACCGCCGCGACCGCCCGCATCCTCGATGCCGCCCGGCAGGGCCGCGCGATGGCGTGGGTGCTGGCGATCATGCTGTTCCTTACCGTGCTGGCGACCGCGGCGGGCATCGGCACCGCGCGCGCCGCTGCGGCGCTGGGGCAGGCGCTGGCGGGCCGCGCGACGGTGCAGATCGTCGATGCCGATCCCGCCGCACGCACCGCCGCCGCCGCGCGCGTGCTGGCCGCGCTGCGCCAGTCGTCGGCGGTGACCGGCGCCACCCCGGTGTCGCGGCAGGAACTGGCGCGGCTGCTGGGGCCGTGGCTGGGCGATGCCGCGCGCGATGCCGACCTGCCGGTGCCCGCGCTGATCGACGTCGACCTGGCCGATCGCGCCGATGCGATCGACCGCGTCCGCGCGCTGGCGGCGCGGCTGGCGCCGGGCGCGCGGGTCGACCGGCATGGCGATGCGCTGGCCGCGGTCGGGCGGCTGCTGCGGCTGCTGACGCTGCTGGCGGCGGCGCTGGTGGCGTTGATGACCGCGGCGTCGGCGGCGGTGATCGTATTGGCGGCGCGGTCCGGGCTGGATGCGCATCGCGGCACGATCGAGGTGATGCACGGGCTGGGCGCCACCGACGTGCAGGTCGCGCGGCTGTTCCAGCGGCGCATCGCGCGCGACGCGGCGCTGGGCGCGTGCGTCGGCGGGGTGGCCGGCTGGCTGGTGGTCGCCGGGCTGGGCATGCAGGCATCGGGCAGCGGATCGCAGCTGCTGGGCGGGGTCACGCTGGGGCAGGGCGGCTGGGGCGCGGTGATCGCGCTGCCGTTCGCGTTCGTCGCGCTCGCCGCGCTGGTCGCGCGCCGCGCGATCATGCGCACCATGGGGCGGCAGCTGTGATCCGGCGGCTGGCGGCGCTGGTGGTGCTGGGCTGGGCGCTGGGGTTCGCCGCGTTCATGCTGATGCTGCCCGGCCCCGCGGCGGATGCGGTGACGACCGATGCGATCGTCGTGCCGACCGGCGCGGCCGGGCGGATCGCGCGCGGGCTGGACCTTCTGGAACATGGCCGCGCGCGGCGGATGCTGGTGACCGGCACCGCCCCGGGGGTGACGCGCGCGGATCTGGCGCGGGTCGCGGGCCATGCGCGCACGATCGCCTGCTGCGTCGATCTGGGCGCGGAGGCGGTCGATACCCGCGGCAATGCGGAGGAAACCGCCGCCTGGGTCCGCTCGCACGGCTATCGCACGATCCGGCTGGTGACGTCGGACTGGCATGCGCGCCGCGCGCGGCTGGAACTGGGGTCCGCGCTGGGGCGCGACGTGTCGGTGGTGGTCGACGGTGTCCCCAGTTTCCCGACGATCGGTCAGGCGATGAACGAATATCACAAGCTGTTGCTGCGCCGTGTCGTCCTGTGGTGGGCGGCGATCGCATGAACGCGCTGCGCACCTATGCCTTTCGCTTTGCCTTCTACGCGCTGTCGGTGCCGGTGGTGCTGGTCGGGCCGCTGACGATCCCGTTCGGGCGCCGCGCGGTGCAGCGCTACGCGCACGGCTGGGTGCGGATGCACCGCTGGCTGGCGCGCGCGATCCTGGGCGTGCGGGTGCGGGTGGAGGGCGCGCTGTACGACGGCCCGGCGCTCTACGTCGCCAAGCACGAGACGATGTTCGAGACGTTCGAGCTGGTCGACCGGATCGACGGCCCGCTGATCGTCCTGAAACAGGAATTGCTGCGCATCCCGGTGTGGGGCGCGATGGCCAGCAACTATGGCGCGGTCGCGATCGACCGGGACGCGGGCGGCAAGGCGATGCGCCAGCTGCTGCGCGAGGGCGCGGCGGTGCGCGCCTCCGGCCGATCGGTGCTGATCTTCCCTGAGGGGACGCGCGTGCCACATGGCGAACGCCCCGCGCTCAAGCCCGGGTTCGTCGGCCTGTACAAGGCGATGGGGCTGCCGGTGGTGCCGATCGCCAGCGATTCCGGGCGGCTGGTGCCGCGCCAGGGCACCGCGCGGCCCGGCACGCTGACGCTGCGCTTCGGCGCGCCGATCCCCCCCGGCCTGCCGCGCGCCGAGGTGGAGGCGCGCGTCCACGCGGCGATCAACGCGCTCAACGATTGATCCGGATCGGATCGGTTACGGTTCCGCGCGGCTTGCGTCCCCGGCCGCTCCCCCGCTCTCCTGCGCCCTCGCAGCAGGGAGATCACGATGGTGAAGGTCGGGGCGGAAAAGCTGAAGGGCAACGAAACGCGCCGCGAATATCGCTGTTTCCAGCCGTGGCTGGATCACGCGGCCTTGCTGGCCGAACGCTTCTACCGCGAATGCGACGACGATCCGTTCGCCTATAATGAAACCGCCAGCGTCAGCCTGCTGTGCTCCGCCGCGATCGCTTCGGGTCAGCTGGCGCTGGCCGAATTCGCGCAGGAAAAGCGCGGCCTCGGGCGCGGGCGCCCCTATGTCGGCGGCCGCTGGGACATGTGGATGGGGAGCGACCGCTTCCAATGGGGGCTGGAGTTCAAGCAGATCAAGACGCGCTTCATGCCCGATCGCCTGGAACAGGGGCTGGCGGCAGCCTGGTCGTGCGCGCGCGCGATCGAGCGGACGCACGCCGACCAGCGGCTCGGCTGCCTGATCGCGACGCCGCGCGGGGAGGGCGCGGTGTACCATCGCGCGCTCGCCAACCTCGAAGCCTTCGCAGAAGGGTGCGACTACGCCTGGCGGATCGACGCCGGCGATGGCCATTGCCGGACGTTCCTGTTCTTTCGCACGGTCTGACCCGCCCGCCGGTCGTGCCCGCCGGTCGTGCCCGTCAGTCGTGTCGGCGGCCGAAATCGGCCGCCGCGTCGTCCTGCCCCTGGTCGACGATCGAGCGGCGGATCGCGCGGGTGCGCGCGAACCGGTCGAACAGCGCATCGCCGTCGCCCCAGCGGATCGCGCGCTGCAACTGGCTCAGATCCTCGCTGAACCGTTGCAGCATCTCCAGCACCGCATCCTTGTTGGCCAGGAACACGTCGCGCCACATCGTCGGGTCGGATGCGGCGATGCGCGTGAAGTCGCGGAAGCCGCCGGCGGAGAATTTGATCACCTCCGACTGGGTCACCTGCTCCAGGTCGTCGGCGGTGCCCACGATCGTATAGGCGATCAGGTGCGGCAGGTGGCTGGTCACCGCCAGCACCAGGTCGTGGTGGTCGGGGGCCATCCGCTCCACCTCGGCGCCCAGCCGGCGCCAGAATTCCTCGACCCGCGCGGTCGCGGCCGCGTCGCTGCCGGGCAGGGGGGTGACGATGCACCAGCGCCCGCGGAACAGCGTGGCGAAACCCGCCTCCGGCCCGCTCTGCTCGGTCCCGGCGACCGGATGCGCGGGGACGACGCGCGCCTCGGGCAGCACCGCCGACAGCGCCTGCGCCACCGATGTCTTGCAACTGCCCACGTCGCTGACGATCGCGTCGTCGGGCAGGTCGGCGGCGATCGCGGCGGCCACGTCGCCCATCGCGCCGACGGGGACGCACAGGATCACCAGGTCGGCGTCGATCACCGCCGCGCCGGGCGTGTCGGCGACATCGTCGGTCAGGTCGATCCGCCGCGCGATCTCGCGCACCTCGGCGCTGGCGTCATGCCCGGTCAGCCGCACGGTCGGCATCGACTGGCGCACCGCGCGCGCGATCGAGCTGCCGATCAGCCCCAGGCCGATGATGCTGACCCGCGAAAACGGCAGCATCAGCCCGCCTTCTCCACCTCGGCGCGCAGCACGGCCAGCACTGCGCGCATGTCCGCCTCGCTGCCGATCGTGATGCGCAGCCCGTGCGGCAGGCCCTGTCCCGGCAGCCAGCGCGTGGCATAGCCCGCCGCCATCAGCGCGTGATAGGCGACCTCCGCGGTCAGCGCGCCTTCGAACAGCACCAGCACGAAATTGGCCTTGCTGGGTACCGCGCGCAGCCCGGCATTGCCCAATGCGGCGATCTGGTCCGCGAACCAGGCGCGCCACTGGCGGTTGTGCTCGCGGCTGTGGCGCACGAAGGCATCGTCGCCCAGCGCCGCGATCGCCGCGCGCTGCGCGCCGATGCCGAAGCTGAACGGCGCGCGGATGCGGTGCATCGCCCGGATCAGCTCCGCCGCGCCATAGCCCCAGCCGACCCTTTCCGCCGCCAGCCCGAAGATCTTGGAAAAGGTGCGCGTCACCAGCACGTTGGGCTGGGTGCGCGCCAGCTCCAGCGCACCGTCGTCGTCCTCCGGCTCCAGATATTCGGTATAGGCCTGGTCGATCACCAGCAGCACGTCGCTCGGCAGCGCGGCATGCAGCCGCGCGATCTCCGCGCGGGGGGTATAGGTGCCGGTGGGGTTGTTCGGGTTGGCCACGAACACGACGCGCGTCCGCTCGGTCACCGCGGCCAGGATCGCGTCGACATCGGTCGCATAATCGGCGTCGGGCGCCACCACCGGCACCGCGCCGACGCGCCGCGTCGCGATTTCGTACACCGCAAAGCCGTAGCGGACGAACACGATCTCGTCGCCCACGCCCGCGAAGGTGCCCGCCGCCAGGTGTAGCACCTCGTCCGATCCGGTGCCGTAGATGATGCGGTCGGCCTCGATCCCGTAATGCGCCGCCAGCGCATCGCGCAGGTCGGCGGCGGCGGCATCGGGGTAGCGTTCCAGCTCGCCCGCCGCATCGCGATAGGCGGCGCGCGCCGCCTCGGGCGTGCCGAACGGGTTTTCGTTCGACGACAGCTTGGTCACCGGGCGCCCGTCCTCGGACGTGGCGCGACCGGGAATGTACGGGGCGATGCCCATGATCCAGGGCTTGGCGACGGGGGCGGTGGGGGTCTGCGTCATGGCGCTGCGCTGTACGGGGCGGACGCGCGCGTGGCAACGCGCGCGCGCGTGCCGCGCTGCTCGACTTCACCGGGACGACGGGGCTAAGGCGGTGGTTCGATGCTTACCACCACCGACCCCATCGACCAGCGGTTCGGCCTTGCGCGGCGGGTGACGCTGCCCGGCCCGCTGAAGCTGGACAGCGGCGCGCTGCTGGCGCCGGTCGAGATCGCCTACGAAACCTATGGCACGCTCGCGCCCGATGCGGGCAATGCGCTGCTGGTCTGCCATGCGCTGACCGGCGACCAGCATCTGGCCAGCGCGCACCCACGCACCGGAAAGCCCGGCTGGTGGCAGCGGATGGTCGGCCCCGGGCGGCCGATCGACACCGACCGCTTCTTCGTGGTGTGCGCCAACGTGCTGGGCAGCTGCATGGGCACCTCCGGCCCGGCCAGCACCGATCCCGCCACCGGGCGCCCCTATGCCATGGACTTCCCGGTCATCACGATCCGCGACATGGTGCGTGCGCAGGCGCTGCTGCTCGATCATCTCGGCGTCGCGCGGCTGGCGGCGGTGGTCGGCGGTTCGATGGGCGGGATGCAGGCGCTCAGCTGGGCGGCGACCTATCCCGATCGCGTGCCCGCCGCGGTCGTCATCGCCTCCACCGCGCGCCACACCGCGCAGAACATCGCCTTCCACGAAGTCGGGCGACAGGCGGTGATGGCCGATCCCAACTGGCGCGGCGGCGATTATTACGACGGCGATCCGCCCGCCGCGGGGCTGGCGGTGGCGCGGATGGCGGCGCACATCACCTATCTGTCCGAAGCCGGGCTGACCGAGAAGTTCGGCCGCCGACTGCAGTCGCGCGAGCGCAAGAGCTTCGGCTTCGACGCCGATTTCCAGGTCGAAAGCTACCTGCGTCACCAGGGGCTGGCCTTCACCGACCGGTTCGACGCCAATTCCTACCTCTACATCACCCGCGCGATGGATTATTTCGATCTGGCGGAGGAACATGGCGGGCTGCTCGCCAATGCCTTCCGCGGCACCGGCACGCGCTTCTGCCTGGTCAGCTTCGATACCGACTGGCTGTATCCCACCGCCGAATCGCGCAGCATCGTGCAGGCGCTGAATGCCGCCGGCGCGCCGGCCAGCTTCGTCGAACTGTCCAGCCCCTATGGCCATGACGCCTTCCTGCTCGATTCGCCCGACCTCGATCGGGTGATCGCCGGCTTCCTGGGGGCGGTGCGATGAGCCTGCGACCCGATCTGGCGATCATCGCGCGGCATGTCCCGGCGGGCGCGCGCGTGCTGGACGTCGGCTGCGGCGACGGCGAGCTGATGGCCGCGCTGCGCGATGCCAGCGGCGTCGATGCGCGCGGACTGGAGCTGGATCGCGGCAATGTCGCCGCCGCGGTGGCGCGCGGCCTGTCGGTGATCCAGGGCGATGCCGATACCGATCTGGCCGGCTATCCCGACCAGAGCTTCGACTATGCGATCCTCAGCCAGACGCTGCAGACCGCGCGCGCGCCCGACCGGGTGCTGGACGAACTGCTGCGGATCGGGCGCCACGCCTTCGTCAGCTTCCCCAATTTCGCGCATTGGCGGGTGCGGCTGTCGCTGCTGTGGGGCGGGCGGATGCCGGTGACGCGGCTGCTGCCCGAACGCTGGTACGACACGCCCAACATCCACCATCTGACGATCGACGATTTTCGCGCACACCTGCGCGACCGCGCGGTCACGGTGGAGGGGGCGTGGTTCCTGTCGGGGGACAAGAGCACCGGGCGCGCCGCGGCGAACATGTTCGCCGAACATGCCGTATTTCTGCTGACTCGGAACAAGTCGGTTTGATTTCGGTTAAGGCGGCGATCGGAACCATTTTGATGCAGAACACCGCGCTCATCGTTGAAGACGAGATTTTCGTCGCCCTCGACCTCGAACGCATCCTGATCGATGCCGGATATCGCGTCGCCGCGATCGCCGCCGATGCCGATACCGCGCTTCAGGCGGCACCGGGTTGCTCGTTCGCCTTCGTCGACGTGAACCTGCGCGACGGGCCGACCGGCCCGCTGATCGCGGAGCGGATCATGCGCGATTACGGGGTGAAGGTGGTGTTCGTCACCGCCAATCCCGGGCAGATCGCCGACCCCGGCGTGTCGCTGGGCTACATCCGCAAGCCGTTCAACGACGAAGCGATCCTGACCGCGGCGCAGATCGCCACCGCGGGGGAGGCGACCAGCGCCAGCCAGGATTTCGTCAGGTGGCGGAAACCCGGCTGAACGCCGGCACCGGTACCTCGATCGTCACCACCAGCCCGGCGGGCTTCCAGTCGCGCGCGACGCTGCCGCCCAGCTGACGCACCGCGCTCATCTCGATCAACTGGCTGCCGAACCCGGCTTGCGTGTCCGGCGGCGCCGACACCGCGGGGCCGTCACGCTCCGCCCAGGTCAGCGTCACCACCTCCCCGGTCCGCGCGATCGACAGGTCGACCCAGCCGTCCAGCACCGACAGCGCGCCGTACTTGCTCGCGTTGGTGGCCAGCTCATGGAACAGCAGCGCCAGCGGGGTCGCCGCGCGATCGTCCACCGCCACATCGTCGCCCGATACGCGCACCCGCTCGCCGTCGTCGCGCCGGTACGGCAGGAACAATTCGCCCAGCAACCCGTGCAGGCTGTCCTGCTGGACGCTGGGGCGTGACTGCGGGCTGTGCGGGCGGACGAAATCGTGCGCGCGGCCCAAAGCGGTGATGCGATGGCGCAGGTCGTGCGCGACCCCCGCCGCCTCCGGATGGGTGCGCGCGGCGAACTGGATCAGTCCGGCGATGACCGAGAAGATGTTCTTGATGCGATGGCTCAGCTCCTGGCTGATGACCTCGCGTTCCTCGATCGCCAGTTTCTGTTCGTGAATGTCGGTGCAGGTGCCGAACCAGCGGGTGATCCGCCCGTCGGCGTTGCGGATCGGCAGCGCGCGGCCCAGCACCCAGCGGTACGTGCCGTCATGGTGCCGCAGCCGGTATTCGATCTGGTACGGGTCGCCGGTCTCCAGCGAATGGCGCCACACCGTCCAGGCGCGCTCCTGGTCCTCGGCATGGAACATGTCGTTCCACCCCTCGCCATCGGTGGTGCCCGCGGGCGCGCCGGTGAATTCGTACCAGCGCGCATTGTAGTAATCGTGATAGCCGTCGGGCAGCGTCGACCACACCATCTGCGGCATCGTATCGGCCAGCGTGCGGAACCGCGTCTCGCTGTCGGTGGCGGCGCGCCGGGCGGCGCGTTCCGAATCGCGCCGCACGATGCCCTCGCGCGTCTCGGTCAGCCGCGCCATCACCGTATGCGCCAGCACCGCCAGCCCTTCGCGTTGCAGCTCGGTCAGCCCCTCGGGCCGCGGCTTGGTGTCGATCACGCATAGCGAGCCGAGCGGATAGCCGTCCTCGGAGATCAGCGGCATGCCGGCGTAGAAGCGCAGCCCCATCTCGCCCGTGACCAGCGGATTGTCGGCGAAGCGCAGGTCGTCGCGCGCGTCGGGCACCACCATCAGCACCCGTTCCCACATCGCATGGGCGCAGAACGACTGTTCGCGCGGCGTTTCGGCCACGTCCAGCCCGGTGCGCGCCAGGAAGAACTGGCGATGATCGTCGACCAGGCTGACCAGCGCGGTCGGCACGTCGCACAGCCGCGCGGCGAAATCGGTGATCTGGCGCAGCGCCGCGGCCCCGTCGAGCATCGCGGGGTGATGCGCGGCGAGCACGCGAAGCCGCTCGGCCTCGTCGCCCGCCTCGGCTGCGATGCAGGGAAGCTCGATCATTTAGAACGGCACGTCATCGTCGAGATCGTCCGCGAAGCCGCCGCCGAAGTTGCCGCCGCGCGACCCGCCACCACCGGCCGGCGCACCGCCGCGCGATCCGCCACCGCGCGATGCGCCGCCGCCGCCGTAACCGCCGCCGCTGCTGCCGAAATCGTCGCCGCCGCCGAAATCGTCACGCGCGCCGCCACCACCGCCGCCGCCGTTCCCGCCGCCCGGCCCGTCCAGCATCGTCAGGACGGAATTGAACCCCTGCAGCACCACTTCGGTCGAATAACGGTCCTGCCCGTTCTGGTCCTGCCACTTGCGGGTCTGCAACTGGCCCTCGATATAGACCTTGCTGCCCTTGCGCAGGAAGCGTTCGGCGACGTTCGCCAGCCCTTCGTTGAAGATCGCGACCGAATGCCATTCGGTCTTTTCCTTGCGCTCGCCGGTGTTGCGATCCTTCCACGATTCGGACGTGGCGATGCGCAGGTTGACCACCTTGCCGCCGTTCTGGAACGATCGCGATTCGGGGTCGCGCCCCAGGTTGCCGACGAGAATGACCTTGTTGACGCTGCCTGCCATGGAAACCTCTTACAGGCCGGCGAACACCGCGGCCCAGTATGTAATGCCCGCCATCACGTAGGCGGTTGCGAACAAATAGCCAACCATGAACGCGGGCCATCGCCATCCGTTGGTCTCGCGCCGCGTCACCGCGATGGTGGAGATGCACTGCGGCGCGAACACGAACCACATCAGGAACGCCAGCGCGGTGGGCAGCGACCAGCGCCCGCGCAGGTTGTCGACCAGCGTGCGCTCGCCGCGCGTGTCCTCGACGTCGTCGATGGCATAGACGGTGCCGATCGCCGCCACCGCGATCTCGCGCGCGGCCATCGCGGGGATCAGCGCAAGCGCGATATCGTGGTTGAAGCCGATCGGGCGGACGACCACCTCCAGCCCGCTGGCGATCCGCCCGGCGACCGAATAATCCGCCTGCTTCTGCCCGGCGGGCGCCTGCGGGAAGCTCAGCAGCGCCCACAGGATCACCGTGGTCAGCGCGATCGTGGTGCCGGCGCGCTTCAGGAAGATCCACGCCCGGCTCCACAGCCCGATCGCGATATCGCCCATCCGCGGCATCTGGTACTTGGGCATCTCCATCATGAAGCCCGAACTGTCGCCCTTCGTCACGGTACGGCGCAGCGCCAGCGCGGCGACGAACGCGCCGACGATCCCCATCACGTACAGCCCGAACAGCACCAGCCCTTGGAGGCCGATGAACGGCGCCACCTTTCGCGCCGGGATGAACGCGGCGATGATGATCGAATAGACCGGCAGCCGCGCCGAACAGGTCATCAGCGGCGCAATCAGGATCGTGGTCAGCCGGTCCTTCTCGTCGTCGATGGTGCGCGTCGCCATGATTCCGGGCACGGCGCACGCGAAGCTGGACAGCAGCGGAATGAACGCGCGCCCCGACAGCCCGACCTGCGCCATCATCCGGTCCATCAGGAACGCGGCACGGACCATATAGCCCGATGCCTCCAGCACCAGGATGAACAGGAACAGGATCAGGATCAGCGGCAGGAAGACGACCACCGCGCCGACCCCGGCGATCACCCCGTCGGTCAGCAGCGAGCGCAGGAACCCGTCGGGCATCGCGTCGCGGACGACGCCGTCCAGCGCGGCGAACGCGCTCTCGATCCACGACACCGGCACTTCGGACCAGCTGAACACCGCCTGGAACATCACGAACAGCAAGGTGGCGAGCAGGATCGGCCCGAACACCGGATGCAGCGCGACCGAATCGAGCGCGTGGTTCCAGCGGCGCACCGGCGTCTCGCTGACCGTCGCGGCGGCGGCGATCGTGCGCGCGCGGCGTTGCAGCGTGACGATATCGTCGTCGACGCTGCCGTCGGACGGGCGCAGCCGGCGCAGCTCGGCGGTCGTCCCGCCGACCAGCGCGGTCAGCCGCGCGCGCAGCACGTCGATCCCGCGGCGGCGCACCGCCACGGTCGGCACCACCGGCACGCCCAGCTCGCGCTCCAGCACCGCAGGGTCGAGCACCAGCCCGTCGCGCTCGGCCAGGTCGACCATGTTGAGCGCCACCACCACCGGCAGCCCCAGCGCGATCAGCTGCAACGCGAAGCGCAGGTGATTGTCGAGATTGGCGGCATCCACCACCACCACCAGCGCGTCGGGCAACCGCTCCCCCGCCTGCGTGCCGGTCACGACGTCACGCGTCACCCGCTCGTCGGGGGAGGACGGGTCGAGGCTGTAGGCGCCGGGCAGGTCGACCAGCTCGACCGCGCGCCCGTCGTCGAGCGCGAGGCGCCCGGAATGGCGTTCCACGGTCACGCCGGGGTAATTGCCCACCTTCTGGCGGGCGCCGGTCAGGGCGTTGAACAGCGCGCTCTTGCCGGCATTGGGGTTGCCGACCATCGCGACTAGCGGGGGAAGCTCCATCAGCCGATCCGCGCCGATGCTGCTGCGGGGCGGGGCGCGGTCATTCGGCGGGCAATGCGGCGGTGGACACGCGGATCGACCGCGCGACCGCGCGGCGCAGCGCCACCGTCATCCGCCCGATCCGGCACGCGATCGGCCCGCTGCCCATCCGCGCGCGGTGCAGCACCTCCACCGGCACGCCCTGATCGAAGCCCAGTTCGCGCAGCCGCCGCGCCTCGGGCACGGCCAGCCGCTCCCACTCGATCATGTCCACCGCGGCGCGTTGATGGCGCGGCAGCGTTTCCAGCGTCAGCGTTTCCGGGGGCAGCGAAGAGGTCACGCCGCGGCTATATAACGACTGCGAGTGATTATCAATTGGCGGTTACACCACCGGATAGCGCAGTCGCCCGACGAACCGGCTCAGGCTGGGACGGCGGATCGCGCGGCGCGCCATGCCCGCCTTGGCGCGCTCGAACCGCATGATCCCGTCGATCCGCCGCGCTAGGAACGCGTGCGTGTCCGCCTGCCCCTCGCTCTCGTCGTCCAGGAACACGGTGATCGTCGCGGTATAGACGCCCAGCAGCATCGCGCGCTTGGTATAATGGTTGTAATCGGTGGCGGTATCGCCCGCCAGCCGCCACATCCGGTCGACGCTGCGCCAGCCCAGCCGCGCCGCGGCGGCCAGGTTGGTCGGCAGCGCCAGGATCGCGCGCGCGCGCCGCAACGCCTCGCGGTCGGGGGCCAGCGCGTCGAGCCGCGCGGCGACCAGTGCGGTGATCCGCTCGCGGATCTTCATCGTCGCCAGCCGTTCGGGCGGCAGCGCCTGCGCCATGCGCGCGTCGATGGCGTCGAACCACGCATCGATCATCGCCACCGCCCCCCCCGCGAACGCCAGCGTCGCGATGTCGCGGTCGATCCCGGCGGCGTCGGCGGCCATGTCGCGGGCGGCGTCGCCCCAGCCGTCGAACGCGGCATTGGCGGCCAGATCGGGCGCCAGCCGCGCGCGCACCTCGTCCAGCGTCAGGTCTTCGGTCATCCTATGTCCTCCGTGACGGGGTTGGCGGGTGTGTTGGCGCCTGCCCTAGCAGGTCCCGGCTCGCGTCGCACCAGCACCAGTGCGGCGGCGACCATCGCGACGCCGACCAGATCGGGCGCGCCCAGCCGTTCGCCGAACCCGATCCAGCCGATCGCCGCGGCAACCACCGGCTGGATCAGCAGCGCCAGTCCGACCGCCAGCGGCGACAGCGTGCCCAGCGCATAGATCATGCACCCCTGCCCCACCACCTGGCTGACCAGCGCCAGCGCGATCACCGGGGTCCAGTCGGTCGGCACCACCCGCTCGCCCAGCAGCAGCGCGAACCCCAGCAGCGGCAGCAGCGCGGCGGCCGACGACAGCGCCAGCGCCGGCAGCGGCGCCATCGTCCGGCGCACATCGGCCATCATGATGAAATAGACCGCGTACAGCACGCCCGCCGCGACGCACAGCAGGTCGCCGACCAGATGCCGCGGGTCCAGCTGGTACGATCGCCCCATCAACAGCCCCGCCCCCGCCGCCGCCAGCACCAGCGCCAGCGCCTGCCCGCGCGACGGCCACGCCCGCGCGACCAGGAAGCCCCAGATCGGGAAGATGAACGTCGCGGCATTGCCGAACAGCGTCGCATTGGCCATCGTCGTGCGCAGGATGCCGATATGCCAGCTGCCCAGGTCCGCGGCGAAGGCGACGCCCGCGCCCGCCAGCAACAACCCGCTGCGCCATGACAACGGCACGCGCGCGCTGCGGCCCCGCGCCATCCACGCCGCCGCCGCCAGTAACGGCAGCGCCAGCGCCATCCTCCAGAACGCCGCCGCGACCGGCCCGGTATCGGTCAGCCGCACGAACAGCGGCCCGAACGCCAGCGCCACATTGGCCACCACCGCGGCGACGAAACCGGCGGTATGCCCGCGGCTTTGTGCCGGAATAGCTTTTCTAGGCGACGATGACGCGTGCATGTCGCCCCTTAGCTTCCTAGCTTGGCGCCGTCAGGTATCTTCGTGACAAAGGACATCATCCCTATGCCAAGCCTGTTCGACCCGATCACGATCGGCGCGATCACTGCCCCGAACCGCATCTTCATGGCCCCGCTGACGCGCACCCGCGCCACCGATGGCCATGTCCCCACCGATCTGATGATCGAATATTACCGGCAGCGCGCCGGCGCTGGCCTCATTATTTCGGAAGCGACCGGGATCAGCCGCCAGGGGCTGGGCTGGCCGAATGCGCCGGGGCTGTGGACGCAGGAACAGACCGAGGCATGGAAGCCGGTGACCGCCGCGGTACATGACGCGGGCGGGCGGATCGTCGCGCAATTGTGGCACATGGGCCGGCTGGCGCGTCCCGACGTCACCGGGCTGCAGTCGCTGTCGTCCTCGACCGACCGCGCGCCCTATCACGATCCCGACAAGAATCCCTACGACACGCCGCGCGCCGCGACGCTGGACGACATCCGCCAGACGCTGGACGATTATGCCGCCGCCGCGCGCAACGCGATCGCCGCCGGCTTCGACGGGGTGCAGATCCACGGCGCGAACGGCTATTTCATCGACCAGTTCCTGCGCGACAACACCAACCATCGCGACGATGATTACGGCGGCTCGCCGGAAAACCGCATCCGCCTGATGCGCGAAGTGGTGGAGCGCGTCATCGCGGAGGTCGGCGCGGACCGCACTTCGATCCGCCTGTCGCCGAACGGCGAGACCCAGGGCGCGGACGATTCGAACCCGGAAGCGGTGTTCGTCCCCGCGGCGAAGGTGCTCAACGACCTGGGCATCGCCTTCCTGGAACTGCGCGAGCAGGCCAAGAACGGTACCTTCGGGGCCACGTCGGTGCCCAAGCTCAGCCCGAAGATCCGTCAGGTGTTCACCGGCCCGCTGGTGCTGAACCAGGATTATTCGAAGGAGGCCGCGCAGGCCGATCTCGATTCGGGCGTCGCCGATGCGATCGCCTGGGGCCGGCTGTTCATCGCCAATCCCGACCTGGTGGAGCGGTTCCGCCGCGACGCGGCGCTCAACACGCCCAATCCGAAGACCTTCTACGCCCCCGGGCCGGAGGGGTATATCGACTATCCCGCGCTGGAGCCGGCCGCGGCCTGACGATCGCGCGCGCCGGCCCGGTCGCGGCCGGCGCGCGTCAGTCGCGGGCGGTGGCGTCGACCGGCGGTTCCTTCGCCATCGACGCCGCCACCGCGTCGACCCGTTCGATCACGCGCAGCACATTGCCCTGCGCCAGTCCCGACAGGTCGGCATCGCTCCATCCGCGCCGCGCCAGTTCGGCGAAGATCAGCGGATAGCCTTCGACGCCCTTCAGCCCGATCGGCCCGGTCCCGCTGATCCCGTCGAAATCGCCGCCCAGCCCCACCGCGCCGCGCCCCGCGACCTTGGCGACATGCTCGATATGGTCGGCGACGTCGGCGACGGTCACCGCCGGTTCCGGGTGCTGCGCGTCCCATGCCACCAGCGGCGCGGGCGCACGCGCGCCATATTCGTCGGTCGGCAGCCCCGCGCCCTTCGCGAACGCGCTGCGCGCCGCATCCCAGGCGCGCCAGCGCGCGGACACGAAGCTGGGATAGAAATTGACCATCACCACCCCGCCGCCGTCGCCGATCCGCTTCAGCAGCGCGTCGGGGATGTTGCGCGGCGCATCGGCGATCGCGCGCGCCGAGGAATGCGACGCGATCACCGGCGCGCGCGAGGCGTCCAGCGCGGCGGCCATCGTCGTGTCGGCGACATGACTGACGTCGACGATCATGCCGATGCGGTTCATTTCCTTCACCACCTGCCGGCCGAAATCGTTCAGCCCGCCGGCGCGTGGGGCATCGGTGCTGCTGTCGGCCCATTCCAGGCTCTTGCCGTGGGTCAGCGTCATGTACCGCACGCCCAGCGCGCGATACTGGCGCAGCACCGACAGCCGTTTGTCGATCTGGTGCCCGCCCTCGACCCCGATCAGCGACGCGATCCGCCCGCTCTTCTGGATGCGCCGCACGTCGTCGGCGCTGTCGGCCAGGGCGAAGGCGTCGGGCCAGGCCGCCGCCATCCGCCGGACGATGTCGATTTCCTCCAGCGTCATTTCCACCGCGCGCGGCCCGGTGGCGCTGGCGGGGATATAGACCGACCAGAACTGCCCGCCGACATGCCCGCGCCGCAGCCGCGCGATGTCGGTCTGCAGCGGATAGGGCCAGCGCCTCGAATCCGTGCGCAGGTCCAGCGCCTCGACCCTCGCGCCATATTGCTGGCGGATTTCCCACGGCAGGTCGTTGTGTCCGTCGATCACCGGGGTGCGTTCCAGCAACCGCTCGATCCGTGCCGGCACCGGCGGGGTGGCGGCGGGGGCGGGGGCTGGGGATGCGGCGGCGGCGGCCTGGGCCAGGAAAAGCGCGATCATGCGCCGCAGAACATCATATCGCCGGCGCGCGCGACAGCGAAAAACGCGATCCCGGCCATAACCCGCGATTCTGGCGCACGCGGGCCGGCGGTGGGCCAAACCCCGCACCGGTCCGACACGCCTGCGAAAGCCCCTTCGTCATGCCGGACTTGTTCCGGCATCCATGTTGCCGCGGACGCACCAGCCGATGCTCTTGCGCCACCATGGACCCCGGCCTTCGCCGGGGTGGTGCAGTAACGTCCCGCAACGGCCTTCACCGCCGCCGGGGGGGGCGCCCCGGAGCGCGCGCCTTGCGCCCTCTTCAGAACAACCCCGGCGTCTCGCGCTGCGCGGTGTGCGGGCGGGCGGGGGACAGCAAGGTGCGCGCCTCGGCGGTCAGCCCGGCGGTGCGCTGCGCCGATGCGCTCGCGCCGATCGGGGTACAGCCGCGCCCGCCAAGATAGTTCAGCGCAGCGCGCACCGACGCCTCGTTCGCATCGCCCAGCGGGCGGGTCAGGTCGTCGCTCGCCTGGCAGCTGGCCTCCACCTTGCCCGCCAGCCCGTTGTAGTAATCGCCCTGCCGCGCGGCATTCTGCAACGCCAGCGCGATCACGCGCAGCCGGTCGTCGGGGCAGGCGGGGTTGTCGAGCGGGATCTGCCCGACCGGCTTGCCATAGGTGTTGCTGCCGATCAGCGCGGCATTGCCGTGCAGGTACGGGATCATCGCGTTGATGACATATTCGCTGGCCGATGCGGTACCGCCGGTGCCGATGAACGCCACCTTGGTGGGCGTGATCGCATTGGCCTCGCGCCCGAAATAGATCGTCTCGTCGTTGCTCGACTTGCTCGGGCGGAACGCGACATAGGTCTGCACGTCGCTGGTGCTGCGCGCGCCGCCCAGCAGGTCGGTAAACGTCTGCGCCGTCGCCAGCAGCCCCCCGCCGTTATAGCGCAGGTCGACGATGACGTTGGTGATCCCTTGCGCGCGGAACGCGCCGAACGCGGTGCGCAGCTGGTCGTCGGCGGTGCTGATGAAGGTGCGCAGGTTGACATAGCCGACCTTGCGTCCGCCGTCGTCGATCACCTTGTAGCCATAGCGCGGTGATACCGGTGCCAGCGAGAAATCCGCCTTGGACAGCGTGACCAGCCGCGTGCCCGACGAATCGATGACGCGGAACGTGCGCGTCGTGCCGGCGGTGTCGGGGCCGAGCGCGTTGTTCAGCGCATCGGTATTGCCCGACGACAACAGGCTGCTGACGGTCTGCAGGTTGCTGCTGCTGGTCCCCACCGCGTCGATCTGCGCGCCGCGGTCGACGTTGGCGGCCAGCGCCGGCCCGCCCTCGAACGCCTCGGTCACCAGCAGCCGGTTCGACCGGTCCAGCGTCAGCCGCACGCCGAACCCGGCGGTCGCGCCGGAGCTGTAATAGGCGTTCTCCTCCTTCACCGACGTCAGATAGGTGAAATAGCGGTCCTTGTTCTGCGCCCGCGCGGTCGCGGTCAGCGCGTCGAGGAAGGTGTCGACATCGCCATAGCGCGACGGGTCGATCGACGACGGCAGCGTATCCGGGAACAGATACCATTCGCGCATCTGCGCCAGCACCCAGTCCTGGCGCGCGCGCAGGCTGCACGATCCGCTGCTGGCCGGGGAGGGCGACGGTGTAGGCGCGGCGCCGGTCGATCCGCCGAAGCCGGTGCCGCCCGATCCGCCGCCGTCGCCCCCGCCGCACGAGGCGAGCATCGCCGCCAGCGCCACCAGTCCCACCACCGAACGCCGACCACTACGCATCACCAATACCCCCTGAAGCTGCCCTACGTTATATCGGGCACCGGCGCGCGTCATCAGGCGTTTCGCGTGCCGTCACGGGTCGTCGCCATCGCCGGCCCGCCACGACCGGGAAGGAGAGCGAATGCGTCGTTTTGCGCTTGTGATGCTGGCCGCCGCGCCGCTGGCGGCGTGCGGGGGCGGCGGGGCCGCGCCGACCAACACCGCGGAGGCGTCGAACGCCGGCGACACGGTCGCGCGAATCACCGCGATGAACGAAGGCGAGCGCAATGCGGTGCTGTTCCGCGCGATCCGCGACGCCCAGCGCGATTGCCAGCGCGTCGAACGCTCGACCGCGGCGCCCGCGGTCGGGGGAAAGCCCGCCTGGGTGGCGACGTGCGACGACAATTCGCATTGGCTGGTCGCGATCGGCAACGACGGCATCGCCGCCGTCGCCCCGGTTGCCCCCAGCTAACCCGCGATCAGCGCCAGCGTCGCCGGGTCCGGCGCGCCGAACAGCCGGTTCAGCGTCGCCGCCACGATCGGCGGCGCGCCCGCCGCGGCGAACAGCGTCAGCGACGATCGCAGCTTCATCGCGTCGACCGATCCCAGCATCGCCTCGGCGGACCGGTCGCGGTGGCCCGCGATCGCGGTGACGCACGCGATATAGCGCGTGCCCCAGCAGCGGATGCGCCAGATAGGCGCGCGCCTCGGCCAAGTCGGCGATGGCGTAATGGCGTGCGGTCGCGCTGCGCCCCAGCCCGGCGATCTGCGGGAAGACGTACCACATCCAGTGGTGCCGCTTTTCCCCCGCGCGCAGTTCCGCCAGCGCGATGGCGTAGTCGTGCGACTGGGCGGCGGCGAACCGGTCAAGCTCCATGTCCGCCCAACGCACGGGCGCGGCCGGCGTGCCGGTCAGATGCCGAACGCGCTCGCCGCGTCGACGTAGAGGAGCAGCCCGGTCGTCGAGAAGGCGGCGGCGAACAGCATGACGGTGCGATACGGATCGGGGTGGCGGCGCATGGCGATCTGGCTCCGGGCGGGTCAGGCGATCGGCGTCAGCGGCACGGCGGCGCCCACCAGCATCGCGGCGACCGCGACGGCGGCGAACAGCGAAGCGGCGATACGGCTGAGGTCGGTGGAACGGTACATGGCAGGTCTCCGGTAGCGATCGACCGGACGATCCGGTCACGCCACCGCAACAGCATCGATTGTGCCAGAAATGGAAAGTGGCGGTATTACAGGGCGTTGTGGGTCCGCGGCATCGCCGGACGGCGAATCACGCCACCTGTCGTTCGCACGTTTCGCCAACATGTGGCGCGGTGATCGTGCGCGCGCGGCCCTGGTCCTTGGCGCGGTACAAAGCGGCGTCGGCGCGCAGCATCAACGCGGCGCGCCCCTCGCCCGGGCAGCCTTCGGCGACCCCGGCGGAGAAGGAGACGGTGCCGATCAGCTCGCCGGTTTCGCGCACGCGCAGCCGGCGGGCGGTGATCGCCTGGCGCGCGCTTTCGATCCGTTCCGCGGCCTCGTCCAGCCCGATCCGGTCGAACAGCAGCGCGAATTCCTCGCCGCCATAGCGCGCGACCAGGCAGCCGCATTCGCTGGCCAGCGTATGCGCCACCGCGCGGATCACCCGGTCGCCCACCGCATGGCCGAAATTGTCGTTGATGTTCTTGAAATGGTCGATGTCGCAGATCGCGACCGCGACCGGCCGCTCGCGGTCCAGCCCGGCGAAGGTTTCGTCGAACGCGCGGCGGTTGGGCAATTCGGTCAACGGGTCGGTGCGCGCCGATCCGCGCGCCTCGTCCAGCGCGGCGCGCAGTTCCTCGGTTTCGCGCCGGGCGGCGTCCAGCCGCTCCTCGGCCTGGTGGACGCGCGCGATCATGTCGTTGGTCAGCCGCCCGATCTCCTCGGCGCTGGCGGCGGGGCCGACATCGCGCATCTGCGCGGCGCTGCGTTCCAGGTCGCGGCCGAAATTGTTCGCCTCGGCATGGGCGATCGTGATCGTGTCGTCGAACCCGGCGATCTGCATCAGCACGCGCTCGATCATCGCCTGGTGCGTGGCGGGATCGGCGACCATCCGGTCGTCGTCGTCGTCATTGTCCGCATCGGTCGCACCGGCGACGGGCGCGCCGGTGATCGCCTGCCCGCCCAGCCGCACGATATCCTGCGCGGTCAGCCGCACGCCGCCGTCGGTGATTTCCGCCACGCGCCGCGCCAGAAGGCCGTCGGCATTGGCCAGCACGGCATGGGCGAAGCTGTAATGCGCCGGATCGGGGCTGAGCCGGTTGGCGGTCAGGAACGCACCGATCTTCGCAAACAGCCGATCCCCGGTCGACGCCTGCGCCGCGTGATCCGTCTTCCCTGCCACCACCGTCTCCCGGCGCCGTTACGGCGCTGCAATGATCGAACGGTCGGGATATAGCGTGACAGGTGCTAACAGATCGTATGTGCAGGGAATTTACCGCGTGCGCAGCTTCTGCACCGCCGCCAGCGTCAACGCGACATGCTCCGCCGGGTTCATGTCGGAATGGACGAACGCGATCCGCCCGTCGCGCCCGATGACGTAGCTGGTGCGCGTGGTCGCGTCGCGGCCCTTCACCTGCCGCCCCAGCGCGACGTCATAGCCGGCGATCACGCGCGGCCCGGCGCTGGCCACCGCGAACTTGCCCGCGCATTCGCTGGACGAGAATTTCTGCAGCTCGGCGACATCGTCCGCCGACATGCCGATCACCGTCGCGCCCGCCGCCTTGAACGCATCGACCTTCTCGGCGAAGGCGCGCGCCTCGGCGTTGCAGCCGGAGGTGAACGCCGCCGGGAAGAAGTACAGCACCACCGGCCCGCGGCGCAGCTGCTGCTTCAGGTTGATCGCCACCACCTTGCCCGCGATCGCGCCGCGGGTGCTGAAATCGGGCGCGACCGCCCCGGGGGCCAGCGCGGCGGCGGCCGGCGCGGCCCCCAGCGAGAACGAGGCGGCGAAAGCGGCGAGCGTCGCCGCGGCAGTCAGGAAGCGCATCGGGGTTACTCCTTGGTTGCCTCGCACTCTAGCGTTTGATCCACGTGCGTGGAAGCGGCACCGGCCCGCTCCCCCACCCGACCGCCCATTCAGGATACGCTGTGGGCGGTCGGGTGGGGGAGCGGGCCGGTGCCGCACAGATCCAACTCGCTGGATCGCACCTAGCGCGCGGCGGCGCGGCGCGATAGGCCCGGGGTCATGCCCGTGCGCCCTTCCGACATCGAACTCGCCCACCGCCTCGCCGATGCGGCGGGCGCGGTCATCCGCCCCTATTTCCGCCGCCCCGCCGGGCTGGAGATGAAGGCCGATCGCTCCCCCGTCACCCGCGCCGACCGCGAGGCGGAGGAGGCGATGCGCCGCATCCTCGACGCCGAACGCTCCGGCGACGGCATCGTGGGGGAGGAACATGGCACCAAGGACGGCGTGACCGGGCGCCAGTGGGTGCTCGATCCGATCGACGGCACGCGCAGCTTCACCGCCGGGCGCGCGATCTTCGGCACGCTGATCGCGCTGGTGGAGGATGGCTGGCCGGTGCTGGGCGTCATCGACCAGCCGGTGCAGCGCGAACGCTGGCTGGGGGTGGCGGGGCGCCCGACGCTGTTCAACGGCGCGCCCGCCGCGACGCGCGCCTGCCCCGCGCTGGAGGGGGCGATCGTCGCCACCACCAGCCCGCACCTGTTCGATGACGGCGACGTGCCGCATTACCTCGCGCTGGTCGCCGCGGCCAGCGGCGGCGCGGCGCGGCAGGGGCCGGTCTACGGCGGCGACTGCTACAACTACGGTCTGCTCGCCAGCGGCTTCCTGGACATCGTGTGCGAATCGGGGCTGAAGCTGTACGACTTCGCCGCGCTGGCCCCGATCGTGGAGGGCGCGGGCGGGCGGATGTGCGACTGGAACGGCGATCCGCTGACCGCCGACAGCGCCGGCCACGTCCTGGCGATCGGCGATCCGGCGCGCACCGACGAGGTGCTGGAGGCGCTGCGCAATACCGGCCACGATCATCATCACTGACCGGCCCGCCGCCCTTCCGCCGGGTCGCGCAATCGGGTAGCGCAGGGCGGATGGCGACGATCAACAAATGCGATCTGGCGATCGTCGGCGGCGGCCTGTCGGGGGCGCTGATCGCGCTGGCGGTGGCGGCGCGGCACCCGCAGTGCGACGTCCGCCTGATCGAGGGCGGCGACACGATCGGCGGGCGCCACGTCTGGTCGTTCTTCGGCGCCGACGTGGGGGAGGCGGAACGCGCGCTGCTGGCGCCGGTCGTCGGCCATGCCTGGCCGTCCTACGACGTGCGCTTTCCCGCGCATGCGCGCACGCTGACGCAATCCTATTATTCGGTGCGGTCCGACCGGCTCGACGCGCATGTCCGCGCCACCCTGCCGCGCCGCGCGATCATGACCGGGCGGCAGGTCGTGGCGTGCAGCGCGACCGCGGTGATCCTGGGGGAGGGCGACCGGCTGAATGCTGCGGCGGTGATCGACGCGCGCGGCCCCGCCGACCTGTCGCTGCTCGATTGCGGCTGGCAGAAATTCGTCGGCCACGAACTGGCGGTCGCGGGCGGGCACGGCGTCGAACGCCCGCTGGTGATGGACGCGACGGTCGCGCAGGACGACGGCTATCGCTTCGTCTACCTGCTGCCGTTCAGCGCCGACACGCTGCTGGTGGAGGACACCTATTACAGCGACACGCCCACGCTCGACCGCGCGCTGTTGACGCGGCGCATCGCCGATTATGCCGCGGCGCGCGGCTGGCGGGCGGGCGAACCGCTCCATCGGGAACAAGGCGTGCTCCCGGTCGTCATGGGGGGGGATTTCGCGCGATACTGGCGGTCGGGGGGGGTGAAGGTGGCGAAGGCGGGGGCGCGTGCGGGGCTGTTCCACCCGACCACCGGCTATTCCCTGCCCGATGCCGCGCGGCTCGCCACCCTGATCGCCGCGCAGCGCGACCTGTCGGGCGCGGCGCTCCATGATGTGACCCACGATCACGCGGCGCGCGCCTGGGCCGCGCGGCGCTTTTACCGGATGCTCGACCTCATGCTCTTCAAGGCCGCCGACCCCGACCAGCGCTATCGCGTGCTGGAACGCTTCTACCGCCTGTCGCCGCCGCTGGTGGCGCGCTTCTACGCCGCGCGATCGACCGCGTTCGACAAATTGCGCGTGCTCAGCGGCCGCCCGCCGGTGCCGATCGGGCGTGCGATCACCGCGCTCGCGGGGGCCGCGGCATGACCCGCGCGGTGGTGGTGGGCGCCGGCTTCGGCGGGCTGGCGCTGGCGATCCGGCTGCAGTCGGCGGGGGTCGAGACGACGATCCTCGAATCGCGCGACAAGCCGGGCGGGCGCGCCTATTACTGGGAACGCGACGGCTTCGTGTTCGACGGCGGCCCCACCGTCATCACCGACCCGGCCTGTCTGGAGGAATTGTGGGCGCTGTCGGGCAACCGCATGGCCGACGACGTGGTGATCGAACCGGTCCAACCGTTCTATCGCCTGCACTGGCCGGACGGATCGACGTTCGACTATACCAACGACGACACGCTGCTCCATGCCGAGATCGCGAAGCTCAACCCGGCCGACAATGCCGGCTATGCGAAGTTCCTCGAATATTCCGCCGGCGTCTACCGCGAGGGGTATGAGAAGCTCGGGCACGTCGCCTTCCTCGACTTCGCCTCGATGATAAAGGCCGCGCCCGCGCTGATGAAATATCAGGCATGGCGCTCGGTCTATGCGATGGTGTCGACGTTCGTGCAGGACGAACGGCTGCGCCAGGCGCTGTCGTTCCACACCCTGCTGGTCGGCGGCAATCCGATGACCACCAGCGCGATCTACGCGCTGATCCACAAGCTGGAGCGCGACGGCGGCGTGTGGTTCGCGCGCGGCGGCACCAACCGGCTGGTCGCGGGCATGGTCGCGCTGTTCGAGCGGCTGGGCGGCACGCTGCGCCTCGCCGATCCGGTCGCCCGGATCGAGACGCTGGGCGACCGCGTCACCGCGGTGGAGACGGCCGGCGGCTTCCGGGCGGAGGTCGACATGCTCGCCGCCAATGCCGACATCATGCACGTCTATCGCGATCTGCTGCCCGGTTCGGGCGCGGCGCGGCGCACCGCCGCCCGGCTGGAGCGCAAGCGGTTCTCGCCGTCGCTGTTCGTCGTCCATTTCGGTATCAAGGGGACGTGGCCGGGCATCCCGCACCATATGATCCTGTTCGGCCCGCGCTATAAGGGGCTGCTCGACGACATCTACGAACACGGGATGCTGAGCGAGGATTTCTCGCTCTACCTCCACCACCCGACCGTCACCGATCCGTCGCTCGCGCCGGAAGGGCATTCGACCTTCTACGCGCTCGCCCCGGTGCCGCACATGGGCAAGTACGCCGGCGACTGGGAAACGGTGCGCCCGATCCTGGAAAAGCGCATCCTGGACGAGGTAGGGCGCCGGCTGATCCCCGACATCCACGACCGCATCGTCACGAAGTTCAGCTACGCGCCCAGCGACTTCGCGCAGGATCTCAACGCGCACCTCGGCAGCGCCTTCTCGCTGGAGCCGATCCTGACGCAGAGCGCCTATTTCCGCGTCCACAACCGCGACGATTCGATCCACAACCTGTTCTTCACCGGCGCGGGCACGCATCCCGGCGCGGGCATCCCCGGCGTGGTCGGCAGCGCGAAGGCGACCGCGGCGCTGATGCTGGAGCGGGGGTAAGGCCGCCCCCTTCCCCTTTGCCCCCCGACGCAGTAGCGCGGCGCGATGAAGCGCCTCGCCATCTATTGCGGCTCCGCCACGCCCGCCGATCCCTTCTACCTCGATCTGGCGCGACAGGTCGGCGACACGCTGGCGCGGCGCGGCGTCGGCGTCGTCTATGGCGGCGGGCGGCTGGGGCTGATGGGCGCGATCGCCGATTCGGCGCTGGCCGCGGGGGGCGAGGTGATCGGCGTCATCCCGCAGGCGCTGGTCGATGCGGAGGTCGCGCACCGCGGCCTCACCGAACTCCACGTCGTCACCGGCATGCACCAGCGCAAGCAGGCGTTCACCGATCTGGCCGACGGCTTCGTCACGCTGCCGGGCGGTACCGGCACGATGGATGAGCTGTGGGAGGCGCTCAGCTGGGCGCAGCTGGGCTATCACGCCGATCCGGTCGGGCTGCTCAACGCGCGCGGCTACTATGACGATATCGTCGCCTTCTGGCACAAGATGGGCGACGTCGGCTTCCTGCGCGCGCAGCATCGCGACCTGCTGATCGTCGCCGACACGCTCGACGCGCTGCTCGACCGGATGGCGGCGCATGTCCCGACCCAGCCGATCGTGCGCATGGCGGCGTCCGACCTGTGATCGCGGAGCGCGCGGCGCTGGTGGAGGCGGCGCGCGTGTCGATCGCGCGCGGCTCCAAGAGCTTCGCCGCCGCCTCGACGCTGTTCGCCCCCGACGTGCGCGAGCGCGCATGGCTGCTCTACGCCTGGTGCCGCGCGTGCGACGATCTGGTCGACGGGCAGGACCATGGCGGCGAACGGGTCGCGGTCACCGATGCGCAGGCGCGCGTCGCGCGGGTCCGGGCATTGAGCGTCGCGGCGCTCGCCGGTCAGCCGACCGGCGATCCGGCGTTCGATGCGCTGGGCGTCGTCGCCGCCGAAACGCGGCTGCCGCCGGCCTATGTCCACGACCTGATCGACGGGTTCCAGCTCGACGCCGACGACTGGCGCCCGGAGAGCGAGGACGACCTCTACCGCTATTGCTACCATGTCGCGGGCGCGGTCGGGTGCATGATGGCGATCGTCATGGGTGTGCCCCCGGAGGATGACGCGACGCTCGACCGCGCGTGCGACCTGGGGCTGGCGTTCCAGCTGGCGAACATCGCCCGCGACCTGGACGAGGATGCGCGCGCCGGCCGCTGCTATTTGCCGCAGGCGTGGCTGGCGCAGGCGGGGGTGGCGGCCGATGCGGTGATGGCACCCGCCAACCGCGACGCGCTGGTCGCGATGGCGCGGCGGCTGGCGGACCGCGCCGCGCTGCATGAGGACAGCGCACGCGTCGGCACGCGCGCGCTGTCGTGGCGCTCGGCCTGGGCGGTGCTGGCGGCGGCGGGCATCTACGGGGACATCGCGCGCACCGTCGCGCGTCGCGGGGCGCACGCCTGGGACCGGCGCGTCACCACCGGAAAGGCCGCCAAGCTCGCCTGGATCGCGCGCGCCGCGGCGCAGGCCACCCGCCGCCACGCCATCCCCGCCACGCCCCGCGATCCCTTGTTGTGGACCCGCCCGCGCTGAGCGGCGTGCCTCATTCCTCCGCGTCGATCCCCCAGTTCAGCCCGCGCGAGATCGCCGGGTCGGCCACCGCGGTCAGCAGATAGGCGACGAACTGCTTGGCGCGCTGCCACCATCCCGTCGCCGCCTTATATGCCTCGGCTGTCACCTCGTTCGACCGCGCGATCTCCGCGTCGACATAGCTGCGGACATGGTCGGCGAACGCGCGATCCCCGATCCGCAGCATCAGCTCCAGGTTGATGAACAGGCTGCGCATGTCGAAGTTGGCGCTGCCCACCCACACCGCATCGTCGACGACGTACAGCTTGGTGTGCAGCTTGGTCGGCGCATATTCGAAGACCCGCACCCCGCGCTTCAGCAGCCCGGCATAGGTGAAGCGCGCCGCCGCGATCGTGACGTTGTTGTCGGACATCGCGGCGGTGACCACGCGCACCGTTGCCGCGCGCTTGCCCGCGCGGTCCAGCCGCCGCAGCATCGTGGGGGAGGGGGTGAAATAGCCCGCGATCACGTCGATCCGCGTCGCGCGCTTCATGTCGTCGCGGATCGCGCGCGCCCATGGCGACAGCCGCCGCGTCGGCCCGCCGATCGTCCAGCGCAGCGCGCCGCGCGTCTCGCTCCACCGCGCCAGCGCCCTGTTCAACCGGCGGATGCGCCCGCCGTGGCGGATGCCGTCCTCCAGCGCATCGAAATAGCCCGCGATCCGCGCCGCCGCCGCGCCCTCCACCAGCAATCCCAGGTCGCGCCACGCGCGATCGGCGGGGGTGCCGAAATAATCGTCCTCGATATTGAACCCGCCGATGATGATCCGCGCCGCGCCCGGCTCCTCGGCATCGGCCAGCGCCAGTTTCTGGTGGTTGCGCAGCAGGTACCGGCGCCCCGGCCGCGGCGCGAAGCGGCACACGCTCACCCCGGCGGCCTCGACGGGTGCGAAGAACGCCTCGTCCGCCGCGCTGCCGAATCCGTCGACGATCAGCGCCACCGTCACCCCGCGCCGCGCCGCCGCCGCCAGCGCGGCATTGACGCGCCGCCCCGATTCGTCGTCGGCATAGATGTAGTAGAGGATGCGCAGCGACCGCCGCGCGCCGTCGATCAGCGCCAGCAGCGCGTCGAGCCGCCGCGGCCCGGTATCGAGCAGCGTCAGCCGGTTGCCGTCGACCGCGAAGGTCGGCTGGGCGGTGGCATCCTCCATCGCGCCGGGGCATGGCGGGTGCGCGCGCGCACCGCAAGCGCGGGCTTTCCTTGACGGATGGCGGGCAAGTCTCTAGATGCCCGACCCTTCCCTTAGCTTACCTTCAAGAGGATACGCGGATGGCGCGCGTCACTGTCGAGGATTGCGTCGACAAGATCCCGAACCGTTTCGATCTGGTCCTGCTGGCCGCGCAGCGCGCGCGGCAGGTGTCGGGCGGTGCGGAACTGACGATCGACCGCGATCGTGACAAGAACCCGGTCGTCGCGCTGCGCGAGATCGCCGAGGAGACGGTCAAGCCGCGCGACCTTCAGGAAGCCGTGGTGCAAAGCCTGCAGCGCGTGCAGATCGACGATGAGGAAGAGGCCGACGAAATCGGCAGCCTGGCCGCCTCGGCCGAGGCGCTGCGCCTCACCGCCGTCGCCCCGCCGCGCAACCAGAACGTCGGCGCCGACTACGACGGCTGATCCGCGCCCGCGATACGGCTGAACAGGCCCGCGATTCGGCAGACGAGTCGCGGGCCTTTTCGTGTCGCGGTCCCAAACCCGGAACGTCATCCCAGCGAAAGCTGGGATCTCCCGCGGCCAGCACGCCCCCTCGCCAAAGGCCCCAGCCTGCGCTGGGGCGACGCTCGTGGCCCGGCCTCCGTGGCCCTCTTCGTCATGCCGGACTTGTTCCGGCATCCACCGTGCCGCGATATCAGGCGCCTGCCTTTGTGCGGAAACGTGGATGCCGGAACAGGTCCGGCATGACGGCGTGGGTTTCGCAAAGGTCCCGCCTCCGCCGGGGTGACGGCATCCCCCCACCCCTCGGTCCAGCTCACCCCTCGCTCAGCGTCACCGTCATCCCGATCCGCTTGTCCGCCCCCGGCGCCACCGCGAACACGCCCGGCTTGTCGCGGAACTCGCCCTCATACCCCTCCGGGTCGGCGATCCCGTGCCACGGCTCGACACAGACATAGGCCGCGCCCGGCTTGGTCCAGATGCCCAGCATCGGCGTGTCGGGGAACGCGATGTCCAGCTGCGGCCCGTCCGCCGCGCCATAGCGCACCGCCCGCGACGCGACCGGCGCCCACACCAGCGCGTCATGCGCGAACAGCGCGTCCTTCAGATGCAGCACGCGCCCGTCGAGCGGCGATTCGACCGCATGCGCCGCGATGGTCCCGTCCGCCGCGATCGTCTTCAGCCGCCCCGGCTCGTCCGCGGCGAAGGTGATGCGATGGTCGCCGCGCGCGCGGCCATAGGGCAGCGGCCAGGCGAAGGCGGGGTGGAACCCGAAACTGGCGTACAGCGTCGCGTCCGCCGCCGGGTTGGCGATCGTCACCTCCACCGCCAGCGTCGCGCCGCGCACCTCGAACGCCACCTCCAGCCGGAACGCGAACGGATAGATCGCGCGCGTCGCCGCGTCGTCCTCCAGCGCGAACACCGCGCGCGTCGCGCCCGCTTCCACCACCGCGAAGTCGCGGTGCCGCGCGAAGCCGTGCTGCTTCATCGGATAGGCGCGCCCGTCGATGCGGATCGTCTCGCCGCTCGGCCGCCCGACCACCGGGAACAGGATCGGCGCGCGCCCGGTCCAGAAGCGCGGATCGGCATCGGTCATCAATTCGCGCCCGTCCGCGTCGGTCAGCGACGACAGCTCCGCGCCATGCGGGTTGATCGCCGCCGACAGCGTCCCGTTGCCGATGCGGATCCAGTCCCCCTCAGTCCCCCGCTCAGCCACGCAGCTGCGCCCCCAGCTTGGCGGCGGCGGCGATCACCTTGTCCGCGATTCCCTTCAGATCGGCGTCGGTGAAGCTCTTGTCGCCCGGTTGCAGCACCGTCTCGACCGCGACCGAGGCATGGCCGTCGGGCACGCCCGCGCCGGTGAACACGTCGAACACCCGCGCGCGTACGATCGCGGCCTTGTCCGCGCCCTTCACCGCGCGGGTCAGCGCCTCGGCGGTGACCGCGGCGGGGACCAGGAAGGCGAAGTCGCGGCGCACCGGCTGCAACGCCGGCGGGGTATAGGCCGCGCGCATGAACCCGCCCGCGCCGCGCTTCGCCGGGATCGCGTCGAGGTACAGTTCCACCGCCGCGACCGGCCCGGACAGGTCGAACGCCTTGAGCACCGCCGGGTGGACGGCGCCGAACGCCGCCAGCACCGTCTTCGGCCCCAGCCGCAGCGTCCCCGACCGGCCGGGGTGGAACGCCGCGCCCGCCTCGCCCATCACCTGGAGATTGTCGACCGGCGCGCCCGACGCGGCCAGCAGCGCCAGCGCCTCGGCCTTGGCGTCATAGGCGTCGAACGGCGCGGCCTTGCCCTCGCGCCAGCCGCGCGGGCGGCGGTCGCCCGCCAGCACGATGCCCAGCGTCGCCCGCTCGCGCGGGGCGCCGCCCTCGTCCAGGTACCGGCGGCCCAGCTCGAACAGCCGCACGCCCTCCGCCCCCTGCCGCAGGTTGCGCTCGGCCGCGGCCAGCACGCCGATCAGCAGCGACGGGCGCATCACCTTCAACTCCTCGCTGATCGGATTGGCGACGCGCCACGCGCCCCCGCCGAACAGTGCGGCATGCTTTTCGGGGACGAAGCTCCACGTCACCGCCTCGTCCAGCCCGCGCGCGGCGGCGGCGCGGCGGATGCGGCGCTCCAGCTTCTGTTCGGGCGTCGCGGTCGGGCGCGCCACCCCGGCGACGCGCGGCAGCGGCACCGACGGCACCTTGTCCAGCCCCTCGATGCGGATCACTTCCTCGACCAGGTCGGCCGGACCGTCGATGTCGCGGCGCCACGTCGGCGGCGTCACCTGCCAGTCGCCGGATACGGCAAAGCCCAGCGATTCGAGGATTTCGCGCTGCCGTTCCGCCGCGATCGACAGCCCGCCCAGCGTCTCGGCGCGCGCCGGATCATAGGCATAGCGGCGCGTGCCCAGCGGCGCCGCGCCCGCGCGCGTCACGCCGCTGGCGGTGCCGCCGCAATATTCCAGCACCAGGAACGTCGCGATCGCCAGCCCGTCGTCCAGGAACGCCGGGTCCACCCCGCGTTCGAACCGCTGGCGCGCGTCGCTGGTCAGCTGCAGCTTCTGCCCCGTCCGCGCGATCGCATCGGGATCGAAATACGCGCATTCGATGATGACGTCGGTGGTCGCGTCCGACACGCCCGAATGCGCGCCGCCCATGATCCCGCCGATATCGTGCACCGCCACGTCGTCGGCGATCACCGTCATCCCCGCCGCCAGCGTATAGGTCCGGCCGTTCAGCGCCTCGACCGTCTCGCCTTCCCGTGCCGCGCGCGCCACCAGCCCGCCCGACAGCGTCGCCCTGTCATAGACGTGCAGCGGCCGACCCAGATCGGCGGTCAGGTAATTGGTGATGTCGACCAATGCGCTGATCGGCTTCTGCCCGATCGCACGCAGCCGTTTGGCCATCCATTCCGGCGCGGCGCCGTTGGTCAGCCCCGACACCCCCTGCGCGTAGAACGCCGGGCAGCCCGCCGCATCCTCGATCCGCACGTCCGGCCCGGCGCCGCTCCCCGCCACCACGGGCACGGTCAGCGGCACCAGCGTCCCCAGCCCCGCCGCCGCCAGATCGCGCGCGATCCCGCGCACGCCCATGCAATCCTGGCGGTTGGGCGTCACCGACACGTCGATGACGGGATCGTTCAGCCCGGCATAATCGGCGAAGGCGGCGCCGACCGGCGCGTCCTCGGGCAGTTCGATGATCCCGTCGTGATCCTCGCCCAGTTCCAGCTCGCGCGTGGAACACATCATCCCGTTCGATTCGACCCCGCGGATCGCCGCGACCTTCAGGACCATGCCGTTGGCGGGCACCGCCGCCCCCGGCCTGCCGAACACGCCGACCAGCCCGGCGCGCGCATTGGGCGCACCGCACACCACCTGCAGCGGGCCGTCCCCGGCATCGACCGACAGCACCTGCAGCTTGTCGGCCTGCGGGTGGCGCTCCGCGGTCAGCACGCGCGCCACGGTGAAGCCGTCCAGCTTCGCGGCGGGATTCTCCACCCCCTCCACCTCCAGCCCGACGCGCGTCAGCGCATCGAGGATCGCGTCCAGCGGCGCATCGGTGTCGAGATGGTCCTTGAGCCAGGAAAGCGTGAATTTCATGTTCTTCTTCTTCCGTCGCCCCAGCGCAGGCTGGGGCCTTTTCGGGGCGGGCGGATCGTTCCCCCGCGGGAGATCCCGGCCTTCGCCGGGATGACGTGGTAGCTAGGCCGCCATCTCAGGCCGCCGTCCCCACGCCGCCCGACAGCGTCGGCACGTCCAGCGCGGCAAAGCCGTAATGCTTCAGCCAGCGCACGTCCGCCTCGAACACCGGGCGCAAATCGTCGATGCCGTATTTCAGCATCGCCAGCCGGTCGATCCCGCATCCGAACGCGAAGCCCTGCCATTCGGCCGGGTCCAGCCCGCAGGCGGCGATGACGCGCGGATGCACCATCCCGCTGCCCAGCACCTCCATCCAGCCTTCGTCGCCGCCGATCACGCGCTTGCCCTTCTCGATCGAAAAGCCGACGTCGACCTCGGCGGACGGCTCGGTGAACGGAAAATAGCTCGGGCGCAGCCGCAGCACGACGTCGTCGCGCTCGAAGAACGCGCGCAGGAACGTCTCCAGCGTCCATTTCAGGTGCGCCAGCGTGATCCCCTTGTCGATCACCAGCCCTTCGACCTGGTGGAACATCGGGGTGTGCGTGGCGTCCCAGTCGGAACGATAGACGCGCCCCGGCGCGATGATGCGGATCGGCGCGCCCGCACCGGCATGACGCCTGGCCACCTCCACCATCGTGCGGATCTGCACCGGCGAGGTATGCGTGCGCAGCACCATCGGCGCGTCGGCCGAATCCTCGGGCTGCGCGATATAAAACGTATCCTGCATCGCGCGCGCGGGATGCGTCTCGGGGATGTTGAGCGCGCCGAAATTGTGCCAGTCGTCCTCGATCTCCGGCCCGGTCGCCACCGCGAAGCCCAGGTCGGCGAAGATTTCCGCCAGCTCGTCCATCACCTGGCTGACGGGGTGGACGGTCCCCGGCGCGGGCACATCGACCGGCAGCGTCATGTCCAGCGCCTCGCCCGCCAGCTGCGCGTCGAGCGAGATCTGCTCCAGCACCGCCTTGCGCGCCGCGATGGCGTTCGTCACCGCCTCGCGCAGGCCGTGGATCGCGGGGCCGTTGGCCTGCCGCTCCTCGGGCGACATCGCGCCCATCGTCTTGAGCAGCTGGGTCACGCGTCCCTGCTTGCCCAGCGCCTCCACGCGCACCGCCTCCAGCGCGTCGAGCGCGGCCGACGCCTCGATCGCGGTCAGCAGATGGGTCTTCAGCTCGTCGATATCGGTCATTCGCCTATCCGTTGCTTGCCGGTCGCGCGCGATCGGCCCGCCCCGCCGTAGCGGTTGGGCAAGCCCCGGATCAACCGTGACGATCACCGCGCTCCCCTGTGCATGCCGTGCAACCCCTGCTATCGACGCCGCGCGCGTGGCCTTGCGCGCTCCCGTTTCCCGCGGCCCCGCGCCGCGCCTGTTCCCCGGACGTGTTCATGACCTCCCCCCGCCGCACCTTCGCGATCATTTCCCACCCCGACGCGGGCAAGACGACGCTGACCGAAAAGCTGCTGTATTTCGGCGGCGCGATCCATCTGGCGGGCGAGGTGAAGGCGCGGGGCCAGAACCGCCGCGCGCGGTCGGACTGGATGAAGATCGAACAGCAGCGCGGCATTTCGGTCACGTCCAGCGTGATGACGTTCGAACATGACGGCATCACCTTCAACCTGCTCGACACGCCGGGGCACGAGGATTTCAGCGAGGATACCTATCGCACGCTGACCGCGGTCGATTCGGCGATCATGGTGATCGACGCGGCCAAGGGGATCGAGCCGCAGACGCGCAAGCTGTTCGAGGTGTGCCGGCTGCGCTCCGTCCCGATCATCACCTTCGTCAACAAGGTCGATCGCGAAGGCCGCCCGGTGTTCGAGCTGCTGGACGAGATCGCCGACATGCTGGCGCTCGACGTCTGCCCGATGACCTGGCCGGTCGGCATGGGCGGCACGTTCCAGGGCATCCTGAACCTGGCGACGCGGCAGATCACCCGGCCGGAGGGCGACAGCCGTACCTTCCAGGGGAAGGTGGAGGCCGATCCCGCGCTGCCCGACGACGTGGCTGAGGAGATCGAACTGGCGCAGGCCGGCTATGCCGCCTTCGACGCGGCGGCCTATCGTCACGGCGATCTGACGCCGGTCTATTTCGGGTCGGCGCTCAAGGATTTCGGCCCCGCCGACCTCATCGCCGCGCTCGCCGATTTCGCGCCCCCGCCGCGCCCGCAGCCGGCGGAACCCGCGCCGGTGTCCCCGGACGAGAAGGAAGTGACCGGCTTCGTCTTCAAGGTGCAGGCCAACATGGACCCGCAGCACCGCGACCGGATCGCCTTCATGCGGCTGTGTTCGGGCATTTTCCGGCGCGGCATGAAACTGACCCCGACCGGCCACGGCAAGCCGATCGCGGTCCATTCGCCGATCCTGTTCTTCGCGCAGAACCGCGAGGTCGCCGACGAGGCGTTCCCCGGCGACATCATCGGCATCCCCAACCACGGCACCTTGCGGGTCGGCGACACGCTGTCGGAAAAGGCCGACGTGCGCTTCACCGGCCTGCCCAATTTCGCGCCGGAAATCCTGCGCCGCGTCGCGCTGAAGGACCCCACCAAGACCAAGCAGCTGCGCAAGGCGCTGGACGACATGGCGGAGGAAGGGGTGACGCAGGTCTTCTACCCCGAAATCGGCTCCAACTGGGTGATCGGCGTCGTCGGGCAGCTCCAGCTCGACGTGCTGCTGTCGCGGCTGGAGGCGGAGTACAAGGTCGCCGCCGCGCTGGAACCCGCGCCGTTCGACACCGCGCGCTGGGTGTCGGCGGACAATCCCGCCGACCTCAAGGATTTCACCGACGTCAACCGCGCGGCGATGGCCAGGGACCGCGACGGCAACCCGGTGTTCCTGGCCAAGAGCGCGTGGGAAGTCGGCTACATCCAGGATCGCTATCCCAAGGTCCGCTTCGCCGCGACCCGCGAACGCTGAGGATGACCGTTCGCCCTGAGGAGCCGTCGAGCCTGTCGAAACGGCGTCTCGAAGGGCAGGGCTGCCCCGTCACGCCACCCAGTCGCGCGCCAGCCGCCGGCTCGCCAGCGCCATCAGCGCGCCGGCGATCAGGTACAGGCACAGCCCCGCCGCGATCGCATAGCGCAGCGACTGGTCGCCATAGGCCGGCACCAGCGCATCCGACAGCCGCCCGATCACCCAGCTGCCCAGCCCCAGCCCGATCAGGTTGTTGATGAGCAGGAAGCTGGCCGATGCGGTCGCGCGCAGGTGCGCGGGCACCAGATGCTGCACCGCGGTCAGCACCGGGCCGAGCCACACGTACACCAGCGCCTGCGGCACCACGAACAGCGCGAAGGCGGCGATGGCGCTGCCCGACAGCACGCCCGCGATGAACAACGGCGTGCCCGCGACATAGCAGAGCGCGGGCAGCAGCGCGTACCAGCGCCGGTCGCGCGCGCCCAGCCGGTCGCCCAGCGTACCGCCCAGCAGGATCCCCGCCACCCCGCCGCTCAGCAGCAGCGCGCCGATGAACTGCCCGGTCCCCACCAGGGTCAGCCCGAAGCTCCTCATCATCAGGCTGGGCAGCCAGAAGGCGACGCCATAGCCGCACATCGACCCCGCCGCCGCGCCGAACGCCAGCAGCCAGAAGGCCGGCTTGCCCGCCAGGATCGCGAAGACCCGCCCGATCGGCTCGCGGTCCGCGGCCGGTGCGGCGCGCGGCGGATCGCGCACCAGCCAGCGGAACGCCGGGGCGATTCCCAGCCCCGCGATGCCCACCGCGAAGAAGGCGGTGCGCCATTCCACCGCTGCGGCGATATAGCCGCCCAGCAGCACGCCCGCGGCGGCGCCCAGCGGGATGCCCAGCGAGTAGATCGCTAGCGCCCGTGCGCGCCATTCGGGGCGGAACGTGTCGGCGATCAACGCATAGGACGGCGCCACCCCGCCCGCCTCGCCCACGCCCACGCCCAGCCGGAACAGGAACATCTGCGTGAAGCTGCCCGCCGCGCCGCACAGCGCGGTGAACCCGCTCCACACCGCCAGGCTGACGGTGATGACCCAGGTGCGGCTGGTGCGATCGGCCAGCAGCGCCAGCGGGATCGCCAGCGTGGAATACAGGATCGCGAACGCCAGCCCGCCCAGCATCCCCAGCTGCGCATCGGTCAGGCCCAGGTCGGCCTTCACCGGCTGCGCCAGGATCGACAGGATCTGCCGGTCGAGGAAGTTGAAGCTGTAGACCAGCAGCAGCATCGCCAGCGTCACGCCGGGGCGGGTGGGGGTTCGGGCGGTTGCCACCATCGACGTCATCCCAGCGAAGGCCGGGATCTCCCCCCGGCCGGACGCCGCGCGATCCGCAGGGAGACCCCGGCCTGCGCCGGGGTGACGAAGGTGGCAGGGGGTGTCACGATCAGAACCGCACCTCGAACGTCGCGGTCGCGGTGCGCGGCGGGCCGTAATAGCCGATGATCGAATTGCCGAACACCGCGCCCGGGAAATTGTATCCGCCGACACGGTACCTTTGGTCGGCGATGTTCCTGAGGTTCATCGCGACGCGATAATGCCCGTCGCCCGAAATCCAGTTGGCCGATGCGTTGACCAGCGCATAGCCGTCCTGGTCCAGCGCCGGGGTCGGGATCTCGAACAAAGTATAGTCGCTGCGCAGCGTCACTTCCGGCGTGATCGAGATCGTGCCGCCCGCCAGATCGGCGGAGGCGGTGAACGATGCCGCGGCGGTGAAGCGCGGCGTGTTCTGGAACACGCGCTGGCCCGCGACGTCCACCGGGGTCGTCCCGCCGTTGATGAAGGTCAGGAATTCCAGATACTTGGCATGGGTGTACCCGAACGACGCCTGCGCCGAGAACCAGCGCGACGGCACCGCCCGCGCCTCGATCTCGACGCCGTAGATATCCGCCTTGCCGGCATTGTCGACGAAGCTGGCGATGCCGCCGGCCACGTTCGGCACCTGGATCGTCACCTGCTGGTCGGTGTAGCGCGAATAATAGCCCGCCAGGTTCAGGAACAGCGTGCGGTCCAGGAACGCGCCCTTCATCCCCAGTTCGTAGCTGCTGATCTTCTCCGGATCGTATCCGTTGACCGTGGTGGGGGTGAACACCGCGTCGCCGCGCATGTCGAACCCGCCCGATTTGAACCCCTTGCCCCATGAGGCATAGAGGTTGAGGTCGCGGCGCGGCTCGTAGCTGATCGAGATGCGCGGCGTGACCTGGTCGAAGCTGCGGTCGTTGGTGTAATCGGTGCGGATCAGCCCGGGCACCGCGGCGGCATTGCCGAACCGCGGCGAACGGATGCCGGTGTAGTTGCGGCGGAAGACGGTGCCGGTCTTGTCGTCCTTGGTATAGCGCAGCCCGGCCGACACCTTCAGCTGGTCGGTCACGTCGACGCTGAAGTCCCCGAACGCGGCATAGCTCTTCGTCTTGACCGACCCCGACGTCAGCGTGGTGGCGTTGAGCAGCCCGACGACCGTGTCGAACGCCCCCGACGCGCGCGCGTCGAGGTAATAGAGGCCGAACACGCCCTGCACTCTGCTGCCCTGGTACAGCAGCTGCAGTTCCTGCGTGAACTGCCAGTCCTCGTAATAGGCGGGTACGTCCAGCGTCGGCAGCGCGGTGTTGTCGAAGTCGATCACCGTGTTCGTCTTGCCGTCGCGATACGCGCTGATCGTCTTGAACGTCAGCGTGTCGGACAGGCCGAATTCGCCGGTCAGCGACAGGCCCTGCGCCAGCACGCGGTTGCTGTCGCCGATCCCGGCGCGCGTGTCGTACACGCTGGCCGTCGGCGCGTAGCGCGGATCGCCGCCGTTGCCGACCAGCCGGGTGCCGTGGCGCGGGTTGGACTTGTCGAGCGTGCGGTCGCCCGCCAGCCGGACGAAGATCGCGTCGGTGGGCGCCCATTCCGCGGACACGCGCGCGGCGATGACGTCCTTGTCATACTGGTCCGCGCCGGTGGTCAGGTTGGTGCCGAACCCGTCGCGCTTGTACCGCGCCACCGCCGCGCCGATCGACAGCGTGTCGGTGATCGGCAGCGCGATCTGCCCGACCAGGTCGAACTGGTTGTACGAACCGTACGACCCGCGCACCATGCCCGACACGTCGTGGCCCAGCCGCTTGGTGACGTATTTGATCGCCCCGCCGATCGTGTTGCGGCCGTACAGGGTGCCCTGCGGCCCGCGCAGCACCTCCACCCGCTCCACGTCGAAGATGTCGAGCACCGCGCCCTGCGGCCGCGCGACATAGACGTCGTCGATGTACAGGCCCACGCCCGGCTCGAATCCCCACAACGGGTCCTGCTGGCCCACGCCGCGGCTGAACGCGATCAGCGTGGAGTTGGAGCCGCGCGCGATCTGCAGCGTCAGGTTCGGCGTCTTGTCCTGCAAGGCGGTGATATCCACCGCGCCCTGCTTCTCCAGCAGGTCGCCCGACACCACCGACATCGCGATCGGCACGTCGATCACGCTTTCCTCGCGGCGGCGCGCGGTGACGACGATGTTCTCGCCCGTCTCCTCGCTGGCGGCGGTGGCGGTTTGCGGCGTGGGTGCGGTCTCGGCGGTCGGCGGCGTGCCTTGCGCGGCGGCGGGTATCGCGGCCAGCGCGCTGCCCAGCAGCAGGATCGATCGAACGGTCGTCGTGGTGCGGCGCATCGCCTTCCTCCCCTTTGTTGGCCGATCCCTCTGGCGGGTTGTCGGCGCGTCGATCGCGCTATACTGAAACTTGAACCGGCTTTCAACTTTCATGATGCGATCGTGAAGGACGCCGGATCGGGAGGGGTGCGGATGGTCGATCAACGGGCCGCGACGGACGCGGATAGCGGCGACAAGGTGCCGCGGACCGAGCGCGGGCGGCGGACGCAGCGCGCGATCCTCGATGCGGCGGCGGCGGAATTCGGCGAACGCGGCTTCCACGACGCCTCGATCAGCGGGATTACCCGCCGCGCGGGCGTGGCGCTGGGCAGTTTCTATACCTGGTTCGACAGCAAGGACGCGGTGTTCCGCGCGTTGGTGGCGGACATGTCGAACCGCGTGCGCGATCATGTCGCCCCCGCGATCGGCGCCGCGCCGGACCAGATCGCGGCGGAGCGCGCCGGGCTGCTCGGCTTTCTGGAATTCGCGCGCGCACACAAGGAAATCTACCGGATCATCGACGAATCCGAATTCGTCGACCCCGACAGCTTCCGCCGCCACTATGCCACCACCGCCGACCGCATCGCCGCCCGCCTGCGCCGCGCCGCCGACCGCGGCGAGGTGATCGCCGATGCGGGCGAGGTGCACGCCTGGGCGATCATGGGGATGAACGTGTTCCTGGGGCTGCGCTACGGCATCTGGTCCGCCGAGGAAGACCCCGCCGCGATCGCCGACACGATCGCCGCGATGCTGGCACGCGGCCTCGCGCGCCACGACTGAGCCGCGACCGCGTGCCGGAGCCGAGGCGGACGCGGGCAAACCCGGTCAGTTCGTCACTAACTTAGGTTCCGGCCTGCGCCGGAACACCGTGGCCATCGGGGAAGCCTCCGCACCGCCACGACCACTACCGTGCTCCGGCGAAGACCGGAGCCTAGCGCGACGCACGCAACCGCGGCCACCCCGTCGCACCTGCACCCCCGCCGCGCACCCGGCGTGGCAAGCCGACCGTCAGTCCTTCCAGCCCCAGTACAGCTGCGCCGGCGGCACGTTCCACCATTCCATGTCGTGGTCGATCCGCTCGAAATGCGGCGCGATGAAGTCGCGGACCTTCGGGCTGAACTGATAGACCAGGAATGCCCCCCCGGTGCGCAGCACGCGCTGCGTCGCCGCGGCGATCTGCGGCCCAACGCCGTCGGGCAGGGTGGAGAAGGGCAGGCCCGACAACACGTAATCGGCGGCTTCATGCCCGTGTTCGGCGACGATCCGCTCGACGTCTGCGGCCGACCCGTGCACCGCCACGAAGCGCGGATCGGTGATCGTATGGTCCAGGTAGCGGATAAAGTCCGGGTTGGTGTCGATCGCGATCAGCATCGCGTCGGGCGCCATCTTCTCCAGGATCGGGCGGCAGAAGGTGCCGACGCCCGGGCCGTATTCGACGAACAGCTTGGTGTTCGCCCAGTCGACCGGACCCAGCATCTTGGCGATCAGCCGGTCGGACGACGGGATGATCGAACCGACCATCACCGGGTGCTTCAGGAAGCCCGAAAAGAACATCTGCCACGGACTGGGCACGCCGGCGGCGTTGCGGCGGCTGCGCCGGATGGCGTTGGTCGAACTAGCCATGTCGAAAGATCGGACTCCTGAACCCTGATCGGTGACGTTTGGACGACACCTTCATGACGAACGCGCTGCAAGCGACCCGGTTGCCATAGCGGGGTTGCGCGCGGCTCCCAAGCGCCTAATCGGGGTGGCGATACGACGAACGGGACAGATGGAGGGAGGGGAAGGCCGATGCGGCGCCAGGTCGAATCCACCTTCGGGCTGATGTTCCTCGTCATGCTGACGATCGCGGCGGGCAATACCGCGCTGCAATCGGTGCTCCCTGCGCTGGGGCGCTCGCTGGGCGTCAAGGATTCGGCGGTGGCGGCGGCCTTTTCGGTGTCGGCGCTGCTGTGGGTGCTCGCCGCGCCCTTTTGGGCCAACCGGTCGGACCGGCACGGGCGGCGGCTGATGATCCTGCTCGGGCTGGGCGGGTTCTGCGTCAGCCTGCTGTTGTGCGGCTTGTTCCTGGCGGCGGGGATCAACGGCTGGATCGGCGGGACCACCGCCTTCCTGCTCTTCATCGCCGGTCGGCTGATCTACGGCACCTTCGGGTCCGCCGCGCCGCCCGCGGTGCAGGCGCTGGTCGCGGGCAATACCACGCGTGAGGAGCGGACGCGCGCGCTGACGCTGCTGGCGTCCGCGTTCGGGCTGGGGACGATCCTGGGGCCGGCGATCGCGCCGTACCTGCTGCTGGGGCATGTCGGCACGGTGGAGGTCGGGCTGGCCGGCCCCGCCTTCGTCTTCGCCGCCTTCGGCCTCGTCATCTTCCTGACGGTGCGGCGGATCCTGCCCGACGATCGCGGGCTGACGGCGGAGGCGCATGGCGCGGCCAGCGGCTATCCGTCGATCGGCGGCCAGTCGTCGGGCGCGAGCGTCCAGGCCGCAATCGCGCCGCCGGGAACGCGCGTCGGCTATCTCGATCCGCGCATCCGCACCTGGATGGCCGCCGGGCTGGTGATGGGCCATGCGCAGGCGATGACCGGCCAGGCGATCGGCTTCCTGGTGATCGACCGGCTGGGCCTGCCGCCGCGCATGGCGCTGGAATCGACCGGCATCGTGCTGATGATGGGCGCGGGCGCGGCGCTGCTGGCGCAATGGGGGCTGATCCCGCTGCTGAACCTGAAACCGCGCGCGCTGGTGCTGGTCGGGCTGGTGCTGGCGGCGGCGGGCACCGCGCTGACCGGGATCGCGCCGTCGCTGTACGGCATCGCCACCGCCTATGCGCTCGCCAGCCTGGGGTTCGGCTTCACCCGCCCCGGCTTTACCGCCGGGTCCAGCCTGGCGGTCGGGCCGGAGGCGCAGGGGTCGGTCGCGGGCAAGGTGACCAGCATCAACGGCGCCAGCTTCGTCCTCGGCCCGTCGATCGGCGTCGGGCTGTACGAATGGTGGCACCCGCTGCCGTATCTGGCGGCGGGGCTGGCGTGCCTGTTGCTGTTCGTCTGGTGCTGGGCCGCGCTGCGCGACGCGGCCCCCGCGGTCGCCGCCTACGACGATCCGGTGGTATAGTCGGCGGCGCCGTAGCGGTCAGTCGCTCCCCTTCGGACCGCGCGGCGACAGCTGCCCCGGCGCGATGAACCCGATCGGCTGGATCGCGTTCGCCTCCTGCTTCAGCCGCGCGGCCATCTGCTCGTATTCGCGCTCCACCTCGGGCGTCACGCTGGCGCGGCTCTCGGCCAGCGCGCGCTCGAAATGCTCGTGCCGCACCGCGCGCGTCTCCAGCGATTCGCGCAGCGCGATCAGCCCGGCGCGCCGCACCACATCCTCCAGGTCCGCGCCGGTGAACCGCTCCGCCCGCGCGGCGATCGCGTCGAGGTCGACGTCGTCGGCCAGCGGCATCTTCTGCGTCTGGATCGACAGGATGCGCCGCCGCCCCTCCGCGCTCGGCACGCCGACATAGATCAGCTCGTCGAACCGCCCGGGGCGCAGCAGCGCCGGGTCGACCAGATTGGGCCGGTTGGTCGCGCCGATCACGACGACCGACTGCAATTCCTCCAGCCCGTCCATCTCCGCCAGGATGGTGTTGACCACCCGCTCGGTCACCTGCGGCTCGCCCAGCCCGCCGCCGCGTGCGGGCACCAGCGAATCGAGCTCGTCGATGAAGATCACCGTCGGCGCCACCTGCCGTGCGCGCGCGAACAACCGGCTGATCTGCTGCTCGCTTTCGCCATACCATTTGGACAACAGGTCGCTCGACTTGGTGGCGATGAAATTGGCCTGCGCCTCGCGCGCCACCGCCTTTGCCAGCAGCGTCTTGCCCGTGCCCGGCGGCCCGTACAGCAGGAAGCCCTTGGCCGGGCGGATACCCAGCCGGCGGAACGCATCGGGGTCCTTCAGCGGCAGTTCGACGCCTTCCTTCAGCCGCATCTGCGCATCGTCCAGCCCGCCGACGTCGCTCCACTGCGTCGTCGGCGCCTGCACCATCACCTCGCGCATCGCGCTGGGCTGGACGCGCTTGAGCGCCTCCATGAAATCCTCGCGCGTGACCGCCAGCGTCTCCAGCACCTCTGCCGGGATCGTGCGGTCCTCCAGGTTCAGCCGCGGCATCATCCGCCGCACCGTCTCGATCGCCGCCTCGCGCGTCAGCGCCGACAGGTCCGCGCCCACGAAGCCGAAGGTCGTGCGCGCCAGTTCGTCCAGGTCCACCCGGTCGCCCAGCGGCATGCCGCGCGTGTGGATGCCCAGGATCTCGCGCCGCCCGCGCTCGTCGGGCACGCCGACCACGATCTCGCGGTCGAACCGGCCCGGCCGGCGCAGCGCCTCGTCGATCGCCTCCGGCCGGTTGGTCGCGGCGATCACCACCAGGTTCGCGCGCGCCTCCAGCCCGTCCATCAGCGTCAGCAGCTGCGCGACCAGCCGCTTCTCGGCCTCGCCCGATACCTGCCCGCGCTTGGGCGCGATCGAATCGATCTCGTCGATGAACACGATCGACGGCGCGGCCTTGGTCGCTTCCTCGAACACCTGCCGCAGCCGCTGCTCGCTCTCGCCATAGGCCGATCCCATGATCTCCGGCCCGTTGATGAGGAAGAATTGCGCGTCCGATTCGTTCGCCACCGCGCGCGCCAGCCGCGTCTTGCCGGTGCCGGGCGGGCCGTGCAGCAACACGCCCTTGGGCGGCTCCACGCCCAGCCGCTCGAACAATTCGGGGTAGCGCAGCGGCAGTTCCACCATCTCGCGCAGCTGGTCGATCGTCGTCGCCATCCCGCCGATGTCGTCATAGGTGACGTCGGCGCGCCGCGCGGCATCCGGTTCCTCATATTCGGGGCGCAGCTCGACGTCGGTATGCTCGTCGATATGGACGACGCCCTTGGGGCTGGCCGACACCACCGTCAGGCGGATTTCCTGCAGGGCATAGGCGGGCGCGTTGACGAACCGCTCCATCCCCGGCGGCATGTTCTGCACGCGCTGGTGCCCGGCGGTCGCCACCACGTCGCCCGCGCACAGCGGCCGGCCGAAGAAGGTGCGCTTCAGCGCGTTGGTCGATCCCTGCAACCGCAGGTTCTGCTGCGCGGGGGCGAAGACGACGCGCGTCGCCGCCTTGCTCTCCACGCGCCGCACCTCGACGAAATCGCCCGAGCCGACCCCGGCGTTGGCGCGCTGCAACCCGTCGATGCGCAGCAGCTCCAGCCCCTCGTCCTCGGCATAGGGGCCGACCGCGCGCGCCGGCGTCGTCTTCTTGCCGACGATCTCCACGACATCGCCGTCGCCCACGCCCAGCGCCGCCATCACCGACCGCGGCAGGTGCGCGATCCCGCGCCCGCTGTCCTCGGGCCGGGCATTGGCGACCTGCAGCCTGATCGTGCGTTCGTCGGCGTCGGCCATGGGGTTCCTTTCGTGCGCAGGGCCCCGGCGGCCCGGGGGAAAGATCGAGCGCAGGAGATAGGCGCCGGGTTCCCGATTGCGAGGGCGCGGCGCGCGGTTGGCCACACCGCGAAACGAAAAAAGGGCCAGCCCCGAAGGGCCGGCCCATGAAAGTTTTATAGGAGAGGATGCCTGAAAGGCCCGCCCTATGTGCAGCGCAGCATCGGCATGTGCAAATGCGAAAATCGTTGCGCACGATTGCATAAAGTGCAATCAGATCGTCATCGCGCCGGCATGATAACGTTTCGCTTGCATGATGCGGCGCACAAAACGCAGGTTGATGATCGATGCGCCGCCTCCCGCCCCTCACCGCGATCGAGGCCTTCGTGGCGGTGGCGCGGCTTGGCTCGATCAAGGCCGCGGCGCAGGAACTGGCGCTCTCTCCGCCCGCGCTCAGCCGCCGGATCCAGACGCTCGAACGCTTCCTGGCGCGCCCGTTGTTCGATCGCCGGCACCAGGCGATGGTGCCCAATGCCGATGGCGACCGGCTGCTGTCCGCGATCGCCCCGGCGCTCGACGGGCTGTCGGACGCGATCGAATCGATGACCAGCGGGACGGAGGTGCTGCGCCTCCGGCTCGGCGTGCTGCCGCTCTACGCCTCGCAGCGGCTGTTCCCGCGGCTCGGCGACCTGCGCGCCGCGCACCCCGAACTGCATCTGGATATCGACACCGGCAGCAATGCGATCGCGCGGCTGGGGGAGGGGCTGGACGCGGTGATCGTGCTGGCGCGCGATATCGACCCCACGCTCCATGCCGAACGGCTCGACCGCAACATGGTCTATCCGATCGCGGCGCGACGGCTGGTGGAGGGGCCGGACCCGCTGGTCGCCCCCGAACAGCTGGCGCGCCATACCGTTCTGCTCCACCGCGAGATGATCGACACGTTCGTCGCCTGGCGCCACGCCGCCGGGCTGACCGCGATCGAGCCGGCGGCGATCGACTATTTCGATTCGGGCGCGCTGATGCTGGAGGCCGCGGCGCAGGGGCTGGGCGTGGCGTTCATGCACGAAAGCCATTTCCACGACGCCAACGATTCGCGGCTGGTGACGCTGTTCGATTTCCAGGTGACCAGCCCGTACAGCTACTGGTTCGCCTGCCGCCCGCGCGCGCTGCAGACCAAGCCGGTGCGGCTGTTCCGCGACTGGCTGATCCGCACCCTGCGCGAGGATTGAGGGGGCGTTTCCCCGCTCCTGACCGTCATGCCGGACTTGTTCCGGCATCCATGTTTCCACGAACGCACCAGCCGCTGCTCTTGCGGCGCCATGGACCCCGGAACGAGGCTCTCCTTAGCGAAGCCGAAGGGTCCGGGGTGAAGGGTCGAGAGCGGCGCGGGGAGCGCGTTCCGCGAAGCGTCCCGCCACACCTGTCCTACACGCGCCAACATCGCGCAGCCTGCCCGGCAGGATGACGCACTGCCCCCGCCCGGATCGCGCCACGCCCGCGCCCCGCTCACGCGCCGCCAATGCGCCACCGACGCGCGCGAAACACGTCCGGGGCCTCAACATTCGCAACATTCGGGCCACCGGCGGGGCACGGATCGCGATCCCGCCCCGCCGGTGCGCCTCACTGCGCTATCCGCCTTACTGGGCCTTCATCGTGACGATCTTGCCCGGGTTCGCGGGCGGCTCGCCCTTGGGCAGCGCGTCGATCAGCTCCATGCCCTCGGTCACTTCGCCCCACACGGTATACTGGCCGTCCAGGAAGCGCGCGTCGTCGAAGCAGATGAAGAACTGCGAATTGGCGCTGTTAGGGTCCATCGTGCGCGCCATCGAGCAGACGCCGCGCACATGCGGTTCCTTGTTGAATTCCTGCTTCAGGTTGGGCTTGGACGAACCGCCGGTGCCGTTGTGGTTCCCGCCGTCGCCGCCCTGCGCCATGAAGCCGGGGATGACGCGGTGGAACGGCACGCCGTCATAGAAGCCCTCGTTCGCCAGCTCGGCGATCCGCTGGACGTGGTTGGGCGCCAGGTCGGGGCGCAGCTTGATCGTGACGTCGCCGCCGTCCAGCGTCATCGTCAGCGTCGAATAGGTATCGGCCATGGGGAATCCTTCCGTTTGCTTGGGCGCGCACGTAGTGATGCCGGGCGCGGCTGGCAAATGCGCAACCGCCGCGCTAGGGGCGGCGCCGTTAACGTTCCGGGAGGCGGACCATGAACGACACCGATCTTCCCGATACGCTGGACCCGGCCGACGACACCCGGCTGGACGAGGATGACCGGCTGAAGCCCGAATTCGTCACCGCGGTGCTCGACGCTGTCGAGGACGGCGATGCCGAGGCCGCGCGCGCGCTGGTGGAGCCGCTCCATCCCGCCGACATCGCCGACCTGTTCGAACTGACGCCCGAGGACCGCCGCAAGGATCTGGCCGCCGCGATCGCCGACCTCGTCGATGCCGACGTGTTCGCGGAGATGAACGATTACGTCCGCGAGGATCTGATCGACGCGCTCGACGCGCGGCAGGTCGCGGACATCGCCAGCGAACTCGATACCGACGACGCGGTCGCGATCATCGAGGACATGGAGCCGGAGGACCAGCGCGAGGTCCTGCGCGCGATGGAGCCGGACGATCGCGCCGCGATCGAGGAGGCGCTGTCCTATCCCGAGGAATCCGCCGGGCGCCTGATGCAGCGCGATCTGGTCGCGGTGCCCGAACATTGGACGGTCGGCGACGTCCTCGACTATCTGCGCGGCGACGAGGAACTGACGACCGATTTCTGGGAGATCTTCGTCGTCGATCCCGGGCATCGCCCGATCGGCACCTGCGCGCTGTCGTGGATCCTGCGAACGCCCCGCAGCATCCCGGTCGGCGACGTGATGAAGCGCGAACAGACGCTGATCCCGGTCGACATGGACCAGGAAGAGGTCGCGCTGCGCTTTCAGAAATATGCGCTGATCTCCGCCGCGGTCACCGATGCCGCGGGGCGGCTGGTCGGCATGATCACCGTCGACGACATCGTCCACATCATCCAGGAGGAAGCGGGCGAGGATACGCTGCGCCTCGCCGGTGCGGGCGACGGCGACATCAACGAACCGATCGCGGTGACGGTGCGCACGCGCGTCGCCTGGCTGATCGTCAATCTGGGCGCGACGATCCTGTCCGCCTCGGTGGTCGGGTTGTTCCAGGGCGAGATAGCGCGCTTCGCGCTGCTCGCCGCGCTGATGCCGATCGTCTCGGCGCTGGGCGGCAATGCGGGCACGCAGACGCTGGCGGTGATGGTCCGCGCGCTGGCGACGAATCAGCTGACCAGTTCGAACACGCTGCGGATGCTGCTGCGGGAGTTCCGCGTCGCGATCTGCAACGGCATCGCGCTCGCCGCGGTGGGGGCGACGGGCAGCTACGTGCTGCTCGGTCATGGCGGGCTGTCGGTGGTGTTCGCGCTGGCGATGATGATCAACAGCGTCGTCGCCGGGCTGGTCGGGGTGATCGTGCCGGTCGCGCTGGACAAGGCGAACGTCGATCCGGCGGTGTCCTCGGCGGTGTTCGTCACGACGATCACCGACGTCATGGGCTTCCTGTCGTTCCTCGGGCTGGCGACCTTGTGGGGGCTGGGGGGCTGACCCACATCGGCGCGACGATGCCGCTTCACCTCACCAAAGTCGCGTTCGGCGCGGCCAGTGTCGACCTGTTGGGCCAGCGGCTCGCCGCGCGCGCCGCCGACGGCCCGGTGTTCCTGACCACCCGCTACCTGCCCAAGCGGCACGAGGAGATCGCCGGGCAAGGCTCGCTGTTCTGGATCATCAAGCACACGCTGGTCGCCCGCTCGCCGATCCTCGGCTTCGGAGAGGCCGACGGCGGGCGCGTCGCGATCCACATCGACCCGGCGCTGCGGCTGGTCCACTCCCGCCCGAAGCGCGCGCATCAGGGCTGGCGCTATCTGGAGGCGGCGGACGCCCCCGGCGACCTGGGCGGGGAAGCGAGCGACAGCCTCGCCGCGATGCCCCCCGCGCTGATCGGCCGGCTCAGCGACCTGGCGCTGATCTAGCCGCGGTCCTCGCCGGCCAGCTTCGCCTTCAGCCCGGCCAGCGCGCCGAACGGTCCGGCCTCCTCCTCGCTGACGACGCCCGCTTCCTTCAGCACCGTGGCGGCGCGCGGGCTGCGCGGAAAGGGATCGAGCGCCAGCGCCATCGTCTCCGCCGCCGCTTCGCCCAGGTCGATTCCCCCGCCCTCGATCTCGACGACGTCGAGCGCGTCTCCCTCCAGTTCGACCTCGTCCAGCTCGATCTCGTCCGCGGCCGCCTCGACGAAGCGCAGCGCGACCGGCTCGTCGACCGTCGCCGGCAACGGATCGCCGGTCACCGAACAGGCCTGCACCACTGCCGCCGTGACGGTGCCGCGCACGTCGATGCCGTTGGCGCCGCGCCGGATCGCCAGCCGCGCCTCCAGCCGCTCGACCGCCACCAGCCCGAATCGCGCCGCCAGCGCCGCGCGCTCGCCCTCGTCGGCGGCGATCGACACCACCCGCTCGTCGCCGCCGATCGTGTCGAGCCGCTCGATCCGCGAAAATTCCGGCGTCACGGCAGTTCCCCCCGCATCATCGCGTCGATCGACACCTCGTCCAGCGCGCGGCGCAGCGCCGCCAGCCCGTCACGCACATGCGCCACCGCATCGGCGGGCGGCGCTTCGCCGCGGTACAGGTTGCGCACCAGCGCCGCATCCATGTCGCCCGCGCCCGCCAGCCCGTCGCGATACGCGCCCAGCCGGCCGCCCAGCATCCCCATCATCCGCCCGACATGTTTGCCCACCACCATGTCGCCGAAGCCGATCTGGCGGACCTGCGCGTCCATGTCCTCGATGAAGCGTTCGGTCAGCTGCGCGGTCGGCGTGGCGCCGGCCGGCTCCTCCGCCTCCAGCCGCAGCAGGACCATCGACAGCACCGCCGCGACCATGTCGAACCGCCCGTCCAGCGTGTCGGGGACGTGCCCGGCCAGGTACCAGTGCGGCTGGCGCGCGCGCGCGACCACCGCATCGTACAGCGGCAGCGCCGCCTGCTGGTCGCCGCGCCCGCCGGTTATTCGTTGCCACCAACCCAAATGCGTCCATCCCGTATCGCGGCGCGCTTGTCTCGCCGGTTCGGGCGGCATATTGAGGCGGACGGCCGCAAAGTCCATGTGCCCCGGACCGGACATTGGCGGCCGATCGCCTGTTGAGCGGAGTATCGATGCGCCCCCTTCTCGTCCTGACGCTTCTCGCCGGCGTCGCCGCCGCGGGTTGCACCCCGCTCCGCTCGCACCAGGGCTATATCGTCGATGCCGATCTGGTGAACGCGATCCAGCCGGGCGTGGACAACCGCCAGTCGGTGCTGGCGACGCTGGGCACGCCCAGCTTCGCGGCGCAGTTCAACCAGGGCGACTGGTATTATATCGCGCGCGACAGCCGCAACCTGGCGTTCAACCCACCCAAGCCCAAGGATCAGCTGACGCTGCAGATCAGCTTCGACCAGGCCGGCAACGTCACCGCGGTGCGCAAGTCCGGGATGGATCAGGTCGCCGCGATCAAGCCCGACAGCAAGACGACGCCGACGCTGGGCCGCAAGCGCGGCTTCTTCCAGGATCTGTTCGGCAACATCGGCACGGTCGGTGCGCCGGGTGCGGGTGCCGGCGGGCCGAGCGGACGCGGGCCGACCGGGCCGAACTGATCCGGCATCGGCGCCGCGAAGCTGTCGTTTCGCTGACGCGACCATTCCCGCGCGGTTCAGCCGGCGCGGTGTAGCCCTCCTGCAACGGTGGCATCGACACGCCATCGTCGTGAACGGAGGTATGTGATGCGTAAGCTGATGACCGCGGCGCTGATCGCCGCGACCCTGGTGCCCGGCGCGGCCTTCGCCCAGTCGCGCGCCGAACTGTACCGCGACCGGCAGGAAATCCACCGCGAACAGCGCCAGCTGGACCGCGCCTATGCCCGTGGCGACTGGCGCGACGTGCGCGAGCAGCGCGGCGACCTGCGCGATGCACGGCGTGAATATCGCGAGGATCTGCGCGATCGACGCGAATGGCAGCGCGACTGGCGACGCGACGACTGGCGCCGCTGGCACGATGCCAACCGCCCGCTCTATGCCCGCGGCAACTGGCGCGCGCCGTTCCGCTACCAGACGTTCCGCCCGGGCGTGCGGATCGCCCCGGCCTATTACGGCACGCGCTACGTCATCGCCGATCCGTGGCGGTATCGCCTGCCCGCCGCCCCGCGCACGGCGCGCTGGGTGCGGCACTATGACGATGCGCTGCTGGTCGACTACCGCCGGGGCGTCGTGCTGGACGTGATCCGCGGCTTCTACTGGTAAGTCCCGCACGGTTCGGCCGCGCCGCCGAGACGCGACGACGCGGCCGGTACCGGCTTGGGGTCGGCACCGGTCCCGAAAGGGGGAAAGGGACCGGGGCGCTTAACGCCCCGTTCGGACTTTGGTTCGCGCGTCGGCGCGCCGTCGTCACCTTGGCCGAAAGGCGTTGCGGATCGGCCACACCCACGTCAGGATGATCGTCGTGCAAGGGGGCTGCACGGGGGGATCATGACGGACATGGCGGGTGCGGCCCTGGCGCTGCTCGACGCGGCGCTGGGGGAGGTCGCGCTGTTCGCGGGCGTGATGATCCTGATCGGCGGGCTGGACGATCTGGCGGTGGACATCGTGTGGCGCCGGCATCGCCGCGCCGACCCGCTGCTCGCCGGCCTGCCGTCCGCGCCGCCGAAGCGGCTGGCGGTGTTCATCCCCGCGTGGGACGAGGCGCGCGTCATCGGCGCGATGCTGCGCGCCGCGCTCGCCCGCTACGATCACCCCGATTATGCGCTGTGCGTCGGCTGCTATCCCAACGATGGCGCGACCATCGCGGCGGTGCGGGCGGTCGCCGCGCAGGACGCGCGGGTGCGGCTGGTGCTCAATCCCGTGCCCGGTCCGACCACCAAGGCTGATTGCCTCAACAGCCTGTGGCATGCGCTGGTCGTGCATGATGCGGCGGACGGGCGGCGTACCGATGCGATCGTCCTCCACGATGCCGAGGATGTCGTCCATCCCGCCGAATTGCGCGTCTTCGACCATCACCTGCGCACCGCCGCACTGGTGCAGGTCCCGGTCGTGCCGCTGATCGACCCGCGCACGCGTCTGGTGTCGGGCCATTATGCCGACGAATTCGCAGGCGCCCATTCCCGCGACCTGCCGGCGCGCGCGGCGCTGGGTGCGGCGCTGCCGCTTGCCGGCGTGGGCTGCGCGATCCGCCGCGACGCGCTGGAGCGGCTTGCCGCCGCGCGTGACGGCGCCCCGTTCGAGGCGCAGAGCCTGACCGAGGATTACGAACTGGGGCTACGCGTCGGGGCGATGGGGCTGGGCGCCTGTTTCGCGCGCTGGCGGGAGCGCGCGGGCGGGCCGCTGGTGGCGACGCGCGCCTATTTTCCCGACAGCGTCGACGCTGCCGTGCGGCAGAAGGCGCGATGGCTGACCGGGATCGCGCTGGCCGGCTGGGACCGGATCGGCTGGGGGCCGCAGCGGCGCCCGGCCGAACTGTGGATGCGGATGCGTGATCGGCGCGGCGTGCTGGCGGCGCTGGTCCTGCTGGCCGCCTATGGCGCGCTGGCGGGGGAGGCCTTGTCGCTGGCGGCGCATGGCTGGCGCGGCGATGCGGCGCCGGTCGCCGGGGCCGGGCTGCGCGTGCTGCTGATCGTCAATGCCGGGCTGCTGGCGTGGCGGTTGTCGATGCGGATGCGGCTGACCGCGGTGGACCATGGCTGGCGCGAAGGGATCGGCGCCATCCCGCGGGTGGTGGTGGCGAACATGATAGCGATGATGGCCGCGCGCCGGGCGCTCGCCCAATATTGGCGGCTGTTGTGGGGCGGCCCGCCGCGGTGGGACAAGACCGCGCATCGCTTCCCCGCCACCCTGCCGGATCGCGCGTGAGGCGCGGCGGACGGCCACTGCGGTTCCTGGCGATGGTGCTGGGCGGCTGGGTGGCGATGCGCATCTGGTTCGTCTGGCCCGCCACGCCGGTGGTCGCCGAGCGGGGGGAGGCGGGCGCCCCACCCGGACCTGCGGCCCTGGTCATCGCGGACCGGCCGGTGATGCGCGGCACGTTGGCGATTGCGGGCGCCCCGCTGCCGCTGTGGTCGATCAGGCCCGCGATGCCGGGAATGCCCGTGCGCGGCCATCCGGCCAGCCCGGCGTCGCGGCGGATATCGGATCGGTACGACATGCCCCTGCCAGCTCCGGCTTCGGCTCCGTCCGCCCCCGACGCCCGGACACGCGCTGACGCCTATACGCTCGCGATGCTCGGGCTGGTCCGTTACGGCAATGCCGAGCCGCCGCCCGCCGGGCCGGGGCGCTGGTCGGCGAGCGTGTGGGCGGTCGTGCGGGGCGGGCGACAGCTGGCCGGCGTCGCGACGCCGCAACTGGGGGGCAGCCAGTCGGGTGCGCGGATCGCCTATGCCCTCGACGATCGCGGCGCGCTGGCGATCGCCGGGCGTGTCGCCGGCGCCTTGTCCACCCGCCAGCAGGAAGCGGCGATCGGCGTGGAATGGCGCCCGCGCGGCAGCCCGCTGCGGCTGGTCGCCGAACGCCGCATCGGCATCGCGCGCACCACCGGCGGCTTCGCGCTGGGGCTGGTCGGCGGGGTCAGCGATCGGCCGCTGCCGCTGGGTTTCCGCCTCGACGGCTATGGGCAGGCCGGGGTGATCGCGCGGGGCGGCGGGGAAGGCTATGCCGACGGCGCCCTGCGCGTCGCGCGCCCGGTGGCCGACCTGGGCGGCGGCATGGCGGTCGATCTGGGACTCGGTGCGTGGGGGGCGGCGCAGCGCGGTGCCGCGCGGCTGGACATCGGTCCCTCCGCCGCGATCACCCTGCCGCTGGGTGACCGTGCGCTGCGCGTGTCGCTCGACTGGCGGCAACGGATCGCGGGGGATGCGCGCCCGGTCTCCGGCCCCGCGCTGTCGATCGGCACCGACTTCTGATGGCGCGGCGGCCGCGAATTCGCTAGCGACGGACGTACGATGGACATCTACCTGCCGATCGCGAACCTGTCGGTGAACGCCTGGGTGATGATCGCGCTCGGGGCCGGCGTCGGGCTGTTGTCGGGCATGTTCGGCGTGGGCGGCGGGTTTCTGACGACGCCGCTGCTGATCGTCTATGGCATCCCGCCGACCGTCGCGGCCGCCTCCGCCGCGTCGCAGGTGACCGGCGCCAGCGTGTCCGGCGTGTTCGCGCATTTCCGCCGCGGCGGGGTGGATACCGTGATGGGCGGCGTGCTGGTGGCCGGCGGCGTGCTGGGGTCGCTGTTTGGGGCCTGGCTGTTCCGGCTGCTCCAGCAATGGGGGCAGATCGATACGACGATCGCGATCACCTACGTCCTGCTGCTCGGCACGATCGGCCTGCTGATGCTGCGCGAGGCGGTGGGGGCGATCGCGGTGGCGCGCGGGCGCCGCGCCCCGCCGCCGCGCCGCCGGCGGCATCACCCGCTGGTCGCGGCGCTGCCGTTCCGGATGCGCTTCTATGCCTCGGGCCTGTACATCTCGCCGCTCGCGCCGCTGCTGCTGGGCTTCGCGACCGGCATCCTGACGATCCTGCTGGGGGTGGGCGGCGGCTTCGTGCTGGTGCCTGCGATGATCTTCCTGCTGGGCATGTCGACGCAGGTCGTGGTGGGGACCAGCCTGTTCCAGATCCTGTTCGTCACCGCCGCGGCCACGATGGTTCACGCCACCACCACCAAGGCGGTGGACATCGTGCTGGCCGGTCTGCTGCTGGTCGGATCGGTGGTCGGCGCGCAGGTCGGCGCACGATTCGCGGCACGCGCGAAGCCCGAATACCTGCGCCTCGCGCTCGCGCTGATGGTGCTGGCGGTGGCGTTCCGCATCGGGCTGGGGCTGGGGTGGCGGCCCGACGACATCTATTCGGTGGAGCTGTCGTGAGGCGCGGCGCGCTGGCTCTGGCGCTGGCGGCACCGCTGCTGACCGCGCAGGCCAAGCCGGTGCTGGTCCCCGACGTGTCCCAGCGCAACATCGACATCGCCTACAGCTTCACCGGCGCCGAACTGCTGCTGTTCGGCGCGATCCTCTACCCCGGCGGACGCTCGCCCGAGGGCAATGCGCCGACCGACGTCGTGATCGTGGTGAAGGGGCCGACCCAGTCGATCGTCATCCGTGAGAAGGAGAAGGTCGCCGGCATCTGGGTCAACGCCGGCCGGCTGCGCTATCGTTCGGCGCCGTCCTTCTACGCGGTCGCCTCGTCCCGCCCGCTCGATCGGCTGGTCGATGCGCGTACCCGCGCGATCTACGAACTGGGCCTCGACGGCCTCCAGCTGTCCCCCGCCTCGGCCGCACCGTCCGCGGTGCAGGACCGGTTCACGCGCGGGCTGGTCGACCTGCGTCGCCGCGCAGGGCTGTTCTACGAGGCGCCGGGCGCGGTGGAGATCACCGACGGCGTCCTGTACCGCGCGCGCGTGTCGATCCCCGCGCGCGTCCCCGTCGGACGGTTCACCGCGGAAACCTTCCTGATCCGCGACGGGCGCGTGCTGGCGGCGGCGGTGCGCGATATCGACATCCGCAAATCCGGGTTCGAACGGTTCGTGGCGCAGGCGGCGGATCGTCACGCGATCCTCTACGGACTGTTCGCGGTGGCGCTGTCGGTGCTGCTGGGCTGGGGGGCGGGGCGGATCGCCGCGCGGACGTGACCCGTTGCACGCTACGTTAACCGTTTCCCGGTAACCATCGCGCGATCATCGGCCATCGTGCGAGAAGCCCGCTTGAACGACCTGTCCGCCACCGGCAGCTTCCATAGTGCGATCCAGGCCGCTTTCGGCGCCTGTGCGCCGACCGCCGAACCGATCGGCTACGTGTCCGGCGTCGACGGCGCGGGCAGCCAGTTGGTGTTCGACGTGGCGGCGCTCGCGCCGCTGGCGCGCCATGCCGACCCGATCGTCGCCGCGGCGGGACAGATGGGCGGGCAGGTGAAGGTGCGCGTCGACGATCGCTGGCTGGTCGCCAGCGTCCGCTCGCTCGGCCTTTCGAACGACCGCACCGACCGGATCGTCGCGCAGATCGATTTCATGGGCGAGGCGCAGGTCGATACCGGTGGCGACGGTCTGCGCGGATTCCGGCGCGGGGTGACCCGCTATCCGATGCCGGGGGACGAAGCCTATCCGATGACCGAGGAAGACCTGCGGCAGGTCTATGCGGTCACCGGCAAGCCCGCGATCACGATCGGCCGCGTCTATCCCACGCGCGACGTCCGCGCATCGCTGTTCGTCGATTCGCTGCTCGGCAAGCATTTCGCGCTGCTCGGTTCGACCGGCACCGGCAAATCGACCGCCGCGGCGCTGATCCTGCACCGTTTGTGCGAAAGCGCGCCACAGGCGCACATCGTCATGATCGACCCGCATGGCGAATATGGCGCGGCATTCCGCGGGCGCGGCGAACTGCTCGACGTGTCGAACCTGCAGATGCCGTACTGGCTCATGAACTTCGAGGAACATTGCGAGGTGCTGCTGCAGTCGAGCGGCGCCGACCGGCAGCTGGAATCGGACATCCTGGCCAAATGCCTGCTGGCCGCGCGCGCCAAGAGCCGGCTGGGCCAGGACATTCCCAAGCTGACCGTCGATGCGCCGGTCCCCTATCTGTTGAGCGACCTGTCGCAGATCCTGCAGCAGGAAATGGGCAAGATGGACCGCGCAGGCGATGTCGCGCCCTATCTGCGGATCAAGAACAAGCTGGACGAGATCAAGACCGATCCGCGCTACGCGTTCATGTTCGCCGGTATGCTGGTGGCCGATTCGATGGCGGCATTCGTCAGCCGCGTCTTCCGCCTGCCGGGCGATGGCCGCCCGATCTCGATCATCGACCTGTCGGGCGTGCCCAGCGAGGTGACGTCGGTGGTGGTCGCGGTGCTGAGCCGGATGGTGTTCGACTTCGCGGTCTGGTCGCGCAACGAACCGCGCCGCCCGGTGCTGCTGATATGCGAGGAGGCGCACCGCTACGTCCCCTCCGATCGCGAGGCGGTCAGTTCGGTGTCGCGGATCCTGGGCCGGATCGCCAAGGAAGGGCGCAAATACGGCGTCGCGCTGGGGCTGGTGACGCAGCGCCCGTCCGATCTGGCCGAAGGCGTGCTGTCGCAATGCGGCACGATCATCGCAATGCGGCTCAACAACGAACGCGACCAGGCGTTCGTCCGCGCGGCGATGCCGGAGGGGGCACGCGGCTTCCTCGACACGCTGCCGGCGCTGCGCAACCGCGAATGCATCATCTGCGGCGAGGGCGTGTCGATCCCGATCCGTGCCTCGTTCGATACGCTGGAAGAGGAGCGGCGGCCGGCATCCGCCGACCCGGTCTTCTCGGAACTGTGGTGCGATCAGGGCGGCGAGGAGCAGAGCATCGCGCGGACGATCCAGCGCTGGCGGCTGGGGCGCTAGCCTGAGCTCCTTTCGGGGTGACGCCCGCCGGCCGCTCCGCCGGGTCAGCGGCCCAGCAGCCGCCCGATCTTCGCCTTCATCGCGCGCATCGTCTCGCGCGATAGCACCTGGACGCTGGACAGCGACAGCGAGCGCGGGTTGACCGGCCGGCCGTTCTTCCAGACTTCCCAGTGGAGGTGCGGGCCGGTGGAGATGCCCGTCGACCCGACATAGCCGATCACCTGGCCGCGGCGCACATGCGCGCCCGGCCCCACCGCGATCCGGCTCATATGGCCATAGCCGGTGGCCAGGCCGCCGGGATGGGCGAGCTTGACGAAATTGCCATAGCCGCCCGACCGGCCGGCGAACTGCACCACCCCGTCGATCGCGGCATAGATCGGGCTGCCATAGGGGGCGCCGATATCCATCCCCTTGTGCATCCGCATGAAGCCGAGCAGCGGATGCATCCGCATCCCGAACGTGGAGGTGACACGGCCCGCGACCGGCATGCCCATGCCGCCGCGCTGTTCGTACTGGCCGTTGGCGTCTTGGAAACCGCCGCCCGATCCGTCGCGGTCGCCCCAGCGGACCAGTTGCAGCTTGCGCCCGCCCTGGTCCAGCCCGGCATATTGCAGCTGCCCCACCTCGACCTCGCCGGTGGCGGCGCGGGCCTGGTCGGCGACGATCTCGAACGTGTCGGACGCGCGCACGTCGCCGATCGACATGCGCGCGGCCAGCGCCTTGATATAGCCTTCGACGATCCGCGCCGGCACCCCCGCGGCGCGCGCCGAACGGTACAGGCTGGGGCCGACGATCCCGCGGACGCGCAGCGGGGTGCGGTCGATCGCGATCGGCCGCCGGTCGAGCGACAGGCCGTCGCCGCTGCGGCGGATCGTCAGGTTGAGGTCGAAGGCGGCGCGGAACGCCAGTTGTTCCAGCGGCCGCGGCTGGAACCGCGTCGCGCGCCGTCCCAGCGTCAGCGACAGGACGGTGCCGGGGCGGATATCGTCCAGCTTCACCGCGCCGGCGACCAGATCGGCGACGCGCCCGGCCTCTCCACCGCCGACGCCGGCGCGCTGCAGCGCGTTGCGCAGCGTATCGCCGTCGGCCAGCGCGGCGGTCAGTTCCACCTGCGGGCGTTCGGGGGTTTCGGCGAGCGGGCGGACCAGCGCGCCCGCGGCCATCCGGCGGCCGGTGGTGGCGCCCAGCGCGATCGGCGCGATCGACTGGGTGCGCGTCTCCTCGAACGCGGCGCCGGTTTCCACCGGGGCGGCATAGCCCATGATCGGGTGCCAGCCGGGCGCCAGCATCCACGCGCCCGCGCACAAAGCGGTGCAGGTCGCCAGCCCGCGCCACCAGTCGCGGCTGCCGATGCGCTGCCCCAGGTCCGGCGTCCAATCGGTATGGGCGGCGGCGATGCGCAGGCGATCGTACAGGCTGCGGTCGGCGAGCGGGACGAGTTGCCGCCCGAATGCGCGCGCGCCAGCCCCGCCGGCGAACTCCCAACCCTGTTGCTCGCGTAGGAACACGCCCGCGTCAGCCCCTTTGTACGAACGCCGACTACCCCCCGGCGTGAGGTGGGAAGCGTTGTGGACGCCAAAGGCTAAAGTCAAATTAACCCGGTGACTTGGCGCGCGCGCCTGCGCCAGAGCGTGGGCGCGCCGCGCCGAATCGCGCGCGATGTGCGACAGCGATTGCATCGCGCGCGCCGACACCCGATGTACACCATCGTCATGACGCTTCACGATCGCCCGCGCGTCACCGCCGTGCTGGGGCCGACCAACACGGGCAAGACGCATCTCGCGATCGAGCGGATGTGCGCCCATTCCAGCGGGATGATCGGCTTCCCGCTGCGGTTGCTGGCGCGCGAGGTGTACGACCGCGTGGTCGCGATCAAGGGGCGCGAACGGGTGGCGCTGATCACCGGGGAGGAGCGGATCGTCCCCCCCGACGCGCGCTGGTTCCTGTGCACCGCGGAGAGCATGCCGCTGCAGCGCGACGTCGCGTTCGTGGCGCTGGACGAGGCGCAGCTGGGCGCCGATCGTGAGCGCGGGCACGTCTTCACCGATCGGCTGCTGCGCGCCCGCGGGCGTGAGGAGACGATGATCCTGGGGTCGGAGGCGCTGCGCCCGGTGCTGCGCGCGCTGATCCCCGGCGTCGAGATCGTCGAGCGGCCGCGCTTCTCGACGCTCAGCTATGCCGGCGCGAAGAAGCTGTCGCGGCTGCCGCGCCGGTCCGCGGTCGTCGCCTTTTCCGCGGAGGAGGTCTATGCCACCGCCGAGATGCTGCGGCGGCTGCGCGGTGGGGCGGCGGTGGTGATGGGGGCGTTGTCGCCGCGGACCCGCAACGCCCAGGTCGCCATGTTCCAGGCGGGCGAGGTCGACTATCTCGTCGCCACTGATGCGATCGGCATGGGGCTGAACCTCGATGTCGGGCATGTCGCCTTCGCCGGGCTGACCAAGTTCGACGGTTATCAGCGCCGCCGGCTGACGGTGGCGGAGATGGCGCAGATCGCGGGACGCGCGGGCCGGCATCAGCGCGACGGGACGTTCGGCGCGCTGGTCGCCGAGGGGCCGGATGCGTTCGAGCCGGAGGAGGTCGCCGCGATCGAGGGGCATCGCTTCCCGCGGCTCGACTGGCTGTACTGGCGTGACGGCGAACCGGATCTGTCGAGCCTCGACGCGCTGATCGCCAGCCTGGCGCGGCGCCCCGACCACGAACGGCTGCGCGCCGCGCCCGAGGCAATCGACGTCAAGGTGCTGAAGCGGCTGGCCGAGGAGGCGGGCGTGCGTGACCGGGCGCGCGGCGCCAATGTCGCGCGGCTGTGGGCGGCGTGCGGCATTCCCGATTTCGCGAAGCTGGGCCTCGATCCGCATGCGCGTTTCGTCGGCCGCGTGTTCGGCTACCTCGCGCAGGGGTATATCCCGCACCAGTGGTTCGCGGACGAGGTCGCGCGGCTCGACCGGGTCGAGGGCGATGTGGAGACGATCGCGGGGCGCATCGCGGCAATCCGCAGCTGGGCCTATATCGCGCAGCGCCCCGACTGGCTGGCCGATCCGGCGCATTGGGCGGCGCGCACGCTGGCGATCGAGGAGCGTTTGTCCGATGCGCTGCACGCCGGGCTGACGCAGCGCTTCGTCGACAAGCGGACGACCGCACTGGCGCGCAAGATCGGGGGGGGCGCGGGCGCGCTGCCCGTGGAGATCGATGCGCAAGGCGAGGTGACGATCGACACCCACCCGATCGGCCGGCTGGAGGGCTTTCGCTTCCTGGTCGCGCCCGATGCCAATGCCGCGGACAAGCGATTGTTGCTGGCCACCGCCGAAAAGCGGCTCGCCGGGGAACGACGGCGCCGCGCGGAGGCGCTGATCGCCGCGCAGGACCACGGCTTCGCGCTGGGCGAGGACGGCGCGATCCTGTCGCAGGGGCTGGCGGTGGCGCGGCTGGCGCGCGGGTCGTCGCTGATGCGGCCGCAACTAATGCTCGATCCCGCACTCGACTGTCTCGATCCGGGCGTGCGCGATCGGGTCGCGGCGCGGCTGCGCGACTGGGTGGCGAGCGCGGCGGGGACGGCGCTCCCCGCGCTTGCCGCGCTGTCGCAGGCGGCGCGGGCCGAATCCGCCGGCCCTGCGCTGCGCAGCATCGCGGGCGCGCTGGAGGCGGGCGGCGGCTTTGCCGAGCGGCTGCCGCTGCGCAGCTCGGTGGAGGCGCTGACGCCCGACCAGCGGCGCTGGCTGCGGCGGCAGGGGGTGACGATCGGCGCGCTGGACCTGTTCGACCCGCGGTTGCTCAAGCCCGGCGCGCAGCGGTGGCGGCGCGCGCTGCTGCGGGCGGCGGGTGCGCCCGTGGCCGAGGCGCCGGCGCAGGGGGCGACGGTGCTGCCGCGCGGCGCGGCGGGGGCGGTACCGGCGATGGGCTATCGCCTGATCGCCGCACAGGCGGTGCGGATCGACATGGTCGAGCGGATCGCCCGCGCGGTGCACGACGCGCGCGGCGGCGATTCGCCGCGCGCGCCCTTTACCCCCGATCCCGCGCTGGCGGTGTCGATCGGGCTGGAGCCGGCGACGATCGCGCGGCTGATGGCCGAACTGGGGTTCCGCCCGGCCGCGGGGGGCGACGGCCCGCCGCGCTACGTCTGGCGTGGCCGCGCGCGCGCCGTGGCGGCGCCGGTGCGCCCCGCGCCGGACAATGCCTTTGCCGCGCTGGCCGACTGGGGGCGATCGTGAGTGACACGGCGTGAGCGGTGCGGCGTGAGCGGCGCGTCGATGCGGCTCGACCGCTTCCTGTGGTTCGCACGGCTGGCGCGGTCGCGCGACGCGGCGCAGGACATGGCGTGCGCGGGCCATCTGCGCATCGACGGACGCGCGATCGACCGCGCGCACGCGCCGGTCCGTATCGGCAACATCCTGACCTTCGTCCACGCCGGGCGGGTGCGCGTGCTGCGTGTCGAGGCGCTGCCGCACCGGCGCGGCCCGGCACCGGAGGCGCAGGCCTGTTACCAGGATCTGGTGGTCGATCCGCCCGCGAACGTGTCGCATCACGATGCTGGGGCGTTGACGCAGGCGTCAGGCTTCGCAAAAGCGTGCGCCGGAACAGAGGAACCCGATCCATGACCTACGTCGTCACCGACGCCTGCATCCGCTGCAAATATATGGACTGCGTCGAAGTGTGTCCGGTCGACTGTTTCTATGAGGGCGAGAACATGCTCGTCATCAATCCGTCCGAGTGCATCGACTGCGGCGTGTGCGAGCCGGAATGCCCCGCCGAGGCGATCCTGCCCGACACCGAAAGCGGGCTGGAACAGTGGCTGGAGCTGAACAACACCTTCTCCGCGCAATGGCCCAACGTCACCCGCAAGGCCGATCAGACCCCCGCGGATGCCGACGAGCACAAGGGCGAGGACGGCAAGTACGACAAGTATTTCTCGCCGGAGCCGGGCGCGGGCGACTGAGATCGTTGCCGCGCGCGGGCACTGCCCGCCGCTCCTGCCGGTGCCACCGTCCCGCCGCGGAACCGGAAAGGTTCCCGCGCGTCAGCCGTGCTGTCCCAAAGGCGCTGGAAATTTTGTTGCGGCGATGCTACATACGTCCGGCACGGGCGCTTTGTCATTTCCCGCGCCCGATGGAGACGTCCAACCTATCTGTCCCTGACGACGCCCTCCCGCGACGGTCCGTGTCGCGGCGCCGCGTCCCGGGCAACAACACCGGAAAGGCCACCTATGGCTGCCAAGGCTCTGCATTTCGATGTCGGTGACTATGTCGTCTATCCCAAGCACGGTGTCGGCCGTGTGATCGAGCTGCAGAAACAGGAAATCGCGGGCATGCAGCTGGAGCTGTACGTGCTGCGGTTCGAGAAGGAGCGCATGACGCTGCGCGTTCCCACCAACAAGGCCGAATCGGTCGGCATGCGCAAGCTGTCGTCGGACAAGACGATGCGCGAGGCGATGGAAACGCTGAAGGGCAAGCCCAAGGTGAAGCGTACCATGTGGTCGCGCCGCGCGCAGGAATACGAAGCGAAGATCAACTCGGGCGACCTGGCGTCGATCGCCGAGGTGGTCCGCGACCTGTTCCGCGCCGACGACCAGCCCGAGCAGAGCTATTCCGAGCGGCAGATCTTCGAGGGCGCGTGCAGCCGCCTGGCGCGCGAACTGGCGGCGATGGAGCAGATCGACGAGCCGGCCGCACAGGAGAAGATCCTGGAGATCCTGCGCACCGCCGCGGCGATCTACAACAAGGACAAGGTGCCGGCCTGATCCGGCATCCTTTCCGATGACGACAGGGGGCGGTCCGCACGGGTCGCCCCTTTTCGTTTGCGCAAACCCTGCGATCGACTCAACATTGACAACATTGGGGGCGACGATGATCGGGCGGACGATGCGATGGATCGCCGGGACGGTGCTGGCGCTGGGCGCGATCCCCGCGTCCGCGTCCGAGCGCAGCTGGCATCTGGGCAGCGCCGAGCGGTTGCAGGTCGAGGCCCCGCTGGCGGTGACCGTCACCACCGGCGCGGGCAATGCCGTGCGCGCGACCGCGGACGATCCGCGCGTGCTGGATGGGCTGGAGGTCACCGTCAACGCGGGCACGCTGCTGATCCGGCTGGCGGGCAATGCGGTGCGTCCGGCGACGTCGCTGCGCGGCGTCGTCACGGTCGCGGTGCCGCGGCTCCGGTCGGTGGCGCTGTTCGCCGACGCGCCGGTGACCGTGGCGGGGATGCGCGGCGACCGCGTCATGCTGACGGTGACGGGGAAGGGGGCGCTGACCGTTACCGCGCTCGACACGCCGCAACTGGTCGCGACCTTGATCGGCGCGGGCAGCATGTCGCTGTCGGGCCGCGCGGCCGAGGTGCGGCTGGCGGCGAGCGGGATCGGATCGCAGGCCGGGACGGTCGATGCGGCGGGGCTGGTCGCTGACCGGCTGGTCATTCAGGCGGGCGATGCGGCGCGAGTGCGCGGGGCCGCGCGTTCTATGGCGACGGTCCGCGCATCGGCGGGCAGCGTGGTGGATGTCGCCGGCAACCCGGCCTGCACGGTGCGGTCGTCGGCCGATTCGCAGGTGCGGTGCGCCGGCGCGGCGGCGCGCTGACGCTCAGGCTTCGGGGCCGAGTTCGGGATCGACGTCGCGCGGGCGGATGAAGCGCGTCAGCGTGGCGCCGCCGGGCGCCACCGCCGCCCAGTCGTCCACAGCGAAGGTCATCTGCGCCAGCGTCGCGGTGGGATATTTCTCCTCCACGCTGTCGCGCAGCCCGCCGCGTTCGTCGGGGACCAGCATCAGCACCAGATCCTCCAGTCCCGGATTGTGCCCGACCACCAGCAGTGAGCCGACATCGGCCGGGCATTCGCGGATTACGTCCAGCAGGCTGGCGGCGGATGCCAGATACAGCCGCCGGTCCCATTCCGGCGTCATCCGCCCGAATCCCTGGCCGACGTCGTCCAGCGTTTCCTGAACCCGTACCGCCGGGGAGGCGATCACCCGGTCGAACGCCATCTCCAGCGCACGCAGGTGGCGCCCCATCGTCGCGGCTGCGCGGCGCCCGCGCGGGTTGAGCGGGCGCTCGAAATCGCGCGCCACCGGATCGTCCCAGCCCGATTTGGCGTGGCGCAGCAGCGTCAGCGTCTTCACCGGTCCTGATCTCCGTTAGGCGATGTCGTGCGCCGCCTCATGCCCGATCGTGCGCGTCGAGGAAAGCCGCTGTCGCACCCTGACGATCGCCTCGTCCAGCGGAACGCGCGCCACCGGCACGCCCGGCGGAAAGGCGTCGAGCAGGCGCGACGGCATCGCGGAGGACAGCAGCACGAACAGCCCATTGTCGTCGCGCCGCCGGATCAGCCGCCCGAACGCCTGCGCCAGCCGCGCGCGCACGATGCGGTCGTCATAGGCGTTGCCTCCGCCCCCGCCGGGCATGGCATCCGCCATCCGGCGCGCGGCATGCAGCACCGTCGGCTTGGGCCAGGGCACGCCCTCCATTACCACCAGCCGCAGCGAATCGCCCGGTACGTCCACCCCGTCGCGCAGCGCATCGGTGCCCAGCAGGCTGGAATGCGGATCGTCGCGAAAGATATCGACCAGCGTGCCGGTATCGACCGGATCGACATGCTGCGCATGCAGCGGCAGCCCGGCGCGCGACAGCCGGTCGGCGATCCGGGCGTGGACCGCGCGCAGCCGGCGGATCGCGGTGAACAGCCCCAGCGCGCCGCCCGCGCTCGCCTCGATCAGCCGGGCATAAGCATTGGCCAGCCCCGGCACGTCGCCGCGCTTCACGTCGGTGACGATCAGCACCTCGGCCTGGGTGGCATAGTCGAACGGGCTGGGGGCGACGAACCGTTCGGGCGCGCGCGGCAGATGCGGCGCCCCCACCCGCGCCTCCGCGACCGACCAGTCGCCCCCCCCGGTCAGTGTGGCCGAGGTCACCAGGGCGCCGTGCGCCGGTTTCAACACGGTGTCGGCAAAGGGGATGGTCGGATCGACCCAGCGGCGGTGCAGCCCCATGTCGAACTCGCGTCCCTCGACCCGGTCCACCGCCAGCCAGTCGACGAAGCGCGCATCCGCCGGCCCGCCGACCCGCGCCAGCAGCGCCAGCCACCCCGCCACCGTCTCCGCCCGCCATCCGAGCGACGCGATCGCGCCCTCGATCCGCGCGCGCGCCGGCCCGTCCATCCAGTCGGGCGCCTCCGCCAGCACCGCCTCCAGCCGCTTGCCCAGCGCGACCATCGGGCGGACGAGCGCGTCGAGCGCCTGCGCCGCCGGCGCCGCCGCCTCGATCAGTTCGGGCGACGGCGCCGCCAGCTCGGTTTCCAGCCCGTATCCCGCCTCGGCATCCTGTTCGGCGCGCGCATAGGCCAGCCCGCGCACCGCGGCGAGCAGGTGTTCGATCGCCCCGAACGGCGCCCCCTCGGCGATCCGCGCAAGCCAGCCGTCCGCCGCCAGCGATCCCGCCGCGGCGACGATATCGGATATCGCGCGCGCGCCCTGTTCGTCATACCCCGCGACATCGGACAGCCGCGCCTGAAGCCCGCGCCGCCGACCGCGCGATCCGCCCTCCGGCCCGATGATCCAGCGGCGCAGCTCGATCGTCTCCTGCCCGGTCAGCGCGGTGCCGAACATCGCATCCGCCGCATCGAACAGATGATGCCCTTCGTCGAAGACGTAGCGGGTCGGGCGGGTCGCGAGTTCGCGACCGCGCGCGGCATTGACCATCACCAGCGCATGGTTGGCGATCACCAGGTCCGCCTCTGCCGACGCGCGCGCGGCGCGTTCGATGAAGCATTTGCGATAATGCGGGCAACCGGCATAGATGCACTCGCCACGCCGGTCGGTCAGCGCGGCGGAGCCGTTGCGGCGGAACAGCGTGGTCAGCCAGCCAGGCAGATCGCCGCCCACCATGTCGCCGTCGTCGGTATAGGCGGCCCAGCGCGCGACCAGATGCGCCAGGATCGCGGCGCGTCCCGCGAAACCGCCCTGCAACGCATCCTCCAGGTTGAGCAGGCACAGGTAATTCTCGCGTCCCTTGCGCGTCACCACCCTGGCCTTGCGGATGGCGCGATCGGGGTGGAGGCGCGTCGTCTCATGCCCCAGCTGGCGTTGCAGCGCCTTGGTATAGGTGGAGATCCACACCGCTCCGCCCGCCTGTTCGGCCCAGAGCGACGCCGGCGCGAGATAGCCGAGCGTCTTGCCGATCCCCGTTCCCGCCTCCGCCAGCACCAGGTTCGGCACCTCGCGCGCAACGCGCGGGGCGAAGGCGCCCGCGGCGGCGGCGGCATAGGCGCGCTGCCCGCCGCGCGCCTCCGCCCCGGCGCCGGTCAGCGCCGTCAGCCGATCGGCAACCTCGCGATCGTCCAGCGTCACGGTGCGCGGGGCAGGGCGCGGCGCGGCCTCGCTCCATTCCGGCAGCCGCGTGAACAGCCAGCGTTCGCTCTGCTCGGGCTTGCGCAGGCGCGGCGTCACGACCGGCGCCCACCCCCAGCGCGCGCGCGCCAGCGATTGCGCCGCGGTCCACGCCCCCTCCCGCTCGGGCCAATCGGCGTCGGTCACGGCCAGCATCCGTGCCGCCGCCTCCAGCAGGAAGGGCGCGACATCGGCTTCCGACCCGGGCGGCGTCAGTCCGGTCGCCTGCGCCACGCCCTTGGGCGTCGGCACCATGAAGCGGGCGGGGTGGAGGAACGCGAACAGTTCCAGCACGTCCAGCCCCGACAGATCGGCATAGCCCAGCCGCTGCCCGACCAAGGGCGCGTTGAGCAGGATCACCGGCGTGTCCGCCGCCAGCCGGATCGCCTCGCCGCGCGACAGCGCGCGCACCGGTTCGTCGCGCTGCGCCACCCAGATGCCGGAATGGCTGGCGTGCAGCGCGGGATACGGGAGCGACGTCACGGCCCCTAGGTGGCCCCAACGGAACAGAATGGCAACCGCTGGCGTGATACCGCAAATGCTTCGCAGCTGCACATATGAAGGTGGATTCGCGTCAAGCCGTGTGCTTTAGGCCGTGGGAACGCATTCGACTCTATCAATTGCTGGAGGATCGGCCCGTGAACATCCACGAATACCAGGCCAAGGAATTGCTCGCCAAGTTCGGCGTCCCCGTGCCCGCAGGTTATGCCGCGATGAGCGTGGATGAAGCGGTCGCCGTTTCGAAGAAGCTGCCCGGGCCGCTCTACGTCGTCAAGGCGCAGATCCATGCCGGTGGCCGCGGCAAGGGCAAGTTCAAGGAACTGCCGGAAGGCAGCAAGGGCGGCGTCCGCCTCGCCAGGACCGAGGATGAGGTGCGCCACGCCGCGACCGAGATGCTGGGCAACACGCTGGTGACGATCCAGACGGGTGAGGCCGGCAAGCAGGTCAACCGGCTGTACGTGACCGACGGCGTCGACATCGCCAAGGAATTCTACCTTGCGCTGCTGGTCGATCGCGCCACCGGCCGCGTCGCCTTCGTCGTGTCGACCGAGGGCGGGATGGACATCGAAACCGTTGCGCACGACACGCCGGAGAAGATCCACACGTTCGACGTCGATCCGGCCACCGGCTTCCAGCCGCACCACGGCCGCGCCGTCGCCAATGCGCTGGGCCTCGAGGGCGATCTGGCCAAGCAGGCGCAGAGCCTGGCGGGCAAGGTGTACGACGCGTTCCTGGGCACCGATTCCTCGCAGATCGAGATCAACCCGCTCGCCGTCACCGACGACGGCAAGCTGATGGTCCTCGACGCCAAGGTCGGCTTCGACGGCAATGCGATGTTCCGTCACAAGGACCTGATGGAACTGCGCGACGAGACCGAGGAGGATCCCGCCGAGCTGGAAGCGTCGAAGTACGACCTGGCCTATATCAAGCTGGACGGCGACATCGGCTGCATGGTGAACGGCGCGGGCCTGGCCATGGCGACGATGGACATCATCAAGCTGAACGGCATGTTCCCGGCCAACTTCCTCGACGTCGGCGGCGGCGCCTCGAAGGAGAAGGTGACCGCGGCGTTCAAGATCATCCTCGCCGATCCGGCGGTGAAGGGTATCCTCGTCAACATCTTCGGCGGGATCATGAAGTGCGACATCATCGCCGAGGGCATCGTTGCCGCGGCGAAGGAAGTGAACCTGTCGGTGCCGCTGGTCGTCCGCCTGGAAGGCACGAACGTCGAGCAGGGCAAGGAAATCCTGTCGAACTCGGGCCTTGCCATCGTGCCGGCCAACGACCTGGGCGATGCGGCGAAGAAGATCGTCGCCGAGGTGCAGAAGGCGGCGTGACCCGGCGCCGTCGCCCTTGAAGCGAATCGGGCGGCCCGGGCGTTGATCGCCCGGGCCGTTTCTTTTTGTGCCGCTGACGCTACGGAAAGGCGCGCCGGTACGCGCAACGCCATACCGCACTTGCGAAAAGCGGCCTGAACAGCCATGTGGATCGCCGACGCGACCGCGTAAGGACAGGATGAGGAAGGAGCCTCGATGAAGGTCTTGGTGCCGGTCAAGCGCGTGCTTGACTATAACGTGAAGCCCCGCGTGAAGGCGGATGGGTCCGGCGTGGACCTCGCCAACGTGAAGATGAGCATGAACCCCTTCGACGAAATCGCCGTCGAGGAGGCGATCCGGCTCAAGGAAAAGGGCATTGTGACCGAGATCGTCGCCGTCTCGATCGGTGAGGCCAAGGCGCAGGAAACGCTGCGCACCGCGCTGGCGATGGGCGCCGACCGCGCGATCCTGGTCACCGCGGAGGACAAGGTCGAGCCGCTGGGCGTCGCCAAGATCCTCGCCAAGATCGTCGAGGAGGAACAGCCCTCGCTGGTCATCCTGGGCAAGCAGGCGATCGACGACGACAACAACCAGACCGGGCAGATGCTGGCGGGGCTGCTCGGCTGGGGCCAGGCGACCTTCGCGTCGAAGGTCGAGCTGACCGCCGATGCCGCCAAGGTCACCCGCGAAGTGGACGGCGGCCTGGAGACCGACAGCTACAAGCTGCCGGCGATCGTCACCACCGACCTGCGCCTCAACGAGCCGCGCTACGCCAGCCTTCCGAACATCATGAAGGCCAAGTCCAAGCCGCTCGCGCAGAAGACCGCCGCCGATTACGGCGTCGACGTCACGCCGCGGATCAAGACGCTGAAGGTCACCGAACCGGCCAAGCGCCAGGCCGGGATCAAGGTCGCCGATGTCGACGAGCTGGTGAACAAGCTCAAGTCGATGGGCATCGCCAAGTAAGCGCCGGGCAGAGAGGATAGAGACATGAAGACTCTCGTTTGGGTCGAACACGACGGCAGCGCCGTCAAGGACGCCACGCTGTCGGCGGTCACCGCCGCGTCGAAGCTGGGCGAAGTGCACCTGCTGGTCGCCGGTCAGGGTGTCGGCGGCGTCGCCGAGGCGGCGGCGAAGATCGCGGGCGTCGGCAAGGTGCATGTCGCCGACGACGCGGCCTATGCCCACCAGCTGGCCGAGAATGTCGCGCCGCTGGTCAAGCAGCTGATGGACGGTCACGACGCCTTCGTCGCGCCGGCCACCACCTCGGGCAAGGCGATCGCGCCGCGCGTCGCGGCGCTGCTCGACGTCATGCAGATCAGCGACATCCTGTCGGTGGAGGGCGAGGACACGTTCACCCGCCCGATCTACGCCGGCAACGCCATCGCCACGGTGCAGACGTCGGATGCCAAGAAGGTCATCACCGTTCGCGGCACCGCGTTCGAGAAGGCCGCGGCAGAGGGCGGATCGGGCACCGTCGAGGCGGTCGCGACGACCGGCGAGGCCGGCCTGTCGACGTTCGAGGGGCAGGAGATCGCCGAGCTGACCCGCCCCGAGCTGACCAGCGCGAAGATCATCGTGTCGGGCGGGCGCGCGCTCGGTTCGGGCGAGAAGTTCGTCGAGATCATCGAGCCGCTGGCGGACAAGCTGGGCGCCGGCGTCGGCGCCAGCCGCGCGGCGGTGGACGCGGGCTATGTCCCCAACGACTATCAGGTCGGCCAGACCGGCAAGATCGTCGCCCCGGAAGTCTATGTCGCGGTCGGCATCTCGGGCGCGATCCAGCACCTGGCCGGCATGAAGGACAGCAAGACGATCATCGCGATCAACAAGGACGAAGACGCGCCGATCTTCCAGGTGGCGGACATCGGCCTGGTCGGCGATCTGTTCAAGATCGTCCCGGAGCTGACCGAAAAGCTGTGACGGCACGGAGCGGGCGCTCCATGACCGAGGTAAAGGAGGGCGGCGCCGACCGGGCGACCGCCCTCTTTTCGTCGGTGGGGGCGATGCATCATCCCGGCGCGGCGACGGGGGTGCTGGCCGCGCCGCTGGCGTGGCTGGGCGTGTGAAGGGTTGCGCGTGGGCCTCACGCGCCGGATAGGGGCGGGCATGCGCTTCCTCTCCCTTCTGATCCTCCCCCTCTTGGTCGCAACGCCCGCGACCGCGCAGCGCGCCGACCGGGCGACGCCCGGCTGGGTGCGGGTGCGGATGGAGACCGCCGACGGCCCGATCGTGCTGGCGCTGAACCAGCGGCGCGCGCCGGTCACCACCGCCAATTTCCTGCGCTACGTCGATGACGGGCGGTTCGACGGGGTCAGTTTCTATCGCACCGCGCGCAACCGCCGCGCGCCGCAATATGGCTTCATCCAGTCCGGCATCCGCACCGATGCGCGCCGCTTCCTGGACATGATCCCGCACGAATCGACGAAGAAGACCGGCATCCGCCATCTGGACATGACCATTTCCATGGCGCGCAAGGGGCCGCCGGGATCGGCGAACGGCAATTTCTTCATCACCGTCGGCGCGATGCCGTCGATGGACTGGTCCCCCGCCGACCCCGGCTATGCCGCGTTCGGGCGCGTCGTGGGCGGGCAGGCGACCGTGCGCCGCATCCTGGCGGAAAAGACCGGGGGCGGGATGAAGGGGACGTTGATGCTGAAGCCCGTCCGCGTCGACCGCGTCATCCGGCTGGACGGCACCCCCAAGCCCACCGGCCGCCCGCGCCCGTGGCTGATCGAGCGGCGTACCGAGGGCTGAACCGGCCGGGCCGCCGGGCCCGTCCGCCGTCGCCACCCGTTGATGCCGCGAAGGAGACGGATGATGGAACGGCAACCCAACAAGCCCGGCGGCGACGTGCGCGACGACGGCACGATCCGCGACGCGGGCGACGAACAGGCGGTGAAAAACCAGGGGCAGGTATCGCCCGAGGATTATCCCAAGAAGGACGGCGGCCGCGCCACCGGCGCCGATTCGGCGAGCGGCATTCCGGACTAGCCGCCCTCCGCCACCCCCGCATGGACGCGCCCGCGCCGGCGGGATAGGAGGCGCGGCATGGCCGATCCGCGCATCGACACGAGCTGGCTGGAGCCGCTGCGCCCGACGCTGGACAGCGACGGGATGGCGGCGCTGCGCGATTTCCTGCGTGCCGAAAAGGCGGCGGGCAAGCGCATCTTCCCGCATTCCGCCGACTGGTTCCGCGCGCTGGAACTGACCCCATTGCCCGACGTGCGCGTCGTCATCCTGGGGCAGGACCCGTATCACGGGGCGGGGCAGGCGCATGGGTTGTGCTTTTCCGTTCGGCCGGGGGTGAAGCCGCCGCCCAGCCTCATCAACATCTACAAGGAACTGGCCGACGATTGCGGCGTCACCCCGCCCGCGCACGGTTTCCTGGAACATTGGGCGCGGCAGGGGGTGCTGCTGCTCAACACCGTGCTGACCGTCGAGGAGGGGCAGGCCGCCTCGCACCGCGACCGCGGGTGGGAGGGGTTCACCGACGCAGTGATCCGGCTGGTCGCGGCGAAGGAAGAGCCGGTCGTCTTCCTGTTGTGGGGTAGCCATGCGCAGAAGAAGGCCGCGTTCGTGAAGGACGTGGGCCGGGGCGGGCATCATCTGGTGCTGACCGCGCCGCACCCCTCGCCGCTGTCGGCGTACAAGGGCTGGTTCGGATCGCGGCATTTCAGCCGCGCCAATGCGTTCCTGGCCGAGCACGGCCGGGGGACGATCGACTGGGCGCTGCCCGCGACGGTGTGAGCGCCGAGGGTTCGCGCGCGCGGGCCAATGTTGCGAATGTTGACCCGCCGGCGCGGATCGCGGGCGGACGCGGCGGCAAGGCGACGCCGAGGCGCCCGCGACGCGACACCCACGCGCCATGCCGGCGACCGTTGCGCGACCACGATGCGCCCCTCGGGTCACGGGCGGGCGGAAGGGGTGACGGGCGTGGCGGGGGCGGGAGCGTCGCCGCGCCCGAGCGGATCGGCCAGCCGGCGGCGGTGATCGGCGAGCACCCGGTCCCACATCTGCACGAACGGCGTCCCCGCCAGCCGCACGCGCAGCCGATGCGCGCTGGACCGCGACATCCCCGCGGCGCGCGCGGCCTGCGCGATACTGCCGCTGTCATGCAGCGCGGCGAGGAAGATGCGCTGGCGGGCCGGGGTCCAGCGGGCGCGGGCGGGGGGTGGTGCGTCGGTCATGGCCGAGACGGGAGCGGATGTTGGAGGGTGTAGGACAGGGCGGGCGCCGCCGTTGACATTGTACGAATAGCTGTACAAACTTTTGCTATGGACGCCGTCAGCTATTCCGAAGCGCGCGAGAATCTGAAGGCAATGATCGACAAGGTCGTCGCCGACCGCGCGCCATTGGCGATCACCCGCCAGCGGGGAGAAGGCGCCGTGTTGATCTCCGCCAGTGAATGGGCGTCGATCGAAGAGACGCTGCACCTGCTGCGCTCGCCCAAGAATGCCCAGCGCCTGCTGGACGCGGTGCGCGGGTTCGAGGCGGGCGACGACGGCGTGCCCTTTTCGTGAGAGTGATGTTCTGGCCGACGGCGTGGGACGATGATCGCCATTGGCAGGAGCATGACGGCAAGATCGCGGAGAAGATCAACGGCCTGGTCGAGGAATGCCGCCGTCACCCGTTTAAGGGGACCGGCAAGCCCGAGCCGCTGGGTGGCAACCTGTCAGGCTGGTGGTCGCGCCGAATCAGCCATGAGCATCGGCTGGTGTACCGGGTGGCGGGCAGCGGCGAAGAGCAGGTGTTGCAGGTGGCGCAGTGCTGGTATCATTATTGAGCCGACGTCATACGACGTCGGCTCAAGATTTTACTTGTCCTCGTTATCGTCGACAGGGATGCGAAATGCTTGCCCGTTTGGCTTGCAAATCCGCTTCCCGTTCCGAAGCGTGATGCACTGACGGAAGATATACGTCTTGCCGTCGTCACGCATTGCCTGATCGGCCATGGAACGTCTCCGTGATTGGATTGGGGTTGACCCAAGCGTCGGAGCATGCGATTCTCAGTATTCCACTACAGAGGTTTCGCGTCGCATCGACGTTGAGCCATTGGGAGGGCTGGCCGAAAGGTCGGCCCTCTTCGCCTCTCCGGCATTGCCGGGTTTCCATGTTGAGTTCCTGGGTACTCCTTCAGCGTTTGATAGCCCGACTCATACATACAGCACGAAGCACTCACGTCAACACTCTTTTAAGCCCAAATCTTGCAAAGTGTGACTTTTAGTCCTTATTAGAGATTGGCTGCGAGGAATTGATCATGGATGAGCTTCTGCGCCAAGCATATGAACGCCGGGAGAGACTCCGTCAGGAACTCAAGCTGGTGGAAAATCTCATTGCGGATTATCTACGGCTCGAGGCTCACACTCTCAATCGCGCAAAGCACGCTAATTATGAGCTGTCCTTAGAAGCTCCTGAGTCCACGCGTCACCGCTTGACGGGCGCAGAGCTCAAAAACGTGATGGAGGCGGCGGAAGCGGTTATCGCCGAGGCGGGCAAACCGCTATCGCGCAGTGAGCTGATGGATCGGCTTGAACGCCGAGGATTTCACTTTCCAGGCACCGACAAAACCAAGGTTTTTGGCACAAACCTTTGGCGTTCAAAGCGCTTCTTGAACTTGAAGGGAATAGGATATTGGCCGAAAGGGGTTCCCCTTCCGGCCAAATATCAATCCGTTGAAAAGCGGCATTCGATGCTGTCTGACTCGGACTAATTGAACACCGTTACTCTGCGGCCGGAAGGTAAACCTCCCCGCCCTTCTCGCGGAATTTCTCGCTCATTTCCTGCATCCCTGCCTCGGCGTCCTCAGCCGCGACGAACGTGTCGATCGGCGCGTTCTGCTTGGCCGCGAAGTCCCGAACCTCCTGCGTAATCTTCATCGAGCAGAATTTGGGGCCGCACATCGAGCAGAAATGCGCGGTCTTGGCGCCCTCGGCGGGCAGCGTCTGGTCGTGGTACTGCTCCGCCGTATCGGGGTCGAGCGACAGGTTGAACTGGTCGCGCCAGCGGAATTCGAAGCGCGCGCGGCTCAGGGCGTCGTCGCGCAGCTTCGCGGCCGGGTGGCCCTTCGCCAGATCGGCGGCGTGGGCGGCCAGCTTGTAGGTGACGACGCCGACCTTCACGTCGTCGCGATCGGGCAGGCCCAGATGCTCCTTGGGGGTGACGTAGCAAAGCATCGCCGTGCCGTACCAGCCGATCATCGCCGCGCCGATGCCGCTGGTGATATGGTCGTAGCCGGGCGCGATATCGGTGGTGAGCGGCCCGAGCGTATAGAAGGGCGCCTCGCCGCACGCCTCCAGCTGCTTGTCCATGTTCTGCTTGATCTTGTGCATGGGCACGTGGCCCGGCCCCTCGATCATGACCTGCACGTCCTGCGCCCAGGCGCGCTTGGTCAGCTCGCCCAGCGTGTACAGTTCGGCGAACTGCGCCTCGTCATTGGCATCCGCGATCGCGCCGGGGCGCAGGCCGTCGCCCAGCGAATAGGCGATGTCATAGGCCTTCATGATCTCGGTGATCTCGTCGAAGCGTTCGTAGAGGAACGATTCCTTGTGATGCGCCAGGCACCATTTGGCCATGATCGACCCGCCGCGGCTGACGATGCCGGTGACGCGCTTCGCGGTCAGCGGGATATACGGCAGGCGCACGCCGGCATGGATGGTGAAGTAATCGACGCCCTGTTCGGCCTGTTCGATCAGCGTGTCGCGGAAGATCTCCCACGTCAGCTCCTCGGCGATGCCGCCGACTTTCTCCAGCGCCTGATAGATGGGGACGGTGCCGATCGGCACGGGCGAGTTGCGGATGATCCATTCGCGCGTGTCGTGGATGTTGCGGCCGGTCGACAGGTCCATGACCGTGTCCGCGCCCCAGCGGATCGACCAGACGAGCTTGTCGACCTCCGACGCGACGTCGCTGGCGACCGCCGAATTGCCGATGTTGGCGTTGATCTTGACCAGGAAGTTGCGGCCGATCGCCATCGGTTCGGATTCGGGGTGGTTGATGTTCGACGGGATGATCGCGCGGCCGCGCGCGACCTCGTCACGGACGAATTCGGGGGTGACGTGATCGGGAATGGCGGCGCCGAAGCTTTCGCCGTCGCGGACATGATCGCGCAGCATCTCGCGCCCGATATTCTCGCGCACCGCGACATATTCCATCTCGGGCGTGACGATGCCGCGGCGGGCATAGTGCATCTGGCTGACGTTGCCGCCCGCACGCGCGCGCAGCGGACGCTTCACGACATTGGGGAAGGGCTGCACCCCGCCGGAGCGGTCGGGGCCGAGTTGTCCGTTATCCTCCGGCCGGATGGCGCGCGCATCATAGCTTTCGACGTCGCCGCGCGCGACGATCCAGTCGCGGCGCAGCGCGGGCAGCCCGGCCATGATGTCGATCCGCGCGTTGGGATCGGTATAGGGGCCGGAGGTGTCGTAGACGTTGAGCGGCGGTTCGCCCGACGACGGTTCCAGGTCGATCGCGCGCATCGCGACCTTGAGCGGGCCGACGTGGATCTTGCGGCTGCCGCGGATCGGGCCGGTGGTGACGCCGATTTCGGCGCGGGCGGGAATGTCGGCCATCACGTCTTCTCCTACTTCGGGCGGAGGAAGACGGTTGCCGGGTGACGACGCCGTTCCCTCCCTACGCCGGTGGACCCCGTGGGAGGGGCGCCGGATCAGGTTCGACGGGTCGGGGGCTGCTGCCCCCCTCTCAGCCGCGCGTCAGCGGCCCCCCGGGGTGCGCGCAGCATAGCGCCCCCGGGGGAGAAGGGAAGGGCCGCGTCCGATCAGGCGGTCGCGCCGCTGGTGCGCAATGCCTCGATCGAATTGTTGGTGCCGGCCGGGAAGAAGCCGCCGCCGATCCCGGCGTCGCGGCGCAGGTAGACGATGTTGTGCACCTGCGCGGTCGAGCGGCTGTAGGCGATGCCGTTGCCGTCCGCCGCGCTGATGTTCGACGCGCCGGTCGGGTTGCCGCTGGCATCGACCACCGCGATCCCGGCATCGCGCGTGCCGGTGCCGTCCAGCGTGTCGCGCGCGGCGGCGATCTTGTTCGCGGCCAGCTGCGCCGTGGTGCCGCGCGCGAACAATTCGCTGCGGATCAGCCCGGCGTGATACGCCTCCGCCGCCAGGATACCGGTCGCCGCCTCCAGATAGGTCGCGCTGGTGATCAGCGGCGAGGCGCCCTTGTACGCGGTGACGCCGACATCCTCGAACAGGAACGCGGCCAGCAGGAAATTCTGTTCGTTGGCATAAGGGTCGAACGTCTCGTTCGCGCCGACCAGCCCGGCGGCGCGCGCCGCGGCGGTGAAGGCGCCGTTGGCGCCGCCGTCGATGTTGATCGCGGGCTGGTTGATGAGCAGCGCCGCGCCCCCCGCGGTGGTGATCGCGCTGCGCAATGCGGTGACGTGCGCGATTTCGTCATAGGCGATCTCGCGCGCCAGTTCGGCCAGCGTGCCGGTCAGCCCGACGCTGCGCCCGCCGGTCACCGCGCCGCGCGTGCCGACGCTGCCGGTCAGGCTGGCATCGGGCAGCGGGCGGCCGAGCACCGCGATCGAATAGAATTGCGCTTCGAGATATTCGAGGTTCAGCGCCAGCTGCAGGATGCCGATGTCGGTGGCGACGCCGGTGCTGGTCGCGGTGGGCGAGGGCGACGGGGTGGGCGACGGGCTGGTGCTGTCGTTGTTGCTGCCGCCGCACGCGGACAGCAGCGCCAGGCTGCCGGCCACCGCGGTGGAGCCGGCGGCCAGCTTGATGAAGCGGCGCCGCTCTGCCCGCCGCTGGTTGGCGAGGTCGAGGGCGGCGAAGACGGAATCCTTGATCATGACGGCATGTCCCTGATGGGAAGGGGAAAGACGGGGGTGGGCGAGGCGCGGGGGCGCGTCAGCTCGATGCCGCGCTCGTCTTCGCCGTTCCGTTGACCCCGCTGGGGAAGAAGCCGCCCGACGTCACCGCCGCGGCGTTGAGATAGACGATGTTGAGCACCTGCGTCGGCGTGCGGCTGAACGTGATGCCGTTGCTGTTGGTGGGCACGATGTTCGCACGGTCGCCGTCGGGGGTGGACACCTTCGCCACGCCCTGATCGTCGTTGGGGGCGATGCCGCGGATCAGATCCTCCGCCGGCGCGCCGTCCAGCGCGTCGCGCGCGGCGGCGATCCCGGTCGTCCACGGGATCAGCACCGCGTTCGACTGCCCGCGGCGGTACAGCAGGGTGCGGATCGTTGCGGCGTGATAGGCGTGGGTCGCCATGATCCCGGCCGCCGCCTCCAGAAAGGTCTTGTTGAAGATCAGCGGCGCCGCGCCCTTGTAGGCGGTGACCGCGACATCCTTGAACAGGAAGGCGCCGATCAGGAAATTGTCGACCGAGGCGTAGGGGTCGAACGTGTCGGTGGCGCCGGCGATGATCCCGGCACGGCGCGCCGCGACGCTGAACGCGCTGTTCGCGCCGACCGACAGGTCGATCGCGGGCTGCGCGATCACCGCGCTGCTGGGCAGCTGGCCGCGCAGGAAGCGCACCTGCGCCAGCGAATCGGCGGCGATCTCGCGGGCATAGGCCTGGATCACGGTTTCGGTGCCGAACGACACCGCGCGCCCGCCGCTCGCCGCGCCGGCGGCGCCGGTGCCGCTGATGTCGGCGGCGGCCAGCGCGCCGTTGCCGACCGCATAGGCATAATAATTCGCCTGCAGATATTCGAGGTTCAGCGCGAAGTTGAGGATGTCGACGTCGCTCAGCCCCGGCGTCGGCGTGCCGGTGGGCGAGGGAGAAGGCGACGGCGAGGGGGAAGGAGACGGCGTCGGCGTCGTCTGCGCCACCGCACGGCCGGCCAGCGTCGCCGCCGCCAGCCCGGTGCCCAGCGCGCCGGTGAAGAAGGACCGCCGGGACGCGCGGCGCGGTTCGGGCGCGGACGGCGCCTCCATCTGATGCTCGCTATCCGTCATCGCAGACCCTTTCTCACTCTTACTGGCCAAGGCAACGCACCCCTAACGCGTGCGATACGGCAGGGCGAGGGGCATATTGACCCGCGCGCCGCAGGGAAACGCCCAAACGGCGAAAAGGGGGCGGGGTGTGGGGCGGCGTGTCGCCAGTGGCCGTCCCGGAATGCCGTGCGCGTTGACGGTTTCGGGAATGGGCAATTCGGGCAGGATTTTGGGATGTCGTGGCGGAGGGGCTGATCGGCGACGTGCGTGGCCGTTGCCTGTGTGTCGGCATCGGTTGCTGATCGGGACGGTAGGTGTCGACCAACTTACGTCGTTCAGCGGCCGGGACGTGAACAGCCGCTCAGGCTGAAACTTGCCGTTTGCCGCAGGGAAACCGGCTTGGCGCGAAGTTGAAGTCTTCACTTAAGGTCTTGCCAACGGAGGTCGAAACGGACCTGCGTCTGACATAATCGTTATCGACCAAACTTGGCCTCATCGAGCGCTCGGATGAAGCGGAGCAGGCTCAACACGGTCTCGAACACGTAGCGACCTTCGGCGATTCCAAGGATCGTGTTATCGTGCGCCAAGCTGCGATTGTTGCGCACTTGGTTGAATTGCTCGCATACTTGGACAGTGGACTTGGCGATCTTCTCGCTGAACTCGCTGATCTGACCAGCCTGACGGAGCCCGTTGATGTAGCGGCCAGCACGGGAATGCAGCGCGTCGCCATGTCCGACCGTGCCGCCGTCTCGCTCAATAAGATCGGCAAACTTCTTCATCGCGTAGGTATGTAGTCGGTCCAGTGCAGCGTGTGGTGCGTTCGCTTGGATCTCGCGTTGAATGGCCTCGACAAGTTCGGCTAACGTTGGATCGTCGCTAAATGCCTCAACGATCGCAATGTCGATCGGCTGTTCGACGCCGTCCAGCCGTGCAATCATGGCCAAGAAGTCCGCCTTGACCTTAGGCTCAAGCTCGCTGGCGAACCCGTGTCCAACGATCTCCTGCCGATACGCCCAGAATGTCCGTAGCACCTCGGCCTGTGCGCCTGGCACCAGCGACCGCAGCAGCGCGCGCAGCCGCTTGGCCTTCGAGGCGCCGTTGACCGTATAGATCGGTGCCGTGGCGTCGATCCCAAATTTGCGGCGGACGAAATCATTGAAAGTCGCATCGCTAAAATTGAGAACGTAGCCCTGTGTCATCTCCAACGCCTGATCAACAAGCCACATGTCCAGCGTGGGCTCGTTCGGATCGTTGACCAGCTTGTCGGCAAAATAGCTCACTGATTCTCGCCCGACCTTATACAGTTGGTCGATCCTTACCGAGCATGATCATGACAGCGCTTGTACTGATGCCCATCCGGCGCCTTTCTTTGGGCTATAATGCCCCTGCCTTCGTCGCGCGTAAAGCGCGCTGCGCGGTCGATGAGCCTGCTTCGTGCCAATCGCTGCGCGAGTTTACGTCCACTTTCTCAAGGTGTGTGCCGGAAGCGGTCTGTCCGTGACCGGCCCATTTTCAGCGGATCTGCGATGCCGGTGAGAGACTCGCTGAGTGTCAGCTTCAAAAAGTAGCAGCCGTTCGAATGTCCTCCCGGAACGGCGGCAAAGTCCCACCTCTTGCCATTTTGGACGGCGAAGCGCGTCCAGCGATTCGATCGTTTTCAAGAATGGCGGGCGTCTCGTCTGGCGCGATCCGCTCTTTTCCAGACGTTCGGCCGCCAACTTACCCCTTGCGGTTATTCGGCACGGTGGATGCCGGGACAGGCCCGGCATGACGGGGAGGGCGTGAAGGAACGCCGCGGGGGAGGCGACGCCCGCCCTGGACCGAACGGTGACCGTCCGGCCCGCCCGGGTCGCCGCCGCCCCCTTCGCGCTCAGAACGTATAGCCGATGCCGACCGCGCCCAGCCACTGGCTGCGCGATCCGGCGATCGAGACCAGCGGCGAATCGCCATAGTCATTGAGCATCCGCTTGTAGCTGCCGCCCGCGATCAGCTTCACGCCCTTCAGGAGGTTGCCGGTCAGCGAATAGGTGCCCGCCAGCCCGACGGTCCAGTGCTTCCACCCGCCGCGCGCCTGATATTGCGGCAGGCCGCTGCGCGCCGCGGCGGCGGCGTCGACCGAGAAATAGGTTCGGCCGAACTTGCTTTCGACCCGCTCGGCAGCGGCGAACAGACCGACCGCGGCCTTGAGGCTGAGCGGGGTGAAATAGTTGATCGACGGGGTCAGGATGCCGCTCTTGTGCACGCCGTTGACGTCGTAGCGATAGCTGATCGAGGCCGACAGCTTGTCGTACGGGCTGGTCAGCACGCCGGTCTTGCCGATGCCGGCATAGCCGCCCAGCTCGATCGCGGTGCCGACCTTGCCCAGCGCCTTGATGCGCGGATCGTCGATCGGGTTCACGCTGTTGCGGTTGAAGTTGATGACGCCGACCGGCCCCAGCTGCACGTCCCACGTCGGGCCGGGCTGGTTGGGGATGAGGTCGATCGAGGCGCGGTTGCCCAGGATGGTGAAGGCATGGCCGCCGACCGATCCGATCGCCGCCGGGCCGGGGACGAGGCGATAGTCGTCCGACCCTTCGTAATCGGGCAGATAGGCGCCGGCGACCGCGACGGTGACGGTATCGCCGCCCATCGCGGGATCCGGCAGCGCATTGGGTTCGGCCGGCGCGTTGACGGTTTGCGCGGTCGCGGGAACGGCGAGCACCGCCAGCGCGGCGGCGAGCGTCGCGCGGATCGCGACATGAGGCAGGATGGACACGGAACTTTCCCCCGGATTGATACCGGGGCGCAACAAAGGAGCAAGAATTCCGGTTCCGCGTTCGCGCGCTACAGGATGTAACGCATCGTCACCTGTTGCGTTTCGGCATCACTGTCGAGCGTGAAGCGCGCCGCGGTGAAGCGCGGCGGGCCGAAGCGGATCGGCGGGTTGCGCGAAAAGCCGAAGCCTTCCTTGGGAATGCCCGCGAACGTATCCAGCTTGGCGTTGTCGTTTTCGTCGTGGATCACCGCGATCGCATAATCGCCGCGCGGCAGCGCGCCGAAGCGGAAGCTGTGCTGCGCGGCGGGGATCGAGCGGGTGACCGCGTGGCGATCGTCGATGCAATTGGGGAAATTGTCCGGATCGGCGGTCAGGCAGACGCGGATCGACCCCTTGGCCGAGCGCAGGTGATCGAGCGCGACGTCAAGCGACCCGACCGGCGCCGCCCCCACCAGCGGCATCGCGCCGACCGCCATCGCCCCCGCGACGGCCAGCCTGCGCATGCGCGCGCGCGAAATCGCCCAACCCCTCGTCGGTGCCGCAGACGCGGTCCCAGAACCGGAAATACAGTCCATAATTGCACCCGTACCGCTCATGATGCCGCTGATGGTGGCTGGCGGTGATCAGCCAGCGCCCCACTATCCCCCCCCACATGAACCGCGGAAAAACCTCCCACCCCATATGGTTGGTGACCCCCATAACGGTCATCACCGTCAGCACCAACGCCAGTGCGCCGACATGGATCGGAATCACGAACACCAGTAGCGGAATGGCCACAGCGCCGGTCAGCGCCTCCACCGGGTGGAACGCCATCGCGGCCCAGGCGGTCGGCGGGCGGCTGGCGTGGTGGACGGCATGGGCGACGCGGAACACGCGCGGGCGGTGCATCCAGCGATGCGTCCAGTAGAACCAGGTGTCGTGCGCGGCGAGGTACAGCAGCACCGACAACGGCCAGTACCACAGCGGAAAGGCGTGGACGTCGGCGTAGATGCGCGTCCAGCCGCGGTTCTGCCAGCCCCAGGCGATCACCCCGGCGGGCAGGCCGTAGATCGCGGCGGAGGCGAGGCTCCACGCGATCTCGCGCCGGATCTGCGGGTCGAGCCCGGCATACAGGCCGCGGTGGCGTAGCCGCGTCGCCAGCGCGAACCCGCCGCTGGCCAGCAGGTACCGCACCGCGACGATCGCGGCCATCGCCAGCGCGGACAGGAGGATCGGCACGACGGGCATGGCGCCGCTTGTAGGCGCCGCGGCGCGGGGCGGCAACGGCGGGCCTTTCCCGCGATCCATCGGCGAGCAACCGTCACCCCGGCGAAGGCCGGGGTCTCCCGGTAATGGGGCGGGGAATGGGTCGCGGGAGGCCCCAGCCTGCGCTGGGGCGACGTTGGTAGCCTAGAAGATCCCGAGGAACTTCTTGCGCTTGGGCGCCGCCGGCGTCGCGGTGGACGCGCGGCCGTCGCCCAGGTCGGTGCGCGGCTCGCCCTTGTCGGTGCGCTGGGCGGCGGCGGTGCGCGCGGCGAGCACCGGGCCGCATTGCGCCGCCTTGGCATCGCCCGGATCGACGAACGCCAGGATGCCGGCAAGCGGCGTCGCCACCACCGCCAGCCCCAGCCCGGCGCCGGCGCGCGCCAGCAGCTGCGGCGTGATGACGTTCAGCCCCGGCTGCGCGAAGGTGCCGGTGATGCCGACCGGCGACTGGCCGGAAAACAGGCTAAACTTCTTCGCATCGGCGCGCACCGCGATGTCCACGCCCTCGCTGCGGAAACTGAACCCGCCGCGGCCCAGGATGACGTTCTTGGTCGTGTCGATCAGGATCGGGTCCGCCGCCGCCAGCCCGCCGCGCACGGTGAAGGCGACCAGCCCGCAGTTGATCCGCACCGGCTCCTTCAGCTGATCGGCGAACATCTTCTGCATGAAGGTGCCGATATCCAGCTCCGCCAGCTGGACGTTGCGCGTCCACAGGCTGCCGGCGGGGATGACGAAGGCGATGCGGCCGTTGGCGGTGGCGAGCGAATCGTGGAGCGAATCGCCGCGCCCGGCCAGCTGGATGCGCCCGCGGATCGTCCCGGTCGTCCCCGCCTCCGCCACGCCATAGCCCGCCAGCAGCCGCCCGAGCGGCGTGGGGGCGAGGCGGATGTCGTAGCGGATCGCGGACGGACGCTGGCGGGTGTCGAAGACGAGGTCCGACGCGACGTTGCCGCGCGCCATCGCGAAGGTGAGCGGCGACAGCGCCAGCCGCCCGTCCGCCAGCTTCAGCGTCAGGTCGACGTCCGACACCGGCACGCGGCGCGAACGGACCGCGGCGACATGCCAGACGAGGTCGGCGTCGAACCGCTGCATCGTCGCCACCGGCAGTTCGGCATCGGGCAGCAACCGCGCGGGGGCCGCGCCGGTCGCGGCGGCGGCGGCGACCGCGCCCTTGGTCGCGACGATATCGGGATTGTAGCCGATGAACGGCGCGGCATCGACGATGTCGAGCCGCCGCGTCTCCAGCCGCGAATCGAGGTGCAGCCGATCGCCGTTGGTGACGGTGAGCCGCCCGGCCAGGTCGCTGTCGCCGAACGTGCCGGCCAACCGCGTGAAGCGATATTCCTGCCCCTGCTGCACCAGCTGCGCGCGCAGGCGATAGGTGCGCGTATTGGGGATCGCGACGCCGATGATCCCCAGCAGCGCCGCCAGGTTGCGCCCGCGCGCCCGCACCGCCAGCGGCACGCCCTCCACCTGCGCGAGGCTGGGCAGCGTGCCGGTGACGTCGATGGCATTGCCCGCGGCGCGGGCGCGCATCGCCAGCTGGTTGCGCCCGCGCGCGACCGTGGTGTCGGGGGACAGCAGCCGCGCGACGAGCGTGAACGGCGTGTCGCGCAGCACGCCCGATCCCGTCACGCCGACCGCCTGCCCGATGCGTGCGTCGGTGGAGCGGATCGTGTCGAGCGCCGCCTGCGTTTCCAGCCGCATCCGCGGATCGCGGTAGCGCACGGTCGTGCCCGCGATCGTCGCGCGGTCGATCCGCGGCAGGTCGAGCGGCTTGCCCGAGCCCTTCTTCTCGCTGAACGTCCAGGTATTGCGATCGTGCGCGGCGTTCCATTCCAGATCGACCGCGCCATCGGTCAGGTCCAGCCAGTGGAAGCGCCGCTTGCCGAACAGCAGCGACAGCGGCGCGATGCGCGAATCGATCCGTTCGGCGGTGAACAGATACGGGCGCGTCGCCCAGCCGGGGTTCGATACCGACAGCTTCTCGGCATAGAAGGTGAGGCGCAGCGGCGAGAAATAGAGCCGAAAGTCGCCGCCGACGGTGACGGTGCGGTTGGTCAGCCGGCCGGCGACCGATTCGAACGGATGCTTGAGGAAGCGGCCCTTGGTGACGAACAGCACCAGCCAGATCGCGAACAGCACCGCCAGCACGCCCAGCGCGACGCGCGCCGCCACCCGCGCGATGCGGCGCGCGCGGGGCTGCGCGGCGGTGGGCGCGGGCGGGCCGGGGGCGGTCGTTGCCATGGCGGCACAATCGCCGCGGCGCGCCGCCGGTTCCCGACGGTTGCTTTTCGCGATGCGTTCGGCTAGGCGGCCCGCTTCTCGAGCGACAGGTGCTTGACGACGGCCCGGCCATCAAGGGCTGCCGCGGCCGTCCAGCCTCATCGCTCTTAACGAAAGGACCAAAATGCCCAAGCTCAAGACCAAGAGCGGCGTCAAGAAGCGCTTCAAGCTCACCGCCACCGGCAAGCTCAAGCACGGCGTCGCCGGCAAGCGCCACCGCCTCATCAGCCACAACGGCAAGTACATCCGCCAGAACCGCGGCACCACGGTGCTGTCGAAGGCCGACACCGCGACGGTGAAGGCCTGGGCGCCGTACGGCCTGAACTGAGCGACGAGGAGGAATAAGATATGGCACGCGTCAAGCGGGGCGTAACCACTCGCGCCAAGCACAAGAACATCCTGGAACAGGCCAAGGGCTATCGCGGTCGTCGCAAGAACACGATCCGCGTCGCCCGTCAGGCGGTCGAGAAGGCCGGCCAGTACGCCTATCGCGACCGCAAGGTGAAGAAGCGCACCTTCCGCGGCCTGTGGATCCAGCGCATCAACGCCGGCGTCCGCGCCGAAGGGCTGACCTACAGCCAGTTCATGCACGGCCTGAAGCTGGCCGGCGTCGAACTGGACCGCAAGGTGCTGGCCGATATCGCGATGCACGAGGGCGAAGCCTTCTCCGCGATCATCGCGCAGGCCAAGGCGGCGCTGCCCCAGGCGGCGTAAGCCGGGCGGCATATCGCTGACAAGGATCGGGCGTCGGTGGCAACACCGGCGCCCGTTTCGTTGTGGGGGATGTTCCCAACCTTTGCGCTGAGGATAGGCTAAGCCTGTGGAAGCCTCGTCACAAAGCGCGCGCGCGACCCTCGCCGCCCCCTCGACAAGCTGAACGGCTTCTCAAGGAAAACGGTGGTGCGGTAAAGCCTTTGCCCAACAAGGCCGCCGCGCGTGTGCGTAGACAGATATCCGTCACCTGCCGTGAATAGCTGAAATGACCGCAGAGCAGGGATAGTTTGACTGGCCGCGGTAGGCGATAAGCAGGACCGCCAGCGAGAAGATGATTGCGGCTGTCCCGAACAGCGCCCATCTGACTACGGCGCCTTCGTCCCGGTGAATGGTTACGGTGCGCGTAGAGTGCTCAGCCGGTGCTGGACTCGATCCCACGACCTTGGCAGCAGCTTTCGTTCGCCGTTCCGGCGGAATAGCGGCTGTCTTAGCGGCAAGGGTGGGGCGACTAGTCATTAGCCTCTCATGATCCGAATGTCTCCTGCCCCTGAGCAGCGAAGGCCAACGGCATATCGTGAGCCAGGCGCTTGGCAAGAATGTCAAACGAGAACACTCGTTTGCCATCTGCCAACTTGTCACGCTCAATCAGTCCGGCCTTTTCCATCTTTCGCGTCGCGCGTTGGATAGTTCTAAGATCGACTCCCATGCGCTTTGCTATCGTTGTTGATCGCGGAAAAACAGGTCGCTTTGGATCCCACCAATGAGCCAGCAGGTTGATAAGCACCAGCATTTCGGTAGGCGTCAGTTTGTACTTCGACTGTAACCGTAGCAGAGACATCGGGACCGCAACGAAACCTGACCCCTCGTTCACTGCCCCCTGCCACTTTTCCTTAACCGTCACCTTGGCTTCTTCGAGTGTCTCGAAGTCGCTGTCTGCGACCGTCGCCGGAGGTGCGTTGGGATCAATCATTCCGCCTCTCTACAACTCCAAAAAAACATCATACAAGGGGTCTATTCATTGGGTGACATTTGTGTCGCTTTTTCTGGGTGCGTTGGTGGCGGTACTGCCGAAGGGGCTTATCCCGCGATCTTCACCCGCGCCTCGCCGGGTGGATGAGCGCTGCGCATACAAGCCGATCACGTTCCGTTTGTCGAAACGGCACCAGCCAATCCTAATCCACCGCCACTTCGGTCCGCCCCTTGAACCCCTGCGCGACGACGAACCATTCGACCGAGCCCTTGCGGCTCGACGGCGGCTTGGCGTGTTTGACGGTGGTGAAGTTGCGCTTCATTTCGGCGACCAGCGCGGCGTCGGCGCCGCCGGCGAAGACCTTCGACACGAAGGTGCCGCCCGGGCGCAGCACGTCGATCGCGAAGGCGAGTGCGGTTTCGACCAGCGCCATGGTGCGCAGCGCGTCGGTCTGCGGATGGCCGACGGTGTTGGCGGCCATGTCCGACATGACGAGGTCGGGCGCGCCGCCCAGCGCCTCCATCAGCACCCCGGGCGCTTCATCGGCCATGAAATCCATCTCGAAGATGGTGACGCCGTCGATCGGATCGACCGGCAGCAGGTCGATGCCGACGATCGCGGCGGCGGGTGCCTGGCGGCGGACCACCTGGCTCCACCCGCCCGGCGCGATGCCCAGGTCGACGACGCGCCTCACGCCCTTGAGCAGGCCGAAGCGTTCGTCCAGCTCGATCAGCTTGAACGCGGCGCGGCTGCGATAGCCCTCCGCGCGCGCGCGGTGGACGTAGGGGTCGTTGAGCTGGCGCGCGAGCCAGCGGGTCGATTGTGCGCTGCGCTTGCGCGCGGTCTTGACGCGCTGGCGCCCCGCTCCGGTTCCCCGCATGATCCGCCCTTACGCTCCGGTTTCCATCAGCCGGCGCAGGATGCCTTCGCGGATGCCGCGATCGGCGACGCCCAGCCGCTGCGCGGGCCATAGGTCCAATATCCCTTCGAGGATAGCGCAGCCCGCGACGACCAGGTCGGCACGCTCGCGCCCGATGCACGGCAGCTGCGCGCGTTCCGCCAGCGACATGCCGGCCAGTTCCTGGCTGATCGCGCGCATCGCCGCGGCGGGCGCGATTAGCCCGTCGACCTGTGCGCGGTCGTAGCGTTCCAGCCCCAGATGGACGCTGGCCAGCGTCGTCACCGTGCCGCTGGTGCCCAGCAGCCGCAACATCCCCGACGGGCGCGGCAGCCGCGCGGCGAAGGGCGCGAAGCTTTCGGTGACCAGCGCGCGCATCCGGCGATAGGCCGCGGCGCGTTCCTCCGCCGAGCCGCCGCCCCCCGCGCTTTCGGTCAGCGACACGACGCCCCAGGGCGCCGAATGCCAGTCGCGCACGCGCGGCACGGTGGTGTCGGCATCGACCAGCACCAGTTCGGTCGAGCCGCCGCCGATGTCGAACACCAGCGCCGGGCCGGTCCCCGGTTCCAGCAGTGCGTGGCAGCCGAGCACCGCCAGCCGCGCCTCCTCCTCCGCCGAGATGATGTCGAGATGGATCCCGGTTTCGTCGAGCACCCGCGCGATGAACGCCGCGCCGTTGGTGGCGCGGCGGCACGCCTCGGTCGCGACCGACCGCGCGAGGCGGACGTTGCGGCGCTTCAGCTTGTCCGCGCACACGCGCAGCGCCGCGATCGTCCGTTCGATCGCCGCATCGGACAGCGCGCCGTTCGCCGACAGTCCTTCGCCGAGCCGCACGATCCGCGAAAAGGCGTCGACGACTGCGAAGCCGTCCCCCTGCGGGCGCGCGATCAGCAGCCGGCAATTGTTGGTGCCAAGGTCGAGCGCGGCATAATGCCGCGGGCCGCCGCGCGCGGGCGACGGCGAATGGGGGGCCGAACGGGCAGGGCGCTGTCCCTGCCGGCGCGGCAATTGGGCGGTGACGTCCACCATTGCCGTCCACTTTCTTCTGTCTGCCGTGCCGGCGTCGCGTGACGGAAAGGCGCGCGCTGCCGGGCGGTGCTTGATCCCAAGGCTACACGCTCCCCCGCCGCGCGGCAAGGCGCGCGCAGCGGCCAGCGGCGACGGGGGTTGACCGCCGCGGCCGCAGCCGCTAGACGCGCCGCCTCGTTGCCCGATCCTCTAATGGTAAGAGAGCGGACTCTGACTCCGTCAATCAAGGTTCGAATCCTTGTCGGGCATCCAATCCTTTCCCCGCTGAACGCCAACGCGCCCCGCCGATTTCGATCGCTGGCGGCGATCGACGGGAACTGTTCTCGCGCTCGCGATTAGTCCACGTTAAGGGCGTGAGTGTGAACCAGATTATTCCCCGTCATCTGTCGGACTATTGCCGCGATTCGCGGGTCGCGCTGGCGATCGCGGGCGTGACCGACGATCATGCGCTGCTGACCGTCAACGCGCCGTTCGAGGCGCTGACCGGCTATACCGCGGCAGAGGTGGTGGGGAAGAACTGCCGCCTGTTGCAGCGCGACGCGCCCAATGCGGAGGCGCGCGAGCGGATCCACGAATTCCTGGGCGACGACCGCCACGTCAACGTGCGCACCCCGATCGTCAATTTCCGCAAGGACGGGCGACCGTTCGTGAACCTTCTGTACATGTCGAAGCTGCGTGCGGGCGACGGGTCGATCCCGTTCATCTTCGCCTCGCAATTCGACGTCAGCCACGCGCAGCCGGACATGCTGGCCGATTACGACCGCGAACTGGGGCTGACGCTGTCGCGGCTGACCCCGCTGGTCGCCGAATCGGGCATGGTGCTGGAAGGGTCGCTGATGACGATCGGCAACACCGCCGCCACCATCGCACAGGCCAAGCTGACGCTGGCCGAGCTCGACGACATGCGTTTCCCGTGAGCGGCGATTCGCACGACCGACCCGACGGAGACACGCCCATGACCGGCAAGGCCGCGTTCCCCGTCGTCGGCATCGGCGCATCGGCCGGCGGCCTGGAGGCGCTGCGCGACATGCTGTCGCCGGTGCGCGGGGCCACCGGCATGGCGTTCGTGATCGTCCAGCACCTGGACCCCAACCACGAAAGCATGCTGGCGCAGCTGCTCGACCGGCACACCGCGCTGGAAGTGCTGCAGTGCGAGGGCGGTGAGCGGCTGGAGCCGGACCGCGTCTATATCATCCCGCCCGGCCACGGGCTGGCGATCCGCGACGGCGTGCTGGAACTGACCGATTTCGCGCAGCCGCGCGGGCTGCGCCGGCCGATCGACGATTTCTTCCAGTCGCTGGCGATCGACCGGCAGGCGGATGCGGCGTGCGTGATCCTGTCGGGCACCGGCGCGGACGGCACCACGGGGCTGCGCGCGGTGAAGGAGAACGGCGGCGTATGCGTCGTCCAGCAGCCGGAAACCGCGCGCTATGACGGGATGCCGGTATCGGCGGTGGGCACCGGGCTGGTCGATTACGTGCGCCCGCCCGGCGAGATCATCGCCTGCCTGACCAGCTTCTTCGCGCGGCGCACCGGCCACCCGCTGGAGCGCGAGGCGACGGTGGTCGCCGATCATGTCGACGATCTGTGCCGCGTGCTGCGCCAGGCGGTCGGGCACGACTTTTCGGGCTACAAGCGATCGACGCTGATCCGCCGGGTGGAGCGGCGGATGCACGTGCTGGGCATCGACAGCGGGCGCGGCTACCTGACGCGGATCCGCAGCGATGCCGACGAATGCGAGGCGCTGTTCCGCGACCTGCTGATCAACGTCACGCGCTTCTTCCGCGACGGCGAATTGTTCGAGGTGCTGCGCGCCGAGGCGATCGTGCCGCTGCTGGCGGGGCGCGAGCCGGGCGAGGACGTGCGCGTGTGGATTCCCGGCTGTTCGAGCGGGGAGGAAGCGTACACGATCGCGATGCTGTTCGCGGAGGCCGCGCGCGAGGCGGGCGAGCCGACGGCGGTGCAGATCTTCGCCACCGACATCGACGAACAGATGCTGGCGATCGCGCGCGAGGGCACCTATCCGGTCGCCGCGCTGGCGGACATTCCGGCGGGGTTGCGCGAACGCTATACCGTGCCGCACGGCGAGCGGTTCACGATGACGACCGCGATCCGCGATCTGATCCGCTTTTCCAACCACAGCCTGGTCAAGGATCCGCCGTTTTCGCGCATCGACCTGGTGTCGTGCCGCAACCTGCTGATCTATTTCGACGACCGGTTGCAGCAGACGGTGCTGCCGCTGCTGCATTATGCGATCCGGCCGGGCGGCTTCCTGTTCCTGGGGCCGTCGGAAAGCGTCGGGCGGTTCGAGCATCTGTTCCCGCCGATCGACCGGCACGCGCGGCTGTTCGCGCGTTCGCCGGGCGCGCCGTCCTATCCGATCGACTTACCCGGCGGGCTTCGCCAGGCCGCGCCGCGCCGCGATCGCGCCGAGCGCGACGGCGCGGGCGCGCTGCCCGAGGATCAGGCCGCGATGCGCCGGCTGGTCGATCGCTACGCCCCGGCCAGCATGGTGCTGGACCAGGACGGCGCGATCCTGGCCGCGCATGGCCGGCTGAGCCGCTATTTCGACTTCCCCGTATCGCGGACCGGCGGATCGAGCGCGATCACGCTGGCGCGACCGGGCCTGCGCGACGTCATCGGCCCGCTGCTGCGCCAGGCGCGCGACGGCCGCCGCCGGGTGGTGGCGCGCGACGTCGAGGTGGCGAACGAGTTCGGCGTCCAGCCGGTGGAGGTGGTGTGCGACCCGCTGGGCGACGGCACCTTGCTGTTCGTATTCCGCGATGCCGGCCCGTTCCGCCCCGCCGACGATCCCGACGCGGTCGACCTGGCCGAGGGCGACGATCATCTGGAGGCGCTGGAGGACGAGCTGCGGCTGACGCGCCACCGGCTGCGTTCCGCGGTGGAGGAACTGGAGACCGCGAACGAGGAGCTGAAGAGCTCCAACGAAGAAATGATGTCGATGAACGAGGAGCTCCAGTCGACCAACGAGGAGCTGTCGACCGTCAACGACGAGCTGAAGACCAAGGTCGACCAGCTGACCGTCGCCAATGCCGACCTGCGCAATTTCTTCGAATCGACCGATCTGGCGGTGGTCGTCGTCGACGCCGACCTGCGCATCCGCAACTATACCGCCGCCGCGACCGCGATCTTCCCGCTCCAGCCGGTCGATCGCGGCCGCCCGCTGACCGATGTGGCGAGCGGGCTGGACGATGGCGATTACGTCGCCGATGCGCGCGCGGTCGCCGCCGGGGCGCCCGCGACGCAGCGGCGCGTCACCAGCCGCGACGGCACGCGCACCTTCGCGCTGCGCACGCTGCCCTACCGGTTGCAGAACGGCCGCACCGACGGCGCGACGCTGGTGCTGACCGACTTCACCGACGCGCTGGCGCTGGAACGCCAGCTGGCCGACGAGCGCGAGCGGCTGGGGCTGGCGATCCGCGCGGGCGGGATCGGCGTGTGGGAATATTGCCCCGACAGCGGCCAGACGGTGCTGGACGGCGCGGAACAGGCGCTGTTCGGGGTGGAGGGCGTGCCGGAGATGCCGGTCGACGGGCTGCTCGCCCGCGTCGACCCGGAGGACCGCACCCGCGTCGAGGAGGCGTTGCGCATCGCCGAGCGCGGCGAGGCGGATTTCGAGGCGAGCTTCCGCGTGCTGACGCCCGACGGCGAGACACGCTGGATCAAGGGGTTCGGGCGCACCATCGCGGGCGCCGCCCCGCGGCGGATGGTAGGCGTGTCGATCGACGTGACCCCCGAATATGCCGTCGCCGAAACCCGCGAGCTGATGCTGCGCGAGATGAACCATCGCGTGAAGAACCTGTTCGCGATCATCGGCGGGATGGTGAGCACCGCGGCGCGCAGCCACGACGACGTGCGCACCTTCGCCGACGACATGCGCGAACGGATCGCGGCGCTGGGGCGCGCCCATGCGCTCGCCTCTCCCACCGGCGAGCAGCAGGCGATCGCGCTGGCCGATCTGGTCGCGGCGACGATCGCGCCCTATCGCGACCATGCCGGGATCGTTGTGGCCGGCCCGGACGTTCGGATCGACCGCAAGTGCCTCTCCTCGCTCGCGCTGATGCTGCACGAGTGGGCGACCAATTCGGTGAAATACGGGGCGCTGGCGGAAGGAAGCGAGGGCAGGCTGGACGTGACTTGGCGGCGTGACGGGGACGGCGTGGTGCTGGACTGGGTGGAGCGTGGCGGCGGCGCGCCTGATGGCGAGCGCGGCGCCGGCGGCCACGGCTTCGGCACGCTGCTGGTCGATACCTCCGCCCGCCAGCTGGGCGCGACGGTGACGCGCGCGGCGCAGGACGACCGCTTCACGCTGGCGCTGCGGCTGCCGGAGACGGTGCTGGCGAATGGCTAAGCCGGTATTGCTCGTGGAGGACGAGCTGTTCGTGGCGCTGGACGTGCAGATGACGGTCGAGGACGCGGGCCTGTCGGTGGACGGGCCGTACGGTTCGCTGGCGGAGGCGCTGGACGCGATGGAGCGCCAGCCGCCGGGCTTCTATCTGTGCGCGATCCTCGACGTGCGGCTGCGCGATGGCGAGGTGTTCCCCGCCGCCGACCGGCTGGCGCAGGCGGGCGTGCCGATCATCTTCCATTCCGGCCATGCCGACCGCCAGGGGCTGGAGGACCGCTATCCCGGCGCGCTGGTCTGCGCCAAGCCGTGCGCGCCGCGCACGCTGCGCGCGCGGCTGGACGATGTGATCCAGGCAGCCGGTTAGGCGATCGGCCACGGGAAGCGGCAGGACGGGGGCGCAACGAAACCCCCGCGTCGCGGATTGGGCATCGGCAAAGGAGATGACCCGATGACCGTCAAGCCGTTCGCCATCCTGTCCGTCGCCACTGCCGCCGCGCTGTCGCTGGCGGGGTGCAGCGATCGCGTGGAGGACCATGCGGAACGTACCGGCAATGCCATCGCCGCCGATGTCCATGCCGCGACCAGCAACGTCGTCGACAGCGTCGATGCGCTGACCGGCACCGTCGCCAACCAGCTGGACGCCGCGACTGCGCGCTCGCTGGACCGCGCCGCCGACCGGCTGGACCGCGCGTCCGACGACCTGCAGCGCGATATCCGCGGCCATGTGGACGACGCGCGCGACCATGCGGGCGCCGCGCTGCAGGATGCCGGTGCCGACCTGCGCGAGCGGGCGCGCGAGCGGGACGGCACGTCGGAGACGCAGCGCCGCCGCGCGGCGGACGAGGGGATGCGGTAATACCCGGGGGCGTGCGGCGGACGTCGTGTTCCTGCGCGGGCGACAGCGTGCCGCTACGCCCGTCGCGCCCGCGATCCGTCCCCGGTCAGGCGGCCTCGGCCAGCAGCCCCTTCGCCTGCGCGCCGGTCCAGTCGAGGTCGCCGGTCACGCGCCAGATCTCCTTGCCGTCCGCGCCGTACAGGATCGTCGTCGGCAGGTTGGTGCCATAGGCGAGGCTGAGGCCCAGCTTGGCATCGAGATACGGGCGCAGGTGCGTGAACCTGCGCTGGTCGAGGAAGGCGACCGCCTTCGCCGGGTCCATGTCCTGGCTGATCGCGAGCACCGGCACGCGGTCGCCGAGCGTCGCGGCGGCGGCGTCGAGCGTGGGCATTTCCTTGACGCACGGCGCGCACCACGTCGCCCACAGGTTGACCAGCACCGGCTTGCCGCGGAACGCCGCGAGCGTCGTCGGTCCTTCCTTCCCGCCCGGCGCGGCGAAGGCGACGTCGGGGGCGGCTTCGCCCTTGTGGCTGCGATCGACCTTGTCGGCCCCTGCGTCCGCCTTCGCGCCCGTGCTTGCGGGGGCGGCTTCGTCCGGGCTGGCGGCGGCAGTGGCGGCGGTGGTGTCCGCCTGTGCTTGCCCGTTGCCCGGTGACGCCCTATCGCAGGCCGCGGTCGCGACGGCGACCCCCAGGAGACAGACGATCGCGACGCGGGAGGCCATGAGCGGTTCCAACCAGATGTGGGGCGGGCGGTTCGCCGAAGGGCCGGCGGCCGTGATGCGTGAGATAAACGCGTCGATTCCCTTCGACAAGCGGATGTGGCGACAGGACGTCGCGGGCAGCCGCGCGCATGTCGCGATGCTGGGCGCGCAGGGGATCGTCGCCGCCGACGACGTCGCCGCGATCGACGCCGGGCTGGAACAGGTCGCCGCCGGCTATGCCGCGGACGGCGTGCCCGACGATCTGGCGATGGAGGACATCCATATGCTGACCGAGGCGCGGCTGTCCGATGCGATCGGTCCCGCCGCCGGGCGCCTGCACACCGCGCGCAGCCGCAACGACCAGGTCGCGACCGATTTCCGCCTGTGGGTGCGCGATGCGACCGATCAGGTGCTGGCCGCGCTAGCCGCACTGGACGATGCGCTGCTGGCGCGCGCGGAGGAACATGCCGGCAGCGTGATGCCCGGTTTCACCCACCTTCAGTCGGCGCAGCCGGTGACGCTGGGCCATCACCTGATGGCCTATCACGAGATGGTGTCGCGCGACGTCAGCCGGTTCCGCGACAATCGCGCGCGCGGCAACCTGTGCCCGCTGGGATCGGCGGCGCTGGCGGGCACCGGCTTCCCGATCGACCGGCAGGCGACCGCCGCGGCGCTGGGGTTCGACGGGCCGACGCGCAACAGCCTCGATTCGGTCAGCGACCGCGACTTCGCGCTCGATTACCTGATGGCGGCGGTGCAATGCTCGCTCCACCTCAGCCGGCTGGCGGAGGAATTCGTGCTGTGGGCGTCGCAGCCGTTCGGCTTCGTTTCGCTGTCCGATCAATGGTCGACCGGCAGCAGCATCATGCCGCAGAAGCGCAACCCCGATGCCGCCGAGCTGGTGCGCGGCCATGCCGGGCGCATTTCCGGCTGCCTCGTCAGCCTGATGGTGACGATGAAGGGGCTGCCGCTGGCCTATTCGAAGGACATGCAGGACGACAAGCCGCCGGTTTTCGAATGCCACGACCTGCTGGCGATCTCGATCGCGGCGATGACCGGGATGGTCGAGAGCGCGACGTTCCGTACCGACCGGATGCGCGGGCTGGCCGAAAGCGGCTATGCCACCGCCACCGACCTGGCCGACTGGCTGGTGCGCGAGGGCAACGTGCCGTTCCGCGAGGCGCACCACATCACCGGGCGCGCGGTGGCGCGGGCGGAGGCGCTGGGGTGCACGCTGGACGCGGTGCCGCTGGCGGACCTGCAGGCGATCGACGCGCGGATCACCGAGGCGGTGTACGGCGTCCTGTCCGTCGACGCATCGGTGGCGAGCCGCAAAAGCTTCGGCGGGACCGCCCCCGACAATGTCCGCGCCGCGATCCGCGCCGCGCGCGAGGCGCGGGCGTGAGGCGGCTCCTCCCGCTGCTGCTGCTGGGTGCCGCGCTGCCGCTGGCGGCGTGCGGATCGACGCAGGCGCTCAAACCCGCCGCGGGTGAGCAATTGCCCGCAGCGCCGTATGGCGCCCCTGCGACGCCGACCGTCGCGGACCTCCTGACCCCCTCAGTCCAGGAACGCCCGCAACGCAACAGCGAGATCATGACCCGCTCGCAGGAACGGCAGAACGACGCGTTCGACCTGCCCCCGAGCTGACCCGATACGGACGACCATGGATCATTTTCATTACCAGGACGGCGCGCTGTGGTGCGAAGGCGTGCCGATGACGCGCATCGCCGCCGAGGTGGGCACCCCCGTCTACGTCTATTCCGCCGCCGCGTTCCGCCAGCGCGCGCGCGAGTTCCGCGACGGCCTGTCGACTGTTCCCGACACGCATCTGGCCTATGCGATCAAGGCCAATCCCAATCTGGCGGTGCTGCGCGTGCTGGCCGACGAAGGCTATGGCGCGGACGTGGTGTCGGGCGGCGAGATGGCGCGCGCGCTGGCGGCCGGGATGCCCGCCGACGGCATCGTCTTTTCCGGCGTCGGAAAGACCGAGGCGGAGCTGGTGCGCGGGCTGGAGGCCGGGATCGGCCAGTTCAACCTGGAGCTGGAGGAGGAGGGCGTCGTCCTCGCCCGGCTGGCCGCCGAACGCGGGCTGACCGCGACCGCGGTGCTGCGCGTCAATCCGGACGTCGACGCGGGCACCCACGCCAAGATCTCCACCGGGCGCAAGGAGAACAAGTTCGGCGTGCCGATTGACCAGGCGCCGGCGATCTTCGCGCGGCTGGCGGGGCTGCCGGGCCTGTCGCTGGAGGGCGTGGCCATCCATATCGGCAGCCAGCTGATGGACCTGGCGCCGCTGGAGGCGGCCTATGCGCGGGTCAAGCGGCTGGTCGACGAGCTGCGCGCCGCGGGCCACCGCATCGCGCGCGTCGACCTGGGCGGGGGCGTGGGCGTGGCGTACAAGGCGGGCGACGTGCCCCCGACGCTGGCCGATTACGGCGCGATGGTGGCGCGCGCGACCAGGGGCTGGGACGTGAAGCTGATGTTCGAGCCGGGGCGCGCGATCGCGGGCAATGCCGGCGTGCTGCTGACCGAGGTGATCTGGGTCAAGCCCGGCGTCGTCCACCCCTATGTCATCGTCGATGCGGCGATGAACGATCTGGCGCGCCCGGCGCTGTACGACGCATGGCACGATTTCGCGGCCGTGACCCCCGATGGCGAACGGATGATGGCGAACATCGCCGGCCCGGTGTGCGAGACCGGCGATACCTTCGCGATGGCGCGCGAGGTGGACCGGGTGGCGAAGGGCGATCTGGCGGTGTTCCGCACCGCCGGCGCTTATGGCGCGACGATGGCGTCGACCTACAACAGCCGCGCGCTGGTGCCCGAGGTGCTGGTCGACGGCGATCGCTATGCCGTGGTCGCCGACCGGATCGCCGCCGAGACGATCCTGGCCGCGGAGCGCGTGCCCGAGTGGCTGTGACCGCGTGAGCGCGCCCGCCCCGCTGCACAGCCTGCCGCTGTTCGTGCGGCTGGCGGGGCGCGCCGTCATCCTGGTGGGCGACGGCGAGGCGGCCGATGCCAAGCGCCGGTTGCTGGAACGCGCCGGCGCGCGGATCGTCGGCGAGGACGATGCGGCCGCCGTGCTGGCGATCGTCGCCGACGACGATGCGGCGGTCGCGCGGCTGAAGGCGCGCGGGGTGCTGGTCAATGCGGTCGACCGGCCGGCGCTGTGCGATTTCACGCTGCCCGCGATCGTCGATCGCGATCCGGTGCTGGTCGCGATCGGCACCGGCGGAGTTTCCGCCGGGCTGGCGGCGGCGCTGCGCCAGCGGCTGGAGGGGATGCTGCCCGCCGGGCTGGGCGAACTGGCGCGCGGGCTGTACGCGGCGCGTGATACGGTGCGCGCGCGATTTCCCGATGGCGCGGCGCGGCGGCGCGCGATCGCGGCGGCGCTGGCGCCGGGCGGCGCGCTCGACCCTCTGGTCGATCACGACGGGGCGGATGTGGCCGGGGCGCTGACGGGGCAGGACGGTGCGGGGGTGGTGCGGCGGATCGTGCTCGCCTCGCCCGACCCCGACGACCTGACGCTGCGTCACGCGCGCTGGCTGGCGGGGGCGGACCGGGTGACGCACCGCGCCGACGTGCCGCGCGCGATCCTGGACCGCGCGCGCGCCGACGCCGCGCGCGAGGCGACCGATGCGCCCCCGGCGACGGCGGCGGCGGGGGAGAAGGTGGTCGACGTGGCGATGATGCGATGAGCGGTTATGCGTGGCGGATCACCGCCGAGGGCAAGGCCGAGCAGGTGCCGGTCGCCGGCGCGCTGACGTGCGGGGCGCCGTTCGTCTGGGTGCACCTGACCACCAATGCCGACCATGCGCAGACGTGGCTGCGCGACGAGGCGCAACTGCCCGCCTATGTCGTCGATGCGCTGACCGCCGGGGAAACGCGCCCGCGGTGCGAGAAGATGGGCGACAGCGCGTTCGTCAACCTGCGCGGGCGCACCGACGAGGAGGTGGGATCGTCCGACGTGCTGGCGTCGATCCGCATCTGGGCCGCGAAGGGGCGCGTCGTGTCGGTGACGCGCAAGCATCTGGTCGCGATGGGCGATGTCGTCGCCGAGATGAAGGCGGGCGAATTGCGCGATCCCGGGGACCTGATCGCCGCCTTCGCCACGGCGATCACCGAGGATCTGGACCCGGTGGTCGCGGACCTGGGCGACTGGCTGGACGATTGCGAACAGGGGCTGCGCACCGACCGGGTGTTCGAACTGCGCCGCGGGGTGACGAAGGTGCGGTCGGAGGCGATCACCTATCGCCGGTTCCTGAACCCGCAGCGCACCGCGCTGGAACGGCTGGCGGCGCTGCCGGGCGACTGGCTGGCCGACGACGACCGCGCGCATTTGGCCGCCGCCGCCGATCGCGCCGCGCGCATGGCCGAGGAGGTGGAGGCGATCCGCGAGCGCGCCGCGCTGATGCACGAGGCGCTGACCGACCTGCGCGCCGAACAGCTGGACCAGCGCAGCCTGGTGATCGCGATCGTCGCGATGGTGTTCCTGCCGCTGACGTTCATCACCGGGCTGTACGGGATGAACGTGAAGGGGCTGCCCTATGCCGACGAACCCTGGGCGTTCGACGCGGTGATGGGGATGTGCGCCGCGGTGGCGGCGGGGGTGACGATCTATTTCCTGCGGCGGCACTGGTTCCGCGGCTGAGCGCGGGGCTTGCCGCGGTCCTTCGTCACCCCGGACTCGTTCCGGGGTCCACTGTTCCGCAAAAGCAGGTGCTTGCCGGTATGCGGAGACATGGATGCCGGAACAGGGCTTTCCCGACCGAAGCCGAAGAGTCCGGCGAAGGCCGGGGTCCATGGTATGGCAAGAGCAGCGGCTGGTGCGTTCGGGGAACCGTGGATGCCGGAACAAGTCCGGCATGACGGAGGGTTTACGTCCGGGTGACGGCCTTGGCCCGGCGCCCGCCCGTCACGCGGCGCGGGCCTGTCGCCAGGCGCCGGCGATCTCTTCCAGCTCGGCGGCGACGGCGCGGAAGCGGTCGCCGTTCGATCCGATCGCGGCCTCCACCACCTGCTTGCGGCAGCCGGCGTAGAAGCGTGCCAGCGCCTGCGACACCGAACCGCCGCGCTCGAAATCCAGATTGGCCTCCAGCGCGAACAGGATCGCGGTGGCGCGGGTCACGCGCTCGCTTTTGGTCGTATATTGATCGCGGTCGGCGGCCCAGGCGGCGACGCGCAGCGCCTGCATCAGTTCTTCGTACAGAAGCTGGACCAGCGCCGGGCCATCGGCCGCGGCGGTGCGCCCGGCCAGGTCGATGTCGCGATAGGTGCGCGCCGGATCGCGCAACAGGGCGGATGCGTATGCCATGTCAGCCCTTCGTCCAGGTCTTGATCTGCTGATCCATGAAGGATTGCGTCGATTTGTAGGCGTTGACGCGCGCGCCCATGCTGGAGAATTGCTGCGTCATGCGATCGGTGGTGCGCGTCACCTGATCGTCCAGCGTCGTCTGCCGCTTGGTCAGATCGGCCTGCGCCTGGCGATAGGCGTTGGTCGAGGCGCCCAGCCCGTAGAGCGAGCTGCTGCTGTTGAGCTGGATCGACTGCATCACCTGGTACAGGCCGGTCTTGCTGACCGGGCTGTAGGCGAACATCGCCTCGATCGCGTCGGGCGCGCGCGTCATCGCCGCCGACAGTGCCTTGTCGTCCACCTCCAGCGTGCCGTCCTTGAGCGTGCGCACCCCGATCGCGGCGAGCGAGGCCGGCGCGCCGGTCGCCGCGTTGGGCAGCAGCGTGGTGCTGGACAGCGACTGGAGCGAACGTTGCAGCGCGCGCGCCGCGGTATCGCCGCGCAGCTTGCCGTTGATCGGGTCGGTCTGTTCCTTCACGACCGCCAGCACCTGGTTGTAGGTTTCGACGAACGCCTTGACCGCGTCGGTCAGCGCGCTCGTGGGGCGCTTGGCGGTCAGCGTCGCGGTGCCGGTGCCGGTCAGCGACAGCTTCACCCCCGCGACCAGATCGGTCACCTCGTTCGAGGCGCGCTCGACGCGCGCGCCGTCGACGTCCAGGACGGCATTGGCCGCCTGCCCGGTCAGCTTGGTGGGCAGCGCGGCGGTATCGCTGGCGGTACGCGCGCGCACGTCGAACTTGCCCAGCGCGCTGGCCGGATCATCGGCGGTCAGCTGGAACGCCGATTGCGTGCCGGTCGCGCCCTTCAGCGACAGGAACGCCGATCCGTCGGCATCGGTCAGCACCGATGCGGTGACGCCGGTCTTCTTCGCGTTGATCGCCGCGGCGATCCCCGACAGCGTGTTGTTCGTGCCGTCGATCGTGATGTCGAACGACCTGGGCGAATTGTCGGCGTTGGTCCCGGTGGTGAAGCCGGTCATCTGGCCGTCGCTGCCGTAGGTGGCGGTGCCCAGCTTCAGCGTCAGCGTGCCGGTGCCGAACGTCGCGGTGCCCGGCGAGGTCACCTTGGCGCTGGCGCTGACCTGCGCGGTGGCGAGCGCGTTCACCTTGATGGTGGTGTTGAGGTCCGCGATCGACGCGCCCGAAATGGTCGTGCCGGTGACCGCCGCGCCGTTGCTGCTGACCGGCTGCGACGTCAGCGTGCCGCCGTCGGCCAGCGACTTCACCGCCTTGGTGAAGGTGGCGATCGTGTCCTTGATGGTCGACACGCCGGAAATCTGCGCGGTCAGCTGCTCGCTCTTGGCCGCCAGCTGCGCCTTGCGGGTCGCGAACTGCGCGTCGACCAGCTGGCCGACCAGCGCGCCGGTGTCGATATTGTCGCTGCCGTTGAGCGAATCGAGCAGCGACTTGGCGGTCTTGCTGGCCAGCGCCGCCGCCGACGTCTTGGCCGTCGTCGCCGAGGACGTGGTGCTCGTCGCGGAGCTGCTGCTGGTGCTGCTGACGGTAGCCATGATCGTCCTTTCTAAACGACCGGACGGCGGCGGGCTTTATGCCTGCTGGATGCCATTTTCGTCGAACCGTGCGGTGGGGGGGACGTCGATCGGCGGCATCGTGCCGCCGGCCTGCGCGTTGAGGCCGAACACGAACGCCAGCACGGTAGCGACCGCCAGGTACAGGTCGTCGCGGATCTCCTGCCCTTCGCGGCTGGTGTAATAGACGGCACGCGCCAGCGCGGGATATTCGAGGATCTGCAGCCCGATCTCGCCCGCGCGCTCGCGGATCGCCAGCGCGGTCGCACCGCGGCCCTTGGCGACCACCACCGGCACCTGGTCGCGCCCGCGATCGTAGCGCAGCGCGACCGCGAAATGCGTCGGGTTGGTCAGCACGACATGCGCCTCCGCGATCGCCTTGCGCATGCCGCCCGACAGCACCTCGCGCTGTTTCTGGCGCAGGTGGCCCTTCATCTCGGGATTGCCCTCGCTCTCCTTGTTCTCGTCCTTCACCTCCTGCTTGGTCATGCGCAGCTTGCGCAGCAGCTGGAGGATCTGGGTCGGCACGTCGAGCGCGGCGATCCCGACCAGCCCGGCGGCCATCGCCAGCATGACGCCGTTCAGCGTCTCCCCCAGCGAGGCGAGCGCGACCGGCAGGTTGGACGCGGCCAGGCCGAAGCTGAAATGCGCGGTCTTCCACATCATCCACGCGCCGATCGCGCCGAGCAGCACGACCTTCAGGATCGACTTGGCCAGTTCGGTCCAGCCGCTCATGCCGAAGATCTTCTTGAGGCCGTTGGCGGGATTGATGCGCTGCGACTTGGGCGCCATCAGCGAGGCGTTGAAGCGCAGGCTGCCCAGCCCCGCCTGGCTGACCACCGCGGCGGCGATGGTGATCGCGAACAGGATCGCGACCGGCGGCGCGACCTTCCACCCGGCCTCCACCAGCGGGCGGAACGGCTGGAAATCCTCCACGTCGGTGCGCCCGAAGGTGAAGCTGGCACGCATCACCGCGCGGCACGCCGCGATCAGCCCGGGGCCGAAGAAGATCATCCAGGCGGTGCCCGCCAGCACGACCAGCGCGGTGGCGAATTCGCGGCTCTTGAGGATATCGCCCTTGTCGCGGGCGTCGTCCTTGCGCTTCTGGGTTGGGGCTTCTGTCTTGTCGCCGGCGGCTTCTTCCGACATGTCAGAAGCCTCCCGTCGTCAGCAGCACCAGGCTCTGCGCCGCGGCCAGCCCCTCGCGCACGATCACCTGCATGTAGTCGCCCATCGCGGGCAGCGCGATGCCGAGCGTGACGACCCCCACCGCCAGGCTGGCGGGCAGCCCGACCGAGAACAGGTTGAGCGCCGGCGCGGAGCGCGACAGCATCCCCATGACGATGTTCTGGCACAGCAGCAGGAAGCCGACCGGCAAGGCCAGCAGCAGCCCGGCGAGGAAAGCGTAGCCGCCGAACATCGCGATGTCGCGCATCTGCCCCGCGGTCATCCACGCCGCACCCGGCGGCAGCGCGCGATAGCTTTTGGCGACCATGTCGACCAGCACCAGATGCCCGTCGAGCGACAGGAACAGCAGTGTCAGCAGGATCGACAGGAACTGGCTGACCGCCGGGCTGGAACGGCCGGTGGTCGGGTCCATCATGCTGGCAAAGCCGATCCCCATCGACCCGCCGATGATTTCCCCCGCGACCAGCGGCGCGGCGAAGGCGATCTGCACGACGAAGCCGAGCGCCAGGCCCACCAGCGCCTCCGCGGCGACCGACAGGAAGGTCGACAGCGCGAACACCGTCGGTGGCACCGCGATCGTGTTCGTCCCCAGCACCAAGATCGCCACCGCGCCCGACAGCGCGACGCGCACCTGCACCGGCACCGAGACGTTGCCGAACACCGGCGCGGCGACGAACGCGGCGCCCACGCGCACCATCACGAACAGCAGCGCCCACAGCTGCGGCTCGATCGCGAGGCCGAAGCCCAGCATTGACTACCGCACCAGGTCGGGGATGCGCGCGAAGATCTCGGCGGTGAAATCGCTGAGCAGGCCCAGGATCATCGCGCCGAACACCATGATCGACACCGCCACGACGATCAGCTTCGGAATGAAGCTGAGCGACTGTTCGTTGATCGAGGTGGCGGCCTGCACCATCCCCAGGATCAGCCCGGACAGCAGTGCGGGGACCAGCAGCGGCGCGGCGGCGAGCGCCAGCACCCACATCGTCTGGTTGGCGAGGGTGAGGAAATAGTCGGCATCGACCAGCGGATGCATGGTGTCGGTTCCTGTCCGGGGGGCGTCAGGTGGCGAAGGAATTGGCGAGGCTGCCCATCGTCAGCGCCCAGCCGTCGACGAGGACGAACAGCAGCAGCTTGAACGGCAGCGAGATGATCGTCGGACTGAGCATCGCCATGCCCAGCGCCATCAGCACCGTCGCCACCACTAGGTCGATGACGATGAACGGCAGGAAGATCAGGAAGCCGATCTGGAACGCGGTCTTCAGCTCCGACGTGACGAACGCGGGCAGCAGTACCGAATAGGGAATGTCGTTGGGGCTGGCATAGGGGCCGGACTTCGCCATCTCGGCGAACATCGTCACGTCCTTCACCCGCGTCTGCTTCGCCATGAAGGCGTGGAGCGGCGCGCCGGCGGTCTTGATGAGATCGGTGCCGCCGATGCGCCCGGCGGCATAGGGCTGGATCGCGGTCGCGTTGATCTGGTTGATCGCGGGCGCCATGATGAAGAAGCTGAGGAACAGCGACAGCCCGATCAGCACCTGGTTGGGCGGCGTCTGTTGCAGGCCCATCGCCTGGCGCAGGATCGACAGGACGATGATGATCCGCGTGAAGCTGGTCATCATCAGCACGATGCCCGGCAGCACCGTGAGCAGGCCCATGATGATGAGCACCTGCAGCGACAGCGACAGCGAGCCGTTGCCCGGCGCGCCGGCGGGGCTGGCCGCGCCGGTCGACAGCTGGCCCAGCGCGCGGTCGATCGCATCGCCGACGCCCGGTGCGGGCGCGGCGGGGGCGCCCGGCGGGGGCGCCGCGCCTTGCGCGAAGGCGGGCATGGCGACCGCCAGCGCGATGCCGATCGCGACCAGTGCCAGCATCAGCCGCCACCAGCCGCCCGCGGCGCGCGGACGCGCGGCGGGCGCGATCAGCGCGGGGCCGCGGCCGGTGCGGGTGACGGTGATCGGGCCGGAAACCTGCGACACCAGGCTCACGCGTCACCGCCGATCGGCACGCGCGTGGCGGAGGTATCGACCAGCGTGACGCCGGTGCGCGCGACCGACACGAGCAGGCGCTTGCCCTCGAAATCGAGCACCGCGAGGCGGACGCCGGGGGAGATCATCATCGTCTCGCGCACCGCGATCATCCGCGTGGCGGTGCGGCCGGGCATCCGCGTCTCCAGCTTGCGCCACAGGTACAGGCAGCCGATCATCAGCCCGCACACCAGCGGCAGCAGCACGATCAGCTTCAGGATATAGGTCCACATCATCGGTCGGGCGCCTCAGCCGCGCTTTTCGGGGGCGACCAGCTCGGTCATCTTCACGCCGAAGCGTTCGCCGACGGTCACCACCTCGCCGCGGCCGATCAGCGTGCCGTTGACCAGTACGTCCAGCAGCTCGCCCGCCTTGCGGTCCAGCTCGATCACGCTCGCCTCGCCCAGCGCCAGCAGCTCGCGCAGCGACAGCGTGGTCGACCCGATCTCCACCGTCAGCTTGACGTCGACGTCCTGCAGCAGCCGCATGTTGGCGGCCACGGCGGATTCGACGGGGAACCCCCCGGTCATGTCGTTCATTGCACGGGTCCTTCAAGCTTGGTGATGCGGATGGCGGCGCGGCCGTTGGAGGTGCCGACGGTGCCCATCCCCAGCGGCATCCCGCCGATATGGACGGGCACGTCGGTGCCGAAGCTGATCGGAATGACGTCGCCCTGTTTCAGGTCCATCAGCCGCGCGAGCGAGATCGTCGGTTCGGCCAGCACCGAGCGGACCGGCACGCGCACCGCCATCGCGGCGCGGGTCAGCGCGGTCTGCCATTCGGCATCGACCCCGGTCGGCTTGGCGACGACCTTTCCGGTCAGCGCGACGGTATGCGGCTTGAGCGTCTGGACGGGGTACAGCACGTCGAGCAGCGCGGGCTTTCCGGCGCCGCGCGCGATCCCGAAGCGGGTGGCGATCACCACCTCGTCCGCCTCGATCGCGGAGGTGAGGCCCGCGCCCAGTTCGCAGCGGTCGGCATGGAAGGCGGCCGGGGCCAGCGGTTCCCACGCGGTTTCCAGCGCGCGCGCCAGCGACGGCGCGATCCGCGCCATCAGCGCATCGGCGGCGGGGGTGAATTCCTGCGCGATGATCGGCGGCACGTCGCCGCGCCCGCCGAAGAACATGTCGATCAACTCGAAGATGAACGTGCCGTCCATCACGCACAGCAGCGGGCGCCCGTCCATCGACAGCGGCACCCACGCGGTCAGAAGGTCGCCGCGCGCCAGCCGGTAGTCGGCGAGGCGCAGCACCTCCAGCGGTTCGGCCCAGACGCGCGTTTCGGTGCGCCACACGCCCTCGAACGTCTGGCGCACCCCGCGCGCGGCGCGCGCCGACAGGTGCTGGAGCGTGTGGAGATCGCCGAACGGGTGCAGCTTTGCCGCGCCGCCCGCACCCCCGGCCGGACCGGCGCCGAGCGTCACCGGGCTGACGAGGGCGTCGGCTCGGTTGCGCTCGCGCCGGTCGGACGCGCCGGAGACGACTCCGGGATCGGGGGTTGCGGGCTCGTTAACCATGCCCGGTCACTGAACAACGAAATTGGTAAAGTAGACGTTACTGATCCCGCCGAATCCCTCCTTTTCCTTCAGAACGGCGTTGATCGCGCTCGCCAGCCGCTTCTGCAGCTGCTGTTTGCCCCCGCTGGTGAACACCTGGTCCTCGGTCGTGTCGCCCAGCGTCATCAGGATCGCGGAGCGCACCGCAATGTCGTTGGTCTTCAGGTTGTTGATGACCTTGTCGTCATAGGGGGTGGAGATGGCGACGCCGACCTGGACGAAATGGATCGAGTTCTGGAGGTTGGCGGTGAACTCCTTCTCCATGGCGTAATAGTTGGAGGCATATTCCTCCCCGCCGGAGCCGCGCGGGGTGGGGGCGCCGACATGCTCCTCCTTGGCCTCGCCCTCGCCGCCGCCATGCTCGCCGCCGCCGCCTTCGCCGCCGCCGCCGTGCTCGCCACCCTCGCCGCCGCCTTCGCCGGCGCGCTTCTGCTCGCTCTTGGGGACCAGGTGCGGCTTGTTGGGATCCTCCTTCTCCTCGTGCTTGCCGCCGCCGCCGCCGCCGACCAGCCCGGAGCCGGCGGCGTAGAGGCCTGCGCCGATGCCGCCGCCCAGCAGGACGACGACGCCGACGACGATCAGCAGGATCATCTTCATCTTGCCCTTCTTCTTGGGCGCGGGCGCTGCCTCTGTGTCACTCATGGTCGGGTTTCCTCACGGTCGTCTTGTCGGTTGACGCTCAGGCGATGCGCTCGTCATCGCCGGGCGCGGTGTCGTTGGCGGCGCGCGGCGCACGCGGTGCGGGCGCGGGCGCGCGCGGCGGCTGGTGCTGCGCCGACTGCTGCTGCGCCTGCGATTGCTGCTGCTGCTGGCCGGCGGTCGCCGCGCGATCGCCGCCGCCGGTCGCGGCGGGTGCCTGTTGCAGCTTCAGCCCGCGCGCCTCGGCCATGTCGGTCAGTTGCGGCTGCGCCTCCGCCAGCAGCGCGCGGGTGCGCGGCTGTTCGGCGGTCAGCTGCACCTGCACGGTATCGCCGTCGCGGCGCAGCGAGATGTCGATCGCGCCCAGCGCATCGGGGACCAGCCGGATCGACATGTCGTTGGCATCGGCCATGTCGCGCAGCATCTCGATCCGCTGGATCATCGCTTCCGGCCAGCGCGGCTGGTTCATGTCGAGCGTCTGCTGCCCGGTCTGCGCCGCGGCGCCGGCGGCGACGACCGGCGCGGTGAACGCGGGCGCGGGCAGCGGCGTATCGGGCGCGGCGGGGCGATCCTCGCCCGTCACCGCGCGATGGATCGCATCGGCGAAGGCGCGCGCGGCGGTGTCGATCGTGGGCGGCGCCTCACCGGCGGCACGCGGCGCGGCGACCGGCGCGGCGGTGGCGGTGGCGGCAAGGGGCGGCAGCGTGCGGGCGGGCCGCGCGGTGACCGTCGGCGCCGTGCTGCTCGTCGCGGCCGGCAGCGACGTCGCCGTGCCGTCCGCCGCCGCCGTGACGGTGACGGATGTCGCCACCGGCTGCGCCGCTTCGGGTGCGGGCGCGGCCGGCGTCACGGTGGCGGCCGATGGCGCGGTCGCAACGGGCGCCTGGGCGAGGCGGAAGTGCGGGATCGCGGTGGTGTCGATCGCGCGGAACGCGGCGGGCGCGCGGGCCGGGGTAGCGGCGGCCGGCGCGGCACCCGTGCGCGGCGCGGCAGCCACCGCGATGCGATCCGCGAGCGCCGGGCGCACGGCGACGGTCGGCGCGACCGGCGCGGCGGTGGTGGGCGCGGCCGGGCCGTCCGTCACGGTGGCGGCGTCGGTGGTGACGCGCGGGGGCGTCCCGGCGTCGGGCATGATGGCGGGGGAAGCGATGACGGGCGCCGGCGCGGGTGCCGCGACCGTTGCCGTGGGGGCGGCAGCGGCGATTGCCGGTGGTGCGGCGGGAGCGATCGTCTGCGCGGACGTGGGCGGATCCGATGCCGGCGGCGCGTCCTGCCGCTCCGGTGCTGCGGTGGCCGTTGCGACGGGCGGGGCCGCCGTGGGGGTGGATACGGGCGCGACCGGCGCGGGCGCGGCGCGGTGGAGCGTCGCACCGCGTACGGGCGCCGCGGCGATGGGAACGGTAGCGGCCGGGGCGAACGCGACCGGGGCGGCGGCGACGGGCGCAGCCGGGGGCGCAGCCGGAACCGGGGCGGTAGCGGCCGGGGCGGCGGCGGGCGCGATCGTCTCCACCGATGCGGCGGGCGTCGGCGCCGTTGCGGGGTCGGTAGCGGCGACAGGCGCGTCGGCGCGCGGTTCGGGCGATGCTGCCGGGGGCGGCGCGGGCGGCGGGTTGGCGGTGTCGGTCGCGACGGGCAGCGGCGCGGGGGCGATCACGACCGGGTCGCCGGTCGTCGCGGTGGCGGTCGCGGTCGTGCGGTCGTCGATCGGCGCGTCGTCCGCCGATGCCTGTTCCGCCTGCCCCTGTGCGCCGGGCGTTTCTTCGCCGGTCGTCGCCTCGACAGCGGACGGAGCCTCGCCCGACGTGTCGGTGGCCGGCATTTCCCCCGGCGTGGCGGGGGCGTCCTTGCGCGCGGCGCGTGCGGCGCGGGTCAGCACCGGCGGCAGGATCGCGGTGAGGGGCGGCGCGGGCGGTGCGGCATCGGGCGGGGTGTCCGCGTCCGCGGTGGGCGCGGGCGGGACGACGATCCCGGTGGCGTCCGCCAGCCAGGCGAGCGGATCGGCGGCGGCATCGGCGCGCGGTGCCGCCGGGCGCGGCGCCGCGACCGGGGCGGGCGTCGCGGGTGCTGGTGTGGGCGCCGTGGTCGGCAGCGCGGCCTTGTCCGGCGTCGCCGCAGCGGTCGCGCCGATCAGCGGGATCGCGGCGGGCGCGTCCGTGTCGGTCGCGGCGACGACGACCGGCACCGGGGCGGCCATGGCGGGGGATGGGGACTCGGCCTTGTTGTCCGTCGCCGCCGCCGTCGTGAAGGGCAGTACCGGCATCGCCGTGCCGGGGGCGGCAAGCGCCTGCCGGGCGGCATCGGGCAGCGTCGGCACGCCCGCGGCGCCGGGCATCAGCAGGTCGATGAACGACACCGCCGCCGCCTCGCCGGGCGTACCGGCGGTGGCGGTGGCGGTGGCGGAGGCGGGCGACGCCGGGATGGCGATCGCGCCCGGGGCGGTCGTCAGCAGAAGGCTGGCCATCGTGGTCAAGGCGTATCCAGTCGCAGCGGGTTGATCCGATGGACGCGAGCGTCCGACAAGCGGTAAGCAAGAGGCGTGCCGAAAACCGCGCGGGCCGCGTCAGCGCCGGTTCAGGGGCGGTGCGACAGCGTGCGCAGGAAACACGGCAAGGACGATGCAAGTGATCGACCATCTGTTGACGACGATGGCAGTCGCGATCGCGTCGCCCGCCGCTCCCGTCGCGGCCACGCCGCGCGCGTTCATCGTCACCTGCGCCTGTACGGACGAGCGCGACCGGCAGCGAATCGCCATGGCGGTGCGGCACGGCGGCGGGCGGGTCCTGTACCATTACCGTATGATCGGCGGCATGGCGGTGGCGGCGCCGGCGCGGGGCGATCCGGCGCGGTTCGAACGCGCGCTGCGGCGGGTGCGCGGCGTGATCGCGGTGCAGCCCGACGGGGTGTCGCACACCACCGCCGCCACCAGCTGATCCTATCGCCGGCGGGTGGGCGCGGGCGCATCCTCCAGCGCCTTCATCTCGGCGCGGATCACCTCGGCACGGTGACGGTCGATCAGCTTTTCCACCGCGCTCTGGTCGCGATGCGCGGCGCGTGCGGCCTCGCTGCGGCGGTCGGCGTTCATCTCGGCGGTGCGCACGCGCTCGACCGCGGCGTCGGCGGAACGGTGCAGCCGTTCGCGGAAATGCGCGGCGGCGGCCAGGTGCGCGGCGCCAGGGACCAGCGCGGGGCGCGGCGCGACCGCGGCGGCCAGCAGCGCGATGCGCTGCGACAATTGCTGTTCGCTGCTCACCTGTTCGCGCGCGCGCGCCTCGTCCGCGCGCGCCAGGTTGAGCTGCAGCGTGCGGACGCGGTGCAACCGCCGGAGCCGCTTGCCGTCAGCCATGCGCGCCGTCGGGCGTGTCGCCGAACACGCCGGTCAGCTCCGCCGCGGCATCCTCCAGCGGCACGATCTGGTCGGTGTCCTGGCGGACGAATTCCATGATCGCGGGATGATAGGCGATGGCGGCGTCGATCGCGGCGTCGCTTCCGGCGCGATAGGCGCCCATCAGCACCAGGTCGCGATTTTCCTCATAGGTCGCCAGGTGCCGGCGCAGCGCGCGTGCGGCCTGCTGGTGGTCGCGCGGGACGATGTCGTTCATCACGCGGCTGACCGATTTGGAGATGTCGATCGCGGGATAGACCGCGCGCTCCGCCATCGCGCGGCTGAGCACGATATGCCCGTCGAGGATCGAGCGCGCCGAATCGACGACCGGATCGTTGCCGTCGTCGCCGTCCGCCAGCACGGTGTAGATCGCGGTGATCGACCCGCCGGTGTGGACGTCGGACCCGGCGCGCTCGATCAGGTTGGGCAGCATCGCGATCGCCGACGGCGGATAGCCGCGCGCCGATGCCGGCTCGCCCAGCGCCAGCCCGATCTCGCGCCCGGCATGCGCGACGCGGGTCAGCGAATCGATGATAAGCAGCACCTTCTTGCCCTCGGCGCGGAACGCCTCGGCGATGGCGGTGGCGCGCAGCGCGCCGCGGATGCGCAGCACGGGGGAATGGTTGGCGGGCACCGCGACGACCACCGCGCGCTCGCGCGCCGCGCCGGCCACCTTCGTTTCCAGGAAGTCGGCGACCTCGCGGCTGCGCTCGCCGATCAGGCCGATGACGACGACATCGGCCCTGGCCGCGCGCACCATCATCCCCAGCAGCACCGACTTGCCGACCCCCGACCCGGCCATGATGCCGACGCGCTGGCCCTGGCCGACGGTGAGCAGGCCGTTGATCGCGCGCACGCCCACGTCCATCGGCGCCAGCACGCGCCCGCGGTCGAGCGGGGACTGGATGCGCCCGGCCAGCGGCCAGCGGCCCGCACCGCGGATCGGCCCCAGCCCGTCGATCGGGTTGCCTGCGCCGTCGACGACGCGGCCGAGCAGCGCGGCGCCGACCTCCGCCTCGCCCGGCGCGTCTAGCGGGCGCACCGGCGCGTCGGGCAGCAGCGCGGCGGGGCCGCCCAGGTTCATCATCAGCGTGCGGCCGTTGCGGAACCCGATCACCTCGGCCTCCACCTGGTGCGTGTCCGCCGCGCCGATCAGGCAGACGGTGCCGACCGGCAGCGACAGCCCCACCGCCTCCATCAGCAACCCGTCATAGGAGGCCAGCCGCCCCGACACGCGCGCGCGCGGGCGCACGTCCGCGGCGGCGAGCGCGTCGAGATAATCGCCGGCGTAGCGGTTGAGCATCACGCGGCGGCGGGCGCGGCGGCGGGAAGGGGCACGCGGTCGATCGCGCCGGCCAGCTGGTCCAGCCACAGCGCCGGCCCGTCCTCGACGATGGTCGAGGCCGCTTCCAGCACGAAGCTGCCGCGCGCGATCGCCTCGTCGCCGACCGGGAAGATCGTGTCGGGCAGCAGCCCGTGCAGCAGCGCGACATCGTCGGGATGGACGCGCAGCATCGCCGATTCGTGCGCATCGGCCAGCAGGTCCGCCGCCGCGGCGACGCGCGCCGCCAGCAGGTCGCCCGATACGCCGCTGTCGCCGACCAGCTTGCCGACCAGCGCCAGCACGGTGCGGCGCAGCGCATCGGCCAGCGCCGCGCGGTCGATCGCGCCGCCCGCCTTCAGCTCGGCGGCGAGCGCGGCCATCAGCGCGCGGTCGCGCTCCGCCTCCTCGCGCGCGGCGAGCGTGGCGGCGGCGACGCCGTCCTCATAGCCCTCGGCACGCGCCACCTCGACCGGGTCGAGGAACGCATTCGGCTCCGCCGCGGCGTCGAGCGGATCCCAGCCCTCGGTCGGGTTGCCGGCGCGGTCGGCGGGGTGGAAATGGCGCGGCGCGGCGCCGGCCGTGTCGGCGGGGCCGCCGCCGAACGCTTCCTCCAGCCGCTGGATCAGTTCGGCCGGGGTGAAGCCGGTGGGGGATTGATGCTCGCGGGTCTGTGCCCGCACGCGCGAGGCCGCCGCCTCGTCCACGCGCGACGGCAGTCCGATGACGAAACCGTTGTCAGACATAGTCGTCGTCGCCTGCCCCCATCTGGATCGTCCCGTCCTTCGCCAGGTTGCGCGCGATCTGGATCATCACCTTCTGCGCATCCAGCACTTCGCTCAGCTTCATCGGGCCGCGCGCTTCCATATCGTCGCGGATGCCGTCGGCGGCGCGCGCCGACATGCAGCCAAGGATCCGGTTGCGCGCGCTTTCCTCGACGCCCTTCAACGCCCGCGTCAGCGTGTCGCCGTCGACGTTGCGGATCAGCGTGCCCAGGTTCTTGTCGTCCATCTCCAGCAGGTTCTCGAAGACGAACATCGCCTCCTCGATCTGCCGGGCGATGTCGCGGTCCATCTTGAGCAGCTTGGGCATGACGCGCTGTTCCACCGACTTGCGCGCGCCCTGCAGCAGCTTGGCCGCCTCGCGCGCGCCGCCCAGCTGCAGCGACGTGCCGCCGCCCGCGCCGCCGCCGTTGGTGCGGTTGGCGATCAGCGTGCGCAGCATGTCGACCGCCTCGGGCGTGATCGGCCCCAGCCGCGCGATGCGGTGCAGGATGTCGGGCTGGACCGCCTCGGGCAGCAGTTCCAGCACCTTGCTGCCGACCTCGGCATCCAGATTGGCGATCATCACCGCGGCGATCTGCGGATGCTCCTTGTCGAGCAGCGCGGCGATCTCGGTGGCGTCCAGCCAGTCGAGCAGGTCGATCTCGCACACCGCCTCGGCCGGGGTGATGCGCGCCAGCACGCTTTCGGCCTTTTCGGCGCCCAGCGCGCGGGTCATCACCGATTCCACCTTGCGCGTGGGATCGAAGGTGATGCCGGTGCGCTGCCGCGCGCACCCGACGAAATTGTCGAGGACGAGCTGCACTTCCTCCTCGCTGACGTCCGCCACCGCGAACATCGCGCTGCCCAGGTTGCGGACCTCGTCCGGCTCCAGCTTCTGGAGGATCGCGGCGGCTTCGTCGTCGCCGACCAGCATCATCAGCACCGCGGCGCGTTCCACCCCGGTGAAGGTGCGCGGCGGCGGGGCGGCGCCGGCGGCGGCCTGTTCCTCGCTCACGACTTGGCGTCCGCGGCGATCATGTCGCGCACCGCCAGCGCGGCGCGCGCCGGATTGTCGCGGGTGAAGCCGCGCACCGCGTCGATCCGCTCGTCATAGCTGCGGCTGGTCTCGATCTGGTCGAGCCCGACCGGCTCGGCCACCTCGATGCCGTCGTCATCGTCGTCGTAATAGCCGGCCGCGTCGTCGGCGGCGCCGGCGGACGCGGCGCGGCGCTTGCGACGGCGCGCGGCCGGGGCGGGCAGCGCCTCGGCGGCGGCGGCGGCGGGCGCCTCCTCGCGCTTCTTCATCAGCGCCTTGGCCAGCGGGCGGACGCCCAGCAGCAGCACCAGGAGCGCGATGATGACCGCGGTGGCATTGCGCGCGATCATCGGGACCAGCGCATTGTCGTACCATTTCGGCGCCGCCGCCGGCTCGGTCGCCGAATCGGCGAACTTGCGGCTGATGACGGTGACATTGTCGTTGCGCGCCTGGTCGAAGCCGACCGCGCCCTTCACCAGGTCGCTGATCTGGCCGATCTCCATCGCGGTGCGGCGGCCCTTGTCGGGATCGCGCAGCAGCACCGCGACCGACAGCCGCTTGATGCTGCCCGGCGCGTTGCGGGTGACCGACACTTCCTTGCCCAGGTCATAGGCGCGCTGGAACGCATCCGACTGTTTCGCCGGATCGGGCGCGGGCGCGCCGGCGGCGGGCGTGGGCGGGGTGGTGCCGGGGTTGCCGGTGGCCGGCTGCGGCGTCGACAGCTGCGCGGCGGGCGGCGGCGTGTTGCTCAGCGCGCCGGGGATGCCGCCGGGCGGGGCGGCAGTGGCCTGGTTGCCGGTCCAGTTGCCGGTTTCGGCGCGCAGCGCGCCCTGCTTGTCATAGCTTTCGCGCGTCGCGCTGGTTTCGTCGAGGTTGACGTCGGCCTGCACCTCGGCGGTGAAATTGCCCGCGCCGACCAGCGGGGTCAGCAGCTGGATCAGCTGCTGGCGGTACTTTTCCTCGACGCGGCGCTGGAAGTCGATCCGCGCGTCGTTGGCGGCATCGGGGCCGCTACCGTTCTTGGTCAGCAGCCCGCCGAGCTGGTCGACGATCGTCACCGCATCGGGCTTCATCCCCGGCACCGACGAGGCGACGAGGTTGACGATCGAGGAAACCTGCGCGTCGCTGAGCGAGCGGCCGCCCTGCAGCTTGAGCACCACCGAGGCGGACGGCGAGGCATTGTCGCGCACGAACACGCTGGTTTCGGGCATGGCGAGGTGGACGCGCGCCTCCGCGACCGCGTCGATCTCCTGGATCGAGCGGGCCAGCTCGGTCTCGCGCGCCTGGCGCAGGCGCTCGCCCTCCACCGCCCGGCTGACGCCCATCGGCAGCTGGTCGAGGATCGCATAGCCGCCCGGCGCCGCCTTGGGCAGGCCCTGCCCGGCCAGCAGCAGCCGCGCCTTGGAATAATCCTCCTCCGCGACGGTCAGCGATCCGGTGGAATCGTCGATGTGGCTGGAAATGTTCGCGGCATTGAGCGCGGTGGTGACGGCGGCCTTGTCGCTGTCCGGCAGGCCGGAGAACAGCGTCTTCTGCGGCGGGGTGGACAGCGCCGACCACGCCAGCGCGGCGCCGCCGATCAGGCTGACCATCAGCGCCATCGGCCCCGCGCGGCGTACCGCGGGCTGCGCGAACACGCCCTGGATCTGGCGCAGCGGGTTGGCGAACCGTTCCGGCACCATCGTGACGGGCACCGGCTGCTGCGGCTGCGATGTGGGTGCGAGAGCGTTGCTCATGTTACACCGGCATACTCATGATGTCCTTGTAGGCGGACAGGATCTTGTTGCGGACCTGCAGCGTCGCCTCGAACCCGACGGACGCTTCCTGGCGGGCCAGCATCACCTTGGCGATGTCGACCGTCTCGCCGCGTTCATAGGCTTCCGACAGCGCCGACGCCTTCTGCTGGCCGTCGTTCACCTTGGCGATCGCCGACTGCATCGTGTCGGCGAAGCTGGCGGCGCCGGATGCCTTGCCGACCGGCTCGGGCGCGCTCGCCGGCGCGGGGGCGGCGGCGCGGCTCAGCGCGGCGTTGCGTTCCAGGATCTGCGCGCGCAGCGCCATCACCCGGTCGACGCCGCCGATCCCGGCGACCCCGCTCATGCCGACATCGCCCGATCGACGAAGGCGGCGCGGCCGGTGCCGGCGGCCAGATCGTCACCCTGTTCGCGCGCCTTGGCGAGGCGGTAGCGCAGCGTGCGCTCCGAAATGCCCAGCCGGCGCGCGGTCTCGATCCGGCTGCCGCCGCATGCGGCCAGCGTTTCGCGGATCGCGGCGAATTCGGACAATTGCACCACCTGGCCCAGCGTCGCGTCCTCGCTGCCGGCGGCAGCGGCGGCGGGGCCGATCGCGACGGGCGGCGGGGCGGGGCGGTCGAACACGATGTGCGCCGCCTCGATCGTGTCGCCGCCGGCGAACAGCAGCGCACGCTGGATCACATTCTCCAGCTCGCGCACGTTGCCCGGCCAGTCGTGCGCCATCAGCGCGGCGATCGCCTGGTCGCTGGGCCACGGGATCGTCGGGCGGTTGCCGGCGTGGCGCAGGATCATCGTCGCGGCCAGCGCGGGAATGTCCTGCGGCCGGTCGGCCAGCGCCTTGGTGGCCAGCGGGAATACCGACAGGCGGTAGTAGAGGTCGGCGCGGAACCGCCCGGCGGCGACTTCGCCCTGAAGGTCGCGGTTGGCGCAGGCGATGACGCGCACGTCGACCGACTGCGGCATGGTCGCGCCGATCGGCACCACCTCGCGCTCCTGCAGGACGCGCAGCAGCTTGGCCTGGAGGTTGAGCGGCATCTCCGCGATCTCGTCGAGCAGCAGCGTGCCGCCGTTGGCCGCGCGGAAGAAGCCCTCGCCGCCCGACGAGGCGCCGGTGAACGCGCCCTTCTGGTGGCCGAACAGCATCGCTTCCAGCATGGTTTCGGGCAGCGCGGCGCAATTGATCGCGATGAACGGGCCGTCGCGGCGTTCGGAATTGAGGTGGATGGTGCGCGCCAGCACTTCCTTGCCGGTGCCGGTCGGGCCGTTGATGAGGACGGTGATGTCGGCCTGCGCGACGCGCTCGGCCAGCGCCAGCAGCGCCAGCGTCTCCGGGTCGGCGGCGGTCGGCAGCTCCGGCCCGCCGACCAGCGCGCGGGCGAAGGCGTTGCCCACCGCGGCATCGGCATGGCCATAGGCGATCCGCGCCGGCTGCCCGTCGCGGAACGGCAGCACGGTGCGCCCCTCGTTGCCGACGATCAGCGTGCGCGCCGGGGCGGCCATCGCCTCGCCGTCCGCGACCAGGAAGGTCGTGGCGGCCGGCGCGCGCGTTCCCGGGGCTTCCACCGAAAAGCCCTGCGCCCGCAGCGAGGAGACGAGCGTGAGATGCTCCCGCTCCACGGTGGCCGACGGCATGATCGATCGCATGATCTTCGAATCCCTCAATCTGACGAGGGTTGGAATGCGACCGAAATGGTTAACGCCGGGTATCGTTTGCCGCCCGGCGGCAGATTTTTTCCGGGCGCGCGTACCGGCGCCACGCGCGCCCTCGTGCACGGGCGCATCGCGCGCGCGCGAGGTGCCCCGGCGGGCCGGCCACCGGCAAGTCCCGGCAGGGGGCCGGCAAGAATTTTCCTAAAGACCGGCAAAACCCTGCCGTTTTGCTGGTCAGACGGCGCGGATCACCTGCCTTCCGAGGGGGCTGGCGGGGTTAGGCGACGCAGGAGACCACCCATGACCGTAATCAGTTCGAACACCTCGGCGCTGCGCGCCACCAACGCCAACGCGCTCGCCAGCAAGGACCTGACGACCGCGATGCAGCGGCTGTCGACCGGCAAGCGCATCAACTCGGCGAAGGACGACGCCGCCGGCCTCGCGATCAGCGCGTCGATGACCTCGCAGATCCGCGGCATGGCGCAGGGCATCCGCAACGCCAACGACGGCATCTCGATGGCGCAGACCGCCGAAGGCGCGCTGGACGAAGTCGGCAACATGCTGCAGCGCATGCGCGAACTGACGGTGCAGGCCGCCAACGGCAGCTACAGCTCGACCGACCTCACCAACATCAAGAGCGAGATGGACCAGCTGGCCAAGCAGGTGAACGGCGTGATGACCAACACGCAGTTCAACGGCGTGTCGCTGTTCCCGACGACCGCGGCGACCAAGTCGATCCAGGCCGGTGCCGAGGGTGCCGACGCGATCAGCATGACGTTCCAGGCGCCGACGATCAGCAGCGCCGTCACCGCCGGCCCGCCCGCGGTGTCTGCGGTCGACGTGACCGCCGCGTCGCCGAACTGGACGACCAACATCGACGCCTTCGACACCGCGATCGCCAACGTGTCGAACAAGCGCGCGGAATTCGGCGCGGTGCAGAACCGCATCGAATCGGCGGTCAACAACATGACCACCAACATGACCAACCTGACCGACGCGCGCAGCCGCATCGAAGACGCGGACTTCTCCACCGAGACGACCGCGCTCGCCAAGGCGCAGATCCTCAGCCAGGCGTCGACCGCGATGCTCTCGCAGGCCAACCAGTCGCAGCAGAGCGTGCTCAAGCTGCTGCAGTAATCCGCGACCCCCGGGCCAGGCCCATCGTCCGACCCCTGCGACCCCGCCGGCGATCGCGCCGGCGGGGTTTCGTCGTGCCGACCCGAAAAAATGCCTAAAGTCGCATCAACCATGGTCGTTTGTGGTGTCAGCGACGGTCCGACGCCTCGGGGGCGGCGGCGGCGCGACAACCACGGAGGGTCACGATGACCGTTATCGCTTCCAATACCGCGGCGCTGCGCGCCACCAATGCCTCGTCGCTCGCCAGCAAGGACCTGACGACCGCGATGCAGCGCCTGTCGACCGGCAAGCGCATCAATTCGGCGAAGGACGACGCCGCCGGCCTCGCGATCGGCGCGTCGATGACGTCGCAGATCCGCGGCATGGCGCAGGGTATCCGCAACGCCAACGACGGCATCTCGATGGCGCAGACCGCCGAAGGCGCGCTGGACGAGGTGAGCAACATGCTGCAGCGCATGCGCGAACTGACGGTGCAGGCCGCCAACGGCAGCTACAGCCCCAACGACCTCACCAACATCAAGAGCGAAATGGACCAGCTGGCCAAGCAGGTGAACGGCGTGATGAGCAACACGCAGTTCAACGGCGTGTCGCTGTTCCCGGCGACCGCGGCGACCAAGGCGATCCAGGCCGGTGCCGAGGGCGCCGACGCGATCAGCATGACGCTGCAGGCGCCCACGCTGTCCAGCGCGATCGCCGCCGGCCCGCCGGTCGTCTCCGCGGTCGACGTGACCGCCGCGTCGCCGAACTGGACGACCAACATCGACGCCTTCGACACCGCGATCGCCAACGTGTCGAACAAGCGCGCCGAGCTGGGCGCGGTGCAGAACCGCATCGAATCGGCGGTCAACAACATGACCACCAACATGACCAACCTGTCCGATGCGCGCAGCCGCATCGAGGACGCGGACTTCTCGACCGAGACGACCGCGCTCGCCAAGGCGCAGATCCTCAGCCAGGCGTCGACCGCGATGCTGTCGCAGGCCAACCAGTCGCAGCAGGGCGTGCTCAAGCTGCTCGGCTAACGACCGGCTCGTCTGCACCGGCGCCCTTCGCCCCCGAACCTGGGGCGTCGGTGCCGACCGGAACCCCGTCGCCTGTCATGGGCGACGGGGTTCTTTTCGCCGACGTGCGACAAAAATCCTAAAGCGCGCCCGATGACGGCCGTTTCTCCCTGCAGCGACGATCCAATGCCCGGCCCGATGCCTGGCGGCGGCGGCGGCGCAGCACTTCAGGGAGGTCCCGATGACCGTTATCGCTTCGAATACCTCGGCGCTGCGCGCCACCAACGCCAACGCGCTCGCCAGCAAGGACCTGACGACCGCGATGCAGCGCCTGTCGACCGGCAAGCGCATCAACTCGGCGAAGGACGATGCCGCCGGCCTCGCGATCGGCGCGTCGATGACCTCGCAGATCCGCGGCATGGCGCAGGGCATCCGCAACGCCAACGACGGCATCTCGATGGCGCAGACCGCCGAAGGCGCGCTGGACGAGGTCGGCAACATGCTGCAGCGCATGCGCGAACTGACGGTGCAGGCCGCCAACGGCAGCTACAGCCCAACCGACCTGTCGAACATCAAGAGCGAGATGGACCAGCTGGCCAAGCAGGTGAACGGCGTGATGACCAACACGCAGTTCAACGGCGTGTCGCTGTTCCCGGCGACCGCGGCGACCAAGTCGATCCAGGCCGGTGCCGAGGGTGCCGACGCGATCAGCATGACGTTCCAGGCGCCGACGATCAGCAGCGCCGTCACTGCCGGCCCGCCCGCGGTGTCCGCGGTCGACGTGACCGCCGCGTCGCCGAACTGGACGACCAACATCGATGCCTTCGACACCGCGATCTCGAACGTGTCGAACAAGCGCGCGGAATTCGGCGCGATCCAGAATCGCATCGAATCGGCGGTCAACAACATGACCACCAACATGACCAACCTTACCGACGCGCGCAGCCGCATCGAGGACGCGGACTTCTCCACCGAGACGACCGCGCTCGCCAAGGCGCAGATCCTCAGCCAGGCATCGACCGCGATGCTGTCCCAGGCCAACCAGTCGCAGCAGAGCGTGCTCAAGCTGCTCGGCTAAGCGACGGGTGGGGCCGCTGTCCCCCCGCGGCGGCCCGTTACCGCTGACGCGCGACACCCCGGCGACCGACCTGTCGGCCGCCGGGGTGTCGTCGTGCCCGCTATTCGCCGCCCTGCACGGTCAGGTCGTCGGGGTTGTCGTCGGGTTCGCCGGCGGGGCGGTCCCCCTGGCTGTCGGGGGCGCGCGGTTCCTCGGTCAGGCCCGGTGCGGGTGCCGGCTCGTGATCGTCGTGGCGGCGTGGGTCGGTCATGCGATCGTCTCCGGCGTGGGGCAGGGCGCCCCCGCGCTGACAACGCCTTACCCCGCGCCGCGCTGCATCGCCTTCTTCAGCCGGGCGTGCGCCGATGCCTTGATCTGGCAGACGCGCGCCGATCCGACGCCCAGCACCTGGCCGATCTCCTCCAGGTTCAGTTCCTCGACGTGGTACAGCTGGATGACCATCTGTTCGCGCTCGGGCAGCGTCGCGATCGCGGCGACCAGCCGGTCGCGCGTCTGCGCTTCGGACAGTTGCTCGAACGCATCGGGCGTGTCGCTGGCGAACCACGGCTGGTCGTCGGCATAGACCTCGTCGATCGATTCGTACTTCACCGCCTCGGCGGCGGCATATTCGGCGCGCATCTTCTCGACCGTGACGCCCAGCCGCTCGGCCAGCTCGCGGTCGGTGGGCGCGCGGCGCAGCTCGCCCGACAGCTGGTTGACCGCGCGCGCATAGTCGCGCCGCCGGCGGATCGCGCCGCGCGTCATCGCGGCATGGCGGCGCAGCTCGTCGATCATCGCGCCGCGCAGCCGCGTGACGAGATACTGCTTGAGCGTCACCTGCCCGCGGTCCTCGAACGTGGCGACCGCCTCGACCAGCGCGACCAGCCCGACCTGGATCAGGTCCTCGACCTCGATCGCGGTCGAGACCGAGCCGTGGACGTGCCACGCCAGCCGCCGGACCAGCGGCAGGTGCGTCTGCACCAGCGCATTGTCGTCTCGCGCGCGCGCGCGTGGACTATAGGTGAGCGGCGCGGCGTCCAGCGGGGTCGCGTCGGCGAACGCGCCCTTCATCGGCTCGGCGCTCATGCCGCCAACGCCGGCTGCGGGGTGTGGCCGCCGATGATCGCGACGACTTCGACGGCCTTGTCCTCGGGGACTTCGAAAAAGCTCATGACGGGCGTATCCGGAAGAACGGTGCGGACGAGTTTGCGGATCGCCAGGCGGATCGCGGGCTGGACGACCAGTGCGAACGGCTTGGCTTCCGCGATGAGCGGCTGGGCCGCGGCTTGCAGGGCGTCGACGATGCGGCGCCCCAGTTCGGGTTCGATGACCTGGCGGCCGGGATCGTTGCGCATCGCCTGGCCGAGCAGCTGTTCCAGCCCGCCCTCCAGCGTCATGACGCGCAGCGGCTCGCGCACGCCGGCCAGCCGCGCGATGATGAGCGGGCCGAGGTCGGGGCGGATCAGCTCGATGATCTCGCCCGCGTCCTGGCTGCGCTGCGCGGCGATCGCGATCGCGCCGGCGATGCGGCGGAATTCCTTGAGCGGGATGCCCTCGGCCAGAAGGCCGCGCAGCACGCCGGTCAGCGTGGTCAGCGGCAGCGCGGCGAGGCTGCCGGCCAGCTGCGGCGCGCGCTCCTTCAGCCCGTCGAGCAGCGACTGGACCTCGTCGGCGCCCAGCAGGTCGGCCGAATGCGCGCCCAGCGCATGGTTGAGATGGGTGGCGATGACGGTGCCCGAATCGACCACCAGATAGCCCTGGCCGGTCGCGACATCGGCGTCGCCGGGGGAAATCCACGTCGCGTCCAGCCCGAAGGTCGGATCCTTGGCCTTCTTGCCGATCAGCTCGCCGAAGCCCTGGCCGGTGTCGAGCGCCAGCATCTCGTCGGGCGACACCTGGTCCTCGCCGATGCACACCCCGCCCAGCATCAGGCGGTAGGTGTAGGGCGGCAGGTTGATGTCGTCGCGCACGCGCACCGACGGCACCACGAAGCCCAGTTCCTTCGACAGCTGGCGGCGCACGCCGGTCAGCCGCGCCATCAGCGGCGCGCCGCGGCGTTCGTCGACCAGCGGGACCAGGCCGTAGCCCACGTCGAGGTTGACCATCATCGCCTCGGTCACCTCGTCCCAGCCGATCTTCGACGGATCGGGCGCCTCGACCGGGGCGGCCGGCTCGACGATCCTGGGGCGCCTGGCGATCTGGTTGAGCTTCCACGCGGCGAAGCCGGCGGTGGCGGCCATCGGCAGGATCACCAGATGCGGCATCCCCGGCAGCACGCCCAGCAGCGTCAGGATCGCCGCGACGGGCGTCCACGTGCGCGCCGACCCGAACTGGCTGCCGATCTGCCCGGCCAGATCCTTTTCGGACTTCACGCGGGTGACGATGGCGGCGGCGGCGATCGACAGCAGCAGCGCGGGCACCTGCGCGACCAGCGCGTCGCCGATCGCCAGCATCGTATAGGTCTGCGCCGCCTTGCCCACCGCCATGCCGTGGCTGACCGGGCCCAGGATCAGCCCGCCGACGATATTGGCGGCCAGGATCAGCAGCCCGGCGACCGCATCGCCCTTCACGAACTTGGACGAACCGTCCATCGAGCCGTAGAATTCGGCCTCGGTCGCCACGTCGATGCGGCGCTGCTTGGCCTCGTCCGGGGTGATGAGGCCGGCGTTGAGATCGGCGTCGATCGCCATCTGCTTGCCGGGCAGTGCGTCGAGCGTGAAGCGCGCCGACACTTCGGACACGCGGCCCGCGCCCTTGGTCACCACGATCAGGTTGATGATGACGATGATCGCGAACACGAACAGGCCGACGACATAGTCGCCGCCGATCACGAACGATCCGAACGCCTCGATCACATGCCCCGCCGCCGCCGACCCGGTGTGGCCGTGCACCAGCACGACGCGCGTCGAGGCGACGTTGAGGCCGAGCCGGAACAGCGTGGCGAACAGCAGCACCGTCGGGAAGGCGGAGAAATCGAGCGGGCGTTCCGCGTTCAGCGCCACCATCAGCACCGCGAGGCTGATCGTGATGTTCATGATGAAGAACAGGTCGAGCAGCGCCGCCGGGATCGGCACCACCATCAGCACGACCAGCAGCAGGATCGCGGCGGGCAGCGCGGCCTGGCGCGCGTTGTGGAGCAGCTTCACCGGGTCAGCCCCCCATGCTCGCCAGCATCATGTACGCCAGCCGCGCATGATCGGGGGAGGGGCGCAACATGCTGTTGTTGGCCGCGGCGGCCGACTGGCCGGCGACCGACCGAATCCGGCCGAGCGTGGAATTGGCCCAGGCAAGCGCGTCGTTGGCGCTTTCGTTCGCCCCGGTCACCACGGTGGCATCGTCGCCGATCGCCAGCGCCTGTGCCGCGAACTGCATCGCGGTGGCGGCGGCGCTGCCGGTGCCGCCGCCCGCCGACGTCGCGCCCGCGCCCAGCTTGTCGGCGAACCGCTGGTAGACTTCCGACAGCGAACGGGCCGAGCCGTCGCGTTCGAAGAAGACGTGGCGGTTCGCGCGCGCGGCGGCGGGGAACAGCGACGCGGCGCTGCGATCGGGATTGCCCTTCATCGCGGACAGGAAGGTGCGCGCACCCCCCAGCCCCAGGAAATGCGCCATGTACAGATCGGTGCCGGTCGCGGCGCGGCCGGTCGCGGCCTCGATCCCGTCCTTGTTGTCGCCGGCATGTTCGGCGGCCATCAGCGAGGCGATCTCGGGATTGTTGCGCAGCCCCAGGATCGCGGCGCGATTGCCGCCGGTGACGGTGAAGCGGCCCGATCCGGTCTGCTGGATGCTGTCCGCGGCCCAGCCCAGGCCGTGTTCGGCGCCGTGCTTCTTGACCACCGATAGCCAGCTCTGTTCGATGAACTGGTACAGCCCCGATGCGGAGGAGGTGCCCGCGCGCGCGGTGGCGTTCAGGCCGCTTTCCAGCTTCGCCTGGCCCAGCAGATAGTCGAAGTCGATGCCGGTGCGCTGGGCCGCCCGCTGGATCGCGGACGTCACGCGCTGGGTCGTCGGGGAAATCGCTGACACGGTCATATGCCGTGTTCAGCAAGAGGCGTGCCATTTCGCGGCGCGGGGCGCCGGCGGCGGCATCAGGCGTAGGCGACGCTGCCGCGGCGATAGGCGTTGCCGCCCTGGCCGGAAAGAAGTTGCAGGCGGCGGCGGACATTTGCCGCCATCAGGTTGACGTAGATGCGGCAGGTGTCGTTCAGCCGGTCGGCTTCCTCCGCCAGCGCGCGCACTTCCGGCGAGGCCGGGCCGTCGCCGAGCGCGCGCAGCGTCTCGATCGCGGACAGCTTGTGCGCGGTGGCGCGTTCCAGGGCGTTGAGGTCGTTGGCCTTGAGCGCGGCGATCTCGGCGTGGAGGAGATCGATCACGCGCACCAGCGCATCACGCCTGTTCATGCGACATCCAATCGTATTTCAGCGCGATCAGCTGGTCGGCGATCGTCGCGGGCGACAACGGGAAGGTGCCGTTGGCGATCGCGGACTTGATCGCCGCGACCCGTTCCGAATCGACCGGCGGCTTCGCGGCCATCGACCGGGCCAGCGTCTGCGGCGCCTGGACGCCGGGGGGCGCCGACGCTGGCGCGTCGGTCGTCACCGCCGGAGCCGCCGCGACGCGCGCGACGTTGGCGATCCGGAGATCTCCTGCCCTGATCGTGTTTGAACTTACCGATTCTACCATGTCCGCACCCATCCGGTTCCGCTGACACCGGCAGAAACGACCGTCGACGGGGCGACTTTAGCACTTTTTTATATCCGCCATTCCGGCGCGATCATTCCGGCCATCCCGGCAGGGTCGCGCGGCCCGCCGCGACGGCCACCGCCTGCACCGGGCGCGGCGTGTCGTCGACCTTCACCATCAGCCGTGCGCCGGGCGCGGCATCGCCCATCGCGACGCCGTCGCGGGTGATCGAAAAGCCGTCCGAACCGGCCTCGATCGTCACCGGGTCGCCGCGCCGGATGACCGGGGCGGCGGGAACGGCGGCGGTGGGTTGCAGCGCCGGGGCGGCGGCGGGCGCGGCGCGCGGCGGGGCGAGTACGGGGACGAAGATCCGCCAGCTGGGACCGGCGCAGGCGACGACCACCGCGTCATGCGCATCGGTGCGCCACGACATCGCCACCATCGGGCAGGTCGCCAGCCGCAACCGCGGGTCGACCGGCGCGCGCGCGCCGCCCAGCGCGCCGATCGGCTGCGCGGTGAAGGCGGCGACCGCGCGGTCGAGCGCGGCGGTATCCTGGAAACCGGGCGCCGCGGCGGCGGCGGCGGAGAGGAGGAGCGGCAGGATCATGGACGTTTCCCCTGGGAAGCGACGGACGGATCGCCCGCGAAGGCGAGCGTGACGATGACCGCGCGGCGTCCGGGGCGCAGCGCGGTGGTGATATCGATGCGCGCGTCGGGCACCCCGGCGCGCGAGAGGGCGGCGACCGTGGCGCGCGCGCGATCGGCGGCGAGCACCGCGGCGCTGCCGCTGGCCGGGTCGACGTCGCCATGGCCGGGCGCGTTGTCGGCGACGCCGGTGACGGTCAGCCGCACGCGCGGGTCGCGCAGTTCGGCCGCGGCCCAGGCGGCGAGCGCGGCGGGATCGCGCGGCAGGTCGGCGCTGCCCGGCGCGAAGCCGTCAATGGCGTTGCCGGCGACCGGCATCGCCGCGGCGGTCACCCCGAAGCCCGCGGCCAGCCCCTCGGCCAGGCGCTTCGGATCGAGATCGCGATCGGCCTGGAGCAGGACGAAGAAGCCGACCAGCAGCAGCGACAGGTCGGCGAGCGTCACCAGCCACAGCGGGCGGGCGGGGGCGGGCAACGGCAGGTCGTCGGCGGTCATGCCGCATCCTCCGGCGCGGTGGCGGCGTCGCGCTGCGGCACGAACGACACCGGGCGCGGCGCCTCGCGTTCGGCGAGCGCGGCGAGCGGCGCGGCCAGCCGCAACCGCTCCAGCGCCTCGGTCCGCGCGGCGGTGCGCAGGCGCGTCGCGATCGGCTGTGCGACCAGGTTGGCGAGCAGCGCGCCATATAAGGTGGCCAGCAGCGCGATCGCCATCGCGCCGCCGATCGCGGCGGGATTGGTCATCTGGGTGAACATCGCGACCAGCCCGACCAGCGTGCCGACCATCCCCATCGCCGGCGCCGCCTCCGCCGCGCCGGCCCACACGTCGGCGGCAATGCGGTGGCGTTCGACGCGCGCGCGCTGCGCGGTGTCGAGCGCGTCGAGCAGCGCGGGCACCGGCGTCCCGTCGACCACCGCGGCGATGCCCAGCGCGACGTCGGGGTCGGCGACGACGGTGCGGTCCAGCGCCATCGCGCCGTGGCGGCGCGCGATCCGCGACAGCGCGGCGATCTGTTCGACCAGCGGGGCGGCATCGAACCGGCGGCGCACCAGCACGCGCAGCGCCGACAGCGCGCGCGCGACATCGGCCAGCGGGGTGCGCAGCAGCGTCGCCAGCACGGTGCCGCCGCCGACGATGGCGAGCGCGGCGGGATCGAGGAAGGTGCCGGGTGTCATGCGCGATGTCTTTGCAATCCGCGGGCCAACCGGCGCGCACATGGGCGGCCCCCACAGACGGCCGCCGCGACGGCGCGCAGGCGGCAAGATCGTTGCCGGCAACCGGCAAACGCTTGCCGCCGCCGCTGCCGTGCGGCGCCCCGGCGGCGATTCGCACCCGTGGCGCGGCATTTGGCACGCCCCTTGCTGATACCTCGGCGAGCACCTGTTCGTGCGAAGGAGGATCGGCCCATGGCTGACGGATTGTTCGGAATTCATGGCAGTGCGCTGGAGGTGCGTTCCCAGCGCATGGGCGTGCTGGCGTCGAATATCGCCAATGCGTCCACCCCCGGTTTCAAGGCGCGTGACCTGGACTTCCGCACCGCGCTGGGCGCGGTGGAGGCGGGCAATGCGAACGGGATCGACGGCGCGGTGCGCTATCGCGTGCCGACCACCCCGTCGATGGACGGCAACACGGTGGAACTGTCCACCGAACAGACCGCCTTCGCCGAAAACGCCGTCCAGTATCAGACGACGCTGTCGTTCCTGAACGGGCGGATCGGCCAGATCACCCGCGCGCTGAAGGGGGAATAAGCGATGCCGACCGGCTCTCCGCTCACCATCTTCCAGGTCGCGGGCCGCGCGATGTCGGCGCAGCTGACGCGCATGAACACGACCGCGTCGAACCTGGCCAATGCCGGCAACGTCGCGACCACCGCGGACGGCGCGTACAAGACGATGAAGCCGGTGTTCCGCACCAGCTTCGACGCGGCCAGCGGCATGTCGACCGTCGACGTGCAGCAGATCGTCACCGCCGGCGAGGCGCCGACCAAGCGGTACGACCCGGCCAATCCGCTGGCCGACAAGGACGGCAACGTTTTCGACGCGGCGGTCGATGAATCGCGCGAGCTGGTCGACATGATGGAGACCGCGCGCAGCTACCAGAACAACGTCGAGGTGATGGATACGGCCAAGAAGCTGATCCTCGACACCATCAAGATGGGTCGCTGACCATGGCAAGCAATTCGCTCAACCTCACCGCCCCGTCGGCCGCCGACGCCAGCAAGAGCGCCTATGACGCGGCGCTGTCGGCGTCGGGGATCAAGCGCACCGGCGCGCAGGCGAACACCGCCGCCAAGGGCAGCAAGACCACGCTGGGGCAGGAGGACTTCATCGCGCTGATGACCGCGCAGCTGAAGAACCAGGATCCGTTCAAGCCGGTCGACAATACCGAGATGGTCGCCCAGATGGCGCAGTTCAGCAGCGTGGCGGGCATCAGCGACATGAACAAGTCGCTGGCCGCCATCTCCGCGCGGCTGGGCGCGACCAGCACCGCCGATGCGATGTCGTTCGTCGGCCGCAACGTCCTGACCGAGGGCAAGACCGCCTATGAGCGCAGCACCGGCGGGCTGGCCGGCGCGGTCGAGCTGGGCGGCGCGGCCAGCGACGTCAACGTCGCGATCGCCGACAAGGACGGCAAGATCGTCAAGAACCTCCAGCTGGGCGAACAGCCGCAGGGCACCGCCACCTTCGACTGGAACGGCAAGGACGACGCCGGCAACACCGTCGAGAACGGCCCCTATACGATCACCGTCGAGGCGGCGAACAAGTCCGCGATCGTCGCCGCCACGCCGCTGGTGTGGGCGCCGGTCCAGTCGGCCACGCTGGTACCCGGCGGCGAGCCGGTGCTGAACGTCGCCGGCCTGGGCGAGGTGAAGCCCGCGGCGGTCCGCAAGGTCGCCTGACACCCCATCCACCCACCCGCAATCACGTCGTTACCGCGAGGAGCTTAAACCATGTCCTTCTTCACCGCGCTTTCCGGCCTGCAGGCGATGCAGACCGACATGGCCACGATCAGCCACAACCTGGCCAACGTGTCCACCACCGGCTTCAAGAAGAGCCGCACCCAGTTCGCCGACGTGATCGCGTCGAACGTGTCGACCGATCCGCGCAAGATGGTCGGCTCGGGCGTCATGGTGAAGGGCACCGTGCAGCAGTTCAAGGACGGCCCGCTCAACGGCACCACCAACGCGCTCGACATGGCGATCGTCGGCGAAGGCTTCTTCGTGGTGAAGTCGACCGGCCTGTCGGACCAGATCAACTATACCCGTACCGGCAGCTTCTCGGTCGACGACGACCGCAACGTGGTCGATTCGCAGGGCAGCTTCCTGATGGTCTATCCGGTCGACAACGACGGCAACGTCACCGCCACCGGGCAGAAGGGGCTGACCAACCTGCAGATCCAGCAGACCAGCGGCACCCCGCAGGCGACGTCGAACGTCGCCACCTCGGTCCAGCTGACGTCGACCTCGTCGCTGAAGGACGCGACCAAGTTCGACCGGACCGACACCACCACCTACAACAACTCGGTCGCCAGCCGCATCTACGACGCGAACGGCAATCCGATGACGATGACCAACTATTACGTCCGTACCGCGATGGGCGATCCCGCCGCGTCGCCGCCGACGACGGGCACGTGGAAGGTGTTCACCTATGTCGGCGACGCGCCGATGCGGCGCACCGGCGACACCGGCACCCCGCCGCCGCCGGTCGAGCTGAAGTTCGGCAACACCGGCGCGCTGATCACGCCGACGACGGGGACGCTGGCGTTCGATCCGTTCATCCCGGCATCGGGCGCGGCGCAGCAGCAGATCACGCTGAGCCTGGCCGGTTCGACCCAGCTGTCGAGCGCGTCGGCGGTCAATTCACGCAGCCAGGACGGCGTCGCGGTCGGCCAGCTGGCCGGCGTGACGGTCGACGATTCGGGGCTGATCAAGGCCAGCTTCTCGAACGGCGACATCGTGCCGCTGGGCAAGGTGGCGATGGCCAAGTTCTCCGCCCCCACCGGGCTGCGCCAGGTCGGCGGCGGCTATTGGCAGGCGACGGGTATCTCGGGCGCGGCGAACCTGGGTTCGGCGGCGACCGACGGCTACGGCAACCTGAAGTCGGGCCAGGTCGAAGGATCGAACGTCGACATCACCGAGGAACTGGTCAACCTGATCGCCGCGCAGCGCAACTTCCAGGCGAACGCCAAGGCGCTGGATACCGCGACGCAGGTGTCGCAGGCCATCCTCAACATCCGGTCGTAAGCGACAGGCGGGGGCGGGAGCCGGTAGATGGACAAGCTGGTCTATACGGCGGCGACGGGGCTGCGCGCGCACATGTCCGCGCAGGCCGCGATCGCCAACAACATGGCGAACGCCTCCACCACCGGCTTTCGCGCCGACCGCGTCATCTTCGACCGCATCATCCTGTCCGACGGCACCAGCACGCTGTCGGCGCGCCAGCCGACCGGGCAGGAAGTGCGCGACATCGATCGCCGGCAGGGCGCGCTGCAGCAGACCGGCCGCCCGCTGGACGTGGCGGTGACGGACGAGAACAGCTGGATCGCGGTGCAGGCCGCCGACGGCAGCGAGGCCTATACCCGCCGCGGCGACCTCCAGGTGTCGCCCTCGGGCGCGCTGCAGACCGGCGACGGCTTCATCGTGGTGGGCCAGTCCGGCCCGATCACGCTGCCGCCGTACAGCCAGCTGTCGATCGGCCAGGACGGGTCGATCGCGATCGTCGCGCAGGGCGACACCGGCGGGCCGCAGGTGATCGACCGGATCAAGCTGGTCTCGTCGAAGGGGTCGCAGACCGTGAAGGGTCTCGACAATCTGATGCGGGTTCCCAACGGCGGCGCGCTGCCCGCCGATCTCGACGCGAAGGTCGCGTCGGGCACGCTCGAGGGATCGAACGTGAACATGACCCAGGCGCTGGTCGACATGATCGAGAACCAGCGCAGCTACGAGGTGCAGGCGAACCTGTTGAAGGAAGCGCGCACCATGGACGAATCGAGCGCATCCGTGATGCGCCTGCCGGGCTGAGGAAGGATTAGCTCATGACCACCGCCGCCATGCACATCGCACGTACCGGGATCGACGCCCAGGACATGCGGATGCGGGTCATCTCGAACAACCTGGCGAACGTGAACACCACCGCGTTCAAGCGCGATCGTGCGTCGTTCGAAACCCTCTCCTACCAGGTCGTCACCGCCGCGGGCGCGCCGTCCAGCTCGGAAACGAAATACGCCACCGGCCTGAACCTGGGCACCGGCGTGCGCGTCCAGGGCACCGCGCGGATGGAAACCCAGGGGTCGATGAACCAGACCGGCAACGCGCTGGACATCGCGCTGGACGGCGATGGCTATTTCCAGGTGCAGATGCCGGGCGGAACGCTGGGCTATACCCGCGCGGGCAATTTCAGCCGCTCGCCCGAAGGGATGCTGATCACCAGCCAGGGGTATCAGGTGATGCCCGGCGTCACCATTCCGGCCAACGCCAGCGAGATCACCGTCGGCATGGACGGCACCGTGTCCGCCACCGTCCCGGGGCAGGCGGGGTCGCAGAACCTGGGGCAGATCCAGGTCGCCAGCTTCCCCAATTCGGCCGGACTGAAGTCGAACGGCGACAACATCCTTCTGGAAACCGATGCCAGCGGCGCCGCCAATCTGGGCGTCGGCGGGCAGGACGGGCGCGGCCGCGTGCGGCAGGGCCAGCTGGAGGCGAGCAACGTCAACGTCGTGGAGGAACTGGTCGACATGATCGAGACGCAGCGCGCGTACGAGGTCAATTCGAAGATGATCTCGGCCACCGACGAAATGCTCAAATACGCCAACCAGAACATCTGATCGCGACAGGAATGCTTGCCATGGCCACCCGCCCCTTCCTCTCGCGCCCGCTGGCGCACGATGCGCGCTGGATCGAACTGGCGCTGGGCGCCACCGCGCTGGCGCTGGTCGCCGCGGCGTTCGCGCCCGCGCCCGCCGATGCCAGCCTGTTCGGGCGCAAGAAGGCGAGGGAGGATTTCACCGCCGTGCGCGCGCCGCTGGCGCCGCCGGTGACGCCGCCGCCGCCCGCCAATGGCGCGATCTTCCAGGCATCGGCCGGCTATGGCGCGCTGCACGAGGGGTGGCGCGCGCGCCGCGTCGGCGATCCGCTGACGATCGTGCTGGTCGAACGCACCGCGGCGTCCAAGACGTCGTCGTCGAAGCTCGATTCGAAGGGCGGCTTCGGGCTGGTCCCGCCGACCACCGGCGCGCTCAGCCTGTTCGGCGCCACCGATGCGGCGGTCAGCGGCAATCGCGGCTTCAACGGCACGGGCGCGGCCGACCAGTCCAATTCGCTGACCGGCGAAGTGTCGGTGACCGTCGCGGAGGTCTATCCCAACGGCACCATGCTGGTGCAGGGGCAGAAGCGCGTCACGCTGAACCGCGGCGACGAATTCGTGCAGATCAAGGGGATCGTGCGCACCGCCGACGTCGATCGCGACAATCGCGTCGAATCGACCCGCGTCGCCGATGCGCAGATCGCCTATACCGGCAAGGGCGACGTCGCCCGCTCCAGCCGCCAGGGCTGGCTGTCCCGCTTCTTCCAGGTCGTGAGCCCGTTCTGATGATCCGCGCCATCCTCCTCGCGCTCGCCGCGCTCCTGGTCGCGACGCCTGCGACCGCCGACCGGATCAAGGATCTGGGCGGGTTCCAGGGCATCCGTTCGAACCAGCTGACCGGATATGGCGTGGTCGTCGGGCTGCCGGGCACCGGCGACGACAATCTCGAATATACCGTCCAGTCGGTGAAGGCGGTCGCCTCGCGCTTCGGGTTGCAGCTGCCGCCCAATGCCAATCCGGGGATGAAGAACGCCGCGGTGGTGATGATCACCGCCGAACTGCCGCCCTTCGCCAAGCCCGGCCAGCGGATCGACATCACCGTCGCCTCGATGGGCAAGGCCAAGTCGCTGCGCGGCGGCAGCCTGGTGCTGACCCCGCTGCTGGGTGCCGACGGGCAGACCTATGCGATGGCGCAGGGCAATCTGGCGGTCGGCGGGCTGGGCGCGGAGGGCGCGGACGGATCGAAGATCGTCGTCAACGTCCCCTCCACCGGCCGCATCCCCGAAGGGGCCACCGTCGAGCGGGCGGTGGCGACCGGGTTCGAGGATACGCCCTTCTTGACCTACAATCTGGCACGCGCCGATTTCACCACCGCGCAGAACGTCGCCGCCGCGATCAACCGCCGTTTCGGGCTGGGCACCGCCCAGGCGACCGACGCGGTGTCGGTGGCGGTGCGCGCGCCGGTCGGCGCCGACGTGCGCGCGACGCTGATGAGCCAGATCGAGAATCTGGCGGTCGAGACCGCCGAGCCGCCCGCCAAGGTGATCGTCAACGCGCGTACCGGCACCGTCGTCATCAATTCCGCGGTGCGGCTGGGCGCGGCGGCGGTGACGCACGGCAAGCTGACGGTGCGCATCGACGAGAACCAGCGCGTCAGCCAGCCGGCGCCGTTCAGCGGCGGGCAGACCGCGCTGGAAAATCGCTCGAACGTGTCGGTCGAGGAGGAGAAGAAGCCGATGTTCCTGCTGTCGCCGGGGCCGAAGCTGGCCGATGTGGTGAAGGCGGTGAACGCGATCGGCGCCAGCCCCGCCGATCTGGTGGCGATCCTGGAGGCGCTGAAGGAAGCCGGCGCGCTCAAGGCCGAACTGGTGGTGCTGTGATGACGACGATGCCGACCATTTCCGGTGCGACCGGGATCGATTCGGGGCTGGGCCGCACCGAGACGCGCGACAACCTGGCCAAGGCCGGGCAGCAGTTCGAGGCGGTGTTCACCGGCATGATGCTGAAGTCGATGCGCCAGGCCAAATTGTCCGACCCGCTGTTCGACAGCAAGGCGCTCGACACCTTCCGCGACATGCAGGACCAGACGACGGTGCGCCACATGGCGGAGCACACGCCGGTCGGGATCGGCAAGGCGATGACCGATTTCCTCGCGAAATCTCAACCGAATCTTAATGCCGGCCATGGCACGCAGTTAGAATGAGTGACCTGCTCGCCATCGGCGCTTCGGGCGTCCGCGCGTATCAGACCGCGCTGACGACGACGTCGGAGAACATCGCGAACGCCGGGACTGCGGGCTATGTGCGCCGCACGACGACGATGCGCGAGGTCGCGTCGGCGGGCAGTTACAGCAGCGGATCGCTCAACGGCAGCGGCGTCATCGTCGAGGGCGTCGGACGGTCCAGCAACCCCTATACCGAGGCGGCGGTGCGCAATGCCGGCGCGGATCTGGCGCGCACGCAGGCCAGTTCGGTGTGGCTCCAGCGGATCGAGACCGCGCTGGGCGGCGGCGCGCTGACGACGCAGATGACCGCGTTCTTCGGCGCGGCGACCGCGCTGCAGGGCGAACCCACCAGCACCGCGCTGCGCGCCGGGATGCTGAGCGCGGCGTCGTCGGTGGCCGATTCGTTCGGCGTGACCGCGCGCTCGCTCGACGAATCGATGACCGAGCTTGATTCGCGCGCGGTGCAGAACGTCGACGAGCTCAACCGGCTCAATCAGGCGGTGCTCAAGGTCAACCAGGGGCTGATGACGGTCGTGTCCGGCACGTCCGCCGCCGCCGCGCTCCAGGACCAGCGCGACCAGCTGCTGGAGAAGATGAGCGACCTGACCGACATCGACGCGCAGTTCGATGCGTTCGGCCGCGCGACGGTGCGCGCCGGCGGCAACAGCGGGCCGGTGCTGGTCGACGTGCGCGAGGCGACCAACGTGCGCTATGGCCGCACCGCCGGCAATGTCGCGCTGCAGGTCGTCCGCGGCGACGGCACGTCGCAGCTGATGACGCCGGAGGGCGGCGCGCTGGCCGGGGTGATGGAGGGCGCGCAGCGCATCTTCTCCACCCGCCAGGAACTGGGCGCGATCGCCGACAAGTTCACCAGCACGGTCAACACGCTGCAGCGCAGCGGACAGGATCTGAACGGCGCGACCGGCACCGACCTGTTCACCGTCGCGGCGGGCGACCCGACGAAGATCACCGTCGCGCTGACCGATGGCGCGAAGATCGCCGCCGCCAAGACCGGCGGTCAGCGCGACGCCAGCAACCTGGCGACGCTGGCGGGGCTGCGCGTCAGCGACGATTACGAAGGCCGCATCCAGAAACTGGTGACGCAGAACGCCGCCACGCTGAAGCAGCGCAATCTGGTGTCGGACGCGCAGACCGCGATCCACGACGGCGCACTGACCGCACGGTCGGAACTGTCGGGGGTCAATTTCGATGCGGAGGCGATCGATCTGGTCCGCTTCCAGCAGGCGTATCAGGCGTCCAGCCGCGTGGTGCAGGTCGCCCGCGAAACGTTCCAGTCGATCCTCGAGATCAGGTAAGCGCGATGCAGATTTCCAGCAACCTGTTGTTCGAACGCTCCGCGAGCAAGATGAGCGATCTGATGAAGACCGCCACGCGGCTTCAGACGCAGATCGCCACCGGCAAGAAGATCATCAACCCGTCCGAAAACGTCGCGGTGGCGCAGCAGATCGCCGAACTGGCGCGCAAGGACGCCGATGCCGAGGTCTATGGCAAGAACCTGGACCTGTCGGCCGCGCTGCTCCAGCAGGCCGATTCGACGCTGGGGTCGATCAGCGTGCAGATGCAGCAGGCGACCGAGCTGGTGAACAAAGCCGCCAACGGTTCGCTCAGCGGAAGCGATCGCAAGGTGATCGGCGACCAGCTGTCCTCGATCGTCGATGCGCTGGTGGGGCTGGGCAATACCAAGGACCTGCGCGGCCAGCCGCTGTTCGGCAGCCTGGCGGGCACCGATGCGGTGATCCGCAACGCCAACGGCACCTTCACCTACAATACCGCCAACAAGCTGTCGGAAATCCCGATCGGCGACGGCGTGTCGGTCCAGCCGACCGAGACCGCCGCGCGCGTCTTCACCTCCGGTGCGGGCGACACGTTGCAGTCGCTGGCGGCGCTGGCCGCCGCGTTGCAGACCGGCACGGCGAGCGAGACGGTCGCCAATGCCGCGATGGCCCCGCTGAAGGCGGCCAGCGAACAGGTGTCGGTGGTGCAGGCGTCGGTCGGTGCGCGCGCCGCACGCGTCGACCTGCAGCAGGGGCTGCTGGACAGCACCAACCTGGACCGTGCGGACCTGCGCTCCTCGATGGAGGATGTCGACGTCACCGAAACCTATACCGAGCTGTCGAAGACGCTGACGATCCTCAACGCCACGCAGCAGAGCTTCTCCAAGCTGTCGCAGCTGTCGCTGTTCACCTATCTGCGCTGATCGGGTGACCCGTGCGTCGGGCCCCATCGCCGCCGTCGCCGCGTGCGCCGGCGGCGTTCTCGTATCGGCGAGGCGCGGCGCTGGCGAAAATCGGACGCGCGGTAACCACTTCGCTACCCCTGCCGGGTTAACCACGCTGCGGTAACCGTCACGTCCTTTTCACGGGGAAACGCGCATGTTTGCGGCCATCGGCCTCGTCGTCCTTCTCGGCATGGTGTTCGGCGGGTTCGCGATTACCGGCGGTAATCTCGGCCCGGTGTTCCACGCCATCCCGCACGAAATGCTCATCATCGGCGGCGCCGCCGCCGGCGCGCTCATCATCGGCAATTCGATGAGCGAGCTGAAGGCGATGGGCGGCGGCCTGGGCAAGGTGTTCAAGGGGCCGAAGTACAAGAAGCAGGACTATCTCGACGTCATCTTCCTGGTCAGCAAGCTGATGAAGATGCTGCGCATGGAAGGGCCGATCGCGCTGGAGCCGCATGTCGAGGATCCCAAGTCCTCCGCGGTGTTCGCCGAATATCCCAAGCTTCTGAAGGACCATACGCTGGTCAACCTGATCGCCGACACGCTGCGGCTGGTCGTCGTGTCGTCCGGCACGCTCGACGTCCATGCGGTGGAGGAGGTGATGGACAATGCCATCAAGACCCACCACCACGAAGTCGAGGGGCCGGAACACACGTTGCAGAGCCTGGCCGACGCGCTGCCCGCGCTGGGCATCGTCGCGGCGGTGCTGGGCATCGTGAAGACCATGGGGTCGATCGACAAGCCGCCGGCGGTGCTGGGCGGGATGATCGGCTCGGCGCTGGTCGGCACGTTCATGGGCGTGTTGCTGGCGTACGGCATCGTCAATCCGTTCGCGGGCCGGCTGAAGCAGGTGATCGCGGCGGACGCGGCGATCTATCACGTCGTCAAGCAGATCATCATCGCCTCGCTCCATGGCCATCCGCAGCCTTTGGTGATCGAGGCGGCGCGCTCGGGCATCGACCACAAGAACCAGCCCGGCTTCGCCGAGGTGTTCGACGGGCTGCGCGGTAAGTAAGCGCGATGGCCAAGGCTCCGCACGGCAACAACCAGCCGCCCAAGGTCGTCATCGTCAAGAAGATCAACGTGATCGCCGCGGGGCACCACGGCGGCGCGTGGAAGGTCGCCTATGCCGATTTCGTGACCGCGATGATGGCGTTCTTCCTGTTGCTGTGGCTGCTGGGCGCCACGACCGAGAAGCAGCGCAAGGGCATCGCCGATTACTTCGCGCCGACGCTGATCGACAAGAAGGTCGTCGGGCTGGGCGGCAGCGGCGTGTTCGGCGGCGAATCGATCACCTCGAAGGAGAAGATCGGCGCCAAGGCCGGCACCGCGGAGATCCGCGCGATCGCGCTCGTCACCGAACGCCCGCAGGGCGAGGTGCGCGGGTTCGGCACCAAGGGGTCGCTGCGCAGCGCCACCGCGCAGGAAGACCAGAAGAATTTCGCGAAGCTGAAGCAGGAGGTGATGCGCCGCATCGCGCAGAGCCGCGACCTGGCGAACCTGTCCAAGCACATCCGCTTCACCATGACCCCCGACGGGATGCGCATCGACCTGATCGACGATGCCGATTATTCGATGTTCGGGCTGGGCACGACGACGCTCGATTCGAAGGCGAGCGAGCTGATCGGGATGGTCGCCAAGGGGATCGCCGAAACGCAGAACCCGATCATGATCCGCGGCTATACCGACAGCCTGCCGTTCGGCGATCCGCGCGCGATGAACAACTGGATGCTCTCGTCCGGCCGCGCCGAATCGACGCGGCGGCGGCTGGCGATGGGCGGCATTCCCGAAGCGCGCTTCAACCGGATCGAGGGCGTGGCGGATCGCGAGCCGATGATCGCCGACAATCCGCAGGATCCGCGGAACCGCCGCGTCGCGATCACCCTGCTCTACCGGCCCGGCACGTTCGGCCAGTAGCGTTCAGGCCCATAACGCTCAGGCGATCGCCGGGCGCGGATCGACGCGGGTGCGGCGCGATGCGTGGCGGCGCAGCCCGATCAGCGGGCGCAGCGGCCCGATCGCGCGGCCGATCAGGTAGAAGGCCCAGCAGCCCGCCACCGTCGCGGCGACCAGCACGATCGCGTCCAGCCATACCGGCCAGCCGGTGGCGCGCAGCCAATAGGCGACCAGCACGATCACCGACTGGTGGATGATGTAGAAGGGGAACACCGCCTCCGTCAGCATCGGGCGCCAGCGATGGTCGCGGTTCCAGTGGCCGTCGGCATAGCCGATCAGCCCCGCGACCGCCGCCCACCCCTCGACCGCGCGCGCGACGGAGAAGATCGTCCCCCAGGGCGCGGGCATGGTGTTGCCCGGCCAGCGGATCTCGATCGCGGCGACCAGGATATAGGCCAGGATCGCGATCCCCGCCGATTCGCGCCACCGCCGCACGAACCCCGCCAGCGTCGCGGGCGCGCACGCCAGCGCGAAGCCGAACAGGAAGGCGGGGAAATAGCTGGCGTGCGCCACCCAGTCATCGACCAGCGCATGCGTTTCGCGCCCGCCGGGGAACAGCACGAAATTGACCAGCACCATCCACCCGACCGGCAGCAGCAGCAGCGCCGGGCCGCGCATGATCCAGGCGAAGCCGCGTTGCGCCGCCTGTCGCGCGCGCGCCGGCACGATCGCGACCAGCGCGGCCAGCACCAGCGTATAGACCCACAGGTATCCGACGAACCACAGGTGGTTCCACGTCGGCAGCACCAGCGGCCCCAGCCTGCCGAAGCGGAAATAGTCGTGCAGCCAGAAATGCCAGAAGCCGTGCGGATAGCCGTAGCGGCTGGTCAGCTCCACCCACGGCTGCACCGGCACGATCACCGCGACCCCGAACGCCAGCGGCACCAGCAGCCGCAGGCTGCGCTGGCGCGCGAACCGCCACGGCACCTTGTTGCGCAGGAACAGCGCGCGGCTGGCATAGCCCGACACGACGAACAGCAGCGCCAGCCGCCACGGGTTGGACGCCATCATCGGCACCGCCACCCACCAGGCACCGGGCAGCTTGGCGTGGAAATCCCATGGCACGAACACCATGCCCACGTGGTAGAGGATCAGGATCGCGAACGCCCCGATGCGAAGCCAGTCGAGGCCGTAGTGCCGCTGCATCGCGCGCGCCCCTACCAGCTTCGGCGGCGCGACGCTAACCCGTTGACGTGCCGCCCGATCACCGCCCGATGCGCAGCCGGCCGAGGAAATCGGTCTTGCCCAGCGGCACGCCCTTCATCCGCAGGATCGCATAGGCGGTGGTGGCGTGAAAATAGAAATTGGGCTGCGAGAAGGACAGCAGGAACGTCGTGCCGGTGAACGGCAGCCGCATCTCGCCCATCACGAAATCGACCGGCGCGTCGGCCAGCGCGTCCAGTTCGGCGGCGTCGATCGCGGTCAGCGCATCGGTCGCCTCCGCCAGCAGCGCGTGCAGGCCCGCGAAATCGGTCGGCCACGGCGCGCGGCTGGGGGTGAACTGCCCGGCGCGCACCCCCGCGATCGCGGCGAGCGAATGTTCGCGGCACGCCTTCACCTGATAGCCCAGCGGCGCCATGTCGGGCGCCAGCCGCGCGTCGATCAGCTCGGACGGCGCCAGCCCGTGTTCGGCGGCATATGCCTCCGCCTTGGTCAGCAGGCCGTCGACCGCGCCCAGCGTCTGCAGCATCGACGGGACCAGTGCCTCGTACAGCGACAGCGTCATCATCCCTCTCCCCATTTCCGTTTTGCTGCGCGGATCGCTATATCGCCCGCGAACCGATAGGAAGCCTTCATGTCCGTCCGTCCCTGGCGCGATATCCAGCGCCGCGCGAGCCGCCAGATCATGGTCGGCAACGTCCCCGTCGGCGGCGACGCGCCCGTCACCGTCCAGACGATGACGAATACCCCGACCGAGGATGCCGCCGCGACGATCGACCAGATCCGCCGCTGCGAGGAGGCGGGCGTCGACATCATCCGCGTCAGCTGCCCCGATGTCGAAAGCACCGCGGCGCTGGGCCAGATCGTGCGCGCGGCGAAGGTGCCGATCGTCGCCGACATCCATTTCCACTACAAGCGCGCGCTGGAGGCGGCGGACGCGGGCGCGGCGTGCCTGCGCATCAACCCGGGCAACATCGGCTCGTCGGAGCGCGTGGCGGAGGTGGTGCGCGCGGCCAAGGCCAATGGCTGCGCGATCCGCATCGGCGTCAACGGCGGGTCGCTGGAGCGGCATCTGCTGGAAAAATACGGCGAACCGTGCCCGGATGCGCTGGTCGAAAGCGCGCTCGATCACATCAAGCTGCTGCAGGACCACGATTTCCACGAATATAAGGTCGCGGTGAAGGCGTCCGACCATTTCCTGGCGGTGGCGGCCTACCAGCAACTGGCCGCGGCGGTCGATTGCCCGCTGCACCTGGGCATCACCGAGGCGGGCGGCTTCGTCGGCGGCACGGTGAAGAGCGCGATCGGCATCGGATCGCTCCTCTGGTTCGGGATCGGCGACACGATCCGCGTCAGCCTGTCGGCCGAGCCGGAGGACGAGGTGCGCGTCGGGTTCGAGATCCTGAAGGCGCTGGGCATCCGCAACCGCGGCGTGCGCGTCGTCAGCTGCCCCAGCTGCGCGCGGCAGGGCTTCGACGTGATCCGCACGGTACAGGCGCTGGAGGAGCGGCTCCAGCACATCCGCACCCCGATGAGCCTGTCGGTGCTCGGCTGCGTGGTGAACGGTCCGGGCGAGGCGCGCGAGACCGACATCGGCATCACCGGCGGCGGCAACGGCAAGCACATGGTCTATCTGTCCGGCGTCACCGACCACCACGTCCAGGACGCCGACATGATCGAGCATATCGTCAAGCTGGTCGAGGCCAAGGCCGCCGAGATCGAGGCGGCCGATGCGGCCAAGGCGCCGCCGGTACTGGCCGCCGAATAGGCCCCATGGTACATGTCGGGTCCTGGAGGGCGCGACATGACCTATCACGCGAAGGTGATCGCCGGCGGCAAGATCGTCATCCCCGCCGCGCTGCGTCGCGAACTGGGGATCAGGGACGGCGATTCGGTGGTGATCGAGCCGGACGAGGGCGGATCGTTCAAGGTCGTCCCCTACGCACAGGCAGTGCGCGAGATACAGGCGCAGTTTCGCGGCCGGGGCGTCACCGGCATCGTCGACGAACTGATCGCGGATCGTCGCGAAGAGGCGCGGCGCGAGGATGCGGACCGCCCGTGACCATCGTCCTCGATGCGTCGGCGCTGCTGGCGCTGCTGTTCGATGAGCCAGGAGGCGAGGCGGTCGCGGCGCACGCGCGCGGCGCGATCCTGTCCGCGGTGAACCTGGACGAAATCCTGCACAAATGCGCGCGGCGCGGAATCGCGCGGGATGTCGTTCTGTCCGCGGTACGGCGGCTGGAAGTTGCGGTTCATGCCTTCGACGCCGATCAGGCGATCGCCAGCGCCGGCCTTCACGCCATCGCACGACCGTTGGGCCTGTCCTTCGCCGACCGCGCCTGCCTGGCGCTGGCGCAGCGGCTGGCGGTGCCGGTGCTGACCGCCGACCATGCCTGGGCGGGGCTGGACGTCGGCATCGACATCCGCCTGATCCGCTGAGCGGGTGTCAGAAATAGATGTCGACGTAATCGGTCAGGCCGTCGCACGCCTCCATCTGCTGCAACCGCCAGTAACGGCGCGTGCCGGTGATGCGGAAGGTGAAGGTGCCGTCGCGCACGCACCGGCGGCCGGCGTCGGGGGTATCGGCGATGACGATCCGCCCGCGGAAGGTGAACGCGCGCGCGTCGATGCGCAGCACGTCGCCGTCGATGGTCAGCGCCCCCGGCTGCCCGGCGACGCGCTGTTCCCCGCTGATATGCACCAGCGCGCCGGGCTGCCGGACGTGCAGCAGCCCGCGCCGCGTGCCGTCCCAGTCGATCCATTGCAGCGACACGCCTTCGTTGCCGCGCAGCCGCGCCAGCGCGGCGCGGTCCGCCACCTGCGTCCGCGCCGGCGTATCGGGGGCGGGCGCGGGCGCCGCGGCGGCGAGCAGCATCATCATGAACAAGCGGAGCATCGCGGGCGCCTTTCCTTGCCGGTTCCTGTCGTCGCGGCCTAGCCGACGTGATAGCGGGGCGCCATGACCCGCCGTTCGTCCCGCCATCTGTCGCCCGCGCTCGCCTTTGCGGTGGCGGCGGCGGGGATCGGGCTGTTCTCGGTGATGGACGCGTTCATGAAATCGCTGACGCTGGCGATCGGCGTCTACAATGCGCTGCTGTGGCGGATGGGCGCCGGATCGCTGCTGGGCGCGGTGGCATGGGCGGCGGGCGGGGGCGGCTGGCCGACCGCGCGCGCGCTGCGGCTGCATGTCGCGCGCGGCGCGCTGACGACCGCGATGGCGCTGCTGTTCTTCTGGGGGCTGGCGCGGGTGCCGATGGCGCAGGCGATCTCGCTGGCCTATATCGCGCCGCTGCTGGCGCTGGTGCTGGGCGCGGCGTTGCTGAAGGAGCGGGTTGGTCCGCGCGTGATCGTCGCCTCGCTGACGGCGCTGGTCGGGGTCGGCGTGATCCTGGCGGGGCAGTCGCGCGGCGCGGCGGGGCCCGATGCGCTGGCGGGGGCGGTCGCGATCCTCGCCTCGGCGGTGCTCTACGCCTTCAACCTGATCGTCGCGCGGTTGCAGAGCCAGGCCGCCCGCCCGGGGGAGATCGCGTTCGTCCAGTCGGCGATCGTCACGCTGATCCTGCTGGTCGCGGCGCCGTGGCTGGCGCACTGGCCCCCCGCCGCGGAGTGGCCGAAGATCGCGGTCGCCGCGGCGCTGGCCACCGCATCGCTGTTCCTGCTCGCCTGGGCCTATGCGCATGGCGAGGCGGGCTATCTGGCGACCACCGAATATACCTCGTTCGTCTATGCCGCGGGGCTGGGCTGGCTGGTGTTCGGGGAACGCGTGGCGACCGCCACGCTGCTGGGCGCGGCGATCATCGTCGGCGCGTGCCTGTACGGCGCGCGGCGCAGCGACATCGCCGCCGAGACGATGGAGCCGACGACATGACCGATACTCTCGCGATCCGCCCGGCCGTCCCCGGCGACGTGCCGGCGATCCTCGATTTCGTCCGCGCGCTGGCCGCGTTCGAACGCGCGCCGGATGCGGTGAAGGCGACCGCGCCGATGCTGCACGACGCGCTGTTCGGCGCCGCCCCCGCGGCGGAGGCGGTGATCGCCGAGCGCGACGGCGCGGCGATCGGCTTCGCGATCTTCTACACCACCTTCTCCACCTGGACCGGGCGGCGCGGCATGTGGCTGGACGACCTGTACGTCGCGCCCGGCGCGCGCGGATCGGGGGCGGGGGCCGCGCTGCTCGCGCATCTCGCCGGGATCGCGGTGGCGCGCGACTATGCGCGGTTCGAATGGTGGGTGCTCGACTGGAACCTGCCGGCGATCGAATTCTACCGCGCGAAGGGTGCGGTGGCGCAGGACGAATGGACGGTGCAGCGCGTCGACGGTGCGGCGCTCCACGCGCTGGCGCACGCCGCGCCGGGCGAGCGCGGCTGATGGCGTGGCTGTGGCTGGTGGCGGGCGGGCTGTTCGAGGTGGGGTTCACCACCTGCCTGCGCAACGCGGACGGGTTCCGCCATATCGGCTGGACCGCGGGGTTCCTGCTGTCGGTGCTATTGTCGATGCTGCTGCTGGAATGGGCGGCGCGCTCGATCCCGATGGGCACCGCCTATGCGGTATGGACCGGCATCGGCGCGCTGGGCACCGTGCTGGTCGGAATCGTTTTCTACGGAGAAGCGGCGACGCCGGTGCGACTGCTGCTGATCGTCGGCGCGGTGGCGTGCATCGCGGGGTTGAAGCTGACCGCGGGGCATTGAGGGCGGGGCGATCGCGTCCCCGTCTTCCACCCGTCACCCCGGACGTGTTCCGGGGTCCACCGTTCCGCACGATGAAACCCTTGTGGCGCGCGCGGCACGGTGGATGCCGGAACGGGTCCGGCATGACGGAGAGGAAGTGGCGGCGACGCAGCCCCAAAAGAAAAAGGGCGGCGCGACCCGGTGTCGCGCCGCCCCCGAACCGGTTGATCCGGGCTTCGCTCAGCGCCCCGGAACCTCGTGCTCGTGCGGTTCCTTGCCCGCGGCCTTGGCGGCGTCGTAGCGCTCGATCGCTTCCAGCGTGATGCGGCGCGCTTCCTCGCGGCCGCCCCAGGTGCCGATCCGCACCCACTTCTTCTTCTCCAGATCCTTGTAGTGGGTGAAGAAGTGCTCGATCTGCTGGAACACGATTTCCGGCAGGTCGTCCTTCTCGCCGACGTTGGCGTAATAGGGGAAGGTCGAATCGACCGGCACGCACACCAGCTTCTCGTCGCCGCCGGCCTCGTCCTCCAGGTTCAGCACCGCGATCGGGCGCGCGCGCACGACGCAGCCGGGGATGAACGGCGAACGCGCGACGACCAGCGCGTCGAGCGGATCGCCGTCGGGCGACAGCGTGTGCGGCACGAAGCCGTAGTTCGCCGGATAGCGCATCGGCGTGTGCAGGATGCGGTCGACGAACAGCGCGCCGGAGGCCTTGTCGAATTCATACTTGACCGGCTCGCCGCCGGTCGGAACCTCGATCACCACGTTCAGGTCGTCCGGCGGGCTCTTGCCCACGGGAATCAGATCGATACGCATTCTCTTCCCCTATAGAGGCGCAGTGTCAGGGCCGCCCGCGGTTCAGCGGGCCGCCAGAAGCCGGTCGAGTCCGGTGTCGCCGGTCCCGGTCTTCTCGAGCCGCGGGTAGCGCAAGCCCCCGTGATAGTCGAGCGCGACCGGACGATAGGAATCACCGCGCTTTACCGTCAGCTGGATCGGCTCCTTCGTGCCTTTGGCGGCGGCGATCGCGGTCTTCAGCCGGTCCGCCGACCAGGCATCGCCGTCGATCGCGACGATCTGGTCCGCCACGGTCAGCCCCGCGGCGAACGCCGGGCTGTCCCATGTCACCGACGTCAGTTCGCCCGTGGCATTGGCGATCAGCCCGCCCGACCAGGTGAGGTTGGTGGTCTTCGCGGCCGCTTCCGCCGCCTTCGACGACGGGGTCGGCGTGTCGGTATAGACCAGCCGGTAGCCGTTGCGCGCGAAGCCGTCGAGCGGCGCGCCCTTGGCATGTTCGGTCAGCCGCTGCTTCAGGAACGCCGCCCAGTCCCACGGCACGATCGCGTTCAGCGTCGCGGCGACATCGTCGAACGTATAGGTCAGCTCGCCCCAGTCGCCGTCGCGCACCCCGAAGAAGGCGCGCGCGAAATCGTCGATCGACTTCGTGCCGCCCGATTTCTCGCGCAGCAGCGAATCGACGTCCAGCCACACCAGCAGCCCTTCGTTGTAATAATCCTCGCTGCGCTGCCAGCTGGTCCATCCCTTGGGCCGGCGCGAGGAGATGACCGGATCGTTGGTGGTGTCGATCAGGTCGCGCCACGCGCGCGCGGGCTGGCTGTCATAGGTGGCCGCGATCGCCGCCAGCTGGTCCAGCGTGTCCTGTTTCGAGACGAGGCCCGAGCGCGCCTGCAGCACATAGCCCCAAAATTGCGTCTGCCCTTCGTACACCCACAGCAGCGAATCACGCATCGGGGTGCGGAAATCGGGGGTCCACAGGTCCGCCCCGCGGCGGAACTTGCCGTCCCAGCTGTGCGTGAATTCGTGCGGCAGCAGGTTGCGGCGGCCCGGCCCGTCGTTCCACTTGGTGAAATAGCCCGGCGTCACGCCATTCTCGCTCGACCGGTGATGCTCCAGCCCGATCCCGCCCAGCCGGTCGGTGATCGACAGCAGGAATTCGTAGCGGTCGTAATGCTGCGCGCCGAACGTCTTGACCGCCTGTTCCACCAGCCGGCGGTGCGCGGCGATCTGGTCGGGCGTCGCGGCCAGCTCGGCCGGCGTGTCGGCGAAGACGTTGAGGTTGACCCGGTCGGTCAGCGGCCAGACCTTGCCGTACTTGCCCGCCAGGATCGGCGAATCGACCAGGATCTCGTAATTGGTGGTGTCGTAGGTGGAGGTCGCGCCCGCCACCTTCGCCGGGATCGCGCCCGCCGCGGTCCACCCCGCGGGCCAGGTGACCGTCATCTGGATCGGGATCTGGCGCGTGAAATATCCCGCCGGATACAGGCTCACCGAATTGGGCTGGAGCGAGATCATCGTCGGGGTCACCGCGATGCGGCCCTGGTCGCCCTTGGTCGCGGAGATGAACTGGAAATTCGCCTCGATCGTCTTCGCGCCCGCCGGCACGTCGATGTGGAAGGCGAAGACGTCGACCGGGTCGCGCGTCCAGTCCAGCCGCTTGCCGTTCGCGGTGACGATCAGCCCGGCCAGCTTCTCGATCTCGCCGCGCGGCGAATGCGCGCCGGGCAGCCATTTGGGGAACAGCAGCACCATATGCCCGGCCTGCGGCACCGGGATCGTTTCCCTCACGCGCAGGATGCCGCGCTGCGTGTCGGTGGCGTCCACCGCCAGCCGGATCGTGCCGGGGAAGGGGGTGTCGCGCGGCGCGGGGATCGTATCGACGAACGGCACCGGCTGCGGCGCGGAATTGCCCGCGGGCACCTGCGCGGCGAGCGGGTGGGCGAGCGCGGAGGTGGACAGCAGGGCGGCGGCTGCGAACGATCGGATCATGCGGTGGGGCGTCCCGTCAGGTTATGGCGTATCGCCCAAGCGTAACGGCGCGCCGCCGCCTGTCCACTCCCTATCGGCCCACTGACTATCCGCCACCCAAAACGTTGATGCTGAAGGCGATCACGCCCAGGTTGAACACGAACGCCGCCAGGCACTGGCCGGTGACGATCCGCCGCACGCGCCCGTCGGTGATCTCCACGTCGGACGTCTGGAACGTCATCCCCAGCGTGTAGCTGAAATACAGGAAGTCCCAGTAATCGGGCGTGTCGGTGCCCGGGATGTCGATGCCGCGCGCATCCTTCCCGTCCGCGCCGGACATATAGAAAAGGTGCGCGTAATGCAGCGCATAGACCAGGTTGGAAAACAGCCACGCCAGCGCCAGCGTGACGATCACGAACGCGATCGCGGTGCCGCTGTTGCGGCCCTTCAACTCGTCGTGCACCGCCGCCAGGATCACCAGCGATACCGCGCCGGTGATCGCCAGCAACAGCGCGCGATTGGCGTCGTTGGCGCGCGTGGCGCGGCGCATCCGCACCGGATCGTCATGCCGGAACAGCGGGATCATCGAGGCGATGAAGACGCCCGCGGCGATATCGAACCCGCCCATCACCGCGCGCCCGGTGCCGACCGCGCCGTGCAGCGCCGCCGCCGCCGCCGCGAAGACGATCACGAACAGGATGAAGCGCGGTGGTGCCACGCGCTGTCCCAGACCCCACCAGCGGCGCACGTCGTTCATGCAATCGCGCTAGCGATTCCCGCAACGCAACACTAGATACCCGGCCCCGATATGGCCCGTATTCCTACACCCGGCCGCGTGCGCGGCACCCAGGACATCTTTCGCGAGGAGCAGCGCCGGTTCGCGCGCGTGCTCGACGCCTTCGACCGCGTGCGCCGGCTGTACGGCTTCGAACGGGTGGAGGTGCCGGTGTTCGAGGATACCGCTGTCTTCGCCCGCTCGATCGGCGAGACCACCGACGTCGTGTCGAAGGAGATGTACACCTTCCCCGACAAGGGCGGCGATTCGCTGACGCTGCGGCCGGAATTCACCGCCGGGATCGCGCGCGCCTATATCACCAACGGCTGGCAGCAATATGCCCCGGTCAAGCTGGTGACGAGCGGCGCGGTGTTCCGCTACGAACGCCCGCAGAAGGGCCGCTATCGCCAGTTCCACCAGATCGACGCCGAGATCCTGGGCGCGCCCGAACCGGCGGCGGATGTCGAGCTGCTGACGCTCGCCGACCAGCTGCTGCACGACCTGGGCATCTGCGACGGGGTGACGCTCCAGCTCAACACGCTGGGCGACGCCGCGACGCGCGATGCGTGGCGCGACGCGCTGGTGGCGCATTTCGCCGCGCACCGCGGCGACCTGTCCGAGGACAGCCTGACCCGGCTCGACAAGAACCCGCTGCGCATCCTCGATTCGAAGGACCCGCGCGATCGCCCGATCGCGGATGCCGCGCCGGGCATCGACGCCTTCATGAGCGCGGAGGCGGGCGCCTTCTTCGAGGCGGTGCAGAAGGGGCTGGACGCATCGGGCGTGCGCTGGACGCGCAACGAACGGCTGGTGCGCGGGCTGGATTACTATCGCCACACCGCGTTCGAATTCGTCACCGACCGGCTGGGCGCGCAGGGCACGGTGCTGGCCGGCGGGCGCTACGACGGGCTGGTCGAGAGCCTGGGCGGCCCGGCGACCGCGGGCGTGGGCTGGGCCGCGGGGATCGAGCGGCTGGCGATGCTGCTGGAGGAGCCGGCGGCGGAACGGCCCGAGGTGGCGGTGGTGGTCGAGGACGACCGCGCGCACGACGCCGCCGTCACCGCGCTGGCCCGGTTGCGCCGTGCGGGCGTGTGGGCGGAGCTGGTCGCGAGCGGCTCGCCGAAGAAACGCTACGACAAGGCGCTGAAGCTCGACCCGGCGGAGACGCTGGTGTTCGCGATGGATGGCGAGGCGGTGGCGACGCGCGCCCGGGTGCTGCGCGGCGAGGCATCGCGCGCCGCCGGGGTATTGGCGTGACAGCCTTTCCCGTCGTCACTTCTGTCACCCCGGCGCAGGCCGGGGCCCAGAAACGGGCCGGTCGCGGCTGGACCCCGGCCTTCGCCGGGGTGACGCAGGGAAGTGGGCTGACGCAGCGGGCCGGTGTGACGGGGGCGGCTGCATGATCTCCCCCGACCGTATTCGCCAGATCGAGGCGCGGCGCGACGAACTGGCCGCGCAGATGGCGACCGGCAATCTCGACGGCGACCGCTTCGTGCAGGTGTCGAAGGAATATGCCGAGCTGGAACCCGTCGCGCAGGCGGCGGGCGAGGTGCGGCGGCTGCGGCAGGAGGCCGACAGCCTGGCGTTCATGACCGGCGATGCCGATGCCGAGCTGCGCGCCATGGCCGAGGAGGAATTGCGCGACAACAAGGCCGCGCTGGAGGCCGCCGACCGCCGCCTCGCGCTCGCGCTGCTGCCGCGCGACGCTGCCGACCAGCGATCGGCGATGCTGGAGGTGCGCGCGGGCACCGGCGGGGACGAGGCGGCGCTGTTCGCCGGCGACCTGTTCCGCATGTACCAGCGTTATGCCGAGCGGCAGGGCTGGCGGGTCGAGCTGATCTCCGCATCGGACAGCGACGCGGGCGGCTACAAGGAAGTCGTCGCCAGCGTCACCGGCACCGGCGTGTTCGCGAAGCTGAAGTTCGAAAGCGGCGTCCACCGCGTCCAGCGCGTGCCCGTCACCGAAAGCGGCGGGCGCATCCACACCTCCGCCGCGACCGTCGCGGTGCTGCCCGAGGCGGAGGAGGTCGACGTCCAGATCGACGAGGCGAAGGACCTGCGCATCGACGTCTATCGCTCGTCCGGCCCCGGCGGCCAGTCGGTCAACACCACCGACAGCGCGGTGCGCATTACCCACCTGCCCACCGGGCTGGTGGTGATCCAGCAGGACGAAAAGTCGCAGCACAAGAACAAGGCCAAGGCGCTCAAGGTGCTGCGCACCCGCCTGTACGAGGCGGAGCGCGAGCGGCTGGCGGCGGAACGATCGGGCACGCGCCGCGCGATGGTGGGGTCGGGCGACCGGTCGGAGCGCATCCGCACCTACAATTTCCCGCAAGGGCGCGTGACCGACCACCGCATCAACCTGACGCTGCATCGCCTGCCGGAGATCTTGCAGGGCGAGATGGACGAACTGCTGGGTGCCCTGATCGCGCAGGACGAGGCCGAACGACTGGCGACGCTGGACGCGTAGGCCGGCCTGTCGCGCCCCGCGACAGGACACGGCCAAGCGCGGCCGGCGGGCGCAGAGCGCCCGTCCGACGGCGCGGCCGGTACCGTAACCCAACGCAAAGGCCCCTGCCTGCGCAGGGGCGACGCGCGTGCGGCGATGCGCCCCCGCTGTCCTTCGCGCCACCCGCCGTTCCCACGGCACGTCGCCCCAGCGAAGGCTGGGGCCTTTCTCCGCATCTCGCTACATCGCGCCCCGCATCGACTGTCCTACGCCGCCGCGACCCGCTACGCCGCCGTCATCACCAAGGATCCGCCGCCGATGCCCGCCCCGTTCGCTCCCGCGCCCGACCCCGCGATCGTCTCAACATTCGCAAGATTCGCGGGCGCCTTGCCGCGATGACCGACGTGCGCACCGCGCTGCGCGAGGCTGCCGCGCGCTTCGGCTTTTCCGCGACCGCGCGGCTCGATGCGGAGCTGCTGCTCGCCCATGCGCTGGGGATCACGCGCGAGCGGCTGCTGCTGACGATCGGCGACCAGCCGGTGCCGCCCGGCTTCGCGGAGCTGGTGGAGCGGCGCGCCGCGCACGAGCCGGTCGCCTATATTACCGGCACGCGCGCCTTCTGGACGATCGACCTGGCGGTCGGCCCCGGCGCGCTGGTGCCGCGTGCCGACAGCGAGACGCTGATCGAGGCGGCGGTCGATCATTTCGCAGGCACCCCCGGTCCCGCGCGCATCCTCGACCTGGGTACCGGGCCGGGCACGCTGCTGCTCGCCGCGCTGGCGCAATGGCCGGGGGCGAGCGGGCTGGGGGTGGATGCCTCCGCCGCCGCGCTGGATCAGGCGCGCGGGAACGCGCAGGCGCTGGGCATGGCGACCCGCGCCGCCTTCCGGCTCGGCGACTGGGGCGCGGGGCTGGCGGAGCGGTTCGACCTCATCCTCGCCAACCCGCCCTATATCGCCACCGATACCGACCTGCCGCACGAGGTGCGCGGCTACGAACCGGCGCAGGCGCTGTTCGCCGGGGTCGACGGGCTGGACGATTACCGCCGCATCGCGCCGCAACTGCCCGCGCTGCTCGCGCCCGGCGGGGTCTCCTGTATCGAGATCGGGTGGGATCAGGGCGCGGCGGTGCCCGCGCTGCTGGCGGGGCAGGGGCTGTCGGCCACGGTGCGCCGCGATCTGGCCGGGCAGGACCGGTGCGTGGTCGCGACGGCGGAGCCGGGCGGTTGAACCGGCGCAGGCGCATCCCAATATTTCCCTTTGAGAACGCCTGCCGAGCCGCTAGAGACACGGGCGGGGCACGCGCACTCAGGATACGGTTGTACGAGGCGTCTTGTCCTCCCTTCGTCATTAGCCGCTGCAGTCCGGCGGCCATGGCAGGCCCGCATCGACATGGTCGGCGCGCGGCGGGACATTGCTGCAACCAGCGCCCAGCGTCGGACGGCATGTCGGACGGCGGGGCGCGTGCAAAGGCCGGTTTTGATTTCGGGGCTTTGATTTCGGGACGAGGACAGTGATTTGATCAATAACCGTCAGAACGGTCGCCGTCGCGGCCGTGGTGGTGGCCAGCGCCAGGGCGGCGGCGGCCAGGGACAGCGTGACAGCGGCAATCGGATCGACAGCCGCGCGCGCGGCAATGCGGCGCAGCTGCTCGAGAAATACAAGAACCTGGCGCGCGACGCGCAAATGTCCGGTGATCGCGTCAACACCGAATATTACCTGCAGTTCGCGGACCATTATTTCCGCGTCCTCGCCGATCAGCGCGGTCGTACCGACGACCAGCCGCAGCGCCGCACCCGCGACGATTTCGACCAGTTCGACGATATCGACGATTTCGGCGACGAAGGTGAGCCGATCCGCGGCGAGGAGCAGGCGCGCGCCAGCGAGGGCGACGCCCCGCAGCGTGACCGCGGCGACCGTGGTGATCGCGGTCGCGACCGCCAGCGCGACGGTGGGCGCGACGGGGGCCGCGAGTTCGCCGGCCGCGAAGCGCGCGAAGATCGCCGCCCCGCGCGCGAGGATCGCCAGGACCGCCGCAACGGCCACGCCGCCCCGGTCGAGGGCGCACGCAACGGCCATGGCGCCGGTGCCGATGAGGATCGCGCCCCGCTGACCGCCGCACCGGCGGAGGCCGCGCCGACCGACGAGGCCGCCGCGCCGCGCCGCCGCACGCGCAAGCCGCGCGAGGTCACCGCGCCGGTCGAGGCGACCGGCTTCGACGCCGATCGCCTGCCCCCGTCGCTGGGCATTTCCGCGGTCGAGCCGGCCGCCGCCGCCGCCCCGGCCGCCGATGATGCGGGCGAGGAAGCGCCCAAGCCGCGCCGCCGCCGCGTCCGCACCGCGGCCGCCGAGGCTGCCGCCGAATAAGGCGCGCGCGTCGTTGCTGGTGACGATCCGGCCCCGCCTGCCCCTTGTGGCCGGCGGGGCCGTTTCGTGCCGGCCGGTCGAGACGAAGCGTTAAGCCGCGTGGGCTAGGAAGGCCCAATGCCCACGCTTGCCGAGCATATCAACTGGCACCTCAAGCTGCCGCAATACGCCTGGATCGCGCGCGGCGTGCGCGACACCCCGCCGCTGCGGCCGCGCGACGACGGCGTCATCCTGCTCTCGATGGTCGGTACCGCCTCGGTGCTCGCCTATCTGGTGGCGGTGAAGACGTTCGCCCAGGCGCTGGGGCGCGGGCGCGTGGTGATCGTCGACGACGGCACGCTGACCGCGCGCGACCGCGACCTGCTGGCCCGCCACCTCGGCGATCCGCGGATCATCGCGATCGGCGATGTCGATACCGGCCGGTGCCCGCGCGGCGGCACCTGGGAACGGCTGCTGACGATCCTCGACCTGCGCCGCGACGCCTATGTGATCCAGCTCGATTCGGACACGCTGACGCTGGGCGCGGTGCCCGACGTGGCGGCGGCGATCGACGCCGGGCGCTGCTTCACGCTGCGCGGCGAGGAATCGGCGCAATTGCTGGCCGCGGACGAATTCGTCGCGCGGCTCGCCCCCGATGCCAGCCGGCATGTCCAGCGCGCGATCGAACAGGCGATCGACCGCACCGGCATCGCCCGCTACGTCCGCGGTTGTTCGGGGTTCGCGGGCTTCGCTCCATCGACCGAAGGGCGCGCCCTTGCCGAGGGGTTCAGCCGCGCGGCGGAGGGGATCGTCGGCGCGGCGCGCTGGCGCGAATGGGGGACGGAGCAGGTGACGTCGAACGTCGTCGTCGCCAACAGCGCCGATCCGCTGCTGCTCCCCTATGACCGTTACCGCAATTTCTGGAACGACGGCGTGCCCGCGGGGGTGGGGGTGATGCACTTCGTCGGCACCTGCCGCTTCGACGGGCGCACCTATCTGGACGAAACGCGCGCCGCGATCAGCCGGCTGGCCGCGGCCTGACCAGCGACAGCAGCGCCGTGATCGATTCGCGCGCGAAGACCAGCAGCCACCCGGCATAGACCGCGCCCCCCGCCGCGACGAGCATGCCGAGCCGCGCCGGCGCGGCCAGCGGCGGCAGCGCGCGGTCGACCAGCACCACCACCGTCGCCATCGCCACCGACGCACCGACCGCCGGCGCCGCGGCGCGCGCCAGTTGCCCCGCGCTCACCCCGATCACCGGCAGCGCGCGCCGCGCGCCGATCGCCAGCAGCAGCGCGAAGGTGCCGATCCACGACCCCGCCAGCGCCATGATCCCCCACTGGACGCTGACGATCACCGCCAGCGGCGCGATCACCGCGGCGGCGGCGGCATTGGCGGTAGCGATGCCGGGCCGCCCCAGCGCATCGCACGCCGGGCCGAGCAGGACGTAGAGCGTATAGGCCGGCATCGACAGCGCCAGCAGTGCGACGATCGGCGCGGCATCGTGCCAGTGCGGGCCGAGCGCGGTCAGCACGATCGGCTCCGCCGCGCTCGCCAGCCCCATGTAGAACGGCATCGCCACCACCATCACCGCGCGCACCAGCGTCAGGAACGCGCGCCCGACCGCGCCCGGCGTACCCTGCAACCGCGCATAGGCGGCGAAGGCGACCTCGTTGAGCGGCGGCACCACCTTCGACACGACGATCTGCACCAGGAACAGCGCGGTGGCGTACAGGCCGAGCGTGCGCGCATCGACGATCCGCCCGGCGATCGCGACATCCGCCTGGCTCCACACGAACGCGAAGAACTGCCCGGCCGCGACCAGCCCGCCGTACCGCGCAAACGCGCCGGCGCCGCGAAACGCGAAGGACGGGCGCGGCACGCCCCCCGCCGCGATCGTCAGCCCGATCGCGCGCGCGCCGAACAGCGCGATCGGCGCCGCGACCAGCGCCCATACGCCCCAGCCGAGCAGCGCACCGGTCAATGCGGTCCCCGCACCCGCCAGTGCCGCCAGGATGTTGACCCGCGCCTGCCGCGCGAACTCCAGCGTCCGCGCCAGCTGCCCCTGCGCCAGCGCGATCAGCGGGTTGGCAAGGTACAGCAGTGACTGCACCCGCAGGATGTCGGCGACCCGCGGCTCGCGATAATAAGCGGCGACCAGTGGCGCCACAGCGACCTGCATGGCGCCCAGCGTCAGATTGGCGACGATCAGCATCCCGAACACCCGCGCGATATCCTCGCGGCGCAGGTCGGGTGCACGGACCAGCGCATTGGCCAGCCCCATGCCGTTCAGCATCGCCGCCAGCATCAGCACGACCTGCGTCATCGCGAACAGGCCATAGTCCGCGGGCGTCAGGATGCGGATCACCAGGAAGGTCGCGCCCCATTGCACGATCTGCGCGATCACCTGGCTGCCCGAACGCCACAGCACCGCGCGGCGAATCCGTGCCGACAGCGATTCCGGGGGGCGATTCCCGGCGCCCGGGGCGTGATTCGTCGCATCAACCATGGCCGCCGTTACTCCGGATCGCCTCACCAGCGCATTAAAAACCGCAGATTTCCGCGGGTTTTCGGCGCCAGTGAAAGAAAATTGCAAAAAGTGTTTGACGATGTTGGAACCCGGGCATAGAAGCCACTCCACCGACGCGGTGCTGCTCTTTCAGCCGCTCGCATCGGTCGCCACATCAGACGGACACCAAGTCCCCCGATAGAGATAGCGGGGTACGAAGGTTGTCCGGTTTTGACGTCGGTCGGCTCTTTGACATTGTGATTTAGATGAAGGGACATGTGGACGGTGGTCTGCGGGTCTGGCGCATACAAGGTGCGTTGGGGTCGTTAGAAGTTAAGCCGTTTCATGTGTCTTTCACGTATCCATTTATG
>NZ_NWVC01000007.1 GCF_002374855.1 Sphingomonas adhaesiva
CTCAATGACGAGGCACCCGCCACCATCCAGACCATCACCGAACGCTTGCGAGACCGTGCTCAGGCGGTCAGCGAAGCGGCTGAGAATGGTGCCACGGCTGATTTCCCTTCGCCCGCTCCAGCGACTTCCAAATCATTGGAAGTCCTCGCAAAACCGTCGAAACGACGGTCCAGCACCACGATCGTCTCCACTGAGCGTCTACACAATGACGCCGGTCGCAGTGCCTCAAGCCCTCGTAAATGCTCGGGAAATCGTCGTCAGGTCTCACGGCGCGACCCGATCACCGCAAGGTGGTCGAGGTTGAGCGCCGGGAACCGGACAGCGTTCAGCGCCTCAGCCAACGCCTTCGGTTGATACCCACTCCCATAGTTGTCGGCGACTGCGGTGCCCTTGCCATCAGTCGTCCACCCGCCGAGCAGCAGCGCGATATCACGATCAATCTTCGCCTCACGCAACCCATCGCGGAAGTTGTGGCGAAATGAGTGGAAGCAGGTGAGGGGAGCGGCTGCACCGGCGTTTTCGAGAAAGCGCGAAAACCACCGCGATATGGCCGTAGAGCGGTAGCCCAGATGCCCGAATGGAAGCTCAGGGAACAGGTTCGTTTCACCGCATAGCCGCTGAGATTCAGCGAACACCAAAAATCCGCACCGGATCAGTTCGTCGTGAACCGGCACGCTACGCTCGCTGGCGTTCGTCTTCACGCGCTTCTCGTCGCCAGTCTGGCTGAGCCCGGAAGCCACGCGGAAGCACGGGATGCCGTCGATCGCTCGAATGTCGGAAACCTCAAGCTGACAAATCTCATTGAGGCGCAGGCCGCTGAACAGCGCGATCAACGGCACCCAAAATCGAGCGCGTCGAGGGCGCTGATCGCCGGGGACGGCGTAGCCGTTCGCGTCGTCTCGACACCCGGTGTAAATCGGCGCGTCGAAGATGCGGCGAAGCTGTTCGATCGAGAACGGGTTGCGCTTGTCGCGCTTCTTCACAGGGTCGCGGAGCTTCAGCCCTTTGAGCGGATTGCGATCGAGGTAGCCCTCGTTCATCGCCCAGTTCATCACACCGCCGAACCGATTGATGTAGGCGTTCAGATTCGCGGTGCTGATTACGCGGCGCTCACCCTTCTCCTTGGCGGCAGCGATCACCTCAGTGATCGTCAGGTCTGGGAAGCGCTGATGCGCGCTCTTCGGCATCTCGCGTAGGAGGGCAACGAAATCGCGACAGCCTTCGCGGGTGATCTCGGCGAGCGGAGTGCCCTCGCCAAATACCTCAATGACCCATTTCCGAGTCGTGGCATGGGCGATCTGCGTGCGCTTGCTCCATTGATGTTTCGGGTCGGCGATGAAGCGATCGTAGACATCGCCAATGGTGCGAGTGTTTGATGGCGAGGGTGGCGCTGGCGGCTGCGGATCAGCCGGAACCAGCGGGGTCGAGCGCGATGGATCGCTAACCGGCGTGGCGAGCAGCACGGGATCGATGACGCTCCCGGTCGAGCAACGCACCTTCTCGAACTCTGCTTCGACATCAGCGGCGACCCGATGGATGCGCCGGAGCGCCATCCCATAACTGTCAGTGTCCAGAGACCGCCAGATTTCAGATTGCGCCATTACCGTCACGAGGTCGGTCGGCACCCGTCGTCGGTAATGGAAGATGCCACGCTTCGAGCAGAGCCCAATCGGTCGATTGTGGAGACGCCTTGTGTAGACGACCTGACGACGATTTCCCGAGCATTTACGAGGGCTTGAGGCACTGCGACCGGCGTCATTGTGTAGACGCTCAGTGGAGACGATCGTGGTGCTGGACCGTCGTTTCGACGGTTTTGCGAGGACTTCCAATGATTTGGAAGTCGCTGGAGCGGGCGAAGGGATTCGAACCCTCGACCCCAACCTTGGCAAGGTTGTGCTCTACCCCTGAGCTACGCCCGCTCTGGCGCCGTGGGCCGAAAGCGGACGCTTCGGCCGGGTGAGGCGGCGCCACTAGCACCCACCCCCATGGGCCGCAACCCCCCTGTTGCCTGCGTTACACTTTTTTTCCCGCCACGGGTGCGACGTTGACCGCGCCGGCCCGCGACTCTACCCCACCGCCATGACCGCCCCCACGATTTTGCTCGTCGAGGACGATCCGTCGCTGCGGATGCTGACGGCGCGGGCGTTGCAGGAAAACGGTTTTTCGGTGCGCCCGGCCTCCGCCGCGCCGGAAATGTGGCTGGCGCTCGATTCGGGGCCGGTCGACCTCGTGCTGCTCGACATCATGCTGCCGGGCACCAGCGGGATCGACCTGTGCCGGTCGCTCCGCCAGAAAAGCGACGTGCCGATCATCTTCATGTCGGCGCGCGCGAGTGAGACGGACCGCGTCGTCGGGCTGGAACTGGGCGCGGACGATTACATCGCCAAGCCGTTCGGAACGCGCGAGTTGGTGGCGCGGGTGCGCGCGGTGCTGCGCCGCCCGGCGCTGGACCGGCGCGCGGGCGCCAGCGACCAGGGGATGCTGACGTTCGACGGCTGGACGGTGAACCTGCCGCGCCGCGAATTGACCAGCCCGACCGGCGCGATCGTCGACCTGACGGGCGCGGAGTTCGACCTGCTGGTGGTGCTGGCCGATCATGCGCAGCGCGTGATCGCGCGCGAGCGGCTGATCGAGCTGTCGCGCACACGGCTGGGCGACAGTTCGGACCGGTCGATCGACGTGCTGGTCAGCCGCTTGCGCCGCAAGCTGGGCAGCGCCGGCGCGCCCGCGCCGATCGTCACCGTGCGCGGCGTCGGCTATATGCTCAACGCGCCGGTGGAGCGCCGTTGACCTTCCTGCGCCGGCCCGCGATCGGGCTGCTGGGGCAGGTCGTCGCCATCCTGCTGCTCACGCTCATCATCGAATTCGGCGCCAGTACCCTGCTGTACGAGCGCGCCAGCCGGTTCGCGGTGCGCGACGACGAGGCGCACCGGCTGGCCGAACATCTGGTCATCAGCCGCCGCCTGCTGGACGAGCGCCGGCCCGAACAGCGGCCCGGCATGGCGCAGGAGCTGACCACCGACCGCTACGCGCTGCAATGGACCGGATCGTTGCCGCCGCCCGGGCGGTTCGCGCCGACGCTGGACGAAACGCGCCGCCAGATCGTCGAATGGGAACCGTCGTTGCGCGGGTCGGACCTGCGGGTGCAGTTGCAATCGCCCGGGCGCAGTTCCGTCGTCACCGGCGGGTTGCGGCTGGCGGACGGCAGCTGGCTGCATTTCCGCACGCTGGAGCCGGTGGCGCAGATCAACCTGGCGTTCGAGCGGATCGCGCTGGCGATGGTGCCGGCGATCGCGCTGATGCTGCTGGGGGGATTGCTGCTGCGGCGCGTGCTGTTGCCGCTCAGGCGGCTGGCGGCGGCGGCGGACGAGGTCGGGCATGGCGATGTCGTGCCGGTGGCGGAGGACGGGCCGGGCGAGGTGCGCCGCGTGATCGTCGCGTTCAACCGGATGCAGGATCGCATCCAGGCGCTGATCGCGGGGCGGACGCAGGCGCTGGCGGCGGTCGGCCACGACCTGCGCACGCCCCTGGCGCGGCTGCACCTGCGGATCGAGGCGCTGGACCAGGACGAGCTGCGCGCGGCGATCGCGCGCGACGTGGAGGAGATGGAGGGGATGATAACCTCGCTCCTCGCCTTCCTGGGCGGCGATGCCGATCCCGAGGCGCCCGCCGCGGTCGACCTGGCGGTGCTGTGCGCGACGATCGCCGACGATGCGCAGGATCGCGGGCGCGACGCGGACTATCGCGGGCCGGACCATTTCGAATGGCGCGTGCGGCGGCTGGGGTTCAAGCGCGCTCTGGTCAACCTGGTCGACAATGCGCTGCACTACGGCGATCGCGCGACCATCGCGCTGCTACCCGGCGGTGAGACGGTGACGATCCGCGTCGAGGACGACGGCCCCGGCATCCCCGACGACGAATTGGAACATGTGCTGGAACCGTTTGTGCGGCTGGACCCGGCGCGCGGGCGCGACACGCCGGGGTTCGGGCTGGGCCTGCCGATCGTCCAGCTGGCGGTCGCGCTGGAGGGGGGCACGCTGTCGCTGGCGAACCGCGCGCAGGGCGGGCTGCGCGCGGAAATCACCCTGCCGCATACCGGGCGCGTCCAGCATCTGTGACCCCGATCGTGCCGGGCGGGAAACGAAACAACACAAACCCGCCGGACGTCAGCAAATGGCGGCCGTTAACGACTGGACGGTTCATCACAGGAGTGATCGCCGTGAACGACGTCCTCGGCCGGGTCTTCAGTTTCGAGAAGCAGGTCTACCCCAACGCGCGCGATCTCTATTCGCGTCTCGCCACCCATGGGCAAAGCCCCAAGGTGCTGATCGTCAGCTGCTCCGATTCGCGCGTCGTGCCCGAACATATCATGCAGGCCGAGCCGGGCGACCTGTTCGTGTGCCGCAACGCCGGGAACATCGTGCCGTCGTACGGGACGATGAACGGCGGCGTGATCTCGACGGTCGAATATGCGGTCGCGGCGCTGGGCGTCACCGACATCGTGGTGTGCGGCCATTCGGACTGCGGCGCGATGAAGGCGCTGATGAACCCTGAGATGGTCGCCAGCATGCCCAATGTCGCCAGCTGGCTGCGCCACAGCCATGCGGCGTGCGAGGTGGTGAAGACCTCCTACCCCGATCTCGACGATCAGGCGGCGGTGCGTGCCGCCAGCCTGGAGAATGTCGTGGTGCAGCTGGCGCATCTGCGCACCCACCCGGCGGTGGCGGCGAAGATCGCGCGCGGCGACCTGTCGCTGCACGGCTGGTTCGTCGACATCCACGAAGGCAATATCCTGGCGGTGGACGGCACCACCGGGCGTTTCGCCCCGGCGCGCGCCGACCGGCCGCTGCCGGTCTATCTGGCCGCGTCGCAGCGGCTGGCCGCCGACTTCATCGCCGAGGCGGCGGAGTGATGGCCAGCATCGCACCCCAGGCCGCTCCCGCCGCCGCCGATCCCGGCCGTCCCGGCGTCTCCGTTCCCAGCGTCAAATTCCTCGGCCGTGACCTCACCGCCTCGATCGTCGTCTTCCTGGTCGCCATGCCGTTGTGCATGGGGATCGCCATCGCCTCCGGCGTGCCCGCCGAAAAGGGGCTGATCACCGGTATCATCGGCGGGATCGTCGTCGGCGCGCTGGCCGGATCGCCACTGCAGGTCAGCGGCCCGGCCGCCGGGCTGGCGGTGATCGTCTACGAACTGGTGCGCGACCAGGGGCTGAGCGCGCTCGGCCCGATCCTGGTGCTGGCGGGGCTGGTGCAGGTCGCGGCCGGCGTGTTCCGGCTGGGCGGCTGGTTCAAGGCGATCTCGCCCGCGGTCGTCCACGGGATGCTCGCGGGGATCGGCGTGCTGATCGTCGTCGGGCAGTTCCACGTCCTGTTCGATCACCGCCCGCTGCCCAGCGGGTTGCAGAACCTGGCGGCGATGCCCGGCCGGATGCTGGGCCTGTCGGCGACCAACTGGCAGGCGACCGAATTCGCCTTCGCGATCGCGCTGGTCACGATCGCGGCGATGCTGGGGTGGGAGAAGTTCCGCCCCGCCGCGCTGCGGCTGATGCCGGGCGCGCTGGTCGGCGTCGTCGCGGGCACGCTGCTGTCGCTGGTGCTGGGCGTCGATATCGCGCGCGTCACCGTGCCCGATTCGATCGTCGGCGCGATCACCCCGCCGACCGCCGAATCGTTCGCGCGCTGGCTCGACCCGGCGATCCTGGCGTCGGCGGTGGCGATCGCGTTCATCGCCTCGGCCGAGACGTTGCTGTCCGCCGCGGCGGTCGACAAGATGCATGACGGCGTGCGCACCGACTATAACAAGGAATTGCGCGCGCAGGGCATCGGCAACCTGTTGTGCGGGTTCGCCGGGTCGCTGCCGATGACCGGGGTGATCGTGCGCAGTTCCGCCAACGTGCAGGCGGGCGCGATCACGCGGCTGTCGGCGATCCTGCACGGCGTGTGGATCCTGGCGTTCGTCGCAGCGCTGCCGTTCGTGCTGACGCAGATCCCGATGGCGGCGCTGGGCGCGATCCTGGTGGTGACGGGCTGGCGGCTGGTCAGCCTGAAGCATGCCACGCACCTGTTCCGCGACTATGGCGTGCTGCCGGTGGTCATCTGGGGCGCGACGCTGGCGATGGTGGTGGCGACCGACCTGCTGACCGGCGTGCTGGTCGGCATCGGCCTGACCATGCTGGAACTGGTGCCGCACCTGCGCCGCCTGCGGCTCAGGGTGTTCGAGGCGAGCGAGGGCGATGCCCATTCGATCACGCTGGACGGCACCGCCACGTTCGTGACGCTGCCCAAGCTGAGCGACACGCTGGACCGCGTGCCGCACGGTACGCCGGTGCGCATCGACGCCTCGCGGCTCGATGCGGTCGATCACACCAGCGCGGAGATGCTGCGCGACTGGTTCCAGCGCCGCCGCGCGTCGGGAACGCGGGTGGAGATCACCGGGGCGCGTGGCAGGATCGCCACACTCGCCGAGGGAACCCGCGATCAGAAATAGTTTGACACGGAATGGAAACATTTCCGAAAGTATTACTGCTTTACGTCGGGAGGGTGGCTTAGCGGCTGCCCTCCCGTCTTCGTGACGGGGGAGAGCGGACGCAGGACACGTGCAGGAGGAGCCTCTGTCGAAAGGGAGGTTCCACATGAAATACGCATTCCTTATCCCCGCGGCCCTGCTGGGCCTGTCCGCCGTGCCCGCCGCGGCGCAGGATACCGCACCGCCCAAGCCGGTGACCGTGTCCGGCTCGGTCGGTCTGGTTAGCGACTATCGCTTCCGCGGCGTATCGCAGTCCGACGAAAACCTGGCGGTGCAGGGCGGCTTCACGATCGCGCACGAAAGCGGCGTGTACATCGGTACCTGGGGGTCGAACCTGGCCGGCTGGGGCACGTTCGGCGGCGCCAACATGGAACTGGACCTGATCGCCGGGTTCAAGCTGCCGGTCGGCGGCGGCACGCTGGACGTCGGCGCGACCTGGTACATGTACCCGGGCGGGTTCGACAACACCGACTTCATCGAACCCTACGTCAAGCTGTCGGGCACCGCCGGACCGGTGAACCTGACCGCAGGCGTCGCCTATGCCCCCAAGCAGGAGGCGCTGGGCGCGTGGTACACCAACGGCACGTCGGCGGCCGCCGGCGTCTATGACAAGCCCGGCGCGACTGGCGACAACCTGTACGTGTGGGGCGATGCCGCGGCGGCCATCCCCGACACCGGGCTGACCGCCAAGGCGCACGTCGGCTATTCGAGCGGCAACAAGGGCCTCGGCCCGTTCGCGACCAGCGTGGCGCCGACCGGCGAATATGCCGACTGGCTGCTGGGCGTCGATTACGCCATCCCCACCACGCCGCTGACGCTGGGCGTCGCCTATGTCGACACCAACATCTCCGACCGGGAAGCCGCCTATCTCCAGCCCAGCTTCAGCAAGGGGCAGGACGGCGTCGGGTCGATCGCCAACGGCAAGGTCGTCGTGTCGCTGACCGCCGCCTTCTGATCGGCGCCTTCTGATCGGCCCCTTCTGATCGGGGCGATCGCAGAAAAGCGGGCGGGGCGGGGGTTTGTATCCCCCGCCCCGTTCCCACATAAGGGCGCATCACCATTGAGGAGCGCCCATTGGCCACGCTAGGAATGTCGCCGGCAGAGAAGGAAGCGGTGCAAAGCTTCCGTGCCGAGGTCGTCGAACCGTCGATGACCAAGCTGGTCGTCATCGATTTCTGGGCCGAATGGTGCGGGCCGTGCAAGGCGCTGACCCCGGTGCTGGAAAAGGTCGCCGCCGAATACGCCGACAAGGGCGTCGTGCTGGCCAAGATCGACACCGACAAGAACCAGTTCATCGCCGCGCAATTCCAGATCCGCTCGATCCCCACCGTCTATGCGATGTTCCAGGGGCAGCTGGTCGCCGACCTGACCAGCGCGCGCACCGAATCGCAGCTGCGCACGATGCTGGACCAGCTGCTACGGCAATTGCCGATCGAGGGCGAGGCGCAGGCGCAGGACGCCGAGCTGGAGCCGTTGATCGCGATGGGCGAGGAGGTGCTGGCCGCGGGCGATGCGGCGCGCGCGCTGTCGATCTTCGACCAGCTGGCCGAAATGGCGCCCGATCACCACGCCGTGCTGTCGGGCCGGATTCGCGCACTGGTCGCCGCCGGGGAGGTCGATGCGGCCGAGGCGGCGATCGCCGCGCTGCCCGACGACGTGGCGAAACTGCCCGATATCGAGCGTGCCCGGTCGGCGCTGTCGCTGGCGCGATCGGCGCCGGCGGTGGACGATCTGGCGCCGCTGGAGGCCGCCGTCGCGGCCAACCCCGACGATTTTCAGGCGCGCTACGACCTGGCCAATGCGCGCATGGTCGCGGGCGACCGCGACGGCGCGGCGGAAGGCTTCCTGTCGATCGTCGCGGCCGAGCGCGACTGGAACGAGGGCGCGGCCCGCCAGCAGCTGCTCAAGCTGTTCGAGGTGGTCGGGCTGGAGGATCCGTGGGTGTCGGCGCAACGCCGCAAGCTGTCGGCCATCCTGTTCGGATGAGCGCCGCGCGATGAGCAAGGTGACGCGCCTGTCGATCTTCCCGCTGCCCGGGGCGCTGCTGTTCCCCGGGCTGCACCTGCCGCTGCACATCTTCGAGCCGCGCTATCGCGCGATGGTGTCCGACGCGATGGCGCGCGACCGGCGGATCGCGATGATCCAGCCGCGCCCCGACAGCACCGATCGCGATCGCCCCGCCCTGTTTGACATCGGCTGCGTCGGGCGCATCGCCGAGGTGGAGGCGATGGACGACGGGCGCTACAACCTGATCCTCGAAGGGCTGTCGCTGTTCCGCGTCGGGCATGAGATCGACGTCACGACGCCGTTCCGGCAGGTCGAGGGCATCCTGATGCCCGTCGCCCCCGACGAAACGCTGGCGCTGGGAGCGCGGTCGTCGCTGGAGCTGGAATCGCGCCGCTTCGCCGAGGCGCAGGGCTATGCCGTCGACTGGGATGCGGTGGGGCGGCTCGACGACACTAGCCTGGTCAACGGCATCGCGCAGATCGCGCCGTTCGACGTCGCCGCCAAGCAGGCGCTGCTGGAAGCGCCCGGCATCGCCGCGCGGGCGGAGTTGCTGGTGCAGCTGATGCAGTTCTTCGGCCGCCACGACGGCGAGGATCGGGTGACGTTGCAGTGACCGCGCCGATCGACCCGTGGCTGCTGGAACGGCTGGTCTGCCCCGCCACGCGCACCCCGCTGCGCTACGACGTGGAGCGCGGCGAACTGGTGTCGGACGCGGCGCGTGTTGCGTATCCGGTGCGCGACGGGGTTCCGGTGCTGCTGGTCGAGGAAGCGCGGGCGTTCGAATAAGCCGGACGATGCAAGGGGGGGCGCTTCGCGTCGCCCCGGCGCTCAGCCCACCAGTCGCGGATAGGCGGCGCGGAAGGCGGCGACCTTCGGCTTGTCCCAGCGGACGATATAGGGGTGGGTCGGGTTCCGGCGGAAGAAATCCTGGTGGTATGCCTCGGCCGGATAGAACGCCCCGCCCTCGATCCGCGTCACGATCGGCGCGGGGAAGGCGCGCGCGCGCCCCAGCTGCGCGATATACGCGGCGGCGACCGCGCGCTGCTGCGGCGATTGCGGGAAGATCGCGGAGCGATAGCTGGTGCCCTGGTCCGGCCCCTGCCGGTTCAGCTGCGTCGGATCGTGCGCGATCGAGAAATAGACGCGCAGCAGCGTCGCATAGCTGATGACGCGCGGGTCGTAGACGATCCGCACCGCTTCGGCATGGCGGGTCGTCTCGCTGCTGACGGCGGCGTAATTGGCGGTCGCGCGCGTACCGCCGGCATAGCCCGCGGTGACCGAGCGGACGCCCTTCAGCTGTTCGAACACCGCCTCCATCCCCCAGAAGCAGCCGCCGGCCAGCACCGCCACCTGCGCCCCGTTGCCGGGCGGCACGTCCTGCGCGGCGGCGGGAAGGGGAATGGCGCGTTCGGCCTGCGCACTGCCGCAGGCGGCAAGCGAGAGCGTCGCGGCGAGGGATAGGGTGCGCAGCATCGTCATCGCACCGATATGGGAAGCGCGGCTGCGTCCCGCCAGTCGTTCAGCGGGTCGCGTGGATCGCGGCGGGGGCGGGCGCGGTCTTGGCGTGCGCGTCGACCACATGCACCGCGCCCATGCCCAGCGTCCCGATCAGGAAGCCGCCGGCGAACTGCCATGCGAAGCGGGACTTGAGAAGGCGGGTCATATGTCGTCTTTCTTCGTCTTTTCGGCCGTCTGCGCGGCGGGATCGAACCTGCGGCGACCGTTCGGCGCGGGGCCGGCGGATCGTCCGTGGTCGCTTATGGCCGGGACGGGATGAACCGGGGCTGGAACGCCCGTTCATCTGGCATTGATGTAGCGCAGCCGCCACCGGGCGGACAGCCCGGCGGCGGAAAGTCAGCGTTTCGAAACGCGTATCGTCAGCGCAGCGCGGCGCACGCCGTCTGGATGCGGGTGCACGCCTCGGTCAGCAGCGCCTCCGACGTGGCGTAGCTGATGCGCATCGCCGGCGACAGGCCGAACGCGACGCCCTGCACCGCGGCGACGCGCGCGTCGTCGAGCAGATAGGCCACGAAATCGCTGTCGCTCTCGATGCGCTTGCCGCCCGGCGTCGTCTTGCCGATCACGCCCGCGACGTCGGGATAGACGTAGAAGGCGCCCTCGGGTTTCGGGCAGGTTATCCCGTCCGCGGCGTTGAGCATCGACACCACCAGGTCGCGGCGCGTCTGAAACGCGGCGGCGCGGTCCTTCAGGAACGACTGGTCGCCGGTCAGCGCCGCCACCGCCGCCGCCTGCGCGATCGAGCAGGGGTTGGACGTCGACTGCGACTGCAGCTTGGCCATCGCCTTGATCAGCCACGGCGCACCGGCCGCGAAGCCGATCCGCCAGCCGGTCATCGCATAGGCCTTGGAACAGCCGTTGACCGTCAGCGTCCGCTCGTACAGCGACGGGCACACCTGCGCGATCGTGGCAAATTCGAAATCGTCGTAGACGATATGCTCGTACATATCGTCGGCGAAGATCCACACGTGCGGGTGGCGTTCCAGCACCGCGCCCAGCGCCTTCAGCTCGTCCACCGAATAGGCCGCGCCGGTCGGGTTGGACGGCGAATTCAGGATCACCCACTTGGTACGCGGGGTGATCGCCGCCTCCAGCATCGCGGGCGTCAGCTTGTAGTTGTATTCGGCGCCCGCGGGCACGATCACCGGCACCGCGCCGGCGAACTGGACGACGTCCGGGTAGCTGACCCAATAGGGCGCGGGCACGATCACCTCGTCGCCCGCGTCCAGCGTCGCGACCAGTGCGTTGAACAGCGTGTGCTTGCCGCCGACGTTCACCGTCACCTGCGCGGGCGTATAGTCGAGCGCATTGTCGCGGCGGAACTTGGCGACGATCGCGTCCTTCAGCTCGGCGGTGCCGTCGACGTTGGTATATTTGGTCTTTCCGTCGCGGATCGCCTGGATCGCGGCCTCCTTGACGAAATCGGGCGTGTCGAAATCCGGCTCGCCCGCGCCCAGCCCGATGACATCGACGCCGGCACGCTTCAGCTCCAGCACGCGGCTGGTGATCGCCAGCGTGGGGGAGGGGTTGATGCGGTCGAGCGCGGCGGAGGTCTTCATGAAAGGCGCCTTCGATGGAAAATTGCGTGCGCGCCTATGCGACGTATGCGATCATTGTGCAACCGCGAGCACGGCCGGCATCAACCCGCGCAGGGCATTGCCCAGCTGGAACCCGCCCGCCAGATCGGCAACCGTCACGTCGCCCTCCACCGCAACGCCGCTCTCGATCAGCTGCGCGCGCAGCACCCCGGGCAGCAGATCGGGGCCGCGCGGCGTCACCAGCACACCGTCGCGCAAGGCGAACAGCGAGGTGAAGCTGCCCTCCGTCACCAGCCCGCGATCGTCGACGAACACCACCTCGTCCGCGCCCGACGCGCGGCGCGCGGCGTCGTAGAAGCCGCGGTCGCTGGTCTTGTGCCGCAGCCGCAGGTCGCGCGGCGGGACCGGCAGCGGCACCATTGCGACGCGCAGCGGCGCGGCGGGCGGCGCGGGCATCGGCGCCACCTCGATCGCGATCGCGCCCGATCGTGCCAGCAGCAGCCGGATGCGCATCGCGTCGCGCAGCCGGAAGGTCGCGGCCTGAAGCTCGTTGCGGGCGGCGTGGCGATCGAAGGTGAAGCCGAGCGCCGCGGCGCTGGCGCGCATCCGTTCCAGATGCCGCTCGATCAGGACGATGCCCTCCATCGGATCGAACGCCATCGTCTCGATCAGGTCGAACGCCGCGCATCCGCCGGCCAGGAACGCGCCCTTGGCCAGCGCCTCGTCCCATTCGGCCTCGGCGCGCGAATCGGCGACGATCCCGCCGCCCAGCCCGATCGTCGCGTGATCCGCGCCATCGGGAATCGTCAGCGTGCGGATCGCGACGTTGAACATCGCATCGTGCCCGCCGCGGTCGATCCGGCCGATCGCGCCGGTATAGGCACCGCGCGGACTGCCCCGCTCCAGCTCGGCGATCGCCTGCATCGCGCGCACCTTCGGGGCGCCGGTGATCGACCCGCACGGGAACAGCGCGCCCAGCACGTCCAGCGCGTCGCGATCCGGCGCCAGATCGGCGGTGACGGTGGAGGTCATCTGATGGACGGTCGGATAGCGTTCCACCGTGAACAGTTCGGGCACCGCGACGCTGCCCGCCACCGCGACGCGCGCCAGGTCGTTGCGCATCAGGTCGACGATCATCAGGTTTTCGGCGCGCTGCTTGGCGCTGGCGGCCAGCGCGGCGGCGGCGTGGGCGTCCGCGGTGGGATCGGCATGGCGGCGCGCGGTGCCCTTCATCGGGCGGCAGCTGAGCCGGCCGCGGTCGAGCGCGACGAACAATTCGGGGGAAAAGGACAGCAGCGTCTCCCGCCCCGTCGCCACCACCGCGCCCCAGCCCGCCGCCCCGGCGGCGCGCAGCCGGGCATAGAGCGCCAGCGGATCGCCCGCGACGCGCGCCTGCGCGCGGAACGTCAGATTGACCTGATACAGGTCGCCCGCCGCGATCAGATCGCGCGCGCGGTCGAACATCGCGCGATAGGCGGCGTAGGACGGCGCCGGCACGGGCGGCTCGATGATCGCGCCGGCCGGATCGGGCAGCCAGGCGGGGACGTCCTCGACCGTCCGCCACCCGTCGAACAGCGCGAACCACGCCAGCGGGGTGGGCGACGGCGCGACCGGCCCCGCCGCCGGCTCGAACGCGGCGCCCGCCTCGTACGACAGGAACCCGGCCGCATCGAGCGTGCCGTCCGCGCTCGCCGCGCGCACCGCCGCCATGACGTCGCGCACCTCCTGCGCGCTCCATGCCTCCAGCACGCGCACCGGCCGGGTGTAGAGCCGCGCGGGCACACCGCCCGGGCGCGCATCGTCGAGGAGGATGAAGGGGGCTAGGGGTGACGTCACCCGATGGTGATGCCCGTGCGGCCGCGCCACGGCAAGCGGCGTTGCCACCGCGATGGCAGGGGGTTAGCGTCCGCGGCAACGCATGAGACCAGGAGACCGGATGTCCCGTTACACGTTGCTCGCCATCCCCGCGCTGGTCGCCGCGCCGGCCATCGCACAGGTCGCGGAGCCGGCGGTGGCCCCGGCGGTGGCAGTGCCCGCCGCGATCACCGCCGATGGCGTGCCGCCGATCCCCGCCGCGCTGGCGGACCGCACGCGCCCGTATCTGGAGGCGCGATCGGCGGGCGTGGTGGACTGGAACCCGCGCGACCGGTCGCTGCTGATGGCCACCCGCTTCGCCAATGTCGCGCAGCTCCACACCGTCGCCGCGCCGCTGGCGATGCGCCGCCAGATCACGTTCGAGGCGGATCGCGTGTCGTCGGCACGCTATTCGCCGTCGGGCGACGTACTGGTGGTGGAAAAGGACAGCGGCGGGGGCGAATTCTACCAGCTCTACACGCTCGCGAACGGGCAGCTAACGCTGCTGACCGATGGGAAGAGCCGCAACCAGTTCGGCGCGTTCAGCCATGACGGGCGGCTGGTCGGCTATTCCTCCACGCGCCGCAACGGCGCGGACAGCGACCTGTACGTGATGGACCCGCGCGATCCGAAGAGCGACCGGATGGTCGCGCAGGTGACCGGCGGCGGCTGGAGCATCGTGGATTTCGCGCCCGGCGGCGGCCATGCGCTGGTCGGGAAATATACGTCGGTGCAGCAGTCGACGCTCTACGACCTCGACCTGGCGACCGGCGCGCTGCGCGCGATCACCGATCCGAAGGCGGCGGTGGCGTGGAGCGGCGCGCATTATGCCCCGGACGGCACCTTGTGGGTCATTTCGGACCAAGGGTCGGACGTCGCGCGGCTGGGCACCCTGGACCCGCGCACCGGGCGCTTCACCCCCGTGGCGGGGGATCCGCGCTGGGACGTGGAGGATATGGAGATCGCGCCGGACGGCCGGTTCCTGGTGTTCGTCGTCAACGAAGCGGGGGCGAGCCGGGTGAAGGTGATGGACCTGGCGACCCGCGCGGTACGCCCGGTCACCGGGCTGCCCGACGGGGTGGCATCGGGGGTGCGGATCGCGCCCTGGGGGACGATCGCGGTGACCGTCGGCGGCGCGGGGACCCCGGGTGACGTCTTCGCGATCGACCCCGCCACGCTGGCGGTGACGCGCTGGACGGAAAGCGAGACCGGCGGACTGGACCCGGCGCGCAACCCCGCGCCCGAACTGGTCACGGTGAAGAGCTTCGACGGGACGGCGGTGTCGGGCTTCCTCTATCGCCCCGATCCCGCGCGCTTCCCGGGCAAGCGCCCGCTGATCGTCAGCATCCATGGCGGGCCGGAGGGGCAGAGCCGCCCCGGTTTCCAGGGCGCGTCCAATTACTACACCAACGAACTGGGCGTCGCGCGCTTCTATCCCAACGTGCGCGGGTCGACCGGGTTCGGCAAACGCTTCGTCGCGGCGGACAACGGCCCGTTCAAGCGCGAGGATTCGGTGCAGGACATCGGCGCCTTCCTCGATACGCTGGCGAAGGATCCCGCCATCGACGCCGACCGCATCGGCGTGGAGGGCGGCAGCTATGGCGGGTACATGTGCTACGCCTCGGCGATCCGCTACGGCGCGCGGCTGAAGGGCGCGCTGTGCACCGTCGCGATATCGAACTTCGTGACCTTCCTGGAGAACACCCAGGCCTATCGCCGCGACCTGCGCCGTGTCGAATATGGCGACGAACGCGATCCGAAGCAGCGCGCGAAACTACTGGCGATCTCCCCGATGACGCGCGTCGCCGAACTGCGCGTGCCGCTGATGGTCGTCACCGGCGCCAACGATCCGCGCGTGCCCAAGAGCGAGGCGGACCAGATGGTCGCCGCGGTGCGCGCCAACGGCGGCAGCGCATGGCACGTCGTCGCCGCGGACGAGGGGCATGGCTATGCCAAGAAGGCCAATCGCGATTACGCCTATTGGGCGGGGCTGACCTTCTGGCAGGGCAAGCTGCTGGCGCCGCCACCGGTCGCCGCGGCGGGAGGCGCCAAGTGACCGCGCCCGCGCCGCTGCGCGCCGCGATCGTGCCGGTCACCCCGATCGAGCAGAATTGCACGCTGATCTGGTGCACCGCGACGATGAAGGCGGCGGTGATCGACCCGGGCGGCGACCTGCCCAAGATCCAGGCCGCGATCGCGCAGGCCGGGGTGACGGTGGAAAAGGTGCTGCTGACCCACGGCCATATCGACCATGCCGGCGAGGCGAAGCCGCTGGCCGAGGCGCTGGGCGTGCCGATCGAGGGGCCGCACGAGGACGATCGGTTCTGGCTGGCGCGGCTGGCCGACGACGGGCGCAACTGGGGCATCACCGGCGTACCGTTCGAACCTGATCGCTGGCTGGTCGACGGCGATACCGTGACGGTCGGCGATCTGGTGCTGGACGTCTATCACACCCCCGGCCACACCGCCGGGCACGTCATCTTCCACCATGCGCCGTCGAACTTCGCGCAGGTCGGCGACGTGCTGTTCCAGGGGTCGGTGGGGCGCACCGACCTGCCGCAGGGCAATCACAAGCAACTGATCGAATCGATCGTGACCAAGCTGTGGCCGCTGGGCGACGACACCACCTTCATCCCCGGCCACGGCCGCCCCAGCACCTTCGCGCACGAACGCGCGCACAACATGTTCGTCAGCGACCGCGCGCTGTCGGCCTAGACGCCGGCCCTCGCGCCCCGGCGCGTCAGGCCGATGGCGCGTCGGTGGCGGGGGCCAGCCGGACCGGCGCCGTGCGCGCGCCGTCGGTATAGGCGATCACCAGCGCCCAGCCGGCCAGCGCCGCCAGCAGCACCCACGTGCCCAGCGCGCCGACCGCGCGCAGCGGGTTGGGGGCGGCGCGGGTCATCCCCAGCCCGTGCGCGATTCGCACCGCAACGAACGCGCCGCCCAGCCCCCACAGCCCCGACGGCGATCCGCCCGCCAGTTCGATCGCGGCGATCAGGATCAGCGCGAACGGCGCATATTCGATGAAATTGGCGTGCGCGCGCTGCAGCGCGAACAGCCGTTCGTCGCCGCCGTCGCCCAGCATCACCTTGCCGCGCATCCGCCCCGGCACGATTCGCACCGCCAGCCACAGGTTGACCGCGGCACAGGCCGCGGCGATCGTCAGTGTCACCGGAAGCACCAGCATCTTCACCCCTCCCCAAGGCGCACGCGCGCCGCGGGCAGCGTGCCATCGGCCGACGCGGCTTGCAACGTCGCGGAATTTCGCTATAGGCGCGGGGCTTCGCGATGCGAGCCGATGCCCGGCTGCCTGCCGCGGCTGGCCATCGCGCCGGTCGCTGCGGGCGTTGTGCGCCGACTGGCCGCGTATGGAAACATTAGACAGATCAAGGTGCCGCGATGGCCGTCCCCAAGCGAAAGACTTCTCCCTCCCGCCGTGGCATGCGCCGTTCGCATGACGCGCTGTCGGTAGAGGCGTTCCAGGAATGCCCGAACTGCGGCGAGCTGAAGCGTCCGCACAACCTGTGCACCGCCTGCGGCCATTATAACGGCCGCGAGGTCGTCGCGGTCGACGCCTGATCCACGGGCACGACGCGACCTTACAGGAGCCCGCCTCAGCTATGTCCGACAGATCCCGGATCGCCGTCGATGCGATGGGCGGCGACGAAGGGCTGGCGGTGATGCTGGCGGGCGTCGCACGTGCGCGTCGCGACATCGACGACATCAGCTTCCTGCTGGTGGGCGACGAACCGGCGATTCGCGCCGGGCTGGCCAACCACCCGAACCTGTCGCAGCATTCCGAGATCGTCCACGCCCCCGACGTGATCGCGGGCGACGAAAAGCCCAGCCAGGCGATCCGCCGCGCGCGGACGACGTCGATGGGCATCGCGATCGACTGCGTGAAGCAGGGGCGGGCCGCCGCCGCGGTATCCGCGGGCAATACCGGCGCGCTGATGTCGATGGCCAAGCTGTCGCTGCGCACCATGCCGGGGATCGACCGGCCCGCGCTCGCCGCGCTGCTGCCGACCCTGGGCGACAATGACGTCGTCATGCTCGATCTGGGCGCCAACACCGAATGCGACGCGCGCAATCTGGTGCAGTTCGCGGTGATGGGCGCGGCCTATGCGCGCACCACGCTGGACCTGTCGGCGCCGCGCGTCGCGCTGCTCAACATCGGCAGCGAGGATCAGAAGGGCACCGGCGAGATCCGCGACGCCGCGCAGCAATTGCGCGCCGCCACCCATCTGCCGATGCGCTTTGCCGGCTTCGTCGAGGGCGACCGGCTGTCGCGCGGCGAACATGACGTGATCGTCTGCGACGGCTTTTCGGGCAACATCGCGCTCAAGACCGCGGAGGGCACCGCGCGCTTCGTCGCCGACCTGCTCAAGCGCGCGTTCCGCAGCTCGGTCCGCTCGAAGGTCGGCTTCCTGATCTCGCGCCCCGCCACCGAGCTGCTGCGCGACCACCTCGATCCCAACAACCACAATGGCGCGGTCTTCCTCGGCCTCAACGGGCTGGTGGTGAAGAGCCACGGCAGCGCGAACGAGCGCGGCGTGGCGACCGCGATCGGCAATGCCGCGAAGATGGTGAAGGCGGACCTGACCCGCCGCATCATCGAAGACCTAGGCAATTTCGAAGCGAAAGCAGCGGCATGATCCGTTCGGTGCTGATCGGGACGGGATCGGCGCTGCCGGTCCGCCGTGTGTCCAATGCCGAACTGGCGGCACAGGTCGACACCTCCGACGAATGGATCGTCGAGCGCACCGGCATCCGTTTCCGACACATCGCCGGCGCCGACGAGACGACCGCGACGCTGGCGCGCGACGCCGCTTTGTCCGCGATCGCGGCGGCGGGGGTGACCGCGCAGGATATCGACCTGATCGTGCTGGCCACCGCCACGCCCGACAATACCTTCCCCGCGACCGCGACCAAGGTGCAGGCGATGCTGGGCATCGACGATTGCGTCGCGTTCGACGTCGCGGCGGTCTGTTCCGGCTTCCTCTATGCGGTGCAGGTCGCCGACAGCATGATCCGCGCGGGCGCGCATCGCCGCGCGCTGGTGATCGGCGCGGAAACGTTCAGCCGCATCCTCGACTGGGAGGATCGCACCACCTGCGTGTTGTTCGGCGACGGCGCCGGCGCGATCGTGCTGGAGGCGCGCGACACCGCCGACGATCCCGCCGATGGCGCCGCGCGCGGCATCCTGGCGACGCGGCTGCACGCCGACGGGCGGCATAACGAACTGCTCTACGTCGACGGCGGCCCCTCGACGACCGGCACGGTCGGCAAGCTGCGGATGAAGGGGCGCGAGGTGTTCCGCCACGCCGTGGTCAACCTGGCCGCGGTGATGGAGGAGGCGCTCACCGCCGCGGGCCTCGCCACCGATGCGGTCGACTGGGTCGTCCCGCACCAGGCCAACGCCCGCATCCTCGATGCGACCGCGCGCAAGCTGTCGCTGCCGGCGGACAAGGTGGTGATGACCGTCGACCGCCACGCCAACACCTCGGCCGCGTCGGTGCCGCTCGCGCTCGACACCGCGGTGCGCGACGGGCGCATCATTCCGGGACAGATCATCGTCCTGGAGGCGATGGGCGGCGGATTTACCTGGGGTGCGGCGGTCCTGCGCTACTGATCCAGGTTGGCAATCGGCATCGACAAGCCGGGCTGCGGGCGGTAACGATCGGACACGGCTAACCTTTCTGGGGGGAATGGTAGGGACATGACGGACGCAGGAACGCTCACCCGCGCGGATCTGGCAGAGGCGCTGCACCGGCAGGTCGGGCTGTCGCGCGCGGATTCGGCGCGGATGGTCGAACAGATCCTGGAAAAGATGTGCGGCGCGCTGGCGCGTGGCGAAAACGTCAAGATCTCCGGTTTCGGCACCTTCGTCCTGCGCGACAAGGGCGAGCGCGTCGGCCGCAATCCCAAGACCGGCGTCGAAGTGCCGATCGCCCCGCGCCGCGTGCTGACGTTCCGCGCCAGCCAGATGATGCGCGACCGCATCATCGGCGCCGGATGACGCGCGTGGCGTCGGAGACCAAATCCGCCGCCGCTTTCCGTACCATCGGCGAGGTCGCGGCCGCGACCGGTATCGCCCCGCACATCCTGCGCTATTGGGAGGGCCGCTTCCCGCAGCTGCGCCCGGTGACGCGCGCGGGCAAGCGCCGCTACTACCGCCCCGAAGACGTCGCGCTGGTCGAACGGATCGACCGGCTGCTCAACCGCGAGGGCTATACCGTCAAGGGCGTGCAGCAGCTGCTGGACGCCGAACGCCGGCGGTCCGCCCGCCCCGCCACGACGCTGCGCGACGTCCGCGACCTGCTGGCCACCGCGCTGGCGCAGGACGACCGCGCGGCGCGGGAGTGACCCGCGCCGGTCCGATGTGCGCCGGCTGCGGTGCCGCGGTGCCGTTCCGGCGCACGCAATGGGGATGGGGAAAACCCTTCCCGTGCCGCCGCTGCGGGCGGCAGCTGGTGATCCCCCGGTCGCTGTCGGCGATCGGTACCGTACTGTTCGTCCCGTACTGGATGCTGAAGGGCCGCGCCGACGGGATGGCGCAGACCGCCGCGCGATCGCGACCCTCGCCGCCGTCGCGCTGCTGCTCGGCCGGCTGCTGGCCCGGGCGAAGGTCGCGCCGCCGGACTGATCCTTACTCGCCCGGGTGGATCGCGACACCATCGAACCCCTCCGCCACCGCGGGCGCCTCGAACTGCGCCGCGACCGACCGGATCGCCGCCACCGGCACCACCTTGTCGGCGGGTCGCGCCGCATTGCGGGCGATCGCGACGTCGACGGGCGTGTCGATCCAGACCGCGTCCACCGCACATCCCAGCCGCCGCGCGATCGCGATGATCGGCGCGCGGTGCCGCGCACCCGGCAGCGCCGCATCGACATGGATCGTGGAGGGGGAAGGGGGCCGGGCGGCGATCCACGTCGACTTGCCCGCGCCCTGTATGCCGCAGACGATCACCACGCGCACCGGCGGCGGCGTGCGCCCGATCGCCTCCTCCAGCGCCGCATAGGCCGCCTGCCACGCCGCCGCGTTACGCTCCGGCGTCCAGACGCGGCCATCCGCGGTTTCGAGGAAATCGTCGGGATTGATCGATACCGCGTCCGGCATGGCGTGCGTCGCTGCGGGGTCCGGTCAGGCGGCCGGTGACAGCGGGCGAATCGCCACGCCGTCGGCATCGAAATTCCCGTCGTCCAGCCACGCAGTGAACAGCGCGCGTCGCGCGGCCCATTCCGGCGCGAGGATCGCGAACCAGGCGGTGTCGCGGCGGCGCCCCTTTACGATGGCGTGTGCGCGCCACGTCCCTTCATGGGTGAAGCCGAATCGCCGCTCCGCGCGCATCGACGCGGCGTTCAGCGCATTGCAGCGCCATGCCACGCGATGATAACCGAGCGCGAAGGCGTGGTTCATCATCAGGAAGATCGCCTCGGTCGCGGCACGGGTGCGTTGCGGCCGCGGCGAAAGCCACACGCTACCGATCTCGATCGCAGCATCGCCGGGCGCGATGTCGCAAAACGATGCCCAGCCCTCCGCCTTGCCGCTGGATGCCGGGATCGCCGCGAAGAACGGCTGGTCGTCGCGGCCGGCGATCCGGCCGGCATGCGCGGCCAGATCGTTCCTGGTCGCGAACGGCCCGTAGGACAGATAGGCCCAAGACGCGTCCGCCTGCCCGGCGGCCGACTACAGGCCGTCGACGTGCCCCGCGGACAAGGGTTCGAGCGTGACCGATCGGCCGGCATGGCGCACGGGCGCGGGCATCCGCGGGGCGGGGGCGGAAACGACCGGGCCAAGCGGTATCGGGCTCATGCCGACGTCATGGCCGGGCGCCATGGCGATATCAACCGCCGCCGCCCGACACGCGCCACACCGCCGCCGGGGCGGCGGAACGCCCCGGCGCCGCATGGATCAGATGTGGATCGGTTTGCCCTGCACCGCCATCGCGGCTTCCTTGACGGCTTCCGAATGGGTCGGGTGCGCGTGGCAGGTGTAGGCGATATCCTCGCTGGTGGCGCCGAATTCCATCGCCTGCGCGGCCTGCGCGATCATCGTGCCCGCGACGCTGGCGATGCACCATACGCCCAGCACGCGATCGGTCTTCGCATCCGCGATCACCTTCACCAGCCCGTCCGGTTCGTGGTTGGTCTTGGCGCGGCTGTTGGCGACCATCGGGAACTTCCCGACCTTCACCTCGCCGCGTTCCTTCGCCGCTTCCTCGGTCAGGCCGACGCCCGCGACCTCGGGCCAGGTGTAGACGACCGACGGGATGATATCGTGGTTCACGATGCCGTGCTGGCCGGCGATGTTCTCGGCGACGGCGATCCCCTCGTCCTCGGCCTTGTGCGCCAGCATCGGGCCGGGGACGACGTCGCCGATCGCCCAGATGCCGTCCACCGCGGTGCGGAAGTCGTGGTCGATCTCGATCTGGCCGCGCTGGTTGGCCGACAGGCCGGCCTTGTCGAGCGCCAGCCCGTCGGTGTTCGGGCGCCGCCCGATCGACACCAGCACGCAATCCGCCTCGATCGTCGTCGCCTCGCCGCCCGCGGCCGGCTCCAGCGTCAGCGTCGCCTTGTCGCCGTTCACCGCGACGCCGGTGACCTTGGTCGACAGCCTGAACTCGATCCCCTGCTTCTTGAAGATCTTGTTCGATTCCTTGCGGATATCGCCGTCGAAGCCGGGCAGGATCTGGTCGAGGAATTCGACGCAGGTCACCTTCGCGCCCAGCCGGCGCCACACGCTGCCCAGCTCCAGCCCGATCACACCGCCGCCGATGACGACCATATGCTCGGGCACCTTGGGCAGCTCCAGCGCGCCGGTCGAATCGACCACCACCTTCTGGTCGATCGTCACGCCCGGCAGCGGGGTGACCGACGAACCGGTGGCGATGACGATGTTCTTCGCGGTGACGGCCTGCCCGCCGACGTCGACGCTGTGCGCGCCGGTGAACGCCGCGCGGCCCTTCAGCCAGGTGACCTTGTTCTTCTTGAACAGGAATTCGATCCCGCCGGTCAGCTGCTTCACCGCGTCGCGGCGCTGCCCGTGCATCGTGTCGAGGTCGAGCTCGACCGTCGTCCTGATGCCCAGCTTGGCCATCGCCCCGTTGGCGGCATGATCGTAGAGTTCGGAGGCGTGGAGCATCGCCTTCGACGGGATGCAGCCGACGTTCAGGCAGGTGCCGCCCAGCGTCTCGCGGCTTTCGGCGCACGCGGTCTTCAGCCCCAGCTGCGCGGCACGGATCGCGGCGACATAGCCGCCCGGGCCGGCGCCGATCACGAGGACGTCATAGTCGTACTGCTGTTCGTCAGCCATGTTCACACCTTTCGTGCTCCGGCGCAGGCCGGAGCGTTGGCCTCACGCGCAAACGTCATCGAAGAGATCGCGCCAATCGGGATTTCGCTCCTCGATCAGCCGCAACTTCCACGCGCGCTTCCATTTCTTCATCCGATACTCGCAGGCGCACGCCTCCTGCAGATCGTCGAAATATTCGTACCAGACCAACCGGACGCAACCCTTGTCGCGCGAATGGCCCTCGATCACGCCGTTGCGGTGCTGCCATGCGCGCTGCGGCAGGTTGCTGGTCACACCAAGATACGTCTGCCCGCGGCGATGGTTCGCCATCAGATAGACGCATCCGGCCTTCACCGCGCCACTGCCACTGCCACTGCCACTGCCACCGCTTTGGCCTGCGCCGGAGCACCGCGCGCGGCCATCACAAATCGATCAGGATCCGCGTCGGGTCCTCGATCGCGTTCTTCAGCGCGACCAGGAAGGTCACCGCCTCGCGCCCGTCGATCAAACGGTGGTCGTAGCTGAGCGCCAGATACATCATCGGGCGCACCACCACCTGGCCGTCGCGGACGACCGGGCGGTCCTCGATGCGGTGCAGGCCCAGCACCGCCGACTGCGGCGGGTTGATGATCGGGGTGGACATCAGCGAACCGAACACGCCGCCGTTCGAGATGGTGAAGGTGCCGCCCTTCATCTCGTCCATCTTGAGCGTGCCGTCCTTGGCGCGCTTGCCGAAATCGCCGATCGTCTTCTCGATACCGGCGACCGACAGGTCCTGCGCATCGCGGATCACCGGCACGACCAGCCCGTTGGGGGCGCTGACCGCGACCGAGATGTCGGCATAATCGTGATAGACGATCTCGTCGCCCTCAATGCTGGCGTTGACGGACGGGATGTCCTTCAGCGCCATCGTCGCGGCCTTCACGAAGAAGCCCATGAAGCCCAGCCGGACGCCGTGCTTCTTCTCGAACAGGTCCTTGTACTTGGCGCGCGCCTCGATCACCGCGGTCATGTCGACGTCGTTGAACGTCGTCAGCATCGCGGCGGTGTTCTGCGCCTCCTTCAAACGCTTGGCGATCGTCTGGCGAAGGCGCGTCATCTTGACGCGCTCTTCGTTGCGGCCGCCCGACGATGCCGGGGCGGCCGCGGGCGCCGCAGCCGGGGCGGGGGCGGCGGCCGGCTTGGACGAGGCGGCGGCGGCGACGTCTTCCTTGGTCAGGCGGCCGTCGCGCCCGGTGCCCTTGATCGTCGCGGGATCGACGCCGTGTTCCAGCACCGCGCGGCGCACCGACGGCGACAGCGCGGCGGGGGCGTCGCCCTTCGGCTCGGCCGGGGCCTGCTCGCCCGCGGTCGCGGCCGGGTTCGCCTGCGCCGGAGCGGCAGCAGCGGCGGGGGCGGGGGCCGCGGCGGCGCCGTCACCGCTTTCGATCGTGGCGATCATCGCGCCGACCTCGACGGTGTCGCCGACCTTGACCGCATGCTGGCCCATCACGCCCGCGACCGGCGACGGCACCTCGACGGAAACCTTGTCGGTCTCCAGGCTGGCGATCGCTTCGTCGACGGCAACGGGGTCGCCGGGCTGCTTCAGCCATTCGCCGACCGTCGCTTCGGTGATCGATTCGCCCAGCGTGGGGACGAGGACCTCGGTTGCCATGTTACTTCCTGTCCTGTTCATCGTCGATGTAGGTGGCGTCGTCGTTCAATGCGGACAACGGCGCGGTACGTAAGGTGGTGATCCCGGCGTCGTCGCACGCCATCCGGACCAGCGCGCCCGCAGGCGCCGCGGCCAGGTCGGCCAGCGATAGCGAACGGCCGGCCGCCAGTGCGTCGGCCTGCGGTCGAACGCCGAGCGCGGGGACGGCCGCCGTCGCGCGGGCCAGCGCGGCGTCGACGGCGAACGCTTCGATCGCGTCGACCCGGTCGGCGGCGCAGTCGACGCGGAACATCGTCAGCTGGCGCGGGGTCGCGCCCGGCAGCCCGATCTGCAGCAGCGCCACGGTCCGGCCGGTGCGCGGACCCCGGACGCCCAGCGCGCTCTTGCGCGGCGCGCCCAGCAGCGGGTGCCAGGTGAAGTCGCGCAGCACCGGCGCGCCGTTCGCGGCGGGGGCATGCCCCGCCGCGACGGCCAGCGCGCCGGCGATGATCGCGACGCCCGCCATCAGCTGGCCGCCTTGCCCGATTTCTTGGTGGTGTCGGCCTCGCGCGTGCGGCGGATCTCGTCGCGCACGTTATGCCCCAGCGCATCGGCGATCAGCGCGCCCTGTTCGGCCTGGTGGCGCTTCATCAGGCCCGTCGCCGGGGAGGCGGAGGCGGCGCGCCCGGCGTAGCGCGGACGCGCGATCCGCGCCCCCGCCATGCCTAGCGCTTCCTCGATGAAGGGTTCGACGAAGAACCAGTAACCGTTGTTCTTCGGCTCTTCCTGTGCCCAGACGACATGCTCCAGGTTCGGCATCCGCTCGATCCGCTTCGCCAGCGCCTCGGTGGGGAAGGGATACAGCTGTTCGATGCGGACGATCTGTGTCGTGTCGTCGCCGGCCGCGTCGCGCGCCTCGATCAGGTCGTAGGCGACCTTGCCGGTGCACAGCACCAGCCGCTTCGTCGCGCCGTCCGCCGGTGCCGACGGATCGGACAGGATGCGGCGGAAGTGGCTGTCGCCCTGGAAATCCTCGGCGCGGCTGACCGCCAGCTTGTGGCGCAGCAGCGACTTGGGCGTCATCACGATCAGCGGCTTGCGGAACGTGCGGTGCATCTGCCGGCGCAGCAGGTGGAAGTAATTGGCCGGGGTGGTGCAGTTGGCGACCTGCATGTTGTCGCCAGCGCACAATTGCAGGAAGCGTTCCGGGCGCGCGGAGCTATGCTCCGGTCCCTGGCCCTCGTAGCCGTGCGGCAGCAGCATCACCAGGCCGTTGGCGCGCAGCCACTTGGCCTCGCCGCTGGCGATGAACTGGTCGATCATGATCTGCGCGCCGTTGACGAAGTCGCCGAACTGCGCCTCCCACAGCACCAGCGTCTTCGGATCGGCGAGCGCATAGCCATATTCGAAGCCCAGCACGCCATATTCGCTCAGCGGGCTGTCGAGCACCTCGAAGCTGCCGTGCGGCACGGTCCACAGCGGCACGTACTTGTGCTCGTCATTCTGGTCGACCCAGACGGCGTGCCGCTGCGAGAAGGTGCCGCGGCCCGAATCCTGGCCCGACAGGCGCACGCCATAGCCTTCGTGCAGCAGCGATCCGAACGCCAGCGCCTCGCCGGTCGCCCAGTCGAAATTCTGGCCGGTCGCGAACATCTGCCGCTTGGCGTCCAGCACGCGCGCCAGCGTCTTGTGGATCGCGATGCTGTCGGGGACCGTCGTCAGCGTGCGGCCGATCGAATCGAACAGCTTCTGCTCGATCCCGGTATCGACGCTGCGCCGCGCGGTTTCCGGGTCGGCGGGGGCGTGCAGGCCGGACCAGCGGCCGGCGAACCAGTCCGCCTTGTTCGGCTTGTAGCTGGCGCCCGCCTCGAACTCGCCTTCCAGCAGCGCGGTCTGCTGCGCGACGGCGTCGTCGATCCATGCCTGGTCGACCACCTTCTCCTCGATCAGGCGCTTGCCGTAGATCTCGGACACCGGCGGATGGCTGCGGATCGCCTTGTACATCAGCGGCTGGGTGAAGCCCGGCTCGTCGCCCTCGTTATGGCCGAAGCGGCGATAGCACCACATGTCGACCACGACGTCGCGGTGGAACGTCTGGCGATATTCGATCGCCATCTTGGTGGCGAAGGTCACCGCCTCGGGATCGTCGCCGTTGACGTGGAAGATCGGCGCCTGCACCCCCTTGGCCACATCCGACGGATAGGGCGAGGAGCGCGCGAACTGCGGGCTGGTGGTGAAGCCGATCTGGTTGTTGATGACGAAATGGACGCAGCCGCCGGTATTGTAGCCGCGGATGCCGGAAAAGCCGAAGCATTCCCACACGATGCCCTGGCCCGCGAAGGCCGCGTCGCCGTGGATCAGCACCGGCAGCGCGCGCGAGTGCGTCTCCAGGTCCTTGGCGATCGTCTGGATCGCGCGCACCTTGCCCAGCACCACCGGGTCGGCGGCTTCGAGGTGCGAGGGGTTGGCGACCAGCGACATGTGCACCTTGTGCCCGTCGAATTCACGGTCGGTGGAGGTGCCGAGGTGATATTTCACGTCGCCCGACCCGCCGATGTCGTCCGGATTGGCCGATCCGCCGGCGAATTCGTGGAAGATCACGCGCAGCGGCTTGGCCATCACATTGGCCAGCACGTTGAGGCGCCCGCGGTGCGCCATGCCGAACACGATCTCGTTCACGCCGGCCGCGCCGCCGTACTTGATGACGCTTTCCAGCGCCGGGATCATGCTCTCACCGCCGTCCAGGCCGAAGCGCTTGGTGCCGACATACTTGCGGCCCAGGAACTTCTCCCACTGCTCGGCCTCGATCACCTTGTTCAGGATCGCCTTCTTGCCCTGAACCGAGAATTCGATCGCCTTGTCCTTGCCCTCCATGCGCTCCTGGAGGAACTTGCGCTCCTCGACATCGGCGATGTGCATATATTCCAGCCCGACGCTGCCGCAGTAGTTGCGGCGCAGCGTGTCGACGATCTCGCGCACCGTCGCCCACTGCATCCCCAGCGTGCCGCCCAGATAGACCGGGCGGTCGATGTCGGCGTCGGAGAAGCCGTGGTATTCGGTCGTCAGGTCGGCCGGCAGCGAGCGCGGGCCGGACAGGCCCAGCGGGTCGAGATTGGCGGCCAGGTGCCCGCGCACGCGATAGGTGCGGATCAGCATCTGGGCGCGGATCGAATCGCCCGCGGCCTTGACGATATCGTCCTTCGACGGGGCGGGGGCGACCGGCGTCGCGGGGGCGGGCTTGCCGCCGCCCTTCGTGGGCTTGGGCGCCGGCTCCATCTGCGTCGGGTCGAGCGCGGCAGTCAGATCGTCGGTGGTGGTCAGCGGCCACCGCTCGTTCGTCCAGGACGGTGCGGCGGACGCGCCCTCCAGCCCTTCGAAGAACTGCCGCCAGCCCGGCTCGACGGTGTCGGGCGAGGTCTTGAACCGCGCATACAGCGCGTCGATGAACGCGGGGCTGACGCCGCCCGCGATGTCGCCGAAATCCTGACCTTCGTAGCCCATGATACGCATCTCCGGCCGCCCGCCTTGTCTATCGTACGCCACCCCGGCCGAGGCCGGGGTCCAGAGCCGCGAGCGGCCCGCTTGCCGCCCTGGATCCCGGCCCCCAGGCCCCTGAAAACTACCTGTTTTCAGGGGAACCCGTCGCCGGAATGACGCTACGTCGTCTTACTTGTTCAGCACGCTCAACAGCGTCGAGCCCAGCTCGCTGGGGCTCGCCGCGACCTTGATGCCGGCTTCTTCCATCGCCGCGATCTTGTCCTCGGCGCCGCCCTGGCCGCCCGACACGATCGCGCCGGCGTGGCCCATGCGGCGGCCCGGAGGCGCCGTGCGGCCCGCGATGAAGCCGGCCATCGGCTTCTTGCGGCCACGCTTGGCCTCGTCCTTCAGGAACTGCGCGGCCTCTTCCTCGGCCGAACCGCCGATCTCGCCGATCATGATGATCGACTGGGTCGCCTCGTCCGCCAGGAACAGCTCCAGCACGTCGATGAAGTTGGTGCCGTTGACCGGATCGCCGCCGATGCCGACCGCGGTGGTCTGGCCCAGGCCCGCGTTCGAGGTCTGGAACACCGCCTCATAGGTGAGCGTGCCCGAACGGCTGACGACGCCGACCGAACCCTTCTTGAAGATGTTGCCCGGCATGATGCCGATCTTGCATTCGCCCGGCGTCAGTACGCCCGGGCAGTTCGGGCCGATCAGCCGCGACTTGCTGCCCGACAGCGCGCGCTTCACCTTTACCATGTCGAGCACCGGAATGCCCTCGGTGATCGCGACGATCAGCGGCACTTCGGCGTCGATCGCCTCCAGGATCGAATCGGCGGCGAAGGGCGGCGGCACGTAGATGACCGATGCGGTCGCGCCGGTCTTCTCCACCGCTTCGTGGACGGTGTTGAAATTGGGCAGGCCCAGCTCCTCGTGGATCGTGCCGCCCTTGCCCGGCGTCACGCCGCCGACCATCTGCGTGCCGTAATCCAGCGCGGTCTTCGTGTGGAAGGTGCCGGTCTTGCCGGTCATCCCTTGCGTGATGACCTTGGTGTTCTTGTCGACGAGGATGCTCATTCGCGTTCCGTCCTTACCACCCCGGCGCAGGCCGGGGTCCAGTTGGGAAGGCGGTCATGGTCGTGCGATGCGATCGTACAGGTCGTCCCAGTCGGGGTTCAGCCCCTCGATCTCCCGCAATTTCCAGTTCCGCCTCCACTCCTTCATCTGCAGCTCTCGCTGCCGCGCGGCTTCCCAGCTTTCATGCACTTCGTACCAGACGAGGCGATGACAGCCGTATCGTTTCGAAAACCCGTCGACGGCGCCGGTGCGATGCTCCCATGCCCGCTTCGGCAGATTGACCGTCGATCCCAGATAGAGCGTTCCGTTGCGACGGCTGGCCATGATGTAGACATAGGCCGCGCCGATCATCGCGAGGGTTCTCCCCACTGGGCCCCGGCCTACGCCGGGGCGGGTGCAACTCCTTCCTTACGCCAGCGTGCCGTCGATACCCTTGCAGGCGACCAGCAGTTCCTTGACCGCGTCGACCGACACCTGAAGGTTCGCCTTCGCCTCGTCCGACAGCTTGACCTCGACGACCTTCTCGACGCCGCCGGCGCCGATCACGACGGGCACGCCGACGTAGAGGTTGTCGATGCCATATTCACCCGACAGGTGCGCCGCGGCCGGCAGGATGCGCTTCTGGTCGTACAGATACGCCTCGGCCATCGCGATGCCGCTGGTGGCGGGCGCGTAATAGGCCGAGCCGGTCTTGAGCAGCGCGACGATCTCGCCGCCGCCGCCGCGGGTGCGCTTGATGATCTCGTCGACCTTCTCCCTGGTGGAGAAGCCCATCTCGATCAGGTCGCTGACCGGGATGCCGCTGACGGTCGAATATTCCAGCACCGGCACCATCGTGTCGCCATGGCCGCCGAGCACGAAGGTGTTCACGTCCTTCACGCTGACGCCGAATTCCTCGGCGAGGAAGTGGCTGAAGCGTGCCGAATCGAGCACGCCCGCCATGCCGACCACCTTGTTGTGCGGCAGGCCGGAGAATTCGCGCAGCGCCCACACCATCGCGTCGAGCGGGTTGGTGATGCAGATGACGAAGGCGTCGGGGGCGTTCGCCTTGATGCCCTCGCCGACCGCCTTCATCACCTTCAGGTTGATGCCCAGCAGGTCGTCGCGGCTCATGCCCGGCTTGCGGGCGACACCGGCGGTGACGATGATGACGTCCGCGCCCGCGATGTCGGCATAGTCGTTCGAGCCCTTGATCGTGGCGTCGAAGCCTTCGACCGGGCCGCACTGCGACAGGTCCAGCGCCTTGCCCTGCGGCACGCCCTCGACCACGTCGAACAGGACGATGTCGCCCAGTCCCTTGAGCGCGGCCAGATGTGCGAGCGTTCCGCCGATATTACCGGCGCCGATCAATGCGATCTTCTTGCGGGCCATCCCATCCCCTTCCGTCGTTGACGTGTGAATGGTCACGCCGCCTACGCCCTTCCGGGCGATCGGGCAACCGCTAAAGCATGAGTCTTAAAAGATTACATGATAATCGTTCGCAGAAGCATTAAGACGTGGATCAGCCCCCATGCCCCTGTGCGAGATAGTCGTCCGACCGCATCTCCTCCAGCCGGCTGACCGTCCGCTGGAACTCGAACGCCCCGTCGCCGCGCGGATAAAGCGCGTCGGGCTGCGCATCGGCGGCCGCCAGCAGCTTCACCTTATGTTCGTACAGCGCGTCGATCAGGCTGACGAAGCGCGCCGCCTCGTTGCGGTTGTCCGGCCCCAGCATCGGGATCCCCACCAGGATGACGGTGTGGAACCGGCGCGCGATCGCCAGATAGTCGGCCGATCCGCGCGCCTCGCCGCACAGGCGCTTGAAGCTGAAGACCGCGACGCCCTTCAGCGCCTTGGGCACGTGCAGCGCGCGGCCCTGGACGGTCAGTTCCTCCGACGGGATCGGCTCGGTCACCTCATGGTCGGTCAGGCGGAAGAACGCGGCGGACAGCTCCGCCGTCGCGGCCGGGCCGTTGGGGACCAGCCAGATATCCTGCTGCCCCAGCCGGTCGCGGCGGTAATCGACCGGGCCGTTGAGCGCCAGCACGTCCAGCCGCTGCTCGATCAGCGCGATGAACGGCAGGAAATGCTCGCGGTTCAGGCCGTTGCGATACAGGTCCTGCGGCGGGCGGTTGGACGTGGTGACCACCGTCACGCCCGCCTCGATCAGCGCGGTGAACAGCCGCGACAGGATCATCGCATCGGGGCTGTTGGTGACCATCATCTCGTCGAACGCCAGCAGCCGCGCCTCCTCCGCCAGCGCGGCGGCGACCGGGGGGATCGGATCGCCCAGCTCCTTGCGCCGCTCGATCGCGATGCGGCCGTGCACCTCCAGCATGAACTCGCCGAAATGCACCCGCCGCTTCGCCGCGATGCCCGCCTGCGCATAGAACAGGTCCATCAGCATCGACTTGCCGCGCCCGACATCGCCCCACAGATAGACGCCGCGCGCCGGCACGACGCGGCGGCGCAGCAGGCCGGTGGTGCGCGGATGCTCCAGCTCGCGCGCCAGCGCGTCGAGCCGCGCGGCGGCGGCGGCCTGTTCGGGGTCGGGGCGCAGCTCGCCGGCGGCGATCAGCTGGTCGTAGGCGTGCAATACCGTCATGTCGTTCCCGTCGGCGCGATCACCGGCCGGGCTTGCGGATCGTGCCCGAAAATTCGGTGACCGGCCGCTCTCCCTGGACCAGCAGTCCGCGCAGGAAGATCAGCCGCCCGGTTTCGCGCAGCAGCTCGACCTGCGCCTCCAGCGGCTCGTCCAGCCGGGCGCCGCCGATGAAATGGGTGTTGAGGTCCAGCGTCACCGCCGGCCCCGCCTCGATCAGGCCGAACGTGCGCACCGCGGCGAACAGTGCCACGTCGATGAAGCCCAGCAACGCCCCGCCATGGACATGGTCGGCCAGGTTCGAATGCTGCCGCCCCGCGACCATCCGCACCCGCGCGATCCCGCCTTCGCGGCGCACGATGATCTCGCCCAGGAAGGCGTTGTAGCGCGTGGGATCGCGCAGCGCCCAGCGCATCCAGCCGGGATGGTCGGGATGCTCCTCGTAGATGAAGGCCGGGTGCGGCGTATCGGGGGCCATCGAGGGATCAGACGATCCGCTCGACTTCCATCTTCTTGATCTCCGCGATCGCCTTGGCCGGGGACAGGCCCTTGGGGCAGGCGTTGGCGCAGTTCATGATCGTGTGGCAGCGGTACAGCCGGAACGGATCCTCCAGCGCGTCGAGCCGCTCGCCGGTCATCTCGTCGCGGCTGTCCGCCAGCCAGCGATACGCCTGGAGCAGGATCGCCGGGCCGAGGAACTTGTCGGAATTCCACCAATAGCTGGGGCAGGACGTCGAGCAGCAGGCGCACAGGATGCACTCGTACAGCCCGTCCAGCTTGGACCGTTCCTCGGGCGACTGGAGCCGTTCCTTGCCCGCGGGCGGCGGGGTCACCGTCTGCAGCCACGGGGTGATCGAGGCATATTGCGCGTAGAAGTGCGTGAAGTCCGGTACCAGGTCCTTGATGACGTCCATCGCGGGCAGCGGGGTGATCTTCACCTCGCCCTTCACGTCCTCGATCGCGGTGGTGCAGGCCAGCCCGTTCTTGCCGTCGATGTTCATCGAGCAGGATCCGCAGATGCCCTCGCGGCACGAGCGGCGGAAGGTGAGCGAGCTGTCTTGCTCCGACTTGATCTTGATGAGCGCGTCGAGGACCATCGGGCCGCATTCGTCGAGGTTCACCTCGAACGTGTCGTAGCGCGGGTTCTCCCCCGAATCGGGATCGTAGCGATAGACCTTGAAATTGCGCATGGTGCCGCCGGGCTGCGGCGAGGGAATCGTCCGACCGCCCTTGATCTTGCTGTTCTTCGGGAGCGTGAACTCGGCCATGCGCGCGTCTCGTCTTCGTAACAGGCGGACCGCCGGCACGCAGGAGGCGCGCCGACGCCGTTCGTGACGGGCGCGTACATGATCGCGGCGGTCGCCGCAAACCCGCGCCCTTGCATATCCTAAGTAGCGCGTAAGCCGGTCGGCTCAAGAGGCTTGTTGCGCCGATGCGCCCGCGGGATCACGCGCGCAGATCGAGCAGTACCGAAAAGCCCCCGAACGCCATCCTTTTGCCGTCATAGGGCGGCGGCGCGGCGCCCGTCATCCGCGCGTCGGCCATCACCGCGCCCCAGCCCTGGTCGCGCGCCGCGCGCGAGGGCCATTCGATCCAGCCGAACGCGGGCGCTTCCCCGGCCTGCGTCAGCACCGCGCGGTGGAAATCGGTGGTTTCGCCCGCCGGGACGTCGTCGGCGGCGGTGTCGACCACGCGCCGCGCGCCGTGATCGAGGAAGACCGGCGCGAGCGCGGCGGCATGATCGCGATAGGCCGCGTCCGCGTCGCGGGACAGCGGCAGGACGACGCCGTCGACGAAGCCCGCCGTCTCCGTGGTCACGCCGGCGTCGCTGACGACACGGAAGCCGCCCCAGATCATGCGGCGCATGTCGAACGGCATCCCCGCGCCGAGCGCCTCCATGCGCGGATCGGTCCTCATCCGCTCGCTCGCGGCATCGCGCGTCGCGCGATCGGGATATTCGAACCACGAGAAGACGACGGCTTCGCCGGCCTGCGCGTCGACCGCGCCCCACAGGTCGTTGACCGTGCCGCGCGGCACGTCCTCGCCCCACGCCTCGACTAGGCGGGTGACCCCGACGTCGCGCAGTATCGCGAACGCGGCATTGGCATGCGCGACATAATCGTCGCGCCGGTGGCCGGGAACGGGTGTGAGGAAGCCTTCGATATAGGGCATGGACCGTCTCCTCGAATCGTCGCTCGCCAAGGATGCGGGTCGGAGTTATTAAAAGCAACCATGAAGTCAGAAAAGATAACGAAATCGCCCGCGCGCTGGTATGACGATGCCTGCGGCACCGCGTTGGGCCTGGAATTGCTGGGCGAGCGATGGGCGATGCTGGTGGTGCGCGAGTTGATGTTCGGCCCGCGGCGCTTCTCCGAACTGCGCGCGGGCCTGCCGGGGATCAGCGCCAACGTGCTCACGCAGCGGCTCGACGGGCTGGCGCGCGCGGGCGTGCTGGTGCGGCACGACGCGCCGTCGCGATGCTACGAGCTGACGCCGTGGGGCTATGAGGCGGAGGAGGCGATCCAAGCGCTGGGGCGCTGGGCGGCGCGTTCGCCGGATCACGATCCAACGCGGCCCCTGTCGGCCGCGTCGATGATGCTGTCGCTGCGCACCATGTTGGACCGCGACCGGGCGGTGGGGCTGTCGCTGACGATCGGGTTCCGCTTTCCGCGCGATTCATTCGTTGCGCGGCTGGCGGACGGGGCGTTGCCGGTGGTGCGCGCATCCGCCGCGGGCGATGCCGTGTTCGCGACGACGCCCGGGGTGATGGCCGCGGTGATCTACGCCAAGCGCCCGATCGCCGAGGCGGAGGCGGCGGGCGATCTCGCGTTCGCCGGCAACCGCGCGGCCGCCGCCGCGTTCATCGATCTCTTCCACCTGCCCGCGAAGGCCGTATCGCCGATTGCGGCGGGTTGACGCGAACGCGATCCCTTCTCACTGGTACACACCCCTACAGCGGACGGCTTATTCCTGATGACCGATATTCCGAACACGCAGCCCGACAGTCGCGACACGACGATCCTCGACGCGCCGGACAAGATGGTCAGCGTGCGCGACCTGTTCGGGATCGACAGCGACATGGAAGTGCCGGCCTTCTCCGAGGCGGACGAGCGGGTGCCAGATCTGGACCCGGCCTATGTCTTCGATCCCGATACCACGCTGGCGATCATCGCGGGGTTCGCGCACAACCGCCGCGTGATGGTGCAGGGCTATCACGGCACCGGCAAGTCGAGCCATATCGAACAGGTCGCCGCGCGGCTGAAATGGCCGTGCATCCGCATCAACCTGGACGCGCACATCAGCCGCATCGACCTGGTCGGGCGCGACGCGATCGTGCTGAAGGACGGGCAGCAGGTCACCGAATTCCGCGAAGGCCTGCTCCCTTGGGCGCTGCAGACGCCGACCGCTCTGGTGTTCGACGAATATGACGCCGGGCGCCCGGACGTGATGTTCGTGATCCAGCGCGTGCTGGAGACGGAGGGCAAGCTGACGCTGCTCGACCAGAACCGGGTGATCCGCCCCAACCCCTATTTCCGGCTGTTCGCGACCGCCAACACGATCGGCCTGGGCGACACCAGCGGTCTGTACCACGGCACGCAGCAGATCAACCAGGGCCAGATGGACCGCTGGAACGTCGTCGTCACGCTCAATTATCTGCCCGCCGTGACCGAGGCGCAGATCGTGCTCGCCAAGTCGGGCGAATATGACAAGCCCGATGGCAAGAAGGTGGTGGAGAACATGGTCCGCGTCGCCGACCTGACGCGCAAGGGCTTCATCAACGGCGACATTTCGACCGTGATGAGCCCGCGCACGGTCATCACCTGGGCGCAGAACAGCCTGATCTTCGGCGACGTCGGCTTCGCGTTCCGCCTGTCGTTCCTCAACAAGTGCGACGAGGCGGAACGTGCGCTGGTCGCCGAATATTACCAGCGCGTGTTCGGCAAGGACCTGCCGGAAAGCGTGGTGGGGAAGGCGTGATGACGCGGGCCGAAGCACTGCGGCGGCTGCGAACCCATCGTGCCGATCTGCACGCGATGGGTATCGAGCATGTCGCGATCTTCGGCTCGACCGCTCGTGAGGAAGCGGGCGCGCGATCGGATCTCGATCTGGTGGTGAAGCTGCGTCCCGACATGCGCCTGGGGTGGGACTTCTTCACGCTCGACGATCGCGTTGGCGCGTTGCTGGGTGTTCGCGTCGATATCGTGACCGAGCCGACGGACCGCCCCCGACTTCAGGCGGAGATCGACCGTGACCGCGTCGACGCTTTCTGAGCGCACCCGGTCGCGCTTGCGCGACATGATCGAGGACGCTGATCGCGTGGCCGGTTTCATCGACGGGATGACGGTCGAGACGTTCGTTGCCGACGAACGTACGGTGTTCGCCGTGGAACGGCCGCTGCAGCGGATCACGGAAGCGGCCATCCAGATTCCGCCGGAAGACGCCGCGCGCCTCGGACCGGATATTCCGGTGGCCAAGATGCGGGCATTGGGCAATCGCCTGCGCCACGAATATCGTGATGTCGCGCGGGATATCATCTTCGATTTGGTACGGATCGAAGTGCCGCTGGTCCGCGCGGCGGCCGAACTCGCCTTGGAAATGGACCGCTGATGGCCAACGACACCCCGCTCGATCGCTTCAAGGCGGTGCTGGGCGGCACCGCGCGCGCTTTGTCGGACGAGGCGGAGGTGGAGCTGGCGTTCACCGCCGATACGCCAACGCAATCGGGCAAGCACCTGAAGGTGCCGATGCCCGCGCGCACGCTGCCCGCCGACCAAGTGGCGGAGGCGCGCGGTTTCGCCGATGGCTTCGCGCTGCGGCTGCGGCTTCACGATGCGGGGCTGCACGCGCGCGCCGCGCCGGTGGATGCGACCGCGCGCGCGGTGTTCGATGCGGTGGAAACCGCGCGGATCGAGGCGCTGGGCAGCCGCGGCTATCAGGGGATCGCCGACAATCTGGCGACCGCGCTGGACGTGAAGCTGCGCGCCGATCCGCTCACCCGCGCGCGCAACCGGTCCGAAGTGCCGCTGTCGACCGCGCTGCAACTGCTGGTGCGCGAGGCGCTGACCGGTGCGCCCTCGCCGGTGGCGGCGGAACCGGGGCTGGCGCTGGTGCGCGACTGGATCGGCGAGAAGACCGACCTTGGCGCGCTGGCGCTCGCGCTCGATGACCAGCGCGCCTTCCAGCAGCTGGCGACCCGGCTGCTCCAGGATCTGGAGCTGGTCGAGGGCGATCAGGTGCCCGAGGACAGCGACGAGGGCGGTGAGGAGGAGGAAGGCCAGGAGGGCCAGGAAACCGACGAGGCGGACGAGGGCGATGCCGAACAGTCCGAAGGCGACGCGCAGATGGAACAGCGCGGCCAGCAGCGCGAGGACCAGTCGTCCGAGGGCGAGAGCCAGCAGCTGGAGGGCGACGACCTCGACGATGCCGAGGGCGAGCCGGGCGACGAGGGCGAGGAGGGGATGCAGCCGGTGCGCCCCAACCGTCCGCCCGCCGACATGTCGCAGGCGTTCGACTATCGCGTCTGGACCGGCGATTTCGACGAGGTGATCGCCGCCACCGAATTGTGCGATGCCGAGGAACTGGCGCGGCTGCGCGGCTATCTCGACCAGCAGCTGGTGCACCTGCAATCCGCGGTGTCGAAGCTGGCCAACCGCCTCCAGCGGCGGTTGATGGCGCAGCAGTCGCGCTCTTGGGATTTCGACCAGGACGAAGGGTTGCTGGACGCCGCGCGGCTGGCGCGCGTGGTCGTCAATCCGATGCAGTCGCTCAGCTACAAGATCGAGCGCGATACCGAATTCCGCGACACGGTGGTGACGCTGCTGATCGACAATTCCGGGTCGATGCGCGGGCGCCCGATCTCGATCGCGGCGATCAGCGCGGACATCCTGGCGCGCACGCTGGAACGCTGCGGGGTGAAGACCGAAATCCTGGGCTTCACCACCCGCGCGTGGAAGGGCGGGCAGAGCCGCGAGACGTGGCTGGCCGCCGGCCGCCCGCCGCAGCCCGGCCGGCTCAACGACGTGCGCCACATCGTCTACAAGATGGCGGACGAACCGTGGCGGCGCGCGCGCAACTCGCTGGGCCTGATGATGCGCGAGGGGCTGCTGAAGGAGAATATCGACGGCGAGGCGCTGCTGTGGGCGCATACGCGGCTGATGGCGCGGCCGGAGGATCGCCGCATCCTGATGGTCATTTCCGATGGCGCGCCGGTCGACGATTCGACGCTCAGCGTCAATTCCGGCTCGTATCTGGAACGCCATCTGCGGCAGGTGATCGGCTGGATCGAGAAGAAGTCGCCGGTGCAGCTGGTCGCGATCGGCATCGGCCATGACGTGACGCGCTATTACAGCCGCGCGGTGACGATCATGGATGCCGAGCAGCTGGGCGGCACGATCATAGAGCAGCTGGCCTCGCTGTTCGACGCCGAGTGATGGCGGGCGTGAGGCGCCGATGAGCGATCGCCGCAGGGCGATCGCCGCGCCGGCCGGCGGCTTCGCGGGGCCGGTGAAACGGTCGATCACCATCGCCGGACACGCCACCTCGATCAGCCTGGAACCGATGTTCTGGCGCGCGCTGGAGGGGGCGGCGGACGCGCGCGGCCTGCCGCTGTCGGCGCTGGTCGCGGCGGTCGATGCGCTGCGCATCCAGGCCGGGGATCCCCCCAATCTGGCCAGCGCGCTGCGATCCTGGCTGTTCGCGGAATATGCGATCGGCTCGCAATAGCGTTGACAGTGCGAACGAGTAGCAATAGCTGACCCCCAACAACAAAGGGGGAAGTTCATGTCGTCGTCCGTCTCGTTCCTGGCGCTTTCGTGCGTCGGCCTGATCGCGTCGGCGCCCGCGCTGGCCGCGCCGGCCGATTCGGCGCCGCGCAGCGATGCCGGCGCAGGGATAGCGGTGGCGGCGCCGTCCGATCAGGATGCCCGCGCGCGCATCCAGCGCGACGATATCGTCGTCACCGGCCTGGCCGAGCGCGCGCCTGCCGAACTGGAAAGCCCGAAGGCGACCGCCCCGCTGCTCGACACGCCGCAGACGGTGACGGTCATCTCCGACCAGGTGCTGCGCAAGCAGAACCTGCTGACGCTGCGCGATGCGTTGCAGACGATCCCCGGCATCACCTTCGGCGCGGGCGAGGGCGGCGGCGGCTATGGCGATTCGATCAACCTGCGCGGCTTTTCGGCGAACAACGACATCACCATCGACGGCATCCGCGACACCGCGCAATACAGCCGCACCGATCCGTTCAACCTGCAGCAGATCGAGGTCTACAACGGCGCCAACACCGCCTTCAACGGATCGGGCAGCGTCGGCGGCACGATCAACCTGGTGTCGAAGGAGCCGCGGACGGAGGCGCTGACGATCGCGCAGGCCGCCATCGGCACCGACAATTACTATCGCGCCGCGATCGACGCGAACGAGCCGCTGGCGGACAACGTCGCCGCGCGGCTGAACGCGGTCTACCACCACAATGACGTGCCCGGGCGCGACGTCGAGAAATTCGAACGCTGGGGCGTCGCCCCCGCGGTGACGATCGGCGCGGGCGGCCCGACCAGCCTGACGCTCGCCTATGTCCATCAGGAGGACCGCAACACCCCGATCTACGGCGTCCCCTACTTCAACAACGCGCTGTCGGGCGGCGTCCTGCCCGGCGTCGATCGCAGCGATTACTACGGCTACAGCAACCTCGACCGGCAGGATGTGACCGTCGACCGGCTGACCGCGACGTTCCGCCACCAGGTCGACGAACATATCGCGGTGCGCAACCTGACCCGCTGGCAGCGCGTCGGCCAGTATAGCGTGACCAGCGCGCCGCAGGGCACCTTCTGCCTTGCCGCCACCAACCGCCAGCCGCGCGCGACCAGCGCCACCAATGCGCAGGGGCTGCCGTGCACCACCACGGTCAACGGCACCGCGATCACCATCCCGGCGGGCCAGTGGCTGCCGTCCGGCCCGCGCGGGCTGGTGCGCGATCAGGAGAACCAGCTGCTGGTGAACCAGACCGACATCCGGCTGGAACACGGCACCGCCGGGGGCATCCGCAACGTGGCGAACATCGGCGTGTCGGCGCTGGTGGAGGACTATCGCATCACCTCCGGTTCGCTGCTGCGCAACGCCAACGGCGCCGCCACCGCGCCGTTGCCGTTCCTGTCGATCAGCAACCCCGACACCGTCTATCGCGGCCCGATCAACTATGTGGATACCGCGCACCAGCGCGCGACCAGCGAGAATATCGCGGTCTATGCGTTCGACACGCTGGAACTGGGCCGCGCGGTCGAGCTGAACGGCGGGGTGCGCTGGGAACAGCAGCGCACCGATTTCCGCAGCCTGCCGCTCGCCACCCTCGCGCCGGGGGTGAGCCAGCCGGTGCCCGCGCAGCTGGTGCCCGCGATCAACCGCGAGCGGCTGTTCTCCTGGCGCGTGGGCGCGGTCTATCACCCGGTCCGCGACGTCAGCCTCTACGCCGGCTACGGCAATGCGCTGACCCCGTCGTCGGCCTCGGTGCGCGCCAGCTGCGTCAGCGTGTCGAACGCGATCGTCACCAACACCTGCGGCGTCGCGCCCGAAAAGGCGTATAATTACGAGGTGGGGGCCAAGGCCGGGCTGTTCGGGCGCCGGCTGGAGCTGACCGCGGCGCTGTTCCGCAACGAACGCACCAATTACCGCGTGCCGTCGAACGATCCGGCGCTGCCGACGGTGCAGGTGCTGGGTGGGCGCAGCCGCGTCGACGGGATCGCGCTGGGCGCGTCGGGCAACCTCACCCGCGCCTGGACGATCTTCGCCAATTACACCTATCTCGACAGCCAGGTGCGCCAGTCGGTGTCCGACTATTGCCTGCGCAATCCGGGCGCGACCGGCTGCGGCAATTCGGCGGCCAACCCCGATCCGCAGCGCGGCCGCCCGCTGGTGCAGACCCCGGCGCATTCGGGCAGCCTGTTCACCACCTATCGCCTGCCGTTCGGGCTGGAGCTCGGCTATGGCCTGACCTACCAGGGGGCGTTCACCACCTATGTCCCGGTGCTGGCCAACGACGTCACGGTGAAGACCGACGATTACCTGATCCACCGGGCCTATCTGGGCTATACCTTCGGCAAGGGGCTGACGCTCCAGCTCAACGTCCAGAACCTGACGGACGAGAAATATCTCACCAACGTGCGCAACAACATCGATGCGACCACCGGCGTGGTGACCGGCGGCTGGGCGATGCCGGGCGACCGGCGGCAGGCGGTGCTCAGCCTGTTCTACAGCTTCTGATCGTGGCAGGATCGCGCCGATGCTGATCGCGATCTCCGACGTGCTGGATGCCGCCGCGCTCGCGCGGGTGCGCGCGATCGTCGATGCGGGCGAGTGGGTGGACGGCAACGCCACCTCCGGCCCGCAGGCCGCGCTCGCCAAGCGCAACGCGCAACTGGCCGACGGCGGCGCGGCCGCACGGGAGGCGGGGGCGATCATCCTCGACGCGCTGGGGCGCACCCCGCTGTTCGTCGCCGCCGCGCTGCCGGCGAAGGTGTGGCCGCCGATGTTCAACCGTTATGCCGGCGGGCAGGCGTTCGGCGTCCATATCGACAATGCGGTGCGCGTGCGCCGCGACAGCGATTTCCGCCTGCGCAGCGACCTGTCGGCGACGCTGTTCCTGTCGGAACCGGCCGCCTATGACGGCGGCGAACTGGTGATCGAGGACCGGTTCGGCGAACAGCGCGTCAAGCTGCCCGCCGGGCATATGGTGCTCTACCCCGCGTCCAGCCTGCACCGCGTCGAGCCGGTGACGCGCGGCGCGCGGGTGGCCAGTTTCTTCTGGATCCAGTCGATGGTCCGCGACGACGGCGCGCGGCGCATCCTGTTCGACCTCGACCAGGGGGTACAGGCGGTCGCCGCGGCGCAGGGCCAGGACGCGCGCGCCACGGTGGCGCTGACGGGGGTGTACCACAACCTGCTGCGCCGCTGGGTGGAGGCGTAGCGGGGCGGGGGCTGCGTGACGTACGCCGCCCCCCGATGTGTCCGGGGCCGCCGCGCCCCCCTCCGTCATCCCAGCGAAGGCTGGGATCTCTGGACGATAGCACGCGACCAGAACCGCCGAAGGCCCCAGCCTGCGCTGGGGCGACGATTGCCCGCCTCAGCCGCCGCCGTCGCGCTCGATATCCGCGCCGACCGCCGACAGCTTCTCCTCCAGCCGCTCGTACCCGCGATCGAGGTGATAGACGCGCGCGACGCTCGTCTCGCCCTCCGCGACCAGCCCGGCGATGATAAGGCTCATCGACGCGCGCAGGTCGGTCGCCATCACCGGCGCGCCGACCAGCCGGTCGACGCCCTTCACCACCGCGGTGCGCCCGCGCACCTGGATGTCGGCGCCCATCCGCGCCAGTTCGGGGACGTGCATGTAGCGATTTTCGAAGATCGTCTCGGTCAGCACGCTGGCGCCCGCCGCCTTGCACAGCATCGCCATGAACTGCGCCTGCATGTCGGTGGCGAAACCGGGGTAGGGCGCGGTGGTCAGCGTCAGCGGCCTCAGCTGGCCATCGCTGGTGACGACGATCGAATCGCGCCGTTCCTCGATCCCCACGCCCGCCTCGCGCAGCGCGGTCAGCGTCGCGCCCATCGACGCGACGTCGACGTTGGTCAGCTCCACCTCGCCCCCGGTGACCGCCGCGGCGCAGGCATAGCTGCCCGCCTCGATCCGGTCGGGCATCACGGCATAGGTCGCGCCGTGCAGTTCGGCGACGCCCTCGATCTCCAGCGTCTCGGTGCCGATGCCGTCGATCCGCGCACCCATCGCCACCAGGCAGCGGCACAAATCGACGATCTCCGGCTCGCGCGCGGCATTCTCGATCCGACTCGATCCGCTGGCGGTCACCGCCGCCATCACGACATTCTCGGTCGCGCCGACCGACACCACCGGGAAGCGATACCGCCCGCCCGACAGCCGTCCGCCGGGCGCGGTGGCGGTGACATAGCCCGCGCTCATCTCCAGATCGGCACCGATCGCCTCCAGCGCCTTCAGATGCAGGTCGATCGGGCGGTTGCCGATCGCGCAGCCGCCCGGCAGCGACACGCGCGCCTGCCCGGCCCGCGCCAGGATCGGGCCGAGCACCAGGATCGACGCGCGCATTTTGCGCACGATGTCATAGGGCGCCTCGGTAGAGGTCAGCTGCCCGGCGCGGATCGTCATGACGCGGCCGAAATCCTCCGGCCGGCTGCCCTCGATCGTGGTCGATGCGCCCAATTGGTTGAGCAGATGGCCGAAGCCGTCGACGTCGGCCAGCCGCGGCAGGTTGCGCAGCGTCAGCGGCTCGTCGGTCAACAGCCCGCAGGGCATCAGCGTGAGCGCGGCGTTCTTCGCGCCGGAAATCGGAAGCTTGCCGTTCAGGCGACGGCCGCCGCGGATGAGGATACGGTCCATCCCGATGCTCTAGCCAGTCCGCATCGCCGCGCCAAGCGAGCGATCGCTCAGCGCGCCACGCCCACCGCATCCAGATGCCCGTCGATCGCCGCCAGCAACCGCGCCAGCCCGTCGGCGTCGCGCGCCTCCGCGCGCAGCGTCAGCGCCGCCTGCGTGTTCGACGCGCGCAGCAGCCACCAGCCGTCGTAGGTGGAGACGCGGATGCCGTCGGTGGTGTCGACGCGCGCGCCCGCATCGGCGACGCGCGCGGCCACCGCGGCGACGATCGCGACCTTGTCCGCCTCCGCCACGCGCACGCGGATCTCCGGCGTGGCGTAGCGCGGCGGGGCGGCATCGCGCAGCGCGGCCAGCGACCGGCCCGACAGGTGGACGGCGTGGATCAGCCGGATCGCGGCGTACAGCGCGTCGTCGAACCCGTAATATTCGTCCGCGAAGAAGATATGGCCCGACAGCTCGCCCGCCAGCGGCGCGCCGGTTTCCTTCATCCGGCGCTTCATCTGACTGTGCCCGGTCCTGCCCATCACCGGGCGCCCGCCCAGCGCGGCGATCCCCGCGAACAGCGTGTCGCTGGACTTCACGTCGGCGACGATCGTCGCGCCCGGCATCCGCGCCAGCACCGGCGGCACCAGAATGGACAGGATGTCGTCGCCCCACAGCACGCACCCCGCGCCGTCGACCGCGCCGATGCGGTCGCCGTCGCCGTCGAAAGCCAGTCCGAAATCGAGCTTGTTGTCCGCGACCAGCGCCTTGAGATGCGCCAGATTGTCCTCGACCGTGGGATCGGGGTGGTGATGCGGAAAGGTGCCGTCGACGTCGCAGAACAGCAGGTGATGCTCGCCGGGCAGCCGGCGGGTCAGCCGGGCGATCGCCGGGCCGGCGGCGCCGCTGCCCGCGTCCCAGCCGATGCGGAAATCGCCCCCGGCATAGCCGGCGAGCAGCCGCGCGACATAGGCGTCGGCGACGTCGGCATCGGTGACGCTGCCGGGCCGGCCGGCTTCCCAGTCGCCGGCGGCGGCGATCCGGGCGAGATCGCGGATATCCTCCCCGAAAAAGCTGTCGTGTCGAAGTACCAGCTTGAAGCCATTGTCCTCGGCGGGATTATGGCTGCCCGTTACCTGTATGCCGCCATCCACTTCTAGCGTGGCTTCCGCGAAATAGAGCATCGGCGACGGACCCAGGCCGATCCTCACCACGTCCACCCCGCCCGCGGTCAGCCCGTCGACCAGCGCGGCTTCCAGCAGCGGCGAATGCGTCCGCCCGTCGCGCCCCACCGCCACCCGCCGCCCGCCCGCGCGCCGCACCCGCGTGGCGAAGCTGCGCCCGACCGCGAGGGCGTCGGCGGCGGTCAGCGTTTCGCCGACGGTACCGCGCACGTCGTAATCGCGCAGGATATCGGGGTGGAAGACGTGCGCCATCACGCCTCCGGCCGGCGCAGTCGCTCCAGCAGCAGGTCGCGCGCGGCATTGGCGCGGCGCGTCGCCTCGTCCGAACCGCCGCGGTCGGGGTGGACGTCCGCCACCAGCCGGCGGTGCGCGGCGCGGATCTCGCCGGCATCCGCGCCGGCCGGCACGCCCAGCAGCGCGCGCGCGTCGCGCACCGCCGACGGACGCCGCGCGGCGGGCTTCTTCAGCAGCCACCAGATGCCCCAGATCAGCAGCGCCGCGACGATCCACTTCATGGCCGTGTGCCCCTTTTGCGAGCGCCCGTCACGCGAACAGCGGCATCGCCGCCTCCGGCAGCGCCAGCCCGGCCATCATCTCGCGCAGTTCCTGGCGCGCGGCGACATGGCTCAGCCCCATGCCCCCGAACGTCTTGGCATCCAGCAGCGTCAGCCCCTTCGGGAACAGCTCGCGATAGATCACGCGCTCGCCAAGGCCGGGGATGATGCGGAAGCCGACGCGCCGCGCCAGCTGGTCCAGCGCCTCCGACACGCGGCGCATGTTGCGCGCCTCCAGATATTGCAGGCGGTTGCGCAGCACCACCCAGTCGATCGTCGTCCCGTCCTCGCGCGCGCGGGCCTTGCGTGCGTCCCAGATCAGCTCGGAATAGAAACTGGGGCGCGTCACCTTGAAGGTTTCGGGGTCGACGTGCCCGATCAGATCGAAATCGACGAAGCTATCGTTCATCGGCGTCACCAGCGTATCGGCCAGCGCCGCCGCGATCCGCGCCGCGGGATCGTCGCGCCCCGGCGTGTCGATCACCAGGAAATCGTAGCCGTCGGTGAAGCCGCGGTACAGATCGCCGAAATTGCCGTCGGCGCGTCCGTCGCCGGTGGCATGGTGGGGCACGGGCAGGTCGATCCCGGTGCGCGTCACCGTCGCCTCGCGGTTGTCGAGATAGCGGCCCAGCGTGCGCTGGCGGTGGTCGAGGTCGATGCAGGCGACGCGCGCGCCCTTCGCGGCGAGCGCGATGGCGACGTGGACCGCGGTGGTCGATTTGCCGGTGCCGCCCTTTTCATTGGCGAACACAATGACATGCGTTCGCTGCGGCGGCGTCTCGGTCACCATCTCGGACAATTCGTCGCATCCCTCATTGATTGCGCTTCGTCGCGACCATAGAACCCGCCGCCGCGAGTTTCGAGGGGTAAGACGTGGAAGTATATCGCGATCTGGCGGGCCTGCGGGCCGCGCTGGCGGAGGCGCGTGCGGCCGGGCGCGAGGTCGCGCTGGTGCCGACGATGGGGGCGCTCCATGCCGGGCACGTCGCGCTGGTGGAGGCCGCGCGGCGCCCCGGCGCGTGCGTCGTCGCGTCGATCTTCGTCAATCCGAAGCAGTTCGGCGCGAACGAGGACCTGTCGCGCTACCCGCGCAAGGAGATCAGCGACATCGCGATGCTGACCGATGCGGGCTGCGACATCCTGTGGCTGCCGCCCGTGGAGGCGATGTATCCCGACGGCTTCGCCACCAACGTCTCCGTCACCGGGGTCAGCGACGGGTGGGACGGCGCGGCCCGCCCCGGCCATTTCGACGGCGTCGCCACCGTCGTCGCTAAGCTGTTCAACCAGGTCCGCCCGGCGCGCGCCTATTTCGGGGAAAAGGATTTCCAGCAGCTGGCGGTGATCCGCCGGATGGTGACCGACCTGGATTTCGAGATCGAGATCACCGGCGTGCCGACCCAGCGCGAGGATGACGGTTTGGCGCTGTCGTCGCGCAACGTCTACCTGCTGCCGGAGGAGCGCGCGAAGGCGGTGGCGCTGCCGCGTGCGCTGGGCGTGGCGGCGCGCACGATCCTGGGCGGGGGCGATACCGCGCGCGCGCTGGAGGATGCGACCGCGGCGCTGGTCGCGGCGGGCTTCGCGGTCGATTATGTCGCGCTGGTCGATGCCGAAACGCTGGTCGCCGATCCCGCGCCCGGCCGCCGCCGCCAACTGCTCGCCGCCGCGCGGATCGGCAACACCCGGCTGATCGACAATCTGGCCGTCGATCCTGCCTGAAGCCGGGTCTGCCCCTAGACCAAAGTTGTAAGAATCGCGGTTAACGAATTAACCATTTGGTGACGCCGGCTGAGGCACACCCCAAGTCCATCGAAATGGATCGCAAGGGGCATCCGGTGGTTATGAATTTTCAACAGGCGCTGCTGGAGCGCCGTATCGCGGAGGCCAGCCGCGGCGACGCGGACGCCGCCTACGACCTGGGCGTCGCTTTTTCGACCGGCACCTCGGGGGCGACCTTCGACGCGATCGAGGCGCACAAATGGTTCAACCTCGCGGCCGCGTGCGGCAACGAGGAGGCGGGCGCGGCGCGCGCCGACGTGGCCGAGGACATGACCGCGCGCGAGATCGCTACCGCGCAGCGGGCGGCGCGCGACCTGCTCGCGCTCATCCGTCGCCACGCGGCCTGACCTTCCTTTCCCGCTGCGGGCGATTGTGAACGTCCCGGCGGCGATGATATGCGCGCTCCTTTGGGGGCGTCGATACCGCGGCCCCGGCGGAGGGGGCGACAGCGGACATGGCATTTGCGGACCGGATCGGCGCGCTGCCCCCTGACGGCACCGGGCCGCTGTACCTGCAATTCGGCGCCATCCTGCGCAGCGCGATCGAGCGCGGCGCGCTGGCCCCGGGCGATGCGTTGCCGGCCGAACGCGAACTCTGCCAGGAATATGGCATTTCCCGCATCACCGTCCGCCGCGCCATCGCGGCGTTGAGCGACGCCGGCCTGCTGGTCGCGCGGCGCGGCGCGGGGACCTTCGTCGCGGGCAGCGTGGTGCCGCACGCCGCCCCCGGCCCGGCCGCCGCCCCGGCGCGGGTGGAAAAGAGCTTCGCGCATCTGTCGTCGTTCACGCAGGACATGCTGGCGCGCGGGCGCCGCCCCGAAAGCCGCTGGCTGGCGCGCAGCGACGGGCTGGTCACCCCGGACGAGGCGCTGTCGCTGGCGCTGTCGCCGGGCACGCCGGTCTATCGCTTCCAGCGGCTGCGGCTGGCGGACGGGCAGCCGCTGGCGATCGAACATTCGACCATCCCGGCCTATTGCCTGCCGTCGATCGAGGCGGTCGGCGACTCGCTCTACGCCGCGCTGGAGGCGGCGGGCTACCGCCCGACGCGCGCGCTGCAGCGGCTGCGCGCGATCCCGTTCCTCGATGCGCAGGCCGCGCTGCTCGACGTGCCGTCGGGGCATGCCGGGCTGCTGATCGAGCGCCGCGCCTTCCTGTCGGACGGCCGCCCGGCGGAGGTCACGCAATCCTATTACCGCGGCGACGCCTATGACTTCGTCGCCGAACTGGGCGAGTGAAGGTACCAATAACGATCCACTGCATTATCTATTGAAGGCCTATTGGTCGCGGTGTAGTCCGGTCGATGCAGGAGGAAGGGCTATCATGACCGACATGATTGCAGCGCAGCGGGCAACGCTGATGTTTGCCGAGGCCGGGGAGGCGGGGGACGCGGTGGCGCGGTTCCTGGCGGCGAACGGCGCGGCGATCGCGGCGCTGGCGCAGCGGCTGCGCGCGGCGCCGCCGGCGGTCGTCGTGACCTGCGCGCGCGGGTCGTCGGACCATGCCGCCACCTATGGCAAATATCTGTTCGAGACGTTGCTGGGCGTGCCGGTCGCGTCCGCGGCGCCGTCGGTGGCGTCGGTCTATGCCGCGCCGGTGGCGCGCGGCGAGGGCGAGCGGCTGGTGATCGCGATCTCGCAATCGGGGCGCAGCCCGGATCTGATCGCGACGGTGGCGGCGCACCAGCAAGCGGGCGCGCATGTCGTGGCGCTGGTCAACGACGCCGGATCGACGCTGGCGACGATGGCCGACACGCTGCTGCCGCTCTGCGCCGGGCCGGAAACGTCGGTCGCTGCGACCAAGTCCTGCCTGGTGGCGATGGCGGGGCTGGCGGCGATCGCGGCGGACTGGGCGGGCGACGATGCGCTGGCGGCGGCGGTGGTGGCGCTGCCGACGCGCCTGCCCGCGGCGTTCGCGCAGGACTGGAGCGCGGCGGAAGGCGCGCTGGTCGCGGCGACCAACCTGTTCGTGCTGGGGCGCGGCTACGGCTTCGGCATCGCGCAGGAGGCCGCGCTGAAGCTCAAGGAGACGTGCGCGCTCCATGCCGAGGCGTTCAGCGCCGCCGAGGTGCGCCACGGCCCGATGACGATCGTCGGCGAAGGCTTTCCGATCCTGGCGTTCGCGACGTCGGATGCGGCGGGCGATGCGGTTCGCGCGGTCGCTGCGGAATTCGCCGAGCGTGGCGCGATCGTGCGGATGGCCGATGCGCGCGGCGGCGGCGCGCTGCCGGCGGAGGCGAGCCATCCGGCGATCGAGCCGCTGCTGATGCTGCAAAGCTTCTATCGGCTGGCCAATGCGGTATCGCTGGCGCGCGGGCTGGACCCCGACCAGCCGCCGCATCTGGCGAAGGTGACCAGGACGCTATGACCGCCACGATCATCCGCTACGCCAACGGCCATGTCGTCACCCCCGGCGGCACCCTGCCGGGCGCGGCGATCACCATCGGTGCGGACGGGCGGATCGCCGCGATCGCCCCGCTGGCGCGCGACGCGGTGGCCGGCGCGATCGACCTGGCGGGCGGCTGGATCATGCCCGGCTTCATCGACACGCAGGTGAACGGCGGCGGCGGCGTGCTGTTCAACGATGCGGTCGATGTCGACGGCATCGCCGCGATCGCCGCGGCGCACCGCGGCTACGGCACCACCGCGCTACTCCCCACGCTCATCAGCGACACGCTGGAGAAGGTCGCCGCCGCGCTGGACGCGGTGGAGGCGGCGATCGCGCGGGGCGTGCCCGGCATCGTCGGCACGCATATCGAGGGGCCGTTCCTCAACCCCGCGAAAAAGGGCATCCACGATCCGGCGATGTTCCGCCGGCTGGACGATGCCACGATCGCACTGCTGACGCGACCCCGGCGCGGCCGCGTGCTGCTGACGCTGGCGCCCGAATTGTGCGACCCGCGCGATATCGCGGCGCTGGCCGCGGCGGGCGTGCGCGTCGCGGCGGGGCATAGCGACAGCGATTACGACACCGCGATGGCCGCGTTCGCAGCCGGCGCAAGCGGGGTCACGCACCTGTACAATGCCATGACCCCGCTGGGGCACCGCGCGCCGGGGCTGACCGGTGCGGCGCTCGACTGGGGCCGCGCGTGGTGCGGGCTGATCGCGGACGGCGTCCACGTCCACCCCGCCGCGCTGCGGCTCGCCACCCGGCTGCTGCCCGCCGACCGTGCCATGCTGGTGACCGATGCGATGCCCAGCGTCGGCGCCGCGCAAAAGGACTTCACGCTCTACGGCCGGCCGATCCATGTCGCCGACGGCGTGTGCCGCGGCGCCGACGGGACGCTCGCCGGCTCCGACCTCGACATGGCGCAGGCGGTGGCGAACATGGTGCAGCTGGTCGGCGTCGCGCCGCAGGCGGCGGCGGCGATGGCGGCGGCCAACCCGGCGGCGTTCCTGGGCCTGTCGCACGAACGCGGCGCGCTGGCGCCGGGGCTGCGCGCCGACTGGGTGTGGCTGGATGCCGGTTTCCGCGCGCGCGGCACGTGGATCGGCGGCGAACAGGTGGCGCACGGCGCATGACGCGCCCCGCCGCAACGGGAGAGACGATCGCGTGACACGCCTGACCCTGCTGTCGCCGCTGCCCGGATGGGTATCCCCGCTGGACGAGGTGCCCGACGCGGTGTTCGCCGGCGGCATGATGGGGGACGGCGTCGCGATCGACCCGACCGGCACGCAACTGGTCGCGCCCTGCGCCGCGACGGTGCTGTCGGTCCATGCCGCACGCCATGCCGTGACGCTGCGCACCGACGACGGCGCCGACGTGCTGATCCATCTGGGCATCGACACCGTGGCGCTGGGCGGCGCGGGCTTCGCCGTGCGGGTCGCGGCGGGGCAGCGGGTGGCGGCGGGCGATCCGCTGATCGACCTCGACCTCGACCGGTTGCTGGCGGGCGCCGCCAGCATGGTCACCCCGGTGCTGGTGACCGACGCCGATGCGTTCGAGGTGGTCGATCGCCATCCCGGTGGCGCGGTGGCGATCGGCGAGCCGTTGCTGGTGATCGCCCCCCGTGCCATCGCTCGTGCCGCCGCCGATGCCGGGGACGGCGCCGCCGTCGCGCGCGACGTGGTCGTCCCGCTGGCGCACGGCCTCCACGCCCGCCCGGCGGCGCGGATCGCGGAGGCGGTGCGCGGGCTGGACGCGCGCGTCACGATCGCGAAGGGCGATGCCGTCGCCCCCGCGACCGGGGTGACCGCGCTGCTGGCGCTGGACGTGCGCCATGGCGACACGATCACGCTGCGGGCGTCCGGGCCGGACGCGGACGAGGCGGTCGAACGGCTGGCGACGCTGATCGGCAGCGGCATGGGCGAGGCGGGGCCGGCCGCCCCCACGCCCGCCGCGCCGCCGGCTCCCGCGCCCGCGCTTCCCGACGGCATGCTGCGCGGCGTCACGGCGGCGCCGGGGCTGGCGATCGGCACCGCGCGCTGGCTGGCGTCGCGCGATCGCGCGGTCGCGCGCGACGGCGCGGGCGCGGACGCGGAACGCGCGCGGCTGGATGCGGCGCTGGCGCAGGTGCGCGCCGCGCTGGCGGCGGCGACCGGCGCGGCGGCGGCGATCATGGCGGCGCATCGCGCGCTGCTCGACGATCCCGACCTCATCGACGTGGCGCAGCGACAGATCGCGGCGGGGCGCAGCGCGGACCATGCGTGGCGCCACGCGCTGCGTGCGCAGGCCGATACGTTGCGCGCGACCGGCAACCCGCGCCTCGCCGAGCGCGCTGACGACCTGCTCGACGTCGAGCGCCGCGTGCTCGCGGTGCTGGCGGGGGAGGGCGATGACCCGGCCGCGCCGGCCTATCCGGCGGGGACGATCCTGCTCGCCGACGATCTGCTGCCCTCCGACGTCGCGGCGCTGCGCGACGGTGCGGTCGTCGGCCTGTGTTCGACGCGCGGCGGCCCGACCTCGCATGTCGCGATCCTCGCGGCCGGGCTGGGCATCCCCGCACTGGTCGCGATCGGCGGCCCGCTGGCCGAGGTGGCGGAGGGCGCGACGCTGATCCTCGACGCCGATGCCGCGACGCTGGCGGTCGATCCCGCGCCCGGCGTGGTGGCGGCGGCGCGGGCGCGCGCGGATGCCGCGGCGCACCGCCGCGCCGCGGTGCTGGCCGCGGCGGCCGACGCGGCGCACACCCGCGACGGCGTGCGGATCGAGGCATTCGCGAACCTCGGTTCGCTCGCCGATGCGCAGGCGGCGGTCGCCGCGGGGGCGGAGGGGTGCGGGCTGCTGCGCACCGAATTCCTGTTCCTCGACCGCGCGACGCCCCCCGATGCCGACGAACAGGCCGCGCTGTACTGCGCGGTCGCCGATACGCTGGACGGGCGGCCGGTGATCGTTCGCCTGCTGGATATCGGCGGGGACAAGCCCGCGCCGTGGCTGCCGCTGCCGGCGGAGGAGAATCCCGCGCTGGGCGTGCGCGGCATCCGCGTCGGGCTGCGCCACCGCGACGTGCTGGATACGCAGCTGCGCGCGATCCTGTCGGCGGGCGCGGCGTGCCGCATCATGCTGCCGATGGTGGCGAGCGTCGCGGAACTGACCGCGGTGCGCGGGGTCGTCGATGCGCTGCGCGCCGACATGGGCGTCGCGCATGCCGTGCAGGTGGGGGTGATGGTGGAAACCCCCGCCGCCGCGATCACCGCCGACCTGCTGGCGCGCCACGCCGATTTCCTGTCGATCGGCACCAACGACCTGACGCAATATACGCTGGCGATGGACCGCGGGAACGACGGCGTCGCGGGCGGGGTCGACGGGCTGCACCCGGCGGTGCTGCGGCTGATCGGCGAGACGTGCCGCGGCGCGGCGCGCCACGCGCGCTGGACGGGGGTGTGCGGCGGGCTGGCGTCCGATCCGCTGGCGGTGCCGATCCTGATCGGGCTGGGCGTGACCGAACTGTCGGCGACGCCCGCGCTGGTGCCGGAGGTGAAGGCCGCGATCCGCGCGGTGACGCTGGCCGATTGCCGCGATCTGGCGGCACGCGCGGTCGCGGCGGACAGCGCGGCGGCGGTGCGCGCGCTGGCGCGCGACTTTGCAGGAGGAATGGCGGCATGAAGGCGCTGATGCAGGGGCTGCAATCGCTCGGCCGGGCGCTGATGCTGCCGATCGCGGTGCTGCCCGCGGCGGGGCTGCTGCTGCGGCTGGGGCAGCCGGACCTGCTCGACGTCGCGTTCGTCGCGGCGGCGGGGGAGGCAATCTTCAGCAATCTGGGGCTGTTGTTCGCGATCGGCGTCGCGACGCAGCTGGCGCGCGACGGCAACGGCGCGGCCAGCCTGGCGGCGGTGGTCTGCTATCTGGTGGCGCGCAACGGTGCGCAGCCGCTGATGATCGTGCCGCCCGACGTCGCCGGCGACCTAGCGATCGCGGCGTGGAAGGCCAAGGCGATCGGGCGGCTCGACGTGCCGATCGGCATCCTGTCCGGCGTCGCCGGCGGGCTGCTGTACAATCGCTTCGCCACGATCAGGCTGCCCGACTACCTCGCCTTCTTCGGCGGGCGGCGGTTCGTGCCGATCGTCAGCGGCGTCGCCGGGATCGCGATCGCCGCCGTGCTGGGCAGCGGCTATGGCGCGATTGCGGCGGGGATCGACCGGCTCAGCTGGGGGATCGCGGCGGCGGGGCCGGCGGGGCTGTTCCTGTACGGCGTGGTCAACCGGCTGCTGCTGGTCACCGGGCTGCACCATATCCTCAACAACATCGTCTGGTTCGTGCTGGGCGACTATCACGGTGTCAGCGGCGATCTGCGCCGCTTCTTCGCGGGCGATCCGGCGGCGGGGGCGTTCATGACCGGCTTCTTCCCGGTGATGATGTTCGGCCTGCCCGCCGCGTGCCTGGCGATGTATCACGAGGCGCGGCCCGACCGGCGCCGCGCGGTCGGCGGGATGCTGCTCAGCCTCGCGCTCACCTCGCTGCTGACCGGGGTGACCGAGCCGATCGAGTTTTCGTTCATGTTCCTGGCGCCTGCGCTTTACGTCCTGCACGCGGTGCTGACGGGCGTGTCGATGGCGGTCACCTATGCGCTGGGGATGCGGTTGGGGTTCGGCTTTTCGGCGGGGCTGCTCGATTATGTGCTGAACGCAGGGAAGGCGACGCGCCCGCTGCTGCTGCTGCCGATCGGGCTGGCCTATGCCGCGATCTATTACGGCGCCTTCCGGCTGGCGATCCGCCGCTGGAACCTGGCGACCCCGGGACGCGAGGCGGACGGCGGCGGCGGCGACGCCGCGGCGATGGTGGCCGATGGCGATCGCGGCGCGGCATTCGTCGCCGCGCTGGGCGGGGCGGCGAACCTGATGACGGTGGGCGCGTGCACCACCCGGCTGCGGCTGGTGCTGGCCGATACCGCCGTGGCGGACGATGCGCGGCTGAAGGCGCTGGGCGCGCGCGGCGTGCTGCGCCCGTCGCCGACGACGCTGCAGGTCGTGCTCGGCCCGATCGCCGATCAGGTCGCGGACGAGATTCGCGTCGCCGCCGGTGCCGCCGGTGCGCCCGCGCCCATGGTCGCCCCGGCCGAACCGCGCGCGCAGGATCTGCCCGCTGCGGTGCTGGCGGCGCTGGGCGGGGCGGCGAACCTGGGCGCGCATCATCGCTATCGCGGGAGGATCGTCGTCACGCTCCACGACGATGCGCGGATCGACCGGGCCGCGCTGGCGGGGGCGGGGGTGCGCATGGCCGCGCCGGTCGGCGGGCGCTGGCACCTGCTGACCGATCCGCGCGCCGCCTGACGCCCCCCGCCCGGCTATGATCGCCCGGTTCCCATCGCGCGGGCGCCGGGCTAACAGGCGGGGATGACCACCGACACCCTGCTCGATCCGCTGGCGCTGCCCGATTTCGCGGCGCTGACCCCCGAAGCGATCGCCGCCGCGCTCGACGCCGCGATCGCGCGCCATGCCGATGCGGTGGCGACCATCACGCGCGATCGCCCGACCACGTTCGAGGACGCGTGGCTGCCGCTGGAGCGGGCGGAGGCGGGGATCGACGCGCTCTGGTCGGCGGTGTCGCACCTGCACGGCGTCGCCGACACGCCCGAACTGCGCGCCGCACACGCCGCGGGGCAGGAAAAGCTGGTCGAACATTCGATGGCGGTGGCGCAGAACCGCGACCTGTACGACGTGCTGACCGCGCTGGAGGCATCGCCCGCCTTCGCCGCGCTGCCGCAGGCGGATCGCGTCGCGGTGGAACATGCGATCCGCGATTTCCGGTTGGCGGGCGTCGCGCTCGACGACGACGGGCGCGCGCGCTTCGCCGCGATCTCGGTCGAGCTGTCGGCGCTGTCCACCGCCTTCGGCAGCGCGGTGCTCGACGCGACGCAAAGCTGGGGCGAACATGTCACCGACGAGGCGCGGCTGGCCGGCATCGCCGCGCCGGACAAGGCGATGTTCGCCGCCGCCGCCGCGGCGAAGGGGCTGGACGGCTGGTGGGTGTCGCTACAGCAACCCAGCGTCAATGCCGTGCTGACCTTCGCCGAGGATCGCGATCTTCGCGCTGCGGTCTATCGCGCCTATGGCACGCGCGCGTCGGATCAGGGGCCGAACGCGGGCGAATTCGACAACGGCCCGCGCATCGCGCGCATCCTGGAATTGCGCCACGAAGCGGCGCGGCTGCTGGGCTTCGCCGATCCGGTCGACTGGTCGCTGGCGACCAAGATGGCGCCCAATGCGGGCGAGGTGCTGGCGTTCCTGCGCGATCTGGGCGCCCGCGCGCGCCCGGCGGCGGAGCGCGATCTGGGGGCGCTGCGCGCCTTCGCGGCGGAGGAACTGGGGATCGACGATCTCCAGCCGTGGGACACCGGCTTCGTCGCCGACCGGCTGCGGCGCGCGCGCTTCGCGGTCGATGAGCAGGAAGTGCGCGGCTATTTCCCGGTCGAGCGCGTGATGGACGGGTGGCAGGCGCTGCTGCACCGGCTGTTCGGCATCCGGCTGGTCGAGCGCGCCGATGCGCCGCTCTACCATCCCGACGCGCGCTATTTCGACGTGGTGGACGACAATGGGGAGGTGTTCTCCGGCCTCTACCTCGATCTGCACGCGCGCGACGGCAAGCGCGGCGGCGCCTGGATGGCGCAGGCGCGCCCGCGGCTGCGCGACGGCAATCAGGTGCGCGTGCCGGTCGCCTATCTGGTGTGCAACTTCGCGCCCAAGGGGGCGGATCGCCCCTCGCTGCTCAGCCACAGCGACGTCGTCACCCTGCTTCACGAAACCGGCCATTGCCTCCACCACCTGTTCACGCGCGTCGACCGCCCGTCGATCGCGGGGACCAGCGGGTTCGAATGGGACGCGGTCGAGCTGCCCAGCCAGCTGATGGAGGATTTCGCCTGGGACCGTGCGATCCTGACCGGCATGTCGGGGCATCACGACACCGGCGCACCGCTGCCGCCCGACCTGTTCGACCGGATGGTCGCGGCGCGGCGGTTCAATTCGGGGCTGTTCGTCGTGCGCCAGCTGGAATTCGCGCTGTTCGACCTGATCCTGCACCTGGGCACCGCCGGGTCGGACCCGATCGAGGTGATCGAGGCGGTGCGTGACGAGGTGTCGGTGATGCGCCCGCCGGCATGGCACCGCTTCCCGCACGCCTTCAGCCACATCTTCGCGGGCGGCTATGCCTCGGGCTATTACAGCTATCTGTGGGCCGAGGTGCTGGCCGCCGACGGGTTCCAGCGGTTCGCCGAAAACGGCCTGATCGACCGCGCCACCGGCACCGCCCTGCGCGAGGAAGTGCTGGCGCGCGGGGCGACGCGCCCCGCCGCCGACAGCTTCCGCGCGTTCCGCGGGCGCGATGCCGATCCCACCGCGATGCTGATCCGCCACGGCCTGACCGAGGCGGCGGCGCGATGAGCCTGTTGTTCCTCACCACCGGCGGGACGATCGACAAGCTGTATTTCGACGCGCTCAGCGAATATCAGATCGGCGACAGCGTGGTGGAACGCATCCTGCGCACCGCGCGCGTCGCGCTGCCGTTCCGCGTCGCCGAGCTGATGCGCAAGGACAGCCTGGAGCTGACCGATGCCGATCGCGCGACGATCCGCACCGCGGTGGAGGGCGCGCCCGAAACCCGTATCGTCATCACCCATGGCACCGATACGATGACCGACACCGCCCGCGCGCTCGCCGGGATGGCGGCGGCGGGCAAGACCGTCGTGCTGGTCGGCGCGCTGGCGCCGGCGCGCTTCGCGGAAAGCGATGCGACCTTCAACTTAGGGCTGGCCGTGGCCACCGCGCAGGTCGCCGCGCCGGGCGTGTGGATCGCGATGAACGGCACCGTGTTCGACGGCGCGAAGGTGCGCAAGGACCGCTCGATCAACAGCTTCGTCGCCGCCTGAGGTGCGGGGCGGCGCCCCGGCGAACGCTGCGGCCGCATGCCCAGGGTGCCAGCGTCGGCGGCGAACCGTCGCCCCAGCGAAGGCTGGGGCCTCTCGCGGCTCCTGTCCCGTGCTTCGACCGGGAGATCCCAGCTTTCGCTGGGATGACGCATCGGGGTGGTGAGGCTGAGTATAGGGGCGGCGGCGGATCGAGGCGTCCGCCGCCGCTTTCGCTCACCCCGGCCCCTTACGCCGCGCTCATCACCCGGCGCCCGCGCAGCACCTGCGTGCTGTGCCCGACCGCTGCGGTGGCGCGGCGTTCCTTGATCGTGTCGACGAACAGCCAGTCGTTGCTGACCTTCTCCGGCGTGATCGTCATCGCCATATAGCCGCGGCGCGACGTGTCGCACCATTTCAGCTCCGGATTGGCGCCGACCATCGCGCGCGCGACATCGGCCGGATCGCGCTTCACCGCCGATTCGTACCCAGGCGAGGTGACCGCATGGCCGGCGAACTCCACGCCCGCCGCGCGCCCGTCCTGCGCCAGGTCGAACGCCCAGGCATTGTGGCTGTCGCCGCAGATCACGACCAGATTGGCGTCGGCGGCCTGCGCGCCCTTCAGGAAGCGGGCGCGCGCGGCGGGATAGCCGCCCCACGAATCGAGGTTCCCCGGCAGCCCGACGCGCGACGCGGCGATCGCGTCCGATACCCAGGCGGCGGCGCGCGCATTGCCCGGGTCGATCCACGCCTGCGCCGCTTCCGGCGTCGACAGGTTGCCCATGATCGTGCCGAAGCCGACCACCTGCCACTTCTGCCCCTGCTTCACCGATCGCGCCAGGTCGTGCGCCAGCCAGCTTTCCTGCTGCGACCCCATCATCGTGATCGCCGGATCGACCCATGCGCCGTCGCGGAACGCCTTCAGCGCGGCCAGCTTGTCGCCGGTCGCCATCACCTGTTCGATTTCGCGCTGGCGCGAACGGGCGAACACGCGCGTCTCGGTCCGCCACAGCGTGGCGAGCGTGCCGATGTCATACGCCTTCCACGGCTCGTCCGACACCGGCATCCATTCGCGATACGCCTGCACCGCGGCGGCGCGGCGCTGGTTCCAGTCGCCCTCGGTCGCCGGATCGTGGTTCTCCGCGCCGCCTTCCCACGAATCGTTGGCGCTTTCGTGATCGTCCCACTGGACGATCCACGGCACCTTCGCATGCAGCGCCTGCAGGTCCGGGTCGGCGCGATAGCTGGCGAAGCGCAGGCGGTAATCGGCCAGATGGATCGTCTCGGCCAGCGGCTGCGGGATACGCCCCGCCACCTGCGCGGCGGCGGGCGGATATTTGCCCGGCGAATATTCGTAGAAATAATCGCCCAGGTGGATCGCCGCGTCCAGATCGTCGCGCGCCGCGGCATGGCCGTAGGCGTTGAACCAGCCGAACCCGAAATTGGAGCAGGAGAACACCGCCGCGCGCCACGTCGTCGCGGCATCGTCGGGCAGCGTCTTCGTCCGGCCGACCGGCGAACGCGTGCCGTCGGCGGCGACGAAGCGGTAGAAATAGCGGCGGCCGGGCGCCAGCCCGTCCAGCGTCACCTTCGCGGTCCAGTCGCGCCACGGGCCGGTGATGATCGCGCCCGATGCGACGATACGCGCGAAATCCTCGCTTTCACTGATTTCCGCCACCAGCCGCGCCGAATCGCCGGTCGCGGGGACGTAGCGCGTCCACAGCAGCATCGAATCGGCGCCCGGTTCCCCGCTGGTCACCGAATGGGTGAAGCCGCGCGCGGCCAGCATCGTCTGCGCGATCGAGAAGCCGGGCAGCGCGAACGCGCCCAGCCCCAGCGTACCGGTGGCGAGCAGTGCGCGGCGGGTGACGGTGACGGTCATGATACGGGTCCTGATCCTCGACAACGGGGCGTGCGCCTGCCCTGCGCCGCATTCGGTGACGCGGTGATGACAGCGGCGCGCGATGCTACCCGATCCGCGCGCGGGGTTGCACCACGCGCGCGGCCATGCTGTTGACCGGGGGATGAAGCGCCTGCTTGCCTCGATCCACGACGTCTCGCCCCGGTTCGAGCGCGAGGTCGACCAGCTGCTCGACCGGCTGCGCGTGCATGTCGGCGACCGGCTGGCGATGCTGGTGGTGCCCGATCACTGGAACGGCGCGCCGATCACGCCCGCGTTCGCCGCGAAGCTGCGCGGCTGGGCCGATGCGGGGATCGAGATGTTCGTCCACGGCTGGTCGCATCAGGACGATTCGGCGCATCGCGGCGCCGCGGCGCTGAAGGCGAAGCACATGACCGCGGGCGAGGGCGAGTTCCTGGGGCTGGACCATGGCGAGGCGCTGGCGCGGATGCGGCGCGGCAAGGCGCTGGTGGAGGACGTCACGGGACGCGCGGCGGCGGGGTTCATCGCGCCGGCGTGGCTGTATTCCGGCGCGGCGCGCGCGGCGCTGGGCGATGCGGGCTTCGCGCTGGCGGAGGATCATGCACGCGTCTGGGCGCCGGTCGGCGGGCGGGTGCTGGCGCGCGGGCCGGTCATCACCTGGGCCAGCAGGTCGCGGCCGCGGCAGCTGAGCTCGCTCGCCGCCGCCGCGGTGCTGCGCCGCGTGCTGCAACCCAGCAATACGGTGCGCATCGCGGTCCACCCCGGCGACACGCGGGTGCCGCAGCTGCTGGACAGTATCGACCGGACGTTCGCCGCCTTCCCGCGGCACCGGCCGGCGGCCTATGCCGACCTGCTGCGCGCCGTGCCCGTGTCGCGCGCGGCAATCCGCGCCTCGTAATGCGCGACCAGTGCGGCCGCGTGCTGGCGATCGCTCAGCACGCTGTTCGCGCCGATCTCCGCCGCGCGGCGTAGCAGCGCGCGGTCGCGCGACACCAGCCGCACGATCGCGTCCGCCGCGTCATACGGGTCGCCGGCGCGATACGTTTCGGCATAGGCGGGGCGCGCCACCATCGCCGCGCCGCCCGCATCGGGGACGATCAGCGGCAGGCCCGATACCAGCGCCTCCGACGCGACCAGCCCGAACGTCTCGGTGTCGGAGCCGTGGATGAAGGCATCGGCGCTGGCCATCACCGTCGCCAACTGCGTGCGGTCGTAGATCGGCTCGAACAGGCGGACGTGCGGGCTTTGCGCGATCTGCCGTTCCAGCGTGCGCGTGTCGGGGCCAAGCCCCAGCAGCATCAGCCCGACCGGGATGCGCGTGCCCGCGCGGCGCACCGCGTTGATGACCATCGGCCATTGCTTTTCCGGGTGGTGCCGCCCGACGCCGATCAGCAGGTGCGCGTCGGCGGGCAGGCCGCATTGCGCCAGCATCGCGGCGCGCAGCGTCTCGCTGCGCAGCCGGGGGGAGAAATGCTGCCGTTCGATCCCCAGCGTCATCACCGCGTCGATCGGGATGCCGCGCGCACCCAGCGTCTTCGCCAGCATCGGGCCGTTCGTGACGATCGTGTCGAACGGCGCCATCGCGCGGATCATCTGGCGATCGTACCAGCCGAACGCCCGTTCGATCGTCGCGGGCGAGGCGACGCGCGCGAACCACCTTTTGGGATAGGTGGCCATATTGTCGTTGTGGAGGATCCACGATTTCAGCGCGGGGCCCTGCCATTCGCCGACGATCCGCGCCGAGCGCCACGGCATGCAATTCTCGACCACGTCGGGCTGCAGTTCGTCGAGCAGCCGGTGGACCGGCGCCACGTCCCGGAACAGGCCGTAGTTCGAATCGAACGGCAGCGCGGGCGATTTGACGTAGATGATGCGCGCGCCGCCGGGCCGCTCCTCGACGCGGTCCTCGCGGCCGGGGGCGATGACGATCTGTTCATGGCCCAGCGTCGGCATGACCGCCATCTTGCGATCCACGTACGTGCGCACGCCCCCGCCGGTGGGCGAATAGAGTTCGTTGACGTCGACGATCCGCATCGGGGATCCCCTTACTTCAGCGGGCCGAAGCCACCAAGCCCGCGCAGATACTGCTCCACGATCTGGGTATTGGTGACGCCGTTGCCAACGTCGATGATCGCATCGGCCAGCTTCGGGCGCGCGCGGCCGATGCGGCGGTTGCTGGGGAAACCGGCGCCGTCGCTCCAGAAATTGAACTTGCGCTTCCCGTCGCGGTCATGCCCCAGGAACAGCGCCCAGCGGCCGGGATTCGGCACGCGGATGCAGATCACCGCGCTGCCGCTGGCGGGCGCGGGAACGGTGATGCGGCGGAACGGGCGGCCGCGCGCCGCCAGTTCGTCGTCGCCGGCCAGGAAATCTTCCTCGGTCGCCGGATACAGCTCCAGCTTCAGGGTGCCCTGCGCATCCTTCAGCCCGGTGATCGTCGCGCGGATCGCCGGGCCTTCGCCGCCGTTGCACGCCGCCGCGTCCGGCCCCAGCACCTGCGCGCCCGCCGGCACCGCCACCGTGGCGAGCGCCGCCGCCAGTGCGATCGTCAACCCTCGTGCCGCCATGCCTGCGTCCTTTCCACCAGATATTCGATCCCGACGACCGCGATGATGCACATATGCACCAGCAAGGTTGACGCGGCCGTGAACGCCATCAAATCCGACAACGCCTGATCCTGCCCGATGAACAGGATCGCGAAATTGGCGAAAAGCAGGTCTTTGTTGGGCACCAGCGGCAATCGCGACACCAATTGCCGCCCCGCGATCAGGAACAGCCACAGTCCCACCGACACGGTCGGCATCGCGAACGACCAGGCGATCGCGATCGTCACGCAATTGACGACGATGCGCAGCATGTCGACGCCGAAGATGAACCACAATTGCCGCCGCGGCAGTGAGAACACGCGCGAGGAGAACAGCAGGAACGCCAGCGTCAGCCCGGTCGCCAGCCCCATCGACCACAGGATCGTGCGCAGCGTCGCCGGCTCGATCAGTTCATAGCCCAGCGGCAGCGCCACCGCGCCCAGCACGATCGCGGAGACGTTGCCAGCGATCCCCGACACGATCGTCACGTCCTTCACCGCGCCGAACGGCGCTGCCACCATCTCGGTGCGCGCGCGCGCCCAGACGTAGAAATAGGCGTCGCCCGAATAGCCGACCAGCACGTCGTTGGCGATCCGCTTGCGGTTCAGCGCGCCGAACGCACCCGCGGGGACGTGCCACAGCCGGCGGAAGATCACGAAATCGGCGACCGGCAGCGCGAAATAGGAGATGAGGAAGAACAGGTAGAAACCCGCCGCCGTCGGCACCGCGCGGCGCAGCCCCGCCAGCCCCTGTCCCAGCAGTTCGCCCGCCAGCCCACCCAGCATCGCGGCGGTGACCACCGCGCCCAGCAGCGCGGGCCAGCGCCGCTGGAGCGTCTGCACCGGCTTTAGCGCCACCAGCGGCGCGACCACCGCCGCCGGGGACGGCGCGGGATCGGCAGCGGGCGGGGCGGGCGGTTCGGCGGCCAATCACGTCATCCAGCAGCGCGCGCCGCGGGCGGGCGGCGCGAGGTTTCGGCGCGAAGTGCCGCGCCATCGCTGCCCTGACAAGCGGATGTGGCAAAAGTGGGACGCGCGCGTCCCGGTGCCGCTACGACGCGGATTGCCCGTCCTCGTTCGCGTCGCCGGTGTCGCCGTCCAGCCGTTCCGAGCGGCGCTCCATCGCGGTCTTGAGCATCGCGGTCATCGGATCGGCGAGCGCCAGGCCCAGGATGCCGAACAGCGCGCTGGCCAGGATCTGCGTCCCCAGCGTCAGCGCGGGCGGCAGGTCGACGGTGCGCTTGGCCACCATCGGGATCACGACATAGCCGTCGAACGTCTGCACCACGACATAGACGACGATCGCGATCACCCCGGTATGGACCCCGGCGGAAAAGCCCACTGCGACCATCAGCGCGCCCGAAATGAACGCGCCGATATTGGGGATGAACGCCAGCAGCCCGGTCAGGATGCCCAGGATCAGTGCCATCGGCACCCCCGCGATCCACAAGGCGATCGCGGTCAGCACGCCTTCCAGCGCCATGCCCAGCAACCGCCCCGCCAGCAGCCGGCGCAGCGTGTCGGCCATCCGCCGCACCGTCAGCGCGAATTCGGCGCGCTGGTCCAGCGGGATCATCCATTGCAGCCCGCGTTCGTAGACGCGCGGGTCGATCGCGACGAACAGCCCGATGACGATCATCATGAACAGGCTGGTGATCGCGCCCGCCGCGGTGCCAAGCCACGACGTCAGCCGTCCGACCGACGACAGCGCCTGCCGCGCCATCCCCGACAGGTCGGACGTGCCCGGCATCAGCCCCTGCGCGGACAGCCATCCGGCAAGGCGCGTCGCCTGCGCCTCCATCGTGGAGCGCAGTTGCATCACCTGTTCGGTGATCTGTACCCCCGCCAGGTAGAAGGTGCCGACCAGGAACGCGATCGTCAGGAGGCAGACGATCAGCAGCCGCCAGCCGCGCCCGATCGGCAGCACGCGGCCCAGCAGCCGCACGCCCCCGTCGAGCAGCGCGGCGAACACCAGCCCGCCCAGGATGATGAGCAGCGGCTGGACCAGCAGCACGACCAGCGCGATCGCGCTTGCCATCCCCAGCCATACCGCCGCGCGGCGGATCTCGTCGCGGGTTGCGTCGCTGCGCACCTCGTGCGGACTGGCACCGCCGACCACCGGGACGCGCGCGTCGCGCCGGCGGCGCCCGTCCGCGGGGGTCACTGGCCGGTCGCCGGGTGGAGCGAGGTGCCCGCCCGCCCGCCGCGCAGCGAACCGGGCCAGGTCAGCGGGTTCCACGTCGCCTTGCCGTCGAGCGAGAAGGTGATGAACTCGGCCCGCCCGCCCAGGTTCTCCCACGGCACCGGCCCGCCCAGCCCGCGTTCGAACCCGCCCAGCGCAAAGCGGCTGTCGGCGGACCGGTCGCGGTTGTCGCCCATCAGGAACACATGGTTGGCCGGGATCGTCACCGGGCCGTAATTGTCGCCGGGGCTGTTGGGTTCCAGGTCGACCGTATCGTACCGGCGCCCGCCCGGCAGCGTCTCGGTCACGATCGGCAGGCGGCACACGATGCGGCCGTCGGGCAGCACGGTGCGCGCCGGCCCGTATTGCAGCGGGTCGCAGGTGGCGTTCGCGTCCACCGGCAGCTCGCGATAATGCAGCGGCCCGCGCGCGATGGCGCGCCCGTCGATGTAGACGGTGCCGCCGCGCACCGCGAGCGTTTCGCCCGGCAGCCCGATCACCCGCTTGATATAGTCGCTGGTCTGCCCCGGCGGGGTGACGATCACCACGTCGCCGCGTTCCGGCATCCGCCCCAGCAGCCGGCCGTGGATGAAGGGCAGCTGCACCGACCAGCCGTCGACCGGGCGATGGAACACCACGTCCTCGACGATCGCGACCGGATTGGGGATGGTCGGCGACACGAACGACCAGCCATAGGCGAATTTCGACACCACCAGCCGGTCGCCGACCATCAGCCCGGGCAGCATCGATTCGCTGGGGATGTAGAACGGCTTGGCGATGAAGCTGTGGAAGCCCAGCACCGCCAGGATCAGCCAGAACAGCCCCTTGGCCTCCGCCCACCAGTCGAACCGGGGGGCGGGTGCGCTGTCCGCAGGCTTGGCGGCGGGCGGGGCGGCGGGCGGTTCGCCGGTCAACGCGATCTCCTCGGCCATAAACTACTCGGCTCCTGCGGGGGGAAGCGGGATCGCCTCGATGATGACGAACGCCTGCGCCCAGGGATGGTCGTCGGTCAACGTCAGATGGATGCGCGCTTCGTGCCCGGCGGGGATCATTGCGTCCAGCCGCGCCTTCGCCCCGCCGGTCAACGCCAGCGTGGGGGCGCCCGACGGCGCGTTGACCACGCCGATGTCCTTCATGAACACGCCGCGCTTGAACCCGGTGCCGACCGCCTTGGAGAACGCCTCCTTCGCGGCGAACCGCTTGGCGTAGGTGCCGGCGCGCGTATAGGGCCGCCGGCTCGCCTTGGCGCGTTCCACGTCGGTGAACACCCGCACCTCGAACCGCGCGCCGAACCGGTCGAGCGACGCCTGGATGCGCTCGATATTGCACAGGTCGGAACCCAGCCCGACGATCATTATCGCGCCGCCTCCATCAGCGCCTTCATCCGCGCGACGCTCGCCTCCAGCCCGACGAAGATCGCCTCGCCGATCAGGAAGTGCCCGATGTTCAGCTCGCGCACCTGCGGGATCGCGGCGACGGGGGCGACATTGTCGAACGTCAGGCCGTGGCCGGCGTGCACCTCGATCCCGTTCTTCGCCGCCAGCGCCGCGGCATCCGCCAGCCGGCGCAGCTCGGCCACCTGGTCCGCGCCCGCTAGTTCGGCGTAGCGGCCGGTGTGCAGCTCGACCACCGGCGCGCCCAGCGATACCGCCGCCGCGATCTGCCGCGGGTCGGGTTCGATGAACAGCGAGACGCGGATCCCCGCATCCCCCAGCGCGCGCACCATCGGCGCCAGCCGCGCGTGCTGCCCGGCGGCGTCGATCCCGCCCTCGGTGGTGCGCTCCTCGCGCTTTTCGGGGACGATGCACGCGGCGTGCGGCCGGTGGCGCAGCGCGATTGCCAGCATCTCCTCGGTCGCCGCCATCTCCAGGTTGAGCGGGATGGCAAGGCCGGTCGACAGCCGCTCGATATCCGCATCGGTGATGTGGCGGCGATCCTCGCGCAGGTGCGCGGTGATGCCGTCCGCCCCGGCCTGCGCCGCCAGCAGCGCGGCGCGCACCGGATCGGGCAGCCCGCCGCCGCGCGCGTTGCGCACCGTGGCGACATGGTCGATGTTGACCCCCAGCCGCAGCGGCGAGGTATCCGCCGCCATCACGCCGCCGCCCGGCTGCCCGGCTTGATCGCCGGGATCGCCGCCAGTTCGGGCGGCACCGCATCCGCCTCATAGGTGGGCACGTCCAGCCGGATCAGCGGGAAGAACGGCACCCCGATGTCGGCGGTCCCGTTCGACCGGTCGACCAGCGCGGCGCCCGCGATCACGCGCCCGCCGGCGGCCTCGATCGCCTTGATCGCCTCGCGGCTCGACAATCCGGTGGTGACGACGTCCTCCATCATCAGCACCTCCTGCCCCTCTTCCAGCCGGAAGCCGCGGCGCAGCTCGAACGTGCCGGTCGGGCGTTCGACGAACATCGCCTCGACGCCAAGCGCGCGCGCCATTTCGTGCCCGGCGATCACCCCGCCCATCGCGGGGGAGACGACCGCGCTGATCCGCGCGCGCAGGTCGCCCGGGATGCGCGCGGCCAGCGCCTCGCACAATCGCGCGCCGCGTCGCGGGTCCATCAGCACGCGCGCGCATTGCAGGTAGCGCGGGCTGCGCAGCCCCGACGACAGGATGAAATGCCCCTCCAGCAGCGCGTCGGCGGCACGGAATTCGGCGAGGACGTCTTGTTCGGTCATCGGGTCGGCAACCTCCTTGCCGCGCCCCATTAGGCATCGGCCGATGGGCGCGCAACGCGCAACGCGCGGCGGTGGATGCGCGCGCCCTCTTGAGGGAGGGGGGTGGTCTGCGTATAGGCCAGTCAGGAGGGGCGTCCTACGCCCGGCGCGCGGACGCGCGTGCCACGAGCAGGGGTGACGATAACACAATGCTGAAAACCGGGATCAAGGGATGGATGCTCGCGGCGAGCCTGGCGGTTGCCGGGCTGGCGGGCGCCGCCACCGCGCAGGCGCCGGCGGCCCCCGCTGCGACGACCGCCACTGCGACGACCGGCGCCTCGCCGGCCACCGCCGCCACCGCCGCGCCGACCGGGCTGCGCCCCGCCGATTCGAATCAGGGCACGTCGGGCGGTTCGCTGCAGAAGGCCGATGCCGCCCCGGCCTCGCCCGCGCTGGCGATGGACGGCGCCCCCGCGATGACCGTCAAGCCGATGCTGGGCCAGCCGACCGACGGCCTGTTCGGCATCCAGCCGCAGGTGACGAAGAACGGGCTGCGCGCGCACTGGTTTCACGACCGCGTGCTGCTGCCGCTCATCACGATCATCTCGATCTTCGTCCTGATCCTGCTCGTCTTCGTCGTCATCCGCTTCCGCGCGGGCGCCAACCCCAATCCGTCGAAGACCAGCCACAACACCGCGATCGAAATCGTGTGGACGCTGGCACCGGTGCTGATCCTGGTCGCCATCGCGGTGCCCTCGATCGGGCTGCTCCAGGCGCAGTTCAAGCCCGCGCCCGCCAATGCCGTGACGCTTAAGGCGATCGGCAACCAGTGGTTCTGGAGCTACCAGTATCCCGACCACGGCGGGATCGAGATCACCGCCAACATGCTGAAGGAAGCCAATCAGGTCGCGCCGGGCGAACGCGCGCGCACCGCGGCCGACGGCCCGCGCCTGATGGCGACCGACAACCGCATCGTCCTGCCGGTGGGTGTGCCGATCCGGCTCATCACCACGGCGAACGACGTGATCCACAGCTGGGCGGTCCCCGCCTTCTGGATCAAGCTGGACGCGATCCCCGGCCGCCTGAACGAAACCAGCTTCACCATCGAGAAGCCGGGCCTGTATTTCGGCCAGTGTTCGGAACTGTGCGGCGCGCGCCACGCGTTCATGCCGATCGCGGTCGAGGCGGTGTCGCCCGCCGAATTCGCCGCCTGGGTCCGCGCCAAGGGCGGCAAGATGCCCGCGCCGGGCAAGCCGTCCGACGCGGTGATCCCGCAGCCGGGCGCCGACAATTCGGCGGCGGTGATGACCGAGGCGGCGGACGCCGGCAACATGACCGGCCCGACCGTCAACGGCACCGACACTCCCCCCACTTCCACGCAGGGCGCGACCGGTAACCCCGGTGGCGTCGGCGAAGCCGGACGCTGAGACCATGACCGACACCGCGCTCCACCCGTCCGCCTTCCAGGCGCACGACCATGGCCACCATGACGCCGATGCCGACCACAAGCCCGGCTTCTTCGCGCGCTGGTTCATGTCCACCAACCACAAGGACATCGGCACGCTGTACCTGATCTTCGCGATCGTCGCGGGGATCATCGGCGGTGCGATCTCGGGCCTGATGCGCGCCGAGCTGATGCACCCGGGCATCCAATACCTGCCGCAATGGGCCGCGATGCTGCACGGCGGCACCGAACAGTCGTTCGACCAGGCGCTGCACCTGTGGAACGTCCTGGTCACCGCGCACGGCCTCATCATGGTGTTCTTCATGGTGATGCCGGCGATGATCGGCGGGTTCGGCAACTGGTTCGTGCCGATCATGATCGGCGCGCCGGACATGGCGTTCCCGCGGATGAACAACATCAGCTTCTGGCTGCTGGTCCCCGCCTTCACGCTGCTGCTGGCCTCGCCGTTCTTCGGCGGCGCGGGCACCGGCTGGACCGTCTACGCGCCTCTCTCCACCTATGGCGAGCCGGGACCGTCGGTCGACATGGCGATCCTCTCGCTCCACCTGGCGGGCGTCAGCTCGATCCTGGGCGCGATCAACTTCATCACCACCATCTTCAACATGCGTGCGCCGGGCATGACGCTGCACAAGATGCCGCTGTTCGCCTGGGCCGTGCTGGTCACCGCGTTCCTGCTGCTGCTGGCGCTGCCGGTGCTGGCCGCGGCGATCACGATGCTGCTGACCGACCGCAACTTCGGCACCACCTTCTACGATCCCGCCGGCGGCGGCGATCCGGTGCTGTACCAGCATCTGTTCTGGTTCTTCGGCCACCCCGAAGTGTACATCATGATCCTGCCGGGCTTCGGCATCATCAGCCACATCGTGGCGACGTTCAGCCGCAAGCCGGTGTTCGGCTATCTCGGCATGGCCTATGCCATGGTCGCGATCGGCGTCGTCGGCTTCGTCGTGTGGGCGCACCACATGTTCACGACCGGCATGAGCGTGAACGTGAAGATGTACTTCACCGCCGCGACGATGGTGATCGCGGTGCCGACCGGCATCAAGATCTTCTCGTGGATCGCGACGATGTGGGGCGGTTCGCTGCGCTTCCCGACCCCGATGGTCTGGGCGATCGGCTTCATCTTCATGTTCACCGTCGGCGGCGTGACCGGCGTCGTCCTCGCCAACGGCGGCGTCGACGACTATATGCAGGACACCTATTACGTGGTGGCGCACTTTCACTACGTGCTGTCGCTGGGTGCGGTGTTCTCGCTGTTCGCGGGCTTCTATTACTGGTTCCCGAAGATGTCGGGGCGGATGTATTCGGAGCTGCTCGGCCAGCTGCACTTCTGGGTGTTCTTCGTCGGCGTGAACCTGCTGTTCTTCCCGATGCACTTCCTGGGGCTGCAGGGCATGCCGCGCCGCTACCCGGACTATCCGGACGCCTTCGCGCACTGGAACAACGTCGCGACGATCGGCTACATGATCATGGCCGCGGGCATGGCGATCTTCTTCGTCAACGTGATCTGGTCGCTGATCGCGGGCAAGAAGGCCCCCGACAATCCCTGGGGCGACGGTGCGACGACGCTGGAATGGACGCTGTCCAGCCCGCCGCCGTTCCACCAGTTTGAAACCCTGCCCAAGATCGACTGATCGGAAAGCCAAGGCCCGGAAGCACCCGCTTCCGGGCCTTTTTCTTTACGGGCCTGGTCGAGCAGCCGGCGCATCACGTCACAGTGCATAAAGACGTGCGACTCGCGCAGGGACGCGGAGACGCAGAGGGGCGCTTCCGACTCGAAGGGTCACCTCGCCAAAGCACCATTGGTGACGGGCCGCTTCGCGGGGGGAACATGAGACATCTCTGCGTCTTCGCGTCTCTGCGCGCCCCCCCCCTTCTTTCCACCGTCGCGGCGTCGCGGCGTCGCGTGACCCACCCCGCCGCCCGTCCCGTAACGGGACGTCCCGAATCGGGCGCTGGAAACCGCGCCCCGGCGCTCCCAGCATGGACGCCATGTCCCGCGCGCTCCGCTGCCTGTTCGCCGTCATCCTGCTGCTCGCCCCCGCCGCGGGGCTGGCTGCACCGCGCCGGGTCGAGCCGGCGCCCGATGTCCACACCGTGCTGGACGTCGGACAGCCGCTCGGCCCCGGCGATTACGTGTGGGATACCGACGAGGTGCCCGCCGGCCCGACGCGGATCGTCGTCGATCTCGCGAAGCGGCGGCTCTACGTCTATCGCGCCGGGGTGGAGATCGGCCGGTCGTACATCGTCATCGGCCCGCCGGAGCAGCCGACGCCGACCGGCCGCTTCCCGATCCTGCAGAAACATGCCGATCATTATTCCAGCACCTATGGCGGCGCGCCGATGCCGTACATGCTGCGGCTGACTTGGGGCGGGGTGGCGATCCACGGCAGCGCGGTGGAGGAGGATTGGGTCACCCACGGCTGCATCGGCGTGCCCACCGCGTTCGCGCGCATCCTGTACGCGCATGCGAAGGTCGGCGACCAGGTGATCGTCACGCGCAACTGGCTGCCCGCCGCCTACCCCTGACGCCCGCCGCCCCCCTGCGGCTTGCCGATCGCGCGCCTGCGCGCCACGATCGCGTGATGGACGATCAGGCGACGCTGTGCTGGCGGGTCGAGCGCGCCTGCGCCGCGGCCTGGCCCGCGCGGACCGTGGACGCGCGCCACGGCTGGGCGGTGGCGCGGTCGGGCGGGGGCACGCGGCGGATCAATTCCGCCTCGCCGCTGTCGCCCGCGGCGACGCTGGACGCGACCGCGCTGGCGGCGATCCTTGCCGCCTATCGCGACGCCGCGCTGCCCGCGATCGTCCGGCTCCCGACGCTGATCGCGCCGCCCGCCAGCGTGCTCGATGCGGCCGGGTTCGCCGCGGCGGAGGGCGCGTCGACCACCCTCGCGCTGGTGCCCGGTACCGCGACGGCCGCGCCGGTGCCCGCCGGCGTGCGGATCGCGGTCGATCCCGCGCCCACCCCGGCATGGCGCGCGGCGCGCCGGCACCTGTCGCTGGCGGCGGGGGCGGGGGCCGACGACCATCTCGACCCGCTGTCCCGCCTGCGCGCGCCCGCCTGGTTCGCCGCCGCCGCGGTCGACGGCACGCCCCGCGCGGTCGCCTTCGCCGCGCTGACCGACGGCATCGCGATCGTCGAGGCGGTGGCGACCGACCCGGCGTGGCGCGGGCGCGGGCTGGCGGGGGCGTGCGTCGCCGCGCTGGTCGATCGCGCGATCGCCGCCGGCGCGGGGCATGTCGCGCTCCAGGTGGCGTCGGACAATGCCGCCGCGCTTGCGCTCTACCGCCGGCTGGGCTTCACCTGTCACCTCTACGATTACAACTATCGAAGGAGAGGATGATGCCCGCATTGCGGATGGTCGACACCGGCACGCTGCGCCTGCGCGTCGCGGTGGAGGGCGAGGGGCCGCTGGTCATCATGGTCCACGGCTTTCCCGAAAGCTGGTATTCGTGGCGGCACCAGATCGGCCCGGTGGCGGCGGCCGGCTTCACCGCCGCGGCGATCGACGTGCGCGGCTATGGCGGGTCGGACAAGCCCCCGGCGATCGAGGATTATACGCTGGAGGCGATCACCGCCGACGTCGCCGGGGTGGCCGATGCGCTGCAACCGGGCGCGCCCGCGATTCTTTTGGGGCACGACTGGGGCGCGCCGATCGTGTGGAACAGCGCGCTGTCGCGTCCCGATCGCTTCTCGGCGGTGGCGGCGCTGTCGGTGCCGTTCGTCGGCGTGCCATCGCGCCCGTTTACCGAATCGTTCCGCGCCGCCTTCACCGACAAGGGGCAGTTCTTCTACCAGGAATGGTTCCAGGAACCCGGACCCGCCGAGGCGGAGGCGGAGGCGGACGTGCGCCGCTTCCTGCGCAGCTTCTACTACGCCATTTCGGGCGACGCCCCGCCGGGCACCTGGCCGGAAAAGCCCGCGGGCGCGACCCTGCTGGACGGGATGGTCGACCCGCCGGTCTTCCCCGCCTGGCTGAGCGACGCCGACCTCGATTACTATGTCGCGGAGTTCGAGGCATCGGGGCTGCGTGGCCCGCTCAACCGCTATCGCAACCACGAACGCGACTGGGCCTGGGCGCAGCCGTTCAAGGTCCGACGGATCGAACAGCCCGCGCTGTTCATCGGCGGGACCAAGGATCCCGCGACCAACCTGTTCGGCGCGCTGGCCGATCCGATCGCGGCGATGCGCCCGCACGTGCCGAAGGTGGAGGGGCACGTGCTGGAGGGATGCGGCCACTGGACGCAGCAGGAGCGGCCGCAGGAGGTCAACCGCCTGCTGCTCGACTGGCTGGCGCGGGTGCGCCCGTGACGGCTAGAATGCGGTAAAGCCATTGGTAATCAAGCCGGATTGCCCAGATTGAAGAACGCGCTTTCCGATTCGTAAAGGATGCGCGCGGTACATGTCGTCCCGGCGCGGCACCCAGGGGGGTGGTCCGCGCGCGGGGTAGGGCATGATGATCGACAGGGAAGGCGCGGCGCCGGCGGACGCGCGCGGCGTCACGACGCGCGACGGGGCGGGCGATGCGGCATGGGGCCGCAACGGCGCGCTGGCATCGGCGCTGTTCCTGGCCGCCTGCGGTTCGGAACAGGCCGCCGCGCCCGCCACGCCGGCCGGCTCGTCCACCCCGGCCCCGGTCGTCGTCGCGCCGCCCGCCCCGCCGACCGCGGCGGAGGCCAGCCGCTTCCTGGCGCAGGCGTCGATGGGGGCGACCCGCGCGGAGATCGACAAGGTCGTCTCGCGCGGATACGCCGGCTGGATCGACGATCAGATCGCGATGGCGCGCCCGATCAGCTATTGGGACTGGCTGGTCGCGGGCGGTTATAACGCCGCGGCGAACATCAACAGTTACGCCGGCTTCGACGCGATGGTGTGGAGCCAGCTGATCGGCGCGCCCGACCAGCTGCGCCAGCGGGTGGTGACCGCGCTGCTCGACATCCTGGTGGTCGGGATCGACGGGCTGAACGCGCAATGGCGCCCGTTCCTGATGGCCGCCTATATGGACGTGCTGGCCGACAATGCGTTCGGCAATTACCGCACGCTGCTGGGCGCGGTGACGACCAGCGCGGCGATGGCCTATTACCTCACCTTCCTCAACAACCGGAAGGCGGACACGCGCACCGGCGCGATGCCGGACGAAAATTACGCGCGCGAACTGATGCAGCTCTTCACGCTGGGGCTGTACCGGCTGAACAGCGACGGCACGCAGCAGACGTCGAACGGTGCGCCGATCGACACCTATACCCAGGCCGACGTGACGCAGCTGGCGCGCGTGTTCACCGGGCTGCAACTGGCCAACAGCGACAATTCCACCCCCGACCGGATGCGCCTGCCGCTGGTGATGACCGCGTCGCTGCATGAAACCGGCACCTCGACCGTGCTGGGCGCGTCGATCAACGGCGCGGACGGCATGGGGGCGGTCAACGCCGCGCTCGACACGATCTTCGCGCATCCCAACGTGCCGCCGTTCATCGGCAAGCTGCTGATCCAGCGGCTGGTCACCAGCAATCCCAGCCCCGCCTATGTCGCGCGCGTCGCGGCGGTGTTCGCCGACAACGGCAAGCAGGTGCGCGGCGATCTGGCGGCGGTGGTGCGCGCGGTGCTGCTCGACAGCGAGGCGCGCGGCAGCGCGGCGCTGACGAAGGCGGAGGCCGGGCGGCTGCGCACCCCGGTGGAGCGGCTGACCGGCTGGGCGCGCGCGTTCGGCGCCACCTCCCCGTCGAACGCCTGGGCGATCGGCGATACCACGTCGGGGACGTCGCGGCTGGGGCAGGGGATCGGCCGCGCGCCGTCGGTGTTCAACTTCTACCGCCCCGGCTACATCCCGCCCGCCACCGCGCTGGCCGGCGCCGGGCTGGTCGCGCCCGAATTCCAGATCACCAACGAACAGAGCGTCGTCGGCTACGTCAACTTCATGTACTCGCTGGTCGCCAACGGCATCGGCGACGTGAAGGCGGATTATACCGCGATCCTGACCAAGGCGGGCGACAGCGCCGCGCTGGTGGACGAGGTGAACGTGCTGCTCGCCGCGGGCCAGCTGTCCAGCGCGACGGTCGCGTCGATCCGCGCCGCGGTCGATAGCGTCGCCACCACCGCCACCAACGCCGCGATCAACCGCGTCGGCATCGCGATCATGCTGACGCTCGCCTCCCCCGATTATCTGACGCTTCGCTAAAAGGGCCGCGACGATGCACATCCATCACGACGAATCGCGCCGCGCCTTCCTGCGCCGCGCCGCGCTGCTGGGGATGGCGGGCACCGCCGCCCCGTTCGTCAACACGCTGGGCGCGATCGGCGAGGCGGCGGCCGCGACCGGATCGGGGTACAAGGCGCTGGTCTGCGTGTTCCTGCACGGCGGCAACGATTACGGCAACACGCTGATCCCCTATGACCAGGGCAGCTATGCCGCCTATGCGCAGACGCGCGCCGCGCTGGCGCTGTCGCGCGACACGCTGTCGGCGCTGGTGCCAGACGTCGCGCTGGCCGGCGGGCGGCAATATGCGATGGCGCCGTCGCTGGCGCCGCTCGCCGATCTGTTCGCCAGGGGCGCGGTCGCGCCGGTGATGAACGTCGGCACGCTGGTACAGCCGATCACCAAGGCACAGTATAACGCGCGCTCCGCGCCGGTCCCGCCCAAGCTGTTCAGCCACAACGACCAGAGCAGCTATTTCCAGGCATCCAGCCCGGAGGGCGCGCAGAGCGGCTGGGGCGGGCGGATCGGCGATCTGATGCAGGCCGGCAACGGCGGGTCGGCGCTGACGTGCATCAACACCACCGGCAACGCGGTCTACCTGACCGGGCGCCAGGCGGTGCAATATGCGGTCGGTACCGGCGGCCCGGTCGCGCTGCTGGGCAACAGCAAGACGATGTACGGGTCCAGCACCGCGGCGGCGACGCTGCGCGAACTGATGACGAAGAGCAATGCCGCGCTGCTCGCCAACGAACACGCCCGCGTCAGCAAGCGCGCGCTGGATACCTATGCGCAGGTCTCGGCCGCGCTGGCCGGCGCGCCGGCGGGCAACTTCCCGCTGTTCCCCAGCGGCAATTCGCTGGCCGACCAGCTGCGCATGGTGGCGCGGATGATCTCGGTGTCGAGCGAACTGGGGCTGTCGCGGCAGGTGTTCTTCGTCGGCATGGGCGGGTTCGACCTGCACGACAACCTGGTGACCCAGCATCCGGTGCTGATGGGCCGCGTCGCCGCGGCGATGCGCGCCTTCTATGACACCACCGTCGCGATGGGCGTGGCGGACAAGGTGACCAGCTTCACCGCCTCCGACTTCGGCCGCACGCTGACCAGCAACGGCGACGGATCGGACCATGGCTGGGGCGGGATGCATTTCGTGATGGGCGGCGCGGTGAAGGGGCGCAGGCTGTACGGCCGCGCGCCCGATGTCGGCGCCAACACCAACGACGACGTCGGACAGGGGCGGCTGATCCCCACCACCTCGGTCGATCAATATGCCGCGACGATGGCGACGTGGTTCGGCGTCTCCGCCTCCGACCTGCGCACCGTGCTGCCGAACATCGGCAACTACGACGCCTCGACCTGGAATCTCGGCTTTCTGTAAGGCTTTCCTCGCGCCCCGCCGCACGGTAGGGGAGGGTGGTGACCGTCATGAGCACCGCTGCCCCCCTCCTGCCGCCGGCCGACTGGCGCGATTTCCTGGCGCTGACCAAGCCGCGGGTGATGACGCTGGTCGTCTTCACCGGGCTGTGCGGGATGCTCGCCGCGCCGGTCGCGGTCGATCCTGTGCTGGGCTTCACCGCGATCCTGTGCATCGCGCTGGGCGCCGGCGCGGCGGGGGCGCTCAACCAATGGTATGAAGCCGATCTGGACGCGGTGATGAAGCGCACCGCGCAGCGCCCGCTGCCCGCCGGGCGGATGGAGCGGCAGTCGGCGCTGCATTTCGGGGTCGGGCTGGGCGCCTTTTCGGTGATCCTGATGGGGCTGGCGGTGAACCTGGCGGCGGCGGCGATCCTGACCGTCTCGATCCTGTTCTACGTCCTCATCTACACCGTCTGGCTGAAACGGCGGACGCCGCAGAACATCGTCATCGGCGGCGCGGCGGGCGCCTTTCCGCCGCTGATCGGCTGGGCCGCGGCGACCGGGCAGGTCGCGCTGCTGCCGTTCCTGCTGTTCGCGCTCGTCTTCCTGTGGACGCCGCCGCATTTCTGGGCGCTCGCGCTGTTCGTGAAGACCGATTACGCCAATGCCGGCGTGCCGATGCTGCCGGTGGTGGCGGGCGAGGCGGCGACGCGGCGGCAGATCGGCCTTTATACCATTCCCATGGCGGCGGTGGCGATCGCGCCGTGGCCGCTGGGGCTGGCGGGCGCGGTGTACGGCGTCGTCGCGGTGGCGATGACCGCCGCGTTCGGCGTGCTGGCGGCGCTGGTCACCGCCGGGGCGACTCGCGCGGGGCGCCCGATGGCGTGGGAAAAGCGGCTGTTCGCTTTCTCGATCCTGTATCTGTTCGTGATCTTCGGCGCGCTGGTCGCCGACCGGTGGGTGGCATGATTCCTGACGACGACGACCTGATCCGCCGCCGGCAGAAGGGCCGCGCGATCGTACTGGCGCTGCTGCTGGGCGCGTTCGTGGTGCTGATCTTCTTCATCACCATCGCCAAGATCCGCCAGGGCATGGCGCACTGATGCGCGGTGAAGGCGCCCCGGGCGTGAAGGCGCGCACCACGCGCACCGTCGTACTGGCGGTGCTGGGCATCTGCTTCATGACCGGCCTCGCCTTCGCCAGCGTGCCGCTCTACCGCCTATTCTGCGAGGCGACCGGGCTGAACGGCACCACCAACCGCGCACTCGCCGCGCCCGGCAGCGTCCACCGCCCGATCACGATCGCGTTCGACGCCAATACCAGCCCCAAGCTGCCGTGGCGCTTCGTGCCCGAACAGGAGCAGGAAACGGTCGAGATCGGCGCGCGCGACATGGCGTTCTTCACCGCCACCAACCGCGGCGCGCAAGCGGTCACCGGCACCGCCACCTACAACGTCACCCCCGCGATCGCGGGAAAATATTTCACCAAGATCCAGTGTTTCTGCTTCACGCAGCAGACGCTGAAACCGGGCGAGACGCAGCGGATGCCGGTGATCTTCTTCGTCGATCCGAAGATCCTGACCGATCCCGATACCCGCGATGTCGAGACGATCACGCTCAGCTACACCTTTTACCCGGTGGATTCTGCGAAAACGGCAAGCTAGAGCGGGGCCGATAGGCGTATAAACGGGGAGAGCCACGCATGGCTGGCGCGAAGAACCACGATTACCACATCCTGCCACCCAGCCCGTGGCCGCTGCTCAGCTCGCTGGCCGCGCTGGTGCTGGCGACGGGCGGCATCATGTACATGCATTCCGCGGTCGGCGGCGGCTGGGTCTTCCTGATCGGCCTCGCCTTCGTGCTGTTCTGCATGTACGGCTGGTGGCACCAGGTGATCCGCGAGGCGCATGCCGGCGATCATACGCCGGTGGTCCAGCTGCATTTCCGCTACGGCATGATCCTGTTCATCGCCTCGGAAGTGATGTTCTTCGTCGGCTGGTTCTGGGCGTTCTTCGATTTCGCGTTGTTCCCCACCGCGATGCAGTTCGTCGACGGCCAGGTGGAACGCGCGGCCGAGGGGGCCGCCGCGATCGCCGCGCAATGGCCGCCCAAGGGGCTGACCGTCATCAACGCGTTCGAGCTGCCGCTGCTCAACACGCTGATCCTGCTGACCTCGGGCACCACCATCACCTGGGCGCACCATGCGCTGATCCACAACCAGCGCGGTGGCGAGAAGCGCGGCTTCTGGGGCCTGCTGGGCGTGGGCGACCGCGACGGCGTGCTCAAGGGGCTGTGGCTGACGGTCGCGCTGGGCCTGATCTTCAGCACGATCCAGGCCTATGAATACATGCACGCGCCGTTCCCGTTCAAGGGCATCAACTATGGCGCGGCGTTCTTCATGGCGACGGGCTTCCACGGCTTCCACGTGCTGGTCGGCACGATCTTCCTGATCGTCAACCTGATCCGCGCCTATCAGGGCGAATTCACCCCGAAGCAGCATTTCGGGTTCGAAGCCGCCGCCTGGTACTGGCATTTCGTCGACGTGGTGTGGCTGTTCCTGTTCGTCACCATCTACGTCTGGGGCGGCTGGGGCGCGCCGGTCCACGGCGGCTGACGCGATGACCGGCGGCCCATCGGCCGGGGGCGGCGATCCGGCGGCCCCCGCCGGCGCTGCCGGCCCCGCGCCGGCGGCGCTTCCCGCCCCGCTGGAATGCGGGCTGAAGGGCCTGTGCCCGCGCTGCGGCGCCGCGACCCTGTTCGCCGGCGCCGTTCGCTTTTCCCCGACATGCGGCGCGTGCGGGCTGCGCATCGGCGATTTCAACGTCGGTGACGGGCCGGCGGCGTTCCTGACGCTGATCTGGGGGGCGATCGTCACCGCGCTGGCGATCTGGCTGGAACTGTCGGTCGGGCCGCCGTGGTGGGTCCATGCGCTGGTGTGGGTGCCGGTGACCGCCGCCGGGGTCGTCTATTCGCTGCGCGTCGCCAAGGGCTGGCTGCTGGCGGCGGAGTTCCGCAATGCCGCGCGCGAGGGGAAGATCACCCCGTGAGGCGTATTCCGCTGATCCCGACGCTGGTCGTCGGGATGGCCGTGGCGGCGATGATCGCGCTGGGCCTGTGGCAGCTGCTCGACCGGCTGCCCGCCAAGGAAGCGCATATCGCGCGGCTGGCGAAGAACCCGTCGCTGCCCGCGGTCGCCTTCCCGCGCTTTCCCGACGACAGTCTGCTGTTCCGGCGCACCAGCGCCTTCTGCCTCGAACCGGTCGACATCCGGCGCGCCGGTGCGGGGTCGGCGGGCTACCGGTTGATCGCCACCTGCCGCACGGGGGCGGAGGGGCCGGGGTTCCAGGTGCAGCTGGGCACGACGCGCGATCCGCTGGGCAAGGTCGACTGGCGCGGCGGGAAGGTATCCGGCTGGATCGGCCACGCGCCCGATTCGCGCCCGCTGATCGCGACACTGTTCGATCGCCGGCCGCAGGACATGCTGCTGATCGCCGACACCCCCGCCGCCGGGCTGACCGCCAACACCCCGCCCAACGTCGCGGCGGTGCCCAACAACCATCTGGCCTATGCGGTGCAATGGTTCCTGTTCGCCGGCATCGCCGCGATCATCTACGCCATCGCACTGCGCCGCCGCGCGCGATAACGCGCCGAGAGGGGGGCACGCGGAGGCGCGGAGACGCGGAGCGCTGGCGCCGACGCGAAGCGTCTCTCTCCACCGGCCAGTCAATGGCCCACGACGCTTGCCATAAGGCCTGACATCGTCGCGCTCTTCCGTCGTCGAACAGGCGATACCGGTTCGAACGGTAGAAGGAAGGTTCACGCGAAGCCGCGAAGCCGCGAAGAGGTTTCGCCGACGCGAAGCGTCCTTGCCTGTCAACGAGCGATGATGAGTCCGCTACGCGGGCCACGGGTCGCAACCCCTTCGCGTCTTCGCGGCTTCGCGTGAACCATCTTCCCGCCGCCGCGCAGGCGCGCCAGATTCGTGCACTCAGGCCGATACCAGGCGGCCGACGCGCGATGATGAGGCCGCTGCGCGGACCACGGCGCCACACCCCCTCCGCGCCTCCGCGTGAACAACCTTCTTCGCCCCGCCCCGGTGCGTCAGATTCCCGCCCACCAGTCGTAATCGACGTTATCTTCCCAATAGCCCCCGCGCCCCTTGCCGATCCCGTCGAGCGAGGCGACCGCGGTGGCGCGCATCAGGTATTTGGCGTGCTTGTACCCCAATTGCCGCTCCACCCGCAGCCGCAGCGGCGCGCCGTGGCCGACGTCCAGGAACCGGTCGTTCATCGCCCAGGCCAGGATCGTCTGCGGATGGAAGGCGTCGACCAGGTCGATCGATTCGTAATAGGGCGCGCCGCCGTACAGGTCGGCGCAGCGGAATACGATGTAGCGCGCGCCGTCGCGCAGCCCCGCCGCGCGCAGCACCGCGCCCAGTTGCGGCCCCTGCCACTTGCCGATCGCGCTCCACCCCTCCACGCAATCGTGGCGGGTGATCTGCGCGCGCTGCGGGAAGGCGCCGATATCCGCCAGCGACAGCGACAGCGGGCGCGTCACCAGCCCGTCGACCGTCAGCCGCCAGTCGGCGAAGCGTCCGGCGCGCAGCGCGGCATAGTCGGCGGTGCCCGGATCGCGCGTCCCGTTGGTGCGGAACCGCGGCGACATCTGGTCGGGGCGGAATTCGGGCGCCAGCGCGTCGCGGTTCGACAGCGCGCGCTGCAACCCGCGGTGCATGTCCTCGCCGCGGAACACGATCTCGCGCACCGTCGGCTGGCGGATCACGCGGTCGCATCCCGCCAACGCGAGCCCGGCGCCCCCCGCGATCAGCGTGCGGCGGCGGAGGAGCGACGCGCTCATTCCGGCACCTGCCAGCGGCCGGTGACGATCGAGCGCAGTTCGTTGCCCACGCCCGCCAGGATCACCAGCACCAGATGCACCACCAGGAACGCCGCGATCGCCACCATGGCGATGAAGTGCAGCGATCGTGCCGACTGCCGTCCGCCCAGCACGTCGAGCAGCCACGGCCACGCCGCGTTCATCCCCGGCGACAGCGCAAGGCCCGTCGCGATCACCAGCGGCAGCAGGACGAAGATCACCGCCACGTAGCTCAGCTTCTGCAGGATGTTGTACGCCCCCGGCGCTTCGGGATCGTGGAACCGCAGCGCCAAATGCGCGCGCACGTCCGCCGCCAGATGCGCGCGCGACAGGTCCGCGCGGCGGATGCTCAGGTCGCGCTGGATATGCCGGTTGACCAGGCTGACGACCATGTACGCCAGCAGCGAGAAGGCGAGGATCAGCGCCATGAACAGGTGCCAGCGGCGCGAGATTGCCAGATTGTAGTTCGCCGGGATCGTCAGCCACGCCGGAAAGCGCGGCAATTGCGCCCAGGCATGGTCGAAATTCGCGCCATACGCGCCCCAGTAGAGCCGCGGATGGGCGTTCGAAATGCCCAGTCCCGATCCGATCAGGACGATGATGCACACCGCATTGATCGCGTGCCATATCCGGGTCGCGAGGCGGTGGCGGCGGATGACGGTTGCGGCCATGGCGTGGTTCTAGCAGAAGGCGCGCGATGACCGAATGGCATTTCTACGAGCCGGCGGCGGGCCACGGCCTGGCGCACGATCCGCTCAACGCGATCGTCGCGCCGCGCCCGATCGGCTGGATCAGCACGCTGTCCGACACCGGCGTGCGCAATCTGGCGCCGTACAGCTTCTTCAACCTGTTCGCCTATCGCCCGCCGATCGTCGGCTTCTGTTCGGCCGGGGCGAAGGATACGCTCGCCAATGCGCGCGCCACGGGCGAATTCGTGTGGAACCTGGCGACCCGCGACCAGGCGGAGGCGATGAACGCCACCAGCGCGATGGTGCCGCCGGGAGAGGACGAATTCACGCTGGCGGGGCTGGCGGCGCTGCCCTCGCGCCGTGTCGCCGCGCCGCGCGTCGCGGGCAGCCCGGTGCAGTTCGAATGCGCGGTGACGCAGATCGTGCAGCTGACCGCGCGCGACGGCAGCGACATGCCGTACTGGATGGTGTTCGGCGAAGCGATCGCGATCCACATCGACCGCGCGCTGATTACGGACGGCGTCTACCAGACCGCGCGCGCCCGCCCGATCCTGCGCGGCGGCGGCCCGGCCGATTATTTCGAGGCGCTGGACGCCGGGCTGTTCCGGATGCACCGCCCCGGCTGACCGCCCCGCCGGCCGACGTCAGCCATAGGCGCGGGCGAAGAACACCGCGGTCGTCGCGCCCGTCACCGCCAGCGTCCACCACCGCACCAGCAGCGGGGGCAGCGCGCGCCCGACCAGCGCGCCGCCCCAGCCGCCCAGGATCGCGCCGGCGATCATCGGCAGCGCCGCGGGCCAGCGCACCATGCCGGTCGCCACGAACACCAGCGCGGCGGCGCTGTTGGCCACCGCCAGCATCATCGTGCGCGGCGCGAACATCGCGCGCACGCCGATCCCGGCGAGCAGCCCGTACAGCGCGGTCATCATCAAGCCCACGCCCCCGCCGAAATAGCCGCCATAGACGCCGAGCAGCGCCTGTACCGCCAGCAGCGTGCGCGGCCCGATCGTGACGCGCGCCGCCAGCCAGTCCGCCGCGCGCTTGCCCCCCAGCATCGCCGCCAGCGCCACCAGCAGCAGCCACGGGATGATGAGGTCGAACGCGCGCGTCGGGGTCAGCACCAGCAGGATGCTGCCCGCCAGCCCCGCGACGAAGGTGACCGCCGCCAGCACGCGCCAGTCGACCCCGCCCAGCGGCGCCAGTTCGTCGCGATAGCCATGCGCGCTCGCCGCCGCGCCGGGCAGCAGCGCGACGTTCGACGTCGCATTGGCGATATTGGCCGGCAGCCCGATCGCGATCAGCGCGGGCAGCGTCGCGAACGTGCCGCCGCCCGCCAGCGCGTTCATCGCCCCGCCCAGCGTGCCCGCGGCGAAGATCATCAGCATCGCGCCCGCGTCGATCACGCGCCGCGCCCCGCGTGCGCCATCATCCGTTCGCGTTCGTCAGAAGATGCCGACCGCGCCGTCGATCGACATCGCCGTCCGCCACGACCGGCGGGGGAACGGGCCAACGATAGCGGTCACGGCCGGTCCTTTCGTCGTTGCGACAGGTGAAGCCGGCGATCCGTGCGCGCTTGCGCCCGCTTCGTCAACGTCTTGCGCGGGCATCGTTGTCAGCCGCGCGGCCGGTTCGTAAGGCGAAGCTTTCGGCATTGGCCGCCAGGAAGGAATGCCCGTGAGCGACCAGGCCGAGGACCGGGGTGATCTGTTGTCGGTCGCGCTCGCCCACATGACCAACGGCATCGTCGTGCTGGGGGAGGACGAGACGGTGCTGCTGGTCAACGACCGGATGCACCGGCTGTTCGCGCTGGCGCCGGGGACGATCGCGGCCGGGACGACGCTGGCGCAGCTGCTGGGCCATGTCGGCGCCAGCGTCGGCTGGGACGCGGCGCGCGTCGCGCGGGTGCTCGACAACCACCGCAGCTGGAAGCGGGAGGGCACCGACCGCCAGCTCGATCATCATTACGACGACGGCACGGTGCTGCGCATCGCCTATCGCCCCTATCGCGCGCGCGGCGCGGTGCTGACCTTCGACGACATCACCCAGCAGGAACAGCGCGCGACGCTGGCGCGGGCGCGCAAGGATGCCGCGCGGCAGTTCCGCGACGACGTGGGTGAGACGGTGGCGGGCGTCGCACGCGTCGCCGCCGCGATCCGCGCGCGCGGCGACGATGCCGCGGCGGCGACCGCCATCGTCGCCGCGCGGGTCGGCGACATCGCCGGCCTGTCGGCGGAGGCGTCGACCGGCATGGCCGCGGCGGCGGACGCCGCAGCGCGGCTGAACGACACGATCGGCGCGACCGCCGATGCGATCGACGATGCCGCCGGCATCGCGGAGCAGGCGCGCGTGGCGGCCGGGCACAGCAGCACCGCGATCGCGAAGCTGGCCGATCACGCGCGCGCGATCGGCCCGGTGCTCGACCAGATCGGTGCGCTGGCGGCGCAAAGCCGGCTGCTGGCGCTCAACGCGACGATCGAGGCGGCGCGCGCCGGCGATGCCGGGCAGGGCTTTCGCGTCGTGGCGCAGGAGGCCAGGCTGCTGACCGACCAGATCGGCCGCGCAACGGGCGGGATCGCCGATCATGTCGACGGCATCCGTGACGGCGTGGACGACGTGGTCGGCGCCCATGCGGTGATCCGCGGGCGGCTGGACGACGTGCATGGCCGCGCCGCGTCGGTGCGCGCGACGATGCAGGCGGAACGGGTCGAGGTCGCCGCGGTGGCGCGCGCCGCGCGCGAGATCGCCGGGAACGGCGACCTGGCGGTGCGCCACGCCCATGCGCTGGAGGACGCGCACCGGCGGCTGGACGCGGCCTTCCGCGACGTCACCCGACAGGTCGATGCCGCCGAACGGCAGGTATCGCAGCTGGTCGACGGCGCCGACCGCTTCTGGTCGATGCACCTGGCCGCGCATCACGACGCGGGCTGATCCGCGCCGCGGCCGGGATCAGCCGAGCGCGGCCTGCTTTTCCGCCGCCAGCCGGTCCAGCTCGGCGCGGCTCTTCTTCTCCGCCGCGGTCTTCAGCTGGCCGCACGCCGCGTCGATGTCGCGCCCGCGCGGGGTGCGTACCGGGGCGGAAATGCCGCCCTCGAACACGATCTCGCTGAACCGCCGCACCCGTTCGGGGGTGGAGGTTTCGTACGGCGCGCCCGGCCACGGGTTGAACGGGATCAGGTTGACCTTGGCCGGCAGTTTGTACTGGCGCAGCAGGCGAACCAGCTCGTGCGCCTCGGCGTCCGAATCGTTCTTGTCCTTCAGCATCACATATTCGAACGTGATGCGCCGGGCATTGTTGGCACCGGGATAGTCGGCGCATGCCTGCAACAGTTCCTCGATGCCGTATTTGCGGTTCAGCGGCACGATCTCGTCGCGCACGTCCTTGGTCACGGCGTGGAGCGACACCGCCAGGTTGACGCCGATCTCCGCGCCCGCGCGCGCCATCATCGGCACCACGCCCGACGTCGACAGCGTGATCCGCCGCTTCGACAGCGCCAGCCCGTCGCCGTCCATCACCAGCTTCAGCGCGTCGCGCACCGCATCGAAATTGTACAGCGGCTCGCCCATCCCCATCATCACGATGTTGGTCAGCATCCGCCCCTCGGGCTGGCTGGGCCATTCGCCCAGCGAATCGCGCGCCAGCATCACCTGCCCGACGATCTCGCCCGCGGTCAGGTTGCGCACCAGCCGCATCGTGCCGGTATGGCAGAACCGGCAGTTGAGCGTGCAGCCGACCTGGCTCGACACGCACAGCGTCCCCCGATCGGCATCGGGGATGAACACCATCTCGTAATCCTGCCCGTCGGGGGAACGCAGCAGCCACTTGCGCGTGCCGTCGGTCGACACCTGTGCCTCCACCACGTCGGGGCGGCCGATCACGAACCGCTCGGTCAGCCACGGGTGCTGCGCCTTGGCGATATCGGTCATCGCGGCGAAATCGGTCGCGCCGCGGTTGTAGATCCAGTGCCAGATCTGCTTGGCGCGCAGCTTGGCCTGCCGCGCGTCCATCCCCGCCGCGGCCAGCGTCTCGCGCAGCTGCTCCTTGGACAGGCCGATCAGGTCGGTGCGGCCATCCTCGCGCATCGTCGGCGCGCGCGGCACGGGCACGGGATCGATGTGCCCCGGAATGGGCATGGCGGCGGCCGGCTCTGTCAGCATCGCGGCGATATAGCCGGATCGCGCGCGTTTTTCCAGTATCCGCTACCGGCAGCCCAGCTGTGCCGCGTCGATCGCGGTGGCGGCGCCGGCCAGCGGATAGGAATCCGCGATCGTCCGCCCGTCCGCGTCCAGCGTCGCCAGCGTCATCGCGTGCGCGCTGCGCATCGCGTTCAGGATCGCGCGGTCGGTGGCGGCGTCCGCTGCGCGCGCGGTCGTTCGGTCGCCGACCAGCGCGAAGCGCCGCTCCCCCACGGTCAGCGTGATCGCCGCGCCCGCACCGCGCGCGCGCGACAGGCGATAGAAGACCGCCGGCGCGCGCGCCGGCCCCTGCCGCGCGGCGACGCTGGCGAAGGCGCCGCGCCGGTCGCTGTCGCCGCCCGCCAGCACCGGCTGCGCGATCGCGAAGCAGCGCGGCCCCGCCCCGTTCCCGGCATCCCGAATCGCCGCCCAGCGTTCCCACACGCCCAGCGCGACGCGCTCGCCCGCCAGCGCCAGCGCCAGCGCCCAGATCACCGGCGCGTCACGCCGGCGCGTGCCCCGTGCCCAGGTGCACCACCTGTTCGCGCCCGCGCTCGATCATCGTCACGGTGCCCTGCGGATGGCCCGGCAGCACCGGCGCACCGCACGGATCGACCGGCGCGCCGGTCATCACACCCCTCAGCACGCGGCTGGAAATACCGTGCATGATGACCAGCCGGTCGCCTGGGTCCGCATCGGTATCGGCCAGCCAGCCGGAGACGCGCGCGGCGATCTGCTCGTATCGCTCCCCGTCCGGCGCGCATTTCAGCAGCCCGCCGGGCAGGATCACCGGCCCGACGTCCGCCACCACGTCCGCGTAATAGCGCCCGCCCCACGATCCCATGCCGATCTCGGTCAGGCGTTCGTCGGTGCGGACGTCGTGCCAGTCCAGCCCCAGATGCTCGGCGACGATCGCCAGCGTCTGCAACGCGCGGCCGGTGGGGCTGGCCCACAGCGTCAGCGCGGGCCTTTCCCCCAGCGCGGCGCGCAACGCGCGGCCCATCTCCTCGGCCTGGGCGAAGCCGGCGCGGGTCAGCGGGGTGTGCGGCGCCTCGCCCTGCAACCGGCGCGCGGCGTTGAAGACGGTTTCGCCGTGGCGGGCGATGAAGTCACGTCCGTGGCGGGTAGCGGTCATCCCGTCCCTGTCCCCTTGCTGTTGCCGAAAAGCAACGATTTTTCCTGTTTAGGCAGGGTTCATGCAACGTCGGCGCGATCCGCTAATTGAACGCCACGCCCCGCGTTCTGGGGTGGGTAACTGGAGTGAGACATGCGTAAGCTTGCAATGGCCACCGCCGCGGCCGCGTTCGGCGCGATGCTGGCGGCCCCCGCGATGGCGCAGGACGGCCCGTTCGCGGGTGGCCGTGTCGAGGCGCTGGCCGGCTATGACAACGTCCAGGACGGCGGCGACGGTTCGTCGGAAGGGACCAGCGGCTTCACCTACGGCGGGCTCGTCGGCTACGATATCCAGCGCGGCAACACCGTGTTCGGCCTGGAAGGGGAAGTGACCGACGCCACCACCAGCACGCGCAGCTACAACGCGCTGGCCGCGGGCGACCGTTTCTCGGTCGAGGCGGGGCGCGACTTCTATCTGGGCGGGCGCATCGGCGCGGTGATCTCGCCGCAGGCGATGGTCTATGCCAAGGGCGGCTACACCAACGCGCGCGTGGAAAGCCGCTACACCACCGGCGCGACCGGCGCGACCGAGACGATCGACAAGGTGAACCTCGACGGGTTCCGCGTCGGTGCGGGCCTTGAGTACAAGCTGTCGCCGACGTCGTTCATCAAGGGCGAATACCGCTATTCGCACTATGGCAATGTCGACAACGTCGACATCGACCTCGACCGGCATCAGCTGATGGCGGGCATCGGCATCCGCTTCTGATGCGCATCGTGCGGCCGGTTTTCCACAGGAAATCGGCCGTACCACCGGCTTGGGACCGTTATGGAGGGTCGGGGCGCTTGCTCCGGCCCTTCATCTTTGGCTAGGAAAAGTCGGCCAATTGCCCCTGGTGCGATGTGTAGACCTGCGGGCCGGGGGATGAGTTGAGATGAAGGCGACGATCGAACGCGCGACGCTGCTGAAGGGGCTGAGCCACGTCCAGTCGGTGGTGGAGCGGCGCAACACCATTCCGATCCTGTCGAACGTGCTGCTGGAAGCGACCGCCGAGGGGCAGTTGCGGCTGATGGCGACCGACCTCGATCTGCAGATCAACGAATCGGTCGCCGCCGCCGTGGATCAGCCGGGCGCCACCACCGTGTCGGCGCACACGTTGTTCGACATCGCGCGCAAGCTGCCGGAGGGCGCGCAGGTGTCGATCACCGCGGCCGAGGGGCGGATGACGATCGTGGCGGGGCGCGCGCGCTTCTCGCTCGGCACGCTGCCGCGTGACGATTTCCCGGTGATCGCCGAGGGCGAATTGCCGCACCAGTTCGAACTGCCGGTCGAAACGCTCAGGCAGATCATCGACAAGACGCGCTTCGCCATCTCCACCGAGGAGACGCGCTATTACCTCAACGGCATCTTCCTTCACACCGCGGAGGGCGTGCTGAAGGCGGCGGCGACCGACGGCCACCGGCTGGCGCGCGTCACCGTCGACCAGCCGCAGGGCGCCGAGGGGATGCCCGACGTGATCGTGCCGCGCAAATGCATCGCCGAACTGCGCAAGCTGCTCGACGAGGTCGACGGTTCGGTCGGCGTGTCGCTGTCGGGCACCAAGATCCGCTTCGACCTGGGGCAGGCGATCCTGACGTCGAAGCTGATCGACGGCACCTTCCCCGATTACAGCCGCGTCATCCCGACCGCCAACGACAAGATCCTGAAGCTCGATCCCAAGAGCTTCATGGAGGGCGTCGACCGCGTCTCCACCATCGCCACCGAGAAGACCCGCGCGGTCAAGATGGCGCTGGACCGCGACAAGATCACGCTGTCGGTGACCAGCCCGGAAAACGGCACCGCGGCGGAGGAAGTGCCCGGCGAATATGTGTCGCTGCCGTTCGAGATCGGCTTCAACAGCCGCTACCTGCTCGACATCCTGGGGCAGATCGACACCGATATCGTCGAGGTCCACCTCGCCGACGCCGCCGCCCCGACGCTGATCCGCGAGAACGACAAGAGCCCCGCGCTCTACGTCCTGATGCCGATGCGCGTCTGACACCCGGCCGGGGGGGCGGACGACGACCACTCCCACGCCGTGGCCGCTGATCGGGCCGGGACGTCTGCGAAGCTCGCCTCCGTCATGCCGGACTTGTTCCGGCATCCACCGTGCCGCGAAATCAGGCGCTTGCCTGTGTGCGGAAACGTGGATGCCGTAACAGGTCCGGCATGACGGCGTGAGTTTTGCCAAAGGTCCTGCCTTCGCTGGCGCGACGGGTAGAAGAGGCGGGGGCCACCACCGGACCCCCGGCGGCGCACGACACCCCCGGTTGATCGGCATCAGCCTGATTTCCCGGAACGAACCACCCGCGCGGTCCGTATCCCCGGCCCTATGACCATTCCCGCCACGCCGCTGTTTCCCTGGGTCCATGATGCGCAATCCGCGCTGGAATCGCTCCTCCAGCAACACGTCGCGGCGCGCGACTTCCCGTGTGTCGGGGCCAAGGCGGCGCTGGCGCGCGGGACGTTGATGGTGCTGGCGTGCACGCGCATCGACAGCGCGTGGGACGACCTGCGCATCCATGACGCGCTGATGCGCTTCGCCGCCGATTATCGCGCGCAGCCCGGGCTGTTCCGCAGCTTCGCGGTGGTGTTCGACGGGCCGGACGCGCTGGATGAGAACGCGTTCGAGGCGGCGCTGTGGCAGCGCCTGCAGTCGCTGTCGGACAAGGACGTGTGGCGCGGCCAGTCCTATGACGCGCGCGTCAGCGCCGATCCGGACGATCCGCATTTCTCGCTCAGCTTCGGCGGGGAGGCGTTCTTCGTCGTCGGGCTGCACCCCGCCGCGTCGCGCCCGGCGCGGCGCTTCGCGCGGCCGACCCTGGTGTTCAACCTCCACGACCAGTTCGAGACGCTGCGCGCCGACGGCCGCTACGAAACGATGCGCGAGGCGATCATGGTCCGTGACGAGGCGATCGCCGGTTCGCGCAACCCGATGCTCGCCCGCCATGGCGAGATGAGCGAGGCGCGCCAATACAGCGGCCGCGCGGTCGATCCGCAATGGCGCTGCCCGTTCCAATATGGCGGCGGGGAAGCGGCATGAGCGCCGCGGGCACGCAGGTCATCCCGCCGCGCAGGGGGGCCGGCTTCCGGCTGGCCGCCGGGCAATTGCTGACCGTCATCGACCCGGAGGGGCGGCAGGTCGCCGACCTGCTCGCCTATAACGCGGCGGACGTGCGCGAGGTGATCTCGTCCGGCCGCACGCTAGATTATGCCGAAACGATCCGGCTGACGACCGGGCACCTGCTGTATTCCAACCGCTCAAGGCCGATGCTGGAGATTGTCGAGGACAGCGTCGGCCGGCACGACTTCCTGCTGACGCCTTGCTCTTACGACACCTTCCACCATTTCTACCCCGACCTGCCGCCGCATCGCGGCTGTTTCGGCAATCTGGCGGAGGCGCTGGCGCCGTTCGGGGTGGAGGAGGATGCGATCCCGGTCGCGTTCAACTGTTTCATGAATGTGCCGGTCGATGGCACGACCGGGCGGCTGGAGGTGCTGCCCCCCACCAGCGTCGCGGGGGACCGGATCGTGCTGCGCGCGCGGATGGACCTGGTGATCGGGCTGACCGCCTGTTCCGCACCGGCATCGAACGGCGGCAGTTTCAAGCCGATCCACTATCGGATCGACGACCCGTCGTGACCCGGCCCGTCATGACCGGGCGCCGCTATGGCCGCGCGGTCGCGTTCGCGCGCTTGCGCGCGACCGCCTCGCGCAACCGCTGCGTATAACGTTCGGCCAGGTCGAGGTGGAGCCGCCGGATCGCCTTGACGTCCGTGTCGCGGGCAAGGGCGCGTTCCTGGTCGGAACGGCGGCGGAAGAATTCGGCATCGTCGGTGGCTGACATGGCGCAACCTTTCTGATCGAGCGAAGGGGCCGCCGGCATCCGGCGGCGGTTGCGCACTATGCACCACCCTGCCGCGCGCGGCGTTCAACTCGATCAAGATTCCGCCACAATTCCCGTCGCTTGGCCGCGAAGCGCGGTCGCGCTATCCCCCGCCGTGCAGGTTGATCTTCTGCCCGGTGACGTAGTCGGCGTCAGCCGACACGAAGAAGGCGACCGCCGCCGCGACGTCCTCCGGCGTGGAAACGCGCCCGAACGGCGACCCCGCGTCCAGTTCATGGATATCCGCCACGCCGCGCGTCGCCATCGCCAGCCGCTTGCCCATGTCGGTGACGGTCAGTCCCGGCGCGACGATGTTGACGCGGATGCCATGCGCGCGCTCCTCCTTGGCCAGCGTCTGCGCCAGCGCCTCCACCGCCGCCTTGCCCATGTTGTACGGCGCGCCGTTGGCGGCGTGATACAGCGTCGCCACCGACGAGATCATCACGATATCGCCGCGCGTCCGCTGGCGCATCCACGGGATGGCCAGTTTCGACAGGTAATGCGGCGCCAGCGCATGGGTGCGCACCACGCGTTCCAGCTCGGCGGGATCGGTATCGGCGACCGATTGCCCGCGACTGGCGATGCCGGCGTTGTTGACCAGGATGTCGATCGCGCCGAAATCCGCCGCCACCGCCTCCACCAATGTCGCGCAGGCGTCGAACGAATCGACCGACGCCGGATAGGCGCGCGCGCGCCGCCCCATCGCCTCGATCGCGGCGACCACCTCCGCCGCGGCATCGGCGTCGCGGCGGTAATTGACCGCCACGTCCGCGCCGTCGTGCGCCAGCCGCAGCGCGATCGCGCGCCCGATTCCGCGCCCCGCGCCCGTCACCAGCGCGACGCGTCCCGTCAGCGGCGCGCTCATGCCCGCGCTCCCTTGCTATAGTCCGGACGCCGCTTCTCCAGGAACGCGCTCAGCCCCTCGGCAAAGGCGTTGTCGCCGACGGTCAGGATCTGGTTGCGATCCTCCATCGCGATCGCCGATTCGAGCGAGGGGGCATCGATGCTCATCCGCAGACACTCCTTGGTCAGCCGCAGCCCCAGCGGCGAGGCATCCAGCATCCGTTCGACCAGCGGCACGGCCGCCGCCTCCAGCTCGGCATCGGGGACGACGCGGCTCACCAGCCCGCACGCCAGCGCGCGCTCGGCATGGATGAAATCGCCCGTCAGCATCAGTTCGGCCGCCAGCGACGCGCCGACCAGCCGCGGCAGGAAGTAACTGACCCCGATGTCGCACGCCGACAGGCCGATGCGGATGAAGGCCGCGTTCATCCGCGCGCTTTCGCCCGCGATCCGCACGTCGGACGCCAGCGCCATCGCGAAGCCGCCGCCGCACGCCGGCCCGTGGATCAGGCTGACGATCGGCTGCGGCGCATAGCGCATCGCCATCACGATCTCCGCGATCGACCGCTGGTGGCGCAGCCGGTCGATCGTGTCGCGCTCGACCGGATCGGCCTTCAGGTCCAGCCCCGCGCAATAGGCGCTGCCGGCGCCGCGCAGCACCACGACGCGCACCTCGCGGTCGGTCGCCAGCCCGCGGAAATAGTCGGAGAGTTCGCCGACCATCGCGTCGTCCAGCGCGTTGAGCCGGTCGGGCCGGTTCATCGTCACCCATTCGGTCGCGCCGCGCCGCTCCACGACGATCGTCTGTCGCTGCGTCATCACCCTCTCCCGTTCCTTCTTTGCGCGCAGGTTGGCATAACTAAAGTTATCCCGCAACGGCGATGGCCGCGGGGATGCGGATCGGGCACAAGCGCGCGCGATGGACCACGACTTCCGCCGCGCCTTTCCCGATGGCCGCACCGAACCGCACCGCCGCGCGATCGCCGAGGAGGCGCCGGTCGCGATCGAGGTCAACGGCCTGGGCTATGCGGTGATGATGGCGACCCCCGCCGACCTTGCCGATTTCGCCACCGGCTTCGCGCTGTCCGAACGGATCGTCGCCGATCGCTCGGAACTGGCCGCGATCGACCTGCATGACGCACCGCAGGGGACGATCGTGCGGCTCGCCGTGCCCCCCGCGCGCGCCGCCGCGGTCGCCGACCGCGTGCGGCGGCGCACCAGCGACAGTTCGTGCGGACTGTGCGGGATGGACAACCTCGATGCCGTCCACCGCCCGCTGCCGCGCGTCCCCGCCGCCACCGCGCCGACCGCGGCGGTGTTCGCCGCGCTGGCGGCGATGCGCGCGCACCAGCCGCTGAACGCCGCGACCGGCGCCGCGCATGCCGCGATGCTGTGCGCGGCGGACGGCACGATCCGCTGCGCGCGCGAGGATGTCGGCCGCCACAATGCCTTCGACAAGCTGATCGGCGCGATGGCGCGCGGCGGCATGGCGTGGGACGGCGGGTTCGCGCTGCTGTCGTCGCGCTGTTCGTACGAACTGGTGGAAAAGGCCGCGCTGGCCGACTGCCCGATGCTGGTCACCGTATCGGCGGCGACCACGCTGGCGCTGGCGCGCGCCGCCGCGGCGGGGTTGACGCTGGTCAGCCTGGCGCGCGACGACGCGGTGCTGATCGCCGATCCCGTGCGTTAGGGGTGCCATGACCGAACAATATGACGACCGCCCCGATTTCACCCCCTATCCCGGCCCGGCGGGCGGATGGGGGTCGCTCCGCTCGCTGGCGGACATCATCCCGCGCGAAAAGAACCCGGTCGTCACCAGCGCCGAGCTGCTGCGCCAGAACAAGCCGGACGGCTTCGCCTGCGTCAGCTGCGCCTGGGCCAAGCCCGATCCGACGCATGCCGCCGAATTCTGCGAAAACGGCGCGAAGGCGACCGCCTGGGAAATCACCTCGCAGCGCGTCACCCCGGCGTTCTTCCGCCAGCATACGTTGACGCAGCTGCGCGGCTGGAGCGATTACCGGCTGGAGGAAGCCGGGCGGCTGACCCATCCGATGCGCTACGACGCTGCGACCGACCGCTATGTCGTGGCGCCGTGGGAGGAGGCGTTCGCCGCGATCGCCGCGCGGCTCAAGCCGCTCGATCCGCGGTCGGTGGTCTTCTACGCCTCGGGCCGCGCCAGCCTGGAAACCTCGTTCCTGTGGCAGCTGATGGCGCGCCTCTACGGCAACCAGAACCTGCCCGACAGTTCGAACATGTGCCACGAATCGACGTCGGTCGGGCTGAAGGCGTCGATCGGCGTGCCGGTGGGCACCGTGAAGATCGAGGATTTCGACCATACCGACTGCATCCTGCACTTCGGCCAGAACGTCGCCACCAACAGCCCGCGGATGCTCCACCAGCTGCGCGCGGTGCACAAGCGCGGCGCACCGATCGTCGTGTTCAACCCGCTGCGCGAACGCGGGCTGGAACGCTTCACCGATCCGCAGAACCCGATCGAGATGGCGACCGGCGGCGAAACCCCGATCGCCACCCAATATCATCAGGTGATCGCCGGCGGCGATATCGCCGCGATGACCGGCATCGCCAAATGGCTGATCGACAACGACCGCGTCGACCACGATTTCGTCGCCCGCCACACCCACGGCTATGAGGCGTTCGCCGCCAGCGTGCAGGCGGCGGACTGGGCGGATATCGAACGCGAATCGGGGCTGACGCGTGCCGCGATCGAGGGGGTCGCGGCCATCTATGCGCGCGCGAAGGCGGCGATGGCGATCTACGGCATGGGGCTGACGCAGCATGTGAAGGGCGTCGACAACGTCCGCATGCTCGTGAACCTGATGCTGATGCGCGGCAACATCGGCAAGCCGGGCGCGGGCCTGTGCCCGGTGCGCGGGCACAGCAACGTGCAGGGCCAGCGCACCGTCGGCATCACCGAGAAGACCGAGCTGGCGCCGGTCGATGCGCTTAAGGAGCGCTATGGCTTCACTCCGCCCACCGAAAAGGGGCTGGACACGGTGGAGGCGTGCCGCGGCATCATCGACGGCACGGTGAAGGCGTTCCTGTCGCTGGGCGGCAATTTCGCGCGCGCGGTGCCGGAAACCGAACTGGTCGAGGACGGCTGGATGCGGATGGACCTGTCGGTGCAGATCGCCACCAAGCTGAACCGCAGCCACCTGCTGCCCGCCGCCGGCGACACCTGGCTGCTGCCGTGCCTGGGCCGGATCGAGCGCGATCTGCAGGAAACGGGGCCGCAGCGTGTGACGGTGGAGGATTCGACCAGCGTCATCCACGCCTCGCTGGGGAAGGTCGATCCCGCCAGTCCGCACCTGCTCTCCGAACCCGCGATCGTCGCGGGCATCGCCAGGGCGCTGCTGCCCGCCAATCCGGCGGTGAAATGGGACGAATGGATCGGCGACTATGCGCTGATCCGCGACGAGATCGCGGCGATCTTCCCGCATTTCTTCGCCCGCTTCAACCAGCGCCTCGCCGAGGAGCCGGGCGGTTTCTGGAAGGGGAACAAGGCATCGGGGCGCGAATGGGACACGCCCAGCGGCAAGGCCGAGTTCCTGGCGCCGGCCGAGCTGAACGCCACCGGCTTCGCCGCCGCGGACGGCCGCTACCGGCTGCTCACCTTGCGCTCGAACGATCAGTTCAACACCACCGTCTACGGCTATTCGGACCGGTTCCGCGGCATCAACGGCACGCGGCAGGTGGTGCTGATGAACCGCGACGATATCGCGAAGGCGGGGCTGTCGAACGGACAGAAGGTGACGCTGGCCAGCGACGCGGGCGACAACCACGACCGGCGCGTCGGCGACCTGATCGTCGTCGAATACAATGTGCCGCCCGGCTGCATCGCGGCCTATTACCCGGAGTGCAACCCGCTGATCCCGCTGGAACATCATGCGGAGGAAAGCCACGTCCCCGCCGCCAAGTCGGTGCCGGTGCGGATCGTCGCCTGATCGTGCCAAGCCTCTTGACGTGCGCGTCACCATAACAGACGTTATCCCTCGATAACCCGCAAGAGGGAGAGGGATGTGCAGCTTGGCCCCGATATCGCGGCCGTCGTCACCGGGGGTGCGTCCGGACTGGGGCGCGCTACCGCTCAGGCGCTGATCGCCGCCGGATGCCGCGTCGCGCTGTTCGATCGCAATGCCGATATCGGACCGGGCGTCGCGGCTGAGATCGGCGCGACCTTCTGCCATGTCGACGTCACCGATCAGGGGTCGGTCGACGCCGGCTTCGCCGCGGCGCGCGCCGCCAACGGGCAGGAACGCGTGCTGGTCAATTGCGCCGGCGGCAGCGTCGGCGGCCCGAACAAGACGGTCGCGCGGTCGAAGGAGGACGGCGCGATCGTCCCCTATCCGATCGACCATTACCGCGCGACGCTCGAACTCAACCTGGTCGGCACGTTCCGCTGCATCGTCGGCGCGGCGGCGGGGATGATGACGCTGCCGCCCACCGCCGACGGCGATCGCGGCGCGATCGTCAACACCGCCAGCGTCGCGGGCGAGGAAGGGCAGGTCGGCCAGATCTCCTATGCCTCGGCCAAGGCGGGGATCATCGGCATGACATTGGTGGTCGCGCGCGATCTGGCGGCGGAGGCGATCCGCTGCAACACGATCCTGCCCGGCATCTTCGACACGCCGCTGCTGGCGCGGGCGAAGCCGCAGGTGAAGGCGGCGCTGGGCGCGATGGTGCCGTTCCCGAAGCGGCTGGGCCGCGCCGACGAATATGCCCGGCTCGCGCTGGAGATGATCCGCAACCCCTATTTCAATGGCGAGGACGTCCGGCTGGACGGCGCCATCCGCATGCAGCCGAGGTAGCGCCGATGAACTTCGACTATTCCGATGAGCAGAAGATGCTGAAGGAGGAGGCGCGCCGCTTCCTGGCCGCGCGCTGCGATACCGCGGTGGTGCGCGGCGTCCTCGATCACGACGACCGGCATCACGACGATGCGCTGTGGCGCGCGATCGCGGGGCAGGGCTGGCTGGGGGCGGCGATCCCGGAAGCTTATGGCGGGCTGGGGCTGGGCCATGTCGAATTGTGCGCGCTGGCGGAAGAGCTGGGCCGCGCGCTGGCGCCGGTACCGTTCGCGTCCACCGTCTATTTCGTCGCCGAGGCGCTGATGCTGCTGGGCAGCGAGGAACAGAAGACGCGCTGGCTGCCGCGCATCGCCGCGGGCGAGGTCATCGGCGCCTTCGCCACCTCGGAGGGGCCGGGCGCAATCGCGCCGGGGCGGATCGCGACGCGCGTCGTCGACGGCCGGCTCAGCGGCACCAAGATCCCCGTCACCGACGGGCAGATCGCCGACGTGCTGGTCGTGCTCGCAGACGACGGCCTGTACCTGGTGGAGGGGCCGGTCGCCGCCGAGCCGCTGGCGACGCTCGACCCTACGCGCGCCGCCGCGAAGATCGTCTTCAACGGCGCGCCGGCCGAGCGGCTGGGCGACGAGGACGGCTTCGCCGCGATGCAGGCGGTGTTCGACCGCGCGGCGGTGCTGCTGGCGTTCGAGCAGCTGGGCGGCGCCGACCGCGCGCTGGAAATGGCCAAGGACTATGCGCTCCAGCGCCACGCCTTCGGCCGCGCGATCGGCGGCTATCAGGCGATCAAGCACAAGCTGGCCGACATTTACGTCAGGAACGAGATCGCACGCTCCAACGCCTATTACGGCGCCTGGGCGCTGGGCAGCGGCGCGGCGGAACTGCCGCTGGCCGCCGCGACCGCGCGCGTCGCCGCCAGCGAGGCCTATTGGTTCGCCGCCAAGGAGAATATCCAGACCCACGGCGGCATCGGCTTCACCTGGGAAGCCGATCCGCAGCTCCACTATCGCCGCTCGCGCCAGCTGGCGCTGGTTGCCGGGGCGCCGGCGGTCTGGCGCGAGCGGCTGGTCGCGCAGCTCGAACGCCGCAACGCGGCCTGAAGCGAGGAACGGTACGATGGACTTCAACGATACCCCCGACGAAGCCGCCTATCGCGCCCGCGCGCGAGACTGGCTGGCCGCGAACGTCGCCGAGCACAAGGCGATCGCTTATGCCGACGACATGGCGGCGGCGCGCGCGTGGCAGGCGCGCAAGGCCGCGGCCGGCTATGCGCAGATCACCTGGCCGAAGGAATGGGGCGGCGGCGGCGGTACCCCGATCCAGAGCGTGATCTTCGGGCAGGAGGAGGCAAAGCACCCCGTCCAGTACGGCTATTTCACGATCGGGCTGGGGATGTGCATCCCCACCGTCATGGCCTTCGCCGACGATGCGACGAAGCAGCGGTTCGTCGGCCCGGCGCTGCGCGGCGAGGAAATCTGGTCGCAGCTGTTTTCCGAACCCGCCGGCGGGTCGGACGTTGCAGCGATCCGCACCCGCGCGGTGCGCGACGGCGACGACTGGGTCGTCAACGGGCAGAAGGTGTGGACGTCGGGCGCGCATTATTCCGACTTCGGCATCGTGCTGGTGCGCACCAACCCCGACGTGCCCAAGCACAAGGGGCTGACGATGTTCTGGCTCGACTTGCGCGCGCCGGGGGTGGAGATCCGGCCGATCCACCAGATGTCGGGCGGGTCGAACTTCAACGAAGTCTATTTCACCGACGTGCGCATCCCCGACGCGCAGCGGCTGGGCGCGGTCGATGCCGGTTGGAAGGTCGCGCTGGTCACGCTGATGAACGAACGGCTGGCGGTCGGCGGCGGCGGCGGCGCGGGGCCGAAGGAGATATTGAAACTGGCGCGTGAGGTGGACGGCGCGGACGGCGGCAAGCTGCTCCACGATCCCGCCTTTCGCCAGAAACTGGCCGACTGGTGGGTCCAGGCGGAGGGGCTGCGCAACACCCGGATGCGCACCATCACCGCGCTCAGCCGCGGGCAGACGCCGGGGCCGGAAAGCTCGATCGGCAAGATCATCGCCGCCAACCAGTTGCAGGATATCGGCAATTCGGCGGTCGAGGCGGAGGACCAATACGGCATCATCGCCGATCCCGCGCTGGCGCCGCTGCGCGGGCTGTTCCAGTCGGCGACGCTCAACGCGCCGGGGCTGCGCATCGCGGGCGGCACCGACGAGATCCTGAAGAACATCATCGCCGAACGCGTGCTGGGCCTGCCCGGCGAAATCCGCACCGACAAGGACGCGGCGTTCCGCGACCTGCCGGCGTAGCGGGGCCGGGGCGGAGGCGCGGGCGATACGAAGGAGAAGATGGGTTCACGCGAAGACGCGAAGACGCGAAGGCGCGAAGCAATCGTCATCGACGCGCAGCGTCATCGTCCTGTGCCATCTGACGGGCGCGCTGTCGCGAACCGCGGGCGCCGCCCCGTTGCGCCTTCGCGTCTTCGCGTGAACCCATCTTCTTCGACCGCCCGGTGAGGGCGCGTCAGTTCGTCGTGCTGACCGTCCAGGTCGCGCTGACGATCCCCGGCCGCCGCGCGATATGCGCGACGATCCGGTCCAGGTCGGCGGCCTCCGCGCTGGTCGGCAGCAGCGCGGCGGCCAGTTCCACCGCGGCGTCCGATTCGGTCATCATCTCGATCTCGCGCACCGGATAGTCGTGGACCTCCAGCTCCTCGTACAGGACGTCGCGCGCCATCGACACGCGCTCGGGCGCGCAGACGACATGGACGCGGTACAGCGCCTCGGTATGCCGCTCCGCGATCGGGCGGCGGTTCACGAAATCGACCAGCGGGCGCAGCATCGTATTGCCCGCCAGCACGAAGCCGGTGACCACCGCCGCCTCCGCCAGCCGGCCCACGCCCGCGAAGGCGCCGACCGCCGCCGACGTCCACAACGTCGCGGCGGTGTTCAGCCCGCGGACCTGCGTGCCTTCCTTCATGATGACGCCCGCACCCAGGAAGCCGATGCCGGACACGACATAGGCGATCACCCGCGCCGCGCCGTCCTGCCCGGCGGTCTGCACCCCCAGGTCGACGAACGCCGCCGCGCCCACCGCGACCAGCACGTTGGTGCGCAGCCCCGCGGTGCGCTGCCGCCACTGCCGCTCCAGCCCGATCGCCGTGCCCAGCACGAACGCCGTCGCCAGCGCGGCGAGCAGCCGCCAGCTGTCGGTCAGGGGAAAGCTCGTATCCACGGCGCGCGCGGTGCGCCGCGAATGTGACGTTTGCGTGACGCCGCCGGCGGCGAGGGAGAGGGGCGGGCGGGAGGTCCGTCTATCTAGTTCCCTCCGTCACCCCGGACTTGTTCCGGGGTCCACTGTGCCGCGACATCAGGCGCGTGCCCGTGTGCGGAAACGTGGATGCCGGAACCAGTCCGGCATGACGGCGTGGGCTTGTAAACCTCGCGCCTTGGCCGGCGTGACGACATAAGGAGGCGGAAACCGACGTCGGCGAAGGTCTCTACCCGCCCCAGCCACCACGCCCCGAACCGTCAGTTCTGCTTCTTCTCTGCCGGCGCCTGTTCGTCCGCCGCGTCGCGGTTGGCGCGCGCGGTCATGCCGGTGACGGAGGCGTCGTCCAGCATCTGCTCGTCGGGTGCCGGCGGCGGCGCGTCGGGCAGCGCGGCGACATTCTCGATCGGCGACGGCGCGGCGGTCGGCATCGGCTCCGGGGTCGGCGCGGCCTCGGGCGGGGCGATTTCCTCGACCGCCATGTTGGTGTCCGCCGGCGGGGTTTCCGGCTCGTCATGGCGCGAACAGCCCGCCAGCGCGGTCGCCGCCAGCAGGGTCGCCAGGAAAAGCGGGGTCGAACGCTTGGTCACGTGGATTCCTTTGCTCATGTCGTCGCCTGTGCCTGTACCTGCGAACGCCGCTCGATCGTAGCCGCCAGCTTGGCATCCCAGCCATAGGGATCATCCCGGAAGCCGACCTGGCCGTCCGCGCTGGCGAAGGCGGTCCAGTACAGCAGGTACACCGTCACCGGCTCGGCCATGCGCGCGCGCACCGTCTTGCCCGCCGCGACCGCGGCGTCGATCGCGTCGGGCTGCCATTCGGGGGTCGTCTTCAGCAGAAGCTTGGCCAGTTCCTCGGGCTTCTCCAGCCGGACGCAGCCGTGGCTGGCCAGCCGGTCGAACCGCGAAAAGCCCGATTGCGCGGGCGTGTCGTGCAGGTACACCGCGAAATCGTTGGGGAAATCGAACTTGAACCGCCCCAGCGCGCTGCGCTCCGACGCCTGCTGCAACCGCTTGCTGCCGTCGCCATTGTCGATCACGCGGAACCCGTTGCGCTTCAGGTAACCGGGGTTGGCGCGTTCCTTGGGCCACAATTCCTTGGTCGCGATCGACGTCGGCACGTTCCACGGCGGGTTGATGACGATGCTGTTGATCTTGGAGATCAGCATCGGCGTCTCGTTCCCCGGGCGCCCGGTCACCGCCTTCATCGACATCACCGGCGCATCGCCGTCGAACGCGGTCAGCACCGCCGCGGCGATGTTCACCTGCACGCGCTTCTGGTCCAGCCGCGGCGGCAGCCAGCGCCAGCGTTCCAGGTTCGCCATGATCTGGCGGATGCGCCGTTCGACCGGCACGTTGAGCGCGGCGATCGTCTGCGATCCCACCGTGCCGACCGGGTTCAGGCCATAGCGCCGCTGCGCGCGGCGCACCGCGTCGAGCAGCGCGGCATCGAACGTGTCGCCGCTCTTCGCGACCTGCGGGTCCTCCGCCGCCAGCCGCGCGCGCAGCGTCGCGACCGCGGCCCCGCGCGATCCGAACGTCGGCGCGGTGGCGATCGTCGGCCACCCGCCGTCGGCGGCGATCCGGCGATAGCGTGCCAGCCCGGCGACCAGCGCGTCATAGCCGACATAGGGCGGGGGCAGCGCGCGCACCCAGGCCGACAGCCGGTCGTTCGCCACCGCCGCGGCGAAATCGGGCAGCGGGTCGTAGGCGGGCGGGCGGATGCCCCAGTCGCGCTGGAAATCCTCCGCCATCAACCGTCCGCTGCGGATCGCGCGCGCATGGTCGAGCGCGGCACGCACCAGCGCCGCACCGTCCAGCCGGTCGAGGTCGGTGCGCCGGGTATAGCGCAGCCCCTGCGCGACTTCGTCGTCGGCGATCAGCGTCGCCAGCTGCCTGGCCTGTGCCGCCGACAGCGTCGGCAGCGATACCGGCGCGCGCGCCACCGGCGCCAGCGGGCCGGGCTGGGTGGGGGCGGGCGGCGTGATCGTCGGGATCGGCTGCGGCGCGGGCGCCTGCGCCAACGCCTGGCCGGCGACGGCCGCCGCCGTCATCCCGATCACCGCCTGCCGTGCGAGCCGCGCCACGATCGCCTGCCCCGATCCGTTCACCCTGTCGATCTCCCCGTTCGTCGTCGCGCCCCATATGGCGGTGCGCACCCTGCTGGCCAATGAACAAGCGAAAAGAAGCTGCGGTTGCACGGTGGATGTGGTGAAGCGTCGCAATGCAGATCAGGCCCGCCACCCCCGCCGATGCCGACGCGATCGCCGCGATCCTCCTGCCGGTGTTCCGCGCCGGGGAAACCAATGCGATCGAACGCGACATCGGCCGCGACGCCGCGCTCGCCTATTGGATGGCGCCGGCGCACGACGTGTTCGTCGCGGTCGGCGCGGACGGCGCGGTGCTGGGCACCTGTTGGGTGCGCGCCAATCAGCGCGGCGGCGGTGCGCATGTCGCCAATGCCGGCTACGCCACCGCGGCGGCGGCGCGCGGGCGCGGGGTGGCGCGCGCGATGTGCGTCCATTCGCTTGACCATGCGCGTGCGGCCGGGTTCCGCGCGATGCAGTTCAACTTCGTGGTCGCCACCAACGACCGCGCCGTCGCGCTGTGGCGCGGGCTGGGCTTCGCGGTCGTCGGCACGCTGCCGCGCGCGTTCGACCATCCGGTCCACGGCCTGGTCGATGCGCTGGTGATGTACCGCGATCTGGCGGAAGGATTGCCGCGCGCGCGCCCGCGTTCTACGGCTGCGCGATGACCGATACGCTGATCGCCCCGACGGCCGCTGATGCCCCCTCCACCGGCGCCGCGCGCCTGGCGCGCCGCATGGAACGCGGCGCCGCGTTTCTGGGCGCGGACGTCGCGATCATGGCGGGCGCGATGTCGTGGGTGTCGGAACGCCATCTGGTCGCGGCGATGTCGAACGCTGGCGGGTTCGGCGTGATCGCGTGCGGCGCGATGACCCCCGAGCTGCTCGACGCGGAGATCGCGGGGACGAAGGCGCTGACGACCCGCGCGTTCGGCGTCAACCTCATCACCATGCATCCGCAGCTGACCGATCTGATCGCGGTGTGCGCGCGCCACGGCGTCGGGCATGTCGTGCTGGCCGGGGGGCTGCCGCCCAAGGGCTCGCTGGAGGCGATCAAGGCATCGGGCGCGAAGGTCATCTGCTTCGCCCCCACGCTGGCGCTGGCGAAGAAGCTGATCCGTTCCGGCGTCGACGCGCTGGTGATCGAGGGGATGGAGGCCGGCGGCCATATCGGCCCCGTTTCCACCAGCGTGCTGGCGCAGGAAATGCTGCCCGAGATCGCCGATCAGGTGCCGGTGTTCGTCGCCGGCGGGATCGGCCGGGGGGAAGCGATCGCCGGCTATCTCGACATGGGCGCGGCGGGCGTCCAGCTCGGCACGCGCTTCGTCTGCGCGACCGAAAGCATCGCGCACGCCAATTTCAAGAAGGCGTTCATCCGCGCCAGCGCGCGCGACGCGGTCGCCAGCGTGCAGATCGACCCGCGCCTGCCGGTGATCCCGGTGCGCGCGCTGAAGAACGCCGGGTCGGAACTGTTCACCGCGAAACAGCGCGAGGTCGCGCAGTCGCTGGACGAAGGCGCGGTCGCGATGGCCGAGGCGCAGTTGCAGATCGAGCATTACTGGGCCGGCGCGCTGCGCCGCGCGGTGATCGACGGCGACGTCGAGCACGGCAGCGTGATGGCCGGCCAGTCGGTCGGGATGGTGACGAAGGAGGAACCCGTCGCCGACATCATCGCCGCGCTGATGACCGAAGCCGCCGAGGCGCTCGACCGCCGCACCCGCTGAGCGGGCCGGCCGTATCGTCATCCCGGCGCCAACACCGTCATCCCGGCGAAAGCCGGGATCTCGGGCCGACAGGGTGCCGCAGGAGCCGCGAAAGGCCCCAGCCTTCGCTGGGGCGACGGTTCTGGCGATGCCCCGCCCGCGCAGCGGGCGCGCCACGCCGACCCTTTCCGCATTGCACCATCGCGCGCCCCGCGCCACCTAGGCGCGCATGAGCGCCCCCCTTCCGCCCCCGCCCGCCGATCTGCTTGCCGGCGCCAGCCTGTTCCTCGATTTCGACGGCACGCTGGTCGAACTGGCCGCCACCCCCGATGCGGTGGTCGTCGCGCCCGAACTGCCCGCTCTGCTCGAACGGCTGGCGGCGCGCCTGCCCGGCGGGGTCGCGATCGTCAGCGGGCGGCCGGTGCACGAGGTGCGCGCGCTGATCGCCCCCGCCGCGCTGGTGATCGCGGGCAGCCACGGGCTGGAGATCGCCGACGCCGACGGCACCGTCCACGCGCCCGATCGCCCCGCCGCGCTCGATGCCGCGCTGGCCGCCGCGCACGATCTGGCCGCCGCGCACCATGGGGTGCTGGTGGAGGACAAGCCGTTCGGCGTCGGCCTCCACTATCGCCGCGCGGCGCATGCGGGCGATGCCGCCGCCGCGCTCGCCGATACGCTCGCCGCGCGCCACGGGCTGGTCGTCCAGCATGGCAAGATGGTGGTGGAACTGCGCCTGCCCGGCCGCGACAAGGGCGCGGCGGTCGATCTGTTGATGACGGAACCGGAACGGCGCCACGCGCGTCCTGTGTTCATGGGGGACGACGTGACCGACGAGGCCGGCTTCCATGCCGCGCGTGCGCTGGGTGGCGCGGGCGTGCTGATCGGCGCGCCGCGCGCGACCGCCGCGTCCTTCCGCCTGGCCGGCGTCGCCGACGCGCTCGCCTTTCTCGACGCCGCCGCACGGGGGAATGCATGACGACGACGCTGGATCTGTGGCCGATCGGCAATTGCCAGGTCAGCGCGCTGGTCGACCGTGCCGGCCGCTTCGTGTGGGGCTGCGTGCCGCGTGTCGACGGGGATCCGCTGTTCTCCGCGCTGCTGGGGGGCGAGGCGCCCGATACCGGCTTCTGGGGCATCGCCCTCGAGGATTCGGTTTCGGTCGAGCAGGAATATATCCGCAACACCCCGATCCTGGTCACCACCCACCGCGACGCGCACGGCGGCGCGGTGGAGGTGATCGACTTCTGCCCGCGCTTCCAGCGCGAGGGGCGCACCTATCGCCCGGTCGCCTTCGCGCGGATCGTCCGCCCGCTGTCGGGCAGCCCGCGGGTGCGGGTCGAGCTGCGCCCGACCTGCGGCTGGGGCGGGGGGTGCCGCGAACAGATCGGCGGGTCGAACCACCTGCGGCTGCTGATGGACACGATCGCGCTGCGACTGACCACCACCGCGCCGATCGCGATGGTGCAGGGCGAACGCGCCTTCCGCCTCGAACGCCCGCTGCATTTCTTCCTGGGGCCGGACGAAAGCTTCCAGGGCGATCTGGCCGCGACGGTCGACCTGATGCTGTACCGCACCACCCACGAATGGCAGTCGTGGGTGCGCGGGCTGGCGGTGCCGCTGGAATGGCAGGACGTCGTCATCCGCTGCGCGATCACGCTGAAACTGTGCCAGCATGAGGAAACCGGCGCGATCGTCGCCGCGCTGACCACCTCGGTCCCCGAACATGCCGGGTCGCAGCGCAACTGGGACTATCGCTTCTGCTGGATCCGCGACGCCTATTATACGGTGCAGGCGCTCAACCGCCTCGGCGCGCTCGACGTGCTGGAGGGCTATCTGGGCTATCTGCGCAACATCGTCGATGCTGCCAGCCATGACGAGGAGCGCGGCGGGCATATCCAGCCGCTGTACGGCGTGCTGGGCGAGGCGCATCTGCCCGAACGGATCGAGGAGACGCTGCCCGGCTATCGCGGCATGGGGCCGGTGCGCGTCGGCAACCAGGCGGCCGAGCAGATCCAGCATGACGCCTATGGCCAGATCGTGCTGTGTTCGGTCCACGCCTTCTTCGACCAGCGACTGTTCCGCACCGCCGGGATCGAGGATTTCGAATCGCTCGAACATGTCGGCGACCGCGCCTGGGCCTATTACGACCAGCCCGACGCCGGGCTGTGGGAATTGCGCACGCGCCAGAGCGTCCACACCTATTCCTCGGCGATGTGCTGGGCGGCGTGCGACCGGCTGGCCAACGCCGCCGAACGGCTGGGGTTGACCGACCGGCAGGCGCTGTGGGCCGGGCGCGCCGACGCGATCCGCGCGCGCATCGAGGAAGCGGCGTGGCGCGAGGGGACGCGGCGCATGTCCGCGACCTTCGGCGGCGACGATCTGGACGCCAGCGTGCTGCAACTGCTCGACCTGCGCTTCTTCGCCGCCGACGATCCGCGCTTCATCGATACCCTGACCGCGATCGAAAAGGGGCTGCGCCGCGGCTCGACGATGCTGCGCTACGATACCGAGGACGATTTCGGCCTGCCCGAAACCGCATTCAATTTCTGCACCTTCTGGCTGATCGAGGCGCTTTTCCTAACCGGGCGCAGCGACGAGGCGCGCATTTTGTTCGAGGAGATGCTGACCCGGCGCACCGCCGCGGGGCTGTTGTCGGAGGATATCGACCCCACGACCGGCGAATTGTGGGGCAATTACCCGCAGACCTATTCGCTGGTCGGCATGATCAATTGCGCCGCGATGTTGAGCAAACCATGGAGTAGTATCCGTTGAGCCGCCTGATCGTCATCTCCAACCGGGTCAGCGCCCCCACCGGCTCCACGTCGGGCGCACAGGGCGGGCTGGCGGTGGCGATGGCGGCGGCGCTGCGCGCCAACGGCGGGCTGTGGTTCGGCTGGTCGGGGGAACAGACCGACCAGTTCACCGGCCATATCAACTTCCAGCGCGCGCACGGCGTCACCACCGCGACCGTCGATCTGGAGGAACAGGACGTCCAGGAATATTACGACGGCTACGCCAACCGCACGTTGTGGCCGCTGTTCCACTATCGCATCGACCTGGCGGAATATGAGCGTGAGTTCGCCGGCGGCTACCAGCGCACGAACCAGCGGTTCGCCGACACGGTGCGCCCGCTGATCGAGCCGGACGACCTGGTGTGGATCCAGGATTATCACATGTTCCCGCTGGGCGCCGAACTGCGCCAGCGCGGCTGCGAAAATCGCATGGGCTTCTTCCTGCACATCCCGTGGCCGCCGCGCCGCCTGCTGGGGACGTTGCCGGGCGCACGCGCGCTGGTCGAATCGATGTTCGCCTACGACCTGATCGGCTTCCATACGGAGGAATGGCTGGAATCCTTCTGCGACTATGCGCGACAGGATATGGGCGCGGTGATCGAGGATGGCGTCGCGCGGCTGGGCGACCGCAGCGTGGAGCTGATCGCCTGCCCGATCGGGATCGACGCGGCGGCGTTCGCCGACATGTCGAAAAGCGTCAACGCGCGGCTCGCCTATCGCCGGATGCGCGATTCGGCGGACGGGCGCGACATGATCGTCGGCGTCGACCGGCTCGATTATTCGAAGGGGCTGGAAGAACGCTTCCTCGGCTACGAACGCTTCCTGATCGAGCATCCGGAGGAGCGCAAGGAAGTGTTCCTGCTCCAGATCGCGCCGCCCAGCCGCGTCTCGGTCGAAAGCTACCAGCGCATCCGCCAGTCGCTGGAAGGGCTGTCGGGGCGGATCAACGGCGAATATGCCGATGTCGACTGGGTGCCGATCCGCTACGTCAACCAGGGCTATCCGCGCGACCAGCTGGCCGGCATCTATCGCGCGGCGAAGATCGGGCTGGTGACCCCGTTGCGCGACGGGATGAATTTGGTCGCGAAGGAATATGTCGCCGCGCAGGATCCGGCGGATCCCGGCGTGCTGGTGCTGTCGCGCTTCGCGGGCGCGGCGGAACAGATGGGCGATGCGCTGCTGGTCAATCCGTACAGCGCGGAGGAGATGGCCGATGCGATCTGCCAGGCGCTGCGCATGCCGCGCGACGAACGCGTGCGGCGCTGGGAAAGGCTGATGGCCGGGGTGCAGGAACGCGACGTCACCTGGTGGGCCGACCGCTTCCTCGCCGCGCTGCGCCGCGCCGAGGTCGACGCCTGACGCTACACGCCGCGATAGCCCCCCGGTCTGAAATACCCGGTCTGCGTCCCCGCATGCAAAGGGGCCGTGCAGGGACGCAGTGGGGGTACCGGCCTTCTCGCCCCCGCTGGAAGGCCGGTGTCCTGGGAGCCTCTAGAAGTCGAACCGCGCGGTCACCGACACGGCGCGCCCGTTCAGCAGCCGTCCGCGCACGATCCCGCTGGCGGGGATGCGATCCTCGTCGATCCCGGTCAGCGCCAGTGTGTCGAACAGGTTGGTGGCGTTGAGCGACAGCAGCAGCCGTTCGGCCGGGCGCACCTGGACGAAGGCGTTGGTGGTGACATAGCCGGGGATCTTGAGCAGGTTGGTGTCCTGCGCATAGGTGTCCGTGGTGCCGATGAACACCGCGCCCACCGCGAACCGGTCGGTGCTGACCTGCGGCGTCGCCTGGAAGATCACGCTCGCCTGGTGGCGCGGGGTGTTGCCGTTGACGGCCGGGTCCACCCGGTCGCGCACGATCGTGGCGTCGGTGAAGGTCGCGCCCGCGGTCAGGCTGAACACGCCGCGGCGCACCCCGCCCTCGAACTCCAGCCCCTTGGCCTTGTAGTCGCGCGCGATCACCGCGCCGGTGGAGGTGTTGATGTTCGAATCCTGCGCCTCGACATGGAAGCCGGTCAGGTTCAGCGTCACGCCGTGCTGGCGGTATTTCACGCCGATCTCGGCCTGTTTGACCGGGTCGTAGGCCGCCTGCGGGATCGCCAGCGCGCCGGTGGCATTGTCGATCACGCTGCCGAAGGTGATCCGGTCGGCATTGGCGCGCGCGCCGCGGCTGTAGCGCGCGAACACCGCCAGCGGCTCGGCCACGCGATAGACGACGCCCGCCGAATAGGACAGGTAACGATAGGTATAGTCGACGTACCCCGGCGCGGTCGGGGTCACCCCGACGCGTTGTTCGGGGGGCGACAGGACGCCGTTGCCGTCGATGTCGCGCGCGACCTGCCCGATGCGGCCCCCGCCCAGCTCGACGCCGTAGACGGTGCCCTTCGCACTGCCGACATCGTAGCGCAGGCTGCCGCCGATCGACACGCGCCCGATCTTGTAGTTCGCCGACGCGAACGGCGCGTTGATCGCATAGGCCAGCCGCAGCGTGCGGCGCTGCGTGCCCGACAGCGGGTTATAGGCATAGATGCCGCCCGCGGTGCGCGCATTGCCGGCCGCGTCGAACACGTCGATCAGCGCGGCATCGCCGCCGCCCTTCACCTCGGTCACCGCCACGCCGTACAGGATCGACGTGTCGATCTGCTGGCGCCCGGTGTACAGGCCAGCGGTGGTGGTCAGCACGCCGTCGCCCACGTTCCACACGCGGCTGGCGCGGATGTCGTTGGTGACGCTGCCGACATCCTGCTGGCGACGGTCGCGGATGTTGTAGATCGCGATCAGCCCGTTGCCGTTCAGCGCCGTCGGATCGGCGATCGCCTGCCCGGCGCCGGCGCCGCTGGCATAACGGAACGACCCGCCCGTCGCGCCCAGCCGCGTCAGCGCGGCGGCGGGGGTCAGATACTGGCTGCTGAACGGCCCGATCAGCCCGCCGGAGCGGCCGGCGACGCGGAAGCGGTCGGTGATCGTCCAGTCGCCCAGCGCGAACTGGGTTTCGACCCCGACCGAGCGTTCCCTGACCCGCTGGCCGTCGCGGATGTCCTCGCGGATCGGCTGGTTGTTCTCGTCCAGAACCAGCACCGACTGCAGGTAGCGGGTCGACAGCGTGTCCCGCGTCGGATCGAACCCGGGTACCGCCGCCAGCGTCGGCGCGTCGTTCGTGCCGGTCACGCGCAGCGGCACCGAATCGTAGAAGGGCGAGCGGTCGTCGAGATACTTGCCGTAGAAGCGGATGTAGCCGCCCGCGAACGTGTGCGTGACATTGGCCTTGATCTGCCCGCCGCGCTGACCGTCGAAGCCAATCCGCCGCGGCCCCTCGCCCTGCCGGTAATAGCCGCCGACGTGGAAGCGCCACGTGTCGCTCAGCGGCCCGCCGTAATCCACGTCGGCGCGATACTGGTCGAAATCAACGCCCGCGGTCAGCGCCACCGCGCCGCCTTGCTGTTCGCCGGTCTTGCTGATGAAGTTGATGATCCCGCCCGGCGCGTTGCTGGCGAACGTCGATGCCGAACCGCCGCGGATCGCCTCGACCTGCGCCAGGTTCAGGTCCAGGCGCAGGAAGCTGTCGGCACTCGCGCCGACGATGTCGCCGAACTCCATCACCGGCAGGCCGTCTTCCTGCAACTGCACGAACTTGGCGCCCGACGACGACAGCGGCAGCCCGCGGATGGTGATGTTGGCGATGCTCTCCCCGTTTGGTGCCTCGGCCAGGATGCCGGGAATGTCGCGCAGCAGCTCGCCGACCGATCGCGGCGCCAGCTTGGCGATCTCCGCCTCGCGCAGCACGCTGGTCGACGTGGCGCTGTCCAGCCGGTCGCGCCCCTTCGCGACGCCGGTGGTGACAGTGTCCTGGTCGGCGGCAGGCGCCGGCGCCGGCGCCGCGGTTTCGGCCAGCGCCGGCGATGCCAGCGCGATGGCCGATACCGCCGCCAGTGCCATGTAACGGGACATGTGGATCCTCCCCCAAGAACTGCTCGCTCACCGCCCTCTGCGAGTCAGGCCTGCTCCTTGGGTCCGCACCGGTATCAATTTACTTAAGAGACAAAACGACTTAGCCTAAAGTCGTAGGCGCCGGGCCGCTTGGGCCGGCCGGTGCCAGCGCCACCTCGGCGCGCCGCCGGAACAGCGCCTGCGGCATGTCCGCTGCGATATAGGCCAGCAATCCCTCGCGCACGTCGCAGCGCAGGTCGAACGCGGTCGACGCATCCTTCGCGGTCATCAGCCCGCGCAGCTCGATCGACCCGTCGGGCTTGGTATCGGTCACCTGCAGGTTCCAGAACCGCCCGTCCCAGCGCGGGCTGGCGGTGACGATCCGTCCCAGCGCCTCGCGCAGCCGCGGCACGTCGGCGGCCGGATCGACATACCAGAACACGCTGCCCAGCAGCGCGCTCGACTGGCGGGTCCAGTTCTGGAAGCTCTGCTCCAGGAACTTCGACACCGGCACCACCAGCCGCCGTTCGTCCCAGATCTTGACGACGACATAGGTCAGCCGGATCTCCTCGATCCGCCCCCATTCGCCGTCGATGATGACGACGTCGTCGATTCGGATCGGCTCGGTGAAGATCATCTGGAACCCGGCGATCAGGTTCTTCAGCGCGGGCTGCGCCGCCGCGCCCACCGCCAGCCCGGCAAGCCCCGCCGACGCGACCAGCGTCACGCCCAGCGTGCGCACCGCCGGGATCGTCATCAGCATCGCGCAGATCGTCACCAGCAGGATCACCGACACGATGATCCGTTGCAGGATGCCCAGCCGCGTGCGCCGCCGCCGCGCGCGCAGATTGTCGGCGACGGTGATGTCGGCATGGCGGATCATCGCGTCGATCACCGTCCCCGCGCCGACGATCGCCGCCCAGCCCAGCAACCCCGGCACGATCAGCGCGGCGGCGCGCGCCCATAAGGTCGCGGTGGTGCGGTCTAGGTCGAGCGCGGGCTGCACCGCCGCCAGCGCGACGACGATCATCAGCCAGCGCATGAGCTTGCGGATCCGCTCGACGAACAGCGCGGCGCTGCTGTCGGGCCGGCCGCGCGTCGCGCGCCGCGCGGCCCAGATCAGCACGCGATGCACCACCAGCGCCAACAGCACCGCCCCCGCGACATAGACGATCCCGGACAGCCAGCCGGGCACGTCATGCCACCATGTCCGCACCGCCCTGCTCCAGCCCGTCATCGCCGCTCCGTGCATGATGTTGCACCGCCGCGAACGAGCATCGGCCCGCGCGCGTTCCCGATCGGCGACCGGGCGCCCGCCACCGCCGCGACACGCGCACCGTCCGCCCCTCCCCCGTCATGCCGGACTTGTTCCGGCATCCACCGCGCCACGAACGCACAGGCCGCTGCTCTTGCGGCACCATGGACCCCGGGCCTTCGCAGAGGCTTCTATCCGTCCCCAGGGGCCACCGGCCGCTCCGCAACGTCTTGCGGATGCGCGGAACCGTGGATGCCGGAACAGGTCCGGCATGACGCGGGCGTGCGCATCCCCATTGACGCGGTGCATCCGGTTTCATACGATACCATATCGTTTGAAACCACTGGCCGGGACACGCGCGATGGAACACATGGACGTCAATCCGATGGGCCTCGACGGGTTCGAATTCTGCGAATTCACCGCCCCCGATCCCGCCGCGCTGCGCCGCCAGTTCGAGGCGCTGGGCTTCGTCGCCGCCGCGCGTCATCCCACGCGCCGCGTCACGCGCTACGTCCAGGGGCGCACCAACCTTTTGGTGAACGAGGAGCCGGGCGGGCAGGCGGCGGCGTTCGCGGCCGAACACGGCCCGTCCGCCAACGGCATGGCGTTCCGCGTCGCCAATGCGAAGGCGGCGTTCGACGCGGCGCTGGCGCGCGGCGCGAAGCCCGCCGACGCAGGCTCCAGCGCGCTGGGGGAGGGGGCGTATGTGCTCCAGGGGATCGGCGGCTCGCTCCTGTATCTGGTCGATCGCCACGGCGCGGCCGGCAGCGTCTATGACGACTGGGACGAGGTGCCCGGCTGGCGCGAGGCGGCGGCGCGCGAGGGCGTCGGGCTGGACCTGCTCGACCACCTCACCCACAATGTCCGGCGCGGGCAGATGCGCGTCTGGGCCGAATTCTACGGCCAGATCTTCGGGTTCGAGGAACAGAAGTATTTCGACATCAAGGGCAAGGCGACCGGGCTGTTCAGCCAGGCGATGATCGCGCCCGACCGCGCGATCCGCATCCCGCTCAACGAAAGCCAGGACGACAAGAGCCAGATCGAGGAATTCATCCGCGATTACAATGGCGAGGGGATCCAGCACCTGGCCATGACCACCGACGATATCTACGCCACCGTGGAGGCGCTGCGCGCGCGCGGCGTGCGGTTGCAGGACACGATCGAGACCTATTACGAACTGGTCGACAAGCGCGTGCCCGGGCATGGCGAGGATCTGGAACGCCTCCGCCGCAACCGCATCCTGATCGACGGCGACGTGGAGCAGGAAGGCATCCTGCTGCAGATCTTCACCGAGCCGATGGTCGGCCCGATCTTCTTCGAGATCATCCAGCGCAAGGGCAACGAAGGGTTCGGCAACGGCAATTTCCAGGCGCTGTACGAATCGATCGAGCTGGACCAGATCCGCCGCGGCGTCATCACCGTCGACGCCTGAACGGGCCGCCGGCCCCGGTACCTGTCATGCGAGACCTTCCCGCAACCCCCTCCGTCATGCCGGACGTGTTCCGGCATCCACCGTGCCGCACATCCGCGAACCATTGCTCTCGCGGGACGATGGATGCCGGAACGAGTCCGGCATGACGGGCTACATCGTCCACGGTTCTCAAATCCGTGTCCTACAATGCCGTACCCCGCTATCGTCGCGACGATGAACGGATGTGACGCCAGATAGAGGACAGGGCGCGCAGGCGTCGCGTCGCCGTCGCCTCGCGGTCGCATCCCCGGCGCATGGCGCGCGAAAACGCGCCGGCGCCTCAACATTGACAATATTCGCGCCGCGCCGGCCGATATCGTGTCCGCCGCGGGGTGGTGGAAAGGAGAGGAAGCCATAATGACCGTCCACCACCCCGATCCCGATGCCGCGGGCTATTTCCCCGGCTTCGGCAACCATGTGTCGACCGAGGCGGTGGCCGGTGCGCTGCCGATCGGGCGCAACTCGCCGCAACGCCCCGCCTTCGGCCTCTATGCCGAACAGCTGTCAGGCACCGCCTTCACCGCGCCGCGGCACGAAAACCGCCGGTCGTGGCTGTACCGGATGCGCCCCACCGCGCAGCATCCGCCCTATGCCCGCTACGACGGCGCGCGCGCCTTCGCGCCCGGCACCGCCGCCGCGCCGCTCGCCCCCAACCGGCTGCGCTGGGATCCGCTGCCGCTGGCCGACGCCGGCGTCGACTGGGTCGACGGCATGACGACGATGCTGGTCAACCGCGATCCGGCCGATCTGGAGGGGGTGGCGCTCCACATCTATGCCGCGAACCGCGACATGAACGACCGGGTGTTCATGGATGCCGACGGCGAATTGCTGTTCGTCCCCGAACACGGCCGGCTGGAACTGCTGACCGAAATGGGGCGCGTGTCGGTCGCGCCGGGGCAGATCGCGTGCGTGCCGCGTGGGGTGCGCTTCCGCGTGCTGCTGCCCGATGGCGCGGCGCGCGGCTATGTCGCGGAAAATCACGGCAGCCTGCTGCGCCTCCCCGATCTCGGGCCGATCGGCGCCAATGGCCTGGCCAACCCGCGCGATTTCGAAACCCCGGTGGCGTGGTTCGAGGATCGCGACACGCCGGTGCAGGTGATCCAGAAGTTCATGGGCGCGCTGTGGACGATGACGCTCGATCATTCGCCGCTGGACGTGGTGGCGTGGCACGGCAATCTGGCGCCGTGGCGCTACGACCTGTCGCGCTTCATGGCGATCAACACCGTCAGCTTCGACCATCCCGATCCGTCGATCTTCACCGTGCTGACCTCGCCCAGCGACGTGCCCGGACGCGCGAATGCCGATTTCGTGATCTTCCCGCCGCGCTGGATGGTCGCGGAAGGGACGTTCCGTCCCCCGTGGTTCCACCGCAACGTCATGTCGGAGGCGATGGGCCTCATCACCGGCGAATATGATGCCAAGGCGGACGGCTTCCGCCCCGGCGGACTGTCGCTCCACAACATGATGAGCGGCCACGGCCCCGACGTCGCGTCATGGCGCGGCGCGACCGAGGCGGCGCTGGCGCCGGTGAAGCTCGACGGGACGATGGCGTTCATGCTCGAAAGCTGCTGGGCCTATCGCCCCACGGCGGCGGCGCTGGACCGCGCGCAGCTCGACTACGACGCGGTGTGGAACGACTTTCCCAAGGCGGTGCTGCCCTGACCGCGCGCCTTTACGCCACCCCGGCGGGCGTCGCGCTCGGCCCGCTGGCGCAGATCGCGGACGGCGCGGCGCGCAACTTCGTCCTGCAACTGCGCGCCGGCCGCTTCCACGGCTTCGTCGTGCGTCGCGGGGATGCCGCCTTCGGCTATGTCGACCGCTGCCCGCACGCCGGCCTGCCGCTGGCGCAGGAACTGGACGACTACATCGCCGCGGGGCACATCCGCTGCACGTGGCATGGCGCCCTGTTCCGGGTGGACGACGGCATGTGCGTCGCCGGCCCGTGCACCGGCCAGCGCCTGGCGCCCTGGCCCGTGACGGTCACCGACGGCACGATCGTCACCGCATGAGCGGCCTCGCCGCCCCGGCGGTCAGCGCGCCGCCGCCTTCGCCTTAGCCCGGTACCGGTGCAGCAGCGGCTCGGTATAGCCGTTGGGCTGCGCCACCCCCTCGAACACCAGCGCGCGCGCCGCGGCCAGCGCGATACTGTCCTGCGTCAGCGGCCGGTACAGTGGATCGCCGGCATTCTGCGCATCCACCTTCGCCGCCATCCGCCGCAGCGCCGCCTCCGCCTCGTCCGCGCCGGCGACGCCGTGCAGCAGCCAGTTGGCCATATGCTGCGACGAAATGCGCAGCGTCGCGCGGTCCTCCATCAGCCCCACGTCGTGAATGTCGGGCACCTTGGAACAGCCGATCCCCTGGTCGATCCACCGCACGACATAGCCGAGGATACCCTGTGCATTGTTGTCCAGCTCCTCGCGCACCTCCTCGGGCGACCAGTTGCGGCCATGCGCGACCGGCACGTCCAGCAGCGCGTCCAGCGGCGCGACCGGCTCGGCACGCCGCGCCTCCTGCCGCGCGAACACGTCGACGCGGTGGTAATGGGTGGCATGCAGCGTCGCGGCGGTCGGGCTGGGCACCCAGGCGGTGGTCGCGCCGGTCATCGGATGCGCGATCTTCTGCGCCAGCATGTCGGCCATCATGTCGGGCGCGGCCCACATCCCCTTGCCGATCTGCGCCTTGCCCGACAGGCCGCAGGCAAGGCCGATCTGGACGTTGCGGTCCTCATACGCCTTGATCCAGGCGGCGTTCTTCATCTCGCCCTTGCGGATCATCGGGCCGGCACGCATCGACGTGTGCATCTCGTCCCCGGTGCGATCCAGGAAGCCGGTGTTGATGAACACGATCCGGTCGCGCACGGCGTGAATGCACGCCGCCAGATTGGCCGACGTGCGCCGTTCCTCGTCCATCACCCCCACCTTGACGGTGTGGCGGGGCAGGCCCAGCAGGTCCTCGACCCGGTCGAACAGCGTGTCGGTGAACGCCGCCTCGTCCGGACCGTGCATCTTGGGCTTGACGATATAGATCGACCCGGCGCGGCTGTTCGCCCGCGCGCCGTTCACGTCGTGCAGCGCGATCAGGCTGGTGACGATCGCGTCGAGGATGCCCTCCGGCGCTTCTTCGCCATCGGTCAGCCGGATCGCCGGGTTGGTCATCAGATGCCCGACGTTGCGCACGAACAGCAGGCTGCGCCCCGGCAGCGTGAAGCGCGTACCGTCCGGCGCGACATAGTCGCGATCCGCGTTCAGCCGCCGCGTCATCGTCGCGCCGCCCTTCTCGAACGTCTCGGTCAGGTCGCCGCGCATCAGCCCCAGCCAGTTGGTATAGGCCGCGACCTTGTCCGCCGCATCGACCGCGGCGACCGAATCCTCCAGGTCGCAGATCGTGGTCAGCGCCGATTCCAGGATCACGTCGGCGATCCCCGCCGGATCGTCGCGGCCGATGGGATGCGCGCGGTCGATCACCACCTCGATATGCAGGCCGTGGTGACGCAGCAGCAGGTTGTCGCCCGCGCGCCCGACCAGTTGCGCCGGGTCGGCCAGCGCCGGCGTGCCGCCGGTCCAGTCGGTCCAGCTGCCGTCGGCCAGCGGCGCGGCATCGTCCAGGAACGCCTTGGCCCAGGCGATCACCTGGCTGCCGCGCGCCGCGTCATATCCCTTGCCGGCGGTGGCGCCGGGGATCGCATCGGTGCCGTACAGCGCGTCGTACAGGCTGCCCCACCGCGCATTGGCGGCGTTGAGCAGGAACCGCGCGTTGAGGACCGGCACCACCAGCTGCGGCCCGGCACGGCGCGCGACCTCATCGTCGACGTTTGCCGGCGCGACCGCGAAGGGCGCCGGTTCGGGGACGAGATAGCCGATGTCGCGCAGGAACGCCTGATAGGCGCTCTGGTCGATCGGCTGACCCGCGCGCTCCCCATGCCACGCGTCGATCTGCGCCTGTATCCGGTCGCGCGTGGCCAGCAGGTCGCGGTTGCGCGGGGCCAGATCGGCGAAGATCGCTGCCGCACCGCGCCAGAAGGCGTCGGCTGCGATCCCCGTGCCGGGCAACGCGCGCTCCTCGATGAAGGCGGCCAGCGCCTCGTCCACCTGCAATCCGGCGCGGTCGATCGTCATGTCCTGCTCCTTTGCCGATGGTCTAGACCGATCGGCGGCCGCTCGGTAGAGGCACGAAATGCCCAGCAGCTTTTCCCCATAGGAAAAGATGGATGCTCGATCCGGATTACGAACTGTTCGCCCATGTCGCCGCCGCCGGCAGCCTGTCGGCGGCGGCGCGCGCGTTGCGCCTGTCGCCCGCGATGGTCAGCAAGCGGCTGGCGCGGCTGGAACAGCGGCTGGGCGTGCGGCTGCTCCACCGCACCACCCGGCGGCTGGCGATGACCGCCGCGGGGGAACGGTTTCACGCCGATCTCACCGCGATCCTCGCCGCGACCGCCGCGGCGGAGGCGCGCGTCACCGGGGCGGCGTTGGCGCCCGCGGGGCCGCTGCGGGTGTCGGCGCCGACCTCGTTCGGGCGACTGCACGTCGCGCCGCATCTCCACCGCTTCATCGCGGACCATCCGGCGGTGGCGCTGGCGATCGACCTGTCGGACGGGTTCGTCGATCTGCTGGCGGGGGGCGTCGACGTCGCGATCCGTATCGCGCCGGACGTGCCCGCCGATGTCGTTGCGCACCGGCTGGCCGACAGCCGCCGCGTGCTGTGCGCCGCGCCGGCCTATCTGGCGGCGCATGGCGCGCCGGCCACGATCGCCGATCTGGCGGCACACCGCCTGCTTGCCGCGCAGGGCCAGCTGCCATGGCAGTTGATGGCGCGCGGCCGGGCGCGGACGGTGGAGGGCGACAGCATCGTCGCGACCAATTCCAGCGAACTGGTGCGGGAACTGGCGCTGACCGGGGCGGGTATCGCGTTGCGCTCGCTATGGGATGTGCACGATGCGCTGGCGCGCGGCACGCTGGTGCGCGTGCTGCCCGACTGGGAGGGATCGGCGCGGGTCGGCATCTGGGCGGTGCATCCGCGTGGGCAGCCGGTGGCGGCCGCGGTCACCGCCTTCGTCGCCTTCCTGCGCGCGGTGATCGACCCCGCCGCGTGGGAGGGCGGTCAGCCCGCCAGCACGACCACGACGTCGCCCGGCGGTTCGGCGTAGAGCGCGTCCACCGTCGCGGCGCGCGCGGTCAGCGCGGCGCGCTGATTGACATAGCCCTTGTCGGTGATCTCGCCCGCGTCGATCGACGGCGGATCGCGCAGCAGCACGAAGCGCGCGACGCGCCGCGAACTGCCCCCGGCCGCGTCATTGTGGGCACGCAGCCGCTCGGCGACCAGCCCGGCCAGCGTATCGAACGGATTGCTACCGGGCGTCGCCTGCGCCAGCGTCTGGAGCGCGGCGGCGGACGGCCAGGCGAGCAGCGCGATGCAGGGCCGGTCCTGCCCCGCGATCACCGCATCCTGCAGATACGGGGAACAGGCGGCGACCAGATCCGGGCGCAGCGTGCCCACCGACACCCAGGTACCCGAATCGAGCTTGAAATCCTCGGTCACGCGCCCATCAAACACCAGCCCCTGGGCGGGCTCGTCGGGATCCAGGAAGCGCGCCGCATCGCCCAACCGATAGAAGCCCTCCTCGTCGAAGGCAGCGGCGGTGCGTTCCGGGTCGCGGTGATAGCCGGCGGTGACGGTCGGCCCCTTGACCCGCACCTCCATCTTGCCGCCCGTCGGCACCAGTTTCAGCGTGATCCCCGGCAGCGGCAGGCCGATCAGCCCGACCCGCTCGGTCAGCCAGTGTACGACCGTCACCCCCTGCGTCTCGGTCGCGCCGTACATGGTGGTCAGCGGGATGCGATGCCCCGTCTCGGCGACCGCCAGCGCCTGGATACGGTCGGCGACGTCGCTGGACAGCGTGGCGCCGCCATAGGCCATGTGCGTCAGGTTGCGGAAGAAGCTGGCGCGCAGCGTCGGGTCGCGCTCCATCGCCTCGGCCAGCATGGCGAAGGCGATCGGCGCGGAGCCGAACACCATTGGCGACACGTCGTACAGGTTGCGGATCGTCGTATCGAACAGCCCCGGCACCGGCTTGCCTTCGTCGAGGTAGAGCGTGCCGCCGGCGGCGATATTGTTGTTGAACGCGATATTGCCCGCCGAAATGTGGCTCCACGGCATCCATTCCAGCGACAGCGGCACCGGGCGTTCGTCGGGATCATCGTCTCGCAGCCCTTCCTGCGCGGCGACGACATGGACCATCATGCCATGGGTCTGCGGCACCCCCTTGGGCATGCCGGTCGAGCCGGAGGTGAACAGGAACTTGCCCACGGTAGCATGGCCGATCGCCTCGCGCGCCGCCGCTACCGCGGGGCCGGACGATGTCGCGGTCAGTGTGGCGAGCGCAATGGTGCCCATGCCGCCATCGACGGTGACGATCGCCAGGTCGGGTCGCAGCGTGCGCAGCGTGTCGAACGCCCGCGCGAAGGGGGCCGCGGACTGCGCGAACACGACCCGAGGGGACACTGTTGCGGCGGCATGGCGCAGCTTGGCATGATCGGTGGAGATCAGGCTGTACGCCGGGCTGACCGGAGCGGCCGGCACCCCCGCGGCATAGCAGCCCAGCGTCATCAGCGCGTGTTCGACCGAATTGGCCGACAGGATCATCACCGCGTCATCGCTGCCCATCCCGCGGTCTAGAAGCCATTGCGCGATCCCCTCCGCCGCGCGCATCGCCTCGCCATAGCTGATCCCTTCCCATCCGCCGCCATCGACGGTGCGTTGAAGGATGAACGGGCGTTCGGGATGCGCCGCAGCGCGTTCGGCCAGCAGGTGTACGATTGATCGCGCCGGCGGCGCCATGGCGTGGCGCTGGCGGATCAGAACGACGCCGTCGTCGCGCCGCTCGACCTCCACGTCCGGGGCCTTTTGCGGCAGCGGCTTGAACGGCACGCTGTGGATCGGATCGGCGCGCGACATCCGGCATTCCTCTCGCTTTTCGGCCGCGCTTGCTGCACGGTCCGGGAGGCAGCCTAAGCCGGGCGGCTTATCCAGGCAAGCCGATGCGATACGCCGGCGCGCCTGCGCCGGCGTATCACGCGGGCATCACGCCGCCAGGCCGGGCAGGCGGTAGTCGGCCATCTGCTGGCGGATCAGCTTCTTGTCGATCTTGCCGGTCGCGCCCAGCGGGATGGCGTCGACCACCACCACGTCGTCGGGCATCCACCATTTGGCGATCTTCCCGTCCAGAAAGGCGAGCAATTCGTCCTTGGCGCATGTCGTGCCGGGCGCGGGCTGCACCAGCAGGATCGGGCGCTCGTCCCATTTGGGATGCGCGACGCCGATGACCGCGGCGATCGCCACTGCCGGATGGCCGGTGGCGATATTCTCGATCTCGATCGAACTGATCCACTCACCGCCGGACTTGACGATATCCTTCGCCCGATCGGTGATCTGCATATAGCCGGACGGATCGATCGTGGAGACGTCGCCGGTATCGAAGAAGCCTTCCTCGTCCAGCACGTCGCCGCCCTCGCCACCGAAATAGCCGGAGGTGATCGTCGGCCCCTTGATCTTCAGATGCCCCGCGCTCTTGCCGTCATGCGGCAGGCGGTTGCCCTCGTCGTCGGTCAGCTTCAGCTCCAGCCCGCAGACCAGCCGTCCCTGCATCCCCTTGCGCCGGACCTGTTCGTCGTACGGCTGCGCCAGCACCTCCTGCGTCGGGCTGGACAGGGTGGCGAGCGGCGAGGTTTCGGTCATGCCCCAGCCTTGGATCACCTCCACCCCGTAGTCGTCCTGGAAGGCGCGGATCAGCGATTCGGGCGGGGCGGAGCCGCCGATGACGACCCGCTTCAGCGTCGAGAAGGTCTGCCCCGTGGCGCGCAAGTGCTGGAGCAGCCCCTGCCACACCGTCGGCACCGCGGCGGAGAAAGTGACGCCTTCCTCCTCGATCTGATCGAAGATCGACTGGCCGTCCATTCGCGCGCCGGGCAGCACCAATTTGGCGCCCGCGGCGGGGGCAGAATAGACGACCCCCCAGGCGTTGGCGTGATACATCGGAACGACCAGCAGGATCGAATCGCGCTGCGTTAGCGCCAGCGCATCCGCCTGCAGCGTCATCAGCGTGTGCAGGAAGTTGGAGCGGTGCGAATAGAGCACGCCCTTGGGATTGCCCGTCGTGCCGGACGTATAGCACAGCCCGCACGCCAGCCGCTCGTCGAACCCGCCCCAGACATATTCGGCGGGCTGTCCGGCCACCCAGGAATCGAAGTCGGTCGCCGCGAACGGCACCTCGGGCATGTCCTGCGGGCCGCACAGGAAGATCACCTGCTCGATCGAGGGCGCTTCCTTCAGCAGCGGCGCGATCAGCCCCGCGCACGCGGGGTCGGCCAGCAGGATGCGATCGCCCGCGTGGCGTGCGATATAGGCGATCTGTTCGGGGAATAGCCGCGGGTTCAGCGTGTGGAGCACCGCGCCCATGTTGGTCGCGCCATACCAGGCCGCCAGATGGCGCGCCCCGTTCCACCCCATGGTGGCCACGCGGTCGCCGCGGACGATGCCCGCGGCGGCCAGCGCGTTCGACACCTGCTTGGCCGTGCGGTGCAGCGCGGCATAATCGGTCCGCGATACCGCGCCGGCCGCATCGCGCGACACGATCTCGCGCGTACCGTGCCACGCCGCCGCGTGATCGAGGATCCGATCTACCGTCAGCGGCACGTCCTGCATCAACCCGAACAGATCCGACATCAGCTCTCCTTCGCGTGTTTCCAGTCGCGCTTCACCTTCTTGGCGAGGCTCCATTTGTGGACCTCGGTAGGTCCGTCATAGATACGGAAGGCGCGCACTTCGCGGAACACCTGTTCCACGATCGTGTCGCCGGTCACGCCGGTACCGCCCATCACCTGGACGCAGCGGTCGGCGATGCGCATCAGCGCCTCCGACACCGCCACCTTCGCCATGCTGCTTTCCGCGGTGCCCAGATGGCCGTCGTCCAGCACCGCGGCGCACCAGTCGATCATCAGTTCGGCCTGTTTCAGGTCGATCAGGTTTTCCGCCAGCATGAAGCCGACGCCCTCATGATCGACCAGCGGCTTGCCGAAGGCGTGGCGGCGGCAGGCGTAATCCGTCGCGATCTCGTTCGCGCGGATGCAGGCGCCCAGCCAGCGCATGCAGTGGGTCAGCCGCGCCGGCGCCAGGCGCACCTGCGCCAGCTGGAACCCCTCGCCCGGATTGCCGAGCATCTGGTCGGCGGGGATGCGCAGGTTCTCGATCGCGACCACCGCGTGGCCGCCGGGCATCGAACTGTCGATCGTGTCGAGCACACGTTCGATGCGGATGGCCGGATCGGGCAGATCGACCAGGAACATCGTCGCGCCTTCGTCGGCCTTCGCCATGACGATGCCGACCTGCGCCCCTTCGGCGCCGGTGATGAACGCCTTGCGCCCGTTGACGACCCAGTGGTTGCCATCGCGCGTCGCACTGGTCTGCATCATCGACGGATCGGAGCCGGCGCCGCCGTCGGCAGCCGGCTCGGTCATGAAGAAGGCGGAACGCGCCTCGCCCTTCACCATCGGATCCAGGAACCGCGCCTTTTGCTCGGCGCTGGCGCGCTGGCCCAGCAGGTACATGTTGCCTTCGTCCGGGGCGGCGACGTTGACTGCCACCGGCCCCAGCGGAGACAAGCCGGCGGCGCGCAACACCACCGCGACGTCGCGATGGTGCAGGTGGGTGCCATCCGCCAGGATGTGCGGCGTCAGCACGCCCGCGTCGCGCGCCAACCCGCGCAGTTCGGCGACCAGATCGTCCGACGGGCCGTGCGCACCGCAGCGCGGATCGCGCTCGTAGGGCGCCACCGTATCCCGGACGAACCGTTCCACGCGCGCGGCGATCGTTGTGGCGTCGGTCATCATCCTCTCGCGTCCGATAGTGTCAGATGCCGGCCGCTTTGTCCTGTTTCGTTTCGTGTCGCCAGCCCTTGGCGTAACTTTTGTTTTGTCGTCACGCGATCCAGCGCCAGATTCCCGCCGCCCATCCGGCCAGCGGGATATGCGCCCAGGTCGCCGCCAGCCACACGACCACGCCGCCGCCCAGTGCGTGGCCGCCCAGCCCGCGGATCGGACGTCGTGAGGCGAAGGGCAGGAAGCTGGTTCGTGCCATCCACTGCGGCCAGGCATCGGGTTGCTGGCGCGCCTTCTTGCGATCCTGAAGGTGCGCGCCGACCAGCGCCAGCATGATGATTGCGCCCGCCAGGACGATATTGGCCGGCTGCGGATAGACCAGGATGTGCGCCGCGCCCCACAACGCGAACGACCACATCATCGGATGGCGTGTGATCGCGAAGACGCCGCGCGGCTCCACCGGCGGGCGCTGCTGTCCGCCCGGGTCGGGCAGTGCAGGGTTGCCAACCAGCGAGCCCATGAACAGCACGCTGGCCAACAGCATCACCGCGGAGGCGATCGCCCACAGCAGGTCGCCGACCGGCCACAGCGGTGCGGTGGGCGGCGTGGCGCGATAGGCGACCACCAGCCAGCCGAGCGTCAGCGCCGCGACCAGCGAGTAGAGGCCGAGGAAACCGCGCTCCCCCACGCGCGCCACGATCGGCGCGCGCAGCGGATGCGACAGGAGAAAGTGCGTCCCGACGAACGCTGCGGCGGCAAACGGCACCTCTCCCATGGCGTTCCCTTCGTTACTGGACGCCGTGCATCCACTTCTTGATGAGCGGCGACAGCGCCAGCAATGCCACGCCGATCAGGGCGGCGGCAATGCCGATCGTCCAGAAGACGTTGTTGTACGTGTCCAGGCTGACCTTCAGGTTGGTCACCTGTCCGCCGACGGTCTCGACGCTGGCGACCTGCGCCACCACGCCCGCGACATATTGCGCGACCGAGATCGACAGGAACCACACGCCCATCATCAGCCCGACGATCCGCGCGATCGACAGCTTAGTGATCATCGACAACCCGACCGGCGAGATGCACAGTTCGGCCAGCGAATGGATCAGGTACAGGCCCGCCAGCCACCAGATGCCTACCTTGAAATCCGGCCCGGCGAAGCGGCTGCCGAACACCAGGAACAGGAAGCCCGCGCCGACGCCGATCAGCGCGATGCCGAACTTGACTGGGATCGACGGTTCGCGGCCCGCGGCGGCCAGCTTCGTCCACATCGCCGCCATGACGGGGGCGAAGGCGACGATGAAGAAGGCGTTGAAGAACTGCGTCTGCCCGGCCGAGATCGAGAACAGCCCGAAGATCGACAGGTCGGTGTTGCGGTCCGCAAACAGCGTCAGCGACGATCCGGCCTGTTCGAACAGCGTCCAGAACACGACGTTGAAGACGATCAGCACCATCGCTGCCAGCATCATCTGGAACTCGGTGCGGCTGCCCTTGGCCCACGACCAGGCCAGGATCGCCGGCACCCCGACCAGGAAGGTGCCGAACAGCAACTTGCCCATCAGCGGCAGCGCCAGGATGTAGCCGATCATTCCCGATCCGGCGACCGGCTCTGGCGCGTTCATCAGGTTGGTGAACAAAAGGTAGAAGACCGGCACCCCGATCAGCGACGCGGCATAGATGCCCAGCGCCCGGTCCGGCTGGCCGGCATCGCGCGCCGGCGGCTCGCCATAGCCGGACAGGCGCCCGCCGTCGAACTGGATCAGGAACCAGCTGAACAGCATGCCGAACGCGGCCAGACCGAATCCGGCCCACCACCCGACGGTGGTCGCCAGCAGCGGGCACAGCAATTGCGAGAATAGCGAGCCGAGGTTGATGCCCATGTAGAAGATCGTGAACCCGGTATCGCGGCGCCGGTCGCCGGGGGCGTACAATTCACCCACCATGGTGGAGATGTTCGGCTTGAAGAAGCCGTTGCCGACCGACACCATGCACAGCGCCAGCAGCATCAGTGCGACGTAGAACGGGCTGCGGTCACCCTCCGACTGGAACGCGCCCGGCGCCACGGTACGCGCAACCGCGCCGGCCGGGTCGAGCAGCGAGACGGTGCCGTCCTCGTTCCCGCGGATCGCCAGCTTCTGCGCGCCGTCGACGACATAGCGCGTCTCCGCACCGGCGCGTTCGTCGATGGCGACCGCATAACGCTGCCCGTCGACCATCGCATAGGGGGTGGCCGTCTGCCCGCCGAAGCAGAGCGTGAAGTAACCCAGCGCCATCAGTAGCGCGCCGAACTTCACCGCGCGCTTCGATCCCAGATACTGGTCGGCAAGGTATCCGCCGATCAGCGGCGTCAGATAGACCAAAGCGGTGAACCCGCCGTACAGACCCGTTGCGGCACGGTCGCCGAACAGGAAATGCTTCGTCAGGTACAGCGTGAGCAGCGCACGCATGCCGTAGAAGCCGAACCGTTCCCACATTTCGGTGGTGAACAGCCGGGCCAGCTGGCGGGGATGCCCGAACCACGTGGCCTCGCTGGCCGGATTGACGTGGCTGATATCCGGCTCGCGCGGGGTGTCCGCGGTCGGGGTTTCCACCATAGGGAACGACGCTCCTGAACTGGTCGCGCCGCAGCGGAGGGGCGCGAAACTGATTGCAGGCGAAACTAGCGGCAAAGCGGCGGCTGTAAATATCCCGCCTGCCGGGATAGACGACCGGCCATGTTCAACGATCTTTCCACGCCGCTGTCGCTGCTCGCCACCCGCCGGTCGGGCAAGCCGCGCGATCTGGTCGCGCCCGGTCCCTCGCAGGACGAACTGGTGGCGATGATCGGCCTGGCGGGGCGCACGCCCGATCACGGAAAGCTGGCGCCGTGGCGGTTCGTGATCGTGCCCGACGACCGGCGCGACGCGCTGGCCACGCTGCTGGTCGATGCCTATCGCGCCGAGCGTCCGGCGGCGAAACAGGTCGAGCTGGACGCGATGGCGCAGTTCGCGCGGCAGGCGCCGGCGCTGGTCGTCGCGCTGTTTTCCCCGCGCACCGACAGCCACATTCCGATGTGGGAACAGGAATTGTCGGCAGGCGCGGCGTGCATGAACCTGCTCCACGCGGTCCATGCGCACGGCTATGCCGGCGGATGGCTGACGGGGTGGCCGGCGTTTTCGGACGCGGTGCGCGACGCTTTCGGCGCGGCGCCCGAACGGATCGCGGGGTTCATGTTCATCGGCACGCCATCGCGCGCGCTGGAGGAGCGGCCGCGTCCCGATCCGGCACGGCTATGGTCGGTGTGGCAGGGGTAGCGGCACGCGCGACTCGACTCGGGCGCCCCATAGTGTATTAGAACAGCATGGCAGTTCTGAGCAGCGACGACTCCCCCGTCTATCTCCGCCTGCGCGCGACGATCGCGGCGGGGATATTGCGCGGGGATTATGGCGCGGGGGATCAACTCCCATCGGTTCGTGCGCTGGCCGCCGAGCATGGCGCCAACCCGCTGACGGTCGCGAAGGCATATCAGAGTTTCCAGGACGACGGCTATGTCGAGGTGCGGCGCGGCGTCGGCATGTTCGTGCTGGCGGGCGCGGCGGAGCGGCTGCGCGCCGCCGAGCGTGCGGATTTCGTCGCGCATCAATGGCCGCGCATCCACACCTGGATCGACCTTCTGGGGCTGGATGCGGCCGACCTGCTGGAACCCACGGCGCGCTGACGCTATCCTGGCGCGGATGCTCCGTCGCCTTGCTCCCGTCCTGCTTGTGGCGCTGGCCGCCTGCCAGCAGCAGACCGAACCCGTAGCGAACGTGGCCACGCCCACGCCCGCCGCAACCCCGTCACCTTCGGCCAGCCCGACCGCGCCCGAAGCGATGGCGCGCTATGTCGATCATTATCCCTATGAGGCGGTCGGCGCGACGAGCTTCCTGGGCGATCCGTTGGTGAAGGCGGCCGTCGCCGCCGCGGTGCCGGACGAGGCGGTACGCGACGGCGTGCTAAGCAACGAGGCGGTCGCGACGCCGATCGTGATGCGGGACGGACGGGTGCTCGCCTGGGGTTGCGAGCCGCACAATTGCGGCCCGCACAACTGGTCGATCGCGATCACGCCGGACGGCAAGCGCGCGGCGGTCTGCTATTACGATCAGGACGCCAAGGCGGCGCGCTGGTACCCCGAGGGCGCCGGGCCGAATCCCGACAGCGGCTGCCCCTCGGGCGACTGACCGTCAGAATGCGTCGGCGGGCAGTGCGTAGAGCACCGCCGCCGGCGCGTGCGCCGCGGCTTCCAGCCCGAATGCCTCGGGCAGGATCTGGTCGAGGTAGAAGGCGGCGGCGGTCGTCTTCACCGCATCCCCCGCCGCGGCGCCCGCCTGCCGCTCCATCAGCCAGCCGCAGGCGGCGACCGACAGCATCGTCAGGAACGGATAGCTGGCCGCCTGCCGATCGTCGGCTTCGACCGTCTGGAGCCGGCGGCCGACCGCCTCGCACGCGTCGATCAACCGGACCAGCTGCGGATGGCGTGCCTCGCCGCGCATGTCGGCGATCAGATCGGCGAAGGTGCCGCCATTGGCCATCGCCAGCTTGCGGCCGACCAGATCGGCGGATTGGATGCCATTGGTGCCTTCGTAGATCGGCGTGATCCGCGCATCGCGGAAGAACTGCGCCGCGCCGGTTTCCTCGACATAGCCCATGCCGCCGTGAATCTGGATGCCGATGCTGGCGACTTCGTTGCCGAGGTCGGTGGCATGCGCCTTGGCCAGCGGGGTCATGATCTCCAGCCGCTCCTTCGCCTTGGCATCGCCCAGCCCGGCGCGATCGACCATCCCGCAGGCGTAATAGACCAGCGCGCGCGCGGCCATCGTCTGCGCCTTCATGCGCAGCAGCATCCGGCGCACGTCGGGATGCTCGACGATCGCGGCGGGCCGTCCGTCGCGCACGCCCTGAATGCGTTCGCGGGCATAGGCGGCGGCCTTCTGCGTCGCGCCCTCGGCCACCTGCACGCCCTGCAGGCCGACGTTGAGGCGGGCGTTGTTCATCATCGTGAACATCGCACGCATCCCGCCGAATTCGGGCCCGATCAGCTCGCCGATGCAATCGTCGTGGTCGCCGAACGACAGCACGCAGGTGGGCGAGGCGTGCAGCCCCATCTTGTGTTCGATCGACACCACCCGCACGTCGTTGGGCGTGCCGTCCAGCCGCACCTTGGGGACGAGGAACAGCGAAATGCCCTTCGTCCCCTCCGGCGCGCCCGGCGTGCGCGCCAGGACGAGGTGGACGATATTGTCGGTCAGGTCGTGATCGCCGAACGAGATGTAGATCTTCGTCCCCTTGATCGCGAAGGTGCCGTCGCCGCGCGGGGTGGCGGTGGTGCGCAGCGCGCCGACGTCGCTGCCCGCCTGCGGCTCGGTCAGGTTCATCGTGCCGGACCATTCGCCGGTCGCCAGCCGCGGCAGATAGGTCGCCTGCTGTTCGGGGGTGCCGTGGTGCTGCAACGCCTCGATCGCGCCCACCGACAGGATCGGGGCGAGCGCGAAGCCCATGTTGGCGGTGCCCAGCGTTTCCAGCACCGCGGCCTGCACCACGAACGGCAGCCCCTGTCCGCCGAATTCCTCCGGCACGCCGATCGTCCCCCAGCCGCCCTCGACATAGGCGCGATAGGCGGCGGGATATCCATCCGGCATGACCACGCCATCGGGGGTCCATTTCGCGCCGACGGTATCGCCCGTGCGCGCCAGCGGCGCCCATTCGCCTTCCGCGAACTGCGCGATCCCTTCCAGTACCGCGTCGATCACGTCCGGGGTGGCGGCGGCGAAGCGATCGGTCGCGGCCAGCTCATTCAGGTGAACAACATGATCGAGGACGAAACGCTGGTCGGCGACGGGGGCGGTGAAGGTCATTTCGGTCTCCTGGCTGGCGACGCTATACCGTCCGGCGATGACCGCTCAACACCCTCTCATCCGACGCTACGGCATGGCCGCCATCCAAGAGGCGGCGGCGCTGATTCGGGCCGGCGGTATCGTCGCGATCCCGACCGAGACGGTCTATGGCCTGGCCGCCGACGCGCGCGATTCGGCGGCGGTGGCGCGCATCTATGCCGCCAAGGGGCGACCGTCGTTCAATCCGCTGATCGTCCACGTGCCCGATGCGGCGGCGGCGGAACGGATCGCGGTGTTCGACGCGGACGCCCGCGTGCTGGCCGCCGCCTTCTGGCCCGGCCCGCTGACGCTGGTGCTGCCGATCCGCGCGGATGCGGGCATCGCGTCGCTGGTCACCGCCGGGCTGGACACGGTGGCGATCCGCGTGCCCGCGCACCGCGCGATGCAGGCGCTGCTGGCGGCCAGCGAAGCGCCGCTCGCCGCGCCGTCCGCCAACGCCAGCAACGCGATCAGCCCGACGCACGCGGCGCATGTCGCGGCCAGCCTGGGGGCGAACGTGCCGCTGATCGTCGATGACGGCGCGACGACCGCAGGGGTCGAATCGACGATCGTGGCGGGGCGCACGATCCTTCGCCACGGTCCGGTCACGGCGGAGATGCTGGGCGAGGTGCTGCCGGTGGCATCCGGGGCCACCGCGCATGTCAGCGCGCCGGGGCAGCTGGCAACGCACTACGCCCCGCGCAAGCCGCTGCGCCTCGATGCCGTCGCAGCGGGGCACGACGAATGGCTGATCGGGTTCGGCGCGATAACCGGCGACGATATGCTGTCGTCCTCGGGGGACGTGGTGGAGGCCGCCGCGCGGCTGTTCGACGCGCTTCACCGCGCCGATGCCAGCAGCCGATCGCGGATCGCGGTGGCGCCGGTGCCCGAAAAGGGCATCGGCGCCGCGATCAACGACCGGTTGCGCCGCGCCGCGACCCGCTGACCCGTCAGGCGGTGACGGCGCGGCTGCGCGCGGCGAAGCTCTTGCGCAGCTTCTGCAGCTTGGGCGGGATCACCGCCAGGCAATAGGGATTGCGCTGCCCTTCGCCTTCCCAATAATCCTGGTGATAGCCCTCTGCCGGATACCATTCGGCCATCGGTTCGATCGTGGTGACGATCGGCTTGGGCCAGTCGTCCTGCGCGCGCGCGATCGCCTGGTTCGCCTGCTCCTCCTGCATCACCGTCGCGGGGAAGATCGCCGAACGATATTGCGTGCCCACGTCGTTGCCCTGACGGTTGAGCTGCGTCGGATCGTGCGTCGCGAAGAAGATGTCGAGGAGGTCGGCATAGCTGACCTGTGCGGGGTCGAAGCCGACGCGGATCGCCTCGGCATGGCCGGTGTCGCCGCCGCATACCTGCTTGTAGGTCGGGTTGGGTACGTGGCCGCCGATATAGCCGCTTTCGACGCTTTCCACGCCGATCACGTCTTTGAACACCGCCTCCGTGCACCAGAAGCAGCCGCCGGCCAGCGTCGCATATTCGGTCATTTCCGGGTCTCCTTTGCCTATCATGTAGGAACGCGCTACCGCCGCGGCAAAGGGAGTGCGCGGCGATGATCGACGGCAAGGTGATGGTGACGGGCGGTGGCGGCTATATCGGCAGCCATGCCGTGCTGGCGCTGCTGGACGCCGGCTATCGTGTCGTGGTGGTCGACAATCTGGTCACCGGCTTCGCCTGGGCGGTCGATCCGCGCGCGACGCTGGTGGAAATGGCGGTGGAGGACCCGTCGATCCGCGATGTGATGGCCGAACATCGCGTGCGCGCGGTGATGCATTTCGCCGGATCGGTGGTGGTGCCCGAATCGGTCGTCGATCCGCTCAAATATTATCGCAACAACACCGCCGCGACGCGCACGCTGATCGAAAGCGCGGTGGCGGCGGGCGTGCCGCATTTCATCTTCTCCTCCACCGCGGCCACCTACGGCACGCCGGACAAGGTGCCGGTGGCGGAGGGCGATCCGACCCGCCCGATCAACCCCTATGGCATGTCGAAGCTGATGACCGAGGCGATGCTGCGCGACGTCGCGGCGGCGCATCCGCTGAACTATGCCTGCCTGCGCTATTTCAACGTCGCCGGCGCCGATCCGCAGGGCCGCAGCGGCCAGTCGACGGTGGGGGCCACGCACCTCATCAAGATCGCGGTGGAGGCGGCGACCGGCAAGCGCGCGGCGGTATCGGTGTTCGGCACCGATTTTCCCACCCGCGATGGCACCGGCGTGCGAGACTATATCCACGTCAGCGACCTGGCGGAGGCGCATGTCGCGGCGCTGAAGCTGCTGGTCGAGCGGCCGGGCGACAGCCACATCCTCAACGCCGGCTATGGCCGCGGCTTTTCGGTGCTGGAGGTGCTCGACGCGGTCGACCGGGTCACCAACCTTTCGATCGAACGCCGGCTGGAGGGGCGCCGCGCGGGCGACCCGGCCGAGCTGGTGGCGGACAATAGCGCGATCCTGCGCACGCTCGACTGGACGCCGCGGCGGGACGACCTGGACGGGATCGTGCGCGACGCGCTGGCGTGGGAACGCGCGCTGGCGGAGCGCGGCCGGTGAGGCTGCGATCGCTGCTGTTCGTACCCGGTGACCGGCCGGAGCGGATGGAAAAAGCGCTGGGGCTGGGTGCCGACGCGCTGATCCTGGACCTGGAGGATGCGGTCGCGGCCCCCGCCAAGGTCGCGGCGCGCGCGGCGGTGCGCGCGTTGCTCGATGCGCGGGCCGGCAGCAGCGGGCCGGCGCTGTTCGTACGCGTCAATCCGCTCGATTCGGCGTTCGTCGCCGAGGACGTGGCGGCGATCGCCGGGAGCGGAATGACGGGCGTCGTCCTGCCCAAGGCGGAGGGGCGCGGGTCCGTGGCGACGCTGCGCGCGATGCTGCCCGGCGACTATCGCATCCTGCCGATCGCCAGCGAAACCGCGCGTGCGGTGTTCACGCTGGGCGATTATGATGGCGAAGGTCTGGCGGGGCTGACCTGGGGGGCGGAGGATCTGCCCGCGGCGATCGGCGCGGCGACCGCGCGCGAGGCGGATGGCAGCTATACCGATCCCTATCGCGTCGTGCGTGCGCTGACGCTGTTCGGCGCGCATGCCGCGGGCGTGCCGGCGATCGAGACCGTCTATCCTGATTTCCGCGATCTTGACGGGTTGGCGGACTATGCCGCGCGCGGGCGGCGCGACGGCTTCACGGGCATGATGGCGATCCACCCGGCGCAGGTGCCGGTCATCAACGCGGCATTCTCTCCGTCCGAACGGGAGATCGACCACGCGCGGCGGATCGTGGCGCTGTTCGATGCGAACCCCGGGGCGGGCGCGCTGCAGATGGACGGGCGGATGGTGGACGCCCCGCACCTGAAGGCGGCGCGACGGTTACTGGCCGCGGCGGGCGAATAAGGCGCGGCGCCACCACGCGCCGATCCACCACCACAGCGTCGCCCAGGCCGTCCCCGCGCACCAGCCGGCCAGCACGTCGGACGGCCAATGGACGCCCAGATAGACGCGACTGATCCCGATGATCCCGACCAGCAGCACCGCCACCACGATCGTGTAGCTGCGCGCGGCGCGGCTGCGTTCGACCTGCGCGACCAGCCCGGCGAGCGTCAGATAGACGACCGCGCTGTTCGTGGCATGGCCGCTGGGGAAGCTCAGTCCGCTGACCTGGACCAAATGGTCTACCAGTTCGGGACGCGGGCGACCCACCCAATGCTTCGCCATTCCCGACACGATAGAGCCGGCGATCGTGGCGGCGGCGACCAGCGCGGCGGTCAGCCACAGCCGGCGGACCAGCAGAAGCCCGATCGCGGCCGCCGTCACCGTCGTCAGCACCGTCACGCCGCCCAGCGCGGTCAGGTCGACCATCGCCTGGCGCAGCCAGGCGGGACCGATCGGCTGTGCGGGATCGTCGGCGCGGCGCAGCGCCAGCATGATCGCGCGATCCCAGGCGAACGGAACCCGATCGATCACGAGGAAGGCGAGCAGCAGCACCGCCAGCAGCCCGCCGATCGCCATCGCCGCCCATAACGCGCGGGGCGCCGGGGGCGCCTGCTCCGGCTCGCGGTCGGGGAACAGGGGCTGCGGATCGGTCGCGTGGGAAGGCATGATGGTGCCAACCCTCTTTCCGGCCGTCCGATCCCCCGCGTGGTGGGTCCGCCGGGGCTCGAACCCGGGACCTCTCGATTAAAAGTCGCTTGCTCTACCGACTGAGCTACGGACCCTCACGCAGGGTTAGCGGCGGGCGTTAGGGACGGCGCGCGCGCGGGTCAACCGGGCATGAAGCTGGCGGACCGTGCGCGCGCTGCGCGGATCGCGCCAGCGCGGGGCGATCGCCGCCATGGGGCGCAGCACGAAATCACGCGCCTGGAACGCGGTGTGCGGGATCGTCAGCGTCGGTGACCGCCACGTGCCGCCGGACCACAGGATGATGTCGAGGTCGATCACCCGTTCCCCCCAGCGCCGCCCGCGCCGCCGACCGAAATCGCGCTCGATCGCCTTCAGTCGCGTGAGCAGCGTTGGGGGCGCTTCGTCGCTGCGGATCAGCACCGCGGCATTGGCGAAGGTCCGCGTCGACGGGCCAAGCGGCGCGCTGGCGACGATCGGGGAGGCCTCACCGCGCAGCAGCGCGAGCGCCGCGGCCACCTCGGCGCGGGGTGGGCCGTGCCGGCCGCGCCGGTTGGAGCCGATCGCCACGACATAGGTTGAGGGATGGGACGTTGAGTGCCGCACCCGTTCGCGCCTAACGAAAGACGATGGACTTCGCACCCTCTCCGCTGCCCGATACCGAGCCGCCCCGCGACTGCCCGCGCTGTCCGCGGCTGGTGGCGGTGCGCGAGGCGCTGCGTATCGAACATCCCGACTGGTGGAACGCGCCAGTGCGCGCCTTCGGCGATCCCGATGCGTGGCTGGCGATCGTCGGGCTGGCGCCGGGCAAGCAGGGCGCGAACCGCACCGGCCGCCCGTTCACCGGCGATTATTCGGGCGACCTGCTGTTCACCACGCTGGCGCGATACGGGCTGGCGACCGGCAGCTACGAGGGTAGTCCCGCCGATACGCTGGCGCTGACCGGGGCGGTCATCATCAATGCGGTGAAATGCCTGCCCCCGGAAAACAAGCCGACGCCGGAGGAGATCCGCACCTGCCGCCCGTTCCTTGAGGGGCAGGCGGGCGCGCTGCCCAACGCCCGCGTGTTCGTCGCGCTGGGGCAGATCGCGCACCAGTCGATCGTGAAGGTGCTGGGCGGCAAGTTGCCGAAGGCGCGGTTCGGGCATCTGGCCGAACATCGCATGCCCGATGGCCGCATCCTGATCGATAGCTATCATTGCAGCCGCTACAACCAGAACACCGGCCGGTTGACGCGCGAGATGTTCGAGGCGGTGTTCGAACGCGCGCTGGCGGTGCGGGCGGCGACGGGGGCTTAGCGGTCAGCGGGAAGCGTTGGGCGCGGGATCGATCACCAGAAGCAGCCGGCGTTCCCCGGTATCGGCGATCGGCGGGGAACGGTGGATGATCGCGCGGTCGCCCGCCCATTCACGCCCCTTGAACAGCCCGACGTCACCGGGGCCGAGGTGACGGATCGCCGCTTCGCCGGGCGCGACGCCATCGCGCAGCAACGCCGCGCTGCGATCGTCCAGCCATTGCGTCCCCGTCCCGGCATAGGTGCAGATCAGCCGCAGGCTGACGTAATCGGCATGGAAGCGGCGACAGGCATCGGTTTCCACCACCTCCAGCCGCACCGACACCGCGTCGCGATCGAGCAGCCGCGCCAGCTGGTCGGCGAGCATCGCGATGTCAGTGCCCAGCGCGTCGACGACCGCAGCCGGATACCCCGCCTCTGTCATCGCGGCGCGGACCGATGCCGACAGCGTCGACACGGGCGCGGTGAGGCAGATGTCGTCGATCGTCGCCAGCACCTCCAGCGACGGTGCCGCGGGAGCCGTGTCGCCGCGGTTCCAGATGGCGAGCGTGACCTGCGGCATCAGCACCGATGACAGGATCGACGGGCGATCGCTGGCGCGGACGTGATCGGGCAGGGTCGTGTCCGACAGCAGCAGCGTCGCCATCAGTTGCTCCTCACCGGGCGAAATCCGGCGCTGTGGGTGGAATGAGATAACATCTCATATTGGTATGGCGCGTGTTTGTCAAAACGCCGGTGATGGTTGAAGCGCGAGTGCGAACCGATAAGGTGGCCGCAAAACGAGAGGATGGCGGTGTACGACCTGTTGGGCGGGCTGAGCGTGATCGAGGCGTCGTCGTTCGTCGCCTCGCCCACCGCGGGCCTGTATTGTGCGCAGTTCGGCGCCGAGGTGATCCGCGTCGACCCGATCGGCGGCGGGCCGGACTATCGCCGCTGGCCGGTGACTGCGGCGGGCGATTCGCTCTATTGGGAAAACCTGAACCGCGCGAAGAAGTCGGTCGCACTCGATCTGTCGCGGGGCGAGGGGCGCGAGCTGTTGCAGGCGCTGGTGCGCGCCACCGGGCAGTTCGTCACCAATTTCCCGGTCGACGGCTTTCTGTCGCATGCGACGCTGGCGGCGGGGCGGGCGGATCTGGTGACGGTGCGCGTGATGGGCTGGGCGGACGGCAGCCCGGCGCTGGACTATACCGTCAACAATGCGGTCGGTTATCCGATGCTGACGGGCGACGGACCCGCACCCGTCAACCACGTGCTGCCGGCGTGGGACCTGCTGACCGGTGCCTATGCCGCCTTCGCGCTGCTGGCGGCGATCCAGCGGCGTGCCGCGACCGGGCAGGGCGGGGAGGTGCGTGTGCCGCTGTCCGATGTCGCGATCGGCACCGTCGCCAATCTGGGCGGGATCGCCGAGGTGCTGTACGGCGACGCCGATCGCCCGCGGCTGGGCAATACCGTCTACGGCCTGTTCGGGCGCGATTTCACCACGCGCGACGGGGTGCGCACGATGATCGTGGTGGTGACGCACCGGCAATGGGCGCGCCTGCTGTCGGCACTGGCGCTGGAGGAGGCGGTCGCAGCGGTGGAGGCGGCGCGCGGGGTCGCCTTCGCGCAGGACGACGGCGCGCGCTTCGTCCATCGCGACGCGCTGATGCCGTTGTTCGAGGCGGCGATCGCGAGCCGCGACCATGCCGATCTGGCGGCGGCGTTCGATGCGGCCGGCATCGTCCATTCCGCCTATCGCACGATGCGCGAGGCGGCACACGACCCGCGGCTGGTCGCCGACAACCCGATCTTCGCCGCGCGCGACGACAATCCCAGCGGCTTCGCCTATCCGGCGGCGGGACCGTTCGCGACGGTGCCGCAGCTGGACCGCGCGCCGCCCGCGCCTGCGCCGCGCAACGGCCAGCACAGCGAAAGCGTGCTGGCCGAGCGGCTGGGCCTTTCCTCCGGCGCGATCGCGCGCCTGATCGACGCCGGCGTGGTCGGCATTTCCTGAAGGACACCCATCCCATGACCCTGCGCCGCGCCGCCATCGTCGCCCCGATCCGTACCGCCGTCGGCAAGTTCGGCGGCTCCTTGTCCACGCTGACCGCCGGCCAACTGGGCGCGACGGTGCTGACCGCCCTGATCGAGCGGACCGGGATCGACCCGGCGCGCGTCGATGACGTCGTCTTCGCGCAAGGCTATGGCAATGGCGAGGCGCCCGCGATCGGCCACTGGGCGTGGCTGGCGGCGGGGCTGCCGATCGAGGTGCCGGGCTATCAGCTCGATCGGCGCTGCGGGTCCGGGCTGCAGGCGGTGATCGATGCGGCGATGATGGTGCAGACCGGCGCCAGCGACGTCGTGGTGGCGGGCGGGTGCGAGAGCATGTCGAACGTCGAACATTATACCACCGACCTGCGCGGCGGCGTGCGGATGGGCAATGTCACGCTGCACGACCGGCTGACCCGCGGGCGGTTGATGAGCCAGCCGGTCGAGCGGTTCGGCGTCATCAGCGGGATGATCGAGACCGCCGAGAACCTGGCGAAGGACTATGGCATCACGCGCGAGGCGGCGGATGCCTATGCCGTGCGTTCGCACCAGCGCGCGGCGGCGGCGTGGGAAAAGGGGCTGTTCGCGGACGAGCTGGTCCCGGTGACGATCCCGCAACGCAAGGGCGATCCGGTCGTCTTCGCGCATGACGAGGGGTATCGTGCCGATGCCACGATCGAGTCGCTGGGCAAGCTGCGCCCGATCGAGGGCGGGGTGGTGACCGCGGGCAATGCCAGCCAGCAGAACGACGCCGCCGCCGCCTGTCTGGTGGTCGCGGAGGACAGGCTGGACGAACTGGGGCTGGAGCCGATCGCATGGTTCCATGGCTGGGCGGCGGCCGGTTGCGACCCGTCGCGCATGGGGATCGGGCCGGTGCCGGCGGTGGAGCGGCTCTTCCGGCGCACCGGCCTCGGCTGGGGCGACATCGACCTGGTGGAGCTGAACGAGGCGTTCGCGCCGCAGGTGCTGGCGGTGCTCAAGGGCTGGGGCTGGAGCGAGGACGACGCGCGGCACGACATGCTCAACGTCAACGGATCGGGGATCTCGCTGGGTCATCCGATCGGCGCGACCGGGGGGCGGATCCTGGCCAATCTGACGCGCGAGTTGCAACGGCGCGGCGGGCGTTACGGGCTGGAGACGATGTGCATCGGCGGCGGGCAGGGCATCGCCGCGGTGTTCGAGCGCGCGGCGTGAGCGCCGATCATGCGGAGATCCGCGCCGAAGTGGCGCGGCTGTGCCAGCAATTCCCCGGTGCCTATTGGCGGGCGAAGGATCGCGAGCGTGCGTACCCGACCGAATTCGTCGCGGCGCTGGCGCAGGGCGGATGGCTGGCGGCGCTGATCCCGGAGGAGTTCGGCGGCGCCGGGCTGCCGCTGTCGGCGGCGGCGGCGATCCTGGAGGAGGTGCAGCGGCAGGGGTGCAACGGCGCGGCGTGCCATGCGCAGATGTACATCATGGGCACGCTGCTGCGCCACGGGTCGGACGAGCAGAAGCGCCGTTATCTGCCGCGGATCGCCACCGGGGAGCTGCGCTTGCAGGCGTTCGGGGTGACCGAGCCGACAAGCGGCACCGATACGCTGGCGCTGAAGACGACGGCGCGGCGGGAGGGCGACGATTATGTCGTCAACGGGCAGAAGATCTGGACCAGCCGGGCCGAACATTCGGACCTGATGCTGCTGCTGGCGCGCACCACCCCGCGCGAGGAAGCGGCGTCGAAGACCGACGGGCTGTCGGTGCTGCTGGTCGACATGACGTCGCCGGGGATCACGATCCGCCCGATCGAGACGATGATGAACCACGCCACGACCGAGGTGTTCTTCGACAATCTGCGCGTCCCGGCGGCCAATCTGGTGGGCGAGGAGGGCAAGGGGTTCCGCTATATCCTGTCGGGGATGAATGCCGAACGCCTGCTGATCGCGGCGGAATGTATCGGCGATGCCAAGTGGTTCATCGACAGGGCCAGCGATTATGCGCGCGAACGCGTGCTGTTCGGGCGGCCGATCGGGCAGAATCAGGGCGTCCAGTTCCCGATCGCGCGCGCCTATGCGCAGATGCGCGCCGCCGAACTGATGGTGCACGAAGGGTTGCGCCGGTACGAAGCGGGCGACAACGCCGGTGAGGAAGCGAATATCGCCAAGATGCTGGCCGCCGAGGCGAGTTGGGCAGCAGGGGAGGCGTGCATCCAGACGCATGGCGGGTTCGGTTTCGCGGCGGAATATGACGTCGAACGCAAGTTCCGCGAGACGCGATTGTACCAGGTGGCGCCGATCAGCACGAACATGATCCTGAGTTATGTCGCGGAACATGTGCTGAATCTGCCGCGGAGTTACTGACATGCGCGACGTCGCGGAGGCGCTGGCGGCGGCCAAAAGCTATGGTGCGGCGACGGTCGAGGCGGTGCGAGGCCGCGTTGCGGACGCCTCCATCGACACCGAGCAGCGCGCTGCGCACGGGCTGGCGTGGGTGGCGACGGGTGTTGCGGCGCTGGAGGCGCTGGCCGATTGGCACGGACGGAGCGCCCCCGATGCGGTCAATGACGCGGTTTTGCGCATCGGCGTCGCCGAAACCGTCGCGCAACTGACCGGCGGGCTGCCGATGGGGCAGAACGAGATCGTCCGTCCCGCCGATCTGGGGACGCATGGCGCGGCGCGCGCGCTGGCGGATGCCGCCGCCCCGCTGCTGGATACGGACCGGCGCGACGAGCGCGCGACACTGGCGGCGGCGCTGGATGCCGGGCAGTGGCCGGCGGAGGCGCTGGACGATGCCGAACTGGACGCGATCCGCGACCAGTTCCGCCGCTTCACCGACGAGCGGATCGTGCCGCACGCGCATCGCTGGCACCTGGACGATGCGCTGATCCCCGATGCGGTGATCGCGGACATGGCGGCGCTGGGCACGTTCGGCGTGTGCATTCCGGAGGCCTATGGCGGGCTGGGCCTGTCGAAGCTGGTGATGTGCGTCGTCACCGAGGAATTGTCGCGCGGGTGGATCGGCGCGGGATCGCTGGGCACGCGGTCCGAGATCGCCGGCGAGCTGATCGCGGCATCGGGGACGGAAGCGCAGAAGGCGCGCTGGCTGCCCGCGATCGCGAGCGGCGCGGTGCTGCCGACCGCGGTGTTCACCGAACCCGATGTCGGATCCGATCTGGGCGCGATCGCCACCCGCGCACGCGCCGCGCCGGGCGGCGGCTGGCGGATCGACGGGGCGAAGACGTGGATCACCCATGCCAGCCGGTCGGACCTGATGACGCTGCTGGCCCGCACGCGCGACGACGTGGCGGGTCATGCCGGGCTGTCGATGCTGCTGGTGCCCAAGCCGCGCGGGACCGAGACCGATCCGTTCCCGGCGGCGGGGATGGCGGGCAGCGAGATCGCGGTGCTGGGCTATCGCGGGATGCGCGAATATGCGCTGGCGTTCGACGGCATGGCCGCCCCTGCCGACGCGTTGCTGGGCGGCGAGGAGGGGCGCGGGTTCAAGCAGTTGATGGCGACGTTCGAGGGCGCGCGCATCCAGACCGCGGCGCGCGCGGTCGGCGTCGCGCGCCGCGCGATCGAGCTGGCGCTGGATTATGCCCGCCAGCGTCGCCAGTTCGGGCGCGCGATCATCGCCTTCCCCCGCGTTGCCGACAAGATCGCCGCCGGCGTGGTCGACATGGTGATGGCGCGCGAGCTTACCTATGCCGCCGCCCGCGCGAAGGATTCGGGCCGCCGCTGCGATATCGAGGCGGGGATGGCCAAGTTGCTGGCGGCGCGCGCGGCATGGAGCAATGCCGATGCCGCGCTGCAGATCCACGGCGGCAACGGCTATGCGCTGGAGTATGAAATCAGCCGCCTGCTGTGCGACGCGCGCATCCTGAACATCTTCGAAGGGGCGGCGGAAATCCAGGCGCAGGTGATCGCGCGCGGACTGATCGCGGGACGCTGATCCAAGTTACTCATTCTGCAAGCAAACCTTTGCACTGCGCTGTACGAGGTGGCATGGCGGGCGTAACGGGAGAGTGATGCGGCGATGGCAAAGGGCGACGGGATCAGCAGGCGCGGGATGATGGCGGCGGCCGGGGGTGTCGCGGCGGGTGCGGCGCTGACGCGCGCGGGGGCGGTGTCGGCCGCGGCCGCGCCGGCGCCCGTATTGCCGCCGCTGCCGGTCATCTGGGGACAGGCGCGGTCGATCCCGCTGTGGCCGAAGGGCGTGCCCGGATCAGGCTTCACCCGCCAGCCCGCCGAGCCGGGCGACACCATCTATATCCGCAACGTCGCCGCGCCCGACCTGCGCGTGTTCCGCCCGCGCGAATCGAACGGGCGCGCGCTGCTGTCGCTCCCCGGCGGCGCATACCGGCTGGTGTCGATCGTCAACGAGGGCGTCGACGTCGCGGCGCGGATGACTGCCAAGGGCTATACGGTGTTCGTCCTCACCTATCGCCTGCCGGGCGAGGGCTGGGCGAACCGCGCCGACGTGCCGTTGCAGGACGCGCAGCGCGCGATACGCGTGATCCGGTCGGTCGCGGGCGAATATGGCTTCGACCCGGCGCAGGTATCGGTGGTCGGCTTTTCGGCGGGCGGGCACCTGGCCGCGTCGCTGGCGACCGGCTTTGCCGAGCCGCTGGCACCGGGCGGGGACGCGATCGACCGGCTGGACGCGCGCCCGGCGACTGCGGCGCTGGTCTATCCGGTGATCTCGCACGCCGCCGGGGTGGGGCATGCGCTGTCGACTCACCTGCTGCTGGGCGATGCCCCCGATGCGGCGCTGGTGGCGCGGCGGTCACCCGCGCTGCACGTGACGGCGCAGACGCCGCCGACCTTCCTGGTCCATTCGCTCGACGATCCGGCGGTGCCGGCGGAGAACAGCCGGATCATGATGCGCGCGCTGGAAGCCGCGAAGCGACCGGTCGAGGCGCATTTCTTCCAGGAAGGCGGGCACGGATACGGCACCGGCGACCGCGCCCTGCCCGCGCATTACTGGCCCGACCTGCTGGCCGCCTGGATCGCGCGTCAGCCGCGCTGAGCGCGCGCCGTCGCGCGGGCGCGTGCGGGGACCGTCGCGGGTACGGCGGCGGGGCGCGGGCGGCTGAGCAGCCAGCGGACCGGCGCCAGCACGCGCGCCGCGTCGAACGACAGCGCCAGCACCACCGCGATGCCGGCGACCGACCCGCCGACCAGGAACCGCACGATCCGTTCGCCCGCCAGCGGCCCGGCGGCGCGCACGAAAGCGGCGAGCAGCAGCGCGCCCGCCACCACGCGCAGCGCGCGCACCTGACCGGGGGCGACGATCCCGGCATCGCGGCGGTGGCGATGCGCGGTCGCGGCGAGCAGGACGAAGGCGAGCGCGGCGATCAGGATCGTGTCAGGCATGGGCAACCTTTCTGGCGGAGCGACGGACGGGGGCGGCGGGGATGCGTGCGGCGCGGCGGCTGGCGAAGGCGAGCGCAAGCGCCATCACCGCCATCGCCAGGTCGAAGGCGACGAACAGCGGATCGCCCGCCGCCAGCCGCGGGGTGGTGAGCGCATCGACGATCGGGATCGCAGCGAAGGCGAGCGCGCCGAGCGCGAACAGGTCCCGCCACGCCAGCCGGGCCGTGCGGACGCATTGCAGCAGTGCGGCGGCGCCCCAGGTCCAGAACATCGCCGCCACCTCCGCATCGGCTCTGCCCGCCATGTCGACGGGCAGCAGCCGGTTGGCGAGCAGGAACGCGGCCATTCCCAGCGGCAGGCCGGCGATCGTGGCGATGTTGAGCCGCTCCACCAGCCGCAGGCCGAAGAAGGGGGCGGCGCCCGGCCGGCGGCGCGCGGCCGTCCACAGCAGCAGGCCGGTACCGACCATCGCCACCCCGCTCAGCCCCAGCAGGAACAGCATCCAGCGCAAGCCCGGCCCGGCGAATTGCGCCAGGTGCAGCCCCAGCAGCACGTTGGCGGTGGTGATCGCCGGGCCGGGCGGCGGGGTAACCGACAGCAGCCGACCGGTCGTGCCCGAATAGGTCGCGCTGACGCCGCGCGCGCCGACCGATGCGGCGTTGCCGCGCGTGACGGTGACGGTCGCGGCGGCATCATTGGGATGGCTGACGACGATGCGCCCGGCCGCGCCGCCCAGCCGCCGTTCGGCATCGCGCACCAGCGGCGCGACCGCGACCAGCGGCGCGGGACGCCCGATCGCCTCGACATCGGGGGCCAGGCCATAGGCTTCCTGCGCGAAGCGCGCGGGCTGCGGGTAATTGGCGGCGATCGGCCAGGGCATGTACATCACCACCAGCGTGATGAGCCCGGTGTAGGTGATGACCGCATGATAGGGCAGCGCCAGCACCGCGCTGACATTGTGCGCGTCCAGCCAGCTGCGCTGCCCCTTGTTCCAGCGCAGCGTGAAGAAATCGGCGAAGATGCGCTTGTGCGTGACGACGCCGGAGATGATCGCGCCCAGCATGAACATCGCGCACACGCCCGCCAGCCAGCGGCCCCAGGGGAAGGGCAGCTGCAGCTGGAAGTGGAAGCGGTAGAAATGTTCGCCCCCGCGCGTGTCGCGTGCGGCGACGGGCGCGCCCGTGGCGGGATCGAGCACCAGTTCCTCGGCGCGGCGGCGACGGGGGGCGCCATCCGCCGGGGGCTTCTGCTGTTCGAACACGCGGGTCACCGCCGTGCGATCGTCGGGCAGCGCGATGAACCATTGCACGTCGTCGGCACCGACGCGCTGGAGGTGGCGGACCGCGGTGGCGGCGGCATCGGCGGGGGCGGTGCGGTTGGCGGCGATCTCCGGCTGCATCCAGCGCGTGATCTCCGGGCGGAAATAGCTGGTGGTGCCGGTGGCGAACATCGCGAACAGCAGCCAGCCGGCGACCAGCCCCAGCCAGCCGTGGATCCATGCCATCGACTGACGCAGCGCGCGGATCACGGGCGAACCCCGATCCACCACACCGCCGCGCCCATCAGCAGCGCGCCGCCCCACACCACGCCCGCGACGCGCGCCAGCCGCGCCTCCGCAAAGCACCACAGGCCGACGATCGCGTAGAGGAGGAACGACAGGATCATCGCCCAGGCGGTCGCCTCCACCCGCGCGATCGGCAGCAGCCGCGCGGTCAGCGACGCGGCGGTGGCGGCGAACGCGTAATTGCCCAGGAACGCGGTGAGGCAGCGGGCCGTCATCGCCCAGGCGGCGGGGCGGATGCGCCAGCGCCGCGCGGCTCCCGAACCGGCCCGTCCCATCAACATTTGCCGCAACCCCCTTGCCTCAACGCTGCATGCCCCTTAGCAGCGTCTGCGAGTCACTATCAATAGCGGAAAATAATGATGCGGGGACGCAAAAGCGGATGGATCACGGCATTGCTGCTGGGGGCGGCGCCGGCGACGGGATGGGCGATGCCCGGTGTTGCCGATGATGCCGTGGCCGCCGACGACGCGCAGGTGCGCGACAATGACGACGTGATCGTCAACGGCGTGCGCGAGCGTGCGACCGGCGATTCGGGTGCCAAGACCCCGACCCCGCTCATCGCGCTGCCGCAAGCGGTGACGGTGATCGACGAGGCCGAGCTGCTGCGCCGCAACGCGCAGTCGATCAACCAGGCGCTCGGCTATGTCGCGGGTGTCGCGCCCAACCAGCGCGGCAATGTCGCGACGCGCTACGACCAATTGTACATCCGCGGGTTCACGCCAGGCGTCTATATGGACGGGATGCGCCTGTTGGGCGGGCCGTATTCCAGCCCGCAGATCGATTTCCACCTGGTCGACCGCGTCGACATCATCAAGGGGCCGGCGTCGGTCCTGTACGGCAATTCGACCCCGGGCGGCCTCGTCAACCTGACCAGCAAGGTGCCGTACCGCGAGGCGGGCGGGCGGATCGAGCTGGCGGCGGGCAATTTCGACCTGCTGCGCTCGTCGATCGACGTGAACCAGCCGCTCGACCGCGACGGTAGGCTGCTGTTCCGCGTGATCGCCGGGGCGGAACGGTCCGACGGGTTCGTCGCGCTGACCCGCAACCGGCGCTATTATGCGCGCCCGATGCTGACCTTCGCGCCCGACGACGCGACCAGCGTCACGCTGATCCTCAATTACCAGCGCGATCCCGAGGCGGCGTCGTACAGCGGGGTGCCGGTCTACGGCTCGGCGCTGCCCAGCCCGCTCGGCGCGCTGCCGGTGGACCTCAACGTCTCGGAGCCGGCGTATGAGGCGTTCGACCGGACGCAGAAGTCGGCGACGATCCTCTTCCGCCACCAGCTGAACGACGCGCTGACCTGGACCACCAATGCGCGCTACCTGGATGTCGACCTGCATTATCGACAGATCTATCTGTCGTTCAACGCCAACGCCAATCTGGACGCCAACGGCAACACCGACCTGTCGCGGATCACGCGCGGCGGCGGCGGCGCGGATGAGGCGTTCCGCACGATCACGATCGACAACCGGCTGGCGGCGGAGCTGGCGACCGGGCCGGTGCGCCATACGCTGCTGGCCGGGCTGGACTGGCAGAACAACCGCGGCAGCAACGACCAGGCGTTCGCGACCGGCACCAGCGCCAATCCGGCGATCAACATCCCCAACCTGGACCTGTACGCCCCCGTCTATGGCCGCAACCTGCCGTCGAGCGACCTGCTGCTGTTCCCCGGCGTCACGCGCGGTTTCCGCAAGACCGACCAGGTCGGCGTCTATGCGCAGGATCAGATCGCGATCGGCGGGCTGAACCTGATCGCGAGCGGGCGGTACGACTGGTATTCGACGCTGTCGCGCAACCGCGTCAGCGGGGCGGTGACCCGGCTGTCGCAGACCGCCTTCACCGGGCGCGTCGGCGCGTTGTACGAGACCAAGTGGGGGTTGTCGCCGTTCGCCAGCTATTCCGAAAGCTTCGAGCCGCAGACCGGGACGGCGTTCGACGGGACGCCGTTCGTCCCCGTCACGGGGCGGCAATATGAGGCCGGGCTGAAATACCAGCCGCGCGGCACCAACGCGCTGTTCACGCTTTCGGCGTTCGACCTGCGGCGCCAGAACGCGACCGTGCCCGATCCGGTCAACATCGGTTTTTCGATCCAGGCGGGCGAGGTGAAGGTGCGCGGCGTCGAGCTGGACGGGCGCGGCGACATCGCGCCGGGCGTGTCGGTGACGGTCGCGGGCAGCTATACCGATGCGCTGACGGTGCGCGGCAATCCGCCCACCGGCACCGGCGACCAACTGGCCGGCGTGACCGGCACGCGCCCGCTGGGTATCCCCAAGTGGAGTGCATCGAGCTTCGTCGCATGGGACCTGAAGCACGCCGCGGCGGGGGCGCTGGGCGGGCTGAACGTCGGCGCGGGCGTCCGCTATGTCGGCGAATCGGACGGGACGGCGCAGATCACCCGCAACCGGCAGCTGGTGACGACGCGGTTCCAGTCGCCCGGGTTCGTGCTGGCCGATGCGCTGATCGGCTATGATTTCGGCGCGGCCGATCGGTCGCTGGCGGGGCTGAGCCTGAGCGTCAATGCGCAGAACCTGTTCGACAAGCGCCACATCGCCAGCTGCTTCTTCAACAACAGCTGCTATTTCGGTGCGTCGCGCACCGTCGTCGGCACGCTGCGCTACAATTGGTGACGGCTGGATAAGGCGGGCATGTTCTGCCACGGGGGAGCGATGAGTGCGCTCCCCCTGTTGCTGTCACTTGTCGCCGCCGCTGCCGCCCCCGCGCAGGAGCCGCCGCCGATCGTCGTGCGCGCGCCCGCGCCCGCACAGCCGCAGACTCCCGCGACGATGGTGGTCGAGCCGGTGGCGATGATGATCGCGACGTTCGACGCCAATGGCGATGCGCTGGTCGACCGGTCGGAGATGATCGACGGCGTGCGTGCATCGTTCGAGGCGATCGACACCGCGCATACCGGCGCGCTGCGCTACATCGCCTATTCGGACTGGGCGGCCAGGTTCCTGGGCGATGCCAATGCGCTGCCCAGCCCGTTCGAGGTCGATCGCAACAACGACGGGCAGGTCACGCTGGACGAGATGCTCGACCAGTTCAGCCGGCTGTTCGCGCGTTACGACAAGGACGGCAGCAAGACGATCAGCCGTGCCGAGCTGCTGACGTTCCGTACCATGCCGATCGGCGCGGACGGCCCGACGATGGGGCGCGGCGGCCCGCGCGGGAAAGGCAAGCCGGGCGCCGAGGCGGTGCCGCGTGGCGGGCACGATCCGCGTACACCCGAACCGGACGACAAGAACGACGGCGAAAAGGAAGGCGGCAACGGAGGCGGCGAGCGATGAGCGCGCCGCGTTTCGCCTTCACGATCGCCGCCACCGACGGGGCGGCGCGCACCGGCACGATCGCGATGGAGCGCGGGACGATCCGCACGCCCGCGTTCATGCCGGTCGGCACCGCCGCGACGGTGAAGGCGATGAAGCCCGCCGATGTCGAGCGCGCGGGTGCCGACATCATCCTGGGCAATACCTATCACCTGATGCTGCGTCCCGGTGCGGAGCGCGTGGCGCGGCTGGGCGGGCTGCACGCCTTCATGGGGTGGGAACGGCCGATCCTGACCGATTCGGGCGGCTATCAGGTGATGAGCCTGTCCGAACTGACCAAGAGGTCGGAGGAGGGCGTCGCCTTCGCCAGCCATCTGGACGGGACGCGGCACCTCATCACCCCCGAACGGTCGATCGAGATCCAGCGGCTTCTGGGCAGCAACATCACGATGGCCTTCGACGAACTGGTGCCGACCACCTCCACGCGCGAGGTGCAGGCCGCGGCGATGGAACGATCAATGCGCTGGGCCAGGCGCAGCCGCGATGCGTTCCACGACGCCGATGGCGGCGTCCATGCGGCGCACAATGCGATCTTCGGTATCCAGCAGGGCGCGCTGGACGAAGGGCTGCGCCGCGCGAGCGCGGACGCGCTGATCGACATCGGCTTCGACGGCTATGCGATCGGCGGGCTGGCGGTGGGCGAGGGGCAGGAGGCGATGTTCGGCTGCTTGGACTACGCCCCCGGGCAGTTGCCGGCGGACCGGCCGCGCTATCTGATGGGGGTGGGCAAGCCCGACGATATCGTCGGCGCGGTGGAACGCGGCGTCGACATGTTCGATTGCGTCATGCCGACGCGGTCGGGGCGCACCGGGCAGGCGTTCACGCGGACCGGGCCGATCAACATCCGCAACGCGCGCTTCAACGAGGATCAGGGGCCGCTGGACCCCGAATGCGGCTGTGCGGTGTGCGCGACGTGGAGCCGTGCCTATCTCCACCATCTCGTCCGCAGTGGCGAGATTTTGGGAGCGATGTTGATGACCGAACACAATATCGCCTTTTACGAGGCGTTGATGGCGGACCTGCGTGGCGCCATCGCCGAGCAGCGGCTGGCGGCGTTCGCCAGCGGTTTCCGCGCGCGTTATGGCGCGGGCAAAGGAGGACAAGGATGACCGACGCAACCGACCGGAGCGAACCGAACGAGATCCTGGCGACCGTCGCCGCCGCCAAGGCGCATGAGGAAGCCGGCGGGACCAAGGACGCCGCGATGCACCGTGGCGGACGCTGGCAGATCGGCAAGACGTGGCTGGGCGTGGGCATCGGTTCCGCCGCGGTGGCCGCCGCGGTGCTGTTCGCCAATTCGCAGCGCGACAGCCGCCGGAGTGATAAGAAAAAGTAAGGGCCGGCGCGCTAGGCGATAGCGACGCGCCCGGCGGGCGGGCGCGTGCGAGGAGCCGGGCCGTGCGCGCCTTCTTCCCCATCGACCAGCGATCGCAACGCGCCGCCGGCTACTGGGCGCGGCGCGCGCTGGCGGTGATCGGTGCGCTGATCGTGGTGGCCGCTGGTGCGCTGGCGGCGCAGGCCGCGATGCTGATGCTGGCATCGCCGCGTGTCCTGGTGAGCCGCACGCTGCCCGCCCCTGCGGGCGCCGGTGCGGTGCCGGTGGCGGGCGATCCCGTCGCCTTCGCCTCACCCGCGCGCGGCACGACCGGGACTGCGCCATTGCCGGCCGCCCCCGCCTTCGCCGCGCGGATCGCGGGCGATGCGAAGGTGACGCCGGCGCGTCCGTTCACGCTGGCGGGCGTCGCGTCGATCGACCGCGCGCGTGCGCTCGAATGCCTCACCGCCGCGATCTATTACGAGGCGGCGTCGGAATCGGACGAGGGGCAGCGCGCGGTGGCGCAGGTGGTGCTGAACCGCGTGCGGCACCCGGCCTTTCCTGCGAGCGTGTGCGGCGTCGTCTATCAGGGCGTCGGCGCAGGCGCGGGGGCCGGGGGCGGCGGGTGCCAGTTCAGCTTCGCGTGCGACGGCGCGAGTGCGCGGGTGCCGAGCCGGCAGGGCTGGGCGCGCGCGGCGCGGATCGCGGCGGCGGCGCTGAACGGATCGGTCTATGCCCCGGTGGGCCTTGCCACCCATTACCACACGTTCGCGGTGACCCCGGCGTGGAACCGCACCTTGGTGATGACCGATGCGGTGGGGGCGCATTTCTTCCACCGCTGGAAGGGCTTCTGGGGGACGGCGGCGGCATTCGTGCAGCGGTATCGCGGCGGCGAGCTGTTGCCGGCGGGGCCGGTGGCGGCACCGGTGGTGGCGATGGCGATACCGGTCGGAGTGGCGACGCCAGTGCCCGTGGCGGCTTCGGCGGGTGCGGTGGCGGGGATGGCGACGCCGGTGCCTGCGCCGTCGCCTTCACCCAGTGTGCGCGCGCCGGGCGACCGCCTGCCGGAATCGCCGATCCTCGATCGCTGGAAGGATTCGGGCAAGCCGCTGCGGTGAAGGCGGCGGCGGGGCGGTATCGTCGTCCCGCATCGCACGGGGCCGCTTCGAAAGGCGTGCCCGCCGCCGTGACAGCCCCGTCACCCCGGCCCTGTTCCGGGGTCCGCGGTGTCGAGAATTCAACCGTTTGCGGCCTATGCGGCGCGATGGATGCCGGAACGGGTCCGGCATGACGTGGAGGGCTTTCGCAACGGTATCGACCTGCGTTGGGGCGACGACGGTCGATCCGATCTAGCGCGCGGCGCGCTCGCGCTCGGCGACCCGCAGCAGGATCGCGCGCTTCTCCGTCGTGTCGGCGCTGCTCCACCCCGCGATCTCACCGATCGTGCGATAGCATCCCAGGCAGAAGCCGGTCACCGGGTCCATGGTGCAGACGAGATTGCACGGCGACGCCGGAACGTCGTCGGCGGCGATCGTCATGACGTGAGCGCGACCCCGAGGAAGTCGGGGATCGGGCCATTCCAGCCGCCGTCGTCGGGACCGTCCTGAACCGGATCGCGGCGCGGCGGGCGCTGGTGACGGGGTTCGGCGGTGTCCGCCAGGCGCGGCGCGGGCGGGGTGCGATCCGGGCGGGCGGGGCGTTCGCGGCGTTCGGCGGGCGCCGGGGCAGGACGTTCGGCGCGTTCGGTCCGCTCGGGTCGTTCCGCACGCTCGGGACGCTCGCGGGTGCGGCGGGCGGGGCGGGCGTCTTCCTCCGCCTCGGGGGCATCGGGAAGCGCATCGAGCCGCGGGATCGCCTGTCCGGTCAGCTTCTCGATATTCTCGACATTCTCCTGATCGTCCGGCCCCATCAGCGTATAGGACACGCCGGTCGCGCCGCCGCGCCCGGTGCGGCCGATGCGGTGGACGTAATCGTCCGGGTGCCACGGCGCGTCGAAGTTGACGACATGGCTGACGCCCTTGATGTCCAGCCCGCGCGCGGCGACGTCGCTGGCGACCAGGATGTTGACGTCGCCCTTTTTGAACCGGTCCAGTTCGGCGAGGCGCGCGGGCTGGTCCATGTCGCCATGGATCTCCCCCGAGGCGAAGCCGTGCTGCTTCAGGCTCTTGTTGAGCTCGCGCACCGTCGTCTTGCGGTTGCAGAAAATGATCGCGGTGCGCACGTCGTCCTGGCGTAGCAGGGTGCGCAGGCTGCGGCGCTTCTCGAACGCGCTGCCCTTCACCGGCACTACCCACTGGGTGATGTTGATGTTTGTGCTGGCGGGGCGCGCGACCTCGATCGTCTTGGGATTGCTGAGGAAGCGGTCGGCCAGCTTCTTGATCGGCGCGGGCATCGTCGCGCTGAACAGCAGGGTCTGGCGCTGCGCGGGCAGCTTGGTGCAGATTTCCTCGATATCGGGGATGAACCCCATGTCGAGCATCCGGTCCGCCTCGTCGATGACCAGCATCGAACAGCCGGTCAGCAGGATCTTGCCGCGGCCGAACAGGTCCATCAGCCGGCCCGGCGTGGCGATCAGCACGTCGACGCCCTTTTCCAGCGCCTTGACCTGATCGCCCATCTGCACGCCGCCGATCAGCAGCGCCATCGAAAGCTTGTGATACTTGCCGTAGATCTCGAAATTCTCGGCCACCTGCGCGGCCAGTTCGCGCGTCGGCTCCAGGATCAGGCTGCGCGGCATCCGCGCGCGGCTGCGGCCGTGGGCCAAGATGTCGATCATCGGCAGCACGAAGCTGGCGGTCTTGCCGGTGCCGGTCTGCGCGATCCCGATGATGTCGCGCATCATCAGTACGGACGGGATGGCGCTGGCCTGGATCGGCGTCGGCTCGGTATAGCCGGTGTCGCCAACGGCGCGGAGGAGTTCGTCGGAAAGGCCGAGGTCGGCGAAGCTCATGCAGATGTCCGGTTGCCGGGGGCGGGCGCGGCCGGCGCCGACGCCTCTTTTCTATCCCGTCCGCGCTTCCCGATCGCGGCCGCAAAGTCAAGGAATATGCGCGTTCGAGCGGGTTTTCAGCGCGCCGGCACCAGCTTTCGGAACTGCGCGATCGCGCAGCGGCCGCCCGATCGCGTGCGGATCGCGTCGCGCCGGGCGCAGATTTTGCCGTCGGCGGTCGGCTTCAGGTACATGCCCGAGTAGAAATCGAGCGTCGGGCATTGCGAATCCAGCCGCGCGCGCACGCGTTGCGACCCCTCGACGATCAGATCGACCTCGCCGTCGCGACCGATCGCCGCGCCGGTCAGCGACGTCATCGTCAGGCAGCGCGGCCCGCGGCGTTCGCGCCAGTCCACCGGCGCCGGCGCCGGTGCGCGCAGCGCAGTGCGTGCGGCGGCCGGCATCCGCGGGATGCGGATGATGAGCCGTTCGTGGATCGTCAGCTGCGCCCATTGCGTGCCGTCGGCCAGCGCATCCGGCGCAGGCGCGGCCGCGCCCACCGCAAAGGGGGCGGCCATCGCGAGCAGCAGGGCGGGCGGAAGGCGCGGGATCATGACAGGCGCCCATCGCGGTGACCGGCGCCGGTTGAACGGGGGATGAACCGCCGGCGAAGCGGCCGTGACGCGGTTGAAGCCGCGCGCAATCGGGCGCAAGGACACGCGCGTGAACCCGATGCTTGCCCGCTTCGCCGAACGGATCGCCGCGCGCCTGCCCGCCGCCGCCATCGTCACCGATCGCGATGCGATCGCGCCATGGGAAACCGACTGGCGCCGCCGCTACCACGGCCATGCCGAGCTGTTGCTGGCGCCCGCCACGGTCGACGAGGTGCAGGCGATCGTCGCCACCGCCCGGGCCGAGGGTGTCGCGCTGGTGCCGCAGGGGGGCAACACCTCGATGGTCGGCGGGGCGACCCCGCCCGCGGACGGCAGCGCGGCGATCCTGTCGCTGCGCCGGCTCAACGCGATCCGTTCGATCGACGCGGAGGCAGGGCTGGCGGTGGCGGAGGCGGGCGTGATCCTGGCGACGCTGCACGCGGCGGCCGCGGCGCACGGGCGGCGTTTCCCGCTGTCGCTGGGGGCAAAGGGATCGGCGACGATCGGCGGGCTGGTATCCACCAACGCCGGGGGGACGCAGGTGCTGCGCTTCGGCACGATGCGCGGGCTGGTCGCGGGGATCGAGGCGGTGCTGCCCGACGGATCGCGGCACGACGGGCTGGCGGCGCTGAAGAAGGACAATCGCGGCTACGACCTGACGCAGTTGCTGATCGGGGCCGAAGGGACGCTGGGCATCGTCACCGCCGCGACGCTGCGACTGGTGCCGGCGGTGGCGGGGCGGACGGTCGCCTGGGCGGGGGTGGCATCCCCCGACGCGGCGATGACGCTGCTGCGCCGGTTCCAGCGCACGACCCCGGCGCTGGAGAGTTTCGAGCTGCTGCCCGCCGAATCGCTGGACGCGGTGCTCGCCTATCTGCCCGACGCCCGCGCGCCGCTGGCAAGCGCGCATCCGTGGCACGTCCTGATCGAGGTGACCGACGACGACGCGCCCGACGGCGCCGCGGCGGTGGTGGAGCGTGTCTTGGGCGCGGCGATCGCGGACGGGCTGGCCGGCGATGCCACGATCGCGGCGAGCGAGACGCAGGCCGAGGCGTTCTGGCGGATCCGCGAATCGATCTCCGACGCCGAACGCGCCACCGGGCCGGCGGCGCAGCACGACATCGCGGTGCCGGTGGAGGCGATGCCGCGCTTCATGATCGAGGCGGCGGCGGCGTGCGAGGCGCGCTTTCCCGGCACGCGCGCCAGCGGCTTCGGCCACCTGGGCGACGGCAACGTCCATTTCCATGTCCGCGCCGCCCCCGGCACCGACCCGGCCGACTGGTATGCGCGGCAGGTGCCGGTCGTCTCCGCCTTCGTCCACGACCTGGTCGTCGCGGCAGGGGGCACGATTTCCGCCGAGCATGGCATCGGCCAGATGAAGCGCGACGAACTGGAGCGGCTGGCCCCGCCGGCGCGGCTGGCGGCGCTGCGCGCGATCCGCGCGGCGTTCGATCCGGGGGAACTGATGAACCCCGGCAAGCTCGTGACGCTTGCGCCGCCGGGCAACCCGCAATAGGCCCGTCCCCCGTCCGGGTGGCGGCAGGACGCGGCGCGCCCGATCGAGACGATACGAACCTCATCCCGTCCGCTACGGAGAATCCCATGGCCAGCGCGCCGCAGCTTCCGCTTTTCTACAACGGCCTCGAGCCGCTTTCGAGCGAACTCCACGCCAACTACAAGATCCGCTCGTCGAACGTGGCGCCGTTCCTGACCGGCCAGCACGCGATCCCGCTGACCGTGGAGGAATTCCCGCTGGTGCAGCGGTTCATGCCGATCGTCTTTTCGTCGGGCGACGATTCGATCCCGATCGCGCTGATGGGCCTGAACGAGGGCGTCAACGTGTTCGTCGACGACGCCGGCGCGCTGACCGAGGACAATCTGTACGTCCCGGCCTATGTCCGCCGCTATCCGTACATGCTGGCGCGGCTGCGCCCGGATGCGGACGAGCTGTCGCTGTGCTTCGACCCGACCACCGACACGATCGGCGCGTTCGATGACGGCGAGCCGCTGTTCGCCGACGGCCAGCCGACCGAGCTGACGCGCAACATCCTTCAGTTCAACGAGAATTTCGAGCAGGCCGCGGCGCGCACCGGTCAGTTCATGACGGAAATCCGCGACGCCGGCCTGTTGATGGAAGGCGAAGTGACGATCCAGCAGGACGGCATCGACCAGCCGTTCGTCTATCGTGGGTTCCAGATGGTGGACGAGCAGAAGCTGGCCGACCTGCGCGGCGACCAGCTGCGCAAGATGTCGCAGTCGGGCATGCTGCCGCTGCTGTATGCGCACCTGTTCTCGCTGTCGCTGATGCGCGACATCTTCGCGCGCCAGGTGAAGCTGGGCAAGATGCCGCAGCCGCAGCTGGTCGCCTGACGCGGATGGGGCAGGGGTGATGGCGACGCGCGGGCACGCGGCGCGACCGATCGCGGGCGCGACCTATTCGCGGGTCGCCATCGCCTTTCACTGGACGATCGCGGTGCTGGTGATCGTCAACCTGATCGTCGGGATCGGGCATGAATCGATCCCGGCGCTGCGCGCATGGATGCCGGCGCACAAGGCGATCGGCATCACCGTGCTGTTGCTGACGGCGGCGCGGGTGGCCTGGCGCGTGGCGCATCGCCCGCCGCCGCTGCCCGCGACGACGCCGGCGTGGGAACGGGCGGCGGCGCATGCAACGCATTGGGCGCTGTACGTGCTGATGATCGCGGTGCCGCTGACCGGCTGGATGATGGTATCCGGCCCAGAGGGGCGACGCGCGCTGACGTGGTTCAGGCTGTTCGGCCTGCCGTACCTGCCCGTGTCGGACGCCGCCGCCGGACTGGGGGCCGAGGGGCACGAGGTGCTGGGCTGGATGATGGCGGTGCTGGTCGCCGCGCATGTCGCCGCGGCGCTGCGCCATGCGGTGCTGCTGCGCGACGGCGTGATGGCGCGGATGCTGCCCGCCGGGCGCTGACCCGCTGGTCAGCGGCCCATCGCCGGATTCGAACAGTTTATCGTGGCGGCGGGGCGAAGACTTGAAACCCTTTGCCGCCCTCTTATGTTGTTGGCGTACGGTTTCCGTGTCCCCCCTTTCGCGGAACCGTATGGCACGCCTCTGGCGTGTCTCCTCCCTGAACCTTGGCCACCGCGTGTGCAAACACGCGGTGGTTTTTTTATCGGCGCGGTTTCGCGGCGCCCGGCCTGAAGTGGCTGAATGCGCCGCGCTGTGGGCGGCGACTATTCCGCTGCCTGCGCCAGTCCCGCGCCCAGCGCCTCGTCGGTCAGTGCGTCCACCACCGCGCGCAGCAGCGTGGCGACCGCAGGCAGATCGACCGAGGGCGCGTCGAGCCGCCGGTCGAGATACAGCGAACGGTCGATCTCGATCTGGACGGCATGCACGTCCCGCGCGGGATCGCCGTGGCGATCGAGGATGTGCCCGCCGGCATAGGGCGTGTTGACGGCATAGGGGATGCTCGTCGCGCCGATCGCCCCCGCCACCCGCGCGACATAGCGGACCGCGGCAGAGCGGCCGAAGCGGTCGCCGATGACGATCCGCGCGCGGCTGCCCGCGATCGGCGGCATCGAATGGACGTCGACCAGCACCGCCACGCCGAAGCGCGCGCGGGTCGCCGCCAGCACCCGTGCCAGCGCGTCGTGATAGGGGCGGTGCGCGTCGGCGATGCGTTTCTCCACCTCGGCCGCGGAAAGGCGACCGTACCACAATTCGCCCGCCGCGCTGGTCCGGCGCGGGACCAGCCCCAGCCCGGCGCGCACCTTCGCTGACAGCGGCGCGGCGCGGGCGCCTTCGTCGAGCAGCGGATCGCGTTCGTCCTCGGCGCGGTTCAGGTCGATCCAGGCGCGCGGCACGTCCTGCATCAGCGCCGTCTCGCGCCCGCGCGCGGCCAGCGCGACCGCGTCGACATGCCGGTCCTCCAGCGTGCGCAGCGCCGCAGGGGGCGCGCGCAGCGCCGCCATCAGCGCCGCGGGATAATCGCGTCCGGCATGCGGCACGGACAGGATCACGGGGCTTTCCGGCGGAACCGGCCCGACGAGGCGGAACGAAGGCATCTGGCCGCACGCTATGGAAGCGTCGCGCCGCCCGCAACCGTTCGTCGCATTTCAGCCGGTTAACGACATCGGTTCACCATGTCCGCTGGTGGAAACTTCAAGCCGCGTGGGTCATAAGGCGTGCACGGGAGCTTAGGACCAAGATGATCAAGATTTTGCTGGCCGAAGACGATGCGGTGATGCGCGAGTATCTGGCGCGCGCGCTGGAACGATCGGGCTATGCCGTCAGCGCGGTGGACCGCGGGACCGCGGCGCTGCCGCTGCTTGAGCGCGAGACGTTCGACCTGCTGCTGACCGATATCGTCATGCCCGAGATGGACGGCATCGAACTGGCGCAGAAGGCGCAGGAAATGGCGCCGGGGATGCGGGTGATGTTCATCACCGGCTTCGCCGCCGTCACGCTCAAGGCCGGCAGCGCGATGCCGCACGCACGCGTCCTGTCGAAGCCATTCCACCTGCGCGACCTGGTGCTGGAGGTCGACCGGCTGTTCAACGTGGACAATGCCGAGCTGATCTGACGCGCGCCGTTTCGGGTGGATGACGGGATATCGGGAGCGATGCGGAATAGCGCTTGCGCTCCCCCGCCGACCCCGGTAGAGGCGCCTTCCTCACGTGGGCGTGTAGCTCAGTGGTAGAGCACTGTGTTGACATCGCAGGGGTCGCAAGTTCAATCCTTGCCACGCCCACCATTAAAAACCCCGCCAGGCCGACCGGCCTGGCGGGGTTTTTGCTGTCAGGGGCGTAGCCGGCGTGGGCGCGCTTAGATGCGTTCGGCGGCATTGACCGCTTCGGCGGCGCGCAGCGCGGCGAGCAGGCGCATCAGCTGGTGCGCGTCGTGCACCTCAACGTCGATCGTGTTGGTGTGGAATTGCGTGTCGCGGTTGTCGAGGCGCAGGTTGATGATGTTGGCCTTGTGCTGGCCGATGACGGTCGCCAGCATCCCCAGCGCGCCCGGTTCGTTGCGCACCTCGACCGAGATGCGTGCGACCGCGCCCTCGGTCTTGTTGCCCCACTGGACGTCGATCCAGTCGGTTTCCTCCTCCGACCGTTCGGCGAGCGCGGCGAGCACGGGGCAGTCGATGGCATGGACCTCGATCGAGGCATCGGGGCGGCGCAGCCCGACGATGCGGTCGCCGGGCACGGGGTGACAGCATTCGGCCAGCTCATAGGCGACGCCGGGCGCCAGCCCCTGGATCGAGATCGCGCTCGATTGCGGCGGGGCATCGGCCAGGTCGGCGCCCGCCGAACCGGGCATCAGCGCCTCCATCACCTGCGCATCGCCCAGCGTGCGGCGCGCGATCGCCTGCATCAGCGCGGCCTCGTCGGGCAGTTTCAGCCGCTTGAGCGCCTCGTCCAGCGCATTGGCGGCGAGCGTCGCGGGGAGCCGCTGGACGATGTCGTCGTACAATTTGCGCCCCAGCGCGACCGACTGGTCGCGTTCCTCGTTGCGCAGGTGGCGGCGGATCGCGGCCAGCGCCTTGGCGGTGATCGCCAGGTTGAGCCACGCCGGCTGCGGCACCTGCGCCTTCGACCGCAGCACCTGCACCTGGTCGCCGTTCTCGATCACGGTCGACAGCGGCACGACGCGGCCGTTGATCTTCGCGCCGACCGCCTGGTTGCCCAGATCGGTGTGCACCGCATAGGCGAAGTCGATCGGGGTCGCGCCCTTGGGCAGCTGGATCAGTTCGCCCTTCGGCGTGAAGGCGAAGATGCGATCCTGATACATCGCGATGCGAGTGTGTTCGAGCAACTCCTCCGGGGTCGCGGCGGTGTCGAGGATCTCGACCAGATCGGCGATCCACCCGGCCTGCGCCCCCGGTTGCGCCGCGGCCTGCGCGGTACGGCGGGTCGCCCCCCCGGTCGCGGGCACCGACTGCTTGTACGCCCAGTGCGCGGCGAGGCCGAATTCCGCCTCCGCATGCATTTCCGGCGTACGCAGCTGGATCTCGATCCGGCGGTTCTCGGCGTGGATGACGCTGGTGTGGAGCGAGCGGTAGCCGTTGCGTTTGGGGGTGGAGATGTAATCCTTGAACCGCCCCGGCACCATCGGCCAGCGGCGGTGGATGACGCCCAGCGCGCGGTAGCAATCCTCCACCGTCGGCACGATCGCGCGAAACGCCATGATGTCGGACAGCTGCTCGAAGCTGATGTGGCGTTCCTGCATCTTGCGCCAGATCGAATAGGGATGCTTTTCGCGCCCCGACACCTCGGCATCGACGCCGGCGCGCGCCAGCAGCAGCTTCAGCCCCGACCCGATCTTGGCGATGCGATCGCCGTCCGACCCGTCCTTGAGCTGTTCCAGCCGGCGGGTGATCGATTCATACGCTTCCGGTTCGAGTTGCTGGAAGGCGAGCGTCTGCATCTCCTTCATGAACTCGTACATGCCGATCCGCTCGGCGAGCGGGGCGTAGATATCCATCGTCTCGCGCGCGATGCGGCGGCGCTTCTCCGGCTTGGGAATGTAATGGAGCGTGCGCATGTTGTGCAGCCGGTCGGCCAGCTTGACCAGCAGCACGCGGATATCGCCCGACATCGCCAGCAGGAACTTGCGCAGATTTTCCGCCGCGCGCTCGTTCTCGGTCTGCGCCTCGATCTTGCTGAGCTTGGTCACGCCGTCGACCAGCCGCGCGACATTGGCGCCGAAGATCCGCTCGATCTCCTCCGGGGTGGCGACGGTATCCTCGACGGTGTCGTGCAGGATCGCGGTCGCGATCGTCTCGTCGTCGAGATGCAGTTCGGTCAGGATGCCCGCCACCTCGATCGGGTGGCTGAAATAGGGGTCGCCCGACGCGCGCTTCTGCGTGCCGTGCGCGTTCACGGAGAAGACATAGGCGCGGTTGAGCATCGCCTCGTCGGCGTCGGGATCGTAATCGAGAACCCGGTCGACGAGTTCATATTGTCTCAGCACAGGCACCTGCGCAGGATGCCGCCGAACGCCCCCCGATGGCAACACGCGCGCAACAAAAAAGGCCTCCGCCGGGGGAGTTCCGGCAGAGGCCCATTGCGCTCCCGGTCAGAGGGGCGGGAGATGGCGTGAGTGCGAGGCGATCAGCGCTGCGCCGAGGCGGTGACGGTCGCCGCCTTGCCGTTGCACTTTTCGAGCTGTGCGGCGTCGAAGGCCTTGCCCCCCGCGCTGAACGCGCTGAGCGCGCCGATGTCGCGCACCACCAGCTGGCACAGGATGGCGTCGCGTTCCGGCGCGCGGGCGGCGACATAGGTGCCGTCCTGCAGCTGCCACGGCGTGGCGCGGGTGATGAAGCGCACCTTCGCCGGCGCCGCCACCGGGGTCGCGACATAATAGCCGGTGGCCGGCTGGGCGGAGACGCCCGCGGCGGCCAGCGTGGCGGCGGAGGCGATGATGGCGGACAGGACGGTGCGAAGCATGACACGACTCCGTAACTAGGTTTCTGATCGCCACCTAGTTGCTGCGACTGCGAGTTGCAAGAGGCAACTCGCATTTGCGAGTTTCATTACAAAACTTATATGGCCGGGCTGTAGATGCGGGTTGACGCCGGCGTTCGTTCGGCGCGAGGAGTGATGCGTGGGCAAGGTGCGCGAAAATCTGGCGGAGTGCAGCCTACCGGCGGCATTGGAATCGATGGGCGAACGCTGGGCGTTCCTGATCCTGCGCGCGGCGTTCAACGGCCTGCATCATTTCGAGGAGTTCCAGCAGGAACTGGGGATCGCGCGCAACATCCTGGCCAACCGGCTGGCGCGGTTCGTCGAACACGGCATCATGGAACGCGCGTCGGTGCCCGAGGATCGCCGCAAGATCGTCTACAACCTGACCCCCAAGGGATCGGCTCTGCTGCCGACGATGGTTGCGCTGCGCCAGTGGGGGGAGAGGTGGGAGACGGGCGAGCCGGCGTTCCCGATCCTGGTCGACGTGCGCGACGGTCGCCCGATCCAGGAGATTGCGGTGCTGAGCCATGACGGCCGCAAGCTGACCAAGCACGACATGCACTGGGCGTTGCCGGGCGACGTGCCGGCCGAGGCGGACGCGGGCTGAGGGCCGGGACCGGGCCGGCCCGTCCGCCGGTCAGCCTTGTGGCAGCGCAGCGATAAAGTCGCGGATCGCGTCGGGGATCGGCACCGGGCGACCAGTCGGCAGATGGACGTTGACGCTGACGATGGTGATCGCGGCGCACAGCGTGCCGTCGCCGGCCTTCACCAGTTCGAACCTCTTGGTGATGCTGGAGGTGCCGAGCCGCTCGATCCGGACGAACGCCTCCACCTCGTCGCCCCATGTGAACGGCGCGAGATAATCGACCTCCGCGCGGCGGACGTGAAATTCGGTGTCCTGCCACAGCGCGCCCAGCGCCTCGCCGATCCCGGTCCACAGCCAGAACTCGGTGACCGCGACATCGGCATATTCGAGGTAGCGCGAGTTGAAGACGACCTTCTGGCCGTCGATCTCGGCATAGCGGACCTTGAAGCGGGTGGAGAAGGCGAAGCCGGGGCGGGTCATGGCGATGCTTTGGCGGCGTGGCGGGGACGGGTCAACCGCGCGGGCGGCGGGGAGATCGCGGGACCGCCGTCACCCCGGCGCAGGCCGGGGTCCATGGTGCCGCAAGAGCATCGGCCTGTGCGTTCGCGGCAACATGGATGCCGGAACAAGTCCGGCATGACGAAGGGGGGCGCAGAGGTTTCGGTTCTGCCGGGACGGCGATGTGACGCTGGATGACATTCCCGGCCGGGGCGTCAGCCGGTCGCCTTGCCCGGGGTGTTGACGCCCATGCTCTGCAGATAGCGTTTCACGTTGCGCGCCGCCTGGCGCAGGCGCTGTTCGTTCTCGACCATCGCGATGCGCACGAAGCCCTCGCCGTTCTCGCCATAGCCGACGCCGGGAGCGACCGCGACCTTGGCCTGGGTGAGCAACTGCTTGGAGAATTCGAGCGAGCCCAGATGCTGGAGCGCCGGGGGCAGCGGCGCCCAGGCGAACATCGAGGCGCGCGGCGAGGGGATGTCCCAGCCGGCGCGCGCAAAGCTTTCGACCAGCACGTCGCGACGCTTGTGGTACAGCTGCCGGTTCTTCTCGACGATATCCTGCGGGCCGTTGAGCGCGGCGCAGGCGGCGGCCTGGATCGGGGTGAAGGCGCCGTAGTCGAGATAGGATTTCACGCGCGACATCGCCGCGATCAGCGTGCGGTTGCCGACCGCGAAGCCGATCCGCCAGCCGGCCATCGAATAGGTCTTGCTGAGCGAGGTGAATTCGATCGCGACGTCCTTCGCGCCCTTCACCTGCAGGATCGAGGGGGTGGGATTGCCGTCGTAATACAGTTCCGAATAGGCGAGGTCGGAGATGATCCACACCCTGTTCTCGCGCGCCCAGGCGACGAGGCGTTCGTAGAAGGCCAGGTCGACCGATTCGGCGGTCGGGTTCGACGGATAATTGACCACCAGCACGCTGGGGCGCGGGACGGTGAACGCCATCGCGCGGTCGAGGCTTTCGAAATAATGTTCGTCCGGCGTCGTCGGCACCGCGCGGATCGTCGCGCCGGCGATGATGAAGCCGAAGGTGTGGATCGGGTAGCTGGGGTTGGGCGCGAGCACGACGTCGCCCGGCGCGGTGATCGCGGTGGCGAGGCTGGCCAGCCCCTCCTTCGACCCCATGGTGACGACGACCTCGTTCTCGGGATCGACCTCGACGCCGAAGCGGCGCGCGTAGTAATTGGCCTGCGCGCGGCGCAGCCCGGGGATCCCCTTCGACTGTGAATAGCCGTGCGCGTCGGGCTTGCGCGCGACCTCCACCAGCTTGTCGATGACATGGTCGGGCGGCGGCAGGTCGGGATTGCCCATGCCCAGGTCGATGATGTCCTCACCCCCCGCACGCGCCGCTGCCCGCATCGCATTGACTTCGGCGATGACATACGGGGGCAGGCGTTTCATGCGGTAGAATTCGTCGGACACGATCTTACTCCTCTGGAGCGTCCGCTATAACGCCATTGCGCGCGGCCACGCGAAGAAAAACGGTGGCGGGCGCGCGCCGCTGGTCTACACGGGTCAAAGGAGAGGAGGCCCGCCCGTGACCGACCCCAAGCAGCAGCCGCCCGTCCCGCCGATTTCGACCTTGGCGGACATGCAGCACTGGACGTGGATGCTGGGCCGCGCGCAGCAGCTGATGCTGGAGGCCGGGCTGCCGATCGCCGATGGCGAGGCGATCGCGGCGCAGGCGCGCGATTTCTGGACCGACTATCTGGGGCTGTGGCAGTGGTTCACCGCGCCCGGCGCCGCGACCGCGGAACGCCCGCCGGAAAAGGACCGGCGCTTCTCGGCGGAGGCGTGGCGCGCCAACCCCATGTTCGACTGGCTGCGGCAAAGCTATGCGCTGATCGCCAACCATTGGCTGCGCGGGGTCGATGCGGTCGACGGGCTGGATGCGCGGCAGCGCGAGCAGTTGCGCTTCGCGACGCGCGGGATGATCGACGCGCTGAGCCCGTCGAACTTCGCGCTGACCAATCCCGAGGTGATCGAGAAGACGATCGAGACGCGCGGCGAGAATCTGGTCGCCGGGTTGCAGCACATGCTGTCCGACATGGCGCGCGGGCAGCTGACGCATACTGCCGCCGATGCGTTCGAACTGGGACGCAACCTGGCGACGGCGCCGGGCAAGGTCGTCAAGCGCACCCCGCTGTACGAGCTGATCCACTACGCGCCCACCACCGAGCGGGTGCTGGCGACGCCGCTGGTGATCTTTCCGCCGTGGATCAACCGTTTCTACATCCTGGACCTGACCCCGGAGAAGAGCTTCATCCGCTGGGCGGTGGAGCAGGGCGTCAGCGTGTTCATGGTGTCGTGGAAGTCGGCCGACGCCTCCATGGCCGACGTGACATGGGACGATTACGTCGCGGCGCAGATCGACGCGATCGACACGATCCGCGCCGCGCTGGACGTGCCGGCGGTGCACACGATCGGCTATTGCGTGGCGGGCACCACGCTGGCCGCGACGCTGGCGCTGCTGGCGGCGCGCGGCGAGGCGGACAAGGTGGCGAGCGCGACCTTCTTTACCGCGCAGGTCGATTTCGCACAGGCCGGCGACCTGATGCACTTCGTCACCGACGAACAGCTGGCGATGATCGCGCAGCTCACCCCCGACGGGTTCCTGGACGGGCGGTTCATGGCCGCGACGTTCAACCTGCTGCGCGGGCGCGACCTGATCTGGAACTATGTCACCAACAATTACCTGCTGGGGAAGGATTACGCGCCGTTCGATCTGCTCCACTGGAACGGTGACACGACCAACCTGCCGGCGAAATGGCACCTGTCGTACCTGACCGATCTGTACCGCGACAACCGGCTGGTCGAGCCGGGCGGGGTGACGGTGCTGGGCGAGCCGATCGACCTGACGCGGATCGAGACGCCCTGCTACATCCAGGCGGGGCGCGAGGATCATATCGCGCCGCCCGCCAGCGTGTGGGAGATCACCCGTCACGTCCGCGGGCCGGCGCGGTTCGTGCTGGCGGCGTCGGGGCATATCGCCGGGGTGGTCAATCCGCCGGCGGCGGGAAAATACCGCTACTGGACCAGTGATGCGCCGGCCGCGACGCTGGACGATTTCGTCGCCGGCGCCAGCGAGACGGCCGGCAGCTGGTGGCCCGACTGGATCGCGTGGCTGACCGCGCAGGCGCCGGACACGGTCAAGGCGAAGGGCGCGCGCATCCCCGGCAAGGGGAAGCTGACCGCGCTGGAGGATGCCCCGGGGACATACGTGCGCCAGCCGTGACATTATGTTGCGGCGCACAACGGACTTGTCAAAAGCGCTGAAAAGGCTTATTGTGCACCGCAGCAAATGACAGGAGCAGGTGCATGTCGGACCAGGATCGGAGCGCGCCCGCCGCATCGGTGGCGAAGCCGGCACGTCCGCGTCGCGCCCGTGCCGCGGTGGTGTCGGCGGTAGCGGCCATCGCGCCGTCCATCGTCCCCGCCGAGGACGCGCCGGCCGCCACTCTCGCCACCCCCAAGATCGCAGCGAAGGACCAGACCATGAACGACACCGTCAAGGCGTTTGCCGAAAAGGCGCAGGAGCAGGCCAAGAACTTCTTCGGCCAGGCCGGCGATCAGACCAAGTCCGCGATGGAAAAGAGCAAGAAGGCCGCCGAGGACATGGCGGAATTCAGCAAGGGCAATGTCGAAGCGCTGATGGAATCGTCGCGCATCGCGGCCAAGGGGCTGGAGACGATGGGTCAGGACGCCGCGGCGTTCCTGCGCGCGCGCTACGACAGCACCGCGCAGGTCGTGAACGCCGTCGCGACCGTCAAGTCGCCGACCGAGCTGTTCCAGCTGCAGGCCGATTTCCTGCGCGGCGCGTTCGACGCGATGGTCGCCGAGGCGTCGCGCTCGACCGAAGCGACGCTGAAGCTGGCCGGTGAGGTCGCCGCGCCGATCCAGAACCGCGTCGCGCTGGCCGCGGACAAGATCAAGATCGCCGCCTGAACGCGGTAACGGCGCGGGGCGATCGTCGCCCGGTGCCGGACGGATCGTGATCGAGAGGGGGCGTCCGTGCCGCGGGCGCCCCCTTTTTCATGCCGGATTCGTCGCGGCGGCATGGCGTGACGACCGGCAATCGGCGCATCGGGGGCTTGCCCTGCGGCCGCCGCGTGCCATATTTTGCCGCGTGTCCATGCAGCAGCACCCCCCTTCGATGGCCGCGGGCCAGAATGACGACGCCGATGGCGACGGCACCGGTGTCGGCATCGCCACGCGCACCCGTGCGCGCACGAAGAAGCCGACGCCGTACCGCGTCCTGATGCTCAACGACGATTACACGCCGATGGAGTTCGTCGTCCTGTGCCTGCAACGCTTCTTCCGCATGAACGTGGAGGAGGCGACGCGGGTGATGCTGCATGTCCACCAGAAGGGCGTCGGGGTGTGCGGCGTGTTCAGCTACGAAGTGGCCGAGACGAAGGTGACGCAGGTGATGGATTTCGCCCGCGCCAACCAGCACCCGCTGCAATGCACGCTGGAAAAGGCCTGACCCCGCTATCGCCGGAAGGCCCGCCGTTCTAGCCTCGGCATCGCCGGGGGGCGATTCGGGAGCGGCCATGACGGATTTCGACCCCGCGCTGCGCGACGACGCGGTGCGACTGTACGATGCCTATACCCACGATCATCGCGACCGGCGAACGCTGCTGCGCCAGATGACCGCGCTGGCCGGATCGGCGGCGGCGGCGGAGGCGCTGATCCTGGGGATCGCCGCGACCCCGGCGGCGGCGGCGATCGTTCCGGCGGACGACCAGCGGTTGCGGATCGACGCGCACGCGACGCTGCCCGACGGGCAGGGGACGCTGAAGGGCTATGTCGCGGCGCCGCGCGGCGCGCGACCGCGGGGCACGGTGATCGTCATCCACGAAAATCGCGGGCTGAACGCGCATATCGAGGATGTCGCGCGGCGCGTCGCGCTGGCCGGTTTCGTCGCGGTGGCGCCGGACCTGCTGACCGACCAGGGCGGCACGCCCGCCGATGAGGATCGCGCGCGCGCGTTGATCGCGGCGGCGGACCTGGAGCGCGTCGTCGCCGAAACCGTGGGGCTGGCGCGCCACTATGCCGCCGCCGGGCCGCGGGCGCGGGTGGGCGTCATCGGTTTCTGCTGGGGCGGGGCGCTGGTCAACCGCGTCGCGCTGGCTGCGGGGCCGGTGCTGTCGGCGGCGGTCAGTTACTACGGCCCCGCGCCCGCCGTATCCGAGGCGCCTAAGCTGACGGTGCCGCTGATGCTGCATTACGCCGGCAAGGATGCGCGCGTCGCGCAGACCGGCGAGCCGTGGGTGGCGGCGCTGAAGGCGGCGGGCAAGCCGGTGGAGGCGTTCACCTACCCAGGCGTCGACCATGCGTTCAACAACGACACGTCGGCGCAACGCTATGACAAGGCGGCGGCCGATCTGGCGTGGGGGCGCACGATCGCGTTCCTGCACCGGCATCTCGACCACTGAGCAAGGGAAAGCGACATGGCACTGACCTTCTACACCAACCCCATGTCGCGCGGGCGGATCGCGCGCTGGATGCTGGAGGAAGTGGCGCAGCCGTACGACACGGTGCTGGTCGACTGGGCCGGCAAGCCGGCGGCGCTGCTGGAGGCCAATCCGCTGGGCAAGGTGCCGACGATCGTCCACGACGGCGCGGTGGTAAGCGAGGCGGCGGCGATCTGCGCCTATCTGGCCGAGGCGTTCCCGCAGGCGGGGCTGGCGCCGACCGCGGCGGAACGCGCGCGCTACCTGCGCTGGATGTTCTTCACCGCCGGCCCGCTGGAGGCGGCGATGGTGGACAAGGTGCTGGGCGTCACGGTGCCGCCGGAGCGCGAGGGGATGGTGGGATACGCCACCTTCGCCAAGGCGGTGGACACGCTGGAGGCGGCGGTGTCGGAGAGCGACTATATCGCCGGCGAGCGGTTCACCGCGGCGGACGTCTATGTCGGCAGCGCGGTCGGGTGGTTCACGCAGTTCGGACTGCTGGACAAGCGCCCGGCGTTCGCGCGCTATCTGGAGCGGGTCGAGGCGCGTCCGGCGCTGACGCGGGCGCGGGCGATCGACGACGCGCTGATCGCGGCAGGATAAGGGGCCGGCCGCAACCGGCCCCGGATCATCACCTCAGCGGCAGCGCACCTGGCCGCGATCCACCGACTGCCCGACCGCCGCGCCCGCCGCGCCACCGATCAGCGCGCCCAGCACGCCCGACCCGCCCGGTGCGATCGCCGCACCCAGCGCGCCGCCGGCGATCCCGCCGACGATCAGCCCGGTCGTCCCGTCGTTGCGGCGGCAGTAATAGCGGCCGTCCTGACCGACATAGACGCGATCGCGGCGCGACAGGCGGCGTTCGCGGTAACTAGGGGCATCGCGATAATAGCGGTCGGCATAATAGCCGCCGTAATTGGGATCGACGCGGTTGTAGTCATAGGCGCCCCAGCCGTTGTAGCCGGCACTGCGCGGACCATAGCCGTCGCCATAGGTCGAACAGCCGGCAACCGTCACCGCGGCACCCATCGCCGCCACCAACGCCATCTTCATCGCAACCCTCCTGTCATGGATCAGGCTGGAATGTTCGTTGCGGCCATAAGTTGCAGCGCGGCCCCGCCGTCACCGGGCGGGGCCGCGCGCGTCGTCAGCGATAGTGGCGACGGTCGTTGCGGTCATGCTTGTCGTAGCGGATGCGCGCGCTCAGCGCGTCGAAGCGGCGATCCAGATCGCGGCGCTCGCCCGCCGACAGCCCGCCCGAGCGGCGGTAGCGATATTCGAGCGCGCTGATCTGGCGGAACTCGCCGCGCAGCCGCATCGCCTCGCCGCGGGTCAGCGCGCCCGAGCGGATGCCCTGGTCGATCCGCGCATCGAGCCGCGCCTGGCGCGCATTGACCGACTGCCACGGGGCGGCCGAGGCGGCGGCGGGCAGCGCGACGGCGACAAGGCCGAGGCCCGCGATCAGCGTCTGGAAACGGTTCATGATCGATACTCCCTATAACGCGCGACCGGGGAAACCCCGGCCCGATGAGAGAGATAGGGGGCGGGCGTCGCGGATTGTTCGCAATCGCCCCGCAAAAGTGTCGCGGCGTGTCGCAGCCGCGCGACCTTCGTTCAGCTTCAGTGCGCGGCCGCGATCGCCAGCAGCGCGCGATCGACCGCGCGGGTGGCGCTGGCATCCTGCGGCATGTCGTTGGCCAGCGCGGAAAAGGCGAAGGTGCGCCCCGATGCCGTCAACAGATAGCCCGACAGCGCATTGGAGGCGTTGAGCGTCCCGGTCTTCGCGAAGAGCTTGCCCGCCAGCGCGGTGCCGCCGAAGCGGCGCGCCAGCGTCCCGTCCTGCCCGCCGACCGGCAGCGTCGCGCGCCACGCCGCGCCCCATGGCTGCGCCTGCGCCCAGCGGAGCAGGCGGACGGCGGTGCGCGGAGTGATACGGTTGTAGTTCGACATCCCCGATCCGTCGGCGAAGTCGTAGCCGTCGCGCGGCACCCCCGCGGCGGCCAGCATCACATCGACGCGCGCCTGCCCGTCGGCGACCGATCCGCTGCCGGTCACCGCGCCGACGCGGCGCAGCAACAGGTCGGCGTGCAGGTTCTGGCTGACCTTGTTGGTGTGATGGATATCCTCGACGAGCGGGGGCGGGGTGAGGCGGGCGAGCGGTGCGGGTTCGGCCGCGCGCGCGACCGGCGCGCCGCCGCGCTTCGCGGGATCGTCGGCGGGGGTGATCGCGCGGTGGCGGGCGGCGATGCGTCCGGTGACGCGCACCCCGGCGGCGCGCAACTGCCGGGCGAGCAGCCAGGCGGCGCGGTGCGCGGGATCGTCCAGCCCCACCGTCACGGTCTGTACCGAGCCGCCGGCGGGGACGGTACCGGTCAGCCGCAACAGGTCGCTGCCCGGCTCGCGCGCGAAGCCCAGGTCGGCGGACGTGCCGACGGGGGTGGTCAGGATGCGGTTGTCGATGCGGAAATAGCCGTCGCCCGCCACCACCGCGGGCGCCCCCGCCGCGCCGGGGATGACGGTGAGCGTGACGACATTGTCGTCGATCGTCAGCGCGGAAATGGCGGTGCCGTAGCGCCCGGCCATGTTGTTCCAGCTCATTCCCGCGGGCCAGCGTTCGTCGGGCAGGAAGGTATCGTCGCCGATCACGTCGCGCACGGTGCGGGTCCGCGCGGCGATGGCGCGTGCCAGTTCGGACAGGCAATCTGTGGTGCAGTCCGCCGCCGCCGACAGCCGCGCATCGCCATGCCCCGCCAAGATCACGTCGCCGCCGTCCAGCCGGACGCTGGCGCCGCCCGCCGCATCGGGGGCGGCGGTGTCGAGGTTGGCGAAGGCGGCGGCCGTGGTGAACATCTTGGTATTGGAGGCCGGGACGAAGCGTTCGTCGGCGCGGATCGCCACCACCTCGCGGCCGTCCTCATCCACCACCAGCAGCCCGATGCGCGTCCCCGGCGGCGCGGTGGCGAGCGCCTGTTCGACGGTTTCGGCGGACGCGGCGGGCGCGGCGAGGAACAGCAGGATCGCGAGAGGATAGCGCATTCAGCGGCCTTCGATGACGTCGCCCAGCACCGACAGGAATTCGGCGGCGAGCGCACTGGGGGGACGGTCGAGCAGGTGGATGGCGTGGACGTCGAAGGTCAGCGGGGGCTTGAGCGAGCGGACCGCCAGCCCGTCGCCGCGCGTCGCGTCGGCGGTGAAATTGTCGACCACGGTCAGCCCGACGCCCGCGCGCACCAGCGCGGCGGCGATGTAGAAGGTGCGCGCCGAGGCGACCTCGTCGAAATCGACGCCCAGCCGCTCCAGCTCGTCGGTGAACAGCCGCCCGATCGGGCCGGAGGCGGCGAGCGTGATGAACGGATGGCCGGTGATCTGCGCCAGTTCCAGCCGCGCGGGCGCGTCGGGAATATCCTGTTCGCGGTAGAGGACGACCAGCTCGCCCTCGCCCAGCCAGCTTTGCCCCAGCGGGGCGCCGCGCGGCACTTCGTTGGCGATCGCGATGTCGGTCTCGCGCTCGTACAATTTGCGCAACAGGTCGTCGTGGTGGACGGTCTGCAGGTCGAAGCGGACGTCGGGACGCTGTTTCAGGAAGCGCGCCACCGCCGCCGGGATGACGCCCAGCGCCAGGCTGGGGAGGGCGGAGATGCGCAGGGTCGCGCCCGCGCCGGCGCGCAGGTTGCGCCCCGCCTCGCGCAGCGCGCGCACGCGGTCCTGGATTTCCGCCACGCCGGAAAACAGCGCATGGGCATCCTCGGTCGGGACGAGGCGGCCGTTGGTGCGCTGGAACAGTTCGAACCCCAGCAGGCTTTCGGCGTGGCGCAGCGTCTTCGACACCGAGGGTTGCGAGACGTTGAGCGCGCGCGCCGCGGCGCTGACCGAGCCGTTGACGTAGACGGCGTGAAAAATCTCGATGTGGCGCAGGTTCATGGCGCGGGGTGTAGCGCCATCGCGGTCACGCCGCCACGCGCCCGCGCAGCCGCGTATCGTCCAGCGCGCCTTCGCCGCGCGCCACCAGTGTCGCGACGGTCAGATTGGCCGATGCCGAGGGGACGGTGCGCGTCATGTCGAGCAGCCGGTCGAACGGCAGGACGAGGCCGACGACCAGCGCGGTCTGTTCGGGCGACACCCCCACCGCGGAGAGCATCGCGGCGAGCATGAACAGCGAGGCGGACGGCACCGGCGCGGTGCCAAACGCGGCGAGCGCGCCGGTCGCCAGCATGATCGCCAGCATCCCCGCATCGGGGACGATCCCCAGCGCCTGGAGCGCGAACTGGCCGAGCAGCCCGACGTACATCGCGGTTCCGTCCTTCCCGATCGACGCGCCCAGCGGCAGGACGGTGGACGCGATCGGCCGCGCGATGCCCAGATTGTCCTGCGCCACGCGCAGCGCGACCGGCAGCGTGGCCGACGACGAAGCGGTGGAGAAGGCGACCGCCAGCGCATCGACGATCCCGCGGAAGAAGCGCGGCACCGGCACGCGCGCGACGACGGCGAGCAACCCGGCGTGGACGACCAGCATCTGGAACAGCGAGGCCAGGACGACGCCCAGCGCCAGCCAGCCGACATGGACGAACACCGCGGTGCCCCCGGTCGCGACCGCATTGGCGATCAGCGCGGCGACGCCGAACGGTGTCACCTCCATGACGATCCGCACGATATGCAGCAGCACCGCGGCCAGCCCCTGGAGCAGCGCGACGACCGGCCGGCCCGCCTCGCCCGCCAGGACGCTGCCGATGCCGAGCAGCACCGCGACGAAGATGATCGCCAGCATGTCGCCCTTGGCCAGCGCCTCGACGATGTTGGCGGGGACGATCGACAGCAGCTGGTCGGCGGGGGTGACGGGCGTGCCGAGCACGTGCGGTGCGACGCCGGCCAGCGCGATCCCCGCGCCCGGGCGCAGCAGCAGCCCTGTCGCCATGCCGATCGACACCGCGATCAGCGTGGTCAGCGCGAACAGCCCGACGGTGCGCCCGCCGATCGGCCCCAGCCGGCGCGGGTCGCCCAGCCCCGCGATCCCCGCGGCGATGGTGATGAGGACGACCGGCACGACCAGCATCTTGATGAGGCGCACGAACAGGTCGCCGACCAGCCTGATCGCGGCCGCGCCCTCCGGCCACAAGGTCCCGATCAGGATACCGACCAGCAGCCCGCCGACGACGCGCTGCCACAACGGGATCGCAAACCAGCGGCGCATCATCGCGTCATGCCGCCGCACCCCAGAAGCCCGCGGCGGGGGGATGGAGGATGCCGTCGCGGTCCACGACGCCGCCGTCGCGATCGTGCGACAGCCACAGCGGCCCGTCGAGATCGACGAACGCGGCACGCCCCGCCAGCAACAGCGCGGGCGCGATGCCCAGCGACGAACAGACCATGCACCCCACCATCAGCCCGAACCCCCTGTCCACGGCTGCATCGGCCAGCGCCAGCGCCTCGGTCAAGCCGCCGGTCTTGTCGAGCTTCACGTTCACATGCGTGTAGCGGCCGCGCAGCGCATCCAGATCGGCGCGGGTGTGGAGCGATTCGTCGGCGCAGATCGCGATCGGGGACGTGACGTCGGCGAGTGCGCCGTCCTCCCCGGCGGGCAACGGCTGTTCGAGCAGGTCGACGCGCTGGTCCAGCAGCATGTCCTGCCACACCAGCACCTCGGCGATCGTCCAGCTTTCGTTGGGATCGACGATCAGCCGCGGGGCGGGGGCGGCGGCGCGCACCGCGGCGATCTGCGCCAGCGCATCCTCGCGGTTGACCTTCACCTTCAGCAGCGGGACGTGCGCGTGCCGCGCGGCGGCGGCACCCATCGCGTCGGGCGTGTCGATGGCGATGGTGATCGCGGAGGCGACCGGCGCGGCGGGGGCGATGCCGGCCAGCGCCGCGACGGTGGTGCCGGCGGCGCGCGCTTCCCAGTCCCACAGCGCGGCATCGACCGCGTTGCGCGCCGCGCCGGCGGGCATCGCGGCGTCCAGATCGGCGCGGCCCGCGCCGTCCGCGATCAGCGGCGCGATCCGGGCGATCTGCGCCAGCGCATCGTCGATCGTCTCGCCATAGCGTGGATAGGGAACGCCCTCACCGCGACCGGCATGGCCGCCGCCCTCGACCGTCACGGTGACGACGTCGGCGGCGGTCTTTACCCCGCGCGAGATGCGGAACGGCGCATTCAGCGCGAAGCGGTCATGGCGGGCGCGGCAGGTGCGAAGCATGTCAGGGTCCAGTCGACGATCGGGTCGGCGCCGAAGCGATACGGGTCGGTGCACGGCAGGCCGAGCGCCTGCGCGGTATCGGCGCACAGCCGCCGCGCCGCATCCTCGTCCAGCTTGACGGTGTTGAGCGCGATGCCGGTCGCCTGCACGTCCGGGCTGGTCAGCCGTGCGACCTGCAGGTTCGCCTCCAGACAGGTGGCCAGATCGGGAAGCTGGTAATGCGGCAGGCCGCGCATGTGCGCGCGCATCGGATCGTGGCACAGCACGATCGCGGCGGGCTGCGCACCGTGCAGCAGCCCGGTCGACACGCCCGCGAAGCTGGGGTGGAACAGCGATCCCTGCCCCTCGATCAGGTCCCAGCCGTCGTCGTCGCGCGCGGGCGCCAGCACCTCGATCGCGCCGGCGATGAAATCGGCGACCACCGCGTCCAGCGGCACGCCATCGCCCGCGATCAGGATGCCGGTCTGCCCGGTGGCGCGGAAATCGGCGGCGACGCCGCGTGCGCGCATCGCATCGCGCAGGCACAAGGTGGCGTACATCTTGCCTACCGAACAATCGGTACCAACCGTCAGCAGGCGCTTGCCCGCACGCCGCTTGCCGTTGCCGACCGGCAGGTGCGCGGGCGCATCGCGCACGTCGAACAGCGCCACGCCGACCGCATCGGCCGCCGCGACCAGCCGCGGTTCGTCGCGCAGCCGCTGGTGCAGCCCGGACGCGACGTTCATCCCCGCGGCGATCGCCAGCAGCGCATCGTCGATCAGATCGTCGCCCAGCCGCCCGCCGGCATTGGCGATGCCCAGCACCAGAGTCCTGGCCCCCGCGGCGCGCGCGGCAGCGACGTCCATCCGCGGAATCCCCAGCGTCAGCGGGCAATCGTCGTGGCGCCATTCGCCGACGCAATCGTCGCGGCGGAACGCGGCCAGCCCGCGCGAGGTCTTGATGCCCACCTCATCGTCCGAATGGCCGAGATAGAGCAGGTAGGGGCCGGGGATCATCGTTCCACCTGAAGGAATAAGCACGAACCCGGACGGTAGGGGCGGCGCGGGCGGGCGCGCCAATCATGCTCGCACCGGCCCCTATAACGTCGGGCTATGAGCCGGGCGGCGGTCGACCGAGGCGACGCGGGGCGTTAGGGACGGCCGGTGCAGAAACGCTACGAGATCTTCGCCGATTACCACCAATTCTACCTGTGGGATCACGGCGAGAAGCCCGACGCGCCGACCGATTACGACGACGTGGACGTCGCGCGCCGGATCAAGGCGGCGCCGTTCGTCGTGGTGATCCAGCCGGCGCGCGACATGACCGTGCCGGTGGTGGTGGAGATTGCGGACGCCCCCCCGCCGGGCGATCCGCCCGCCGAATGGGATCATGTCGTGGAGGCGAGCCTGGACCTGCCGTCGGGGCGGCTGGAGATCCACGAATGCACCGGCGGCCCGGTCGATCTGCTGCCGGTGCCGCCCGGCATGTATCGCGTGCGCGCGCAGTTCGCCGGGCTGGACACGCTAAGTGCCGACGGGCTGGACGGGGCCGATCATTATCACCTGATCCTGTGGCGCGCGCCCTTCGCGCCGGTGTGCGTGCTGCGACAGTTCGAGGAGCGCGGCTGAGGTCGGCCGGTTACGAGCGTGCCGGGCATCCGGCAGGAGTAGGACGCAGCAGCACGCGGCCCGCCGCCTCGCCCGTGGTGGCACCGTCGCGCAGCGCGAGCCGGCCGTTGACGAACAGCGCGGTCACCCCGACGCTGGCGACGCGCGGGTGGACGTAATCGGCGCGCGGCGCGTAGCGGGCCGGATCGAACACGACGACATCGGCGAAATTGCCCGCGCGCAGATAGCCGCGCCCGGCGATCCGGTACATGTCGGCGGTGGCGCCGGTGGAGCGGCGGATGAAATCGGCGAGTGAGATGACGTGCCGATCGCGCACATAGGTCTGGTACTTCTTCGGGAAGGTCGCCCATTGCCGCGGGTGGCCGTTCGACCCGTCCGAACTGGTGACGACCCACGGCTGCTTCATGATGAGGTCGACGTCGCGATCCGCCATGTTGAAGCTGGCCACCGCACTGCCCGCGGGATCGGTGCCGTCCTTGTTGGGGACGCGCAGGATGCGGATCGCGGCATCGACCGGGTCGAGGCCCCATTGCGCGGCCATCTGCCCCAGCGTCCTGCCGGTCCAGGGTTGCCCGGCGGCGGTCAGCAGCAGCGATTCCTTGCCGCCGCGGCGGCGCAGGTTTTCGGCCATCGCCGTCTTGATCTTCGCCAGCGTGGCGGGATCGTCGAAGCGCGCGATCATCTTCGCATAGCCGCCGTCCACCGCCCAGCCGGGCAGCAGCGCGGCATCGACGCTGCTGCCGGACGCCAGCCACGGATATTGATCGGCGGTGACTTCCTGTCCCGCTTTCCGCGCCGCCACAATCGTTGCGATCAGTTGCGGCGCCATGCCCTGCACGTCGACGCCCAGCGCCTTGAGATGCGCGATATGCACTGGCATCCCCGCCTCGCGCCCGATGCGGATCGCTTCCTGCGTCGAGGCGATCAGGCCGATGGTGTAGTTCGATTCGTCACGCTGGTGGGTGTCGTACATGCCGCCGCGCGACGCGGCTTCACGCGCGACGGCGATCACCTCGTCGGTCTTGGCATAGCTTTGCGGGGGGTAGAACAATCCGGTCGAAAAGCCGGTCGCGCCCTCGCACATCGCCTTGGCGACCAGTGCCTTTTCCTGTGCCAGTTCGGCGGGGGTGGGCGCACGATCGTCGCGACCGATCACGCGCCCGCGCACCGCGCCGAAGCCGACGAAGGGGATGACGTTGGTGCCGATCCGCGCGGCCTCCAGCTTCGCGGCGTCGGCGGCGACGTCGGGCGTGCCGTAACCGTCGACGCCGATCACGATCGTCGACACGCCCTGCGCCAGCCACGGCAGGTTGAGCCGCTCCTTCGCATCGGCGGAGCGGATGTAGCTGTCCGGATGGGTATGCGCGTCGATGAAGCCGGGGGCGACGATCTGCCCGCGCGCGTCGATCAACTGCTTGGCGGTCGTCCCGCGCGAGCGGCCGACATAGACGATGCGCTGGCCGGCGATCTCCACATCGCCGGTGATCGGCGGAGCATCGGCGCCGGTATAGACCGTCCCGCCGCGGATCACGACGTCGACAGGACGCGTCTTCTGCGCGACCGCCGGGCCGGCGAGGAGCGCGATCAGCGCGAGCAGCGGGGCACGGGTCATCCTTGGTCCTCTATCGCCGGGGCTGGCCGGGTTGCAGCAGCGTGCGGGTGGCGGCCTGCGCATCCACCGCGGCGCGGCTGAACGGCATCGGCTGCATCTGCGCGTCGATCCATGGCGCATATTGATCGCGATAATGCGACGACCTGGGGTCGTTCGACTGGCCAGGCAGGTTGAGCATCAGCGAATTGTCCCACCCGCCGACGTCGATCACCTGGATATAGCTGGCGCCGCCGCCGGTCCGCCACGACGGGCCGTCGCCCAGCCAGCGCGCCATCACGGTATAGCTGTCGCCGCCCGATCCGGCGCCCTCGATCGCGGGGAAGGCCGCGGCGATCGCCGGGATGCGCGACAGCGGATGGGCGATGCGCACCTGATGCAGCGTGTCCCAGCGCCACGCGGCGGGCTGCGCGCCCAGCAGCCGCTGGGCCTCCTGCCAGCCCGACGCCAGCGCGGCATCGACCAGCGCGGGGCGCTTCTTCGCCTCGGCCAGCAGGACCGACGGTGCGATCTCCGTCACCAGCGCCTTCGCGCGATCGGGCACCAGTTCGGCGAGCAGGCGCTTCGACAGGTCGCGCCACACGATCTCGTACAGCGCCGCCGCCGCGCTGCCGCGATCGAGCCGGAGGTTCCAGCCCGCGAGCATCGTCGCGGCGGGCTTCGCCGCGGTGGACGGCGTATCGGGCAGCGCCGCGACCAGCTCCATCGCGGGCGCGGAGAAGGTGTCGTGTTGCAGCGCGACGCTGTCGGCCAGCGTGTGGCGCGGCTGTGCCGCCAGCACCTGCGCGATCCGTTCGTAGCGGTACGGATCGCGGAAGGAATAGGCCGGGACGCGATCCTTGGGCCAGTCGGCGGGCAGGTTGTTCTGGTTGGCGGACGCGAACCAGCCCTTCGCCGGATTGTATTCCGACGGCAGCGCGCGGAAATCCTTGTATCCCGTCCAGTCGTAGCGGCCGTCGCCGGGGACGGGCAGCAGGCCGTCGCCCGCCTTGCGCTGCGGTACGAAGCCGATCACCTGCCAGCCGGTGTTGCCGGCGATGTCGGCATAATGGAAATTGGTGGGCGACGGGTGGAGCCGGAACGCCTGTTTCAGCGATACCCAGTCCTTCGCCAGGTTGATCGCGATCATCGAGAATGCGCCGCTGCCGCCCGGCTGCATCCCGATCGACCCCAGCACGGTCGCGCGCCGCTTGCCCGGATCGTGGCTGATGACCGGGCCTTGCACGGCATAGCGCAGCGTGGCGGACTGCGGTGCGGCGTCCTTCACCGCGATCGCGACCTCGACCTTGTCGAAGCGTTTCCAGGCGCCGGCGTGGCGATAGCGTTCGGGGTCCTGCGGGTGGAGTTCTAGGACGAACAGATCCTGCTGGTCGATATGGAAATTGGTGCGGCCGAACGCGAACCGGTCGGTATGCCCCTGCATGATGCCGGGCAGGCCGGGCGCGCCGCCGCCGATCACGTCCAGCCCGGGCGCGGTCAGGTGCGCGACATGGCGCGGGCCGAACCCGCCGATCCCCAGATGCGGGTCATTGGCGAGGATCGGACGCCCGGTCGCGCTGCGCGCCGCCGATACGGTCCAGGCGTTGCTGCCCGCGTTGGCGCGTTCCAGCGGCGAACCGGGGCCGGCGGGATCGCGCACCGGGGTTTCCGGCCCGAACGGCAGCGCGCCGAGGTTGAGGACGCCCATGTCCGCTTCCGACACCGCCGCCACGTCCAGCCCGGCGGGGATGCGCATGACGTGCGCGGGACGCAGCGGCGCGACGACCGCGTCCAGTTCCAGCAGCCCCATCGCGGCCAGCCGCGCGCGGCGGATCTCGTCATCGACATTGCCGATCGACGCGCCGCGCGCGCGCACCAGATCACGCACGTCCCAGCGCAGCGGGCGCACGTTCAGGATGGTGTATTCCGCAGGCAGCAGCGACGGATCGGCGGTCACTTCATCGATGCGTGCATTGATCCCGGCGCAATAGGCGCGCGCGCACGCCAGCACGTCGGCCGGCACGCGCGCCAGTTCGGCATCCAGATCGCCGCGATAATGGAACAGCAGCGCATTGGCATCGTAGCGCGCGAAATCGGCGCCGAACGCCTCCGCCATCCGGCCCATTTCGCGGCGGTGGCCGAAGTCGATCTGGAACAGCCGGTCGCGCGCGACGACATAGCCCTGCCCGAAGAAGGCGTCGGGGATCGAGGCGGCGCGGATGTGCGGCACGCCCAGCCGGTCGTCGACGATCTCGATCGGGGCGCCCGGCCCCGCGACGGTGATGCGCCGCGATGGTGCCGATGCGGCGGGCGACCGCTCGCCCCCGGCGCGGGCGCGGCAGGCGGGCGCCAGCGCGGCGATCGCGACCGAGCCGAGCAGCACCGAGCGGCGGTCGCACAGGGTGCGGGTAGGGGAGGGGCGGGCAAACATGGGCATGGCTTCCGCTGCTGTGCCGGCCAAGGCTAATGCGCGGCGGACCGCGCCGTCCATATGACAAGCGGTGGGCCGGTCATAGGGCATGGCTATGGCAGCGTGCGCGATGCCCGGCGGTGCGCCATGGTATAGGCCGCGTCTATGGTCTGGCGAAGCGATGGAAGCGAACGAGTGCTTGACGCTGCTCGACCGCGACCGGCACCTTCCGGTTCCGACACCCGTCAGGAATCCGGCACGAAAACGACCGGGCAGCGGGACGATGTCGTCGCGGGAGGCGCCGCAGGAGGCCGCCGAACGGGCGGCCAGCGCGCCATTAGGGGGCTTTAATGACGGTTCAAAGGCAGTTCGAGCGCCGCAAGGCTTTTCTCTTCGGTTTCAGCAGCCTCGCGGCGCTGGCCCTTGCGGTGCCGGCCGGCGCGCAGACCCAGCCGAGCAGCACGGCGACCGTCCAGACGGCCGAGCCCGTGGCCGGCGAGGAAGCGGCCGGCCCCGACGTCGTCGTCACCGGCACGCGCATCGTCCGCAACGGCTTCCAGTCGCCCACCCCGCTGACGGTGCTGACGCTGGAGGATATCCAGAACAGCTCGCCGTCGAACAACATCGCCGATTTCGTCAATCAGCTGCCGTCGATGGCCGGTTCGACCCGCCCGGCCAATTCGCGGCTCAACCTGTCGAGCGGGCAGGCGGGGATCAACGCGCTGAACCTGCGCAACCTGGGTGCCGAGCGCACGCTGGTGCTGCTCGACGGACGCCGTTCGGTCGGTTCGACCGTGACCGGGCTGGTCGATGTCAACACCATCCCGCAGATGCTGGTGAAGAGCGTCGAGGTCGTTACCGGCGGCGCGTCCTCCGCCTACGGATCGGACGCGGTGGCGGGCGTCGTCAACTTTGTCCTGGACAAGAAGTACAAGGGGCTGAAGGTCCAGATCGACAATGGCGTCACCGACAAGGGCGACGGCTACAATTACTCGATGGCGGTCGCGGCGGGCACGTCGTTCGGCAGCGACGGGCGCGGGCACATCCTGCTGTCGGGCGAGGTCGCGCACGCCGACGGCATCTTCCAGGTCGATCGCGACTGGAACGCCACCGGCTATGTCCGCATCCAGGACCCGAACTGGACGACCAGCAGCACCACGCCGCGCTACCTGATCCGCCGCCAGGTGGGCGCCGCCAATTCGACGCCGGGCGGCCTCATCACCAATTCCGCCGCCGCGACCGGATCGGGGATTGCCGCCAACAGCCTGCGCGGCATCTATTTCGGCGCGAACGGGCAGCCGCTGCAATATCAATATGGCGCGCTCACCTTCCCGTCGCCGACCGGCAGCGCGGCGCCGTCGCTGACGCAGGGCGGATCGTGGCAGGTCAACGATTCGGGCCGGCGCATCGGCCTTGCCCCGGAAGACGACCGCTACGGCCTGTTCGGGCGGCTGAGCTACGATGTGGGCGACGGGATCGAGCTGTTCGCCGAAGGATCGTACAACCGGCAGAAGATCTTCTTCAACGCCGGCCCCAACCTGGCGACCGGCATCGTCCTGAACGCCACGGGATGCGGGGCGGCGGCCACGGCGGCTGCCGCACCGGCGACCTGCAATGCCTATCTCTACAACACGCTCGGCCCGGCTGCACTGCGCGGGATCACCAGCGTGACGGTAGCGACCACGGCGGCCGACTTGCCGTTCCGCGCCGTCGACAACCGCCGCTCGGTGCAGCGCTATGCGATCGGCGCGAACGGCGAGACCGAGGCGTTCGGCAAGGCGGCGACGTGGAACGTCTACGCCCAGTACGGCCGCGCCGAGCTGCGCGAGCAGCTGCGCAACATCATGAACGTGGCGCGGATGAACAACGCCACTGCGGCGGTGTTCGCGCCGGCGGGCAACGCCAATGGCTATGCCGCCGGGTCGATCCAGTGCGCGATCAACGTGGACGGCAATGCGGCCAACGACGACCGCGCCTGCGTGCCGCTCAACCGGCTGGGCGTGGGCGTCGCCGATCCGGCGGCGATCGGCTACGTGCTGGGCGATCCGTATCGCGACGAGGTGGTCGAACAGTACAATGCCGGCTTCAACGTGTCGTTCAACCCGCTGCGCACCTGGGCGGGGGACGTCAGCGTCGCGGTCGGCGCCGAATATCGCAAGGAGAAGATCACCGGTTTCGTCCCCGACCAGTTCCAGCCGGTGCCGATCCGCAACGCCGCCGGCGCGCTGACGGGCGCGACGAACCGCTGGTCGGTGGGCAATTACCTGCCCACCAACGGCAGCTACGACGTCAAGGAAGCGTATCTCGAAACCGTCGTGCCGCTGGGCCTGGGGATCGAGTTCAACGGCGCGGCGCGTGCCACGCGCTATTCGACCGCCGGTTACGTCACGACGTGGAAGGCGGGCGCCACCTGGCAGCCGGTCGACGACATCCGGTTCCGCGTGACCCGATCGCGCGACATCCGCGCGCCCAACCTGAACGACCTGTTCCAGGCGGGTACCGCCAACAGCGACGCGGTGACCAACCCGGGCTTCCCGGGGAGCAGCCCGTCGTTCGTCCCGGCGGGTCAGCCGCCGCAGTCGGGCTATAGCTATTCCGGCTTCGGCACCGGCAACCGCAACCTGCGCGCGGAGGAAGCCAACCAGTGGAACGCCGGCGTCGTGCTGTCGCCGCGCTTCCTGCCGGGGTTCAACATGTCGGTCGACTATTTCGACATCAAGATCGACAACGGCATCAGCACGTTCAGCGCGCAGCAGATCGTCAACCTGTGCTTCCAGAACCAGCAGGCGTTCTGCGACGCGATCTCGATTGATGCGGCGCGTACGCAGAACCCGGCGCAGCCGTACCTCATCATCCGCAATCAGCCGTTCAACGCCGCGACGCAGAAGGTGCGCGGCGTCGACATCGACGCCAGCTATCGCCTGCCGCTGGACAAGGTGTTCGCGAACAGCGAGGGCACGTTCACGCTGCGCGGCGTGGCGACCCGCTATATCGAGAACCGGTTCGACAGCGGCGTGCCGGGGACGGTGGTGCTCAATTCGGTGGGCGTGAACGGTGGTCAGTCGACCACGCCGAAATGGATCTTCCGCGCCACCGCCGCCTATGACACGCCCAGCTTCTCGATCACCGCGATCGGTCGCGGGGTGAGCGCGGGCAAGTATGTCGCCAACGGCATCGAATGTTCGACCAACTGCCCGGCGAACGACCCCAATTTCTTCACCTACGACCAGAACCGTGCATCGGGCCTGTTCTACGCCGATCTGAACCTGACGCAGAAGATCGACATGGGCGGGGCCGAGGCGCAGTTCTTCGTCAACGTGACGAACGTGTTCGATCGCTGGCCGATGCTGCTGCCGGAGACCGGGCTGGCGGCGAACAGCACCTATTCGGACCTGCTGGGCCGGTCGTTCCGCTTCGGCATCCGCATGCAGACCAACTGAGGTCGACCTTCGGGAGAGGCGGGCAGGTCCCGCCTCTCTTTTTACCCAATAACGTGATGTGATAATAATTATCTCGACAATCAAAGTCCGCGTTCTTATCTCGGCACCCAGCGTGGCGTGGGCCGCGCGCCAAAAAAGGAGCGTTTCGATGAGCGTCGACGTCAAATATCGTACCCAGGCGACCGCGACCGGCGGGCGTGACGGCCATGCGCGCAGCCAGGACGGCGTGCTCGACGTCGTGCTGTCGACCCCGAAGGAGCTGGGCGGCGCGGGCGGGGCGGGGACCAACCCCGAACAGCTGTTCGCCGCGGGCTATTCCGCCTGCTTCATCGGCGCGCTGAAGGTGGCCGGGCAGCAGCTGAGGGTGAAGGTGCCCGACGACGTCGCCGTCCATGCAACCGTCGGCATCGGTCCGCGTTCGCAGGGCGGGTTCGGCATCACCGCCGACCTTTCTGTCGACCTGCCGGGGGTGGACCGCGAACAGGCGCAGCAGCTGGTCGACACCGCGCACCAGATCTGCCCCTATTCGAACGCCACCCGTGGTAACGTCGACGTCACGCTGACGCTTGCCTGACGGAGACGACATGCCCCGCACGCCCGGAACCGAAGGGTTCGTCCTGAACCAGACGATGCTGCGGGTCCGCGACCCGGAGGCATCGCTGGCCTTCTATCGCGACGTGCTGGGCATGACCTTGCTGCAGCGGCTCGATTTCGGCGAGATGCGCTTCTCGCTGTTCTTCCTGTCCTATCTGGAGAAGGGCGAGAGCGTGCCGGCCGATCCGGCGGAACGCGCGGCGTTCATCTTCAACCGCTCGACCACGCTGGAGCTGACGCATAACTGGGGGACCGAAAGCGATCCCGGTTTCGCCGGCTATCACAGCGGTAACGAGGAACCGCGCGGCTTCGGCCATATCGGCATCTCGGTCCCGGACGTGGCGGCGGCATGCGCTCGGTTCGAGGAACTGGGCGTGCGGTTCAAGAAGCGGCCGCAGGATGGCGCGATGAAGGACATCGCCTTCATCATGGACCCCGATGGGTACTGGATCGAGATCCTGTCCGCCAAAGGGATGCGCGCCGCGCTATAGCAGCAGGCGCACGCCGACGATCAGCAGCACCAGCGCCAGCGCCGGTGCGACCACCCGTTCCGACAGGTACCCGGTCAGCCGCGCGCCCAGCACGACGCCGGGGATCGACCCCAGCAGCAGCGATCCCAGCAGCGGCAGGTTGATGTTGCCGATCAGCGCATGGCCGATCCCGCCGATCAGCGCGACGGGAATGGCATGGACGATATCGGTGCCGACCAGCCGCCGCGCGGTCAGCCGGAACGGATAGAGCATCAGCAGCAGCGTCGCGCCCAGCGCGCCCGCGCCCACCGACGTCAGCGTGATGAGCATGCCGAGCAGCGCCCCCGCCGCCACCGTCAGCGCCGGCTGCCAGCGCAGCATCGTATCGGCGAGCGGCCCGTCGGCGCGCGCGAAGCGCCGCGCGATCGCGCCGCGAAACGGCGTCGCGATCGCCGACAGGACCAGCGCGATCCCCAGCGTGCGCACGATCAGCCCGCCGCTTTCCGCCTTCTGCCCATGGCTCCACAGCCACCACAGGGTCAGCCCGACCGCGGGCAGGCTGCCCCAGCACAGCCGCTTGACGATCTGCCAGTCGGCATTGTCCTGACGATGGTGGACCGCGCCGCCGGCCATCTTGGTGATCGCGGCGAACCACAGATCGGTGCCGACCGCGGTCGCCGGCGCGACCCCGAACAGCAGGATCAGCAGCGGCGACATCAGCGATCCGCCGCCGACGCCGGTCACCCCCACGATCGTGCCGACCAGAAAGCCCGCCAGCGTGCTCAGCCAGTCCACGTCATGCCCCGCCCGTTGTTGCGGTGCGGGATGTGCGCTGCGCGCGCGGCCTGCGCAATGGCAGAAAAGCTATCGCGCGCCGCAGATGCGGTGGGGGTGGATCAGGCGGCGCGCGCCAGCAGGCTTTCCCACGCCGACAGCCGCGGCTGGTCGGGCCACAGCCCGCGCGTGTCGTACACCAGCTTGTCGGCGCGTTCGTCGAGCGGCACGGAGCGGAAGACGTCGTGATCGACCAGCACGATCATCGCGTCACATTCCGCCAGCGCGGTATCGAGATCGACCAGCGCCGCCCCGGTGCCGTCGAACGCCGCCGGCAGTGTGCGCGCGTGCGGTTCGACCAGCGCGATGCGATTCCCGAACTGGCGCGCCAGCGCGGTCGCCACTTCCAGCGCGGGGCTTTCGCGGAAGTCGTCGATGTTCGGCTTGAACGCCAGCCCCAGGCACGCGACGCGCGCGTCGGGCAACTTTTCGATCAGGCGGATCGCGCGGCCGATGACATAGTCGGTCTTGGCATCGTTCACCTCGCGCGCGGTGCGGATCAGCCGGCTGTTGTCGGGGTCGCCCGCGACCAGGAACCACGGGTCGACCGCGATGCAATGCCCGCCGACGCCGGGTCCCGGCTGAAGGATCGACACGCGCGGATGACGGTTGGCGAGGCGGATCACCTCCCACACGTCGATCCCCAGGTTTTCCGCGATCACCGACAGTTCGTTGGCGAAGGCGATGTTGACGTCGCGGTAGCTGTTTTCGACCAGCTTCACCATTTCCGCCGCGCGCGCATTGGTGGTCAGGCACGCACCGCGCACGAACTGGCGATAGAAGCCCATCGCGCGGCGCGCGCAGCGCGGGGTGATGCCGCCGATGACGCGGTCGTTGTCGATCAGCTCGATCAGGATGCGGCCGGGCAGCACGCGCTCCGGGCAATAGGCGATGAACAGGTCGGCCGCCCCCGCGCCGCCGCGGCCGGGCACCGACAGGTCCGGGCGCAGCTGCGCGATCAGGCTGGCGACCTGTTCGGTGGTGCCGACCGGCGAGGTCGATTCGAGGATCACCAGATCGCCCTTCTTCAGCACCGGTGCGATCGTGCGCGCGGCGGCCAGCACGTAGCTGACGTCGGGCTGGTGATCGTCGCGGAACGGCGTGGGCACCGCGATGATGAAGGTATCGGCCGGTTCCGGCACGGTCGCCGCGCGCAGCAGCCCGCGCCCGACGACGCCCTGCACCAGCCCGTACAGGTCGACTTCCTCGATATGGACGCGGCCCGAATTGACCGTGGCGACGACATCGGCGTTCACGTCGATGCCCAGCGTCGGCACGCCCGCGCGCGCGATCACCGCCGCGGTCGGCAGGCCGATATAGCCCAGTCCCATGACGACCGCGCCCAGGAGCGGGGTTGCCGGGGCGGTGGCGGGCGTGTCAGCGTCGGTGGGCATCGTCCACGATCCTTGCAATACGTTGTGCCGCCTGCCCGTCGCCATAGGGGTTATGCGCCTGGGCCATGGAGGCGTACGCGGCGTCATCGTCCAGAAGAGCGAACATTCGGTTGACGATCGTGTCGGGGTCCGTGCCGACCAGTTGCGAGGTGCCCGCCGCGACGCCTTCGGGCCGCTCGGTGGTGTCGCGCATCACCAGCACCGGCTTGCCCAGGCTGGGCGCTTCTTCCTGCACCCCGCCCGAATCGGTGAGCATCACCGCGCTCATCGCCATCAGCCGGACGAAATGCGGATAGTCGAGCGGGTCGATCAGCGCGACGTTGGGGTGCGATCCCAGCGCGGCTTCCATCACGGGGCGCACCGCCGGGTTGGGATGGACCGGGAAGATGACGCCGACGTCGGGCCGGTCGGCGATCCGCGCGATCGCGGCGGCGACCTGTGCCATGCCGTCGCCGAAATTCTCGCGCCGGTGCGAGGTGACGGCGACGATCCGCCGCCCGGCGAAGCGCGCCGCCAGCGGGTCCAGCCCGGCGGCCAGCGCGGGCTGCGCTGCGATCCGGTCGCGCATCGCCAGCAGCGCGTCGATCACCGTATTGCCGGTCACGTGGATCGTGGCGTCGGGGACGTTTTCCGCGCGCAGCGCATCGGCGGCCTGCCGGGTCGGGGCGAAATGCAGGTCGGCGATCACGCCGGTCACCTTGCGATTTCCCTCCTCCGGCCAGGGCGAATAGATGTTGCCGCTGCGCAGCCCCGCCTCGACATGGCCGACCGGGATCTGGCGGAAATAGGCGGCAAGCGTCGCGACCATCGACGTCAGCGTGTCGCCATGGACCAGGATGCGATCGGGGCGTTGCGCGTCCAGCGTCGCGCCGAATTCGGTAAGGATGCGCGCCGCCAGCGTATCGAGCGACTGGCCCGCCTGCATCAGGTCGAGATCGACGTCGGGGACGATGCCGAAGATCGCCAGCACCTGGTCGAGCAGCTGGCGATGCTGCGCGGTGACTGCGACGCCAACGTCCAGCCCGTCACGCGCGCGTAATGCGGCGACGACAGGAGCCATCTTGATGGCTTCGGGCCGCGTGCCGAACACGACGAGAATGCGGGGCTTGTGGATCACGCCGGTGGTCCTATCCGGGGGAGGTTGCGATCTGGTTTAGCGCGGCCGATGTGGCGGTCGCGTGCGCGGGGTCGCGGGAACCTGCGCGCGGCGCCGGTGATTGAGCGCGCGAGCGAGGAGGTTGGCATAATGCGACTGGTGATGATCGGGCTGGGCCGGATGGGCGGCAACATGGCGCGCCGGCTGTTGCAGGCGGGGCATGAGATCGTCGCCTATGACCGCGACGAGGGCGCGGTGGCGAAGCTGGCGGAGGCCGGCGCGATCGCAGCGACGTCGCTGGAGGATGCGCGCGGCAAGGCCGGCAGCCCGGCGATCTGGTGGGTGATGCTGCCGCATGGCGAGATCACCGACACGACCATCACCGCGATCGCGGAGCATGGCGCGGCGGGCGATATCGTGATCGACGGCGGCAACAGTTTCTACAAGGACGACATTCGCCATGCCCGCGCGCTGGCGGACAAGGATATGCATTTCGTCGACGTCGGCACCTCGGGCGGCGTGTGGGGGCTGGAGCGCGGCTATTGCATGATGATCGGCGGCCCGGACGAGGTGGTGCGCCGGCTGGACCCGATCTTCGCCGCGCTGGCGCCGGGGGCGGGCACGATCCCGCGCACCGCGGGGCGCGACGGCAATGACACGGTCGATCCGCGTGCGGAGAAAGGCTATATCCACGCCGGCCCGGCCGGCGCGGGACATTTCGTGAAGATGGTTCACAACGGCATCGAATACGGGCTGATGCAGGCCTATGCCGAGGGGTTCGACGTGCTGAAGGGCAAGGCATCGGATCATCTGCCCGAAGGCGAGCGGTACGACCTGAACCTGGCCGACATCGCCGAGGTATGGCGGCGCGGCAGCGTGATCTCGTCCTGGCTGCTCGACCTCAGCGCGCAGGCGCTGGCGAAGGACGCGCATCTGGACGGGTTCAGCGGCAATGTCGCCGATTCGGGCGAGGGCCAGTGGACGATCGAGGCGGCGATGGAGGAGGCGGTGCCGGTCAACGTGCTGACCACCGCGCTGTTTGCGCGCTACCGCAGCCGCGTCGAGCATACGTTCGGCGAGAAGGTGCTGTCGGCGATGCGCTTCGGCTTCGGCGGGCATGTCGAGATGCCGCAATAATGGCGATCCGCCTGCTGGTGTCGGATGTCGACGGCACGTTGGTCGACAAGGACAAGACGCTGACGCCCGCCACCGTCGACGCGGTGGCGCGGATGCGCGCGGCGGGGATCGGCTTTTCGCTCATCAGTGCGCGGCCGATGTCGGGGCTGCGCCCGCTGCTCGAAACTTTGTCGCTGGACGATGACGTCGCGGCGTTCAACGGGGGGATCGTGTTCCGCCGCGACGGCACGATCGTGCGCCACGTCACCATCCCCGCCGACGCCGCGCGCGAGGCGATGATTCTGGCGCGTGACAGCGACGTGGCGACCTGGGTGTTCACTGGCGACCGCTGGTATGCCGATGATCCCGACGGGCCGCATACCGGCAGCGAGCGGGGCGCGTCGGCGCAAGAGCCAGAAGCGACCGACGATCTCGACGCGCTGCTGGACCGCGCCGACAAGATCACCTTCGTCAGCGACGATGCCGATGCGCTCCACGCGCTGTATGCGCGCGTCCACACCGCGATCGGCGACCGCGCGACCGTGGCGCAGAGCCAGACCTATTACCTGGACGTCACCGCCAAGCAGGCGAACAAGGGCGACGGCATCGCCGCGCTGGCCGACGCGGTGGGGGTGGCGCTGTCCGATACCGCCGCGATCGGCGATCAGGCCAACGACCTGCCGATGCTGGCACGCGCCGGGCTGTCGATCGCGATGGGCAATGCGCCCGATGCGGTGAAGGCCGCCGCGGCCGAGGTGACCCGCCCCAATACCGAGGATGGCGTCGCGCACGCCATCGACACCCTCATCCTTCCCCGGAGACAGTGAATGAAGAAACTCGTCGCCTTCGACCTCGACGGCACGCTGGCGCTCAGCAAGCAGGCGCTCAAGGACGACATGGCCGAGACGCTGGCCGACCTGCTGGGCGTCGCCGACGTGGCGGTGATTTCCGGCGGGGACTGGCCGCAGTTCGACAAGCAGGTGGCCAGCCGGCTGCCGGCGCGTGCCGATCTGTCGCGGCTGTGGCTGATGCCGACCACCGGCACGAAGCTTTACACGCACCAGGACGGCGCGTGGACGGCGGTCTATGCCGAGCTGTTCGACGAGGCGGAGAAGAAGAAGATCATCGACGCCTTCGGTGAGGCGCTGGACGCGACCGGCTTCACCCCCGAGAAGACCTGGGGCGAGCGGATCGAGGATCGCGGCAGCCAGATCACCTTCTCCGCGCTGGGGCAGGAAGCCCCGCTGGAGGCCAAGGAGCATTGGGACCCCGATTTCGCCAAGCGCAAGGTGATCCAGGCGGACCTGCGCCAGCGGCTGCCGGGGCTGGCGATCAACATGGGCGGCGCGACGTCGATCGACATCACGCGCGAGGGTGTCGACAAGGGCTACGGCCTGCGCAAGCTGGCGGAGGCGAGCGGCTTCGCGCTGGACGAGATGCTGTTCCTGGGCGACGCGATCTTCCCGGGCGGCAACGATTATCCGGCGAAGGAAGCCGGCGTCGATACCGTGAAGGTGCGCGATCCGCAGGAAACGATCAGCGTCGTCACCGCGATCGTCGCCTGCCAGAAATGATCGCGGCCAGCGGGGGGAACGCGCGGTGATCGACGCGCCAGGGCTGTGGGCGAAGTTCATCTGGTGGATTGGCGACGGCACCGGCCTGCCCGATACGGTGCTGCACATCCATGCCGGGATGGCGGTGCTCATCGTCGCGCGGATTGTCACCGGGCGGTCGCTGGGAACATTGGTGCCGCTGTCCGTCGTCGCGGCGGCGGAGGCGGCGAACGAGGTCCTCGACCGGCTGCATTATCACAGCTGGCGCTGGCCCGACACGATCAGCGACGTGATCCACACGATGTTCTGGCCGACTGTCATCTGCCTGGCGGTGCGGCTGCGCCCGATGGGGCGGCGCGACCTGCGCGGGCGGCGGTGACCGCCGGCGCGCGCGTCAGCCGATCGCGGCGCGCGCGCGGGCGGCCAGATGGTGGACCGCGGCGTCGTGGATGCCGGGCGCGCTGACCAGCACGCCATAGGCGCGCGGATCGGCCTTGTTGAACATCAGCGGCGCGCCCAGCGCATCGCTGACCCGCGCGCCCGCCTCGCTGGCGATCAGCACCGCCGCCGCGATATCCCATTCGTTGCCCCAGCGCAGCGTCGCGACCAGATCGGCGCGATCGGCGGCGACCATCGCGATGCGCAGCGCGATCGAATTGGGCTTTTCCACCGCCACCAGTTCGCGATCCGCCTTGGGCAGCGCGTCGACGGGCACGCGCGATCCGGGGAAGACCGCGCGGGTGCCGGCGTGCACCGCCGCCCCGGCCAGCGTCGCGCCGCGCCCGGCGGCGGCGCGCCACACCTCCCCGCGGGCGGGCGCGTCGAGCACCGCGATCACCGGATGGCCATGGTCGATCAGCGCGACCGAGATGCACCAGCCGGCGCGCCCGCGGATATAGTCGCGCGTGCCGTCGATCGGATCGACCACCCAGACGCGTCCGCAGGCCAGCCGGTCGGGGTGGTCGGCGGTCTCCTCCGACAGCCAGCCGGCATCGGGCAGCAGCGCCGACAGCCGCGCGTGGAGGAAGCGGTCGACGTCCAGATCGACCTGGCACACCGGGCTGCCGGGTGATTTTTCCCAGCGCGCGAAATCGGTGTGCCAGCGGGCGAACGCCATCTGCGCCGCTTCGCGTGCGACCTGCGCGACCGCATCGGCAAGGCCGGGGTGGTCATCCACCGGCGACGGTCATCCCCTCGACCCGCAGCGTCGGCACGTTGACGCCGTGGCGGAACTCCAGGTCGTTGGCGGGGGTGAGCGCGGCGAACATCGCGGTCAAATTACCGGCGATCGTGAATTCCGCCACCGGGCGCGTGATGGCGCCATTTTCGATCAGGAAACCCGCCGCGCCGCGGCTGTAATCGCCGGTGACCGGGTTGACGCCCTGACCGATCAATTCGGTGACATAGACGCCGCTGGCGATATCCGACAGCAACGTGGCGACCGGCACCTTGCCCGGTTCCATGTAGAGGTTGCTGGTCGACACCCCCGGCGCGCCGGCGATGCCGCGCGCGGCATGGCCGGTCGGCTCCAGCCCCAGTTGCCGGGCGGAGGCCGAATCGAGCAGCCAGCTTTCCAGCATCCCGTCCTCGACCAGCGCGATCGGGGACACCGGCAGACCCTCGCCATCGAACGGGCGCGAGCGCAGGCCGTGCGGGCGATGCGGATCGTCGCGGATCGTCACGCCCGGCGCGAACACCCGCGTCCCCAGCGCGTCGAGCAGGAAGCTGGTGCGCCGTGCGATCGCCTGACCGGAGATCGCCGAGGTGAGATGCCCGATCAGGCTGGCGCCGACGCGCGGATCGAACACCACCGGCATCGTCCCGCTGGCGACGCGCGCCGGCCCGAGCCGGGCGACCGCGCGCTCCCCCGCCAGCCGGCCGATCGCATCGGGGGCGTCGAGATGCGCGCGGTGGCGGGCGGAATGGAAGCCATAGTCGCGCTGCATCGCGCCGCCCTCGCCCGCGATGACGCTGGCGGACAGGCCGTAGCCGGTGGTGGCATAGGCGCCGGCAAAGCCGTGGCTGGTCGCCAGCGCCCAGACGCTGGACGAGGCCGATGCGCCGGCCCCCTCGCTATTGGTGACGCCGGGGACGGCGCGCGCGGCATCCTCGGCCGCCTGCGCCGCCTCGCGCAGGTCCGCGGCGGTGACGTCGCCGCGATCGGCCAGGTCCAGCGCGGGCGGCGCACCGTGCATCAGCCGCTCGGCGGGGGCGAGGCCGGCGAAGCGGTCCTCCGGCGCCTCGCGCGCCATCGCCACCGCGCGGTCGACCAGCGCGGCGAGCGTGTCGGCGGACAGTTCGGAGGTGGAGACGCTGGCGGAACGGTGCCCGACGAACACGCGCAGCCCCAGGTCCTCGCTCTCCGACCGGCCGACATCCTCCAGCGTGCCGAGCCGCACCGATACCTCGGTCGAGGCATGCGCGGCGAAGACCGCATCGGCGGCGTCCGCCCCGGCGGCGACGGCACGGCGGACGAGGTCGGCGGCGCGATCCTGCGCCTGTTCGGGAGTGAGCATGGCAGGGACTTAGGGGGTGGGCGCCGCCGTTGCTAGAGCGTCGTCCCCACCGCGGCGCACGCCAGGAACATCAGCAGCCCGGTAAAGCGGTTGGCGCGGAAGCGGTGGAGCGCGCCGTCGCCATCGTCCGGCACCAGCGTGGCGACCTGCCACGCCAGATGCAGCGCGGCGGGCAGCAGCGCGGCGAGTGCGAGCGGATCGGCGCGCACCTGCCAGAAGGCGGCGCCCCACAGCGCGACCGCGATCGCGTAGCACAGCCCCACGCCGGCGCGGACATGCGCGCCCATCGCCAGCGCAGACGAGCCGATGCCGACCAGCGCATCGTCCTCGCGATCCTGCAGCGCGTAGATCGTATCGTAGCCGATCACCCAGAAGATGCATCCGGCGTAGAGCGTCAGCCCGGCCGGCGACAGCGACCCCCACACGTCCGCCCAGCCGACCAGCGCCGCCCAGGAGAAGACAAGGCCCAGCCACGCCTGCGGCCACCAGGTGATCCGCTTCATGAACGGATAGGCGGCGACCGGCGCGATGCTGGCCAGCGCGACGATCGCGGCGGTCCAGTGCAGCTGGAACAGCACGACCAGCCCGATCGCGCACAGGCACGCCAGCCACGCCCATGCCAGCGTCACCGACACCGCGCCGCTGGCGAGCGGGCGGTGGCGGGTGCGCGCGACGCTGGCGTCCAGATCGCGGTCGACGATGTCGTTGTAGACGCATCCGGCGCCGCGCATGGCGATGCTGCCGACGAGGAACCAGAGCAGCAGATCCCAGCGCGCAGGAATGCCACCGGCCAGCGCGATCGCCCAGGCACCCGGCCAGAACAGCAGCCACCAGCCGATCGGCCGGTCGAGCCGCGCCAGCATCGCCAGCGCGCGTGCGCGGGGCGGCAGCGCGGCGACCAGCCCGCGATGCTGGCTGTCGGGGACGATATCGAGGGGCGCAGTCATCGGTCCGGCGATAGCGCAAGCGGTACGCCGCGTCGCCCCCCGTGCCTTATCTTGGCCCGGTTGCGCGCCTACATCCCGGATATGTCGATGCTTCTTTCCCTCCTGATGCTGGCGGCAGCGCCGGCGACCGATCCGCTGGCGGGCGTGTGGCGCAACGCCGGCGACAGCGTGCGCATCCGCGTGGCCCCGTGCCGCGACGCGCCGGGCATGTGCGGGACGGTGATCTCCGCCAGCCCCAAGGCGCGCGACGATGCCGCGCGCGGCGGGACCGACCGGCTGGTCGGCACGCGCCTGTTCGAAGGGTTCGAGCGGGACGAGGACGGCAGCTGGGCGGGCAGCGTGTTCGTCCCCGACATCGGCACGCGCGTCGACGGCACGCTGCGGCTGGAGGGGCGCGGGACGCTGGTGGCGCAGGGGTGCCTGTTCGCCGGCTTCGGCTGCCGCGAGCAGCGGTGGACGCGCGTGAGCGCGCGTTGATGCCGACGATCGCGCCGCGGTGATCCACCTGTCGGTCGCGATCGGCCGTTTCTTCGAGGCGTTGTTCTACGCGATCCTGAAGGTGGCGGGCGTCGCGGCGGCGGCGGTGCTGGGGATTGCGCTGGCGGGCGCGATCCTGTTCTGGGTGGCGCGGATGTTGATCGTGCGGGGACGATAGGGATGGGTGCGCAACCGGCCTGGCCGCCGCGGTCGACGCCGCGGCTGTTCGTGGACACGCCGCTGGCGGCGGGGCCGCTGCGGCTGGACGGCGCGGCGGCGCATTATCTGGTCGCGGTGATGCGCATCAAGCCGGGCGATCCGGTGAAGCTGTTCGACGATGCGACCGGCGAATGGCTGGCCGTCGCCGCCGCCGTCGGCAAGCGCGACGTGACGCTGGACGTGACCGGGCGGCTGCGGCAGCGGGAGGCGGTGCCAGACCTGTGGCTGGTCGCCGCGCCGCTGAAGAAGGGGCGGGTCGACTGGATGGCGGAAAAGGCGTGCGAACTGGGCGTCGCGCGGCTGGTGCCGGTGGTGACGCGGCGCACCGTGGTCGACCGCCCCAATACCGATCGGCTGCGCACGCAGATGATCGAGGCGGCCGAGCAATGCGGGCGCACCGCCTTGCCGGAGGTCGTCGAGGCGGTGAAGCTGCCCGCACTGCTGCGCGACTGGCCGGCGGAACGCGCGCTGTTCTTCGCCGACGAGATGGGCGGGGTGGCGGCGGCCGAGGCGATGCGCGCGCATCCCGGCCCGGCGGCGATCCTGATCGGGCCGGAGGGCGGGTTCGACGATGACGAGCGCGCCGCGATCCGCGCTTGCCCGGCAGCGACCGGCATCACGCTCGGCCCGCGCATCCTGCGCGCGGAAACCGCGGCGGCGGCGGCGGTGGCGGTGTGGATGGCGGTGTGCGGCGACTGGCGAAGCAGCGCTTCACCTGGCGCAAGCAGCGCCCTCTAGCGCGGACGTTCATCGCGCAGTAAGGCGCCGCCATGACGACGAAGACCGTTTCGGACAGCAACGCAGCGGTCATCGAATCGCGCGACCAACTCATCGCCCATTTCGCCGGCGGCGAAAAGCCGGCGGACCGCTGGCGGATCGGCACCGAGCACGAGAAATTCGTCTATTCCACCACCGATCACCATGCTCCGTCCTGGGGCGAGCCGGGGGGGATCCGTGCGCTGCTGCTGGAGCTGGTCCAGCACGGCTGGACCCCGGTGGAAGAGGGCGGCAACATCATCGCGCTGACCGGTGCGGACGGATCGGTCAGCCTGGAGCCGGCCGGGCAGTTCGAGCTGTCGGGCGCGCCGCTCGACAACCTGCACCAGACCTGCGCCGAAACCGGCCGCCACCTGCAACAGGTGAAGGCGGCGGGCGAGAAGCTGGGCATCGGCTTCCTGGGGCTGGGGATGTGGCCCGACAAGGCACGCGACGCGCTGCCGATCATGCCCAAGGGCCGCTATGCCATCATGCTGCGCCACATGCCGCGCGTCGGCACGATGGGCCTGGACATGATGCTGCGCACCTGCACGATCCAGGTGAACCTGGATTATGCCAGCGAAGCCGACATGGCGAAGAAATTCCGCGTCGGGCTGGCGCTTCAGCCGCTGGCGACCGCGCTGTTCGCCAATTCGCCGTTCACGGAGGGCAGGCCGAACGGTTTCCTCAGCTATCGCAGCCACATCTGGTCGGATACCGACCCGGCGCGGACGGGGATGCTGCCGTTCGTGTTCGAGGATGGCTTCGGCTACGAACGCTATGCCGACTATATGCTCGATGTGCCGATGTACTTCGTCTACCGCGAGGGGCGGTACATCGACGCCGCGGGGCTGTCGTTCCGCGATTTCCTGAAGGGCGAGCTGTCGGTTCTGCCGGGCGAGAAGCCGACGATGGACGACTGGAACGACCATCTGTCCACCGCCTTCCCCGAAGTACGGCTGAAGACGTTCCTGGAAATGCGCGGCGCCGATGGCGGGCCGTGGGGGCGGATCTGCGCGCTGCCGGCGCTGTGGGTCGGGCTGCTCTACGATCAGGGCGCGCTGGATGCCGCATGGGATGTGGTGAAGGACTGGACGCTCGACGAGCGGCAGGCGCTGCGCGATGCGGTGCCGAAACTGGGCCTGGACGCGCCGATCGCGGGCGGGCGGCGGCTGCGCGACGTGGCGGGGCAGGTGCTCGACATCGCGCACGCCGGGCTTGCGGCGCGCGCGCGCACCAATGCGGCGGGCGACGACGAAACCGGCTTCCTGGCGCCGCTGCACGAGATCGTGCGCAGCGGGAAGGTGCCGGCGCAGGCGCTGCTGGACCGGTATAATGGCGCCTGGGACGGCGACGTGTCGCGCGTCTATGGCGAGGAAAGCTTCTAGGCTTCCCCGCGCCCGCGCGCCCAGCGCAGGAAGCGCGGGACGGCGCCGTGCCGCTCGATCCATTCGTCATAGGCCTGATAGGCCGGATCGGCGCGCAAATGGCGCTCCTCGGTCCGGGCGCGCCAGTAATAGACGCCGCTGACCGCGCCCAGCAGCAGCGTGGCGCGTGCGGCATCCACCAGGCTGCCGGTCGACAGCATGGGGATGGTCGACAGCCACCAGAACAGGTTCTTCGCCAGATAGGCCGGGTGCCGCGACCAGGCATAGGGACCGTGGGTCAGGATGCCGCGGTTGGTGAGGTTCGAGAAGCGCAGCCCGAACGCCACCGTCGCCCAGGCATAGATGGCGGTCAGCGCCACCAGCAATGCGCCGGTCACCCCCAGCAGCAGCGGATGCCCCTGCATCCAGTGGGTCCAGTCGGCGGTGCCGGGGCGATAGTCGAACGGGCCACCGTCGCTCATCATGATGAATGGCGGGTAGCAGATCAGTGCCGCGCTCCACGCCGCCATATAGGGGTTGGCGGAGCGGATATGCGCGTCGAGCGGCCGCATCGTCAGCGCATAGCCGACGGTCGCGAAGGCGACGTCGACCACGAACATGAAGGTGATCAGCCAGTTGGCGAGCGCGACCGGATCGGTCAGCAGCGCGGCCCGGTCCTGCCGGATGAAATCGCCGAAATTGCCCGGCACGATGGCCAGCATGAACGCGAAGAACAGCGCCTTCACCGCCCAGGCGCGCAGATGGCCGACGATCGCCTCGCGATTCGCATCGCCATGGCCGAGCAGCCATGCGCCCATGTGCCAGGCGCCGTCACGCGGCGCCACCAGATAGCGGTCGAGCCACAGGACATAGGGGATCGAGGCGACCAGCACGACCGGGGTGGCGCGTTCCAGGCACCACATCGCGAACAGGAAGTTGCCCTCCCAGTAGAAGCGCCCGGTGGCGTAGATCAGCGCGATCCCGGCCCAGGTCGCCCACAGCCCGGTCAGCTTGACGATGCTGACGTCCAGCGTGTCGCGCAGCGGGCGGGCGTTCGACCAGTCGATCCCGGTCGAGGGGCGGCGATGCACCTTGTCGACCAGCAGCGACCACAGCACCATCGGCACCCCGCACGCCACCACGTTGAGCAGCGCGGCATACGGCCCGTCCATCCCGAAATGCAGCGCCGCCGCGGTCCACGCGATCAGCCCCGCCAGCCCCGCCAGCCCCACCCCATGCGACACGGCGGACACCGGCCGCGAACGGGCGCGCGGGGCGGCAGCAGGAAGCGCGGCGTCGTGGTACATCGCCGCCGACGCTTAGCGGCGAAGGGTTAACGTTCGCTGGTGGGGTGGTTGAGGGGGCCGGCGGCTGTCGACGGAATTGGTTCGTCAAACCTCCATCAAGCCCGCGTGATTCCCGAAAAGGATAGTATTTCGGGGCGGGCTGGGATCGCAGTCGACCCGTATAACCTCCGCTTCGGAATGCGCCGCGAATTAGCCATGCGCAGACAACAGTACGATAGATGCTGTCCTCTCCAGTGCTGAGGAAAGGATCGAAACATGCGCCTAGACAAGCTTGCTTACCGGGATAAGCCTGTGCAGATCCGCGGTTTGCCGACGCTGTATGGTGGCGAGGGCTACTGGATGACGGCCCTGCCGATGCCGCTTACTTCTACGCTTCAGCACTCGCCCGGCGCGCTGCCTCACCCGGGTCGCGGTTATCCCGATTTCGCTGAACCGGGGGAGGTGCCAGTCAGCTTCGAGAATGATGATGGCACGGGTGATATGCCAAGTTTGCCCATGATCGCGGCTGCCGCGTGGCTGATCGGCAACGATGCGGTGGTGGAGCAGACAATCATTACGGCCATGCTGTCGTCGCTGGGAAAGATCGCCGCCATTCAGGATGGCATCCATGGGATGACCGACGAACTGGTCGACAAAACATGGGACGAAGCGCAGTTGCGCTAGAGGTGTCGCCTTCTCCACATCGTCCTGCAGGATGTGGCCGGAGAACCGCCCTATTTCGGCGTGGAATTCGCCTGCACTTGGGACACCGAGCACGGCTACGGCCTGATGTTTCACGGCACGGACGTCGTGGAATGGGGCGGTGGAGACGTACCGAACTCTACGTGGATAGCCCTGCGACACGCCGAGGGCCGCAGTTGAGACTAGGCGGCGTGGACAAATTTGAGCCAGTATCTGGTGGTGGCGAGGTGGACCATGCCGAGGAAGCTGCTGGCGAGTTGATCGTAGCGTGTGGCGATGGCGCGGTTGATCTTGAGGTGACCGAACATGC
>NZ_NWVC01000008.1 GCF_002374855.1 Sphingomonas adhaesiva
GGCGCCGAACATGCTGTGGGTGTCGGACTTTACCTACGTGACGACCTGGGCGGGGTTCGTCTACGTGGCGTTCGTCATCGACACCTATGCGCGTCGGATCGTCGGCTGGCGTGTCAGCCGGAGCGCCCATGCCGGCTTCGTCCCTTAATGCGCTCGAGCAGGCGTTGCACGATCGTCGTCCTGCGCGAGGTGCTGGCCTTGTCCACCACTCGGACCGCGGCAGCCAGTACGTCTCCATCAAATACACCGAACGCCTCGCACAAGCAGGCATCGAGCCCTCGGTCGGCAGCGTCGGAGACAGCTATGACAATGCCTTGGCCGAGACGATCAACGGCCTGTACAAGGCTGAAGTCATCCATCGACGCGGGCCATGGCGTAGCTTCGAAGCCGTCAAATACGCCACTCTCGAATGGGTCGACTGGTTCAACCATCGCCGGCTCCTCGAGCCCATCGGCAACATCCCGCCTGCCGAAGCCGAAGCGAACTACTATGCTGCCGCCGAGCAGATCGATATGGCGGCGTGACTAACATCCAATGGCCTCCGGCAAACCCGGCACGGTTCAGATTGAGCGGCTGCGGCCGTTCTTTCCCAAGAGCCATGGGAAGCCACGGGTGAACGATCAGCGGGTGCTGAGCGGCATCGTGTTCGTCAACAAGAACGGGCTGCGCTGGCGTGATGCACCGAGCGCCTACGGCCCGCACAAGACGCTATACAATCGGTGGAAGCGTTGGGGCGAGGCCGGCGTGTTCACACGCATGATGGAGGGGTTGGAGACCGCAAGCGCGGAGCCGGGAACGGTAATGATCGACGCTACCTACTTGAAGGCGCACCGGACGGCATCGAGCCTGCGGGTTGCAAAGGGGGTTTTGGCCGCCTGATTGGCCGCACCAAAGGCGCCATGAACACCAAGCTCCATGCCGTCGCCGATGCGAACGGACGCCCGCTGAGCTTCTTCATGACCGCAGGCCAGGTCAGCGACTACACCGGCCCGGCAGCGTTGCTCGATGACCTACCCAAAGCACAATGGCTGCTTGGCGACCGAGGCTATGACGCGGATTGGTTCAGGGACGCTCTCCAGGCCAAAGGCATCCAGCCCTGCATCCCAGGCCGCAAATCGCGCAACGAACCAATCCGCTACGACAAGCGCCGCTATCGGCGCCGCAGTCGCATCGAGATCATGTTCGGCCGTCTGAAGGACTGGCGTCGCGTCGCTACGCGCTACGACCGCTGCCCCACCGCCTTCTTCTCCGCCATCGCCCTCGCAGCCACCGTCATCCTCTGGCTGTAATCAACGAGTCCTGACCCTAAGCAGGACTGCCAGCCGGCGATGGCGAGCCGGAGAAGAAGGGCCGGGGCGGGCTCGGCCAGTCCGCGCCGCGCGTCGCCAAATGGCTGGGCGATATCCGCGATTTCTTTCCCGCGCCCGTGGTGCAGGTGATCCAGAAGGACGCCTTCGAGCGCAAGGGGCTGCGCCAGATGCTGCTGGAGCCCGAGTTCCTGGCGACGATCGAGGCGGACGTGAACCTGGTCGCCGATCTGGTCGCGCTGCACGGGGTAATGCCGGAGGAGACCAGGGACACCGCGCGGGCGGTGATCGCCAGGGTCGTCGCCGAGTTGATGGCGCGGCTGGAGGTGCGGACGGCGGATGCGATCCGGTGGGCGCTCGACCGCTCGCGACGGACCAGCCGGCCGCCGTTCGCCGATATCGACTGGCCCCGCACGATCCGCGCGAACCTTGCCCATTACCAGCCCGCGCACCGCACCATCGTCCCCGAACGGTTGATCGGCTTCCTGCGTCAGCAGCGCCGCATCGTCGATCTGGACGAGGTGATCCTGTGCATCGACCAGTCGGGATCGATGGCCACTTCGGCCCTCTATGCCTCGATCTTCACGGCCGTCGTGGCGTCGCTTCCGGTCGTCGCGACGAAACTCGTCTGCTTCGACACCGTGATCGTCGACCTGACCGAGGAGTTGGCCGATCCGGTCGAGGTGCTGTTCGGCATCCAGCCGGATGGCGGCACCGATATCGACCATGCCGTCGCCTATTGCGAGGATCGGATCAACGGCCAGGCAAGGCGCATCTGGTGCTCATCATCGACTTTTACGAAGGCGGAGATGCAGAGGCGTTGGTCGACCGGCTTGCACGGCTGGAGGTGCCGGGCGTCAACGTGATAGTGCTGCTCGCGCTAACCGATACGGGGCACCCATCCTATGATCCGGATCTTGCGGGGCCGATGTCGGCGCTGGGCATCCTCGTGTTCGCCTGCACCCCAGACCTGATGGCGGCCGCGCTTCGCCGCGAGGACGTCCATGGCTGGGCCGCCGATCGCGACATCAGGCTGGTTCGTTCGGATGCGTAAGCCCGCAGGAGCCGAGGCGAAGCGGACGTCACGCCGCCCCCGATCAGCGGATCACCGTCCAGCGTCCATCGATTTCCCCGATCAGAGCGCGCCAACTGAACGGTCCGTCCTGATCCTGGCCGCGAATCAGGTCGTTGCCGTCGCCCGCCAGCAAGTGCAGCAAGCGACCATCGGCGCACAGCACCGAACCGTCCGGACGCAATGGCAGCAGCGTTGCGCGCTGCGATAGATGCTCCATCATCTGCTGCGCGTAGAACCCCGCTGGCCGGTTCGGAAATGCCGACGCCAGATCGGCGAGATAGGGTGCGCACGCCGCGACGATCGTTGCCGCATCGCCGCGCGTGAATGCGGCAGTCAGCGTCGCGACGAACGGCGCGGCCGACGCCAGAGCCTCTGCTGCGCTTGCCCAGCGGCGACACGAATGCCACGCCCACGCCGCCGGTCCGATCGGGCAATCGAATGTCACCTGCACCCGCCCGGTTGTGGGGGGAGCGTCGATGCGCGCGAGCGTACGACCAGCCCCGGTGAAGAATTCCTCCCCATCGTCAAACAGCGCGACGCGTGCCGACAGCCGGGCTTCCGGCGCATTCGCACGCACCTGCGCCGACAGGCTGTTGGCGCCGCGCACCAACAGCGCAGGCACCGGGACGTAGGCGCGCATCCCCTCCGCGATCAACGCGACCACAGGCAGGTCGTTGATCCTGATCGCTCCCGTCACGCCGGCGCCATCGACCTCCAGATAGGTCAGCGGCGTCATTCCGGATTGCTCCCGTCAGCGGGGTCGCTGCCCTTCCACAACACGAACGAGCCGGTACGGCGCTTCATCAGCGGGATGTCGTAATAATAGCTGCCCGCGATCGGATCGCCGAGAAGCCGATTCTTCCATCCGCCGTCCAGCATCTCCGACGCCGCGCAGGTCGCCAGGAAACGCACGCCACCGGAGACCGAACCGCCACCGGTGGCGACGTCGTAGTAAAGGAAGCTGGCGCGCCCGATCAGCGCGCTGCTCAGCGTCAGCACGCCGATTCCCTTGACTTCATTTTCCGACGTGCTGTTCGACAGTATGTCTCCGCCGCGTCCCTTGCGCTCGAATTCCGCACTGACCGCCCCGGTCGTTGACACGATCAATTCGACCGTCGCGCCTGTCCCGATCAAGCTTTTGCCTACCGTCACGCCCAGGCTGCCGGTGATCTCCAGGATCTTGGCCGCGATTTCGATATCCCAATACGGCTCCAGCGCGCGCCAGCGCGGCCCGTCCAGCCCATTGCCGCTGGTCAGCTTGCGTCCGGCGAACAGGTCCAGCGCCAGCGCCTCGATCCCGATCGACGCGGACGGACGCACCAGTGACGGCGAATAAATGGCGATGAAATCCAACGCGAGCATCAGCTTGTCCTTGATGCTCTCCGCGCTCGCCAGGAGGCTGCGGACGCAGGACAGGAAGTGTTTCGCCTGCCGCCCGTTCTGCGACACCTCCTCCCACGACAATTGCCGGTCGTTCAGGATGACGGTGATGTCGAGGCCGTCGTCGTCGTCGTCATTGCCCCAATAGTCACCCGCGAGCCGTGACGTCGGCGGCGGGCGCAGTCCCTTGAGCGCCGCGCGCGCCCCATCGCGCGCCTTGTTGGCATCCGCCCGCGCCTGTTTGAAGCGCGCCCGCACTGCGCGACTGGCCCCCTTGCCGGGCTTGCGCGGGCGCGATCCGGCACCCGTTCCGTCCGCGATCGCGGCGAGCCGGGCGCGCTCCGCTTCGTCCGCCTCGATCGCCGTCGTGCGCGCGTCGCCCGCGGCATGATAGCCCCAGCCAATGTCCCATCCCCATGGACCCAGCCCCAGTTCAAGGCCGGTCGTCCCCGGGGTCAGCGCGATGACCAGCACCTTGAGGTCGGTGGTCGCCGCGCCGCTGGCGGGATACCCACAGCTTTCGCCCGCCACGATATAGCAATTGCCCTGCCGGTGCGGGTCCAGCACGCTGTCGTAGATGCCCTTCAGATCCAGCGCATTCCGCGTCGCGGGCAGGGAAAACAGCGACTGACGGATGGCCTTGCCCATAACCGGCCAGTCACCGCTCAGTTCATGGTGAACGGTATCGGTGCACGTCAGCGACAGCCGGTCGTGCGCCGGATCGCCGCACGCCGCCTTTCCCTGATGCTCCAGCCGCAACAAAGTGGTTGGCTGCGCGTCCATCCCGGGTAGCTCGTCGCGATCCTTCTTGCGGGTCGTCCAGTCGTTCGCCCGTGCCGTTACCGCTCCCGCGGGCCGCCCTGCCTCGGGCGCCAGCACTTCGATCACCAGGTCGTAGTACGCCAACAATTTGCGGATGCGCTGGGGCGGATTCCCGTAAACCCCCACGTCGCGCGGTCGCAGGCTTGGCGCGGTGCCCGCAGCCTTGATGGTCGAAAGGGCGATGACCGCCTGCGATCCTCCCTCTACCTCGTTGAAGCGCAGCGCGATATTCCTGATGTCGCAGGGCCGCGCATCGGGCGGCGGGGCCGCACCCGCGTCACAGGCGAGTGTTTGGTTGGCAAGGCTCGCGGTCGGCGCTGGCGACATCGGCGCGGCCGGCGTGAACAGCGGCTCGCTCATCGCCCAGCCTCCTCCAGCGCGTGGCGCACCTGGAACACCTTCAGCGCGCCCGGCACGGCGCGATCGGCCAGCAGCCCCTCTACGGCCGCCGGGCGGCCGCGACGATCGGCCGCCGCCAACAGCAGCGACAGCGCGGCCGCATCGCGCTCCATCGTCACCCCAGCCTGGATCGCCTCCGCGATATAGCCGGCGAAACGATCCGCGCGGGTCTGCCCCCCGGTCTCCGCCTCCAGCCGCGCGGCCAGCGCCTGTTGCTGGCGGCGCGCCAGCGCCGCCTGTTGTGCCGGCGTGACGGTCAGGATGCCGCGCGTACGGTGGCGCCCGTGCGCGGGCTGCGCGGCGGGCCAGCGGACCATCTGCGCCCCCTCCTCGATCCAGTAAGCGGCGACATCGCGGAACAGTGCGTCGCGCCACACGCCATCCGCCTGCTCCAGCATCGGGTGCAGCACGCGCGGATCCCACAGCCGCAACAGCACCGGGCCGGAGCCGTCGGGCAGCCTCACCTGCAACAGCCGCCGGACATGCCGACGCGCCAGATGCGCCGGCAACGCGCTGTCGAACATCACGCCCCAGGCGCCCCCCCTGCCCTCGTCACGCCAGTGCACGCGAAGCTCGGGCGCCGCTGCCATGTCGACGATATGGGGGGACACCTGCCGGAGCGCCGGATCGAGCGGCCCCTCGAACAGGCAATGCGCAACTCCGCTGCGCGCCAGTTGCGCGACCAGGGGCACCAGCGGCGCGGCCGCCGCCAGATCGATCAGGCCCCAACTGCGCACGCCCGCCGCCTCAGCCATAGCGGCGTCCGATCCCCTGCGCGGCGTCCTCGCTCAGTCCGCGCGCCTTGGCCTTGCGATAGCACAGTTCGCAGAAGGGCGTGCCGTGGCGCGCGGCGGCGATCAGGTTCTGCGTCATGCGCGACACCTCGGTCGATGCGATCGAGGCGAAGCCGTGCCATTCGCTCATGTCCGCGCTGGCAGTACGCCCGGCCCCGCCCCCGCCGCCCCCGCCGCCGCCGGACGCATCGCCGACGATCACGGTGGGGCAGCCCGCAACGATCTTGCCGCCATGGGCGCAGGTGTCGGAAATACGCGCCTGCGGCATCCCGCTGGTGATGACGGTCGCCGATCCCATCGCGATCGTATCCGGCGGACCGACGCACACCGCCATGTCCCCCACCCGCGCCGCCGGCAGCCCGCCGATGATGACGGTGGGCGCACAGAGACCCGAAATCGGCCCGCCGACATGCGGGATCGGCGGTGTGCCCGGGGTGACCATTGGGCAGACGTGCATGTCGGTCAAGCGCGCGGCGGGGGTGGCGGGCATCAGTCCAATCCCTCGAATACCGAACGAGGAATACCACCCAGGCCATGCCGAAAGGCATTCGGGCTGGAGTAGATGATCGGGTCATCTAAATCCAACGTTGCATGCCAATCAAAGACGTAGCGGCTGGACCCAAATTGCAGCAGCGTGGCAGTATGGGCCACGCCGCGCAGGTTCCGATCGATTGCGCCCGCATCTCCAAGCTGCATGAGCGCCGCACGACATCCGATCTGTCGACGCAATGCCCTAGCGGTCTGCTCGGCGATCCCGACACAGACCATCGCCGTGCCCTCCGGGCTGGTCACGTCGAACAACCGGGTGGCGCTGCCTAACTCCAAGGCGACGTAACCGACATTACGGATGCTTCCGGCGACGCCCCAGCTCGACGGGATGAAGGACAGCAGCGAAGATATTCTGCGTCGACACTCTGGATCGGCCGCAACGACGGCACAGACATCGTCAGCCTCCGCACGAGTCAACATGTCGCAATACGCCGGTCCATTAGCGGCCCGGCACCTCTGCTTCGTCACGACCAATCTCACGGATCGTATCGCGGGCGGCATAACTCAGGCCAATGCAGGTCGCGGTGCCCGTGATGAAGCCCGAAAGAAAGCCGGCGACTGCACCGGGAGCCATCGCTGGCGCGCCTAGAACCATCCATCCAGTTCCTGTTATCACGCCGGTCTTCGCACACCGCCGCGCAACATGAATAACCCGATCTTGCTCCTCTATCTCGACGATCCCAATACCGTGCAACTGGCGCCGTAGTCCAGTGATGAACTCCAAATCACTCATCGCTCAACCTCAATCGCTCGTATAATTCTACCGTCCCAAAACAAGCACGCCTACTTGCTGTTGATTTTCATCTTTTCAATCTATTTTGTATTGAAAGTTGGTATCGACGATAGTCACAGCAATTCCCGCCACCTCTTCCCCGCGCATCTGCCGTTCCAGCAGCGCGATTGACATGTCGGGCAGCATCGTGTTGGTCAGGATCGCGTCGATCATGCGCCCGCCGCTCGCCACTTCGGTGCACCGCGCGACGATATGGTCGACGACGTCCTGGCCATAGGTCAGCGTGAGCGCGTGGTTCTCGCGCACGCGCTTCACCACGCGGTTCAGTTGCAGGCGGACGATACCCTGCAACATCGTCGGCGACAGCGGGTAATAAGGCAGCACCAGCAACCGCCCCAGCAATGCGGGCGGGAAGACCTTGAGCAGCTCGGGGCGCAGCGCGCCTGCCAGCCCCTCCGGCTCGGGCGCCAGTTCCTCGTCCTCGGTCAGGCTCATCACCATGTCGGTGCCGACGTTGCTGGTCAGAAGGATGAGGGTGTTCTTGAAATCGATGAACCGCCCCTCGCTGTCGTTCATGAATCCCTTGTCGAACACCTGGAAGAACATCTCATGGACGTCGGGGTGCGCCTTTTCCACTTCGTCCAGCAGCACCACCGAATAGGGCCGCCGCCGCACCGCCTCGGTCAGCACGCCGCCCTGGCCGTAGCCGACATAGCCAGCCGGCGCGCCTTTCAGCGTGGAGACGGTGTGCGCCTCCTGAAATTCGCTCATGTTGATGACGATCAGGCTGTCGTCGCCTGAATAGAGCAGCTCCGCCAGCGCGTGCGCGGTTTCGGTCTTGCCGACGCCCGACGGGCCGCACAGCATGAACACGCCGACCGGCTTGTTGGGATTGTCGAGCTTCGCGCGGCTGGTCTGAATCCGCTTGGCGATCGCATCCATCGCGTGATCCTGCCCGATCACGCGCGCCTTCAGCTGGTCGGCGATCGTCAGGACGCTGGCGATCTCATCCTTGACCATCCGGCCGACGGGTATGCCGGTCCAGTCGCCGACGACGCTGGCCACCGCATCGGCATCGGCGACGCCGAACACCATCGGCGCATCGCCGCCCGCCTCGCGCATCGCCGCCACCGCCAGCGCCAGCGCCGTCTCGGCACCCTGCGCGGCGGTCGCCTCATCCGCTTCGCGCGCGGCTACCAGCGCGTCGCGTGCTTCGCGCACCGTGACGAACGCAGCCATTTCCGCCCGCCATTTCGCCTCCACCCCGGCCAGCGTCTCGCGCGCGGCGGCGATCTCGCCGTCCAGCTTCGCGATCCGGTCGGCGCCGGCATATTGGTTCGCGGCCTCGCGCGTGGCGATATCGCGCTCCACCTCCAGCAGTTCGACGCGGCGCCGGCGGTCCTCCACCGGCGCGGGCACCGCGTGCTGCGACACCGCGACACGCGCGCACGCGGTATCGAGAAGGCTGACCGCCTTGTCCGGCAGCTGCCGCGCCGGGATGTAGCGCTGCGACAGTCTCACCGCCGCGTCCACCGCCTCGTCCAGCACGACGACGGCGTGATGCGCCTCCATCATCGGCGCGACCGAGCGGATCATCGCCACCGCCACCTCGGTTTCCGGCTCGCCCACGTCCACCGTCTGGAACCGCCGGGTCAGCGCCGGATCCTTCTCGAAATACTGGCGATATTCGGCATAGGTGGTCGCCGCGATCGTACGCAGCCGCCCGCGCGCGAGCGCCGGCTTGAGCAGGTTGGCGGCATCGCCCGTCCCCGCCTGTCCGCCGGCGCCGACCAGCGTATGCGCCTCGTCGATGAACAGGATGATCGGCTCGGGCAATTGCTCGACCGCGTCGATCACGTCGCGCAACCGCTTCTCGAACTCACCCTTCACGCTCGCGCCGGCCTGGAGCAGCCCGATGTCGAGCGCGCGCAGCGTGACATTGCGCAGCGACGGCGGCACGTCGCCATCCGCGACGCGGCGTGCGAAGCCCTCCACTACCGCGGTCTTGCCGACACCCGCCTCACCCACAAGGATCGGGTTGTTCTGCCGCCGGCGCAGCAGGATGTCGACGACCTGCCGGATTTCCGCATCGCGCCCGACGATGCGGTCGATCTCGCCGGACTTCGCCTTGGCGGTGAGGTCGATCGAAAAACGCTCCAGCGCGTCGTTGCCGGTGACGCCGGTGCTACCCGGCCCCGGCTCCTCTCCCGCACTGCGCGCCACCGCGGCGGCGGCAGTTTCGGTCGTCTCGCTGGAGGCATGGCATACGGTCTCCAGTCCGTCGCCCAGCTTGTCAGCGTTGACCTTGCGCCATTCGGGCGAGATCGCGAACAGCGCGTTGCGCAGCGTTGACGTCTTCAGCATGGCATAGATCAGATGCGCGCCGCGCACCTTCGCCGCGCCGAATTGCAGCGACGCGAACAGCCAGCCCTTTTCCACCGCTTCCTCGACCTGTGGCGAGAAGTCCGACACCGCGGTCGCCCCGCGCGGCAGCGCGTCCAGTGCGGCCAGCACATCCTTGGCCAGCCGCGCCTCGTCCAGGCCAAACGCGATGCGCAGGCGGCCCACGTCATTGCCCGGATCCTGCAACAGTACGTGCAGCCAGTGAACCAGCTCGACATAGGGATTGCCGCGCATCCGGCAGAAGCCGGTCGCGGTTTCCACCGCCTTCAACGCTGTCGTGTTCAGGCGGCCGAACAGGCTCGCACGGCTGATCTCGCTCATGATCGCTTACTCCAGGAAGAGGTGCGGCGCAGATGCGCGTCGTTGCGGCGGGGACGGCCGCGTGCCGGATCGATCCAACTGGTCCAGCCCAGCTGCGTGCGCCCGTCGAGCCGCGCGGGCGGTGCCGCCTCGCGTGCGATGTCCAGCGCCACGTCCCATTCCAGATGCGAAGGTGCGAACGCGTCCAGCGCCTCCGCCAGCACGCCGTGGCGTGCGCCGCCGGGCAACAGGGCACGGTAAGCGGCGGCGGCTTCCACGCGAATGACAACGCGGAACGCGTCGGTGACGGTGCGCACGCGGTACCCCAGCATCGCCTCGCCACCCAGCCGGGCGTAACCGCGGCCCAGCCGGCTGCGGTCGGACGGCTCCAGCTCGCGGTGGCGCGGCTGATATTCCAGCAGCCCGACCGGCGCGCCCAGCAGATGCGTCAGCGCATCCTCGATCGCGCCCGCGCTGCGTCGCGACGCGAACAGTGCGGCATAGGCCAGCCTCGCCTGTGCCGGGAACGACGCCGCGGCGCCTTCCGCAGCCCCGGTCAGCTGAGCAATATAGCCTGCGAAGCGATCGTCGCCCGGCCGGTCCGCCTGCGCCGCCGGTTCCGCCTCCGCCCAGGCGCGATAGAACAGCTGCTGCATTCGCCGCGCCAGCAGGTCGAGGAAGCGCGTGAAGGGTCGCGACTTGGCATAGCGCGCCTCCCACGCGGCATATTCCGACAGGTGCAGCGGCATCGGCCCCATCGAGCCCAGCAGCCCCAGCCACCGCCCGATGACGCGCCAGGCGCCGCCCGCGCGTCCGGGCTGGATCGCGCTGATCGCCGCCGGGGCGAAGCCGGGGGCAGGATCCTGCGCGATCTCCACCAGGTCTTCCGAGGGCAGTCGTGCGCACCCGATCCGCGGTCGATCGGGCGCGCGCGCCTCGATTCCGCGCAGCAGCGCGAACGGCTCCCATCGCTGCGGCGCCTCGCCCGCCGCGGCCAGGAAGGTCAAATGGTCGGACGACGGCCGATGCGCGCTGGCCATGCGGCGATCTCCCCTTCGTCGGCGGAATGGAAACAGGTTTCGGTAAAGGCGTTGACGGTCGCGAATTCCGCCAGGAATCGCTCGATCACCGCGCCGAACAGGAACATGCGGCCGCGATCGAACGCGCCGTCGTCCAGCCGGACGCTGATCTGCCGCCCGCGCGCCACCGCATGGCGATCGAGCCAGCCCACGCGGCGCGTGATCGGGCGCGATCGGATGCCCAGCACGCCGTTCACTTGCCGGCGAGCCGCGGGGTCGTCGGTGCGGCCGTACAGCGCCAGGTGATCGCGCAGCGTCGTCGGATCGTCATCGTCCTGCGGCGCCAGCGTCAGGTGGTTGGGCGTCAGGTGCGCGATCACTTCCCACGCCGCGTTCGACAGCCCCATGGGCGGGCGCGGGCGCGTCGGCGCCCGTACCACCGCGATGGCGCGTGCGGGCACCCCGCTGGCCACCAGATGATGCTCGCCCGAAAACGCCAGCAATTCGGGCAGTTCGCGGTTGGTCACCAGCGCGCGCACCGCCAGTTCGCGCACGCCGTCCAGCCGCGCCGGGTCACCTGGCGCGGTCAGGCTCAGCCACGTCTCGGTCCCCGCATAATCGGTGCGCCGGCGACTGCGCTGCTCGCGCGTCGACAGCCGCCGCTGCGTCAGCCGGACGCTGTAGAACAGCGCGTCACGCCAGTCGTGCAGCTGCGCGCCCAGCGCGTACATCGGCGCCACCTCGCGCGGGTCGCGATTGTCGGCGCCATAGGCACGCACGTCGAGCAGGCGGAATATCTCGAAATCGAGCGGCCGGGTGCGATCGGGGACGACATGATGCTCGTGCGCCTGCGGCTTCACCGCGACGCGCCCCAGCTGCTTTTCGAACAGGTTGATCGCGGGCGTGGCGAACAGCCGGAACGCCGCCGGCGCCACCGCGCCGGCCAGCGCCGGCACCGCGCGGCGGAACAGCAGCACCACGTCGCACCCGCCCTGAACCGTCGCGAAGGCGCGGTACAGATCGCGCAGCGCCACGAACAGGAAACGCTCCGGACAGGCGAAATACTCGGTCAGCAGCCGATAGCCGCGAAAGCTGCGCTGGTCCGCAGGCAACAGCGCCTCGTCATCCGCGAAGCCCAGCTGTTCCGGCAGCGGCAGCGCGGTCCACCCGTTCGCGCCATCGGGGGCCGCCGGATCGCGCGCGATCACCGCGACCGCATCGCCGATCATCTGGCGGTACAGTTCGCCGGGCGTCGCCTCCCCGCCCGACAGGTACAACGGCAGGCGATCGATCGGCAGCTGCGCCAGCGATGCGCCCGCGGTCGCCTCGAACCGCAGCCGCAGCCCGGCTTCGGCCGGCACGCCCGCCGCTGCCGTGAAGGTGGCCACCGCCGCGCGCGTCGCCAGATACTCCGCCTGAACGATCTTCAGCGGCCACAATGTCACGTCATGACCGGTGCGGAACGTCACGCTGGCATCGCCATGCCCGGTGGCGACCGCGGTCAGCGGGGTCAGCCGCGGCACCGCGCATCCCTGCACCAGCGCCGGATCGCCCTCGTGCGGCTCGAATGCGGCGATGCAGATCGACGGCGTCGGCGCCAGATATTGCGGCTGGATCGCCTGCAGCAGCGCCTTGGTGAAATCCGGAAACCGATCCTGCAGCTTTAGCTGGACCCGCGCACCCAGGAACGCCACGCCTTCCAGCAACCGTTCCACATAGGGATCGGGATCGGTCGGGGTATTCAGACCGAGCCGCCCCGCCACCGCCTCATGCTCCGCGGCGAACTCGCGCGATGCCTCGCGCAGATAGGTCAGCTCGTCATTATAGGCGGACAGCAAACGCGGATCCACGACGGCGCTACTCCCGCATCGCGACGCTGCCGCCATCCGCCTCGATATCGGTCTTCAGCCGTACCGGCACCGGATGCACGGCGCTGCGGATATCGGCGTGGATGATGAAGGTGGCGGCATTCTCGCGCTCCACCCCCTCCACGGGCTCCACCGTCAGCGTCTGCGGATCCAGCCGCGGCTCGAACGTGCGTAGCGCACCGCGCACGTCACGCGCACGCGCCAGCACGACGCGATGCGACACCGCCTTGCCGCTCAGGTCCGCAACGCCGAAGTTGAGCACGCTGTCCTGCACCTGCGGCAGCGGATCGAGGTCGACGATCGCGCCGAACTGCGTGGTGTTCAGAATCCACCCGATCTCGCGTCGTACCGTGTCACGCAGCGCACGTTCCGAAAAGTGCGCCGGATCGACCGCGGCGAACCGCGCCGCCTCCTCCCCGTGCAGTTCCAGTCCGGCCGGCACGTGCCCTGCGACCAGCTTGTCGAACAGCGGCGCGGTCAGGCGGGACCGCATCGTCACGCCTGCGCACCGAAGTGCAGGCGACGCACCGCCATCAGGCCGACTTCCTCGCCGCCCGACATCATCAGCACGCGCTGGCCGATCCCGTTTCCAGCCGCGTCCCAATCGGTCCGCTTGCCGATCCGCTGCGCCACGTCCGGCGCGGCATGACTGCCGGGATAGCGTGCGGGCAACATCGCCGCGATCGATCCGCCCGCACGCAGCCGCACCTCGGCAGGGAACCAGATCGTGTCGCGCAGGTCTACGGGCCCGTCGCTCGTCAGCGTCTCGATCGCGTCAAAGGGCAACAAGCCCCAGCGCCCACCGACGATCGCCTCCAGAGCGGGGCCAAAGCGCGGATCGGCATCCGCGATCCAGTCGAACGCCACCGGCTGGTCCAGCCCCGCGGCGCGCAGCGTGCCGGCCGTATCGGGCGCCGCATCGAGCGCGGCATCGCGCCGCGCGATCGCCGCTGCCCGCTCGCCGCGCGCGCCCAGCGTCAGCGCCGCCGCCAGATCGTCGATCCAGTCGCCGCCGCGCGCCAGCACCGGCACCTCGCCCTCGCCCTCGCCCTCGCCCGCCAACGCGGCGGCACGCTGCCTTTCGGCATCGATCGCCTGGCCATAGGCGACCGCCAGCATCTGCGCCGCGGGCGACAGTCGCGCCAGCGTGTCGAGTTGGGTGCGCGCCTTGTCCCAGTCGCCGGCCAGCGCCATCAGCTGGAACAGAAACATGCGGGTGGGAATATCCGCGGGCGCTGCCTTGAGCCGCGCGACCAGCGCGGCACGTGCGCCATCGATATCCCCGTCGCGCCACCGCGCGTCGGCATCGTTCACGATCGCCGCTCCTTCCGGGATGGCAAATATCTTTGAATGCCCGCCCGACCCGCGCGGGTCGGGCGGGCGATGACGATCAGATCTTCTTGTTCGCCTTGATGTCGTAACCGGCGGTGGACACGCCGCCGAGCGTGCCGTCGGCCTTCTGCGGCTTGTAGTCGAACTTCACCTTGGAATAGTTCATCGTCAGCATCTCGGTCGGATTGTCGCTGCCGGTGCCGGTGTTCTGCATGCTCGACACGATCAGGTCGCTCAACGTGACGATGTAGAATTCCTCCTGCTGGCCGCCCGCCTTACGCACCGTGATCTTGGCTTCCTTGATGTGCTGGCCGGTGGCGCAGGCCAGCATCAGATTGGGGCTGGCGAGGTCCGCGGCCTTGGAAATCTGAATGTCGTCGAAATGCGCCTTGCCCGCGCCCGATCCGCCGCCCGCAGAAGAGGCACCGGTCTGGTGCACCCCGAAGGTGAAGCTGTGGATGTTGATCTCATCCTTGTGCTTCGAGTCGGTCGACTCACCCTTGATCCCGTCAAGCTTCAGGAACATGTCAACGGCCATGATACAATCCTCCTAGCTGCAGCGCGTATCGCGCCATATTGTCTGTCGATGTGAGATGACGATCACGCCGCCTTGGGCAGGCGCGACACCATGGAGAGCGACACGTCCATGCCCTCCAGTTGGTAATGCGGGACGAACAGGAACTTGCCCTTGTAGTAACCGGGATTTTCCTCGTCCGGAACGATCTCGATCTGCGCATCCTTCAGCGGTAATCGCGCCTTGGTTTCTTCGGATGAACTTTCCGGCTGCGCATCGACATATTGCGATATCCAGCGGTTCAGCTCGTAATTCAGCTGCGACGCCTCCTTGTTGCCGCCCACCCAGTCGCGCACCATGCACTTCAGGTAATGCGCGAAGCGGCAGCTGGCGAAGATGTACGGCAGACGCGCCGACAGGTTCGCGTTCGCGGTCGCCGCGGGATCGTCATATTGCTTCGGGCTGTGCACCGTCTGCGCGCCGATAAAGGTCGCCTGGTCGGTGTTCTTGCGATGGATCAGCGCCAGCAGCCCCGATTTCGACAGCTCCGCCTCGCGCCGGTCGGAAATGGCGATCTCGGTCGGGCACTTCATGTCCACCCCGCCGTCGTCGGTGGGGAAGCAGGCGGTCGGCAGTGCCTCGACGGTGCCGCCCGATTGCACGCCGCGGATCCGCGTGCACCAGCCCCAGGTCGCGAACGCTTCGGTGATCCGGGACGCCATCGCATAGGCCGAATTGACCCACAGATGCTGGTCATGCGTGCCGCCGTTATCCTCTTCGAAATCGAATTCGTCGACCGGATCAGATTTCGCGCCGTACGTGGCACGGCCCAGGAACCGCGGCATCGTCAGCGCCACATACCGGCTGTCGCTGCTTTCGCGGAACGACCGCCACGCGGCATAATCGGTCGCGTCGAACAGCTTGCCCAGATCGCGCGGGTTGGCCAATTCCTGCCAGCTATCCATCCCCATCAGCCCCGGATCGGCGGCGCTGATGAACGGCGCGTGCGCCGCCGCGCCGATCTTCGCGAAGCCCTTCAGCACCTCCAGGTCAGGCGCCGAATGATCGAAATAGTAATCGCATACGAACGCGCCATAGGGCTGCCCGCCCAGCTGTCCGAACTCGCTTTCATAAATCTTCTTGAACAACGGGCTCTGGTCCCAGGCCGCATCCTTGTACTGCTTGAACATCTTGCGGCATTCGTCCTTGCCGATGTTCAGGACGCGGATCTTCATGTCCTTTCCGGTGGAGGTGTTGAAGACGAGGTAGTTGAGCCCGCGCCACGCCGATTCCAGCTGCTGAAAATCGGGATGATGAAGGATAAGATTGACCTGTTCGGACAATTTGCGGTCCAGCGCAGCGCGCATCGCATCCATCGTCTCGAACACGTCGTCGCCGATCACCGCGGCATCGGCCAGCGCCTGTTGCGCCAGCGTCTGCACCGCACTTTCGATCCGCGTCGCGCGCGTGTCGTCGTTCGGCTTGAACTCCTTTTGCAGGAGCATCGAAAAATCGTCGTACTGGATCGTTTCGCCCTTCCCGTCGGGGGCGGCGGCGGTCGCCATCGGCTGTGCCATGTCGTGCTACTCCTTAACGCGCGAGATCAGGATGCGGGCTGCTCGTCGACCGCAGCGGCGGGGCCAGCGCCCTCGCCGGGACGCGTCGCGGCCAGCGCCTTCAGCAGGTCCGGATCGCGCAGCACCTTGTCGAGCAGGTCCTGCGCCCCGTCCTTGCCGTCCATGTAAAGCATCAGGTCGTTCAGCTGCTCACGCGCCTCCAGCAGCTTGGCGAGCGCGGGTACGTTGCGGGCGATCGCTCCGGGCGAGAAATCCTCCATCTTGGAGAACGTCAGGTCGACCGACATCTGCCCTTCGCCGGTCAGCGAATTGTCGACCTGGAACGCGGCGCGCGGCGCGATCGCGGCCATGCGGCTTTCGAAATTGTCCATGTCGATGTCGAGGAAGTCGCGCTTGTCGAGCGTCTTCTTCTCGACATGGCTCTTGCCCGACAGGTCGCTCATCACGCCCATCACGAAAGGCAGCGAAACCTTCTCCTTGGCGCCGAACGTCTCCACCTCATATTCGATGTGGACGCGCGGTGCGCGGTTTTCCTTGATGAAGCGCTGTCCGCTCTTCGACATCGGCCGGTCTCCTGCTCAAATCGGTGAAAGGTGAACGCGGCGGCTCATTCCAGCCCAGCCTCCGCCATCATGCTCTGCGACATCAGGACGCGGCGCGCGTCCTCCATGCTGGCGGGTGCGATATCGGCCAGCACCTCGATGAAGGTCTTGGGCACCCATTCGCGCGCACGGCGCAGCGCCAGCGGCACCGCGCTCCCGGGTTCGCGCCGGCGATAGTAGTCGGCCACCGCGTCGAGCGCGCGCAGCACATCGTCGCGCGTCTCGATCCGCCCGGCGATGAAGCCACCGGCGGCGGAATCGCCGCGGGCCGTGTCCGTCTGCGCGGCGGCACCCTCGCCCGCCGTCCCCGCATCCGTCCCGCTCGCCGTGGCGGTGTGCGAATGGCGCGCCAGCCCCGCACGCATCTGTGCCAGCACCTGATAGGTCGGCGCGAAATCGGTGCCGGTGTCCTCCCCGGCATTGTCGGTCAGCACGCGGTCCACGCGGCGGATCGCATCCCGGATCGTGTCCAGCGTATCGATCGCCGCGTCGATCGCCTCGGCATCCAGCTGCTCCAGCGCGGCGCGGAACATGCCATATCCTTCGGCCGCGTCGCCTTCCTGCTCGAACCGCTCCAGGTCGGCGGCGCTGTACGACCCCAGCCGGGGATGCGCGATCAGCGCGACCCGGCGCAGCGGCTGGATGAACTCGGCGTGGCGCGCCAACCCGTCACACGCGCTCTTACGGCCCAGGAACCCCACCTCGTCGAGCTGAGGGTGGACCATATCCCAATGCGTCTCGATCAGCGCCGCGAGCAACTGGACGCCGTCGGCCACCGCGTCCAACGCGCCCGCCATCGCACCCGCCCGCGCCCAATATATGCCCAGCCACAGGTCACGCGTGCGCGCCGCCTGCGCCTGCACCCGTGCAATCACGTCCCGCCAGTTGACGTCTTCTGCCCGCTCGCCGCTGGCCGACGTCGCGAACACGTCCTCGATCGCGACGCGCTCCGCATCGTAGGACAGATCCGGTCCCACCGGATCGCCGTCCAGCGGCTCGACGAGACCGGCCCAATCGACCACGCGCGCTATCCCCCTTTCGATGGCATCCCTGCGCCCCGGCCCCCGCCGCGGCGCCACGACGTTATTTCTTCACGATTTCCACGCGGCGGTTCGCCGGATCCTGCGGACGCGTGCCCGACAATGGCGTATCGAACCCATGCCCCTCCGCCTGCAGCCGGTCGCGCGACACGCCCAGCGAGGCGAGGTAGTCCACCACCGCCTGCGCGCGGCGGCGCGACAGATCCTGGTTCGCCTGCCGCGTTCCGACCGAATTGGTGTGTCCGTCGATGCGGAAGCTGGCACTGCCCAGCGATCCGCTGGTCAACACGCGCGCGAAGGTGGCGATCCGCGTCTGGGCATCGGCCGACAGATCCGCGGAATTGTTGGCGAAGGTCAGCGCCATGTCCGCGGTGCCGATCGGGCGATGCGCGCCCGTCGCCGGCATCGGTGCCGCGGCGCGCACGGCGCGATAGCCGCGGTCCATGGCGCGGCCGCGCCCCGGCGACAGGTCGGGGCGCAGCCCGGCGGTCACGGCGCGCTGCACCGGCCGCACCGGCGGCGGCGCACCGCGCGCACAGGCCATGCCGGGAAGGCAGAACGGGCGCTGTCCGCCGTCCACCACCATGCTGCCGTCATCCTCCGCGTCCGCAGCGGGCCGCGCCGCAGGCGTCGCACACTCCGCCGCGCCCAACTGGCAGGCGATGTCGCGCTCGCTGGGGCGCGACTGTCCCGCGGCGACGCCGACCACCACCAGCGGCATCGCCACCACGATCGACAAGATGAACCGCATCACCCAACTCCCCTGTATCTGACGAAGACGCAGGAACCCGATGCGCGAAAACGTCTGCGCAGCATCATGATCCCGACATCATCGAATCGGCCCCGCCAAACCCCTCGGAACCGCCCTTAATACTTTGGCAATTCTTGAAACTCCGCGGCTGCTGACGCATCACCCAAATGGGTGATGCCCTCCAACCCTTGTTGACCCACACATCATATCTGTCGCGACCTGGCCGATTTCGGCACAGGCGCGTGACGTCGCGGCACAAAGATGGCAGCCGGATCATCCGGTCACCCGTCCGCGCCGCCGTGGCGAGCGGGGGACGACAGGGTTGGAACGTCAGACGCGCCTTGCGATCGACATCGGCGGGGAGCAGGTGCACCTGCGGCGGCTTGAGGCGCAGGAAGGATTGGGCACGCCCTTTACCGCGCTGGTCGACGTGGTCGCACCGCTCGGCGAGGTCGATCTGCTGCCGCATCTGGGCAAGCCGGTGGCAATCGAGATCGTGCAGGACGGGGTGCGGCAGCGCCATTTCCACGGCCTGATGGTGGCGGGCGAATATCTGCACGAAGATGGCGCCGGCTTTCACTATCGGCTGACATTGCGTCCGTGGACGCAACTGCTCGCCGGCAACCGCCGCCACGCGATCTATCAGGACCGCACCGTCGTCGACATCATCAAGGCGGTTCTGGACGACAGCGGCGTCGCCAAGGCGGACTATGGCCGGCTGGCGCAGCCGCGCACGCCGCGTCCCTATTGCGTGCAATATGGCGAAAGCGACTTCGCCTTCATCTCGCGTTTGATGGAGGAAGAGGGCATCTACTATTTCTTCCGTCACGAACGCGACGAGCATGTGATGGTGCTGTGCGACGATCCCGGCGCGCATCAGAAAGGCAATCCGGCCGCGCTGGTGTTCAACCCGCAGAGCGGCTCGATGAGCAATGCGAACACGCGCAATCTGGCGGTTAACGATCTGCACAGCTGGCACGAGCGTGTCGCCACCACCGCCCAGGCGCGCGTCACGATGCGCGACTGGAATTTCACCAAGGCCGATCGCCCGCTGGAAATCGCCGAGACCGACGAGGCCCGGCACCCCTCGGACGATGGCGAGGTCTATGTGTGGCCCGGCCGCTATGCGCAGGAATCGGCGGGCCGTCCGCTGGGGAAGGTCGCGCTGCAGGCGGAGCGCGCCGAACGGGTCCTCTATACGGGCGAGAGCCAGGCGATGGGGGTGGGCACGGGATCACTGCTGTCGGTGACGCAGCATCCCAACGATCGCTTCAACGATGCCTATCTGGTGGTGCGCACGCACCATGTCGTCGCGGCGGAGGCGCATCGGTCGGGCGGCGGCGGCGGCGACAGCCGCGTGACGTTCGAGGCGATCCCCGCGGCCACGCCCTTTCGTTCGCCGCTGCGCAGCCCGCGCCCTGTCGTCAGCGGCCCCGAAACCGCGGTGGTCACCGGCCCGTCGGGGGAGGAAATCTACACCGACGAATATGCGCGGGTGAAGGTGCGCTTCCACTGGGATCGCGCCGACACGCCCGGCGAGCGTGCGACGTGCTGGATCCGCGTGTCGCAGACCGGCGGGCTGGGCAACCTGATCCTGCCACGGGTCGGGCATGAGGTGATCGTCGATTTCCTTCACGGCGATCCCGATCGCCCGATCGTGACGGGGCGTGTGTTCAACAGCCTCAACATGCCGGTCTATCCGCTCCCCCAGCACAAGACGCGCGCGCTGTGGCGCACGAAGCGCTACGGCAAGGCGGGGGACAGCGGCGGCGCGATGGCGCTCGACACCGGCGCGCCCGGCGCCAACGAACTGCGTTTCGAGGACAAGGGCGGGGCCGAGGAAGTCTTCCTTCACGCCGAACGCGACATGAACCTGCGCGTGCGCCGTTCCGAATCGCACCACGTCGGGCTGGATCGCGAAATACGCGTCGGTCACGACCATAGCGAGGAGGTGAAGAACAACCAGAAGGGGAAAATCGGCGCGTCGCGCACCGTACATGTGGCGAAGGACGACACGCTGGAGGTTGGCCAGGCACTGAAGATCAAGGCAGGCACCACGATCGATATCGAGGCGGGGACGAAGATCACCCTCAAGGTGGGCGACACGCGGATCGTCGTCGATCCCACCGCGATCGACATGAAGGCAGCGCTCAAGGCGCTGCTGAAGGCGGGGCTTCAGATCGAGGTGAAAAGCACGCTCACCACCGTGAAGGGCGACGGCATGCTGACGCTGAAGGGCGGCATGACGATGATCAACACATGAGCGAGGCGCCCCTTCGCCCGCCCGCGCCGCCGGCCTGGAACCGCGTGAAATGGACCGAGGCAGGGCAGATCGCGGCCCAACTGGACGATGTGGCGATCCCGCCCGAGGATGCGACCGCCGCGCCGCGCGACTGGTGGGCCGCGCAGGTGGCGGCGGGCGAACTGGGGCTGGCGATCCGCTTCCTCGCGATGGCGCTGCCGCGGCTGGAAGCGGTGGCGTGGGCCGCACAGGCGGTCGAACGCGCCGAGGTCCGCGGCGATGCCGACCGAGCGGCGATGGCGGCGGTGTCGCGCTGGATCGCCGCCCCCGACGACGCGCTGCGCCGCGCCGCCTGGGCGCATTGCGAGCCGATCGACGGGCCTATCCGCTTCCTTGGCGCCGCGTTGTTCTTTTCCGGCGGATCGATCGCCCCCGCCGATCTGGAGGCGGTCCATCCGGCACCGACGCTGTGCGGCACGGCGGCCGCAGGTGCGGTTCTGGCCGCCGCGCACCGCAGCACCGATCCGCACGCCGCGCTGGCCGAGGCGCTGGCGGCGGGGGATCGCATCGCGGCGGGGGCGGAATGACACGATGGGGCTGACGCTCACCCTGGAAGACCCGTTCGCTGCGGGCGGCGGGGCGGTGCCCTCGCTGGTGCTGGAGCGGCGCGGCGCGGTGATCGGCCGCGCGCCGACCGTCGACTGGAGCCTGCCCGATCCGGAGAAGGTCATCTCCTCACGCCATTGCGAGATCGATTTCCGCGGCAACGCCTACCTGCTGGTGGACACCAGCACCAACGGGACCACGATCAACGGCGCGCGGTTCGCCGATCCGCAAGTCCTGCGCACCGGCGACGTGATCGGCATTGGCCGCTATCGCGTGGCGGTGACGATCAACTCCCCCACGGGCGGCGATGTCGGCACCGCCGCAGCGCCTGCCGCCGCATCGGGCTGGGGCGGCTGGGATTCGCACGTCGGCCCCGATCCGGTCGGTGTCGATCCCGCCAGCTGGGATCGGCCTGCGCCGGTGGCGGAAATCAGCGGGCGCGGCGCACTGTCCGCGCGCTGGGCTCCGCCCCCCGCACCACCCTCCGCACCCGCACCCTCGGCAAGCGGCGCCGATTGGGGCAACTGGTCGGAACCGGTGGCGCCGACGGCGCCGGCGTCGGGCTGGTCCAGCGCGCCCGCGCCGCCCACACCGCCCGCGGCGGCGGACATTTGGGGCGATCTGGCCGCCAGCAATACCGTCGACTGGGCGCGCGGCGGCTTCGGCACCGCCCCGTCGCCTTCTCCCGTTGCCGCGCCGGCGCCGGTCGTCGGGGCGCCCCCGCCGCGGGGCACGCCCGATGCACCACCGCGCGCAGGTTCCGATGCGGCGTCCGGCGCGCTGAGCACGCTGCTGGCGCAGGCGGCGGGGGTCGATCGCCAGATGCTGCCGGACGATGCCGCGCTGGCGCGAACGGCCGGCGCGCTGTTGCGACGGCTCGTCGCGGGGCTGGTGGTGATGCTGGAGGCGCGCACCCGCGCCAAGGCGCAGATGGGCGCGACGCGCACCGCCCTGCAGTTTGACGGCAACAATCCGCTGAAGTTCGCGCGCACCCCCGAACAGGCGGTGACGCAGTTGCTGTGCCCCCCGGAGCGCGGCTTCATGACCGCGGAACGCGCGGTGGAGGACGCATTCGTCGATCTCCAGGCACATCAGGTCGCCACGCTGAAGGCGATGCAGGGCGCACTGAAGTCGACGCTCGACCGCTTCTCGCCCGCCGCGATCCGCGGCCGCGCGGAAACGCGCGGGCTGTTGTCGCGCATCTTGCCCGGCGCGCGCGATGCGGCCTTGTGGCAGGCCTATGAGCGCGAGTTCTCCGGGGTCGCCAAAGGCTCCGACGAAGCCTTCATGGACGTCTTCGCCGCCGAATTCCGCAAGGCGTATGACGAGGCGGCGCGGCGGTAGAACCAGGGGAGCGATGACGATGGCGTGGAAGAATGCCGGGCTGGTCTTTCGGGGCGGCACAAAGGAGGCCAGGGAACTGGCAGGAAAGCGTGTCCGCGCCACCCGCGACCTCAGCGGCGCCTTGACCTACACCGCCGGACGCGAGACGCCGGGTACCTTCGACATTCCGAAACTGGCAGAGGGGCTGATCGGTTATGACGTTCCGCCCGGCCAGCTTGACGCGATCCTCCTTGTGTTTCCCACCGTCGCGGGAACGAAGCTCACATCGCTGACCCAGGCGGCGCGCATGGAAACCACCAGCGTCGTTGTCAACTGGCCCACCTTCCGCACCGCCTTCGAAATCGACGCCTGACCCGCCTCAATTCGGCGTCAGGTCCTGCGTCTGGAACCACAACATCTCTACCGTCCATCCCTTCCCACGCGCCGCCGCCAGGAAGCGCGTGCGCCAGTCCGCTGCCAGCGGCAACGCGGGCGCGACCAGATCGGGCGGGAACGGCCCGCGGCCGCGGATCAGCGCATAGCCCTTCACCCCGGTGCCGGTGATGTCGCCGCCCTTCATCATGTAGCGCCCGTCCGGCGTCGCCGCGAACACCACGTCGAGCAACTGCGTGCGCGTCATCGCGGTCGCGGTCGCGGAACCGTCCTCCCAGCCGACCAGCGTGAAGTCATCCCCGCTGGCGCGCGGATCGAGATAGACCGCCACGCGCGCCACCTTCTGATCGCCCTGCGTACTGTCGACGCGCCGGTCCATCTCCCACCGCTGCTTCTCCACCGACAACAGCGCCGGCCCGTGTGCACGCACCTGCGCGAAGGTCTCCACCGCGCCGCACAGGTTTCGCGGCAGCGTCATCACGTCGGCGTTCAGCGTGCGTATCGGCGCCGCCGCGCCCAGCGCCGCCTGCAACGCCCCCTGCGCCGCCACCGGATCGCCCGCGACACCCGACAGCGTGAACGACACGCCGTCGCCCTCACGCCGCAGGTCACGCACGTCGAGCCAGGAACAGGCGATCCCCGGCAGTGCCCGCGCGATCGCCGCCTTGGCCGCCGCCACGGGATCGCCCGGGGCCGCGGGCGCCGCGGGCGCGGCCCCCGATGCCGTCACCGGCGGCGATGCGACGTCCGGCGCCCGTCCCGCGATCAGCCAGCCGCCCCCGGCCAGCATCGCGGCCAGCACGGCGCCGCCGCCGATCCACATCCCCCGCCCGCCACCACGCCGCCCGCTACCGGCGGTGGCGGGCTTCGGCACCGACGGCGCGACAGCGGCGACAGGCGGGCTTGCGGCCGGCGCAGCGGGCGCGGCCGACGCCGGCGCGGCGGGCACGCCATGGTCGATCGCCTCGATCACCTCATCCATGCTGCGCAGCCGCCGCGCCGGGTCCGCCGCGAGCATCGCCGCGAGGATCGGGCGCAGCGCCTCCGGCGCGGCGGACAGGTCCGCACCGGCGCGCCGCTTGTCCACCGCCTCGACCAGCGTCACGCCCATCGCCGGCGCGCGCGCCCCCGCGACCGCCAGCACCACCAGCGCCAGCCCGTACACATCGGTCCACGGCCCGACCTCGCGTCCGAAATCGCCCAGCTGTTCGGGTGCGACATACCCCAGCTTGCCGGCGAAGCCGTCGCCCACGATCGTCCCCTTGTGCGGGTCCAGATCCTTGGCGATGCCGAAATCGATGATCCGCGCGCAGTCCAGCCGCCCACCCTCCAGCAGGACGTTGTCGGGCGACATGTCGCGGTGGATCGCCCCCAGCGCATGCGCCGCGCGCAGCCCCTCCGCCAGCCGCCGCATGAACACCCGCAAGCTGTCGGCGTCGCGCGGCACCTTGCCCAGCACATCCTGCAGGTTCGTCCCGTCGACATATTCGGTGACGATGTACAGGATGCCCAGCGACGGTTCGATCGCCAGCACGCGATAGGCGACCAGCGCGGGGTGCGACAGCCGCGTCAGCGTGCGCGCTTCCTTGCGGAACATCGCCTGCACATTGGGGTCCGCGGCCAGTTGCGGCAGCATCACCTTGATCGCCACGCGCTCGTCGGTGTGCGTGTTCACCCCCTCCCACACCTCGCCCATGCCACCGGCGGTGATGTAGCGGCGCACCTCGAAGATATGGTTCAGCACGTCGCCCGGCTGCAGTCGCCGGGGCGCATCCAGCCCCGCCGCCGCCGTCGCGGGGACCGGCGGAACCGACCCGGCGGGTGGCGGTATGGTCGCCGGCGCATCGGGGGACGCCGCCGCCCAGCCGCTCGCGGTCGGAGCTGCATCCGTCGCGGCGTCCGCGCCGGATCCCGCGGCGGGGACGAAGATCGTCCGGCCCTCATCCTCGTCGCCGGCGCCATTGCCGCCCGTCATGCCTGCGCCCCCACCATCAGCAACGTCGTCTCGCTCAGGCCCACGGCGACCGCGGTCAGATTGTCGTTCGAACCATTGGCCAGCCCGCGTTCCACCAGCGCCGCGGGCGCTGCCGTCACCGTCGCCTGCATGACCGTGCGGGCGATCTCCCCATCGGGCACCACGCCGTGCACGCCATCGCTGGTCAGCACGAACAGGTCGTCGGGCAGCAGCGTGTCCGCCACCACGTCCAGCGTCAGCGTCGGCTCCACCCCCACCGCGCGCGCCAGCACATGCCCCATCGGATGGCCCGCGCCATCCTCTTCGGTCAACAGGCCGCGATCGATCAGCGCCTGCACCTGGCTGTGATCGCGCGTCAGCCGCAGCAATCGGCCGTCGCGCACCAGATAGGCGCGGCTGTCCCCCGCCCACAGCACCGCGAAGCGTCCGTCGCGGATCAGCAGCGCCACCACCGTCGATCCCATCTGCGCACCACGCGCCTGCGCCTCCTGCCAGATCGTGGCATTGGCGGCGTGGATCGCACCTGCGCAGCGTTCCACCGCCTCGTCGAAACTGCCCGCGGCATCGGCCGCCGCAATGGTCGCGGTCAGCCGTGTCGACGCCCAGTCCCCCCCGGCATGGCCGCCCATTCCGTCCGCCACCACCCACAGCCCACGGTCGGGCAGGCCGACGAAACTGTCCTCGTTGATCTGGCGCACGCGGCCCACGTCGCTGGCGCCGCGCCAGTCGATCCGCAGCGGCCGCGTCACTCCTCGTCCTCCGCGCCCGCCGCCGCGGGATCGACCGTCGGCAGCATCAGCGGCAACGCCGCGGCGGGGTCCACCTGCAGCAGCGGCTCGGCATCGGCGCTGGCGCACCACCAGCCCGTCGTCACCGGCGCATCGTCCGCATCAGACTGCGCCCCCACCGCCGCGACGATCGCATCCGCGTCCAGCCGCTCGGCCAGGCCACGCCGCAGCGCCGCCTCGCACGCGGCGCCACCCTGTGCGTCGCGCCGCGCCACGATCACCGGGAAGCGCCGTCCGGAACGGTCGATCGACAGGGCGATGGCGCCACTGATCATCTGCATCCCTGGGCGCAGGCGGAACCGCCACGGCGGTATGATGTCGCAAGTCGCCTCGAACCCCTCGTCGGTCAGCGCGCGTATCCGCGCGATACCGATCGACAGCCGCTCGTCCCACCATTCGCGCTCCGCCGCTGTCATCCCGCGCGCCACGAAGTCGCCGTGCACGGGCAGCTTCCCGAACAGCAGCACCCCGGTCACAGCGCGCTCGGGCATCGGAACGTCCACAGGCCGCCATGGCCGAACGGGTTGCGATCGTCGGGCAGGATGATGCGCAGCGTCGCGGTCGCGTCGCCCGACCCGAAGGTCGCCAGGAACGCGGTCTGCCCGTCGTTGCGCCGCCGCGCCTTGTCGAACAGGCGGAAGATCGCCCACGGTCCCGCGGTCGCGATCTCGTCCACCTTCTGCCCGCCCTTGAACAGCGTAACATGCGCTTCGGGCAGGCCGCCCTGCAGCGACCATTGATATTGCCGCGCGTCACGCGTGCCCGCGTCCAGGCGATAGGTGCTGCCCGCGGACAGTTCCACTGCGTCCACCCCGGGCCCGGTCGTCGCCAGTTGCGCCTTGAACGGCTGGCCCGCGATCAACAGGTCGCGGATCTGCATCGTCTTGGCCAGCGCGTCCGCGCTGCCCGGATCGAATGCCGCCGCGGCGGGATCGTCGCTGCGCCACCGCCATACCGGCCCGGAGGTGTCGAGCACCGGCTTCAGGTTTGCGTCGACGAACCCGGGCAGCCCGCCGGGGCCGAACAACTGCACCGTCTCGCTTACCGATGCGTCGGCGGTGGAGGCGGCGAAGAACGGATATTTGTCCTGCGTCGCGGCGCGGCATGACGGCAGCATCGTCTGTGCCCAGGCCTGTTGCAGATTGCCCTGCGCCACCGCAGACTTCGCGGTGGCGCCCCCCTGCGCCAGGTCCGCGGCGAAGGACTTGAGCGCGCCGGGCGCCTGCTGCGCCTGCAACGCGATCGTCGCGTTCGCCTGATCGAGCGCCACCTGCAACGCCGGCCCGCCCGCCGCACCGCCCGCGCGCGCCGCCAGCACCGCCTGCCCGCCGGTCTTCACCGCATCCACGAACTGGTCGAGCGGCGATGGCTGCTTGCCGTCGCCGACATAGGTGTTGAGCTCCGCGAAATGCGTCGCGATCATCGCACCGGCATCGGCACTGTTGCCGCCGGCCGGCGTCAGCATCGCGCCGGCCACCGGCGCCGCGGCACCCAGCTTCGACGTCGCGCGCACCATCAGGCCACCCGCCACCATGTCGGCGGCATCGGGATTGCCCAGCTGCGTTTGCGCCCGCACCTCGCGCAACAGCTTGGCAAAAGGCGATGGCAGCCGCGTGAACGCGCCGAGCGCCGCCGGATCGGCGAACAGCGCCCCCGGCTTCAGCGCCGCGACCACCGCATCCCACGCCCCGGCGTAATCGGCCGCATAGCGCTGCGCGATTTGCGGGCGCAGCGCGGTCAGTTCGCCCAGCCCCGCCCCGCCGTCGCTGCCCAGCACCCAGGCGTCACGGCGCAGTTGCTCCGCGATCGTCAACAGCCCGCTGCGATACGCCTTCGCATATCCGTCGCGAGTGAGAAAATAGGGCACCGACAGCGCCCCCACCGCCGCGGGATCGGCAAACGCCGCAGCGTCCGCAGAGGCGATCACCCGCGCGGCCTGCCAGTCGCGTCCGGCGGTCGCCGCGGTGCCGTAGCGCAGCATCGCATAGGCGCGATCGGCGGGCGGCATCGACTGCACCGTGGCGCGCGCGGCGGTCACGATGCCCGCGTCCAGCGGCACCTGCCGGTTCGCCCACACACGCTCCACATCGCCCGCCGCGATCAGCGCATCCAGATGCGCGGCCAGCCGCCGCCGCAGCTCGGCACGGTCCGCCCCCGCCAGCGCGCCGCGTTCCCAGTCGGCGGTGACGAACGCGCGCAGCGGCCGCGCATCGATCCCACCCGGACGCTGCCCGCCGATCATCAGATACGCCTTCAGCGGCTCGTACACCGCCAGCGGATCGCCCTGCACGCCCGCCAGCACCGCTTCCATCCGCAGCATCACGCGCGGCAACAGGATGCGGCGCAGCGCCTGTTCATACGCCTGCACCGCCTGATCGCTCAGCCCGCGCTGCCACAGTCCGAACCGCATCGTCAGCGGCGGATAGCCGGCGACGCGATCGGCATAGCCGCCAGGCAGCTGACGTAGCTGATCCAGCGCCGCCGCGACTTCCTCCAGCCCTGCGTCGTTCGCGTTTACCTGCACCATGTCGATGCCGCGCTGTCGGATGCTCTCCTCCGCCGCGCGCGCCGCACTCGCCAGCGCGTCCTGCTCATGTCGGTTGCGCAGGAAACTGACCGTCCACAACGCGGTCACCAGCAGCGCCGCCGCCGCCACCGCTGCCACCGCACCGCCCGCCCGTGCCGCGCGCGATCGCCGCGCCGCACCACGCAGCCGCGCCAGCCCCGCCTCCGGGAACACCACCTCGCTCAGCAGGCGGTTGAGGAAATAGGCGCGCCCGCCGCTGCCGCCCGGCGCGGCCTGCGGCCGGTCGAACACCTGCGCCACGCCGGCCAGCAACCGGTCCAGCGGCGTTCCCTCCTGGGTGCCACTGGTCAGATAGAAGCCGCGCAGCGTCACCGACGTGCCGCCCGCCGGCGCCGTAGGGAACGCCCCTTCCAGGAACCGCACCATCCGAGCGCGCAACCCGCCCAGCTGCGTCGGGAATCCCAGGATCAACCCGCGCCGCTCGACATCCGGCTCCGCCGCCAGCCGCGCCGGCTGGCGATCCGCCACCGCCTGCACCACCGTGTCGAAGCCGCCCGCCAGCGCGGCGGCATCGGGCGCCTGCTCCACGGCGAAACTGTGCCCCAGCACCGAACGCCGCCCCTCGACGTCCAGATCCGCGAAATAGTCGGTGAAGCCGGCCAGCAGATCGGCCTTCGTGAACAGGCAGTACACCGGCAGGTCCACCCCCAGCGTGTCCGACAGTTCGGCCAGCCGCCGCCGCACCGCCGCGGCATGATCGTCGATCGCCCGCACGTCGCCGGTCGCGATATCGTCCAGGCCGATCGCCACCAGCACGCCGTTGATGGGGCGCGCAGGCCGATGCCGCCGCAGCGCGTCAAGGAACCCGCGCCAGCCCGCCGCATCCTCCGCCGCGTCCGAATCCTGGGTGGTGTAGCGGCCCGCCGTGTCCACCAGCACCGCTTCATCGGCAAACCAGAAATCCAGGTTGCGCGTACCGCCCACCCCCTTCATCGCCTGATCGACCACGGGAAAGCGCAGCCCGGAGGCGCGCAGCGCGGTGGTCTTGCCCGCCCCCGGCGGGCCGATGATGACGTACCATGGCCGCGCATACAGGTAATCGCGTCCGCCCCCGCCCGCGCTGCGCAGCTGCGCCAATGCGCCGCGCAGTCGCCCCGCGGCGACATCGCCCTCGTCCTCGGTCGCGACCGCCGCCTCCAGCTGCGCGGCCGCGCGCGCAGCACGACGCGCGCGCCACCACGCCGCCGCACCCCAGGCCACCGCGACGACGAACGCCAGCAGCAACCGTACCCACCACGGGCGCAGCGCCAGCACGAACAGCGGCAGCCCCAGGCACAGCAGAAGCGCCACCAGTACCGCCGCCGTGATCGTCACCACATGCCAGTTGCGCAGCGCGCGCTTGATGAAGGCCATCGCGCCTCTCCCCCTCAATCCTGCCGCTGCAGCACGATTTCGACGCGCCGGTTCAGCGCCTTGCCCGCCGCATCCGCGTTGGACGCGATCGGCTCGCTGTCGCCATGCCCCTGCGCGGTCACGCGCGCCGGATCGGCCAGCCCCGCGCGGACGATCCCCGCCACCGTCGTCGCCCGCGCCGCGGACAGCGCATTATTGTCGGGGAAGGTCAGCCCGTTCGGCTGGTCGCTGTCGGCGTGCCCTTCCACCCGCACCGGTCCGGGTTCCTTGTCCACCGCGGCTGCGATCCGCTGGAACAGCGCCTCGCGTCCCGGCTCCAGCGTGTCGGAGCCGGATCGGAACAACTGCCCGATCGTGGTACGCACCCGCACGGTCCCCGCATCGCGGTCGACCGTCACCAGCCCCTGCGCGATCTCGGGCGCCAGGAACGTCTCCAATCGCGCCGCTTGGCCGCTGTCGCTCGCCGGCAATCCCCCGCCGCCGCGCGACAGGTGCAACGGCTCGCTGGGGTTCAGCGCCGCCAGCGCCTCCCACGCCGGGCGGCCCGACTGCATCAGCATCAGGCGGAATCCGATGAAGAGCAGCAGCAGCAGGACCGCCGCCACCGCCGCCGTGATCGCGGCCCGGCTCCACCGCCCCACCTGCGCCACCGGCGCCGACACCCCGCGCCAGTGCGGCACCAACTCGCGATCGGACAGGCCGCGCGCCGTGGGCAGCGCGGCGAACAACCGCTTCATGATCTCGTCCAGCCGCCGCGTGCCGTCGGGCATCACGCGGAACCGACCCTCGAACCCGGCGGCCAGACAGCCATGCAGCAGTTCGATCAGGTCGTCGTTGCCCGTCGGGTTGGCCAGCAGCTCATCGACGATCTGCCAGAACCGATCGCCGCCGATACTCTCACGGAACATCTGCACCACCAGGCTGCGGCGCGCCCATTCGCTCGCCTCGATCCCGACGCCCGGCAGGTTCTGCGCGATATCGTCGACAGTCGAACACAGTGCATAGGTCGCGCGGCGGCAGGTTTCGGGCGGATAATGCGCCGCGATCGCGCGGTCGAACGCGGTCACCGCCGCGCTGGCACGCGCATGGAATTGCGACAGCGGCTGGCGCGCGCGACCCGATCGGATCGCCGCCGCCAGCGCCAGCAGCGGTGCCGCCTGCGCCATCATCGGGTTGCGGCGCTGCGGCGGGGTGGCGGGTTCCGGCACGTCGTCCCCCGCCGGCATAGCGGAGGGATAGGCCGGCGGCGGTGACGGCGGCGTGGGCGGCACCGGCGCAGCCCCGGCGCCCGCACCGCCGCCCTGCAACGGCGACGGCTGAAAGATCGTGCGATTGCCGCTGTCAGACCCGGTCATTGCTCGGCCCTCTTCACGCACCACAATTCCATCTTCAGCGCCGGCCATTCACCGGCCAGATGCAGCCCCAGCGCGGGCGCGGTCGCGAAATCGCGCCAGTCGGGCACGCCGCGATCCAGCTCGAAATACAGATAGCCCGGCAGTACGCGCAGCTGTGGGGGCGGGGTCGGCGCATGGCGCAGCGGAACGCCGGGCAGTGCGCTTTCCACGATCGCGCGCATCTTCTGCACCGCGCCGATCTTCGCCATCGCGGGGAAGCGCTGGCGGATCTCATCCAGCGGCGCCGCGGCATTGACCGCCAGATAGAAATAGCCGGTCCGGTAAAGCTGGTGATCGGTGATCGTCGACACATACGCCCCCGGTCCTGCGGCCTCCAGCGGCAGCTGGATCGCAGAGCGGTCGAACACAGCGGACAACATCGCGCGCAGCAGGTCGAACACCGGCTCGAACGTCGCCTGCAGATTTTCGTGGTCGTACACCGGCAGCGGCGGCGGACGTCGGTCGGCACGCGTCAGCGTCGCCAGTTCCCCGGTCATCGCCGCCAGCTGCTCGAACAATCGCTCCGGATGGACGTCGGGCATCGACTGGAGATGCCCCAGCACCGGGCACCAGCGGTTCAGGCATTGCAGCAGCAGGAAACTGGCGAACGTCTCCGCGCCGCCGTCGGTGGCCTCCACCGCGCGCAGCGCCAGTTCCTCCACGCGCTGGGTCGCGCGCCCCAATATGTCGCTCAGCCCTCCGCGCAGCCGTGGACTGGCGCGAAGGTCCTGCGCGGGCGGGACGAACCGGTCGTCGAACATCGCCCGCCGGTTCTGCAACTCGCGCACCCGCGCCAGACCCAGGCAGACGCGGCCGTAAATATCGTCGCGCGTCACGCCGAACCGCAGGTGGGGGCGCGCCACCTCGACCGGCTCACGCGTGCGGTCGGCCGAAAAGACATCCGCGACCTCGCTCTCGCTGACCAGGAAGCGGCTTGCGGGTCCGGCCGCCTCCTCGTCCTCGAACATCACCGCGCCAGGTTGCGCCGCGGGCAGCGTCAAGTGGATGACCGCGTCGCTCACCTCGGCGGGCAGGTCCAGGGGCGGCGGCGGCGGCATATCGTCGGGAATGGCGAAGCGCGTTCCATCGGGCAGCACGCCGGCCAGCCGGATGACCCCGAACTTGCCGAGCGTCGCCAGATCCTCATCAATCACCAGTTCGGTCACACCCCAGGCATAAGGCCGCGTGGCGGAAACCCGACGATCAAGCTCAGCCGACAGAAAACGATCCATCTGCTGAAAGTGCTGAGGCCGAAGGAAGGCACCTTCTCTCCAGGCTATTCTACTACGATCAGACACAACCTATGCCCCTACCGTGTGCTGTCTTGATCCTTTCGACCGATCAATTTTCTTTGATTGGCGATCTATTCGGATATATTGCCCACCGACTCTTGCAGGCGGGATTGAAACAGCATGACCACCGACGGCAGCGCCCTCGACTTCGATCCGCGTCGCTGGTCGATCGCACCCGACCGTGCGGCGTCGGCGCAACGCGATGCGACGCCGCCGATCCGCTGGCCGCTGCTCGCGGGCGCGGCGCTGCTGCTCGCCGCGGGGCCGGTGGCGGGTCTGCTCGATCGGCAACCCGTGGTGGACCGGCATAGCGACCCACAACCGACCGCCCGCGCGGGGACGGCCCGCGTGGTGCGCCCCGACGTGATTCAGCGGACCACCACCCTGCCCGCCGCCACCGATCTCGCCGCACTGCTGCGCGCGCAGGGGCTGCCGCAGGAACTGGCGACCGCCGCCCAGGCGCTCGCGCTGCCGCACATCGGCGGGGGCGGCGCGATCACCGCCGTCGTCTCGCTGCGGCTGGGCGGGGATGGCGCGAGCGATCAGGTCCTTCGCGTCCGCGCCGCGCGCGCCGACAGTTCGGGCGTCGCGCTGATCCGCGATGCCACCGCCCCGCAGGGTTGGCGCACCGAACCACTCGCGCGCTCGGTTGAAGCCAGGCTGACGGTCGCACGCGGCGAAATGAACGCCGACAGCCTTTATTCCTCCGCGGTCGCGGCGGGCGTGGACGAAAGCCTGATACCCGATTTCGCCAAGGCGTTTGTCTATGATTTCGACTTCCAGCGCGAAATTCACCCCGGCGACGTGTTCGAGATGGCCGCGGAACAGACCGTCAATGCCGATGGCCAGCCGGTCGGCGTGCCCACTCTCGTCTATGCCGCCTTTATCACCGCGGACAAATCGCGCGCGCTCTACCGCTTCGCGCCGCCGGGAGCGCAGCCGGGCTGGTACGACGGCAACGGACGCAGCATCGTCCGCTCGCTGATGCGTACGCCCGTGGAGGGCGCGCGCGTCTCCTCCACCTTCGGCTGGCGTGTCCATCCCGTGCTGGGCTTCCGCAAACTGCACAACGGCATCGATTTCGCGGTCCCCTCCGGCACCCCGGTCTATGCCGCCGGCGCCGGGACGGTCGACACCGCGCATTTCAGTGCGACCGCGGGCAACATGGTCATCCTGCGCCACGACAAGGGTTATCTGACCAAATACTTCCACTTCACCAGCTTCGCGCCGGGCGTGACACAGGGCGCACACGTGGCGCAGGGCCAGGAAATCGGCCTGTCGGGCACGACCGGCCGTTCCACCGGCCCGCACCTCCATTACGAGGTTCACCTGAACGGCGAGGCGATCGATCCGATGGCGGTGAAGACCGAGGATGGCCTGGCGCTGACCGAAACAGCGCTCGACGCCTTTCACCGCGAACGCGACCGCATCGACGCGGCCCGCGCCGCGCATGCTCGATAGGGCGCGCGCGCCCGCCAGCGTCATATCTCGGCCCGCCGACGGACCGCCAGCAGCGCCAGCGTCATCGCGCCCAGTACCATCGTCGCCAGGAAGCTGGCGTTCAGCCCCTCCTGCCCCCCGCCCCACACCGCGTCGGCGACGATGTCATGCCCCCACAGCGCGCCCCACGGACCCGTGCCGGGGTTGGGGAACAGCCCCAGCACGGTCAGTTCGCCGGCATTCCACCCCCAATGCGCGGCGACGGGAGCGATCAACCCGCGGCTGCGCTCCGCCAGCAGGCCCAGCCAGCACCCCGCCAGGAAAACGTTCAGCGCGGTCAGCGGGGCGTCCCATGCTCCCGCCAGGTGCAGCAGTGCGAAGGCCGCCGCCGTTCCGGCGATCGCCGCCAGCGGCGGCGCGATGCGGCCGATCGCCGGCTGGATCGCGCCGCGGAACAGCATCTCTTCCGCGCCCACCTGCGCCAGCGTGACCGGCATGCCCCCCAGCGTGACAGTCCCAGCAAATTCCTGGGTTTCGGTCAGCCGGCCGCCCAGTGCCAGCGACAGCGCGCACCATGCGATGGCGCCCAGCCCCATCGCCGCACCGACCAACGACCAGTGCCGCCACCGCACGCCGAAACCCATAAGGCCGGTGCCCGCCACTCGCCCAGCTACGGCCGCGAGCACGATGACGGCGGCGCTCATCGCCAGCGTCTGCGCAGCGGGCGACCAGGCGCCTTCGATCTGCCCCATCGCCCAGCCCACTGCCAGCAACCCGGCCAGCGCCGCCGTCACCGCCGCCGCCACCCGCCAACCGGCCAGCGTCGATGGGCGGGGTGCTGCCAGCGCAGGCGCAGCGGGGTTCGACCGTGCGCCCAGCATTTGCGCCAGCAGCGCGGCCTCATCGGCGGGTGGGGCGGGCATCCTTGCGGGTTCCGGTCAACGACTGGCCAGCGCCCGCGGCGTCAACATCGTCTTCGCACCGTCACCGACCAAAAAGAACGCGCCCCAAAAGTACGGGTGCGATGTCGCCGGACGGTTCAACACCGCCAGTTGCGCCTCACGCAGTGCCTTGCCCATGCCGCTGGCGGCGCCCGCCTTGTAGAAGGTCTCGATCAACTGCTCGGTGCCCTGGCGCGCCGGCACGCTCCAGTAGGTGGCCATCACCGCGCGCGCCTGCGCAACGATGAACGCCCGCACCAGCCCGTCCAGCGTCGGCGCGGATTCGTCCTGGCCCGCCAGACGCCCCGCCTCCGTACTGACGCTCGCCGCGGTGTCGCACGCCGACAGGATCACCAGATTGGCGTCCAGCCGCAGCCGCGCGACGTCGATATAGCTCAGCAGCCCGTTCGACCGGTTCGGAATATTTGGTTGCGGAGCCTCCACCGACGTCAGCAGCGCGGGCGGCAGCGGTGTCTCGCACATGCCGGGGATCGGCGTGGCGGGCAGGCCATGCGTCGCGAAATGGACGACCTGGTAATTGGCCAGCTTGCCCTGTTCGCTGTCCGCCATGATCGCGGCGTTGGTAAAGCCCTCGCCGGTCACGATCGGGGCACCGGGATCGCCGATCGCGGCGGCGCCGGCGCGGATCTCGTCGATCGGGATCGGCGCGTTGAACCGCATCGCCTCTGCCCAGCGCGCATACGGCATGACGCAGGCGGGGGCGAGCGCGACCGGCGTGTCCGCGACCGCCGGGGTGGCGGGCGCGGGCGGGAGCGCATTGGCCCCAAAGCCGATCAGCTTGTCGGGCGCGCGCGACGGTGCCAGCGCCGTGCGCACGCGCAGAAACGATCGCGGCGACAGCGCATTGGCGACCGCGGCCTTGCGCACGAGGAACGGGACCGTGCCGTAATCGACGCGCGCGGTACGGGCGGTGTCCACGGGCGCGGTTACCAGCACCGCGGCAGGCAGCGCGCCCAGCGTGGCACCACTATCCACGATCACCGCATCTGCGGCGCGCAACCGCTCGATGCCGGCCCCGGCCACGCGGCGGAACAGGTCGTAGGAAGCGCCGGTCGCGAACGGCCGGATGCGCACCCGTCCGTCCTCGCCCGCCGTCGCGCGCGCCGTCTTCAGCACCGCGTCCGACAGTTCCGCCACCGTCGCGGCGTCACCGTCCACGGCATAGACGACCGGACCGTCAGTGGTCACCACCGTACCGAACAATTGCGCGCCGACCGGGGACAGCTTCCAATATGCCTCGCCGGGCTTCAACGCGGCGCGCAGCTGCGCGATCGTCACTGCCGAATCCTCGACCGCGGCAGTCGCGCCCGATCGGGCCAGCTGGGCGTTCACGTCGTCCAGCCGCGCCGATACCGCCGCCGCCTCACCACGCGCATCGTTCAGCCGCGGCGCATCGGGAGACAGGCCGGCGATTTCGTAGCGCAATTGCCCGCGCCGCCGCTCCAGCTCGCGCCGCTCTCGCACCAGCCCGCCCTCGGCACCGCTGCCGACCTGCGCCTGCAACGTCGCCAGTTCGCGCGCGATGCCCGGCTCGCGCACCGTCTGCAGCGCCGCGAAGAAGCGTTCCGCCGCGCTGGCGTCGCCACGCCCGGCATCCTCCACCAGCATCCGCAGATAGGGCGCCAGCAAGGGCGACGCGACGAAGCCGCCGTCCGACTGGCTTGCCAGCGTCGTCACCGCCTGTTGATATTGCGCCAGGATCGCAGCACGATTGGCACCCGGCTGCCGCGCCAGGATCGCAGTGCGTTCCAGTTCCGCATCAGCGATCGCCGGGCCGGCCAACGCGCTGCCGCGCCGCGCCGGATTGTCCGTGAACAGGCACCCGCCCGCCGGCAAAGCCACGGCATGCATCGTCGCAAGCGCGCAGCCGAAGCTGGCGAGCGCGCCTGCGATGTCGCCACGGGCGTAGCGGATACGCGCCCGCTGGCGCTCCAGCCGCGCGCGCAGCCAGTTCAGCCGGCCGGCTGCGTCGCTGCTGCCCAGCGCGCTCTCCACCACGTCCACGCCCTGCACCTTGGCGTCGCGCAGCGCCTGCTCCGCCTCAACGGGCCGGCCCAGCCGCAACAACGCGGTGGAGCGCGCAACGTGCTGCTGCGCCAACAGCACGATCTGGTTCAACCGGTCGGTGTCCAACCCCAATTGCAAGTCGCCGCCGCGCCCGCCGTTGATCTGCGCCAGTGTCGCCGCATCCGTCAGCGGCGCCGCACTGGCGCGCGCGACGGACAACTGGTCCAGCACCGCCTGCCACTTACCCTGGTTATTGTAGTGAAGCGCGCGATAGGCGCTGGCCTGCGCCGTCAGCCCGGCGCGCCCGGGGGATGGCGGCTCGATCGCCATCAGCGCCTCGGCAGCAGCGAAATGCGCGTCCGCCGCACCGAATTCACGGATGTTGGAATCCGCAAGCCCCGCGTTCAGGCGCAGTTCGGCCCGCTGCAGCGGCGTCGCGGTGGCGAACAGCGCCACCGCGTCGTTCAGCAGCCGCGAAGCCTCCACGTTGCGCCCAGCGTAGATCGCCTGCAGCCCCTGCGCCACCGCGCCCGACACGTCCAGCCCGGTCGCCGCCACCGCCGTGGGGCGCTGCCCGCGCGGTGCCGCCGCCAGCGAGGCGATAAGCTGCGGGCCGACCGCCACCGCCTGCGCGACCGGATCGCCATTGTGCAACGCCCGCAGCGCGGTCAGCGCCGGGGCTAGCGCGCCCTGCATCGCGCTCACACGCAGTCTCGGCGTCTCGATGACGACCGCCTCGCCCGCCAGCCGTGCGTCGGTACAGCGCCGCAGCGTGACCGGCCCGATGCCGTCCAGCGTCGCCTGCTGCGCCGCGCCGCACGCATCGGCCGCCAGCGCAGGCTTTTCGGCCGCAACGTCAATCCACGCGCGCTGCTCGGCCGAACCGCGACATGTCACGACGAACGGCTGGTCGCCCTCGTTCAGCAACGCCTTGCCATAGCTCCACGATCGCGTCGCAACGCACGGATCCCGGTTCACGTCGTTTCCCACCGCGATCCGCCCGGGCAATGCGCGCGGCGCGGCCAGGGCGGGGAAGGACATGGCGGTCAGCGCGCTGCCGGCCAGCAGCGCGGCGATACGGGGCAGCGTACGGATCACGGCTTCACCTCCTGTTGCGCGGCGGGACAGGCACCATCCTGCCCCGCGGGACATTCCGCCGCGACGCTGGCGGTCGCCAGATCGCCGATCAGCCCTTCGTTGTTGGTGCCGATGAGCGGTTCGAACTGCAGCTCGGGATTGCTGCCGGTGCCGAACAGCTGGATCTGGCGTTCGTCGAACAGTGACAGGGCTGGCGGTGGCGGCGTGCCGGCCAGGCAGCCGGCGGTCGCCACGCCGATCCCGCATCCGTTGACCCGCGCATTGGCCAGCGTGATCCGCACGGTGCGCGGCGTGCCGTCGGCGAAATCGATCACCGTTTCGGGCTGCAACGCCGCCGCGCTGGACACGAAACCATTGATCGCGCCGAACAGCGCGAAGCTGTCGCTGCCATTGTCGCCCAGCGCGGTCAGCCGCAGCGCCAGCGACTGCGGCGTCGAGGGCGACCCCAGTACCGCTCCGAAGGTGGAGGCCGATCCCGCGCCGCTGTTCTGGAAGAGCGCATAATCGCGATAGGTGACCGACAGCGTGCCCGCGGTCAGATACGGCGCATTACTGCCCGTACCCCGGTACAGCGCGGACGACGGGTCGGAGACGAGCCGGCTGATCGCGCCCGCACTGCCCCCGCTTGCCGCATCGCGCAGCGCGGCGTTGCCCGCGACGATCCGCTGCCCGGCCAAGGCGAGCGTCCCGCCGGCCCAGCTGATCGATCCGCCGCGATCGAGCGCGACGTTGATCGACGACGCGAGATTGGCGGGCGTCGCCGGCGTGCCGCTGGTCGGCAAGGCGGCGTCGGTGCCGCCGATCTGCAGCGAGCGGCCGGTGCCATTGCCCGTCACTGCGCCGACCACGTCGACCATCCCCGTGCCCAGCATGCGCAGCGCGGTGTTCGGCACGTTCCCGGCGGCGTTGGTGCCGATCGTCAGCGTACCGATCGTCATCGCATTGGCGCGGCTGTCCAAGATGATCGTCGCCGCGCCCAGCCGGTTCACCTCCGCTTCGTTGAGCGAGAAAACGCTGTTGTCGGCGGTCGTCGCCGCGCCGCCGAGCGCGGTCGCGTTGGTGCCGGTGTTGGTGACGCGCACCACCCCGGCCGCCGCACCGGAACGGATCGCGCCGGCCGTATCCAGGTCGGTCGTCGATGCGATCGCCACGTTGCCGCCCGCGGTCATCCCACCGGCCCCGATGCGCATCTTGTCGCCGCCGCCCTGCTTCGTCAGCACCGCGTTCGTCGCGGCGCTACCGCCGCCCAGCCACAGGCCGCCCTGCGTCGCCGTCAGCGCCAGCGCGCCGTTGTTCGCCGTGGCGCCGACCGCGTCGATCGCACGCGCCGAGACATCGATCGTCGTTTCGGCACCCGTGCCGGCTCCCTGGCCAGCGCTCACTGCGCCCAGTTGCACCCCGCCGTTCGCCGCCTGGATCAGGACGCGCCGGCCCGCCGCGGCGGCAGTGACGTCGGCCCGGCCGAACAGCGGCAGCAGCCGTCCGTCCGTGGCGCTCCCGATGCCCGGCGCGAATGCCAGCCCCGCGACGTCGCCATTGGCGCTGGTAATCCGCACGTTGCCGGTCGCGGCGTTCACCGTGCCAAGCTGCGCCGTCCCCGCCGCGCGAACACCCGCCGCATAGGTGTCGGTGCCCAGATACTCCTCTACACCGCCACCGGCGCGCAGCGTGCCCACTGCGGCGCCGCCGACGCGCGCATCGATCACCGCATTGGCGTTCGTGGCCGTTGCGGACACGATGTCCACCGCTCCACCCCGCACATCGATCTGGTTCGCGACGTGGTTCTTCGTCGCGCCGGCGCCGGCGATCACCGCACCGAGCTGCGCCACATTGGCCGTGGTCGATGCGTCGGGCGCTCCCGCCAACACCGTGACGGTGCGATCCGCCGCCAGCGCGCCGATGTCCGCCCGGCCATACCCCGCCAGCAACCGGCCGTCGTTCGGCACGGCCCCGCCCGGAAGATCGGACAGGCCGCTGATGCGCCCATCGCGCGCGACCATGCGCACGTCCTGCGCCCGCGCGACCAGGCGTGCGGCCTCGATGCTGCCCTGAGTGGTCGCAACGATACCCGTAGCGGCATCCACCACGCCGGCGCGCAGCCGGCCGGTCGCGGTCAGCGCCACCCCGCCGGCACCCGCCGTCAGCGCCTGTCGCAGGTCGGCATTATCCGTCCCGCGCCGCGTGGCCACGTCGATCGTGCCCGCCGTGACCGTGATCTGCGGCGCCGTGCCCGCGGCCGGGACGCTGCCCGCAGCCGTGACATCGCCCAGTTGCGCCAGGCCGGCGGCGGTCACCACGATCCGCGCACCCTCTGCGCTCGCCGTCAGCTGCGCACGACCATATCCGTCGTCGACGCGTCCGTCCGCCGCACTGCCCGCAAAGATCGGGGTGCCACCCGCCACCGCGTTCAGACCGCTGATCGCCCCGGTGCCCGCGCGCAGGTCGATATCCGCAACGTCATCGGTGCGGCGACCGGTCGCCTCCACGGCGCCCAGCCGGATCGCGGTGGCGCTGTCCAGCGTGACGCTGGTGGCACGTAGCGCGCCGATGCGCATTTCATCGCCCGCGCCGGCTTTCGTCACCGTCGCGCGTCCTGCCACGGTCGCGCTTTCCAGGTAGAGCGCGCCGCGGAGGCTGGTTAGCGTGGCATCGCCGGTCACTGCCAAGGCGGCGTCAGGTGCGGCATCACGGCTGCGCAGCGTGATCGCCTCCGCCGTGATCGTGGCGTCGCTGCCCGTGGTCCGGCCCAATTGTGCCACACCTGCGGCGCTGGTCACGCGCAGCGGACCACGCGCCAGCAGCAGGGCATCGCCGAAGCCCGCTGCCAGCTGCTCTTCATCGAACCCCGCGGCGGCATCGGCGACGCCGATCACGAACGGGTCGGCCGCGCCGTTGTCCTGCGCGGTCGCCGCGGAGAAGACGCCGGCGACCACGCGCGACACGTCGATCGCGCGCCCCGCCTGCAGCGTTGCCGCCCCCCCGCCCGCATCGATCGTACCGGCGGTAATCTGTGCCGCGGCAATCCTGACGGCATCGGGCAGTTGCGCGCCCGTCTCCAGCGTGACCGGCGCACGCGCAGTCACGTCGCCCAACGCTGCCATGGCCAGGTCCACGCCGCCGCTTCCGCGCACGTCCACACCGCGCGCGGCGGTCAGCATCACGCCCGTCGCCCCCGCACCATCCACCAGCCCCGTGATCGATCCGCGCGCGGAGGCATCCAGCGCGCCGGTGGTCCGCACCTGCCCGATCCGCATCGTCCCCGCGCTGGACAGCGTGACACTTTCTGCGTCGACGACGCCGATCACGAAATCCCCGCGCACGCCAGCCGTACCGCTACGCCCAGTGACGCCGTCGACAGCGCGCAACAGGATATCGCCCGTCAGCGATCGGATCGCGCCGCCGCGGATCGCGGTGCTGCTGTCGATCAGCGTCGCGCCGCCACGCCATCCCGGCGCACCAGCAACTCCGGCCGGCATGATGCCGTCCGATCCCGGCTGCGTCCCGCTGGTCAGCGTGCCGACATCAATGTCGCCCGATGCTCCCGCTTTGCGCAGCCGTATCCACGCCCCGCTGCCCGCCACGCCCAATCCCAGATCGCCGTCACTGGCCGCCAGATCGATCGCGCCGCCGAATGCTTCCGCCGTCCCGATCCGCATCGCCCTGGCCCTGACCGCAATCTGCGGCACCGCGATCAAAGCGTCGTCCGCTGCGGTACCCGCGATCACCGTGCCCAGCTGGGCGACGTTGCCGGCGTCGACCGAAATGATGCCCGTCGTCGCGCCCGTGGTGCGCGCGGTCAGGTTCGCCGCGCCGTAACCGACGGCCAGCGCGCCACCCGTCGGCACCCCATTGTCCGCATCGCCCGCGCCCGCCGCCGCGGTCGTTGCCGTCACCGCTCCGCCGGCATCGAGCGATCCGGCGGCCAGTGCGGTGCCCGCGGCCAGTCGGGTCGCCCCGCCGCTGACGACGCGATCCACCGCGATCGCGCCCGCGCCGACCGAAGCGGTGGCACCTGCCTGCACGTCGGCGATGCTCGCCAGCGCCAGCGCACCATCCGACGCCACTCCGCCGACCGACACGCTGCCACCCGCGCTCAACAGTGTCACCGCGTTCGCAGCGACGTCGACGGTGCCCGGCAGCCCCGTGACGGAGCGTGCCGCGCCGACGCTCAGCGCGCCCGTCGCGGTCACCTCCCCCAGCCGCGCATTGCCAGCGGAGGTGATGGTCACATCGCGTCCGGCAACCACCGACACCATCCGCAGCCCCTCCGCGGCCATGCCCGGCGCCACGCCCGCGTCCAGCCAGCCGGTCACCCCGTCCGTCGCGCGTACGGCAAGGTCGCCCGCCGTCGCGGTCAGCGATCCGATCTGCGCGCTCGCCGCGGCGGCCGATCCTGCCACCAGCGCGGCATCCCCGGCTGCGACACCGGTGCCAAGCCGCAGCCGGCCAGTCGTGGTGGTCAGCGCCAGGTCGCCATTGCGGGCGGTCGCCCGATCCACATCCAGCGCGCCCGCCAGTATGCGGATCTGGTTCGCCCCCGCGATCCGATCGCCCCTTGCGCCAGCCAGGACGCTGCCAAGCTTGGCTGCCCCTGTGACGTTGACGACGACCCGCTGGACCGGCTCGCCCACCAGCGCCGCCGACGCGGCGGCGGAAAGGTTGGCGCCATCATAGCCAGGCAACATCTGTCCGTCCGCACCGTTGGCGGCAGTTTCGCGCAGCAGCCCGGTGACGATCGCCGCGCCGGGCACCGTGTCGTCGCCGATCCGGACGCTGCCCGTCGCGGAGGACACCATGCCGAGCCGCATGGCGCTGCTGCTAGACAAGGTCACATCGCCGCGCGCCGTGCCCGTCGCGCCGGTGGTGCCCGCGGTCAGCGCGCCGATCCGCATCTCGTCGCCGTCGCCAATCGTGCCCGGCGCCCCACTCTTCGTGACGATGGCCGCGGTTCCCGCCGCGATGGCGCCGGCATAAAGTCCGCCATTGCTTGCGGTCAGCCGCGCCACGCCGTTCTTGGCCGTCGCACTGGACAGCGTGATCGCAGAGGCATTGACGATCAATTGGTCACGCGGATTGCCTGCGCCATCCCGCAGCGGCGCCGCGCCGGCACCGGCGGTGACGTTGCCCAGTTGCGCGACGCGGCCCGCGTTGACCGCGATCGTACCTGCGATGCCCCCGGTCGAGCCGGGGTTGGTGACGTTCAGGTCGGCCGCACCATATCCGCCTGCGAGCACTTCGCTGGCGATATTCCAGACGTCCGCCGCATAAGAGGCGGGCGTGCTGTCTGCGGTCGCCGTGCCGCCCCGGACCGTCAAACCGCCCGTCAGCGTCGCGCTGTCCAGGCGCACGGCGTCGCCGGTCAGTGTCGTGAAACCGCCGGCCTGGACCGAACCGATCGCGATCGCCCCCGCCTGGACCGTCACGTCGCTGCCCGCCACGATCGATCCGATCGCCGCGACGTCCAGCGCCTCGGCCGGCACGCCGCCGATCGACACCGCGCGATCCGCACGCACCGCCAGCGTGTGATACCCCGTCCCCGTAGTCCCGCTCGCCGTGGCCAGTCCGGTGACCGATCCCGCCGCCGCCAGATCGATCGCCGTCGCGCTTTGCGCGCTGCCGATCCGGATATCGCCCGCGCTCACCGACAGGATGCCGTCAAGGCTGACCGCGCCCAACGTCACTTCACCCGCGATCCCCAGGACAGGCCCCGCCCCGCCGCTGCCCGCATTGATGGCGGTCAGCCCACCGACGACCCCTGCGGCCGACAGGCGCACGTCACCGGTCGCACTGGCGATCCGCCGCGCACCGATGTCGGTGGCGCTGGTCAGTTGTGCCACGCCATCGTCGCCCGCGCCGGATCCGGCGATGCCCCCCGCCCCGGCCTGCAAGGTGCCCGCAATGGTAAGGCGGCCGGCACTGCCGTTCTTCGTCACTATCGCCCGGTCGCGCGCCGCTGCCACCCCCACGGGGGTCACCGCGTCGACCAGCACGGGGCTTCCCAGGTACAGATCGCCCGCCCCCGCGCTCAGCAGCAGCGATCCGTTGCGCGCGGTCACCGATTGTGCGCTGATCGCCGCGGCATCGATGCGTACCTGCGCATTGCCTCCGGCAACGGTGGGCACCAGCGTGCTGCCCGCCCCCGCCGCGATCGCGCCCGCCTGGACCGCATTGCCCGCGGTCAGCGTGATCGTCGCCCCCGCGCCATTGGTCGCGATATTGGCGAAGCCGAAGCCGCCGCGAAGCGCCCCGGCGCCATCGACGGTCAGCGTATTGGTATCCGCCGCGATCACACCATTGCCGCTCAATCTCGCGGTCGCCGCGTTGACGCTGCCCACCACGGCATTGCCAGCCGCGACATCGACGGTCGCTCCCGCCACGATCGACTGGGCGGACAGCTGTCCGGCCGCCAGCGCGACGGCCGTGCCCGCCCGGACATTGCCCAGCACCGCCACCGTCGGCGTCCCCGCGCCGGCCGGCGTCGGCAGGCGCACCGAGCCGACGTTCGCGATCAGGTTCGCGCCCGGCGCGGCGGCGGCGATGCTGCCCAACCCGGTGATCGAGCCGCCAGCCGTGACCCCCAATGTCCCCGTCGCCGTCAGATCACCGATGCGCACACTCGCACCGGCGTTGATCGCCGCACCGCCGACGTTACCGCTGCCCAGCACGATGTCGCCCGTACCGCCCAGCGTCAGCGCGCCGACCACCGCATCGCCCACCGTCAGGCCAGCGCCGACGCCGGGCACCGGCTGCGCCGCGGTGCGAAGCGCGGTCAGCGTCCCCGACACGCGGATCAGGATATCGCCGCCAGTGGCGGTCAACGTCCCGATCTGCGCATCCCCGCCCGAGACGATGCCTGCGTCATAGGTGCCGCCCAGGCTGTCATAGCCGCTCGCACCCCATGCAGCGCTGCCCGTGCCCAGCCGCAGTCCGGCATTGCCGGCGGTCAGCACCATATTGCCGTTGCGCGCCGCCGCTCCGGTGATGTCGACGCCGGTGCCGGTGACCCGGAGCTGGTTCGCCTGCGCGTCGACCGCGCCTGCGGCATCGCCGGCGACCACGTCGCCCAATTGCGCGATGCCCGCCAGCGCATCGACCAGAACGGTCGCGCCGGCCGCACCCGCGGTGATCGCGGCCCGGTCGTAACCTGCCGCAAGCCTTCCGTCGCCGGACACGGCACCCTGGCGCAGCCCGGTCACCGCTCGCGCGGCCTGCACCGCAACATTGCCCGCGCTCGTGGCGATCTGTGTGGTGCGGATATCGGTGGCGCTGGTCAGCGTCGTGGTGCCGCCCGTGGTCAGGCTGGTGAGGACGCGCACTTCGTCGGCATCGACCGGTCCTGCCGTGCCGCCCTTCGTCAGCGTCGCCGCGCCGGTCGCGGTAGCGGCATCGACGTACAGCCCACCGCTGCGCGCGGTGATCGACAGCACGCCCGCGCGCGACTCGGCCGTGCCCAGCGTCACGCCTTCGCCGCTGATCGCCACGGCGGTGCCGTTCGCGCGCGCCAGTTGCGCGATCCCTTGCGCGCCTGCCGTCAACGGCGCCACGCCCGCCGCGATGGCGATCGTTCCCGTGGCATCCGCCAGCGTCGCACCGAACGCCGGCGACAGCGTCGCGCCGGTCGACCAGCGCGCTGCCGCGCCGTCTTCGCCGCCAGCCAGTGCGATCGTCTGCCTGAAAGTGGCGGCGCCGGTGCGCACGTTCGCGCCGAGCGCGTCGACCGACAGGCCGCTCGCCGCTCGCAGCGTGACGGTACCCGCCGTGTCGATCGCCCCCGCCGAAATCCCCCCGGCATCAATCGTCACCGCCCCGCCCGTCGCACCCAGGCTGACCGCGCCCAGCGCCACTCGCGCGGCGGGTGCCAATGTGCTGCCGATCGTCAGCGTGCCGCCGCCGGTGATGTCGATCCCCGGCCCCGCGGCGACATCGGCGGCAAGCGACAGGCCGGTGACCGATCCGTTCGCATCGATCGTCAGGTCGCCGGCCGCATCCAATGTTCCGACGCGCGCATGGTTGGCGGTATCGATATCGATCGTCCCCGCGCGCGCGCTGCCGATGCGGATGCCGTTGCCCAGCACCGCCGCGGCGGTCTGCCCGCGCACATCGCCGTTCGCGGCAATGGCCACGTTGCCCAGCGGCGCCGCCAGCGTCGCGGCACGGATCGTTCCCGCCGCACCCGCGCCGGTCGCCGTCAATGCGAGGTTGCCCGTCGCGGCGCGCGCGGTCAGCAGGTCCATCGCCGCCGCGTTCACCGACATCTGCGTCGCGCCCGACGCGGTGCCGGTGCCGACCGTCCCGGCACGCAGGTCGCCCAGCTGCGCGATCCCGCCGGCCTGGACCGTCACCGTACGCCCGGTGGTACCGGCGGTCAGCGTCGTGCGACCGAATCCGGCCAACAGGCCGCCCGCCCCCGCGCGCCCGCTTATTTCGCCGACCGCGTTGAGCGCAATCGAGCCGTTCAGCGACGTCGCGCTGTCCAGTCGCAACGCTCCACCCGCGTTCAGCGCCACGTCGCCCGCCAGGCCGATCCGTCCGACATTGATCGCGCCCAGCGTCCCGCTGACCGTCAACTGCGCGGCGTCCACCGCCTCCAGGGTCAGCGGTACTGCGGACGGGCTGTTCGATCGCAGCAACACCGATCCGCGATAGCCGACACCCGCACTCGCCTCCGTCCCTGCACGGATCGACGTGCCGTCCAGCGCGAAGCCGGCTCCCCCACCGATCTCGATCGTCACCCCGCCGGTGTCGTTCGTCCGCCCGGATTCGATCACGTAGTTGCCGCTGGTGCTCACGCCCCCGGCGATCGCACGCGCCTGCACCGACTGTCCGGCGAGCAGCGACCGCGTCTGTCCGCCGGTGCCCAGTTGCAGCGCATTGGCGCCGGTCAGCGAGATGCCGCCGGCCGTCGCGGTCAGGCTGCCGCCAAGCGACAACGTGCCGCCATTCGACGCGATCGTCAGTCCGTCGGCGGCGGTGATGGCGTTCGCCAGCGTGACATTGCCCGCCGCCGCGATGTTGATCGACCGACCGGCGATCGTGCCCGGCGTCGCGGCGGTGCCGGTGATCGCGCCCGCGGAGTTGACGTTGACCAAACCCGCCGTGCTGATCGCCCCCGACGGATCGATCGTCACCGCGCCCGATGCCGAGGGATTGACCGTGACGACGTTCGATCCGGCCGTCGCCTCGGTCGAACTGGCCCCGGCGGCCAGAATCACGCGGCCGCCGACCGCGGTCGCGGAAAGCGTCGCGGACGAATCGATACCAAGCAGGAAATTGGTGGCATTCCCGGCCGCCCCGGCCAACGCGATACCGCCGCCCGCGTCGATCGCCCCGTTCGCGCCAACGACGACGCGGCCCTGCGCCACCGTCGTGCCTTCGTTGATCGTCACTCTGACGTTGCTGCCCAGTGCGACCGGCACATCGACCGACCGTGCCGCTACGAGTGCCACGTCGCCCGTCGCAGAGATACGCCCGGTGACGTCGATCGCTTGCGCCGCGACGATCAGGCTACCGGTTACGTTCAACCCGGTGATGCCGTTGTTGGCGGTGTTGCTCGCGATGGTGATCGCGCTGGAACCCATGTTGCCCAGCGTCGCGTTGCCCGTCGTGGGAACGGCCGTCAGCGCCGCGGTGGTCAGCACCAGGCTGCCGCCGGAAAACGCACCCGACGATCCGTAGACGATGCCGTTGGGGTTCGAGAGCCAGACCGAGATGTTCGACTGCGACGTCACCCGGCCGTAGATCTCGGACAGCGTGCCACCGGTGACGCGGTTCAGCACGGTGAAGCCGGTACCGGTGTCGGCGGTGCTGAAGGCGACCGACGAATCGCTCGCCACGCTGAACGAATTCCACTCCATCGTCCGGCTGGCGTCGTTCAGGTTCACCGACATCGCGGTGCCGGCGGTGGATACCGTGGCACCACCCGCATTCGCCAGATCGGGCAACGTCCCCGCCGCCGGCCCGGTCTGCGCCATCGCCGTGCTGATCGGAGCCAGCAGCCCCAGCGCGACCCCACCCAGCAGCGCGGTACGCCGGCGTCGGACGGACACGTTCATCACCTTGTTCATCGTCCGAACCTCCACGGGGCCAATTGGGTGGTGATCGACACCAGCAGCCGATCAGTGGGGCGCCGCGCGTCGATCGTCAGCGCGCGGTCCAGCGGCTTGGCGTAGCTGACGTCCACAGCCAGCCGATCCGCCATCGTAAGGCGAAGCCCGCCGCCCACGGATTGCAGCAGCCGGTCGTTCTCGCTGGTGCCGCGATCCAGGTTCCACAGCCGCACCGCATCGTAGAAGCCGGTCGCCTCTACCTGTATCTGGCTGCCCGGTGCGGTCAGCCGCAGGCGCGGCGCGACCCGCAGTGCGACGACGCGGTCGGCGGCGTTCGCTCCCGGATCGTACCCGCGCCCATAGGTCAGGTTGCCGATCGAGAATTCCTCCAGGTTCAGCAGCGGCCGGTTGGCCCATTGCCCGAACGCCGCCAGATCGAACGCCAACCGGTCGAAGCCCGAAAACGGGCGCAGCGTCTGGTTGGCGGTGCCGCGGATTACGAAGGCCTCGGGATCGCCGTCGAGCCGTGACGGCTGGAAACCCGATCCGTCGATCCCGCGCCGCGTCGCGTCCAGGATCGACATGCCCTTGCGCGCCTCTACCAGCAGATCGGTATCGACCCGCGTCACGCCAAAGGCATCGCGGCTGATGACGCGCGCGCCGATCCGCGCATAGGCGACCCGCAAACGGTCGCGCGAATAGGGCAGGTCGCTGCGGCCCGATCGGATGATCGACCGCTGGTTGATCAGCTCCGCGCCGGCCCCGGCGTAGATATTGATGTCGTCGACGCTCCGCCCAGTACGCTCGAACCCGCGCAGCAGCGGCGCCGACAGGTCAAGCCCCGCGATCAGCGACCGGCTGCGCAGGTCGAGGCCCGGGATTTCGGGGTTCGACCATGCCTGGCTGGCACGGACGCCGATCCGTGCGCCCCCGGCGCCAAGTCCCATCGAATGGCCGCCCTGGATCACGTGCACCTCGTCCCAGGTGCTCGATTGCGACACGCCGATGTACGTCGTGTCGGCCAGACCGGTCAGGTCGTAGAATTCGCCCCGCAGCGAAAACAGCGATCGGCCCAGCTGGCGCGATCCGCTGTTCTGGTAATTGGCCAGGACCAGCGCCTTGCGCTGTTGCACGTCGATCACCGCGATCACGTCACCCGGCTCGCGTCCGGCGGGTTGCAGCGTCAGCGTCAGCGTGAGGCCCGGCACGTCGTTGGCCAGCAACAGCAGCCGCTCCACCTCCTGCCGGTTGAGCGGGTCGACGCCGCGGATCGCCTGTACTCGCGCGGCAATCCCGGCGGGCAAGGGGCCGTCATAGCCCGTGATGCGCGTCTCCACGATCCGCGCCGCCACCACTGCCAGCCGCAGCGTACCGTCGGCGACCTCCTGCGCAGGGATTTGCACCGATGCCACGAAACCGGCGGCGTATAGCGCACGGTCCGCCGCATCGCGGATGTCGCACACCACGCGGATCGGGCGCGTTCCCGCGGCGACCGCGGTCAGCGGTGCCAGTACCCGCGCGATGGCCGCCGGCAGGCCGCCGCCGCGCGCCGACACGAAGCTGACCGTCGACAGATTGACCGGCACCGTGCCGCCCTCCAGCGGGCACGGCCCGGCATCGGGAAGGCGTCGGACGTTCAATACCGGGCGGCGAACCGCGGCATCACTATCAGGGCGGTTACCCTGGATCTGCTCGCGGGTCGGGACGACTCGTGATTGCTGGACTGGCACTTGCGGCGCCGGATTCGGCCCGATCTGCGCCGATGCGCCGCTGGATGTCACGACAGCACCCGCCATCGCGCAAGTAACGCGTAGAAAGCATCGCCGCCGTTTCCGGCCCAATGAAAAATCTTGTGCCACGACGAATCCATTCCCCTCTGCCGGGGAAGACCAATTCCACTTCTGCGAAACAGCCGGCTGCCAGTTTTCATCTCACCCGAATGATTGCAGACGCAATACCGGCACGCGATGCAGGAGATGCATTACGTGTCCATGCAAACATTCCGATCAGAGATTTTCTTACAATTCAGCCCGCACTTGGCCTTACCCCCAACCAATTACGTTGCGGTGATGACGGGACAAATTTATGCGGACATCACCCAATTGGGTGAGAAGACAATTATGTCGCTTCCCTTAGTCCAAACCGACCGCGGCGCGGAGCCGTCCCACGTGACTGCACGATCCTGTCGCGATCGCGCCAACGCTCGCGCCATTCGGGAGGATCGCCGTATGCCTGATGACGATCTGGTTGGCCGGATCTACGAAGCGGCCCTGATGCCGGAACGCTGGCCGATGCTGCTGGAAGCGCTCGCGCTTCATGTCGGCGCGCGTGGCGGAACGCTGGGTCGCCATTCGGACGGCGACCCCCACCTCATCACATCACCGGGTATCGCATCGATGGTGGAGGCCTTCGTCGCCGGCGGCTACCATGCCGACAACGTGCGCTCGGCCCCGCTGCTTCGGATCGACCGCCCGGGATTTGTCTCGGAATACGAAGTGCATGACGAAGAAGCGCGCCTTACCCTTCCGGTGTATCGCGACTTCCTGACGCCGAACAATTTCGACAAGGCCGCCGGCACCGTCATCCTTGGCGCGAGCAGCGATCGGCTGGTGCTGACCGTCGAGGGGTTCTGGGACCGCGAAGGGCTGGAGCGCGCCGTCCCGCAGCTTGACGTGTTGCGGCCGCATCTGGCGCGCGCCGCCATCCTTGCGGCCGAACTTCAGCTGCGCGAGTGCCGCTCGATCGTGGAGGCGTTCGGGCGCATCGGCGCTGGGGCCGCGATCCTCGGCCGGCGTGGGGAAGTGATCGCCCACAATGATCGCTTCGGCACGCAACTCGCGGAAGGGTTGCTGGAGCAGCGCGAACGGCTGCGCTTCTCGCATCGCGCCTCCGATGCGGCCTTCCTGACCGCGCTTGGCGGCGTGCAGACATCGGGACGGGGCGCATCCGTGGCGATCCGCGACGATCTGGGGATCGGCGTCGCGGCGCTGCATCTGGTGCCGGTCCGCCGCAGCGCGCAGGAGGTGTTCGCGGGCGCCACGACGATTGCGGTTGTCGCTCGCCCGGCCGTCGATGCGGCACCTGACGCGCGGCTGATCCAAGCATTGTTCGATCTCACCCCGACGGAGGCCACCGTCGCCCGTGCGATCGCCAGCGGCAGCACGCTTGAGGACATCGCGCGCACCAGTGGAAAGTCGATCGAAACCGTCCGCTCTCACCTGAAGCGGGTCTATTCGAAGACGGCGACGGGGCGGCAGAACGAACTGGCGGTGCTGCTGCGCGGGTTCGGCAGCCCGGCGGACGATTGAACCGACGATGCCATAACCCGGGGCGATGGATGCGGGAGAAGCTCCGGCCGCCCCGCCTCTCCCTCACGTGGCGCCCTGCGACGACGCTGCGCTACGCCAGCGGGTAGGGCCCCTTGCCTCTATCCGCGATGAAGCGGTCGGCGCGCTGATCGATCATCGGCAGCGGCACCGATCCCAGGGCGAGCATCGCGTCGTGGAAGGCGCGATAGTCCAAACCGGGCGCCCAGCGCCGTGCGCGCCTTCTCGCGCGCCCCGAAGCGATTGATGACGTCGGTGGAGCGCCGCGGATCGGGTGCGCTTTCCTTGATGGCGACGATGTTGCGGATCGGCGAAGCCGCGCGGTGGCCACCAAGTCCGGAAACTGATCGGGCGGAGACGCGAAGCCGGGCATGCCAAGCCCCGCCGCAATAATCGCGCGGTGCGACGGTGCCGCCCCCGAACCTTCGATCAACGGGACGATAGAGCGGGATCGTGACGCCTCAGCGTTCCGCGGCGTCGCGTCAGAACCAGGTCCGCACCCCGGCCACCACGCCGAACCCGCCGGTCCCGTCGCCGCGGCCCCGCGCCAGATCGGCGGTGCGGCCGAACCGCCGCTCCCACGACAGACCGAAGTAGGGGGCGAATTCGCGGACGCGCTCGTACCGCAGCCGCAATCCCAATTCCGCGTCGCTCAGCCCCGATCCGATGCCTTGCGCGGGCATGTCCTGCGCGGCGACATTGGCCTCCAGCCGCGGCTGGAGCACCCAATATTGCGTGATCCGCTGATCGTACCAGGCAGTGACGCGGGCCAGGACATCGCCCTTGTCGGACAGGAACGCCGCCGCCTCGACGTCGAACCAATATGGCGCCAGCCCCTCGACGCCGATCGTGGCGTAGCTGCGCGACGGGCCGGGGCGGATATCGTGGCGGATGCCCGCCTGCAGGTTCCAATAGGGATCGAGCGCGCGGCTGTAGAGCGCCTGCACCTCCGCCGTGTCGAGCGAGCCGCCGGCCGCGCCCTCCCCTTCGCTCTTGATCGTCAGCCGGTCGAGATCGCCGCCGATCCACGCCTCGCCGTCCCAGCGGTAGCCGTCGCGACCGCGGCGCGCCTGATATTCGGCCAGGTTCACGATCACCTGAGCGAACGTCATCCCGCCGTGTTCGCGGCGCATCGCCCGGTCGGCGTCGCGCATCGCCGCCGCGTCATAGACGCGCTCGGCCAGCAGCCCCGGCTGCGCGACGGGCGCGGCGGCCTGCCCGGCCGGCAGGTCGGTTCCCGATGCCGCTCCATGGCTGCCATGCGGCGCGGCGCCCATCGCCATGCCCGGCATCGCCGACATGTCGTGTCCCGCATGGGGATCGGCGGAAGGCGCCATTTCCGGCATGGCCGACACGTCATGCCCGGCATGGGGATCGGCCGGCCGCGCCGTCGCCGGCATCATCGACATGTCGTGTCCGGCGTGAGGATCGGGGGCCGTCGCCGGACGAGCCGGCGCGGCGCGGCGCGGCCGGGGCGCCGGTCGCGCCGGGGCACGGCGGGGGATGGCCTTAGCCGCCGGCTTCTTCTGCGCCGGCATCGTCATGCCGGGCATCGCCATACCCGGCATCATGCGATGGTCCATGGTCTGCGCACTCGCCGGAAGCGCCGGCATCAGCGCGAGGGTCGCGGCAGCCCTTGCCAGGCGCACCGTCATGCCCCCGCCTCCGCCGGGGCGCGGACCTGCACCACCTGCATCATCCCGGCGTGCATGTGGTACAGCATGTGGCAGTGGAACGCCCAGTCGCCTTCGTTGGCGGTCACGTCCCAGCTGACCTTGCCGCCCGGCTGGACGATCACCGTATGCTTGCGCGGCGCATGGTCGCCATGCCCGGTGACCAGTTCGAAGAAATGGCCGTGCAGGTGGATCGGGTGCCCCATCATCGTGTCGTTGACCAACGTCACGCGCACCCGCTCGCCCGCGACGAAGGGAATCGGCGCGGTCACTTCCGACAGCTTGCGGCCATCGAACGACCACATGTAGCGTTCCATATTGCCGGTCAGGTGGATTTCCAGCGAGCGCGACGGCGCGCGTACGTCGGGGTTGCGGTCCAGCGCGATCAGGTCGAGATAGGTCAGGACGCGGTGCCCCGCATCCTCCAGCCCCTGTCCCGGATCGCCGGTACGATCGACCGGCATCGGGGAGATGGTCTGCACCCCCGGCCCCTGGCGTACCCCCGGCGCATTCGCGAAGTCGCGCATGTCGTGCGTCATCGCGCCCGCCGCCGGGGGTGCGCCATGGTCCATCCCCGGCATCGCCCCATGTGCCGACATGTCCATTCCCATGTCGCGCATCGTCGCCACCGGCCGCCGCCGGAGCGCGGGGACCGGCGCGACCATCCCCGCGCGCGGCGCCAGCGTGGCGCGCGCCATGCCCGATCGGTCGACGCTTTCCCCCACCAGCGTATAGGCGCGATCCGCGTCGGGCGTGACGATCAGGTCATAGGTTTCGGCGACGCCGATCTGCAGTTCGTCGACCTCCACCGGGCGCACGTTCATCCCGTCCGCCTGCACCACCGTCAGCGTCAGTCCCGGGATCCGCACGTTGAAGGTCGTCATCGCCGAAGCGTTGATGACGCGCAGCCGCACCCGCTCGCCGACGCGGAACAGCCCGGTCCAATTGTCGCGCGGGCCGTGGCCGTTGACCAGATAGGTGTAGGTGGAGCCGGTCACGTCGGCGATGTCGGTCGGGTCCATCCGCATCGCGCCCCACGCCAGCCGATCGGCCAGCGTCTGGTCGCGGCCCGCCACCAGCCCCGCCAGCGTCTGCTGCTGGCGATTGAAGTAGCCGGCCTGCTTCTTCAGCTTCGCGAACAGGCGGTGCGGGTGGAGCGGGCTGTGATCGGACAGCATGACGACATGCTCGCGATCCGCGCGCACCGGATCGTCGCCCTTCGGATCGATGACGATCGGCCCGTACAGGCCCGATTGCTCCTGCAGCCCCGAATGGCTGTGGTACCAATAGGTGCCCGCCTGAACGACCGGGAATTCATAGGTGAAGCGGCGCCCCTTCGCGATCCCGGGAAAGGAGACGCCCGGCACTCCGTCCATGTGCGAGGGCACCAGCAGCCCGTGCCAGTGAAGCGACGTATCCTCGTCCAGTGCGTTTTCGACATGCAGCCGCACCGTCTGCCCTTCGCGCAGCCGGATCAGCGGCGCAGGCGCGCTACCGTTGATGCCGATCGCGTGGCCGGTGCGGCCGTCGACCGTCATCATCTGATGCGAGATGCGCAGGCGTATGTCGTCGCCCGATACCGTCGGCAGCGTGGCGGTGGTACCGACGCCTTCCGACACGCGCTGCGCCCAGCCCGGCCACCCTGCCAGCAGCGCCGCCCCGCCCCCGACCACGCCCGCGCGGCGCAGCAGCTGGCGACGATCGAGAACCTGCGGCATCTGTGACTTTCCCGAAAAACGCCCCGCCATCGCAGGCAGCGACGCGCATGTAGGATGACGGGAAGATGACGGCCAGAGGCGTCGCATCAGGCCGGATGCGACGGTCTCACCGGACCACTAACCCTTCGCCCCTCTCACGAAGGATCGGAGGCGGTCGGGCGAACCGGCGTCACGCCTGATAATCGGCAGTGGTCTTGGCGCGCACCTCGTCGGCGGTGACCCCGGGCGCCAGCTCGATCAATCGAAACTTCGACTGGTGATCGGGCCGCTGGAATACCGCCAGGTCGGTGACGATCATGTCGACCACGTTGCGCCCGGTCAGCGGCAGCGTGCAGTGCGGGATGAATTTCGGGCTGCCGTCCTTGGCCTTATGCTCCATCACGACGATGATCTTTTTGACGCCGGCGACCAGGTCCATCGCGCCGCCCATGCCCTTGATCATCTTGCCGGGGATCATCCAGTTGGCGATGTCGCCGTTCTGCGCCACCTCCATCGCGCCCAGCACGGTCAGGTCGATATGCCCGCCGCGGATCATCGCAAAGCTCTGCTCCGATCCGAAATAGGCCGACTGCGGCAGCTCGCTGATCGTCTGCTTGCCCGCGTTGATCAAATCCGCGTCGACCTCGTCGTCATAAGGGAACGGGCCGATCCCCAGCATCCCGTTCTCCGACTGGAGCGTCACCGTCATCCCCTCGGGGATGTTATTGGCTACCAGCGTCGGAATGCCGATCCCCAGGTTGACGTAATAGCCGTCGCGCAGCTCCTTCGCCGCGCGTGCCGCCATGCCGTTGCGATCCCAGCCCATCACTTCGCTCCTCCGGCGGGAACGGCATCGTCCCAGCGCCTGTCCTTCGGAAATGTCTCGTCCCAGCCGGTGCCCAGCCCGGTGCCGTAGACGGGGTTGGGCAGCACGAACCAGCCCGCGCCCCATTTTGCCCTGATCGCATCGACGCTGGCCAGTGCGCGGCGCCCCAGTGCGGGCGCCGGGCCGGGCGGATTGAACAGGTCGGCGAAATCGCCCAGCTGGTCCCCCGCCATCGCCACCACGCAATAACGCGCCGCGATCGCCTGTCGCCGCCCGTCCTTGCCCGATCCACCGTCGACGTCGCCCTTCAGGAACAAGGTTTCACCGTGCACGAAGTCGCCCAGCCCGGCATTCTTCAGCGCGCGGGCGGTATCGGCGGCATGGGCGGCGGAACGGTTGGTGTTGATGACCATCGTGACGCCCAGCGCGCGCAGCGCGCGGAACGCGGAAATCGCGCCGGGCAGCGGCGACACCCGTTCCGCGCCGCCCTGTTCCCAGCGATCCCAGCGCTTGGGGTCATAGCCCTGCCCCGTCCGCGCATCGTGATATTCGTAGCCCAGGTTCAGGACGACGGTTTCGTCCATGTCCAGCACCACGGCGGGCGGCAGCGTGCCGCACGGCAGCATGTCCACCATCCCCGCGGTCGCTCCCGGCGCCAGTACCACCGATCGCGGCCAGCGCGGCAAGGTTCCCGCCGCACGCTGGCTGGGCAGGCGTCCGCGCGCATCGCGGGCGGTGTCCAGCACCCCGCGCACATAGGCGACCATGCCGTTATAGGCCTGTTCCGAAAGCGCCGCCGCCTCGGCCGATCCGTACAGATACGCCATTCCCGGCGGCACCAGGTCGCCCGGCTTCTGCGTCTGGGTCAGGATCGTCACCGACGGCGGCATGGGGTCGGCCGGCGGCAGCGCGCGCGTCGCGCATCCGGCCAGCAGCGCCGCGGCGCCGATCAGTCCCGCGGCCGTGCGCATCACGCCGCCTCGGGCCGGGGGCGCGTCATGCGGAACTCGATCTTCTTGTCGTAGGGCGCGCCGACGATCATCCGCTTCACGTAAATGCCGGGCAGATGGATGTGATCGGGGTCCAGGCTGCCGACCGGCACCACTTCCTCCACCTCGGCGACGCAGACCTTGCCCGCGGTCGCCATCGGCTGGTTGAAGTTGCGCGCGGTCTTGCGGAAGATCAGGTTCCCGCTCTCGTCCGCCTTCCAGCCCTTGATGATCGACAGGTCGGCGCGGATGCCGCGCTCCAGGATATATTCCTCCCCGTCGAACTCCTTCACTTCCTTGCCCTCGGCCACCAGCGTGCCGACGCCGGTCTTCGTGTAGAAGCCGGGAATGCCCGCGCCGCCCGCGCGGCACCGTTCCGCCAGCGTCCCCTGGGGGCAGAACTCCACCTCCAGCTCGCCCGACAGATACTGGCGCTCGAACTCCTTGTTCTCGCCGACGTAGCTGGAGATCATCTTGGCGACCTGCCGCGTCCGCAACAGCTTGCCCAGCCCCTCGCCGTCGATGCCGGCATTGTTGCTGGCAATCGTCAGCCCCGTGGTACCCGCCGCCTGGATCGCGTCGATCAGCCGTTCCGGGATGCCGCATAGCCCGAACCCGCCGGCGCAGATCGTCATCCCGTCGAACAGCAGGCCGTCGAGCGCCGCCGCGGCATCCGGATAGAGCTTCTTCACGCGCCTCATCCTCCCTAACTGCCGGGCACGACTAGCGGCGCGCCGCGCCGGTCGCAAGCGAAGTTGAACGAGCTTTCAAGTTTGTCAGAAATGACCGGGTGCGATCTCCAGCGCGGCGCACAGCGCGTCCAGCGCCTGCCCTTCACCGGTTACCTTGATCGCGATCATCCCCAGTTCGGCGGCGGGTTTGCAGTTGATGCCCAGGTCGTCCAGATACACGCACCGGTCCGGCGCGACGTTCAGCGTCTGGCACATCATCGTGTAGATGCGCGGGTCGGGCTTGCGGATGCCGACCTTGCTCGATTCGATCACATGGTCGAACCGTGCCAGCACCGCCGCCACCGCAGCGGCCTTTTCCGTCGTCCGCGCCATCCCCGCGCCCTCGCCCGCGGGGACGTTGTTGGTGATGCAGCCGATCCGGTAGCCCTCGCGCTTCAGCCAGTCGAGCGCATGGACCATCCGCGGGCGGATGTCCCCCGCCAGCAACGCCAGCACATCCTCCCCGCGCAATTCGTGCCCCACCGCCCGAGCCTCCTCGGCAAACGCGCTGTCGAAGCCCGCCGCGTCGATTTCCGCCCGCTCGAACCTGGCCCAGGCATTGTCATCGGGGTCGATCGCGTTGATCCGCCGCACCAGATCGTGCGGCAAGCCGCGCTCGCGCTCCATGCGGTTGAACGCCTCGAACGGCGACGACGTGATGACGCCGCCGAAATCGAAGATCACGGTATCGCGCATTGAAACTCCTTGATGACGGGGTCGCGCCCCAAATCAGTATTGCAGGGACAGACCGGGGCGCGCCCAGCGCGTCTTCACCAGCTTTCCGGTGCCCGACAGGGTGATATACGCATCGCGCATGTCGTCCCCGCCGAAGCAGATGTTGGTGGTGAAGATGTCGGGCGTGGCGACGAATTCGACCAGGTCACCATCGGGCGAGACGACGCTGATCCCGCTCTCCCCGATCGTCGCGACGCAGATGTTGCCGCCCGCTTCCATCCCCAGCGAATCGAAGAACTTGTACCCGGCGGGTCGGTACAACGGGATGCCCGGCCCGCCCGGCCCGGCATCCGGCGCGACCTTGCCCGGCGCGGTCACGTTGAACTTCATCAGCCGGCAGGTGTAGGTTTCCGCGGCGTACAGCACGCTGCCGTCCGGCGACAGGCCGACGCCGTTGGGGTTGTTCGACGGGAATACCACTTCCTCGATGAAGCTGCCGTCCGCCCTGGCATAGAAGATGCCGACGATATCGTGGCAGCGCGCGGCATAATCGACCTTGCCGTGATCGGTGAACCAGAAGCCGCCGTGCGCATCGAACACGATGTCGTTCGGGCCGCGAAGCGTCACGCCATGGTCGCCGCTCTTGTACAGCACCTCGACCGCGCCGGTAGCGGGATCAATCCGCTCGATCCGTCCGCCCGAATAGTCGCTCGCGATGCCGTGCGGGGCCAGCATGTCGCCGTTTTCGGCCCAGTCGAACCCGCCGTTGTTGCAGCAATACAGCATCCCGTCCGGCCCCAGTGCCAGGCCATTGGGGCCACCGCCCGGCTCCGCGACGGTCTGTTTGCTGCCGTCGGGGCGGATGCGGGTGAGCCGTCCCGCCGCGATCTCGACCAGGATGATACTGCCGTCCGGCATCACCACCGGGCCTTCGGGGAAGCGCAGCCCGTCCGCCACCAGCTCGAAGTCAGCCATCATCCTCTCCTCACCTTGTCGTCTTTGCGCCACGATCGACCAACCGTCGCCCCTTCGCAAGGCTTGTCGGTACGGCTACACCGTGCGGCATGGAGAGCAAACGCACCGGCGGCCGGGTTCTGGTCGATAATCTCGTCGCGCAAGGGTGCGACCGGATCTTCACCGTGCCGGGGGAAAGCTTCCTCGCGGTGCTCGATGCCCTGCACGACACCCCGGCGATCGACGTGGTGACGTGCCGCCAGGAAGGCGGCGTCACCTTCATGGCATGCGCCGACGGGACGCTGACGCACCGCCCCGGCGTCGCGTTCGTCACGCGCGTGCCGGGCGCGACCAATGCCGCGATCGGGGTGCATGTCGCGATGCAGGATTCGCAGCCGATGATCCTGTTCATCGGCGACATCGACCGCGGCACGCGCGACCGCGAGGCATTTCAGGAGATCGATTTTACCGCGATGTTCGCGCCGATCGCCAAATGGGCGGCGCGGATCGACGATGCGCGGCGCATCCCCGAATATGTCGCTCGCGCCTATGCCACCGCGATCGGCGGGCGCCCCGGCCCGGTGGTATTGGCCCTGCCCGAGGACATGCTGCTGGACGAGGTGACCGCGGTCGATCGCGCCCGCGTCGAGCGGGTGGCGCAGGCGGTGGACGCCGATGCGCTGGATCACCTGCGCGACCTGATGGTCACCGCCGAACGGCCGGTCGCGATCGTCGGCGGCGCCGGCTGGGACGCGACCGCAGCAGGCGCCTTCGCGGTATGGGCGACCCATGCCGGCGTCCCCGTCGTCGCGGCGTTCCGCCGGCAGGATGCGGTCCCCAACGACTGCCCCGCCTATGCCGGCAATCTGGGCTATGGCCCCAATCCTGCGGTGCTGGCGCGCGTGCGGGAAGCGGACCTGCTACTGGTGGTCGGCGCCCGGCTGGGGGAGGCGACGACGGACGGCTATACGCTGGTGACGCCGGATCATCCCGGCCAGCGGCTGATCCACGTCCACCCCGACCCGGACGAGCTGAACCGCACCTATGCCACCGATCTGGCGATCTGCGCGGGCATGGCCGAGTTCGCCGAGGCGCTGCTGCCGATCGACGGCCCGGTGGTGTCGCACACCGCCGCGGCGCACGATGCCTATCGCGAATGGACCACCGCCCGCCCGCGCGACGGGGTGACGCTGGATCTCGGCCCGTGCGTCGCGGCGATGCGCGCGCGATTGCCGGCGGACACGATCGTCTGCAACGGCGCGGGCAATTTCTCCGGCTGGTGGCATCGCTACTGGCGCTATGCCGGACCGGGAACGCAGCTGGCGCCTACCGCCGGCGCGATGGGCTATGGCGTACCCGCCGCGGTCGCCGCGGCGCTGCGCCGGCCGGGACGGATGGTCGTGGCGGTAGCGGGCGACGGCGATTTCCTGATGAACGGCCAGGAACTGGCCACCGCCGTCCAGCATGGCGCCGACATGCTGGTCATCGTGGTCGACAACGGTACCTACGGCACGATCCGCATGCACCAGGAGCGCGAGTTTCCGGGGCGTCCGTGCGCCACGCGGCTCGCCAACCCGGACTTCGCCGCACTGGCGCGGGCCTATGGCGGCTGGGCGGAAACGGTGGAGACGACCGCCGCCTTCGGACCCGCGCTGGACCGCGCAATGGAACAGACCGGGCTGCGGCTGCTCCACTGCAAGACCGACGTCGAGCAGATCACGGCCGGAACCACGCTGAGCGCGATCCGCGACCGCTGAGCAGCGCACAGCAAAAGGGCCGCCCCGTCGAACGGAGCGGCCCCATCCTTCCGGTGCGACCCGAAGGAAAGACTGGTCAGATGTCGTCGCCGAGCGCGCCCTTGACCTTGCCCTTGAACTGTTCGCCCTTGCCCTGCGCCTGCTGCGCCTGGCCTTCGGCCTTCAGGCTTTCGTCATGGTTGTGCTCGCCAAGCGCTTCCTTGGCCTTGCCCACCATCTCGTTGACATTGCCCTTGATCTTGTCGACCAGCTCGCCCATCGCCTTACTCCATTACTGGCTGTTGAACCGATGGCCTAAGAACGGCGGGCGGCGCGGGATGTTCCGCGCCAAAATGACCTAGATCAATCCGGCGAGGGGGCTGGACGGATCGGCGTAGCGGCGCTGGCCCATGCGCCCGGCGCAATAGCTCATCCGCCCGGCCTCCACCGCCGATTTCATCGCCGCGGCCATCAGCACTGGGTCCTTCGCCTCCGCGATCGCGGTGTTCATCAGCACCCCGTCGCAACCCAGCTCCATCGCCACCGCCGCATCCGACGCACAGCCGACGCCCGCGTCAACCAGCACCGGCACGTTCGCCCCCTCCACGATCAGCCGGATCGTCACGCGGTTCTGGATCCCCAGCCCCGACCCGATCGGCGCGCCCAGCGGCATGATCGCGACCGCGCCGGCCTCCTCCAGCTGCTTCGCGGCGATCGGATCGTCGACGCAATAGACCATCGGCTTGAAGCCTTCGCGCACCAGCACCTCGGTCGCCTTCAGCGTCTCGCGCATGTCGGGATAGAGCGTGCGCGCCTCGCCCAGCACCTCCAGCTTGACGAGATCCCAGCCGCCCGCCTCGCGCGCCAGCCGCAGCGTGCGGATCGCCTCGTCCGCGGTGAAGCAGCCGGCGGTGTTCGGCAGATACGTGACCTTCTTCGGGTCGATATAATCGGTCAGCATCGGCGTGTTCGGATCGCTGACGTTCACGCGGCGCACCGCGACGGTGACGATCTCCGCCCCGGACGCCTCCAGCGCGGCGGCGTTCTGCGCGAAATCCTTGTACTTGCCGGTGCCAACGATCAGCCGCGAGCGGAACGTGCGCCCCGCGACCGTCCATGTATCCGCATCATGATCGCCGCCGCCGACAAAGTGGACGATCTCCAGCTCGTCGCCGTCCTCGACCATGACCTGCGCCAGCGTGGAACGGGGCACGACCTCCAGATTGCGTTCGACCGCGACCTTTTCGGGGACCAGCCCCAGCGATTGCGCCAGATCGGCGATCGAAAGGCCGGCGTGAACGCGCTTGTGTTCGCCGTTCACGGTAATGGTGATGGTGCCGTCGCTATGGGTCATGCCCGCCACTTAGGGTGGGCGGGCGGACGGGGCAACGTTGCGCTGCGCCGCGGACGGTGCGATGACCTGCGCGCATGAGCGATACCGTCTTCGTCCTCAATGGCCCGAACCTGAACCTGCTCGGCACGCGCGAGCCGGACATCTACGGCCACGACACGCTGGACGATATCGCCGGCGCGCTGGAGGACCGGGCGCGCGAACTGGGGCTGGCGATCGACATGCGCCAGTCCAACCACGAAGGGCATCTGGTCGACTGGCTCCACGAAGCGCAGGCGTATGACGCACGCGCCATCATCCTGAACGCCGGCGCCTTCACGCACACCTCGATCGCGGTGCACGACGCGATCAAGGCGATCCGCACCCCGGTGATCGAGGTGCATCTGTCCAACCCGCACACGCGCGAGGAATTTCGCCACACGTCCTTCGTCGGACGCGCGGCGAAGGGCAGTATCGCCGGGTTCGGCGCTTTGTCGTATATGCTCGCGCTTGAAGCAGCGGCCCGCTTCTGACAGGAGGCGCGCCCTAATCTAGGGGAATGGGTCGCATGACCGACAACAACAATCCGGGCGCGATGCAGGTCGATGTCGATCTGGTCCGCCAGCTTGCCGAGCTGCTCGACACCACGCAGCTGACCGAGATCGAAGTCGAGGACGGCGATCGCAAGATCCGCGTCGCACGCAAGGCCGCCGCGGTCGCCGCACCGGTCCATTACGCGCCGGCACCCGCCGCCGCAGCGCCGGTCGCCGCCGCGGGCGCCGCGCCGCAGGTCGACGTCGCCGGCCCGTCCGCGCCGTCTGATGCCAATGCGGTGCGATCGCCGATGGTCGGCACCGTCTACCTGGCCGCCGAGCCCGGCGCCAAGCCGTTCGCCGCCGTCGGGCAGAGCGTGGCGGCGGGCGACACGCTGCTGATCGTCGAGGCGATGAAGGTGATGAACCCGATCGTCGCGCCCAGCGCGGGCGTGGTGAAGGCGGTGCTGGTCGAGAACGGCCAGCCGGTCGAGTTCGACCAGCCGCTGGTCGTCGTCGAGTAAGCGGCGTGGCGCAGATCAAGAAGCTGCTGATCGCCAACCGCGGCGAAATCGCGCTGCGCATCCATCGCGCGTGCCGCGAGATGGGGATCAAGACCGTCGCGGTCCATTCCACCGCCGATGCCGATGCGATGCACGTGCGGCTGGCGGACGAGGCGATCTGCATCGGGCCGCCCGCGGCGACCGACAGCTATCTGAACATCCCGAACATCATTTCCGCGGCGGAAATCAGCGGCGCGGACGCGATCCATCCGGGCTACGGCTTCCTGAGCGAGAATGCGAAGTTCGCCGAGATCGTCGAGCTGCACAATCTGATCTTCGTCGGGCCGAAGCCGGAGCATATCCGGGTGATGGGCGACAAGGTGGAGGCCAAGCGCACCGCCGGTGCGCTGGGCCTGCCGCTGGTACCCGGCTCCGACGGCGCGATCAGCGACGTCGCCGAGGCCAAGGCGCTGGCCGAGCGGATCGGCTATCCCGTCATCATCAAGGCCGCCAGCGGCGGCGGCGGGCGCGGCATGAAGGTGTGCCAGTCGGCCGACCAGCTGGAAACGCTGATGCAGCAGGCCGGGACCGAGGCGAAGGCGGCGTTCGGCGATGCCACCGTCTACATGGAAAAGTACCTCGGCAATCCGCGGCACATCGAATTCCAGATCTTCGGCGACGGCAACGGCAACGCCATCCACCTGGGCGAGCGCGACTGTTCGCTGCAGCGCCGCCACCAGAAGGTGCTGGAGGAGGCGCCCTCCCCGGTGATTTCCGCCGACGAGCGCGAGCGGATGGGCGGGATCGTCGCCAAGGCGATGGCCGACATGGGCTATCGCGGCGCGGGGACGATCGAGTTCCTGTGGGAAGACGGCGAATTCTACTTCATCGAGATGAACACCCGCCTGCAGGTGGAGCATCCGGTGACCGAGGCGATCACCGGGCTGGACCTGGTGCGCGAGCAGATCCGCGTCGCCGAGGGCCACCCGCTGACGTTGCGGCAGGAGGACGTGATCTTCCGCGGCCATGCGATCGAATGCCGCATCAATGCCGAGGACCCGCGCACCTTCGCCCCCTCCCCCGGCCTGGTGAAGCAATATCACGCGCCGGGCGGGATGCACGTGCGCGTCGATAGCGGGCTGTATGCCGGCTACAAGGTGCCGCCCTATTACGACAGCATGATCGCCAAGCTGATCGTCTACGGCACCACGCGCGAGGGCGCGCTGCGCCGGTTGCGCCGCGCGCTGGAGGAATTCGTGATCGAGGGGATGAAGACCACCATCCCGCTGCACCAGGCGTTGCTGGACGATCCCGAGTTCCGCGAGGGCCAGTATACGATCAAGTGGCTGGAGGAATGGCTGGCGCGGCAGGAGGGGTAATTCCTGCCCGCGCGGCCGGTGGTGCGGCCGGGGCGGGGCATTGCGCGCGGTGACAGTTCGGCGCACGATGCCATTCTGTCCCATTGCGAAGGCGTTGCCATGCGTCCTGCCACCCGTCTGATCGCCGCCGCTTTGGCCACCCTCGCCCCGCTGACCGTCGCAGCGCAGCTGGCGCCCGGCGTGCGGATGCCGCCGGAGATCGGCGCGGCCTATGGCCGGCTGGGCAAGGCGATGATGGCGCATGACGCCGCCGGGGTGCGCGGCGTCTGGGCGGAGGATTTCATCGTCAACTCGCCCGCCAACCGGGTCTTGCGGCGCGAGGAGGTAATCGCGGCGATGGCCGACGACCTGCTCGACTATAAGGATTTCCACAAGCATATCAACGCGATCGACCAGAAGCCGGAGGTGACCGTCGTCATGGGCTATGACACGATGGTGCCGCTGAAAGGGCCGGGCGCGGGACGGCAGGTGACGCGGCCGTTTACCGATGTGTGGGCCAAACGCGATGGCCGCTGGCAGCTGATCGCGCGACAGGCGACGATCGCCGACGCCAGGTGACCCCGTGCGGGCTGACCGGCGCGAATGTTGCGAATGTTGAGACGCCGGACGGGTTTTTCCGCGAATGTTGAGGCGCGCGGGTGGCGCGTCACCGATGCGACCGCGGGCGGGCGGGCGGCGTGCCGTTCGCGGCGAGACTGGACGGTGAGAAGGAGCGTCGGCCCGTGTGCCTGCCCCCGTGTGCCTGATCGCGCCGGTGTAGGACAGCGTTCGACGCGGCGGGCGGCGCTGACCGCCAGGCGTTGCACCGCCGACCAACCTCGCCTTCATCCCGCCACGACTTCCCGTTTCCCTGCCCAGACCCGTCGGTTTCGGGAAAGCACGATCGGGCACAGCTTTCGGGAAAACGACGCTCGCGGGAGTCCGTCAGCGTGATGGGGGCGCGGCGGGATTCCCATCACAGGTTCCCAATGGGGAACGGTGAGGCTTGCTGCGTGGCCCCTGCCGAGCGATGACCGGCCCGCAACTTCTAACCGAGGCCATCATGTCTGGCAGTGAGCAAAGCTATCTTCGCGATGTTCAGTATCGCTTCCCCGATAGGTTGAAGGCGCGATCGATCCTGCATACCCGCTACGGTCGGGGCGACTGGTTCGAATGGCTGGCCTCCAATATTCCGCTACCGGCGGGCGGTGTCATCGCCGACGTGGGTTGCGGTGCGGGATCGTTCTGGACGAACGCACCGCAAAGTGTGCCATCCGACCTGAAGCTGCGTCTGTTCGATATTTCCGAAGGCATGATAGATGCCGCCCGCGCCTCCATCGCCGCCATGCAGCGGTGGCACGATGTTGAGGCTTCCGTCGCTGACGCGGTTGCGCTGCCGATGACCGCTGCCAGCGTGGACACAACGATCGCGATCCACATGCTCTATCACCTGACCGACCCCGCTTCCGGGCTGAAGGAAATGGCGAGGGTTACGCGCGGAGGCGGTGTCGTGGCTGTGGTACTAAACCCGGCAGGCACGATGGCGGAGCTGTCGGCGCTGGCGCGCGCACCGTTCGGAGGCGAGACTGATCCTCGGCCGGAGCCGCTGTCGTCGGAGCAAGGGCTTACGCTCATGCAGAGGGAGTTCGCCAGCGTCGATGTGGTCAGGTACGACGACGAGCTTCGCGTGACCGATCCCATCGATCTATTGGGCTATCTCGGTAGTCTACCGATCGCTGACAAGCCGGGTGTCATGGATAAGCTGGCGGCTATCGTTCAAGACGCCTTCCGTAGAACGGATGGCGTCTTCACCATCACCAAGGCATCCGAACTGCTCATAGGACGCAGATAACTGACGGCGTAGCCCTTTCCCGTTCCCCGATCCTTCCCGGAAGACCCGCGACCGTCATCAGCGCATCGCCCGCCACGCGCCTCTACCCCCTTCCCCCTCACCCCGCCGCCGCGCTAGCATGGCGCGCATGTTCATCGGCCATTACGCCCCCGCCTTCGTCGCCGCCGCGCTGCCGGGGCGGGCGCGGCCGCGGCTGGGGGCGGTGTTCGTCGCGGCGCAGCTGGTGGATGTCGCGTTCTTCCTGTTCGTGCTGGCGGGGGTGGAGCATATGCGGCTGACCCCCGGCCATACCGCGATGAACGCGGGCGATTTCTGGTCGATGCCGTACACCCACAGCCTGATCGGGACATTGGGGTTCGCCGCGGGCTGGGCGGTCATCGCGCGGCTCAGGCGGCAGTCGTGGCGGGTCGCGTGGATCGGGGCGGCGGTGGTGGCATCGCACTGGCTGCTCGATTGGCTGGTCCATGCGCCCGACCTGACGTTGCTGGGTGCGGGCCATCGCTACGGGCTGGCGCTGTGGAACCGGCCGCAGATCGAGATGCCGCTGGAGCTGGGGCTGATCGCGCTGGCGGTCACCTTCTACGTCACGCGGACGCGCGCGATCGGGTGGCAGGGGCGGGTCGCGCCGGTCGTGCTGGTCGCCGTCCTGGTGGCGGTGCAGGCGATCGACTGGACGACGCCGCAGCCCGCCGCGCCGGTCGATCCCGCGCCGCCCTCGCTCGCCGTCGTCGCGCTGGTCGCCTATGCCGTGCTGGCGGGGCTGGCGTGGTGGACCGGGCGCGTGCGGCGCGTTCGGGCTGGACCGGCGGTGTCCATGCTGTAGGACGGCGCCCATGAAGGCGACCATCTGGCACAACCCGCGCTGTTCGAAGTCGCGTCAGGCACTTGCGCTGCTGGAAGAGGCGGGCGCGGCGGTCACGATCGTCGAATATCTGAAGGCGCCGCCGACGCGCGACGAGCTGGCGCGGCTGTACGATCGCGCCGGCATCGCCCCGCGCGACGCGCTGCGCAAGGACGCGCCCGCGGTCGCCGACGATGCCGCCGCGCTGGACCTGATGGCGCGCGATCCGGCGACGATCGAACGCCCGCTGGTGGAGACCGACAAGGGCGTGCGGCTCGCCCGCCCGCCCGAGCTGGTGCGCGAGATCCTGTGACGCGCGCGCCCTTCACGCTGCCCGACGCCGCCTTCTGGCGACGTGCCCGCGCCACCCGCGCGAGCGTGGTGATCGACGCCGACGCCTATTTCCGCCGCGCGCGCGAGGCGATGCTGAACGCCAAGCACCAGATCCTGCTGGTCGGATGGGATTTCGACGCGCGGATCACGCTGGCGTTCGGGGAGGATCACCCGGAGGCGCCGACCGATGTGGGCGACTTCATCGGCTGGCTGGTGAAGCGGACGCCCGGCTTGCAGGTCTATATCCTGCGCTGGGACAAGGGCGCGCTGAAGACGCTGTTCCGCGGGCGGACGTTGTGGACGCTGTTCAAGTGGCGGTTCTTCCGGAAACGGATCCACCTGCTGCTGGACGGGCACCACCCGGTCGCCGCATCGCACCACCAGAAGATCGTGGTGATCGACGACGACCTGGCGTTCTGCGGCGGGATCGACATGACCGACGAGCGATGGGACACGCGCGCGCACCGCGACGACGACCCGCACCGCCGGTCGCCGTCGGGCGGGGCGTACAAGCCGTGGCACGACGCCACCACCGCGCTGGAGGGGCCGGTCGCGGTCGCGCTGGGCGAATTGTGCCGCACCCGCTGGGAGATCGCTGGCGGCGAGCGCGTGGCCCCGCCGCCGCCGCGCGCCGGCGCGTGCTGGCCGGAAAGCCTGGCGGCGGACTTCACCGACGTGGACGTCGCGATTTCCCGCTCGCAGCCCGAACATGGCGGACTGCCCGCGATCCGCGAGATCGAGGAGCTGTACCTTTCGCTGATCGCGGGGGCGCGGACGCGCATCTACGCCGAGAGCCAATATTTCGCATCGCGCCGCATCGCCGAGGCGATCGCGCGGCGGGTGGCCGAACCGGACCCGCCCGAGATCGTCGTCGTCAACCCGGTGACCGCGCAAGGGTGGCTGGAGCCGCTGGCGATGGACACCGCGCGTGCACGGCTGGTGGCGGAGATCGAGAAGCGCGACCATCGCGACCGCTTCCGCCTGTACCACCCGATGACCGCGGGGGGCGAGGCGATCTATTGCCACGCCAAGGTGCTGGTGGTGGACGATCACGTCATCCGCGTGGGTTCGTCCAATTTCAACAACCGCTCGATGCGGCTGGACACCGAATGCGACGTGACGATCGCGCAGGAGCCGGAGACGATCGCGCGCATCCAGGCGGATCTGGTCGCCGAGCATCTGGACGCGCCGATCGCGGATGTGGCGGCGGGGATCGCCGCCGACGGGCTGATCGCGACGATCGAGCGGCTGCGCGGCACGGGCAAGACGCTGGTCCCCTATGCGCCGCCAGAGCTCAACGACGTCGAGCAGTGGCTGGCGGACAACGAGGTGCTGGACCCCGAAGGGCCGGAGGAGATGTTCGAGGCGTTCGCCAAGCGGCCGGGGCTGCTGCGGCGGTTGCGGCGGAGCTGACACACCTCGGCGAAGGCGACCCCCTCCCCTTTCATGCCGGACCCTTCGACTTCGCTCAGGAGAGCCGTGTTCCGGCATCCACCGCGCCGCACATCCGCAAAGGGTTACTTTTGCGGCACGGTGGACCCCGGAACAGGTCCGGGGTGACGATGCGTGCGGTCTAGGCGGCTCGCATCGCCGCACGTACGGCGGCGCCACGGCGCGCCTTCTTCCATCTGGCATCCCCCGCCCCATGCCGCTATGCGCGCGCCATGACCGCCATCACCCCCGAGATCGTCGCCGACCACGGCCTGTCGCCTGAGGAATATGACCGCGTGCTCCACGCGTTGGGGCGCGAGCCGAACCTGGTCGAGCTGGGCATCTTTTCGGTCATGTGGTCAGAGCATTGCAGCTACAAGTCGAGCCGCATCCACCTGAAGAAGCTGCCGACCACCGGCCCGCAGGTGATCTGCGGCCCGGGCGAGAACGCCGGCGTGGTCGATATCGGCGACGGGCAGGCGGCGATCTTCAAGATGGAGAGCCACAACCACCCGTCGTACATCGAGCCGTATCAGGGCGCGGCGACGGGCGTGGGCGGTATCCTGCGCGACGTGTTCACGATGGGCGCGCGGCCGATCGCGAACATGAACGCGCTGCGCTTCGGCCGGCCCGACCATCCCCGGATGCGCCACCTGATCGCCGGCGTCGTCCACGGCATCGGCGGCTACGGCAATTGCGTGGGCGTGCCGACGGTGGGCGGCGAGGTGAACTTCCACCCCGCGTATGACGGCAACATCCTGGTCAATGCGATGACGGTGGGCATCGCGCAGACCGACAAGATCTTCTATTCCGCCGCGTCCGGCGTCGGCAATCCGATCGTCTATGTCGGCAGCAAGACCGGGCGCGACGGCATCCACGGCGCGACGATGGCCTCGGCCGATTTCGGCGAGGATGCCGATGCCAAGCGCCCGACGGTGCAGGTCGGCGACCCGTTCACCGAGAAGCTGCTGATCGAGGCGTGCCTGGAACTGATGGCGTCCGACGCGATCGTCGCGATCCAAGACATGGGCGCCGCGGGCCTCACCTCCTCCTCGGTCGAGATGGCGAGCAAGGGCGGGGTCGGCATCGAGCTGGTCATGGACGACGTGCCGCAGCGCGAGGAGGGCATGACCCCCTATGAAATGATGCTCTCCGAATCGCAGGAGCGCATGCTGATGGTGCTGAAGCCCGGCCGCGAGGAGTTCGCCAAGGCGATCTTCGAGAAGTGGGAGCTGGACTTCGCGGTGATCGGCACGGTCACCGATACCGGGCGCATGGTGCTCAAGTGGCACGGCGAGACGGTGTGCGACATCCCGCTCGCCCCGCTGGCGGACGAGGCGCCGCTGTACGACCGCCCGCACGTCCCCACCCCGCCCGCCAGGGCGCTGGTCGACGTGCCGGAGAGCAAGGATCCGGCCGCCGACCTGCTGGCGCTGATGGGATCGCCCGATATCGCCAGCCGCCGCTGGATCTGGGAACAATATGACCACATGGTCGGCGCGGACACCGTGCAGCGCCCCGGCGGCGACGCGGCGGTGGTGCGCGTCCACGGCACCGACAAGGCGCTGGCGATCACCACCGACTGCACCCCGCGCTATTGCTTCGCCGACCCGGTGGAGGGCGGCAAGCAGGCGATCGCCGAGGCGTGGCGCAACCTGACCGCGGTGGGCGCCAGTCCGCTGGCGGTCACCAACTGCCTGAACTTCGCCAACCCGCAGCGCCCGGAGATCATGGGCCAGATCGTCGGCTGCCTGGAGGGGATGAGCGACGCGTGCCGTGCGCTCGACTTCCCGATCGTGTCGGGCAACGTGTCGCTCTATAACGAGAGCAAGGCGACCGGGGGCGGTTCGGCGATCCTGCCCACCCCCGCAATCGGCGCGATCGGCCTGCTGGCGGACTGGCAGAAGAACATGACGATCGCGTTCAAGCAGACCGGCGACATCATCGTCGCGGTCGGCACGCGCCACGGGCATCTGGGCCAGTCGCTGTGGCTGCGCGAACTGCACGGGCGCGAGGAAGGGCCGCCGCCGCGCGTCGACCTGGAGGCGGAGCGCCGCACCGGCGACTTCATCCGCGCCGAGATCGCGGCGGGGCACCTGAGCGCCGTCCATGACGTGTCCGACGGCGGCATCGCGGTGACGATCGCGGAGATGGCGCTGGCGGGCAACATCGGGGCGATGATCGACCGCGCGCTCCCCTACGACACCGCCGCCGCGCTGTTCGCGGAGGACCAGGGCGTCTATATCGTCACCGTCCACGACCATGCGCTGCTCGACTTCCTGCAGGCGGCGCTGGACGCGGGCGTCGAGGCCGAGCCGCTGGGCCGCACGATCGGGACGCGCGTGATCTTCGAACTGCGCGACGGCGATTTCTGCGTCCCGCTCGACGAGCTGCGCCGCGCGCACGAAGGGTTCTTCCCCGCACTGATGGGTGGATGACGCCGGGCGATCCCCCCGCCCTCGCGTCGGAGCCGCCGGCCGGCCCCGCGCCGCGGATCGCGCAGCTGGACATCATCCGCGGGCTGGCGGTGATGGGCATCCTGGTCGCCAACCTGCCGGCCTTCGCGCTGCCCGCCGCCGCCTATTTCTCGCCATTGGCGTGGGGCGGCACCGGCATCGCGGACCGGGCGGCGTGGTTCGTCACCTTCGTGCTGGTCGAAGGCAAGATGCGCGGGCTGTTCTCGATGCTGTTCGGGGCGTCGATGCTGCTGGTGATGGACCGCGCGGCGGCCGGCGGGCGATCCCCGGCAGCGGTGCATCTGTCGCGGATGGCGGTGCTGTTCGTGATCGGGCTGGTGCACCTCTACCTGATCTGGTGGGGCGACATATTGGCGCATTATGCGCTGGTCGGCACGATCGCGCTGGCGTTCGCGCGCGCGCGCATCCGCTTGCTGCTGTTCACCAGCGCCGTACTGCTGCTGATCGACCTGTTGCTGGCCACGTCGGTCGCGGCGATGCTGGTGGCGACGCCCTCCCCCGCGACGGCGCCGATGACCGCGGCGGTGGTGCAAGGGTTCGGCGTGCCGCCGCGCGGCGAACTGATCGCGGAGATCGCGGCGTATCGCACGTCCTTCGCCACCGCCGCGCGGTTCCGGATCGCGCATGCCGGCACCCCGCTGGACGGCCTGTACATCTTTGGCCTGCAGACGCTGAGCGCGATGCTGCTGGGGATGGCGGCGTTCCGCTCGGGGTTCCTGACGGGGGCATGGTCGCGGCGCGCCTATCGCCGGATCGCGGTGATCGCGCTGGGGACCAGCTTGCCGCTCTATGCGCTGCTGGCGTGGCATTCGATGGCGGGCGGGTTCGGGTATCGCCGCATCTTCCTCGCCTCGATCGTGCTGGGGCCGGCGCTGCGCCCGGTCACGACGATCGGCTATGCCGCGCTCGTCCTGCTGCTGCTGCGCGCCGACGGGCGGTGGAGCGCGCGAATCGCCGCGGTGGGGCGCACCGCGTTCAGCAACTATATCGGCACCTCGCTGGCGATGCTGCTGCTGTTCACCGGCGCCCACCAATTCGGCGCATGGTCGCGCGCATCATTGTATCTGCTCGCCCCGCCGGTCTGGATGGTCATGCTGTGGTGGTCGCCGTGGTGGCTGGGGCGCTTCGGCCAGGGGCCGCTGGAGCGCGTATGGCGTCGTCCCGCTGACGCCCCATGGAAGATGCGAACGAGACGCAATTAGACTTGCGACCGGATCGCAGTAGCGATAATGTCCGTCCCAGCGGAGGGAGGTTCCATGGTCGTCTGCGTGTGCAATGCGATTCGCGAATGTCAGGTGCGGGAAGCGGCGCGATCCGGCGCGACCACCGTGTGCCAGGCGTATCGCAGCGTCGGATGCCAGGCGAAATGCGGCCAGTGCATCCCGTTCGCGCGATCCATTATCGCCGAGGAACGCGCGGCTGCGTAACATTCGCAATCGCGAAAAACCGCAGAAATCCGCCAATTTTTCGCTGTCGTAACGGCGGATTTCACGCTATCCGCCTGCCATTCCCACATCGGAGGCAGGCATGAAGGGCGACCCCAAGGTCATCGATTTCCTCAACGAATCGCTGAAGAACGAACTGACCGCGATCAACCAATATTGGTTGCATTACCGCCTGCTGGAACATTGGGGCGTCTACAAGCTCGCCGAATACGAGCGCCACGAATCCATCGACGAGATGAAGCACGCCGACTGGCTGGCGGAGCGCATCCTGTTCCTGGACGGGCTGCCCAATTTCCAGCTGCTCGGCCGGTTGCGAATCGGCGAGACGGTGGAGGAAGTCCTCAAGTCCGACCTGGCGATGGAGATCGAGGCGGTCGCGCAGCTGAAGGCGGCGATCGCCTATTGCGAGGAAGTGAAGGACTTCGTCAGCCGCGACCTGTTCCAGCGCATCCTGGCCAGCGAGGAAGAGCATGTCGACACGCTGGAGCGCCAGTTCGAGATGATCGAGCGGATGGGGTTGCAGAACTACATCCAGCTCAACGCGATCAGCGAGAAGGACAAGCCGTCGGGTTCGCACTGAGTCTGGTGAATGTGGCGCCCCGGCGAAGGCTGGGGCGTCCCGCGGCTTTTGACGTTTGCGGTGGCGAGGCGCCCCGGCCTTTCGCGAGGTTGGTGCTAGAGCCGGTGTTCCTGCCCCTTGCATCCCGTCACTCTGGCGCAGCCGCGACCTTTGAAGAAGTCGGCACCCCCGCCGCTCCCCTCCGTCACCCCGGCCCCTTCGGCTTCACTCAGGAGAGCCTTGTTCCTGGGGCCACCGTGCCGCGAAATCAGGCGTTTGCCGGTGTGCGGAGACGTGGATGCCGGAACAAGTCCGGCATGACGGCATGTGTTTCGCAAAAATCCCGCAAAAGCCGGGGTCCATGTGGCCGCGAAAGCAGCGACCGATGCGTGCGGGGAGAGATGGATGCCGGATCGAGTCCGGCATGACGACGGTGGGTTCCCGGAAACTTCGTGTTCCTCAGGTGGCTGTAACCGCGTCCCGCGTCAGCCCTGGCGGTTGCCGAAGCCGGTGCCGCGTCGGCGGACCGCCAGCGGGCTGGCGTGGAGTTCCAGTTCGGTCAGCGTGCGCATGAACAGCGGGCGCAGCGCGACCACGTCGGCGATCGCGTCGCGCGGCGATTCGTGGTGTTCGACGCACTGGCGCGCGAAATTCTCGATCGTTTCGGCCAGCGTCGCCAGCGGATCGGCGCCGAACTGGCGCGCCTCGCCCTTCAGCGTATGCGCCGGGATGACCATCGCGGCGGCATTGTCCTTGCGCACCGCATCCTCGATCGCGCCCAGCGACTTGATGCCGTCTTCGCGGAAATAGCCGAGGATGCGCACGAAGCCCGCGCCCAGCTCCGCCTGCGCCTTCGCCAGCGCCTGGCGGTCGACCAGAATACTCCCTTCGAACGACACGCTGCGCCTCCATCACGGCGGTAGCCCCCCGCCGGCCGGCCACGATAGGCGCGAGTGGTAAATGTTGCGTAATCGTCAGCCCTTGAACGGGTTCTTGGGCGCACGCAGCGTCAGGCGCACCGGCACCGCGCCGAAGCCCAGATCGCGGCGGATGCCGTTGACCAGATAGCGCTGGTAGCTGGTCGGCAGTTCGTCGACGCGCGTGCCGAACAGGATGAAACCCGGCGGGCGGGTCTTCGCCTGGGTGACGTAGCGCAGCTTGATCCGCTTGCCGCCGGGCGCGGGCGGCGGATTGGCCTCCAGCGCGCGTTCGAACCAGCGGTTCAGCTCCCCGGTGCTGACGCGCCGCGACCACGCCTCGCGCGTGGCGAAGGCGGCGGCCATCAGCTGGTCGATGCCCTTGCCGGTCGCCGCCGACACGGTCAGCAGCGGCACGCCGCGCACCTGCGCCAGCCCTTCGTCCAGCGCGGTCCGCACGCCGTTGAACAGTTTCGAGGCGTCTTCCGCCACGTCCCACTTGTTGAGCGCGATGACCAGCGCGCGCCCTTCCTCCAGCACGCGATCGGCGATGCGCAGGTCCTGCGCCTCCAGCCCGAGCGTCGCGTCGAGCAGCAGGACGACGACCTCCGCGAAATCGACCGCGTGGAGCGCGTCGGCGACCGACAGCTTCTCCAGCTTGTCCTGCACCTTGGCGCGCTTGCGCATCCCGGCGGTGTCGATCAGCCGCACGTCGCGCGGGCCGTCCGGGCCGTTCCACACCCAGTCGATCGCGATCGAATCGCGGGTGATCCCGGCTTCCGGGCCGGTGATCATCCGGTCCTCGCCCAGGATACGGTTGACCAGCGTCGACTTGCCGGCGTTGGGGCGCCCGACGATCGCCAGCTTCAGCGGGGCGTTGGGGTTGTCGGGATCGTCCTCTTCCTCGTCCTCGGGCGGCTGGAGCGGTTCGAGGTGCGGCAGCAGCGCCTCGAACAGGTCGGCGACGCCCTCGCCATGTTCGGCCGACAGCTGCACCGGATCACCGAAGCCCATCGCGAGCGATTCGAGGATCCCCGCCTCACCCGCGCGGCCCTCCGCCTTGTTGGCGACCAGCACGATCGGGGTGCTCGACCCGCGCAGCCAGCGGGCGATCTCCTCGTCCAGCGGGACGATGCCGGCGCGCGCGTCGATCATGAACAGCGCGACGTCGGCGCTGTCGACCGCCGCCTGCGTCTGCTGGCGCATCCGGCCGGGCAGCGAGTTGGGATCCTCATCCTCGTAGCCGGCGGTATCGACGATGCGGAAATCGAGGCCGAGGAGGTGCGCGTCCCCCTCCCGCCGGTCGCGCGTGACGCCGGGGCGGTCGTCGACCAGCGCCAGCTTCTTGCCGACCAGACGGTTGAACAGCGTCGACTTGCCGACATTGGGACGGCCGACGATCGCGACGATGGGGAGACGGGACATGCGCGTCACCTAGTCGCAATGGCGACGAACGACAATGGCGGCGCAAGGGGGGCAGCGCCGCGCCGCCCCCGCTGGATCAGCGATAGGCGGTGATCTCGCCCTTGTCGTTGAGGACGTACATCGTCTGGTTGGCGACGACCGGCCCCATCGAGAACGGCACCTTGCCCTTGATCGTCACCTGCACCGCGCCGTCCGACGGCGACATGCCGACCAGCTCGCCCTCCGAATTGGTCGCCCACAGCCGCTCGCCGGCCAGCACCGGGCCGAACCAGTTATAGGGATTGCTGCGCTTCTTCTCGTTCTTGAACGCGCGCATCTGGCTGATCCAGCGGATCTTGCCGTTGGCGCGCGACACGCACACCAGTCGTGCATCGTCGGTGACGACGAAGATCCATTCGCCCGCGACCCACGGCGTCGAGATGCCGGCGAGATTCTGTTCCCACAGACGCTGGCCGGTGGCGATCTCCAGCGCGACCATGCGCCCGCCCTCGCCAATCGAATAGACGCGGCCGTCCTCGATCACCGGATCGGCATCGACGTCCGCCAGGCTCGACACCGAGGTGGTGATCGACGTGCGCGACAGCGCGTCCTGCCACAGCGTCCGGCCGTTTTCGTAGCGATAGGCGGTCAGTTCGCCGCTGGAGAAACCGGCGACGATCGTGCCCGCGCTGGACGATGGCGCCGCGACGCCGAACACGCCCTGTGTTTCCGGGTTGCCGGTCATCGTCCACACGACCTTCCCGTCGGCCTGCCCCAGCGCGTAGATCTGATTGTCCTGGCTGAGGACATAGACCTGACCGTTGGCGACCGTCGGCGCGCCGCGCAGCGGCCCGCCCGGCTTGGCGCGCCACACGACCGCACCGTCGGCGGCGTTCATCGCGACCACGTCGCCCAGCCCGTCGGTGGCATAGACCTTGCCCTCGTCATAGCTGACGCCGCCGCCGAAGCGCGCGGTGCGGTTCTGCTCGTTCTCGGTCAGCGAGCGCGTCCACAGCGGCGCGCCGGTGTCCGCGGCGAAGGCATGGATGGTGGCATCGACGTCGCTGACGAACAGCTTGCCTTCGGCCACCACCGGCGCCGCGGCGAGCCGGGCGCGGTTGCTGCCGCCGTCGATCCGCGCGCTCCACAGCTTCGCCGGATTGGCCGACAGCAGCAGGCTGCCCATCGACTTGGAGGCATTGCCGCCGGGCTGCGCCCATGCCTCGTTGGCGACGGGGGTGGGCAGCAGGACCTGCACCTCGGCAATGGTCTTGTCGGCCTCCGCGGCGTTCTCCGACATCAGGATCGGCACGCGCTGCCCCACGGTCGGGGTCTTCTTCGGCGCGCTCTTGAAGATGCCGCACCCGCCAAGGCTCACCAGCGCGGCAACCGCCAGCCCGGTCGCGAAGCGTGTCTTCATTGCTTGGTCTTACCTTCGTTGCTGGCGGCCGTGGCGGCGGCAGCGGGAGCCGCCCCCATCGCGCCGGCCATCTGAACCGCACGTTGACGCAGCGTCGGGGGCACGTCCTTGTCCGCGCCGATCCGCGCGAACACCTGCCCCGCCAGATCGCGACGCCCCTGCTTGAGATAGGCGATCGCCATCAGCTCGCCCGCGCTGCCCAGCCACGGATTGCCGGCGACCGCCAGCGGACGCATCCGTTCCACCACCACATCGGGCTTGAGCGTGTCGAATTCCGCCGACGTCTGGCGGATCAGCGCCAGATCGCGGAACGGCTGCGCGACCGAGGCGTCGCCGGCGACCGCGGCGAACTTCGCCGCCGCGCCGCGCAAGTCCTGGTTCTGGAGCAGGACGTCGGCCTGGCTGAAGATCGCGAGCACGCGGTATCCGTCGCGCTGCGAGGCGGCCAGCTGCGCCAGCGGGGCGGCCGCGGCCTTGGTATCCTGCGCCGCCAGATCGTCATATGCCTTCTGCAGCGTCTCGCCCTCGCGCTCGGCGGCCTGATGCTGGCGATGCTGCCAGAACAGATATCCGGCGAAGGCGGCCAGTACCAGCACGATGCCCGCGATGATCGCGCGGCCATAGGTGCGCCAGACGTGCAGCGCCTGATCGCGGCGCAGCTCCTCGTCGACTTCACGCACGAACGCTTCATTGTTCTGGGGCGTCAAAGCCACCGGTCACTCCGCAGAAGAGAGGGGGAAACCGATGCGCCTTAGCCGCCCTTGCGCAACAGGGGAAGCGTTACGCATACGCACATGGCGCTCATCGCGGGGCATAGGTCTGCTCGTCGGTGGGGAAGGCGCGCGAGCGCACCTCGGCGGCATAGGCCTGCGCGCGTTCGGCGACGAAGCCGGCCATGTCGCCGTACCGCTTCACGAATCGCGGCACGCGCTCGAACAGGCCCAGCATGTCCTCCGCGACCAGCACCTGGCCGTCGCATTGCGCAGACGCGCCGATGCCGATCGTAGGCACCGCCACCGTGTTGGTGATCTCGATCGCGATCGGCTCCACCACGCCCTCGATCACCACGGCGAAGGCGCCCGCTTCCGCCACGGCGCGGGCATCGCCGACGATCTTGTCCGCCTCCGCCTGGCTGCGCCCGCGCGCGCCATAGCCGCCCAGCGCGTTGACCGCCTGCGGCGTCAACCCGACATGCCCCATCACGGGAATGCCGCGTTCCGACAGGAAGGCGACGGTCGGCGCCATCGCCACCCCGCCCTCCAGCTTCACCGCCGCCGCGCCGCTCTGCTTCATCAGATAGGCCGCGCTTTCGAACGCCTGCTGCGGGGAGGCTTCGTAGCTGCCGAACGGCATGTCGACGACGACGACCGCGTGATAGCTGCCGCGCACCACCGCCGCGGCGTGCGCGGCCATCATCTCCAGCGTGACCGGTACGGTCGACGGCAGGCCGTAGATCACCTGCCCCAGGCTGTCGCCGACCAGCAGCAGGTCGCAATGCGGGTCCATCAGCTGCGCCATGCGCACGGTATAGGCGGTGAGCATCACCAGCGGCTCGCCCGTGCCGGCCGCGATCTTCGCCTTGCGATCGCGCACCGCGGGGACGGTCAGGCGCTTCATCGGCGCTGACACGGGATTGGCGCGGCTGGTCGCGCTGTTGATCGTGAAGGTGGTGGACATGGTGCGACGCTACTCCCTGCCGGTCACTCTCGCCAGAACTTCAGCCGATCCAGCCGCGGCGACGGCCCAGATGCGCCAGTTTCAGCGCGCCCGCCGCGACCGCCAGGATCAGCAGCGGGAAATAGGCGACCCAGATGCCCTTCACTGCGACGATGTCCGTCACCGCGAACAGCCAGCCGAACTGGATCATCACCGCGACCAGCGCGATCGTCAGCAGCGGGATGGACAAAACCGACCCGGCGACCATCGCCAGCGCGCCCAGCAGGCTGCACCCGGTCGCCACCGCATAGACCGCCATGTACCAGATCGGCAGCGACGCGAAGAGCGCGCGGTCATAGTCGGTCGCCGGCCCCATCGCCTCCGCCCCCAGCCGGAATTGCTGGATGCAGGCGAACACGCCCGACAGCGACCACAGGAAGAACGCGATCACCGCCACCCGAAACCACCACGCGCCGCGCATCCGCGCCTCTCCCCTCCCCTGTACGCGGCGGACCATGGCGCGCGCGACGCGGGATGGCAAATGGATCAGCCGAACAGCGCGGCGTAGCGATCCGGCTTGAACCCCACCTCGACCCCGCCGTCATGTTCCAGAACGGGCCGCTTGATGAGCGAGGGGTGCGCGATCATCAGCGCGCGGGCCTTGTCGGCGGTTAGCTCCGCCCGGTCGGCATCGGGCAGCTTGCGGAACGTCGTGCCGGCGCGGTTGAGCAGCACCTCCCACCCGACGGCGGCGATCCAGCGGTCGAGCGCCGCGGGGTCGACGCCGGATTTCTTGTAATCGTGGAAGGCGAAGGGGACGCCGGCGGCGTCGAGCCAGGTGCGGGCCTTCTTGATCGTGTCGCAGTTGGGGATGCCGTATATGGTGGTGGTCATCAGGGTTTCTCCGATCTGAATGCTGCGGCAGGCGCCGCTTCTGAACCTGCTCCATCGGCATGGAAAGGACCGGCATGAGCAACGGGCGTTACAAGGGCGGAGGTACACGCGGCGGCCGATGGGGCTGCGCCCTGGCAGCGTTGTTCGGCATCCCGGTCTTCATGATGGCAATTGTGGTGGCGAGCCTCGGCGACTGTATGCCTGACGTCGAATGTCATCCAAGCCTTTGGCTTGAGGTCGTTCTTCCTACCGTTCTCGTCGCCGTACCGATTGGATTGGGCGTGCGCTGGTGGGTGAACCGAGGCGCGCGGGACGACGAGTGACGCCGGCGCTGCGGCATGTCCGCCGCGCGCTGCCCTCCCCTATTTCGCGATCCGTCCCTGCTTCATCCACTCGCGGTCGAAATCGTCGCGGGCGCGCAGCACCATGTCGCGCAGCAGGCCGGGGGCGACGAGCGTGCCGGCGCGGGCGCGGGTGAGGACGTCGGCGAGGTCCGGGTGCGCGGGCAGCACCACGTCGGCGGGCAGGCGCGCCAGCCGGGCGAAGCTGGTGCGGTAATCCGCGGCGATATCGGGATAGCGGCGGTTGGCGAACAGCCGGTTGCCCGCGACCGAGACGCTGCACGGGAACACCACGTCCAGCGGTCGCGTGGCCTGCGTCACGCGCATCGTCCAGCTGGTGCAGCCCGGCGTGTGCCCAGGCGTAGCGACGGCGCGCAGGGTCACGCCGCCCAGCTTCACCGCCTGACCGTCGCGCACGCCGCGCGCCATCGGCACGGGGGCGAAGCGGATGACGCCGTAATTGGTCTCGCCCGGCGGGATGCCGGTGCGCAGCGCGGGCACGTCCGCCGCGCCCGCCAGAACGCGCGCGCCGGTCGCGCGCTGCATCGCCGCCAGCCCGCCGACGTGATCGAAATGCGCGTGGGTGACGAGGATGTACTTCACCTCGCGCGGCGTCACGCCCAGCGCGGCGATGTTGCGCAGGATCGCGGGCACGTTCTGCGCCATCGTCGCGTCGATCAGGATCGCGCCGGCGGGGGTGCGGATCAGATAGGCGGCCAGCCCCTCCGTCCCGACATAGTCGATCGGGCCGATCAGCCGCACCGGCGGGATCGGACGCGTCCATTCGGGCGGATCGAGCGGCGCCGCGGCGGCCGTGGCAGCGGGCGCGGCGGCGGTGATCGTCGCCAGTGCGGCGAGCATCGCGGCGCGGGCGCCATGGCGACCGAAGGTCAGGCGAACCAAGTGGGACATCATGGGCCTTTTGCCGGGTGACGGGGCGGCGATCATGCCCCGCCGGTGGGGTCAGGGCAAATCGGCTCTTTTCCTCGTGTCGTCGTCGCGGATCTGCTGGGGACTGGCACGAACGTCCCCTTCGTGATGCAGGCTCCATCGCCGTCAGTAGGAGAGCGATGTTGAAACGGGCGTCTTGCCACGCACCAGCAACTGCGTTCGCGGCGCCATGGATGCCGGAACAGGTCCGGCATGACGGATGATCGGCGACGGCAGCGAGTCACGAAGCCGCGATCATGCCCCGCATGAGGGGCGCGGCATATCAGGCCGGCCCGCCCACGGCGCGTGACCGCGCCGAATGACGAAGCCGCGATCACGCCCCGCGTGATCGCGAGTCTTCGTCATTCCCACTCGATCGTGCCCGGCGGCTTCGAGGTGTAGTCGTAGGTGACGCGGTTGATCCCCTTCACCTCGTTGATGAGGCGGGTGGCGACGCGCGGCAGGAAATCGCCGGGGAACTGAAATGCCTGCGCGGTCATGCCGTCGGTGGAGGTCACCGCGCGCAGCGCCAGCACGCTGTCATAGGTACGCCCGTCGCCCATCACGCCGACGCTGCGCACCGGCAGCAGCACCGCGAACGCCTGCCAGATCGCATCATACAGGCCCGCGGCGCGGATCTCCTCCAGATAGATCGCATCCGCCTTGCGCAGGATGTCGCAGCGTTCGCGCGTCACCTCGCCCGGGATGCGGATCGCCAGCCCGGGACCGGGAAACGGATGGCGACCGACGAACACGTCGGGTAGCCCCAGCTCGCGGCCCAGCGCGCGCACCTCGTCCTTGAACAATTCGCGCAGCGGCTCGACCAGCTTCATGTTCATGCGTTCGGGCAGGCCGCCGACATTGTGGTGGCTCTTGATCGTCACCGACGGCCCGCCGGTGAAGCTGACGCTTTCGATCACGTCGGGGTAGAGCGTGCCCTGCGCCAGGAATTCCGCGCCGCCGATCTTCTTCGCCTCCGCCTCGAACACGTCGATGAAGGTCTTGCCGATGAACTTGCGCTTCGCCTCCGGGTCGGTGACCCCGGCCAGCCCGTCCATGAACAGGTCCTGCGCCTCCACATGGACGAGCGGAATGTTGTAGGCGCCGCGGAACAGCCCGACGACCTGCTCGGCCTCCCCCTCGCGCAGGATGCCGCCATCGACGAAGACACAGGTCAGCTGCTCGCCGATCGCCTCGTGGATCAGCACCGCCGCGACCGCCGAATCGACCCCGCCGGACAGGCCGCAGATGACGCGACCGCTGCCGACCTGTTCGCGGATCTCCGCGATCTTGGTCGCGCGGAACTCGGCCATCGTCCAGTCGCCCGCCAGCCCGCAGACGTGGCGCGCGAAATTGGCGATCAGCTTCGCCCCGTCGGGGGTGTGGACCACCTCCGGGTGGAACTGCATCCCGTAATAGCGCCGCGCCTCGTCCGCGACGATCGCATAGGGCGCGCCCTTGGACGAGGCGACCGGGGTGAAGCCGGGGGCGAGCGCGGCGACATGGTCGCCGTGGCTCATCCACACCTGATGCTGCTCGCCCGCCTGCCACAGCCCGTCGAACAGCGCGCAATCGGCGTCGACCGCGACATAGGCCTCGCCGAACTCGCCCGACGACCCCTTGTCGACGCGCCCGCCCAGCTGCTGCATCAGCACCTGCTGGCCATAGCAGATGCCCATCACCGGCACGCCGGCGTCGAACACCGCCTGCGGCGCGCGCGGGCTGCCGTCATCCACGACAGAGGCGGGGCCACCCGACAGGATCACGCCCTTCGGCCGCATCCGCGCGAACGCCTCGGCCGCGGATTGGAACGGCGCGATCTCGCTGTACACCCCCGCCTCGCGCACGCGGCGCGCGATCAGCTGGGTCACCTGGCTGCCGAAATCGATGATGAGGATGCTGTCGGGGTGTTCCATGGCGGGCCTGTAGCGGGTGGCGCGCGATGGTGGAAGGGGTGTGGAGTGGACGTTATGCCGCTACCGTTGCCGCGGCGGTTACCGGCAGCGGTTGGTCCGGCACCACAGGGACCGGCAGCACCTGCAGCGCGGGCCGGGCGATCAGATAGCCCTGCATGTAGCGCACGCCCATCGCGCACAGCGTCTCATATTCGGCGACCGTCTCGACCCCCTCGGCCACGACGGCGATGCCCATCCGCTCGAACATCGCGATCAGCCCCTCGACGATCATGCGGCGCGGCATGCTGGTGTCGACGTTGCGGATCAGCTCCATATCGAGCTTGACGACGTCGGTCTGAAGCCGCGCCAGCAGCGACAGACCCGCATGGCCTGCGCCGAAATCGTCCAGCGCGGTGGCGAACCCCATACGGCGATAGGTGTCGACGATGGTGGCGACATGCGCGGTATCCGCCATCTCCTCATTCTCGGTGAATTCGAAGATCAGCCGTTCCGTCGGAAAACCCACCGCTGCCGCGGTCTTCAGCGTCAGCTGGATGCAGGCGAGCGGCGAATAGACCGCATTGGGCAGGAAGTTGATCGACAAGCGCGCGCCGGTGGAGACGATCCCGGCCGCGACCGCCTGCGTGATCGCCGCGACGCGGCACTGCTGGTCGAAGGCATAACGGTTCTGCTCCGTCACGCGACCGATCATCTCACCAGCGGACTCGCCGTTGGTCCCGCGTACCAGAGCCTCATAGGCCCACGCCGACCCCGTCGTGATGTCGACGATCGGCTGAAAGGCCATAGCCAATGCGAAGTGATCGCCGGTATTTTGGCAACCCTGGCAACCACCCATCATCGTACCTCCGCCCGCACCCGTAGGGTGAGAGGATTAACAAAACGGTCGGCGGTCGGGATCGCCCACTCGTGGAATCCGGCGTGACGCGATGGCCATACACGAAAAAGGCCGCGCCATCGCTGGCGCGGCCCTTCTTGTTCCCGGATCGCGAGGCGCCGATCAGGCGGCTTCGTCGAAATCCTCGTCGGTCATCACCGGACCCGAATCCTGGCCCTTCGCCGACACGTCGCGGTCGACGAATTCGATGATCGCCATCGGCGAGGCGTCCGACGCGCGAATGCCGGCCTTGATGATGCGGGTGTAGCCGCCGTTGCGCGAGGCGTAGCGGGTCGCCAGCACGTCGAACAGCTTCACCAGCTGCGCGTCGTCGAGCAGGCGCGCGTGCGCAAGGCGGCGGTTCGACAGGCCGCCCTTCTTGCCCAGCGTCACCAGCTTTTCGATGTAGGGACGCAGTTCCTTCGCCTTGGCGAGGGTGGTGGTGATCTGCTCATGCTTGATGAGCGCGGCCGACATGTTGCGGAACAGCGCGGCGCGATGGGCCGAGGTACGCTGCAGCTTACGACCGCCAACACGATGACGCATGGTTCAATCCTTCTCGTTCGTCAGGGGGCCGTGTGAGGTACCCCGGGCCTGGTGACTTCAAGGCAGCCACCCTTGCCTGTTCTTATCCTGCCCAAGCTGGCTTGGGGAGGGGGACCAGCGAAGCTGGTGGAGGGGCGGTGCGGCAAAGCCGCACCGATCACGTCGGACGGGACGGTGTCGCGGCGTTGCCGCTTCCCCGCCCGCCGGCCGGGCTGGCCTGTCTCCGGCGCAAGCACGCTTGCGCCGGTGCAGGCTCAGCCCATAATTTCCTGCTCGAGCTTCTTGGCGACTTCCTCGATGTTCTCGGGCGGCCAGCCGGGGATTTCCATGCCCAGCCGCAGCCCCATCGAGGACAGCACTTCCTTGATCTCGTTGAGCGACTTGCGGCCGAAGTTCGGCGTGCGCAGCATCTCGGCCTCGGTCTTGCCGACCAGATCGCCGATATAGATGATGTTGTCGTTCTTGAGGCAGTTGGCCGACCGCACCGACAGTTCCAGCTCGTCCACCTTCTTGAGGAGGTAGCGGTTGATCTGCGCGGTGTCGCCCGGCGTCTCGCCCGTCGCGGCCGGGGCGGCGACGCCGACCGGTGCGCTGCGGGTGACCGCCGAATCGTCGAAGTGCACGAACAGCGCCAGCTGGTCCTGGAGGATGCGGCCGGCATAGCCCACCGCGTCTTCCGGGGTGACGGTGCCGTCGGTCTCGATCGTCAGCGTCAGCTTGTCGTAATCGAGATCCTGACCGACGCGGGTCGGGTCGACCTTGTACGACACCTGGCGCACCGGCGAGTAGAGCGCGTCGACGGGGATCAGCCCGATCGGCGCGTCGACCGGACGGTTGCCGACCGCCGCGACATAGCCCTTACCGACATCAGCGGTCAGTTCCATGTTGAGCGTCGCGCCCTCGTCGAGGTGGCAGATGACCAGCTCGGGGTTCATCACCTCGATGTCGCCCGACACCGCGATGTCGCCCGCCTTCACCTCGCCGGGGCCGGTGGCCGACAGCTGCAGGCGCTTGGGGCCTTCGCCCTGCATCTTGAGCGCGATCTGCTTCACGTTCAGCACGATGTCGGTCACGTCCTCGCGGACGCCGGCCAGCGAGCTGAACTCGTGCAGGACGTTCTCGATCTTGATCGAGGTCACCGCCGCGCCCTGAAGCGAGGACAGCAGCACGCGGCGCAGCGCGTTGCCGAGCGTCAGGCCGAAGCCGCGCTCCAGCGGTTCGGCGACGAAGGTCGCCTTGCGCTTGCCGTCACCGCTCTTCTTCTCGAGCTGATTGGGCTTCTTCAGTTCTTGCCAGTTCTTTGCGTTGACAGACAAGCTCTCGTCCCCTGGGGTTGGGCCGACGGTTGCGGGCGTCGGCCGGGTAATGGACGCAGCCGCTCGTCAGCGGCCACGCGAAGAAGAACGATCAGACGCGACGACGCTTCGACGGACGCACGCCGTTGTGCGGGATCGAGGTCACGTCGCGGATCGACGTGATCTGGAAACCGACCGCCTGCAGCGCGCGCAGCGCCGATTCGCGGCCCGAACCCGGACCCTTCACCTCGACCTCGAGCGTGCGGACGCCGTGCTCGGCGGCCTTCTTGCCCGCGTCCTCGGCAGCGACCTGCGCGGCGTACGGGGTCGACTTGCGGCTGCCCTTGAAGCCCATCATGCCGGCCGACGACCAGCTGATCGCATTGCCCTGCGCATCGGTGATGGTGATCATGGTGTTGTTGAAGCTGGCGTTCACGTGTGCGACGCCCGCGGTGATGTTCTTGCGTTCGCGCCGACGAAGGCGCTGCGGTGCCTGTGCCATATGGTATTCCTGACCTTGATTTCCAAGACGGAGGCCGGGAGGCTGTCAGCCTCTGACCCGCCTCCGGCGGAGAAGAAGTGGGAAATCGTCCCCCGGACGATTTCTTACTTCTTCTTGCCCGCGATCGGCTTCGCCTTGCCCTTGCGGGTGCGCGCGTTGGTGTGCGTGCGCTGGCCACGGACCGGCAGGCCCTTGCGGTGGCGCAGGCCACGATAGCAGGCCAGGTCCATCAGACGCTTGATGTTCATCGCGGTCTGGCGACGCAGGTCGCCTTCCACGGTGTAGTCGGCGTCGATCGCCTCGCGGATCTGCAGCACTTCCTGATCGCTCAGGTCCTGCACGCGGCGCTCCGCCGCGATGTCCAGCTTGGCGGTGATTTCCTTCGCCTTGGCCGGGCCGATGCCGTGGATATAGGTCAGCGCGATCACAACGCGCTTGTTGGTCGGGATGTTCACACCCGCGATACGTGCCATGAAACGGTTCTCCTGTGCTCCACAGGGTGCGGCATGGCTGCCACGCACCCCATCTCGTCGCATTGCGCTTCCGCCCCCTTGCCCGATTCGCCACCTGCGAAACGCAGGAAACGCGGCGCCCGCACAATTGCGTCGCCGGTAAACGAGAGGTTGGAAGTCGGGGCGGATAAGGGCGCGCGAACGCCCTGTCAAGCAACGGGTTCCATCCGGGGCCCGGTTCCGCCCGCCGGACCAAGGAACGAGCTTACGCGGCGGGAGGCACCCGATGCCGCATCCCCACCCACTTCCTGAGCGCCACCACGAACCACGCCAGTTCCACCAGCCCGAACGGCCATGCCCCCTGGAGGAAGCCATAGGCCGATCCCATCAGGCAACCGATCGCGAACAGCAGCGTCCAGAACGGTGCCCGGTCCTCCATCATATAGCACAGCAGCATGAAGCTGACGGCGAACAGCCCGAAGGCGGTCACGGCGTCCATCGCGATTCTCCCGGTAAGGATGCCGCCATAACCGAAAAGCCGGCGGAGGGGATGCCCTCCGCCGGCTCTCTCCCAACCGGCCCGGCACCACCGGGAGTGCAGGTGACGGGCGGGCTGACGCAATCGCCTTGCGTAGGCACCTTCTAACCGCGCAAAGCGCACCGCGGCGTGGCGCGACGATGAACTTTCGGTCATGTTGGCCGCGACCGGCACGGCCGACCCATCAGGAAGATACGATGACCTACCCCGCCCATCCCGCCACGATGCTGGCCGAGCCGCAGCGCGCCTATGCCTCGATCGAGACGCCGATCTTCGGCGCGCGTGCCGGGCTGGCGCTGACGCCTGCGGGGCTGCTGGCGATCGGGGGAATGGTGACGATGATCCTGGCGGGCAGCGCCGCGATCGTGGCGGCGACGCGACTCGCGCCCCCGCCCCCGCCCCCGCCTGCCCCGGATGTCAGCGCGCGTCGAGGATCGCGGCGATCGCGCGGGTGACCGCGTCGATATCGGCCATGCCGTCGACGCGGTGGACCAGCCCGCGCGCTTCGTAGATCGGAATGATCGGCGCGGTCTTGGCACGATATTCGGCCATGCGCGTGCGCACCGTCTCCTCATTGTCGTCGGGGCGGCGCTTGAACTCGGTCGAGCCGCATGCGTCGCACACGCCCGCGACCTTCGGCTGCTTGAACGTGTCGTGATAGCCCGCACCGCAATTGGCGCAGGTGAACCGGCCGACGATCCGCTCGACCAGCGCATCCTCGTCCACCGCCAGCTCGATCACATGGTCGAGCTGCTGGCCGCGCTCCGACAGCAGGCCGTCGAGCGATTCGGCCTGTGCGGCGGTGCGGGGGTAGCCGTCGAAGATCGCGCCGGTGCCGGTGCCGGCGTCGAGCCGCTCGCCGATCAGCGCGGAAACGATCGAATCGGACACCAGCCCGCCGGCATCCATGATCGCCTTGGCCTCGATGCCGACGGGCGTGCCCGCCTTCACCGCGGCGCGCAGCATGTCACCGGTGGACAGCTGCGTCATGCCGCGATCCTCCACCAGCCGCTGCGCCTGCGTGCCCTTGCCCGCGCCCGGCGGCCCCAGAAGGATGATGTTCACGAAACCTGTTCCTCCCTCTCGCGTCTCGCAACCCCGCGTCAGCGGCGCCGCGCGCCCTTCAGCTTGGCCTTCTTGATGAGGTCGCCATACTGGTGCGCCAGCAGGTGCGACTGGATCTGCGTCACCGTGTCCATGGTCACGTTCACGACGATGAGCAAGCTGGTTCCGCCCAGATAGAAGGGGATCGACAGCGCCGACACCAGATATTCCGGCACCACGCAGATGAACGTCAGGTACGCCGCACCGATCACGGTGATGCGGGTCAGCACGTAGTCGAAATACGTCTCGGTGTTCTTGCCCGGGCGGATGCCGGGGATGAACCCGCCGTACCGCTTCAGGTTCTCCGCCGTCTCCTCCGGGTTGAACACCACCGCGGTGTAGAAGAAGGAGAAGAAGATGATGCCCGCGGCATACAGCGCCATGTAGATCGGCGAGCCGTGCTGCAGATACTGGTTCAGCGTGATGATGATGTCGCCGAAGCGGCTTTCGCCCGACACGCGGTTGCCGGCGAACTGGGTGATCGTCAGCGGCAGCAGCAGCAGCGACGAGGCGAAGATCGGCGGGATCACGCCCGCGGTATTGATCTTCAGCGGCAGGTGGCTGCGATCGGCCTGCATCCCGCGCTGCGTCTGGCGCTTGGGATACTGGATCAGGATGCGGCGCTGCGCGCGCTCCATGAAGCAGATCAGCAGGATCAACCCGACCACCACCAGGATGATCGCGATCAGCGTCACCGGGCTCATCGACCCCGAGCGACCGCCTTCCAGCAGGTTGAGCAGCGTCGTCGGCAGGTGCGCGACGATGCCGGCCATGATGATGAGGCTGATGCCGTTGCCGATGCCGCGGCTGGTGATCTGCTCACCCAGCCACATCAGGAACATCGTGCCCCCGATCAGCGAGATCACCGCACCGACGCGGAACAGCGTGCCCGGTTCGATCACCGCGCCGCCGGCCTCCAGCCCGCGCGCGATGAAGAAGCCCTGCACCGCGGTCAGCGCGACCGTGCCGTAGCGGGTGTACTGGTTGAGCTTCTTGCGGCCCGATTCGCCTTCCTTCTTGATCGCCGCCAGCTGCGGGCTGAGCGAGGTGGCCAGCTGCACCACGATCGAGGCGGTGATGTACGGCATCACCCCCAGCGCGATCAGCGACGCGCGCGACAGCGACCCGCCCGAGAAGGTGTTGAAGAAATCGAGCACGCCGCCCTTCATCCGCTCGGCGAGCAGGTTGAGCTGCGTCGGGTCGATCCCCGGCAGCGGCACATAGCTGAGCAGGCGGAAGACGATCAGCGCGCCGATCGTGAACCACAGTCGCTTCTTGAGGTCGGTCGCCTGCGAGAATTTCGCGAGGCTGATGCTCTGCGCCATCTGGTCGGCTGCGGATGCCATCGTGCGGGTATATCCTGGAAACGAAGAACGGCGGGATGCGTTGTCACGCCCCCGCCGCCCATATAGGCGCCGCAGCGCCCATGTCTAATGGTCCGGCGACGAAGCGCGGTCCGATGCGGCGCACGGCCGCGCCGGACCGGGCGCGTTCGCTCAGCCCTGCTTCTTCGCCGCCTGCGCGGTGCGGTGCTTGGCCTTGGCCTTGTCCGCGGCCGCAACGACCTCGATCACCGACACCGAACCGCCGGCCTTTTCGATCGCCTCACGCGCACCGGCCGACACGCCGGCGACGGTGAACGCCAGCTTCGCCGAGAAGCTGCCCTTGCCCAGGATGCGCACGCCGTCCTTGCCACCGCGCGCCAGGCCGGCCGCCTTCAGCGCCGCATGGTCGATGTCGGTCGCGGTCAGCTTGCCCGCGTCGATCGCCTTCTGGATCGAACCCAGGTTCACCTCGGCATAATCCTTGGCGAAGATGTTGTTGAAGCCACGCTTCGGCAGCCGCATGTGCAGCGGCATCTGGCCACCTTCGAAGCCGGCGATGGACACGCCCTCGCGGCTCTTCTGGCCCTTGACGCCGCGCCCGCCGGTCTTGCCCTTGCCCGAGCCGATGCCGCGGCCGACGCGGATCTTCCGGTGGCGGGCGCCTTCGTTGTCGCGGAGTTCGTTGAGCTTCATGATATGCACTCGCTTTCGCTTTTGTCGCGCTGATGGAAAAAGGAAGGGGGCCGCTTAGCCCCCCTCCCCGTATTTGTCACCGGTGAAACGGCGAAGGCTCAGCCCTCGACCACCTCGACCATGTGCTGCACCTTGCGGATCATGCCACGCACCTCGGGGGTGTCGTTCAGCTCCGCGACCCGGTGCATCTTGTTGAGGCCCAGGCCGATCAGCGTCGCGCGCTGATCCTTGGTGCGGCGGATCGGCGAGCCGGTCTGCTTGACTTTGATCGTAGCCATTGTCGCTTACTCCACCACGGCCGCGGCTTCCGCCTCGGCACTGGCTGCGTCGGCGCCGTGGGCGCGGCCCAGCAGGTCGGCGATCTTCTTGCCGCGACGCTGTGCCACCGCCTTCGGCGAGGTCTGGCTGCCCAGCGCCTCGAACGTCGCACGGATCATGTTGTACGGGTTCGACGTACCGACCGACTTGGTCACGACGTCGTGCACGCCCAGGCTTTCGAAGACGGCGCGCATCGGGCCGCCCGCGATGATGCCGGTGCCCTGCGGCGCCGAACGGACCGTGACGCGACCGGCACCGAAGTGGCCGTTGCCGTCATGGTGCAGCGTGCGGCCTTCCTTCAGCGGAACGCGCATCATCTTCTTCTTCGCAGCGGCGGTCGCCTTCGAGATCGCCTCCGGCACCTCGCGCGCCTTGCCGTGGCCGAAGCCGACGCGGCCCTTGCCGTCGCCCACGACGACCAGCGCCGCGAAGCCGAAGCGCTTGCCGCCCTTCACCGTCTTGGACACGCGGTTGATGTGGACGAGCTTCTCGATCAGCTCCTCGCCACCGTCCTCGGTGCGGTTGCGGTCATCGCGACGACCACCGCCGCGGCCGTCACGACCACCGCGCCCGCCACCCGGACCACCACGGCCGCCACCCGGACCGCCACGGCCACGGCCGCCACGCGCACCGCGATCGCCGCCGCCCTGGTAACCGCCCGCGTTGCCGTCCTGCGGCGCCGCTGCGGCTTCGTTCTCCACAGCCTGCGGCTGCTGGTTGTTCTCGTCAGCCATGTCTTAGAACTCCAGTCCGGCTTCGCGCGCCGCCTCGGCCAGCGCCTTCACGCGGCCGTGGAACAGGAAGCCGCCACGGTCGAAAACGACCTGGGTGACGCCGGCGGCCTTGGCCGCCTCCGCCACGCGCTTGCCGACCTCGGTGGCTGCCGCGACGGTCGCGGTCTTACCGTCGTGGCCCGCCAGCGTCGAAGCCGACGCCAGGGTGCGGCCCTGCGCATCGTCGATGACCTGCGCATAGATGTGCTTGCCCGAGCGGTGCACGGACAGGCGCGGACGGGTGCCGGCACGCGCGCGCAGCGCGGTACGGTTGCGGCGACGCCGCTTCTCGAAAAGCGAAAGACCCTTGGTCACTTCTTCTTCCCTTCCTTACGGAAGATATACTCGCCGTCGTACTTGATGCCCTTGCCCTTGTACGGCTCCGGCTTGCGCCAGCGGCGGACTTCGGCGGCGAGCTGACCCACGCGCTGCTTGTCGGCACCGCTGATCTCGACGGTGGTGGCGTCCGGCGTCTTCACCTCAATGCCTTCCGGCACGTCGATGTTGACGTCGTGGCTGTAGCCGAGCTGCAGCTTCAGGGTCTTGCCCTGCGCCGCGGCACGATAACCGACACCGGTGATGAGCAGCTTCTTGGTGAAGCCCTCGGTCACGCCGGTGACCAGGTTCTGCACCAGCGTGCGCTGCATCCCCCAGAACGCGCGGGCGCGCTTGGTGTCGTTCGCCGGCTGCACGCCGATCGAGTCCGACTGGACGTCATAGGTGATGAGGTCCGACAGCGGCATCGACAGGGTGCCCTTGGGCCCCTTGACCGACAGCTCGTTGCCGTTGCGGGTCGCGGTGACGCCCGCCGGAATGGCGACCGCCTTCTTGCCGATACGGCTCATCAGAACACCTCCGCCAGCACTTCGCCGCCGACGTTCTGCTCGCGCGCTTCCGCATCGGAAAGCACGCCGCGCGGCGTCGAAACGATGGTGATGCCCAGGCCGTTCATGACGCGGGGCAGGTCCTGCGAGCCGCTGTAGATACGGCGGCCGGGCTTGGACACGCGCGCGACATGCTTGATCGCGGGCTGGCCCTCGAAATACTTCAGCTCGATGCGCACGCCGGCGGCGGGGCCCATCTGCTCCTCGGAATAACCGCGGATGTAGCCTTCGCGCTGCAGCACGTCGAGAACGCGGACGCGCAGCTTCGACGACGGCGAAAGGACGCTGTCCTTGCGCGCGCGCTGGCCGTTGCGGATGCGGGTGAGCAGGTCACCCAGGGGATCGGTCACTGCCATGTTACGTCCTTACCAGCTCGACTTGGTGAGACCCGGGATCAGGCCCTTGTTGGCCAGATCGCGCAGCATCACACGGGCAAGCCCGAACTTGCGGTAATACGCACGCGGACGACCGGTCAGCGCGCAGCGGTTGCGGATACGCGTCGGGTTCGCGTTGCGGGGCAGCTCGGCCATCTTCAGCCGCGCGATGAGACGCTCGGTCTCATCCAGGCTCTGGTCGTTGGCCTTCGCCTTCAGCGCGGCATACTTGCCGGCATATTGCTTCACGAGCTTCTTGCGACGCTCGTTCTTGTTCACGGAACTCAGTTTCGCCATGGACTTAAGCTCTCTTTGTTACGCAGCCTGACGCGGCTGCTCGTCGGCGGCCTCGTCCTGCGGGAACGGGAAGCCGAACAGCCGAAGCAGCTCGCGCGCTTCCTCGTCGGTCTTCGCCGTGGTGGTCACGATCACGTCCATGCCGCGCACCTTGTCGACGCGGTCATAGCTGATCTCCGGGAACACGATCTGCTCCTTGATGCCGCAGGCATAGTTGCCGCGACCGTCGAAGCTCTTCGGATTCAGCCCGCGGAAGTCGCGGACGCGCGGCAGCGCGATCGTGATGAAGCGGTCCAGGAACTCGTACATGCGCTCGCGACGCAGCGTCACCTTAACGCCGATCGGCATGCCTTCACGCAGCTTGAACTGCGCGATCGACTTCTTCGCCTTGGTGACGACGGGCTTCTGACCCGCGATCAGCTCCATCTCGGACGCGGCCTGGTCGACGCGCTTCTTGTCCTGGGTCGCCTCGCCGACGCCCATGTTGAGCACGATCTTCTCGATGCGCGGAATCTCGAGGACGTTCTTGTACCCGAACTTCTCGGTCATCGCCTTGACGATGCGATCGTCGTAGATCGCCTTCATGCGGGGCTTGTAGGCATCAGCCATCGATCTTCTCCCCGGTCTTGACGGCGACGCGGACCTTCTTGCCGTCCTGGGTCTCGAAACGCACGCGGGTCGGCTTGCCGTCCGCGGTGACATGCGCCACCTTCGAGATGTGCAGCGGCGCCTCGACGCGCTCCAGGCCGCCCTGCGGGTTCGCCTGGCTCGGCTTGCGGTGGCGGGTCGCGACGTTCACGCCCTCGACGACGACCTTGCCGTCCTTCGGCATGGCGAGCGTCACGGTGCCGGTCTTGCCCTTGTCCTTGCCGGACAGGACGACGACGCGGTCACCCTTCTTGATCTTCGCGGCGGCCATTACAGCACCTCCGGCGCAAGGCTGATGATCTTCATGTGCTTCTTGCCGCGCAGCTCGCGCACGACCGGGCCGAAGATACGGGTGCCGATCGGCTCCTCGTTCTTGTTGACCAGCACCGCGGCATTGCCGTCGAACCGGATCACCGACCCGTCCGCGCGGCGGATGTCCTTGGCGGTGCGCACGATCACCGCACGGTGGACGTCGCCCTTCTTCACGCGGCCACGCGGCTGCGCTTCCTTGACGCTGACGACGATGATGTCGCCCACGCCAGCGGTGCGGCGCTTCGACCCGCCCAGCACCTTGATGCACTGCACCCGCTTCGCGCCGCTGTTGTCAGCGACGTCGAGATTGGACTGCATCTGGATCATCGATCCGCTTCCTTCTCGCCTATGGGGTGGATACCGACCCAGCCCCGCCTAAAAAAACGACCCCCGGCAGCGGTCGAACCGCGCCAGGGGGAGCGGCCCTGTAGCCGCCCCGCGGGCAGAAGGCAATGCCCCCGCCCCGTCTTTCCGCCGCGCCGCTCGAATGGTCTCGGGCGCTGCCGCCGGACCCTGCCCGAAACGCCGTCAGCGGCGTGATCGCCGGCGCTTACGCGTCGACGTCGACCCGTTCCGGCGCGACGTGCGTGTTCACGCGCCCCACGACCTTCCAGGTCTTCAGCTTGGAGATCGGCGCGGTCTCTTCGATCCGCACGGTCTCGCCCGCCTTGTACTCGTTGCCCTCGTCATGGGCATGATACTTCTTCGAGCGGCGGATGATCTTGCCGTAGAGCGGGTGCTTCACCTTACGCTCGACGTTCACCACCACGGTCTTCTCGCCCTTGTCGGACACGACCAGCCCGGTCAGCACGCGCTTCGGCATGTGCTTAGGCTCCCTTAATTGCCGGACGCAGCGGTGCGCTGCGCCTGGATGGTCTTGATGCGGGCGATGTCCTTGCGGACCTCGCGCACGCGGCTCGGCTTCTCGAGCTGGCTGGTCGCCGCCTGGAAGCGCAGGTTGAACTGCTCGCGCTTCAGGTTGCCCAGCGCCTCGACCAGCTGGTCGTCGCTCTGGCCGTTGAAGTCAGTCTTGGCCATTACTCGCCTCCGAGGTGCGAGGTGTCGCCCAGGCGGGCAACGACCTTGGTCTTGATGGGCAGCTTCATCGCCGCGCGGCTGAACGCCTCGGCGGCCAGCGGGCCTTCGACGCCGTCCAGCTCGAACAGGATCCGGCCCGGCTTGACGCGCGCGGCCCAGAATTCGGGCGAACCCTTGCCCGAGCCCATGCGGACTTCGGCCGGCTTCGACGACACCGGCACGTCCGGGAACACGCGGATCCACAGACGCCCCTGGCGCTTGATGTGACGGGTGATCGCGCGGCGGGCCGCCTCGATCTGGCGAGCGGTGATACGCTCCGGCTCCATGGCCTTCAGGCCGTAGGAACCGAAGTTCAGCGTGGTGCCGCCCTTGGCGTCGCCATGGATGCGACCCTTGAACGCCTTGCGGAACTTGGTGCGCTTCGGTTGCAGCATTGCCTTTAATCCTTAGCGACGGTCATCGCGCGCCGGGCGCACGCCGGAGGTCTGGGCCTCCATCATGAGACGGTCGGTCGCGAACGGGTCGTGGCCGAGGATCTCGCCCTTGAACACCCACACCTTCACGCCGCAGACGCCATAGGCGGTGTGCGCCTCGGCCTCGGCATAGTCGATGTTCGCTCGCAGCGTGTGCAGCGGCACGCGGCCTTCGCGATAGCTTTCCGAACGCGCGATTTCCGCGCCGCCCAGACGGCCACCGCAATACACCTTGATGCCGTCGGCACCCAGGCGCATCGCCGACTGCACCGCACGCTTCATCGCGCGGCGGAACGCGATACGGCGCTCCAGCTGGTCGGCGATACCCTGCGCGACGAGCTTGGCGTCGACTTCCGGCTTGCGGATCTCGACGATGTTCAGCGACACGTCCGAGCTGGTCATCGCGCCGAGCGTCTTGCGCAGCTTCTCGATGTCCGAGCCCTTCTTGCCGATGATGACACCGGGGCGCGCGGCGTAGATCGAGATGCGGCACAGCTTGGCCGGACGCTCGATCACCACCTTGGAGATCGCCGCCTGCGGCAGCGTTTTCACGATGTACTGGCGGATCTTCAGATCCTCCAGCAGCAGCTTCTTATAGTCCGCGCCCTCGGCGAACCAGCGGCTGTCCCAGGTGCGGTTGATCTGCAGGCGCAGACCGATGGGGTTGCTCTTGTGACCCATTAGGCTTCTTCCTGCTCGCGCACGACGATCCGCAGCCGCGAGAACGGCTTCAGGATGCGGGTGGACTTGCCGCGGCCGCGGGTGGCGAACCGCTTCATGGTGATCGACTTGCCGACCGACGCCTCGGCGACGACGAGCGCGTCGACGTCGAGGTTGTGGTTGTTCTCGGCATTGGCGATCGCGGAGGCGAGCACCTTGCGCGCATCGACCGCCATCGCCTTCTTCGAGAAGGCCAGGATGTTCATCGCATCGGCCGCCGAACGACCGCGGATGAGACCCGCGACGAGGTTCAGCTTCTGCGCGGAACCGCGGATCTGCGTGCCGACCGACAGGGCTTCCTTGTCGCCGACCTTGCGGGGGGACTGAGGCTTGCTCATCAGCGCTTGCCCTTCTTGTCAGCCGCGTGACCCGGGAAATAGCGGGTCGGCGCGAACTCGCCGAGCTTCATGCCGACCATGTCCTCGTTGACGGAGACGGGCACGAACTTGCGGCCATTGTACACGGTGAACGTCAGGCCGACGAACGACGGCAGGATGGTGGAGCGGCGCGACCAGGTCTTGATCGGCGCACGGCCACCGGCGTCCTGCGCGGCTTCGGCCTTCTTGAGCAGGCTCAGTTCGACGAACGGGCCTTTCCAGACGGAACGAGCCATTACTTCTTCCTCGCGTGGCGGCTACGGATGATCATCTTGTCCGTAGACTTGTTGTGGCGCGTGCGCGCACCCTTGGTCGGCTTGCCCCACGGCGTCACCGGATGGCGACCGCCCGAGGTCCGGCCTTCACCACCGCCGTGCGGGTGGTCGACCGGGTTCTTCGCCACGCCGCGCGTCAGCGGGCGCTTGCCCATCCAGCGCGAACGACCGGCCTTGCCGAGGTTCTGGTTCTGGTTGTCCGGGTTGGACACGGCACCGACGGTGGCCATGCAATCCGCGCGGATGTAGCGCTGCTCGCCCGAGTTCAGGCGGACCATCACCATGCCGCGGTCACGCCCGACGACCTGCACATAGGTGCCGGCCGAACGCGCGATCTGACCGCCCTTGCCCGGCTTCATCTCCACGTTGTGGACGATGGTGCCGACGGGGACCTGACCGATCTCCATCGCGTTGCCCGGCTTGGTGTCCGCCTTCTTGGCCGCGATCACCTTGTCGCCCGGCGCGAGCCGCTGCGGCGCGATGATATAGGCCTGCTCGCCGTCCGGATACGACACCAGCGCGATGAACGCGGTGCGGTTCGGATCGTACTCCAGCCGCTCGACGGTGCCCTCGACGTCCCACTTGCGACGCTTGAAGTCGACGTAGCGGTACTTCTGCTTGTGGCCGCCCGCGATGCCGCGGCTGGTCACATGGCCCTTGTTGTTGCGGCCGCCGGTCTTGTTCTTGCCCTCGGTCAGCGCCTTGACGGGCTTGCCCTTCCAGAGCGCCGACTTGTCGACCAGGATCAGCCCGCGCTGCGCCGGCGACGTCGGGTTATAATGCTTGAGTGCCATCTTACTTGGCCCCCTCGGTGACGTCGATCGACTGGCCTTCGGCCAGGGTGACGATCGCCTTCTTCATGTCGGAACGCTGATAGGGCGCACCCTTCCAACGCTTGGTCTTGCCCTTCTGGACGATCGTGTTGACGCCGGTCACGGACACGCCGAACAGCGCCTCCACGGCAGCCTTGATCTCGGGCTTGGTCGCCTTGTTGGCGACCTTGAAGACCACCGCGTTCTGCTCGGAGAGCAGGGTCGCCTTCTCGGTGATGTGCGGCGCGACAATCACGTCATAGTGACGGTTGTCGATCGCCTTCGTCGGCTTAGCCATTGAAGCGCGCCTCCAGCTTCTCGACCGCGGCGCGCGTCAGCACCAGCGTATCAGCCTTGATGATGTCGTAGACGTTCGCGCCCACGGCCGGCAGCAGGTCCACGCCCGGCAGGTTGCGGCCGGCGCGGAAGCCCTCGGCCGCCTCGCCGTCGATGACCAGCGTGCGCTTGCCCGTGTTCAGCGTCGCGAAATGGCCCTTCAGCTCCTTGGTCTTGGCGACCTCGAAACCTTCCAGGACGATCAGCGAGCCGGCCTTGGCATGGCTGCTGAGCGCCATCTTCAGGCCCAGCGCGCGAACCTTCTTGTTCAGCGACGGGTTGAAATCGCGGACGCGGGCGCCGTGCGCCTTGCCGCCGCCGATGAAGACGGGAGCGCGACGATCGCCGTGACGGGCGACGCCGCCGCCCTTCTGGCGACCCAGCTTCTTGCCCGAACGGGCGACGTCCGCACGCTCACGCGTGCCGCGCGCGGTGGCGCGACGCTTCTCGAGCTGCCAGGTCACGACGCGATGCAGGATGTCGGCGCGCGGCTCGAGGCCGAAGACCTCGTCGTTGAGCTCGATATCCGCTCCGGCGGTGCCGGCGAAGGAAGAAACCTTGACCTTCACTGCTTAGCCCTCCTGGCTCTCGGCGGCTTCCGGGGCAGGCTCGGAAACGGAATTGTTGTTGGCCGCCGACTTGATCGACGCCGGGAACGGCGCGCTGTCGTGGCGCGGATGCTTGACGGCGTCCTTGACGAACAGCCAGCCACCCTTCGAGCCGGGCACCGAGCCCTTCACGAAGATCAGGCCGCGCTCGACGTCGGTGCCGACGATCTCGAGGTTCTGCTGCGTGCGGTTCTTGTCGCCCATGTGGCCGGCCATCTTCTTGTTCTTGAAGACGCGACCCGGATCCTGGCGGTTACCCGTCGAACCGTGCGAACGGTGGCTGACCGACACGCCGTGCGTGGCGCGCAGACCGCCGAAGTTCCAGCGCTTCATCGCGCCGGCAAAGCCCTTACCCTGGGTACGGCCCTGGATGTCGACCAGCTGGCCGGCAACGTAGTGATCGGCCGACAGCTCCGCGCCGACGTCGAGGAGGTTGTCCTCGCTCACGCGGAATTCGTGGACGATCGCCTTCGGCTCCACTTCGGCCTTGCCGAAATGGCCGCGCTGCGGCTTGGCGACGTTCTTGGCCTTGGCGACACCGGCGCCAAGCTGGACGGCGGTATAGCCGTCACGGTCTTTCTCGCGGCGGGCGACGACCTGAAGCGCCTCGATCTGCAGGACGGTGACCGGCACATGGCGGCCGTCGTCCTGGAACAGGCGGGTCATCCCCATCTTCTTCGCGATCACGCCAGTACGCATGACCTCGTGCTCCTTGACAGAGGCACCCACGGGCCCATCCCATGGGTGCTTGTGACCGGCGGCGTTCACCACCGATCGCGTCAGCCCGGAAATGCGAAGCGTGCCCCCGTCCCGGGCTGGGCGCCCCTCCCCTAAGGGACGGGCAGACGGGAGACGCTGTCCCGGCACCCGGAAAGGCGCCGGCGGTATCTCATCATGTCGTCATGCCAGCGGATACCGGCATCTCATGGAGGCGGCGTGCCGCCCTCCCCACAAAGATCCCGGCTTTCGCCGGGATGACGCGAGGAGGAGGATAAGACTCACCCCTCGCGAGAAGCGCCGCGCTTACGCCAGCTTGATCTCGACGTCAACACCGGCCGCCAGGTCGAGCTTCATCAGCGCGTCGACCGTCTGCGGGGTCGGCTGCACGATGTCGAGCATCCGCTTGTAGGTGCGGACCTCGAACTGCTCGCGGCTCTTCTTGTCGATGTGCGGGCCGCGGTTGACCGTGAACTTCTCGATGCGGGTCGGCAGCGGGATCGGGCCGCGGATGAGCGCGCCGGTGCGACGCGCGGTGTCGGCGATGTCGCCCGTCGCCTGGTCGAGCACGCGATGGTCGAACGCCTTCAGGCGGATGCGGATGTTGCTGTCCATATTCCCTACCGATGACTGCGTCACGACCCCGGCCGTCACTCCGGCACCGATGGCGCCGAAGGCTCGTGCCGCAGGTGGAACACCGGCGGGATGAGATCCCGGCAGCACCCTGTCGTTGCAGGGCCGCCGGGACGACGAGAAAGAGCCGTAACTCGAATTCCGAAGCGGCGCGCATATAGCGCCCCACATAAAAAGGCAACCGCCCGCCGCACGAAAAACGTGCGGCGGGCGGAACCATTTTCGATCGGCCGCCGGGGCGGCCGGCCGACTTACTTGGCGATGCTGCTCACCACGCCCGCACCGACGGTGCGGCCACCCTCACGGATGGTGAAGCGCTGGCCGACGTCCATCGCGATCGGGGCGATCAGCTTGATGCCCAGCGCGACGTTGTCGCCCGGCATGACCATCTCGGTGCCCTCGGGCAGCTCGACGGTGCCGGTCACGTCGGTCGTGCGGAAGTAGAACTGCGGACGATAGTTCGCGAAGAACGGCGTGTGACGGCCACCTTCGTCCTTCGACAGCACGTACACTTCCGACGAGAAGTCGGTGTGCGGCTTGATCGAACCCGGCTTGCACAGCACCTGGCCACGCTCGACCTCGTCACGGGCGACGCCACGGATCAGCGCGCCGACGTTGTCGCCAGCCTGGCCCTGGTCGAGCAGCTTGCGGAACATTTCCACGCCGGTCACGGTCGTCTTGCGGACTTCCGGGTGGATGCCGACGATCTCGACTTCCTCACCGACCTTGATGATGCCGGTCTCGACACGGCCGGTCACCACGGTGCCGCGACCCGAGATCGAGAACACGTCTTCGATCGGCATCATGAACGGCTTGTCCAGCGGACGCTCCGGCTGCGGGATGTACTCGTCGACCGCCTTCATCAGCTCCATCACCGCGTCGGTGCCGAGCTTCTGGTTCGAACCCGACAGCGCGCAGGTCGCCGAACCCTTGATGATCGGAATGTCGTCGCCCGGGAACTCGTACGAGCTGAGCAGCTCGCGGACTTCCAGCTCGACCAGCTCGAGGATTTCCTCGTCGTCGACCAGGTCGACCTTGTTCATGAACACGACCATCGCCGGCACGCCGACCTGACGGGCGAGCAGGATGTGCTCGCGGGTCTGCGGCATCGGGCCGTCGGTCGCCGACACGACCAGGATCGCGCCGTCCATCTGCGCCGCGCCGGTGATCATGTTCTTCACATAGTCGGCGTGACCCGGGCAGTCGACGTGCGCATAGTGGCGGTTCGCCGTCTCATACTCGACGTGCGCGGTCGAGATGGTGATGCCGCGCTCGCGCTCTTCCGGCGCCTTGTCGATGTTCGCGAAGTCGACCGCGGCGTTGCCCGCGACGTTCTCCGCCAGCACCTTGGTGATCGCTGCGGTCAGCGAGGTCTTGCCATGGTCGACGTGACCGATGGTGCCGATGTTCAGGTGCGGCTTGGTCCGCTCAAACTTAGCCTTGGCCATTGTTTCCCTACCTTATTGGATTCGTCTTCGCGAACGGAGCCGCGCCAGAACGCGGCCCCATAGCGAGTGTTTAACCGTTGTGCAAACCCTGCCCCGCTCTGACGAGCCGACACGGGAGTAAATCCTGTGTCGTCGGACGGGATCGGCGGGGCCGACCCGCCGGCCGGCCCTGCGGCGTCTCGGGAGCAGGTCGCCCTGCCCCGTGCGCCTTAGGCGAGCTTCGCCTTCACTTCGTCGGCGACGTTCTGCGGCACTTCGTCATAGTGCGAGAACTGCATCGAGTAGCTGGCGCGGCCCTGCGTGAACGAACGCAGCGAGTTCACGTAGCCGAACATGTTCGCCAGCGGGACCATCGCGGTCACCGCCTGCGCGTTGCCGCGCGTGTCGGTGCCTTGGATCTGGCCACGACGCGAGTTCATGTCGCCGATGACGTCGCCCAGATAATCCTCCGGGGTGACGACCTCGACCTTCATCACCGGCTCGAGCAGCGTGATGCCCGACTTCTGCGCCGCTTCGCGCATCGCGCCGCGGGCGGTGATTTCGAACGCCAGCGCCGACGAGTCGACGTCGTGATACGCGCCATCGTACAGCGTGATCTCGAAGTCGATGATCGGGAAGCCGACCAGCGAACCGGTCGCCGCCGTCTCGCGGAAGCCCTTCTCGATCGCGGGGATATATTCCTTGGGAATGTTACCGCCCTTGATCTCGTCCTTGAAGATGATGCCCGCGCCGCGCTCGCCCGGCGTCAGCTTCACCTTCACGCGGCCGAACTGGCCGGTGCCGCCCGACTGCTTCTTGTGCGTGTAGTCGATGTCGACCGGCTTCTTGAGGTATTCGCGATACGCCACCTGCGGCGCACCGACGTTCGCCTCGACCTTGAACTCGCGCTTCATGCGGTCGACCAGGATCTCGAGGTGGAGCTCGCCCATCCCCTTGATGATGGTCTGGCCCGATTCGTGGTCGGTCGACACGCGGAACGAGGGGTCCTCGGCGGCCAGGCGGTTGAGCGCGACGCCCATCTTCTCCTGGTCGGCCTTGGTCTTCGGCTCCACCGACAGCTCGATCACCGGCTCCGGGAACTCCATGCGCTCCAGGATGATCGGGTTCGCCGGATCGCACAGCGTATCGCCGGTCGTCGTTTCCTTCAGACCCGCGAGCGCGACGATGTCGCCGGCGCGCGCTTCCTCGATGTCCTCACGCGAGTTCGCGTGCATCAGGAGCATACGGCCGATCTTTTCCTTCTTGTCCTTCACCGAGTTCAGGTAGCTGCCCTTGGTCAGGACGCCCGAATAGATGCGCGCGAAGGTCAGCGAGCCGACGAACGGGTCGTTCATGATCTTGAACGCCAGCGCCGAGAACGGCGCCTCGTCCGAGGACGGACGCTCGTCCGGCGTTTCGCCGTCCAGCTTCACGCCCTTGATCGCCGGCACGTCGAGCGGCGACGGCAGGAAGTCGACCACCGCGTCGAGCAGCGGCTGGACGCCCTTGTTCTTGAACGCCGAGCCGCACACCACCGGCACGAACGACATGTTGAGCGTGCCCTTGCGGATCAGCGCCTTCAGCGCCTTCGCGTCCGGCTCGTTGCCCTCCAGATAGGCTTCCATCGCCTCGTCGTCCTGCTCGACGGCGAGCTCGATCAGGTCGTTGCGATACTTCGCCGCCTTCTCGACCATGTCGTCGGGGATCGGCTGATATTCGAACTTCGCGCCCAGCGATTCCTCGAGCCAGATGATCGCGCGGTTCTCGACCAGGTCGACCAGGCCCTTGAACCCGCCCTCGATGCCGATCGGCAGGTACAGCACCGCCGGCTTCGCGCCCAGGCGGTCGATGATCGACTGCACGCAGAAGTAGAAGTCGGCGCCGGTGCGATCCAGCTTGTTGACGAAGCACATGCGCGGCACGCCGTACTTGTCGGCCTGGCGCCACACGGTTTCCGACTGCGGCTCCACGCCCGCCACGCCATCGAAGCACGCCACCGCGCCGTCGAGCACGCGCAGCGAACGCTCGACTTCGATCGTGAAGTCGACGTGGCCCGGCGTGTCGATGATGTTGATCAGATGCTCGGGGCCCTTGCCCTCCTCGGCCTTCCACTTGCAGGTGGTGGCAGCCGAGGTGATCGTGATCCCGCGCTCCTGCTCCTGCTCCATCCAGTCCATCGTCGCGGTGCCTTCGTGCACTTCGCCGATCTTGTAGGACTTGCCGGTGTAGTAGAGAATGCGCTCGGTCGTCGTCGTCTTGCCGGCGTCGATGTGCGCCATGATGCCGATATTGCGGTAGAGTTCGAGCGGATGGCTGCGGGCCATGGGGGCTTCCTTAGCGATGTGGGGAGCTCAGCACTTGGCCGGCTCCCCACGATATAGGTCAGATTTGAGACGCTTCCAAGACAGGCAGCGTCCGCATCGCCGGTGTTACCAGCGGTAGTGCGAGAAGGCGCGGTTCGCTTCCGCCATGCGGTGCGTGTCCTCGCGCTTCTTCACCGCGTTGCCGCGGTTGTTCGACGCGTCGAGCAGTTCGCCCGACAGGCGCGCCGACATCGTGTTCTCGCTGCGACTGCGCGCCGCGGTGATCAGCCAGCGGATCGCCAGCGCCTGCGCGCGCTCCGGGCGAACCTCGACCGGCACCTGGTAGGTCGCACCGCCGACGCGGCGCGAACGGACCTCGATGCCCGGCTTGATGTTGTTCAGCGCATCGTGGAACACGCCCAGCGGCTCGCGCTTGGCGCGGGTCTCGACGGTGTTGAGCGCCGAATAGACGATGCCTTCGGCGACGGACTTCTTGCCGTCCAGCATCACCGAATTCATGAACTTGGACAGAACCTCATCCCCGTACACGGGATCAGGCAGGATTTCCCGCTTTTCGGGACGACGACGACGCGCCATGTGAATTTCCTTCTAAAGATCAACCGTGCCCCTGCGTACGCAGGGGCTCAAGGTCACGACCGACAACGCTCGGGGCTCTGGATCCCGGACAAGATCGCCTGATGGCGATCTTTCCGGGATGATCATGCCCCCGGCATGATCACTTCGGACGCTTCGCGCCGTACTTCGAACGGCTCTGCTTGCGGTCCTTCACGCCCTGCGTGTCGAGCACGCCGCGCAGCACGTGGTAGCGCACGCCCGGAAGGTCGCGCACACGGCCGCCACGGATCAGCACCACCGAGTGCTCCTGCAGGTTGTGGCCCTCGCCCGGGATGTAGCTGATGACTTCGCGCTGGTTGGTCAGGCGGACCTTGGCCACCTTGCGCAGCGCCGAGTTCGGCTTCTTCGGGGTCGTGGTGTAGACACGGGTGCAGACGCCGCGCTTCTGCGGGTTCTGCTCCATCGCAGGGACCTTGGACTTGGCCTTCTGCGGCTCGCGGCCCTTGCGGACCAGCTGGTTGATCGTCGGCATTGAAGCCTTCACCTCTATCTAGGTTACTTTGCTGGAGCCATCACAGCTACTTGGAATACGAAAAGGACCATGGGCGCCCGTCACCGGTCGCCGCGGCCCTCAATGCATCCAGCAATGTTCAAGCTGTCCGTGCGCGAGTCACCCCGCGACGCGAACCGGCGGGCCTATACGCATCGCCGCCGGCCGCGTCAATCGCACGGCCGGCGGCACGCCTGCGGGTCAGTCGACGCGCACCCCGCCCTTCACCACCGCGACCGGATGTTCCAGCACGCGCACGTCGGCGGTGGGATCGCCCGACACCGCGACCATGTCCGCCCAGCGGCCCGGCGCGATCACGCCGACGTCGTCGCGGCCCAGCGCCTCGGCCGCATTGAGCGTCGCGGCACGGATCGCCTGCAACGGGGTCATCCCCCATTCGACCATCTTGGCGAACTGCTTCGCATTGTCGCCGTGCGGATAGACGCCGGCATCGGTGGCGAACGCCATCTTCACCCCCGCGCGGACCGCGCGCTGGAACGTCTGGCGCTGCTTCAGGCCGATCATCCGTTCCTTGTCGAGGCTTTCCTGCTCGGTCCCGTTCGCGGTGCCCGTCGCCAGGATGTAGTCGTCGTTGTAGATGTCCATGTCGAACCATGTGCCGCGCGCGATCGCGAGCCGAATCGCCTCGTCCGAGGCGAGGCTGACGTGCTCGATCGTGTCGATGCCGGCGAGGATCGCGGTCTTGATCCCCTCGTCGCCATGCGCGTGCGCGGCGACCTTCATGTGGAGCATGTGCGCCTCGTCGGCGATCGCCTTCATCTCCTCCAGGCTCAGTTGCTGCCCGCCGACCGAATCGCCCAGCGAGAAGACCCCGCCGGTCGCGCAGATCTTGATGACCTCGGCGCCGTATTTGTGCAGCCAGCGCACCTTGGCGCGCGCTTCCTCGGGCGAATTGACCACCGAGGGCAGCTTCTTGTCATAGGAAGGCGGCAGCGCATTGTCGTCGCAATGCCCCCCGGTCGCCCCGATCGCATAGCCGGCCGCGACGATCCGCGGCCCGACCACCCAGCCGCCGTCGATCGCCTCGCGCAGGCCGACGTCCTGGAAATCCGACGCGCCGACGTTGCGCACCGTGGTGAAGCCCGCGCGCAGCGTCTTCGCCGCATTGGCGACGCCCACCGCGCCCCAGAAGCTGTCGGTGTATTTCAGCGTCTGATAGCCGCCGACCTCCGCCAGGCTGGTCAGGTGGACGTGCATGTCGATCAGCCCCGGCACGATCGTGGCGTCGCCCAGGTCGACCCGCTTCGCCCCCGCCGGCACCGCCCCGCCCGACGCGACCGCGGTGACCTTTCCGTCGACCACCGTCACGACCGGGCGGTCGACCATCCGCCCGCTCTGCACGTCGAGCATCCGCGCCGCGGTCACCACCACCGTTTCCGGCACCGTTTCCGGCGCCTTTTCCGCCGGTGCGCCCGCCGCCGGCAGCGCCACCGACGCCGCCATCGCGGCCACAACCGGCCGCGCCCACTTCGCTATCGTCATTCCCTGATATCCCCTTGATGTGCCCGCACGATGGCGCAGCCGCCGCGCGCGCGCCAGCACCTTTCGGGCTCAGTCCTTCAGCCGCGCCGACAGGAACGCGATCAGCGCTTCGACCCGCGCGGGGCGCAGCGCGCTGGGCGGGGTCAGCAGATGCAGCGCGGTCGGCGCGGGCGCCCAGTCGGGCAGGATCTCCACCACCTGCCCCGACGTCAGCGCATCGCCCAGGATGAACGCGGGCAGCCGCGCGATCCCCAGCCCGGCGATCAGCGCGGGCAGCAGCGCGGTGCCGTTGTTCGACTGCAACGGGCCGCTCGCCTTGACCGACACGTCCGCGCCGTCCGCCGACCGGAAGCGCCAAGGGCCGGTGACGTTGGTATAGCCGAGCAGCCGATGCTCGCCGAGCTGCGACGGATGCGTCGGCGTGCCGTGCGCCGATAGATAGGCGGGCGCCGCGACCAGATGCGCCGCGATGCCGCACAGCCGCCGCGCGCGCAGGCTGCTGTCGGGCAGGTCGGCGATGCGCAGCGCGACGTCGAACCCCTCCGCGACGATATCGACGCGCGCGTCGGACAGATGCAGCTCGATCTCGATCGCGGGATGTTCGGCCAGGAAATCGGCGATCACCGGCGCGACGTTCTGCAACCCGAAGCTCATCGGCGCCGCCACCCGGACGCGCCCGGCCGGCGCGCTGGCGCCCTGCCGCGCGGCTTCCTCGGCGGCCTGCGCCTCCGCGACGATCCGCGCGGCATGATCGGCGAGCGGGCGCCCCGCCTCGGTCAGCGCGAGCCGGCGCGAGGTGCGATGGAACAGCGACAGGCCCAGATGCGCTTCCAGCCGCGACACGCCCTTGGAGACGGTGGCCTTGCTCAACCCGATCGCTTCTGCCGCGCCGCTGAACGAGCGATGCTCGGCCACCGCGGCGAAGATCGCCCATGCCTCCAGATCGGGGAGCCTCATGCCGGAAGTCTATCGGGCGAAACGATCCGTTTCAATCGTTCACGTTTTCGTGCGCCGGCCGCGCACCTAGGTTCCGCCGCACCCATCTTCCGCCCCCCTTAGTTTCGAAAGGAGCCACGCATGACCAAGGTTCTCGTCCTCTATTATTCCTCCTACGGCCATATCGAGAAGATGGCCGATGCCGTCGCCGAGGGCGCGCGCGCCGGCGGTGCCGAGGTCGACATCCGCCGCGTCGCCGAAACCGCCCCGGACGAGGTGGTGAAGGCCGCCGGGTTCAAAACCGATACCTCCCACCCGCTGATCGAGGGGCCGGACGCACTGGCCAATTACGACGCGATCATCGTCGGCGCGCCGACCCGCTACGGCCGGATGCCCAGCCAGATGGCGGCGTTCTGGGACACCACCGGCGGCGTGTGGATGCGCGGCGCGCTGGTCGGCAAGGTCGGCGGCGCGTTCACCTCGACCGCCAGCCAGCACGGCGGGCAGGAGACGACGCTGTTCTCGATCATCACCAACCTGCTGCACCACGGCATGGCGATCGTCGGGCTGGACTATGGCTTCCAGGGGCAGATGGGCGTGAAGGAAGTGCACGGCGGCACCCCGTACGGCGCCAGCACGCTGGCCGACGGCGACGGCAGCCGCCAGCCGAGCCAGGTCGACCTGGAGGGCGCCCGATACCAGGGCAAGCGCATCGCCGAGACGGCGGCGAAGCTGTTCGGCTGACCCGCTGACGGATTGCCCCGGCCATGCGCCGGGGCGATCCGCTTTTACCTGCGGCGCGCCGGACGCGGCATCCGGCACTTGCCCTTGCGGCATTCGGGCGGCGGATAGGCACCCAGATAGACCGGCGGCGCATCGACGTTGCCGATCACCACGACATCGGGCGGCACTGCCGGATCGGCGGGAAAGTCACGCCGCGCCCGCGCGAACAGCAACCGCGCGCGCTGCGCCCCCTGCGCGGCGCCGGTCGCGCCGACCCATCGCCAGTGCCACGGCTCCCACTTCACCCCCTGCCGGTTGCCCGCGGGGAACGACATTTCGAAGCCGTAGCGCGGCGCGTTCGCCGCCAGCCAGCGGAACGCCGGGGTGGCGGCGATGCACGCCTCCACATCCGGGCAGCCGTTGACGCGCGGGCGAAACGCGAAATCCAGCGCGAAGCCGGTGGCATGTTCGCTATGCCCCGGCGGCGCGACCGAAATGGCCCGGTCCCCTGCCCCGCCATCCGCCTCGTCGCCGCGACAGAACACCGATTGCTGGTACAGGATCGCGCGATGGCACGAAAGCGCCAGGATCCGCCCGCCCACCGCCGGGTCAGCCGCCGCGGCGGTCAACAGCCGCTCCAGATCGGGCAGCACCTCGCGCCGCAGGACGCAGCCCTTTCCCGCCACCCATGGCGAGGGCACCGGCACCAGATCGTCCGGCGGTGCGTCGCCATAGGGCAGATGCCCCAGCACGCGCCCGTCCGCGGCGGCCGGCGCGCGGCCGACCGCGCACACCTGCGCCTGCGCCGGGATCGCGAGGACGAACATGACGAGGAACAGGATCGCGCGCTGCATGGCGTCCCTCTGGCCAGCGCGGCGCCATGATGGCAAGGGGGCAGCCATGTTAGGCGACCGTGTGCTCTTCCTCGACGGTGAGGCGTTGGTGATCGACAAGCCGGCGGGCCTGCCGGTGGACCCGCCGCGCGATGGCGCGACCAGCCTGGAGAATCACCTCGCCTCGCTGACCTTCGGCTTCCGGCGCTGGCCGGTGGCGGTCCACCGGCTGGACCGCGACACCAGCGGCTGCCTGCTGCTGTCGCGCAATCCGAAGGCGCACGCGCGGTTCCAGCAGGCGTTCGAGGCGGGCGCGGTGCGCAAACGCTATGTCGCCGTGCTCGACGGCGTACCGCCGGAGGCAAGCGGGACGATCGACCTGCCGCTGGGCAAGGTGTCGTCGGCGGAGCGCGGCTGGCGAATGACGCGCGATCCGCGCGGCAAGGCGGCGCGGACCGACTGGCGGGTGATCGGCGAGCATGCCGGGCGCGCGCTGGTGGAATTCCTGCCGGCGACCGGGCGCACCCATCAGATCCGCGTCCACGCGCTGGAGGGGCTGGGCGCGGCGGTGACCGGCGACCCGGTCTACGGCACCGCGCATCCCGGCGGGATGATGCTCCACGCGATCGCGCTGACGGTGCCGCGCCCCGGCAAGGACGACGTGGCGGCCCAGGCGCCATGGCCGGAGCGGTTCGCCGCGCTGGGCTTCGACCGCGATGGCTGAGCCGCGCAGGTCGGCCCTCGCCGTTGGGCAGGTCTGGAGCTTCCATACGCGCCCGTTCACCGGTTTCTCGCCGCCGGACACCGGGCGGTACGGCGCGTTCAGGATCATCGGCCTGACCGGCGACATTCTGGGCGTCGCAGTACTGTCCGGTGTGTGGCACACGCCACCGACCGCGACGGACGTCGCGGGCGCGATGGTGATCCATGAACACCGCTTCGCCTTTCGCGGCAAGCCGGCGGTGTTCGGCGCGCGGCCGGAGGAGTGGAACGCGTCGGGCGAACTCGACGCGCTAACGTTCGTCGCCGACCAGCCGGTATCGGCAGAGGATGAGGCGTTGTTCGCCATGCTCACCGGGTTCGCGCGCGGCGCCGGCTTCGGCGAGTTGTCGAACGTCGATACCATCGTCGAAGGCGAATGGCGCTGGGCGAACGATCGCGAGGCCCTGATCGCCGAAATCGCGCAGGAGGAAGCGCGTGAGGAGGCGCAGCGCGAGGCCGAGGCGAAGCGGTTTGAGACGCGGCTGGCGAAGCTCACCTGGACGCAACTTGCCGCCGAAACGCCGCTGGCGCGCTGGCAGCCGTCGTCGCCCTATCCCCCGCCCGCCTTTGCCGAGGCGGCGCGCGCGACGCTGCGCGCCGCGTGCGCCGAGCTGGCGGCGTTGGGGGACAAGCCGCGCAGGCCGGCGGTTCGGACGGTCCTGAAACGCACCGTCGAATGGTTCAACGCCGCCGACAATGCGGCGGGCGGCGTCATCGGCACCGGTGAGCGCGAGGACATCGTCGCGGCGTTGGAGGACATCGCCTATGCCGCACGCCAGCCCGCGCTGATGGACGACATCGATATGTGGCGCGAATGGTAGCGATCCCGATCTCCCGCAGCATCGCTATCGACAGCGACGAGCTGGAGGAATCGTTCACGCGCGCATCCGGCCCGGGCGGGCAGCATGTGAACACCACCGACAGCGCGGTCATGCTGCGCTTCGACGTGGCGCGCTCCCCCGGGCTGCCCGATGCGGTCAAGCACCGGCTGGCCGCGATCGCGGGGGCGCGGATGACGCGCGACGGCGTGCTGGTGCTGCGCAGCGAGGGCGCGCGGTCGCAACTGCTCAACCGGCAGGAAGTGCGCGACCGGTTGATCGCGATGATCCGCGAGGCGCTGATCGTCCCGAAGAAGCGCCGCCCCACCAAGCCGACGCGCGCGTCGCAGACGCGGCGGGTGGAGGGCAAGGCGCGCCGCGGCGCGGTGAAGGCCGGGCGCGGCAAGGTGCGCGAGTGAGCGAGGCGTTAGCTTAGCCTTAAAACGCGTCAACTATGTCGTGCGGCATGACGTTGTCCGTTGCCGCGCGCCCTGACGCCGACCTGGCGTCGCTCGCCCCGATCTACCGCCGCGATTTCGTGGCGCCGCTGGTGTTCGTCCTGGTCGCCCTGTCGGCGGTGACGCTGCTGCTGCTGTTCTGGTTCAGCGCCGCATCGGATAACCAGGAAATCACGCGCGAGCGGCAGATGGCGGAGTTCCTGATCGATTCGGAACGCGACTTCCTGGTCCGCAACGAACGCGGCTATGCGCAATGGGACGATGCGTTCGAGCGGATCGTGCGCCGACGCGACGCGGCCTGGGTGCATCGCAACATCGGCAATTACGTCTATCAGTCGAACCACTATGAATATGCGCTGGCGATCGACGGCAAGGATCGCACCATCTATGCCAGCTACAAGGACCGGCAGGAGCCGATCGACGCCTTCGCGCTGATCGGGCCGGCGCTTCGCACGGTCATCGACGACCTGCGCCGCCGCCCGGCGAGCGACCGCAACGAACGCGGCATGTTCGTGCGCATCCGCAACCGGCTGGCGATCGCGAGCGTGACGCAGATCACCGATGCCGACGGACGGACGCCGGGCCACCAGGACCGCTCCTACCTCATCTTCGTCAACGTCCTGTCGCCGGCCGAACTGCAACGCCTGGGCGGCGAGCGCGAGCTGGCGGATGTCGAATTCGTCCGATCGGGCGCGCCGGTACCGGCCGGGCATGCGACGCTGCCGCTGCGCGACGTGCGCGGCATGCAGATCGGACGCCTGCAATGGGACGCGCAGCAGCCCGGCACCATCCTACGCAACCGCTGCCTGCCGGGGGTGCTGATCCTGCTGGCGCTGCTGGCGCTGCTGACGCGGCGGGTGCTGAAGCGATCGCGCGACACGCTGGCCCGTACCGCGGCCGCGCTCGCGCAGTCCGCCAGGGATACGCGGCAGGCGCAGGACGCGCTGGAGGAGCTGAACCGCGCCCGCGATGCCGCCGCCGAAGCGGAGCAGGAAGCGCGCGAATGGCTGGAATGGACGGTGGCGCAGGTGCGCGCCGAAAACCGCGCGCTGGACGCCAAGGTGCGCGAGGCCCGCGACGTGGCGATGGCCGAGGCGCGCCAGCAGCTGGAGAGCGAACTGGCGCCGTTGCTGGCGACGATGCGCGGGCAGGCCGCGTTGCTGGCGGGCGCATCCGAGCAGGTCCGCGACCAGGCGCGCGGGCTGGAGACGCTGGCGACCACCGCGTCGACCGCCGCCGCCGCCACCGAACGCCGCTCGCTCGACCTTGCCCCGCAGGCGGCGACCTTCACCGAGGCGAGCCGCGAGATCGAGCGCCAGTCGCTCGCCGCCCTGTCCGACGCGCGCCGCGCCGCGGGCGACGGGCAGGAGATCCAGGCGAGCGTGGGCGAACTGGCGGGATCGCTGGACGAGATCGGCGGCGTGCTGACGCTGATCGACGACCTGTCGCGGCAGACCAACCTGCTGGCGCTCAACGCGCAGATCGAGGCGGCGCGGGCGGGCGAGGCCGGCTCCGGCTTCGCGGTGGTCGCCAGCGAGGTGAAGTCGCTGGCGCATCACACCGCCGATCTGACCGCGCGCGTCACCACCCAGATCGGCGCGCTGCGCGACCGCGTCGGCACCGCAATGGAATCGATCGGGACGATCGGCGACGCACTGACCCGCACCGAACAGGCATCGAGCGTCATTACCGAGGCGGTGAACCGCCAGGCGCGCGGCATCGACGGCATCCGCGCGGGGATCGACGGGATCGCCGCCGAAAGCCGCACCGCCGCCGCATCGGTAGGCGACACGCGCTCCGCGATCGCCGCCGGCCATGCCGCCGCCGACCGGCTCGACGGCGTGGCGCTGGACCTGACCGAGACGCTGTCGCAGCTCGACCGCAGCGTCGCCACCTTCCTGCAGCAGTTGCGCACCGCGGCCTGACCCGCGCGGCTGGACTTTCCCGCCCGCGCGCCTAGCTACGCCATCATGTACGCCTTCGACATCGCCGCCACCGACCGCGCGGAATTGTACCGCGATCTGACCGCCGCGCTCGACGCACTGACCGCGGGGGAGCCGGACGCGATCGCCAACATGGCCAATGCCGCCGCGCTGATCGGCCAGTATCTGCCCGACCTGAACTGGGCCGGATTCTACCGGATGGTCGACGGCGAGCTGGTGCTGGGACCGTTCCAGGGGAAGGCCGCGTGCATCCGCATCCCGCTGGGCAAGGGCGTGTGCGGTACCGCCGCGGCCGAGCGACGCACCCAGCTGGTGGAGGACGTCCACGCCTTTCCGGGGCATATCGCGTGCGATGCGGCGAGCCGGTCGGAACTGGTCGTGCCGATCCTGGACGGGGACCGGCTGATCGGCGTCCTCGATCTCGACAGCCCGCTGCCCGCGCGGTTCGATGCGACCGACGCTGCGGGGTGCGAGGCGATGATGGCGCTGCTCGCCCCGCGCCTGCGCGGCTGATCGCCAACCGCCCCGGATCGGGACAGGTCACCGCGGCTCTGGTTGCGGTGGCGTCACGATGGTAAGCAACCCGTTCACCACGGGCGCGTTGCGGCCGGGTTGCTTCAGGGGAAGGATTGCGCCCATGCGCCTGCTGCCGATCGCCGCCATCGCCTCATTCGCCGTCGCCGCCGGCATGCCTGCCGCGGCGCAGACGGCGCCGGGGACGACCGCATGGAACGGCGGCCGCCATGGTCTGGCGAACGGCGGCCATTGGAACCGCGGCGACGGGAACGGCAACCGCGCGTGGCGCGCGCCGCGCTGGGGCGGGCAGATCGGCGGCCGCTGGTGGGGCGGAATGCGCGCGCCCGGCGGATGGGGTGCGTATCGCCGCCCGGCGCGCGGCTGGGTGCTGCCCGGTTACTGGATCGCGCCCGGCTGGTCGATCAACGACTGGCAGGCCTATGGCCTGCGTCAGCCGCCCTATGGCTATACCTGGTCGCGCTATTATGACGATGCGGTGCTGATCGACCCGCGCGGCACCGTGTACGACAGCGTCGGCGGGATCGACTGGGCGCGCGGCGACGACGGATATGGCCAATATGCCGACGGCTATCCCCGGCTTGCCTACCCCACGCGCGACGCCGACGGCGGGCTGGGCGGCGCCGCGATCGGTGCGGTGGTCGGCGGGGTCGCGGGCAATGTGATCGCGGGATCGGGGAACCGGCTGGGCGGGACGTTGCTGGGCGCGGGTGCCGGCGCGCTGGCCGGTATGGCGATCGACCGGGCGGACGGCGCGGGGCGCGTTCCCGTCGCACCGCCGCCGGGGGCCGGCTATCCCCCTCCCGGCGCAGGCTACCCGCCGCCGCCGCCGCATGGCGGCGGCCCGGGCGCGCCGCCGCCCCCGCCGGTCGTCGCCTATCAGCAGGGCAGCTATGGCGGCGATTATGCCGGCACCACCTATTCGGGGACGACCTATTACGGGCCGCCGCCGGTCGCCTACCCCGGCTACGCGCCCTATCCTCCGGCGCAGGTGATCGGGGGCAACGGCACGATCGTCACCACGACCCAGGGCGCGCCGGGCTATGTCGCGGGGGGCTGGTATTATCCGCCCGCCACGATCACCACCGTCACCGTCCAGTCCGGCAGCACCGGGCAGACGGTGGAGGACGTCTACGAGGACCGCGTGGTCTACACCGGGCATCGCTACACCAAGGCGCCGCGCCGCTATGCCAAGGGCCGCTGCCGCTGCTGATGCGGCGGCGGGCCTGCCGCCAGCGCCTCAGCTGAGCCGGTCGATCGCGGCGGCGTCCAGCCCGCCCGGGACGATCATCAGCGGCACCGACAGCGTGCCGGCCTCCGCCGCGAAATGGCTGACCAGCGCGCCCGGGGCGCCGGGCGCGGCGCCCAGCACCAGCGCGGCGATGCGCGGATTGTCGGCGATCATCTGCCGGATCACCTTCGGCCCGTCGCCCTCGCGCACGGTCAGCGACGGGCGCACCCCCGATTCCTCCAGGATCGTACCCGCCGCGCGCGCGACCAGCCCCTCCGCATGGTGGCGCTGTTCTTCCTCGATCGTGGCCTGAACCCCGCCGAAGGCGATGAATTCCTGTGGCGGCAGCAGCGCCAGTATCTCCACCCCGCCGCCCGTCTTCACCGCGCGCCGCGCCGCGAAGCGCAATGCGCTCAGCGCCTCCGGGGTGTCGTCGATCACGGTCAGGTAGATGCGCATCCGGGCAGCCTACGCCCCGCCGCGACGCACGCCAAGGGGCAGACGGGCTTGACCGCATAGCGCGTGTCCGCGACAGACGGCGCATTCCCCAGGAGCCTTTCGAGGATCACGATGCCCATCGAAATCAAGATGCCTGCCCTGTCCCCGACGATGGAGGAGGGCACGCTGGCCAAATGGCTCGTCAAGGAAGGCGACGAGGTGAAGTCCGGCGACATCATGGCCGAGATCGAGACCGACAAGGCGACGATGGAGTTCGAGGCGGTCGACGAAGGCCGCATCGCCAAGATCATGGTGGCCGAGGGCACCGACGGCGTGAAGGTGGGCGCGGTGATCGCGCTGCTGGAGGGCGAGGACGAGGAATCGGCGCCGCAGCCCGCCGCGACGAAGGAGGGGGCGCCCGCCGCTGCCCCCGCCGACGCCGATCACGGCAAGCCCGCCGACGCCGCGGTCGCCAGGGAAGAGAAGCCGGCGACCCCTGCCCCCGCGCCCGCTCCGGCGCCGGCCGCCGCGCATCAGGATGGCGAGCGCGTGAAGGCCAGCCCGCTGGCGCGCCGCATCGCCGCCGACAAGGGTGTCGACCTGTCCGGCGTCACCGGCTCCGGCCCGAACGGCCGCATCGTCAAGGCGGACGTGGAGAAGGCGCAGCCGGGCGCCGCCGCGCCGGCCGCCACCGCTGCCGCGGCCCCGGCCGAGGCGCCCGCCGTCGCCGCTGCGCCGAAGCCCGCGCAGGTGCCGGACATCCCGCACGAGACGACCAAGCTCAGCAACATGCGCAAGACGATCGCGCGCCGCCTGACTGAATCGAAGCAGCAGGTGCCGCACATCTACCTGACGGTGGATGTGCAGCTGGACAAGCTGCTGAAGCTGCGCGGCGAATTGAACGCCGGGCTGGAAGCGCGCGGCGTCAAGCTGTCGGTCAACGACCTGCTCATCAAGGCGCTGGCGGTGTCGCTGATCCAGGTGCCCAAGTGCAACGTGATGTTCACGCCCGACCAGCTGGTCAGCTTCCACCGTGCCGACATCTCAGTCGCGGTGTCGACGCCCGAAGGCCTCATCACCCCCGTCATCACCGAGGCGGACAGCGCGTCGCTGTCCAGCATCTCGACGCGGATGAAGGATCTGGCCGCCCGCGCGCGTGACAAAAAGCTGAAGCCGGAGGAATTCACCGGCGGCACCGCATCGCTCAGCAACATGGGCATGTTCGGGATCAAGCAGTTCGAAGCGGTCATCAACCCGCCGCAGGGCATGATCCTGGCGATCGGCGCGGGCGACAAGCGCCCGTGGGTGATGCCGGACGGCTCGCTGGGCGTCGCCAGCATCATGAGCGCGACGGGCAGCTTCGATCACCGCGCGATCGACGGCGCGGACGGTGCGCAACTGATGCAGGCGTTCAAGACGCTGGTCGAAAACCCGCTGTCGATGCTCGCCTGAGGCGGGCCGCGATGGCGCAGATGCAGCTCTCCGCCGAAAAGCGCGAGATCGCATGGACCGTGCTGGGCTTCGGGATCACCGCGCTGGTCTTCCAGGGCGCGGCCTGGAGCTATCCGCAGGGCGCGGATACGATCTGGCTGATCGGCGCGGCCACCCTGGTGGTGGTCGGCGTACTGGGCGCGCGCGACGTCGGGCGGGTGCAGCGCGGCGGGGGGGCGGCATGACCGATGCCGCACTCCCGCCCGAGCGCTCGCCGACGATCCGGGTCAGCGCAATGCCCGCCGACGCCAATGCCTATGGCGACATTTTCGGCGGGTGGCTGATGAGCCTGATGGATTCGGCCGCGGGGCTGGTCGCCGCGCGCCGGTCACGCGGGCGGGCGGTGACGATCGCCACCGACGGGATGCATTTCCACGCCCCCGTCCATGTCGGCGACGAAGTGTCGGTCTATGCGCAGATCGAGAAGATCGGCCGCACGTCGATGGCGATCCAGGTCGAAAGCTGGGCGCGCGACCGCCATGGCGAGGAATCGCGCAAGGTGACCGAGGCGCGCTTCACCTTCGTCGCGATCGACGAGAACCGCCGCCCGCGCGACGTACCGCCGGCGGCGTGAGCTTTCACCCGGCGCGCGCGACCCGCGCCGCGCCGGTTATGCGATGACACACAGGGCTGCGGCCCGGGAGTTTTGAAATGGCTGACACCTACGACCTGATCGTGCTCGGCTCCGGCCCCGGCGGCTATGTCGCCGCGATCCGCGCGAGCCAGCTGGGCCTGAAGACCGCGATCGTCGAGCGCGAGCGGCTGGGCGGCATCTGCCTGAACTGGGGGTGCATCCCGACCAAGGCGCTGCTGCGCACGTCGGAGGTCTATCACTATATGACCCATGCCGCCGACTACGGGCTGAAGGCGGACAATGTCGGCTTCGACCTCACCAAGATCGTCGAGCGCAGCCGCAAGGTCGCCGGAACGCTGAACGCCGGCGTCAAGGGGCTGATGAAGAAGAACAAGGTCACGGTGGTCGAAGGGTTCGGCAGCCTGGCCGGCAAGGGCAAGCTGTCCGTCAGGCAGGGCGACAAGACCGTCGAGCTTTCGGCCAAGCACATCCTGATCGCCACCGGCGCGCGCGCGCGCGACCTGCCGTTCGCCAAGGCCGACGGCAAGCGCATCTGGACGTACCGCCACGCGATGGTGCCCGAGGTGATGCCGACCAAGCTGCTGGTGATCGGATCGGGCGCGATCGGGGTGGAGTTCGCCAGCTTCTACAACGACATGGGCACCGATGTGACGATCGTCGAGATGCTGCCGCGGATCCTGCCCGTCGAGGACGAGGAGGTCAGCGCCTTCATGGAGAAGCGCCTGACCAAGGACGGCATCAAGATCGTCACCGGCGCTGCGCTGGAGAAGATCGACAGCGGCGCCAATGCGGTGAAGGCGACGATCAAGGGCAAGGACGGCAAGAGCACGACCGAGGAATACAGCCACGTCATCGTCGCGATCGGCATCGTGCCGAACACCGAGGAGATCGGGCTCGAGACGCTGGGCGTCGCCACCGAGCGCGGGCATATCAAGGTCGACGGTTTCGGGCGCACCAACGTCGAGGGCATCTATGCGATCGGCGACGTCACCGGCGCGCCGTGGCTGGCGCACAAGGCGAGCCACGAAGGCATCGTGTGCATCGAGAAGATCGCCGGCCAGAACCCCCATCCGTTCGAGACGTGGAACATCCCCGGCTGCACCTACAGCCGCCCGCAGGTCGCCAGCGTCGGCCTGACCGAGGCGAAGGCCAAGGAGCAGGGCCGCGACGTCAAGGTCGGCAAATTCCCGTTCATCGGCAACGGCAAGGCGATCGCGCTGGGCGAGGCGGACGGTTTCGTGAAGACCGTGTTCGATGCGAAGACCGGCGAATTGCTGGGCGCGCACATGGTCGGCGCGGAAGTGACCGAGTTGATCCAGGGCTATGTCGTCGCGCGCCAGCTGGAGACGACCGAACATGAGCTGATGGAGACGGTGTTCGCGCACCCGACGCTCAGCGAGATGATGCACGAAAGCGTGCTGGGCGCCTACGGCCGCGCGCTGCACATCTGACGCGGCGGCGGCGGCGGGGGTGCCGCATCGGGGGGACGGCAAGCGATGACGCGGGTTCTTCGGACGGCGGGCGGCGGTGCGGCGGCCCCCGCCGCTGCCGCCGCCGCGCTGTTCGCGGCATCGCTGGCGGTGTTCTGGCCGGGAATCGTCGAATATGACGTCCTGCGCCAGTACGAACAGATCGTCGCGGGGCGGCTGGACGACTGGCATCCCCCGGCGCTGGCGCGATTGTGGGAAGCGACGCTGGCGTGGCGCCACGACCTGGCGCCGCTGCTGGCGCTGCAGCTCGCGCTCTACTGGCTGGCGATCGGGCTGATCGCCACGGCGCTCGCCCGGCGCGGACGCGCGCGCGCCGGCTGGGCGACGCTGGCGGTGGCGGCGCTGCCGCCTTTCCTGGGGTGGCAGGGCGTCGTCGTGAAGGACACGCAGTTCGTCGGCGCGACGCTGGCCGCGGTCGGGCTGACCGCGTTCTGGCGGCTGCGGGGGCGCGCGGTGCCGTGGGGCGCGGGCATCGCCGCGGCGGTGCTGCTGGCCTATGCCATGCTGCTGCGCGCCAATGCGGTGTTCGCGCTGGCGCCGCTGATCGCCATGCTGCTGCCGCTGCCAAGGATGCGCCATCGCGCGATCGCCGGGGTGCTGATCCTTGCGGCCGGGCTGGCGCTGTCGGGGCCGGTCAACCGCCACCTGCTGGGCGCGACGCGGCCGAGCGGGGTGCAGAAGACGCAACCCTTCTACGATCTGGCCGGCATTGCGGTGCGCACCGGCGGCAACGACGGTACCGGGCTGTCGGCGCAAGCCGCGCGCGTGATGGCGGCGCGGCATTGCGTGTCGCCGCTGTTCTGGGATTCGATCGGCGACGACGCGCACTGCGGCCCGGTGACCCGCCGGTTGTGGGGGCAGCCGCCCGCCACGCTCTATCCGCGGCTGGCGATCAGCGCGGCGCGCCATCCGCTGGCGTATCTGTCGCATCGCGCCGCCCATTGGAACATGACCGAGCGGTGGATCGTGCCCGCGCACCTGCCCTTCGCCGATCCCCCCGCCTGGGGCGAGCCGAACGCGGTCGGCCTGCCCACCGCCGGGGGCGCGGCGATGCATCGCTGGCAGGCGATCGCGGCATGGCTGGTGGAAACCCCGCTGGGCTGGCCGATCGCGTGGCTGGCGCTGGCCGCCGGGCTGGCGTGGACGGCATGGCGGCGCCCCGCCGCCCCGGCGCGCGATCTGGCAGCGGCGCTGCTGGCGTCGGCGATCGCGCTGGAGGCCAGCTTCGTCGCGGTCTCGATCGCGTCCGACCTGCGCTACCACCTGTGGCCGATGATCGCGACCGCGCTGGCGGGGGTGCTGCTGGCGGACCGGGCGGTGCCGCGGCGCGCCTTCGTGCCGCTGGCGGTGGTCGTCGTCACCGCCACGCTGGCGCGGCTGGCGCTGCCCACCCCGCCGCAGGATTATGCCGCGCTGATCGGCTGGTGGCCGGGCGCGATCGCGCTGCAATAACCCGCGCCGCTGCGCGCGTCCTTTTGCGATGATGTGCGTTGTGCCGCGCATGAAACGATCCGCCCGCCCCGCGGCATGAACCGCCTGGCCCCCGACGATTCGGATGCGCGCTTCCTGCGCCGGGTCCTGTGGCTGATCGTCATCGTCGCGGTCGTCGCCGCGCTGTACCTGGCGCAGCATCTGCTGATCCTCGCGTTCGGGTCGATCCTGATCGCGATCGTCATCCACGCGCTGGCGGACCTGTACGAAAACCACGCGCGCCTTCCCAAGCGCCCGGCGCTGATCGCCGCGATCCTGTCGGTGTTGGGGTTCATCGCGCTGATGGTGTGGCTGTTCGGCGTCGAATTCCGCGCGCAGGTGAACACGCTGGTCGTCGCGCTGCCGGGCCTGATCGACCAACTGGACGATTATCTATCGCAAAGCCCGGTGGGCGCCAAGGTGGTCGATGCGGTGCGCGCCGCCTTCGCCGGCAGCCGCGTGGCGCAGGACATCGGCCAGATCGTGCGCGGCGCGGGGCAGCTGTTCCTCAATTCGTTCATCGTGCTGTTCGGTGCGATCTTCTTCGCGGTCGACCCCAAGGTGTACGAACGCGGCTTCCTGCTGCTGATCCCGCCGTCGAAGCGTGCCGCGGTGGAGGATGCGCTGGGCGACGTCGGCTCCACGCTGCTGCTGTGGCTGCGCGCGCAGCTGATCCAGATGACCGCGATGGGCACGATGGTGGGCATCGGCCTGTGGATCGCGGGGGTGCCGTCCGCCGCGCTGCTGGGGTTGCTGACGGGGATATCGGAGTTCATTCCCTATGTCGGCCCGCTCGCCGCGATGCTGCCCGCGCTGGGGCTGGCCGCGACCGCGGGGACGGAACCGCTGCTGGGCGCGCTGGCGACGTTCGCGCTGGTGCGCATCGTGCAGACCAACCTGGTCACCCCCTATGTCACCGGGCGGGTGATCGCGATCCCGCCCGCGCTCAGCCTGTTCGCGATCATCGGCACGGGCGCGGTGTTCGGCGTGTTCGGGCTGTTTTTCTCCGGCGGAATCCTGGTCGTTACCTACACATTGGTGCGCAGCCTGTACCTGCGCGAGGTACTGGGCGAGGACATCCCGCCCACCCGCGAACGCCGCCTGTTCACCGCCAAGGGCACCCCGCGGGATGCGCCGGCCAAAGAACTCAAATCAGATTCGGGTGACGACTCGCCGGAATCATTGGCTTAAGTCGAAATTAACCTTTTGCGTTCAGAAGCGGTTTGGTAAATGGATATCTGGTGAGGCGGGCCGACAGGGTGGTGCCGCGCTTGCGAACCGGGGGACTGCACCTATGCGCGTTCTGCTGATCGAGGACGAGCCGACCACCGCCAAGGCTATCGAGCTGATGCTCTCGACCGAAGGGTTCAACGTCTATTCGACGGACCTGGGCGAGGAAGGCCTCGATCTGGGCAAGCTGTACGATTACGACATCATCCTGCTCGACCTCAACCTGCCGGACATGCACGGCTATGACGTGCTCAAGAAGCTGCGCGTCGCACGCGTGCAGACCCCGGTGCTGATCCTGTCGGGCATCAACGAGATGGATTCGAAGGTCCGCAGCTTCGGCTTCGGCGCCGACGATTACGTGACCAAGCCGTTCCACCGCGAAGAACTGATCGCGCGCATCCACGCCGTGGTCCGCCGTTCGAAGGGCCATTCGCAGTCGGTCATCAAGACCGGCAAGCTGTCGGTCAACCTGGACGCCAAGACGGTCGAGGTCGACGGCGCGCGCGTGCACCTGACCGGCAAGGAATATGCGATGCTGGAGCTGCTGTCGCTGCGCAAGGGCACCACGCTGACCAAGGAAATGTTCCTCAACCACCTGTACGGCGGGATGGACGAGCCGGAACTGAAGATCATCGACGTCTTCATCTGCAAGCTGCGCAAGAAGCTGAGCACGGCCTGCGAGGGCGAAAACTACATCGAGACCGTGTGGGGCCGCGGCTACGTGCTGCGCGAGCCGGAAGAGATCGTCGCCGTCGCCTGACGCGACCACCGTTTTCCCCCGGCGTGTCCGGGGAACAGGAAAGGCCGCGGCACCGGGGGGCGCCGCGGCCTTTTTTGTGCCCGCCGATGTGGCCCCGGCGCATCACCGACGCGCGATTCGCCGCGCCGGGGCGATCGGCGCGCGGCAGCGCGATGGTCCGTTACGAAACCGCAACCGAACCGTCATCGCCCTGACCCGAAACATCGGCACCGGCGCCCCCGAACCTGTTCCGGGGGAAACATAAGATAATGACGACCAAGTTCATGCTGCTCGCCGGCGCCACCGCGCTGCTGTTCACCGCAACCGCCGTCGCTGCGCAGGAAGCGCCCGCGCCGACCGCCGCCGCCGACCAGCCGGCCGCCGGGGAGAATAGCGACATCGTCGTGCTGGGGTTCGGCCAGGCGCGGCAGGTGCAGACCGTGACCGCCGCCGATCTGGAGCGGCTGACCCCGGGCACGTCCCCGCTGAAGGCGGTGGCGAAACTGCCGGGCGTCAATTTCCAGTCGGCGGACGCGTTCGGCGCCTATGAATGGTCGACGCGCATCTCGCTGCGCGGGTTCAACCAGAACCAGCTGGGCTTCACGCTGGACGGCGTGCCGCTGGGCGACATGAGCTACGGCAACGTCAACGGCCTGCACATCAGCCGAGCGGCGATCTCCGAAAACCTCGCCAGCACCACCGTGGCGCAGGGCGCCGGCGCGCTGGGCACCGCATCGACCAGCAACCTGGGCGGCACGCTGCAATTCGTCACCCGCGCGCCGTCGAATGACGCCGATATCGTCGCATCGGGCACCTATGGCAGCAACGACACGATACGCGCGTTCGCGCGCATCGACACCGGCGATATCGCCGACGGGCTGAAGGGCTATATCAGCTACGGCTTCCTCACCACCGACAAGTGGAAGGGCTATGGCGTGCAGCGCCAGCACCAGGCGAATGCCAAGCTGGTGAAGGATATCGGCGATCGCGGCGCGATCACCGCGTTCCTGAACTTCTCCGACCGGCGCGAGAACGACTATCAGGACCTCAGCTACGACATTCTGCGCCGTCGCGGCTATTATGCCGACAATATCTCGAACGACTATCCGCTCGCGCTGCAGATCGGACAGATCTACCAGAACCAGGCCGCGCGTGCGGGCAATGCCAATGCCGCCCTGCCCTATCCGAACGCCGGCCTCACCTTCCCGGCCGGCATCGGCACGGTCGACGATGCCTATTACGACGCGGCCGGCGTGCGCCGCGACTGGCTGGGCGGAATCACCTTCGATGCGAAGCTGACCGACGCGCTGTCGATCGTGTCGACCAGCTACGGGCACAAGAACCGTGGCCAGGGTTCGTGGATCACGCCCTATGTCGGCTCGCCCGCCGGCGTTCCGGACGGCAACGGCGGCACGCTGTCGGCGGCATCGCCGCTGTCGTTCCGCACCACCGAATACAGCATCCGTCGCGCCGGCAACCTCACCAACCTGGCGCTCGACATGGGGGCGAACCGGCTGGACGTGGGCGGCTGGTACGAAACCAATACGTTCAACCAGGCGCGCCGCTTCTACGGGATGACCAGCGCCGCGACGCCCAACCGCAACGCGCGCGATTTCCAGAGCGACCCGTTCTTCACCCAGTGGAACGGCAAGTACGATACCGAGACGATCCAGTATCACGTCGCCGACACGCTGACGCTCGACCGGCTGACGCTGAGCGGCGGGTGGAAGGGGATGCAGGTCCGCAACCAGGCGACGCTGCGCACCGGGTCGCTGGTGTCGGGCCGCATCCAGTCGCGCGACTGGTTCCTGCCGCAGGTGGGCGCGGTGTTCCACCTGGGCGGCGGCGCGGAGGTGTTCGCCAGCTATACCGAGAACATGCGCGCGTTCGTTTCCTCGGCCACCAGCGGGCCGTTCGCGACGACCCAGGCCGGGTTCGACGGCATCCGCAACACGCTGAAGCCCGAAACGTCGAAGACCGGCGAAGGCGGCGTGCGCCTGCGCAGCGGCGGGCTGCAGCTGTCGGCGGCGGGCTATTACATCCACTTCGCCGACCGCCTGCTGACCTTCGCCAACGGATCGGGCATCCAGGGCAACCCGCCGACGCTGAACAACGCCGGCGACGTCGAAAGCTATGGCGCGGAAGTGTCGGCCTTCTACCGCGTCATGCGCCCGCTGACGGTGTTCGCCAGCTATTCGTACAACAAGGCGACCTATCAGGATAACGTCGTCAACGCCGCGGGCACGATCCTGACCGCGACCAAGGGCAAGACCGTGGTCGACACGCCCGAGCATATGGCCAAGGGCGAGATCGTCTATGACGACAGCCGCGTGTTCGGCCGGGTCGGCGCGGATTATCTGTCGAAGCGGTATTTCACCTACCTCAACGACCAGTCGGTCGACGGGCGCGTGCTGGTCGATGCCAGCATCGGCTTCCGTTTCGGCGACGGCTCCGGCTTCCTCCGTGGCTTCGCGATCGAGGGGAGCGTGACCAACCTGACCGACAAGCAATATATCTCGACGATCGGCACCAACGGCTACACCGCCAGCGGCGACAACCAGACGCTGCTGACCGGCGCGCCGCGCCAGTGGTTCGTGACGCTGCGTCGCGGCTTCTGACCGGACGACCGCGCGGGAGGGGGCGGCGCCCGTCCCCTCCCGCCGGCCGGATCAGGGCTTCCGGGCGCCCTTGGCCGCCGCGCCATCGCCCAGGTTGGCGCGTGCCCAGCGTGCCTCGTCGATGACATAGTGGCGGATCGCCTGCGCCTGTTCCGGGGTGATGACCCGCGCGAAGCTGACCATCCCGCGTTCCTTCAACGCGCCGTCGATCAGGATCGACTTCCACGTATCGGCATCCGACAGCACGGGCGAGTTCTGGAGGTTGGGCAGCACCCCGCCGCCCATCGCGCTGGCGCCGTGGCACACCTGGCAATAGCGGCCGAACAGCAGCTTGCCCTGCGCCACCTGTTCGGGCGGCGCCTTATCATCGGGCAGCGGAACGGGCGCGGCGGGCGTCGCGCCCGGCGACGGCGGCAGCGCGGCCTTGCCGCCCAGCGCGAACACCAGCAGCCGCGGATTATTGGGCACGTCGCGCGCCTTGCCGATCGCATAGCCGATCGACAGCGGCAGCGCGCCGCCGCGCCCGGCCAGCACCGCGACATATTGCTTGCCCTTGACCATATAGGTCGCCGCACCCGCCATGATCCCGGTGCCCGCCGGGAACGCGAACAATTGCTTGCCGGTATCGGCGGCATAGGCGCGGAATTCGCCCAGCGACGTGCCCTGGAACACCAGATTGCCGGCGGTGGCCATGGTGCCGCCGTTCCACGACGTCGGGTAATCGACCTTCCAGCGCGGCTTGTTGGCGACCGGATCCCACGCCACCAGCGATCCGGTGGCGCTGGCGATCATCCCCTTCACCGCGGCGGCGTCGCGCGGATACATGGCATTGCCCAGATCCTGCCCGACGTTGAAGCCGATCGCCTTGCGCTGGTCGAGCGGCGAGGACGGGTTGAGATAGGCCGAGCCGACCGTCTGCGCGGGGATATAGGCCAGCCCGGTCTGCGGCGAAAACGCCATCGGCTGCCAGTTGTGCGCCGCGATCGCCGAGGGCAACGCCAGGAACGGCTTGCCGGTGCGGTAATAGCGCGACGCCGGATTCTCGATCGGCCGCCCGGTCTTCATGTCGTATCCGGTCGCCCAATTGACCCCCGGAATGAACTGGCCGGCGTTGATGAGCCGCCCGTTGGTGCGATCGACGACGTAGAAGAAGCCGTTCTTCGGCGCCTGCATCAGCACCTTGCGCGGCTGCCCGCCGATCGTCAGCGTCGCCAGCACGATCGGCTGGGTGGCGGTGAAGTCCCAGGTTTCGGCGGGCGTTTCCTGATAATGCCACAGATACTGGCCGGTTTCCGGCTTCAGCGCGACGATCGAGGACAGGAAAAGATTGTCCCCCTGTCCTTCGCTGCGCAGCCCGTGGTTCCATGGGCTGCCGTTGCCGACGCCCAGGTACAGCTGGTCCAGTTCCGCGTCGTAGACGATCGAATCCCACACCGTCCCGCCGCCGCCGGACTGTTTCCACTGGCCGTTGGCGGACCAGGTCGGCGCCACCTTCGCCATCGCCGCGTCGGATGCCGCGCCGTCCTTCGCCCCGGTGGGGTTGGGGACGGTGTAGAAGCGCCATTTCTGCGCCCCCGTCGCCACGTCATAGGCAGTGACATAGCCGCGCACGCCGAATTCCGCGCCGCCGTTGCCGATCAGCACCATGTCCTTCACCACGCGCGGCGCGCCGGTGATCGTATAGGGCTTGCTGTTGTCGGTGGTCTGCACCGACCAATTGGGCGTGCCGGTTTCGGCGTTGAGCGCGATCAGCCGCCCGTCGAGCGTGCCGACGAACAACTGCCCCTTCCACGCCGCGACGCCGCGGTTGACGACGTCGCAGCACGCCTGCACGCCCTTCTGCGGATCGACCTTCGGGTCATATTCCCACAGCTTGGCGCCGGTCGCGGCGTCATAGGCGAACACCTTTGACCAGGGGCCGGTGACGAACAGCTTGCCGTCGACCACCACCGGGGTCGCTTCCTGCCCGCGCGCGTCGGGCATGTCCGCGAACCAGGCCAGCCCCAGCTGCCCGACATTGCCGGCGTTCACCTGGCTGAGCGGGGAGAAGCGCTGTTCCTGGTAATTGAACCCGGTCATCGCCCAGTCGCTGCCGTCGCCGCCGGTGGTCAGCAGCGCGGCGTCCACCTTTCCCACGCCGCTGGTCGCGGTGGCGGCGGGCGCCGCCGCGTCGCGCTGGCCGCTGCCGCAGCCCGCCAGGATCGTCATGGCCAGCAGCGGCCCCACGCATCTGCGCATCCTCATCCTCTCCCCATACACCGTCATCGCGGGTGCCTGATGAGACTGACTTAGATTGCCCGCGAAGGAAAGGGTTTTGGGGCAGGTCCATGCGCTAGTATCTCCCGCCGCGGCGGTGGTAGAGGCGCGCCATGGCGCACGGTCATCACCACCATCACGGGCGCGATCACTCCCACGGGCACTCGCACGGGCACAGCCACTCGCACGGGCATTCGCACGGGCACGACCATGCGCATCACGCCCCGCCGGAAAACTGGGACCGCGCCTTCGCGATCGGCATCGCGCTCAACCTGTTCTACGTCGTGGCGGAGGGGGCGGCCGGCTTCGTGCTGGGATCGGTCGCGCTGCTGGCGGATGCGGGACACAATCTGTCCGACGTGCTGGGGCTGGCGATCGCCTGGGGCGGCGCGGCGCTGGCGCGCAGCGCGCCGTCGAAGCGGTTTACCTATGGGCTGAAGGGATCGACGATCCTGGCCGCTCTCGCCAATGCGCTGCTGCTGCTGGTGGCGATCGGCGCGATCGCGCTGGAGGCGATCCAGCGGCTGGGCGATCCCGCGCCGGTACAGGGGCTGGACGTGGCGATCGTTGCCGGGATCGGCATCGCGGTGAACGCGGTCACCGCCTGGCTGTTCGCGCGCGGGCGCAAGGGCGACGTCAACATCCGCGGTGCCTATCTGCACATGCTGTCGGACGCGGTCGTTTCGGCCGGGGTGGTCGCGGCGGGCATCGCGATCTGGGCGACCGGGGCGGCGTGGCTGGACCCGGTGGTCAGCCTGGTGATCGCGGCGCTGATCTTCTGGCAGACCTGGGGGCTGCTGCGCGAAACCGTGGAAATGGCGCTGGCCGCGGTGCCGCGCGGCATCGATTATGACGGGGTGCACGACGCGCTGGCGGCGCTGCCGGGGGTGACCGCGGTGCATGATCTGCACATCTGGCCGATGTCCACGACCGAACCGGGGCTGACCGCGCATCTGCTGATCCCCGCCGGGCATCCGGGCGATGCTTTCCTGGGCGAAACGCAGGACATGCTGCACCACCGCTTCGGCATCGGCCATGCGACGATCCAGATCGAGACCGGCGATCATGACGCCGGGTGCAAACTGGCCGATCCGGCGCGGGTATAGCCGCGCCCGGTCAGTAGGCGCGCGCGACCGCGAACTCCACCGCCTCGACCATCGCATCCTTCGCCGCGCCATCGTCGAACGCCGCCAGCGCGTCGATCGCCTGCTGCCCGTAATGGCGCGCGCGCGCGAACGTATCCTCGACCGCGCGCGTGCGGCGCACCAGATCGACGGCGTGCGCGAAATCGGCATCGCCCGAGCGGCGCCCCTCCACCGCATCGCGCCAGAAGGTGCGATCCGCCTCGTCCCCGCGGGCATAGGCCAGGATCACCGGCAGCGTCATCTTGCCTTCGCGGAAATCGTCGCCCGCGTCCTTGCCCATCGTGCCCGCGTCGCTGGTATAGTCGATCGCATCGTCGACCAGCTGGAACGCCACGCCCAGGTTGCGGCCATAGGCGTCGAGCGCGGCCTCGTCCGCGGGGCGATCCGCCACCACCGCGGCAACGCGGCACGCCGCCGCGAACAGCGCCGCGGTCTTCGCGCCGATGATGTCGAGATAGCGTTCCTCGGCCAGGTCGACGCGCCTGACCGCGGTCAGCTGATTCACCTCGCCCTCTGCGATCACTGCGGATGCGTTCGACAGAATCTCCAGCGCGCGCAGGCTGCCGCTTTCGACCATCAGCTCGAACGAGCGGGAAAACAGAAAATCGCCGACCAGCACGCTGGCGGGATTACCCCAGATGATGTTGGCGGTGCGCCGCCCGCGGCGCAGGTCCGACCCGTCGACCACGTCGTCGTGGAGCAGCGTCGCGGTATGGATGAACTCCACCGCCGCAGCGAGCAAATGGTGGCGATCGCCGCCATAGCCCAGCAGCCGCGCACTGGCGAGCGTCAGCATCGGGCGCAGGCGCTTGCCCCCGCCGGCGATCAAATGCCCGGCGAGTTCGGGAATCAGCGGGATCTCGGACCGCATCCGGTCCACGATCACGTCGTTGACCGAATCCATGTCGCGCGCGACCAACCCGATCATCGGGTCGAGCGAGGGCGCGTGGCCGGCGAAGCGGTGAAGGGTGACGCTCATCTGCCCTGCCCTTACGGTCGAGGCGGCGCGCAAGGCAAGCGCGGGCTTGCCCATCTCCGCCGGTCGCCGCATGGAAGCGCCCGTTGACCGATGACGGGGATGAGGCGCGGATGACGGACGAGGTGCTGAAACGGTACCGCAAGAGCATCGACAATATCGATGCCGCGCTGGTGTGCCTGCTGGCGGAACGGTTCAAGGTGACGCAGGCGGTCGGTGCGTACAAGGCGACCGCCAACCTGCCCCCCGCCGATCCGGGGCGCGAGGAAGCGCAGATCGCCCGGCTGCGCGCGCTGAGCGAGGAAGCCGAGCTGGACCCGGAATTCTCCGAAAAATTCCTGCGCTTCATCATCGACGAGGTGATTCGCCATCATCAGGCGGCGGCGCGGGGATAAGGACGATCCGGCATGAGGGGGCCGGGGACGGCATCCGCGATACCCCTCCCCTCATACCGGACCTGTTCCGGCATCCACCGCACCGCGTGATCCGACGCGACCGATCTCGCGAGACGGTGGCCCCCGGAACAGGTCCGGGGTGACGGCCTGCGCGAGGGGCGCGCGCCCCTACCGCGGCAGGCGCGCCACCACCGCGTCGTAATCGCGCATCGTCTCCTCGAAGATCTGCGCGACCGGCATCACCGAATCGATCCGCCCCGCGACCTGCCCGGTCAGCGCCACGCCGGCCTCCAGGTCGCCGCCGAAATAGACCGCCTGCGTATCGGCGAATTCGGCGAAGATGCCGCCGGGCGCGCCCTCCTTCTCGATCCGCGTCGTGCGCTCGGTGCGCAGCGCGCGCAGCGCCGGGCCGGGGCCGGCGCGGTTCAGGAACACCGTGTCGGTCGCATCGGCGGACAGGATCGCCTGTTTCCAATTGTCGTGGACCGGGCATTCGGCGGCGGTCAGCATCCGCGTGCCCATCACCACCCCCTCCGCGCCCAATGCGAACGCCGCCGCCATGCTGCGCCCGTCGACGATGCCGCCGGCGGCCACGACCGGCACGTCGACCGCGGCGACCACCTGCGGCACCAGCACCATCGTCGACACGTCCTTCGGGTTCTTGAACCCGCCGCCCTCGCCGCCCTCGACGATCAGCCCGTCGACCCCCGCCTCGACCGCGCGCAGCGCGCCCGCCAGGTTGGGGACGACGTGGAACACGGTCAGCCCGGCGTCCTTGAGCATCGCGGTATATTTCATCGGATCGCCGGCGGAGGTGGTGACGAACCGCACCCCCTGTTCGATCACGAACTGCACGATCGACGGATCGCGCACGAACGCCTGCGCCACGTTCACGCCGAAGGGCTTGTCGGTCAGCGCGCGCATCTTGACGATCTCGGCACGTACCGCGTCCAGTTCGCCGGACGACGTTTCGATGATCCCCATGCCGCCGGCGTTCGACACCGCGGAGGACAGCTGCGACCGCGCGATCCAGCCCATCGCGGCCTGAATGATCGGCTTTTCGATGCCCAGCATCTCGGTCACGCGCGTCTTCATGCGAACAGCTCCTTCAGGAAATCGCGCATCGCCTGCCAGCTGCGGCGCTCGGCGCGCGGTTCATAGGCAATCCCCGGGATCCCCGTGGCCGTTGCGGACATGTCCGTGAAGGCATGTCCGGCGTGGCCATAGGCATGAACCTGCCAGTCCGCCCCGGCTTCGGTCAGTTCCTGTCCCAGCCCGACGAGTGCGTCGGGCGGCGCCAGCGGGTCGTCCCAGCCGTGGCACACCAGCAGCTTCATCGTGACCGGCGTGGTCGTCGCATAATCGGGCCGGTCGTAGACGCCATGGAAACTGACCCCGCCCAGCACGTCCAGCCCGGCTCGGGCCATGTCCAGCACGCATTTGCCACCGAAGCAGAAGCCGATCGCCGCCACCTTCGCGGCATCGACATCCTCCTGCGCGCGCAGTGCGGAAAGGCTGGCGGCGAGCCGGTCGCGCAGCAGTGCCCGATCGGCGTTCATCTCGTCCATGTAGCGGCTGTAGCCCTCGCCGCGCTCGGCCCGGCGCCCCTGCCCGAACACGTCGCAGGCGAACGCGGCATAGCCGAGCGCGGCGAGATCCTCGGCCTTGCGGTTGTCGGCTTCCTTCTGCCCAAGGACATTGGGGATCACCAGAATGCCGGGGCGCGGCCCGCCGTCGGCATCGTCCCAGGCGAACACGCCCTCGAACGGACCGCCCGGCCCGTCATATACGATCGTGCGGCGCTGTACCGTCACTCGTCCTCTCCCGCCCGCCTGCGCGGCCTGTGTGCGCGACTTGTCTGCGCGTCACCTTTCGCTAGACGGGGCGGCGAAGGGGGGCAAGCGAATGCAGGTGCGTATCGACGATCCGACCAACCCCGCGGTGGCGCCGCTGCTGGCGGAGCATGTCGCCGACCAGCACGGCAACACGCCCCCCGGCTTCGCCTTCGCGCTGGGCGCGGAGGGGCTTTCCGCGGCCGACGTCACCTTCTTCTCCGTGTGGGACGGCGAGACGCTGGCCGGGATGGGCGCGTTGAAACAGCTCGACGCCACCAGCGGCGAGGTGAAGTCGATGCGCAGCACGGCCGCCGCGCGCGGCCGCGGCGCCGGCCATGCCGCGCTGGCGCAGATCATCGCCACCGCCCGCGCACGCGGCTACGCCCGCCTCTATCTCGAAACCGGCACCACGCCCGCCTATGACGCGGCGCTGGCGCTGTACCGGCGCGCCGGGTTCGTGCCCTGCGCGCCGTTCGGCGATTACGCGGCCAGTCCGCACAACCAGTTCTTCATGCTGATTCTAGAGGAAAACTGATGCCCACGCTCGTCCTGATCCGCCACGGCCAGTCCGCCTGGAACCTCGAAAACCGTTTCACCGGCTGGTGGGACGTCGACGTCACCGAAAAGGGCGCGGCCGAGGCGCGCGCGGCGGGCGAGCTGATGGCGGCGAAGGGGCTGGATTTCGACCAGACCTTCACCAGCCTGCAGACGCGCGCGATCAAGACGCTGAACCTCGCGCTGGAGGCGATGGGGCGGCTGTGGCTGCCGGTCGAGAAGGATTGGCGCCTGAACGAGCGGCATTACGGCGGGCTGACCGGGCTGGACAAGGCGCAGACCGCGGCGAAGCATGGCGACGAACAGGTGCACATCTGGCGCCGCAGCTTCGACACCCCGCCACCGCCGATCGAGGCAGGCAGCGAGTTCGACCTGTCGGGCGACCGCCGCTACGCCGGAATCGCGGTGCCCGCGACCGAGAGCCTGAAGGACACGATCGCGCGCGTGCTGCCCTATTGGGAGGGCCGCATCGCCCCGGCGCTGAAGGACGGGCAGCGCGTGCTGATCTCCGCGCACGGCAATTCGCTGCGCGCGCTGGTGAAGCACCTGTCGCACATTTCGGACGACGAGATCACCGGGCTGGAAATCCCCACCGGCCAGCCGATCGTCTACGAACTGGACGCGGACCTCAACGCGACCGACCGCTATTACCTGAACGAGCGGTAAGCCCGGCGCCTGCCCCCCTTCGTCATGCCGGACTCGATCCGGCATGGCGGCGTGGGTTCCGCCGCTGCCCCGGCCGAGTTCGGTGGCCACCGGAACGGGTCCGTCACGACGGCCCGACGTCACCCCGCCATCGGCAGGCGGAGGCGCACCAGCAGCCCGCCGAGGTCCTCGCTCTCCTCCAGCGACACCGTCCCGTCGTAGATTTCGGCAACGTCGCGCACGATAGCGAGGCCCAGCCCCGTGCCCGGCTTCCCGGTGTCGAGCCGCACCCCGCGGTCGAAGATGCGGATGCGGTCCGCCTCGGGGATGCCCATACCGTCGTCCTCGACCATGATCTCAACGAACCCGGCCTGCGCCGCGACGGTGACGAACACGCTGCCGCCGCCGTATTTCGCGGCGTTCTCCACCAGATTGCCCATGATCTCGTCCAGGTCCTGCCGCTCGATATGCGCGACCAGATCCTTCGGCCCGTCCATGTCGACGCGCACATGCGGGTAGAGGCGGCGGACCGCGCGCTCGACCGATTCGACGCTGGGCCACACCTGGGCACGGCTGTGCGCGGAGCCGCGCCGGCCGACCGCGCGCGCGCGCGCCAGATGGTGGTCGACCTGCCGCCGCATCGTCCGCGCCTCACGCACCACGGTGTCGGCCAGGTCGTCCGACTGCGCGGTCGCGGCGTTCATGATGACGGTCAGCGGGGTCTTGAGCGCATGGGCGAGGTTGCCGGCGTGGCGGCGCGCCTCCTCGGCCTGCGTCTCGTTATGCGCGACCAGCGCGTTCACCTCCTCGACCAGCGGCATCACCTCGCGCGGCATGTCGCCGGCGATCTGGTTGGTGCGGCCGGCGCGCATCTTGGCGATCTCCATCCGCACCTTGCGCAGCGGCCAGAGGCCGTACAGCGTCTGCAACGCCGCCAGGATGATGAGGCCGACGCCCAGCAACACGAAGCTGCGCACCAGCGTCCGGCGCAGCACGGTGATCTGCGCGTCCAGCGCCTCGCGGCTGGCCGCCACTTGGAACCGCCAGCGCACCGGCGATCCCGGCAGCTTGACGTCGCGCTCGACGATGCGCAGCTTCTCGTCGCCGAACTGCTTGCTGTCGTAGATGTGAACGCCGCGGTCGTCGTGCTGCGCGCCATAGGCGATCTGCCGATCCCACAGCGAGCGCGACGGGAACACCTCATGCCCCGGTGCCGACACCTGCCAGTAGAGGCCCGAATACGGCTCCAGGAAACGCTGGTCGGCGGGTTCGCGGTTGAACGTCACCTCCCCCGCGGTGTCGATCTCGGCGGACACCAGCAGCGAGCGCAGTACATATTCCAGCTGGTCGTCGGCATTGGTGGTCACCGCCGCCACCAGCACGCGGTCGAGCGCGAACCCGCCCGCGCCCAGCAGCACGCTGATCCACAACGCCGCGATCAGGATCATGCGCCGCGACAGCGAGCCGCGCGCGCGCAGCCCCGCCGGCTCGATCGCGCCCGAATCGGTCACCGCGTCAGGCGTCCGGATCTTCCAGGCTGTAGCCTAGCCCGCGGATGGTGGTGATGACGTCCTGACCCAGCTTCTTGCGGATGCGCGTCACGAACACCTCAATCGTGTTCGAATCGCGGTCGAAATCCTGATCGTAGATATGCTCGATCAATTCGGTGCGGCTCACCACCTTGCCCTTGTGGTGGAGCAGGTAGGACAACAGCTTGTATTCCTGCGCGGTCAGCTTCACCGGCTCGCCGGCGCGGGTGACCTTGCCCGATCGCGTGTCCAGCCGCACGTCGCCCGCGGTCAGCTCGGACGAGGCATTGCCCGATGCGCGGCGGATCAGGGCGCGCAGGCGGGCGATCAGCTCCTCGGTCTGGAACGGCTTGGCGACATAATCGTCGGCGCCCGCATCCAGCCCGGCGACCTTGTCAGACCAGCTGTCGCGCGCGGTCAGCACCAGCACCGGGGTGACCTTCCCCTCCTTGCGCCAGCGGTCGAGCACGGTCAGCCCGTCGATCTCCGGCAGGCCCAGGTCGAGGACGATCGCGTCGTAGTTTTCGGTCGAACCGAGGAAATGCCCCTCCTCGCCATCGGTGGCGAGGTCGATGGCGTAGCCGGCGCCCTCCAGCGTGGATTTCAGCTGCTGGCCGAGGTTCGGCTCGTCCTCGACGATGAGCACGCGCATGTGGGTCTCCCTGTCCTTCGTATCGTCAGTGGCCGGTACGGCCGATCACCTGCCCCGTCCGCCCGTCCACGTCGACCCAGATGACGTTGCCGTCGCGCAGGAACTTGAGCGTGTACACCCCGCTGGGCATCTCCAGGTCGACGCCGATATATTGCGCGCCCTTCATCGTGGGCACCACCCGGCGCTCGATCTCGGGCAACGGCAGGATGCGGCCGTCGCGCGTCGCCTGCCGCGCGGCCAGCCCGTCGTGCGCCTGTTCGGCGGGCACGGCCAGCGCGGGCGCGGCAACCACCGGGAGTAGGACGACCGGGCCGGTCGAAAGGAGGCGAAGCAGCATTCTCACCTGTGCTGGCATAGCGCGAAGGGATTGAACAGCCTGTGAATGACGGTGTCAGGCCCCCGCAACCCGACCATGCAACTTGCCGCCATCCCGCCGGTTCCCTAGGTGCCGCGCCATGGCTGCACCGATATTGGCATATGAGGATCTGGGACTGGTCCAGGGCGCGGGCTGGCTGTTCCGCCACCTCGATCTGTTCGTCGGCGCACGCGACCGGCTGGCGCTGATCGGGCGCAACGGCGCGGGCAAATCGACGCTGCTGAAGCTGATCGCCGGCGCGATCGACGCCGACGAGGGGCGGCGCACGATCGTGCCGGGCACCAAGGTGGTGATGCTGGAGCAGGACCCCGACGTCGCCGGCTTCGCCACGCTGGAGGAATATGTGCTGGCCGGCGCCGGCGCACCCGCCGCCTATGAGGCCGCGGCGATCGCCGACCAGCTGGGGATCGACCTGTCGCGCGAGGCGGCGACCGCGTCGGGCGGCGAGCGGCGCCGCGCCGCGATCGTCCGCGCGCTGGCGATGGACCCGGACGTCTTGTTGCTGGACGAGCCGACCAACCACCTCGACATCGCGGCGATCGAATGGCTGGAGGACTGGCTGAAGCGGTTCACGGGCGCGTTCGTCGTCATTAGCCACGACCGTACCTTCCTGACGCGGCTGACGCGGCAGACCTTGTGGCTGGACCGCGGGCTGCTGCGCCGGGCGGAGGTCGGCTTCGGCGGGTTCGACGCCTGGACCGAGCAGGTCTATGCCGAGGAGGAGCGCAATGCCGCGCGCCTCGATGCCAAGCTGAAGATCGAGGAACACTGGCTGCAACGCGGCGTCACCGGGCGGCGGCGGCGCAACCAGGGGCGGCTGGCCAAGCTGAAGGAGATGCGGGCGACCCGCGCCGCGATGATCGGCCCGCAGGGCGCCGCCGCGTTGCAGGTGGCGGCCGACGACGTGAAGACCAAGGTGGTGATCGACGTCGAGCATGTGACGAAAAGCTATGGCGAGCGCACGATCATCCGCGACCTGACCCTGCGCGTCGCGCGCGGCGACCGGATCGGCATCGTCGGGCGCAACGGCGCGGGCAAGACGACGCTGTTGCGGCTGCTGACCGGGGAGCTGGTGCCGGACAGCGGCACGGTGAAGCGCGCGAAGACGCTGGACGGCATCGTCATCGACCAGCAGCGCAGCCTGATGGCGCCGCAGAAGACGGTGCGCGACGTGCTGGCCGACGGGGGCGAGTGGATCGACGTGCTGGGCGTGCGCAAGCACCTGCACGGCTATCTCAAGGAATTCCTGTTCGATCCGTCGCTGGCGGAGGCAAAGGTGGGGACGCTGTCGGGCGGCGAACGCTCGCGGCTGCTGCTGGCCCGCGAGTTCGCGCGCGAATCGAACCTGCTGGTACTGGACGAGCCGACCAACGACCTCGACCTCGAAACGCTCGACCTGTTGCAGGAGGTGATCGCCGATTACGGCGGCACCGTGCTGATCGTCAGCCACGACCGCGACTTCCTGGACCGCACGGTGACGGTGACGCTGGGCCTCGATGGATCGGGGACGGTCGACGTCGTCGCAGGCGGATACGAGGATTGGGAAGCCAAGCGCCAGCGCCGCCCCGACGCGCGCAGGCCCGCCGCGTCGAAGGCGCCCGCCGCCCCGCCGCCGCCCGCCCCGACGCGCGTCAAGCTGAGCTTCAAGGACCAGCGCGACTACGATCTGCTGCCGGCCCGGATCGAGGCGATCGACCGCGACGTCGCCGCGCGCGAGGAGCGCCTGGCCGACCCGGCACTCTACACCCGCGATCCGGCGGCGTTCGACCGGCTGACGAAGGAGATCGCCGTGCTGCGCGACGAAAAGGACGCGGCGGAAATGCGCTGGCTGGAACTGGCGGAACGGGTCGAGGGCGCGGGCTGACCCCTAACCGCCGCAGGCCCGCCGCGCCGCCGCGCTTTCTCCGGCCGGCCGCGTCGCGACTGTCATCATGCCGCAACCGCCGTTCGCCACAGCGCCGCTGGTCCAGGGGGGACTCATGGCGGGCGCGACACCCACGACGATCGATTGGCTGGCGACGCATATCCTGCCGCACGAGGCGGGGGTACGACGCTGGCTGATTGCCGGCGGCGCCTCGCCTGACGAGGCCGACGATCTGATCCAGGACGCCTATTGCCGGCTCGGCGAGCTGGCGTCGACCGACCATATCGCTTCGCCGCGCGCCTATTTCGTCCGCATCATCCAGAACCTGCGCCGCGAATCGTTCCGCCGGCAGAAGGTGGTGCGGTTCGACATGCTGACGGAAACGCAGGCGTCATCCATCATTGACGAGCGCGCCGATCCCGAACGCGTCGCAGACGCCCGCCGGCAATTGTCGATGGTCGCCGCGGTGCTGACCGGATTGCCTGCCCGCTGCCGGGAGATTTTCCGGTTGCGGCGGATCGAAGGTCTCTCGCAAAGAGAGATCGCGCACCGGATGGGCGTCAGCGAAGGTGTGGTCGAAAATGATGCGGCAAAGGCGATCCGTCACCTCATGTCGGCGATGCGCGCCGATGGCGAGACGCTAGCCGGTGGAACGGCCACCCGCCGACGCGCGTGACGAACGCGACGCCCGCGCGGCGGAATGGGCCGCGCGGCTGGCTGGCGGCGCCTTGCCGACGGCGCCCGCGGCGGACCTGGACCGCTGGCTCGAGGCCGATCCGCGGCATCGCGGCGCGCTGGTACGGGCACAGGCGGCGCTCGCCGCGCTGGCAAGGCCGCCGATGGACGACGTCGTGCCCGCGGCGCCCGTCAGACTGCCCCCGCGTACGCTTGGCCGCCGCGCCCTGCTGGCCGGCGGCGCGGCCTGCGGGCTTGCCGGGCTTGCGATCGCGCTGCGCCCCGTCCCGTCGCTGGCCACCGGCATCGGGGAAATTCGCCAGACCCCGCTGGACGACGGGTCCAGCGTCGTGCTGGACACCGCCACTCGCGTGACGCCGCGCTTTTCCGCCGCCGTGCGCGACCTGCGCCTGGACCAGGGGCGGGCGCTGTTCCGCGTCGCGCATGATCCGGCGCGACCGTTCGTCGTGGAGGCGGCGGGCATCCGTATCCGCGCCATGGGCACCGCCTTCTCCGTCGCACGGGAGGACGGCGTCGAGGTACTGGTTACCGAGGGGATCGTGGAGGTGACCGGCGCCCTGCGTCCGGCGCGGCTGCGTGCGGGCGAGCGCGGGCGCTTCCGCGCCGGAGATGCCGCCAGCACCGACCGGCTGTCCGCCGATGCCATGGCACGCGCGCTGGACTGGCGCGACGGGCGGCTGGAGTTGCAGGGTCAGTCGCTGGCCAGCGCGGTGGCCGCCATCAACCGCTACAACCGCCGCCCGATCGTCGTCGCCGACGCGGCGCTGGCGCGCGAGCCGCTGCACGGCGCGTTCCGCAACGACGATCCCGAAGGGTTCGCGCGCACCGTCGCGCTGACGCTCGGCACGCGCTCGCACGTCGAAAACGACCGGATCGTCATCGGGCCATAAGGAAACCGCGCCGTCGATCGTCCTTGCCGGCGAAGGGGGCGATCGCGCCCCGGCAAGGGGGCAACATGCACATCCACTGGTTTCTCGGCGCCGCGACCGCGGCGATCCTGACGACGAGCACACCGGCCACGGCACAGGTGGCGACGGTCGACATACCGGCGCAGTCCGCCGCCGAAGCGGTCGCCACGCTGGCACGGCAGGCACGTGTCCAGATCCTGGTGTCCGACACCGTCACGCAGGGTCGCCGCGCCCAGCCGGTGCGCGGGCGCATGACGGTGGCGCAGGCGCTGGACCGGATGCTCGCCGGATCGGGGCTGGTCGCGCGCGCCGCGGGCACCGGCACCTGGGTGGTGGTACGCGACGACACGGCCGCCGGCGTGCCATCCTCCGCTGCTGCACCGGACATCGGCGACCACGGCGCCGCCAGCGACATCGTCGTCACCGCGCAGCGCACGGCGGAGCCGCTGGCGAAGGTGCCGTCCAGCATCGTCGCGCTGGGGCGCAGCCGCATGGACCAGCTGGGCGTGCGCGACTTCGCCGATATCGCGCAACTGACGCCGGGCGTGCGCCTGCGCCCCGAAATCAACCAGATCGCGATCCGCGGCCTGTCCTCCAACGCCGGAGCCGCGACCACCGGTGTCTATCTGGACGAAACGCCGATCCAGGTCCGCACCTTCGGCGAGGGCGCTGCCGCCGCGCTGCCGCTGGTGTTCGACCTCGACCGGGTGGAGGTGCTGCGCGGGCCGCAGGGCACGCTGTTCGGCGCCGGATCGATGGGCGGGACGGTGCGCTACATCACCCCGCAGCCGTCGCTGACGCAGACCGACGTCTACGCGCGCGGCGAACTGGCCTTCACGCAGGGCGGTGCGCCGACGTGGGAAGCGGGAGCGGCGGTCGGCGTGCCGATCGTCGAAGGGCTGGCGGGGCTGCGCATCGCCACCGACTATCGCCGCGCCGGCGGCTGGGTCGACCGGTACAATCCCGACACCAATGCGCTGGTCGAGCGCAACGCCAATCACACGATGATCGCCAGCACGCGCGCGGCGCTGCGCGTCGAACCCGCGCCGGGGCTGTCGATCACTCCGGCGGTCTATTTCCAGCGGCGCGAGCGGGCGGACACCGACCAATATTGGGAATCGCGCTCCGATCGCGCGCAGCACCGCTACGTCAACGCCAATCCGGTGCCGCTCGCCAACCGCGATCGCTTCGTCCTGCCCAGCCTGGCGCTGCATTACGACGGCGCGGGCTTTTCGGTGACGTCGAACACCGCGTGGTTCGATCGCCACCAGACGCGCTATTACGACAACACGCTCTACAATTTCGCGGGGTATGAGGATTTCGCGGGCCAGCTGCTGACCGCCAATGGCCCCAATTACGCGATCCTGCCGCGCGGGCTGCGCTCCGACGGCGTGGTGCGCAACACCCAGGCCAATTTCTCGCAGGAAGTGCGCGTCCAGTCCACCGACCCCACGGGGCGGGTGCAATGGCTGGTCGGCGGCTTCTATTCGAACAATCGCCAGCGCAACGTCGAAACGCTGATCGAACCGTCGCTGGAACAGTTCTTCCGCGCGATCTACGGCATCGGCGTGGTCGACACGCTGGGCATCCCGCTGCTGCCCGGCGGGATCAGCTATAGCGGCGACCGGCTGGAGCGTGAGCGGCAGGTCGCGGCATTCGGCAACGTCAACGTCGAGCCGGTCGACGGCCTCCATGCGCAGGCGGGCATCCGCTGGTCGCAGATCCGGCTGGACAATGACAATGTCTTCACCGGCCCGTACATCGGCACGGCGCCGCGGCGCGATGCGGGGCGCACCCGCGAACGTCCGGTCACGCCGCGCTTCGTGCTGAGCTACGACGGGGTGCGCGACGTCAATCTCTACGCCAGTGTCGCCAAGGGCTATCGCGCCGGCGGGATCAACGCGCCGATCGGGCAACGCTGCCTGGCGCAGCTGGCGGCGGCGGGGCGGCCGGTACCGGACGTTCCCTATACCTCCGACAGCGCCTGGTCCTATGAGATCGGTGCGAAGGGGCGGCTGAGGGGGCTGAGCTTCGATGCCAGCGCATTCCGTATCGACTGGTCGAACATCCAGCAGCGCGTCACGCTGGATCCGTGCGCGGTCACCTATACCGTCAATTCCGGGCAGGTGCGTTCGGAAGGGTTCGACCTGGCGATGACCGCGCGCCCGGCGCGTGGCGTCACGCTCGACCTGTCGGTCGGCTATGTCGACGCGCGCTTCACGCAGCGGGTATACGTCAACCGCGGCGCCACATCCGGGGCGTTCGGTACCGACGCGGGCAACGCGCTGTTCCAGGCGGGCACGCCGTGGCAGGTGGTCGCGGGGGGCCGCTACGATTTCGCGCTGGGCGGGCATGAAGCGTTCGTGCGCGGCAATTACGAATTCGCCAGCCGCAATTTCCGCGAACGGTCGAGCCTCGATCCCGACACCGCCTTCTACAATCCGATCCTGGGCGACCGCCCGCCGACGCATTACGTGCGGATGCGCACTGGCATCACGTTCGACCAGGTGGAAGCGCAGCTGTTCGTCGACAATCTGTTCGACGCGCATCCCGGGCTGGAGCGGTTCAACTACGGCGGCCGCTCGCCGTTCTTCGTCAACAGCAGCTTCCGCCCGCGGACCGTCGGGCTGACACTGCTCTATCGCCGCCGGCCGTGATGCCGCCGTCGCCGCACCGTCGCGATCCGCGGCGGTGCGGCGGTGCGGGGCGGGGGTTATTTCGGCGTGTCGCGCTCGTAGCGGGGCCAGTCGGCCAGCAGCGTGTCGACGACCTTCGATCCGACGAGGTACAGGCTCTCCAGCGCGGCGCTCATCCCGCTATAGCCCTCGTTCTCGTGCAACAGGTTGTCGGCGGCGGTGACGCCCGGCGGCGGCTGATCGTAATTGCTGCCTGCGCGCAGCACCATCACGCGGTCGCGGTCGGCGCGGCCGATGCGGGTCAGATAGTCGATCGCCTGGATCGTCCCCGTCTCCTCCATCGCGGAGGTGACGTATTCGCCCTGCCCCTTGGTCCAGTAACGCGTCCAGTCGTTGGCCCAGCCGCTCAGCAGCGCGCCGTGCCAGAAGGTCATCGCCGCCAGCTGATCGCCCTTGAGCACGAACGGCGCGCGCTGCGCATTGGGAAAGCCGGTGTAGCGCCGCCGCTCCGCCGCGATGCCGGGATCGTCGGGCAGCGTCATGTCGCGGGTCAGCGCATAGGCCCAGTCGCGCAAGCCGGCGTTCAGCTCGAACACCTCGCCCGACGGTGTCGGCGGCGGCGCGGGATCGTTCGGGCCGCGCCGCCCGCGCGGGAAATAGCCGGTCTTCCAGTCCTTCGGCATCTCGCGCGCGTCGATCTCATGCGCCAGATCGCCGTCGACCAGATAGCGCGCCCAGGCCGCCGATCCGATCGAGGCATCCTTCGGGTCGATCCCCGCGATTCCCGCCACCAGCCAATAGGCGCGCGACAGGTCCAGCCGCTGGTCCAGACCCAGCGCCATGATCGCGGTCGCCGACTTGATCGAACCGACGCCGGTCACCACCGACAGGATCTGACTGTCGGGATTGTAGTAGAGATCATGATAGCCCTGCGGGAACGGAATCCGCATGGTCAGCCGGCGGCGTTCCTTCCACAGCTGGAACTCGCCGGGCGCATCGCCGCTGTCCGCGCCGATTTCGAACATCGTCACCACGACGACGCGCACCGGCAGCGGCGTGGCGCATGCCTTGCCCGGCACGCAGGCAAGCGCCGCGGGCGTCGCCGCGACCGCCGCGGCGGGGATCATGCCCCCCGCCAGCATCAGGACGGCGGCGACGGCGCGGCGCACCCCGGTCATCAGAACTTGTACACCAGCGAGCCCTGAACGCTGCGCGGGCGTTCGGGCAGGACGATCGTGCCGCCGAACAATTCGGTGAAGTTGGCGCGGAAATACTGCTTGTTGGTGACGTTCTTCACCACCACGCGGAACAGCCAGTTGTTCACCGTGTACGACGCGCCCAGATCGACCAGCGCATAGGCCGGCAGGCGCACCTTCTGCGACTGGCCCGAGAACACCGAGTCGACGCTCACCAGGCTGCCGGTCAGCGCGATCCCGTTGTCGAACGAATAGCTGCCGGTCAGCGAATACAGGTTCTTCGGGATACCCTGCCGCCGCGATGCCTCGCGGTCCGGGATCGGCACCAGCCCGATCGGCTGCCCGCCCAGGTACAGCGCCGGATTGCGCACGTTCACCAGATCCTCGATCCCGAAGAAGCTGAACAGCGATCCCGTCTCCAGCCCGGTCAAGTTGTAGACGTTGACGTGGGTATAGCCCGCCGACAGCAGCAGGTGGCGGTCCACCGCCCAGCGCGCCTCGGCCTCCACGCCGCGGGTTTCCACCGCCTGGTTGGTGACGATCGCCTGCGCGTTGAAGTCGGTGCGCTTCTGCTTGTACACCGACACCGCGGCATACAGCTTGTCGTCGAGCAGGCTGGCCTTCACGCCGCCTTCGTACAGGCGCGACGCGCTGAACCAGTTGCCGCTGGCGACCCCGCCCGGCGCGATTTCGGCACCCTGCCCGGCGATCAGCGTCGTCTGCTGCGCCGCGGTGGCATAGGGGATCAGCCCGAACGGCAGCTTGTACGATGCGCTGGCGGTCCACGACCATCCGCCCTTCGTGCCGCGCGCGCTGGCGGCCGTGCCGCCCTTGATCTTGGTCGGATCGTTGCGCGACACCGCGGCCACGCTGTCGTACCGCCCGCCCAGCGTCAGATCGAGCCCGAAGTTGAAGTCGAGGTCGGCGAGCGCCGCGATCGCGTAATTGGTGTAATGCCCCAGGACGTAATCGGTATAGTCGCGGCCCGATTCCGTCGCCAGCAACCGGTCCGACAGCGCATTATACCCCTGCGTCAGGTCGACGCGGTGGAAATATTCGTAGGTGAAATCCTCGCCATGCTTGAAGCTGGTGTAGCGGATCGACGGCGACAGCTGGAACGAGAATTTGCCCGCGCTGGTGGTGAATGCCTTCGATACGACGATCTTGTCCTCGATCACCCAGGAATCGTGGAATTGCGCGAAGCCGTAGGTATTCTCGTTGATGTTGTAATAGCCGTCGTAGAACAGCTGGTTCTTCACCTCCAGGTCGTTGCCCGGATTGAAGATGATGTCGAAATAGCCCGTCTTCGCCTTGTTATCCAGCCGGTCGTTGCGCCCGGTCAGGACGTCGCGCCGGCTCAGCTTGGCGGTGCCGACATTGGTCAGCGCCAGCTGCGGATAGCTTTGCTGGAAGCACGCATCGGTGAAGGACGCGGCGAACGGCGACGGCGCGGTCACCGTGCCGGCGGCGCACCCGAACGTGCCGAACGGCGAGAAGGTGCCGCGGGCGTCGAACTCGGCCGGGGAGATCTGCCCGTCGCCGTTGGTGTCCAGCGGCTGCGCGCTGCCGGTGATATAGGTGCCGTTGTCGACCAGGTCCTGCGTCAGCCGGTTCCAGCCGCCGTTCTGCTGGCCCTTGAAATTGTGATACATGCCGCCGAATTCGATGCGGACGGTGTCGGTCACGTCATTGTCGAACGCGGCCTGCAGGATCGTCTGCTTCGTCGACATGTTGCGGTAATAGCTGCCCGAATCCTCGATCTCGGCATACAGGCTGTACCCGAATTCGGCCTTGCCGATCTTCGCCGGCCCGCGCAGGTTCGCGCTCAGGACGTTCCGGTCCCAACTGCCGCCGGTATAGGTGATCTCGCCCGCCGGACGGTCCATCAGCGCCCCGCCCTTCACGCGCGCGGACTTGGGCACGAAGTTCATATAGCCGCCGGTCTTCGACGGGCCGTAGATCGGCGAGGCGGGGCCGCGGACGATGTCGATCCGGTCCGACGCACCGATCGGCGTGGGATAGTTGCCCGGATTGTCGAGCCGGCGGACGCCGCGGAAATAGACCTCGCCCGGTGTACCGCGAATGTCGAGCGCGCCGCCGACGCCGAAGAAGGAATTGGTGAAGGTGCCCGGCGCCTGCGCGACCAGATCGTAGATATCGGTGATGCCGAACCGCTCGATCTGCTCCTTGCTGATCGTCGAGGCGGAACGCGGCGTTTCGACCAGCGTCTTGTCGAACCCGAAGATCGAGCCGACGCCGTCGACCGGCAGCGCGTTGAGCGAACCGTTGACGACGATATCCTCGCCCGCCGGCTCCTCGCTGGTCTTCTCCGGCGCCTGCGCCTGTGCCTGCGCCGCGCCGGTCATCGCCGAACAGGACAGCAGCCCCGCGATCGCGATCGTCCAGCCACGCCCGCGCCGCCCGCGCACCATCCCCAATGCCATGCGATCCATTGCTCTCACCCCCTGTGGCGGGCGGCGCGTCCCTGCGCGTGCCCCGCCGTGTCCGACCCCGCCTCTCCCGCGTCATGATGTTATCATTGTCATCGGAATCGATGGGGGGATCGCCGGCCGCGGCCGGTCGCGGCAGCCCCCGCCACGCCGTTCGCCCTGCGCCCGACGGTGCCCCCTTCGCCCCGCCATGGTTGACGTAGGGCGCGTTAACATTGCAATCAAACGCAATGAATATCACGCATCGTTGCAAAAATTAGAGCGCCCATCATGCCCGCCTTTTCGCGTTTCCTGCGCTATTTCCTCGCCGTCGGACGGCTCGGCTCGATCCGCCGTGCGGCCGACGAACTCAACGTCTCCGCCTCCGCGATCGACCGGCAGATCCTGAACGTCGAGGCCGATCTGGGGATGCCGCTGTTCGAACGGCTGCCGACCGGGCTGCGGCTGACCGCGGCGGGGGAGATCATGATGGCGGCGGGCGGCCGCTGGCAGAAGAACATGGCGGACGTTCGCGCGCAGATGGAGGATCTGCGCGGGCTGAAGCGCGGGCATGTCGATATCGCGGTCATCGACGCGCTGGCCAAGGGCCATGTCCCCGCCGCGATCCAGTCGATTCAGACGCGCTATCCCGGCATCACCATCGGGGTTAAGGTGCTGAAGAACGACGCGGTGCGCGAGGCGATCGTGCGCGGCGAGGTGGACATGGGCATCCTGTTCGAACCCGAATCGTATCGGGATCTTCAGGTCCGCGCCTTCGTGGAGGTGGTGCTGGGGTTCCTGACGCCGAAGGGCCATCCGTTCGGCGACCGGCGCGAGGTGCGCTTTTCCGCCTGCGACGGGTCGCCGGTGATCCTGCCCGCCCGCCCGCTGGCGGTGTGCGAACAGGTGGAGGTGCTGGCCGGCACCACCGGGATCGAGCTGCAGCGGCGCGTCGAATCGGACAATATCCAGATGATCATCTCGCTGGTGCAACAGGGGCTGGGGATCGGCGTGCTCACCTCGCTGGACGTGATGACGGAGGTGCGCCGCGGGCTGTTGTCGTTCACGCGCATCGTCGATCCGGTGCTGCGCCCGATGACGCTGGCGCTGTGCACCGCCAGTTCGCGCACGCCGTCGCACGCCGCGGGGATGGTGGTGGGCGAGATCGAAGCCGGCTTCGCGCAGCTCGCCTATCCCGCGGCGCTGGCGGGATAGAATATTCGCGCCGCGACGAACGCGTCGCCCCAGCGCGGGCTGGGCCGACGTTGACCTGCGGCGCGCCTCAGCGCCCCAGCCGCGCGACCTCGCGCTCGATCAACGCCTCCATCCGCGCCGAGTCGATCGCGCGCACCACATCGGCGGGCTGTTCGCCCAACCCCGGGCGATAGGCCGCGTGCCACGACAGCAGGTCGCCGTAGTTCGGGCCGAACATCGTGTCGTAATCGACGTACAGCCGCTCGCGCGCGGTCACCACGCCGGGATCGAGCCACACGGCCGCGGCGATTTCGTCCCACATCGGAAAGCCCGGCTCCATCCGCGCGACGAAGCGCGCCACCTCCGGCGTCGCCGCCGCGGCCAGCCGGTCGCGCAGCGCGCGCGTCAGCTGCGTCGCGGTGGACGGGTCGACCGGCACGACGGTGATCGCGCGCCACGGGCTGCGCGACACGATGCTGGCGGCCTCTGGATCGAAGCGGATGTTGAATTCGCGTCGCGGCGTGTTGACGAATTCGCGCGCGAAGTCGCGCGCCGACCGGTCGTCGCGCACGCGCTGCGGGTTCAGGCTGCCGCCCATATAGACCAGCTCGCGCGCCAGCCCGGCGAAGGCCGGGTCCAGCCGCTGCGCCAGCGCCAGGTTGGTCATCGGCCCGCCCTCGATGATCGTCACCTCGCCGGGGTAGCGACGCACCATGCGGATCAGGAAATTGGCCGCGATCTCGCCCGCGGGCTTCGTCGTGGGATTGCCCCATGGCAGGTCGACCGGATCGTCGGGGCGGTGGTAGGGCGGCGTGCTCTGCACCGTGGGTTCGGCCCACGCCTTCATCCACGCGCCCTTCCACGTCAGCTTGCCGTACAGCGCCTCCCACCGCTCCGTCGCCGCCTCGGTGTTGACCAGCGGATAGGTGGCGCCCGGCACCACCGGCACGTCGCGGCGCCCGACGATCTCCAGCCCGCGCAGCGCCTGCGCGGTGGCGCGGTTGACCCAGACGTTGCCTGATACCGTGGTGATGCCCAGCACCTCCACATCCGGATCGGCCAGCAGCATCATGTGCATCAGGCCGAAGCCTTCGTCGTCGATGATGACCTTGCGCTTCGCCTCGGCCGGGATCGCGACCAGCAGCATCAACAGCAGCGCCGCGATCCGGCGGATCGTCATGCGGGGTGAACCATCGCATCGACCCGCGCGACATGCGCGGCAACCGCATCGGCCGGCAGGAACGATCCGGTGAAGCTGTTGCGCGCCAGCGTCGCCAGCGCGGCGCGATCCAGCCCGCGCGCCGCCGCCACCGCGCGGTAATTGTCGGCGACATAGCCGCCGAAATACGCCGGATCGTCCGAATTGATCGTCGCGCGCAGCCCCTGCGCCAGCATCGCGTCGATCGGATGATCCTCGATCCGGTCGACCACGCACAGTTTCAGGTTGGACAGCGGGCAGACGGTCAGCGTCATCCCCTCGCGCGCCAGCCGCTCGACCAGCGCGGGGTCCTCCAGCGAGCGGTTGCCATGGTCGATCCGGTCGACCGCCAGCACGTCCAGCGCCTGCCGGACGTATTCCGGCGGCCCTTCCTCGCCGGCGTGCGCGACCAGCTTCAGCCCCCTGCCGCGCGCCGCGGCGAACACGCGCGCGAACTTCTCCGGCGGGTGGCCGACTTCGGAGGAATCGAGGCCGACCGCGGTGATCCGGTCGAGCCACGGCGTTGCCTCCGCCAGCGTCGCGAACGCCTCCTCCTCCGACAGGTGCCGCAGGAAACTCATGATCAGCGCGCTGGTGATGCCGTGGCGCGCCTGCGCCTGCGCCATCGCGGACAGCAATCCCTCGATCACCTCCGCGAAGGGGATGCCGCGCGCGGTGTGGGTCTGCGGATCGAACATGATTTCGGCATGGACGACGCCGTCCGCCGCCGCGCGATCGAAATAGGCCGCCGCCAGATCGTGAAAATCCGCGCGCGTGCGCAGCACGTCCGCCCCGGCATAATAGATGTCGAGGAAATCCTGCAGGTTCGAAAAGGCATAGGCCGCACGCACCTCCTCGACGGAGGCATAGGGGATGGCGACGCCGTTGCGCGCCGCCAGCGCGAACATCAGCTCCGGCTCCAGGCTGCCTTCGATATGCAGGTGCAGCTCGGCCTTGGGCAGAGCGGTGATGAAGTCCTTGGTCATGTGAAGCTCCCGGCGCGGCGTCCGCGCAGATAGGTGGCGCGGATCGCACGATCGTCGCCCAGTATCTGGAGCGCGAACAGCCGTTCCGCCAGCGTCGCGCCGCGCGTGCGCCGCGCCATCAGCGGCGTGGCAGCATCGTCCAGCACGACGAAATCGGCCTCCTGCCCCGGTTCCAGCGCGCCGATCCGGTCGGACAGGTGCAGCATCGCCGCCCCGCCCGCGGTGGCCCAGTACAGCGCCCGGAACGGGTCCAGCCGCACGTCGCGCGCCAGCGCCGCCTGATAGGCGAGGCCGGCGGTGTGCAGCATCGACAGCCCGGTGCCCGCGCCCACATCGCTTCCCAGCGCCAGCGCCACGCCGAACCGGTCCGCCTGCGCCAGATCGAGGAAGCCCGATCCCAGGAACAGGTTCGAACTGGGGCAGGTCGCGATCCCCGCGCCCGTCGCCGCCAGCCTCGCGCACGACCGGTCGGTCAGGTGGCACCCATGCGCGAACACCGATCGCGCGTTGACCAGCCCGAACCGGTCGTAGACGTCAAGATAATCCGCCGCGTCCGGGAAGCGCGCCGCCACCGCCGCGCATTCGCGTGGATTTTCCGCCAGATGGGTGTGGAGCAGCACGTCCGGGTGCGCCGCCAGCAGATCGCCCGCCGCCGCCATCTGCGCATCGGAGGAGGTCAGCGCGAACCGCGGCGTCACCGCATAGCCCAGCCGCCCGCGCCCGCGCCACCGCGCGATCAACGCCTCGCTGTCGCCGCGCGCGGTCTCAGGCGTGTCGCGCAACCCCTGCGGGCCGAGGTCCATCAGCACCTTGCCCGACACGATCCGCATGTCGCGCGCCAGCGCCGCCTCGAACAGCGCATCGACCGACCCTTCGTGGACAGTGGCGAACACCAGCGCGCTGGTGGTGCCGTGGCGCAGCAGTTCGTCGAGGAACGCCGCCGCCACCGCATCGGCATGCGCGCGATCGGCAAAGGCCTGTTCGGCGGGGAAGATGTGCCGTTCCAGCCAGTCGAGCAGCTGCTCCCCGTGCGACGCGATGCGGTCCAGCTGCGGATAATGGACATGCGCATCGACGAAGCCGGGGACGATCAGCCCGCCCAGCCGCTCCGCCGGCACGCCCGCGAACCGCGCCACCAGCGCATCATGCGGCCCGCGCGCGACGACCACGCCGTCCTCGACCACCAGCAGCCCGTCCGGCTCGTAGCGGACGGCGGCGGGATCGTCGCGCGGATCGCGGACGACCGACAGGATCTCGCCGCGGAACGCCGTCAGCACGGCGCGCGCTCCAGCCGCAGCAATTGCGCCAGCGTGGCGATCGCGATCACCTCCGGCTCCTTGCCCGTCACCCCCTCCACCCCGATCGGGCAGGTCAGCCGCGCGCGCGCATCGGCATCCACCCCGTCGCGCTCCAGACGTGCCAGGAAGCGCGCGCGCTTGGTCGCCGATCCGATCACGCCGACGAACGCGACCGGATCGCGCCGCAACGCCGCCAGCACCAGCGCATAGTCCAGCGCATGGTCGTGCGTCAGGATGACGATCGCGGCATCCCCCGGCGCGTCGGCGATGCACGCCGCGACCGCGTCCTCGGGCACCGACGTCACCCCGTCGATCGTCGCGAACAGCGGGCGGGTGTCGAACCACGCCAGCCGCAGCGGAAGCCCCGGCAGGTGCCGCGCGATCGCCTGACCGACATGCCCCGCGCCGAACAGGTACAGCGCGCGCGCCTGTTCGCCGATCGTCTCGCTCCAGCGCGCGCCGGCGCGCAGCGTGTCGCCGCGCGCGGACGGCACCGCCGCCACCGCCTCCCCGGTCACCTGCCGCTCGACACGGGTCGCGGTCAGCGTCGTCATCAGCCGCAGGCCCGCCGCCGCGCCCGCGATCCAGCCGAGCGCCTCGCGATCGACATGCTCGACCAGCAACCGCACCCGCCCGCCGCAGCACTGGCCCAGCAGCGGCCCCAGCGGATAATCCTGCACCCGCCACGTCCCCGCCGGATGCGACAGGATCGCGCGCGCCTGTTCGATCGCCTGATATTCCAGCCGCCCGCCGCCGATCGTGCCGTGCGCCGCGCCCGCGGTCACCAGCATCCGTGTGCCGGCACCGCGCGGCGCGGACCCCTCGGTCGCCAGCACGCTGACCATCGCCAGCGGCCCGCGGCGCGCGTGATCGGCCAGGCCGGAAAGCCAGTCGCTCATGCCGCGCGATGCGCCGAGATCGCGCGCAGGATCGCCTCGGGCGTCGCCGGGGCGTCGAGCGGCACCGGCGCGCGCGCGGCCGGCCCGGTCGCGGCGACGGCAGCGGACAGCGCGGAAAAGACCGACAGCGCCAGCATGAACGGCGGTTCGCCCACGGCCTTCGACCGGTTGATCGTCGGCTCGACATTGCCGCCGTCCCACAGCGCGATCGTCATCCGCGCCGGGCGATCCGACGCGGTCGGGATCTTGTAGGTCGCGGGCGAATGGGTCAGCAGCCGCCCGGCATCGTCGAACACCAGTTCCTCGGTGGTCAGCCACCCCTGCCCCTGGACGAACGCGCCCTCGATCTGCCCCAGGTCGATCGCGGGGTTCAGCGAGCGGCCGACGTCGTGCAGGATATCCACCGCCAGCACGCGGCTCTCGCCGGTCAGCGTGTCGATCACCACCTCGCTCACCGCCGCGCCATAAGCGAAGTAGTAGAAGGGCCGCCCCTTGTGCGCCGCGCGGTCGTACAGGATATGCGGCGTGGCGTAGAAACCGGTCGCGGACAGCGACACCCGCCCCAGATGCGCCTTGCGCGCGACGGTGGCGAACGGGATCGTCTCGCCGTCCACGACCACCCCGGCCGGGGTGAACGCCACCGCGCCCTCGTCGCAGCCGTAGGTGCGCGCCAGGAACGCCGTCACCCGCTCGCGGATCGTCATCGCGGCATTGTGCGCCGCCATCCCGTTCAGATCCGCACCCGACGAGGCCGCGGTGGCGGAGGTGTTGGGCACCTTGTCGGTGCGCGTCGCGGTGATACGGATCGCCTCCACCGGCAGCGCGAATACGTCCGCCACCACCTGCGCCACCTTCACGTACAGCCCCTGCCCCATTTCGGTGCCGCCGTGGTTCACCTGGATGCTGCCGTCGGCATACAGATGCACCAGCGCGCCCGCCTGGTTGAGGTGGGTGACGGTGAAGCTGATCCCGAACTTCACCGGGGTCAGCGCGATGCCGCGCTTCAGCACCGGGCTGCCGGCGTTGAACGCGTCGATCGCCGCGCGCCGATCGTCATAGCGCGCATCGGCGCGCAGCCGCGCGATCAGGTCGGGCGCGATATTGTCCGCCACCGTCATGCCGTACGGCGTCACGTCGCGACCCGGCCCGTACAAATTGGCGATCCGCACCTCCAGCGGGTCCAGCCCCAGATGCGCCGCGACCGCATCCATCACCCGCTCGATCGCCAGCATCCCCTGCGGCCCGCCGAACCCGCGAAAGGCGGTGGCGGACACCGTGTTGGTCCGCCAGCGTTCGGACACGATCTCCACATCGGGCAGGAAATAGCAGTTATCGCTGTGGAACATCGCGCGGTCGTTGATCCCCGGCGACAAGTCCACCGTCGCCCCGCAGCGCGACGACAGCGTCAGGCGCAGCCCGCCGATCCGCCCCGCGGCGTCGAAGCCGACGTCCCACGCCACTTCGAAATCGTGGCGCTTGCCGGTCATCACCATGTCGTCGTCGCGATCGCAGCGGAACTTGGCGGGGCGGCCGGTCTTCACCGCCACCAGTGCGGCGGCGGCGGCGAAGGCGGCGGCCTGCGTCTCCTTGCCGCCGAACGCGCCGCCCATCCGCCGCACCTCGACCGTGACGTCGGCGGAGTGGACGTCCAGCACCTGCGCGATCAGATGCTGCACCTCGCTGGGATGCTGGGTGGAACTGAGCACGTGCACCTGCCCCTGTTCCCCCGGCGTCGCCAGCGCGACCTGCCCCTCCAGGTAGAAATGGTCCTGGCCGCCCATCGCGAACCCGCCGGTCAGGCGGTGCGGTGCGGCGGTGAGCGCGGCATCGGCATCGCCGCGCGCCATGCGCTGCACCGGCTCGATCTGCGATCCCGCCGCGCGCGCCGCCGCGATCGTCAGCAGCGGGGGCAGCGGTTCGTAGTCGATCCGCCCCGCCCGCGCCGCGCGCCGCGCCGCATCGCGGCTGGTCGCCGCCACCAGGAACACCGGCTGGCCGACATAGGTGACGACGCCATCCGCCAGCAGCCGGTCGTCGTCGGCCAGCGGGCTTACGTCGTTCTCGCCCGGAATGTCAGCGGCGGTATAGACCGCGACCACGCCGGGCATCGCGCGCACCGCGTCCAGATCCACCGCGACGATCCGCGCATGCGCCTCCCTCCCCTGTCCGAAGGCGAGGTGGAGCAGGTCGCCCGGTTCGGGCAGGTCGTCGATATAGCGCGCGGTACCCGCGACATGCAGCGCGGCACTGTCGTGCGGCAGGGACGGCTTATGCACCGATCGCCTCCACGTCGCGCACCGATACCGCCCGCCCCGCCGCGCGATGCCACATCCGCCACAGCACCGCCGCCGCCGCCTGCCGGCGATAGGCGGCGCTGCCGCGCACGTCGCTGAGCGGGGTGAAATCGCCCGCCAGCGCATCGGCCGCGCGCACGATCGTCGCCTCGGCAAAGGGCTGGCCGGTCAGCGCCGCCTCGCACGCCGCCGCGCGCCGCGGCGTCGCCGCCATTCCGCCAAACGCGACCCGCGCCGCGGCGATCACGCCATCGGTCACGCGCAGCCGCACCGCGCCGCACACCGCGGAGATGTCGCTGTCGAACCGCCGCGACAGCTTGGCGACATGGATCACGTCATCGGCGTGCGGACGGGGCACGAAGATGCTCTCCACGAACTCGCCCGCGCGGCGATCCTGCCGGCCGTAGTCGAGAAAATAGTCCGCCAGCGCGATCGTCCGCCGCCCGTCCGCGCCCGCCAGCGTCAGCGTCGCGTCCAGCGCGATCAGCGCGGGCGGCCCGTCGCCGATCGGCGATCCGTTGGCGATATTGCCGCCGATCGTCGCAGCGTTGCGCACCTGCAACCCGCCGATCCGCCGGACCAGCTCGCCAAGGTCCGGGTGCAGCGCGGCCAGCGCGCGATGCGCCTCGGCATAACGGACGCCAGCGCCGATCGTCAGGCCCGCCGCGCTTTCCTCGATCCGGCGCAATTCGGCGATATCGCCGACGAAGATCACCGTGCCCAGATCGCGCAGCCCCTTGGTCACCCACAAGGCCACGTCGGTCGCCCCGGCGACGACCCGCGCATCGGGGTGCGCCGCCAGCAGCGCGGTCAGGTCCTCGACCGTGGCGGGCGCGTACCAGCCATCGCCCGACGCGCCCGCCGGAATCGCCGCCAGCGCCGCCGCCAGCGCGGCATCGTCGCGCACTACCGGCGCGACATCCCGCCCCGCCGCCAGAATCGGGCCATAGCCGGTGCAGCGGCACAGATTGCCTGCGATCACATCCTCGACCGGCAGTTCGCACCCCGCCGCGCCGATGCTGCGACCGTGCAGCGACATGACGAAGCCGGGCGTGCAGAACCCGCATTGCGAGCTGCCGTTGGCCGCCATGCGCGATTGCAGCGGCGTATCGCCGCCCAGGCTCTCAACCGTCATCAGCGCTTTGCCATGCAGCATCGGCAGGAACTGGATACACGCATTGACCGCGCGCCACGCCACCCGCGCGCCGTCCGCCTCGCCGACCAGCACGGTACAGGCGCCGCAATCGCCCTCGGCACAGCCTTCCTTGGTGCCGGTCCGCCGCAGGCGGTAGCGCAGGTGATCGAGCAGCGTCGCGGTGGCGGGCGCATCCGCCACCTCCACCGTCTCGCCATCCAGGATGAAACGGATCGTCACCTCAACTCCCGCGATAGGTGGAATAGGAAAAGGGCGAGACGAGCAGCGGCACATGATAATGGCCGCCCGCGCCCGACATGCCGAACGCGATCGTCACCACGTCCAGGAACGGCGGATCGGGCAGCGCCACGCCGCGCGCACGAAAGTAATCCGCCACAGCGAAGTCCAGCCGGTACGCCCCCGCCGCCAGCGCGGGCGGGAACAGACCCGGGCACCGCCCGTCGGCATCGGTGACGCCCGCCGCCAGCGGCACGCCGTCCGCACCATGCAGCGTCACCGCCATGCCCACCGCGGGGCAGCCGTGCATCGTGTCCAGCACATGCGTCGACAGCGTCGTCATGCCGCCACCCCGCGCGGCCACTGGCCGGCGAATTCGGGTTCGTCATAGGCGATGAAGGCGTCGACCAGCGCGCCGGCATCGTCGCGGAACAGCTGGTCCGCCACCCCCTTCGCCAGTCGCGGCAGCGCGTGCCTCAGCCCCGACAGCGCGGCGGCGGACAGGCCGATGCTGGCCAGCGCCGAATAATTGAACGCGAACAGGCCGTGGAGCGCCGCGGCGTCCTCGGCACGGCGCGGCAACAACTCGAACGCCGGGCCCAGATAGGGATGGGCGTCGAGCAGCGGATGCCTCTGCCCCGGCGGCGGGGTGTAGTGGTCGGACCAGCGCGCGATCCGGTCCGCCACCCCGCCCAGTTCGGGGCGCAGCGCCGGGTCGGACAGCAGCCCGGTCGACAGCACCAGGAAATCGAAATCGAACGTGTCCCTCGGCGTCGTCACCCGCGCGCCTGTGCCCGCCGCCTCTACCGACAGCCACGGGCTGCCCAGGTGCAGTGCGAAGCCGGGATGCGCGCTCGCCGCCTCGAACATGTCGGTGGTCGGCGGCTGGTTCTTCATCAGGAAGTCGCGCATCGCGCGATATTTGTCGGCATCGGCCAGCGCGGGATAGCGCGGGGTCATTCCCACCCGCTCCATGAAGCGGATCGGGTTGACGCGCGGCAACGCCTCGCGCCGCGCGAAGACGTGCACCTCGGCCACCCCCGCCTCCAGCGCGGCATTGGCGTTGTCGAACGCCGACGCGCCGATCCCCAGCACGCCGATGCGCTTGCCCGCCAGCGCGGCATAATCGATCCCGGCGGAGGTGTGCGCGTACAGGTGCGGCGGCAGCGCGTCGCTGACGAAGGCGGGGACATGCCATTCCCCGCCGCCCTGGATACCGGTCGCCAGCACCACCTTGCGCGCGGTCAGCGCGCTGCCATCCGCCAGCGTCACGCGGAACAGCCCCGCGCCGGCGGGGTCGATCGCCACCACCTTCGCCTCGTTGCGCACCGGCAGGTCCAGCACGCGGCGATACCAGCGCAGATAGTCCATCCACATCGGCCGCGGGATCTTGCCCAGCGCGTCCCAGCCGTCCGCCCCGAACTGCGCCTCGTACCAGGCGCGGAACGTCAGGCTGGGGATGCCCATGTCGATCCCGGTCAGGTGCTTGGGTGTGCGCAGCGTGCGCATCCGGGCATAGGTGGCCCACGGCCCCTCGCGCCCGGCCGGATTCTCGTCCAGCACCAGGATGCGGTTCACCCGCTCGCCGATCAGCGCGAAGGCGGCGCCCAGCCCGCTCTGCCCGCCGCCGACGATCAGGACGTCATAGACGTCGTCGCCGCGCGGCACCGTCCAGTCCGCGCCGCCCCAGTCGAGCCATTCCAGATCGCGCGCAACCCGCGCCTCCAGCCCGGTCAGCGTCATGCCGCCCCCTCCAGCCGCAGCTTCGTGATCTTGCCGATCTCCGCGATCGCGGTCGCGATCTCGACGTCGCGTTCGTTCGCCAGCCGCGCCGCCATCGCCGCCAATATGCCCGCCTTGTCGGTCAGCCGGACGCAGATAATGAACGGAAAGCCGAACCGCGCGCGATATCGCGTGTTCAGGTCGTGGAAGCGCGCGAATTCCTCCGCGGTCAGCCGGTCCAGCCCCGCCGATGCCTGTTCCGCCGCCGACGCCTGCGTCAGCGTGCCGTCGATCGCCGCCTTGCCCGCCAGTTCCGGGTGCGCGCGGATCAGCGCCAGCCGCTCGGCATCGCTGGCGGTCGCCACCACCGCCATCAGATCGGCATGGCGATCCCCCGACGACGGCCGCGCATCGGCGCGCGCCTCCACCCACGGGCTGTGTTCGAACAGCGCGGTCATGATCCCGTCCCCTCAAGGCTGACATGGGCGGACACAACCTTCCAGCCGTCCGCGAACCGGACCCACGCCTGCGTCTGCCGCCCGCGCCGATCGCTGCCCTCGCGATGGAATTCCGCATCGGCGGTCGCGAATTGCCCGCCGTAGACGGTGATCGCGACGCGCCCCAGCCGCCGCTGCGGCGATCCGCCGCGCCCCTTGCGAAAGTCGCGGATCGCGTCGATCCCGTACAATACCTCGCCCACGCCATAGCGGTTCGTCGTCGGCGCATCGTGGAACAGAGCGTCCATCGCCGGTATGTCGTCCGCCATCAGCGCGCGTTCATAGGCGTGGAACGCCGCGGTCACCTCGGCCAGCGCCTCCGGGTCGTTGATCGTCATCATGCCGGGTGCACCGCCTGCCAGTGGCGCGCGATGTCGATCCGCCGCGCGATCCACGCGTCGCCGCTGGCGATCACGTGATCGACGAACCGCGCCACCGCCGCCGCGCGCGCCGGCCGCCCGGCGATCCGCCCGTGCAGCCCCACCGACATCATCCGCCCGCCCTCTGCGCGCAGCGCCTCGAACGTGTCGCGCAGGTAGCGGAAGAACTGCTCCCCCTCGGTAAAGCCGTTGAGCGCCACCATCTTCATGTCGTTGGCGTCGAGCGAATAAGGGACGATCAACTGGCCCTGCACATAATAAGGCAGGTCGTCCGCATAACTGTCCGCGTCATAGACGAAGCCGCCCTCCTCGCGCACGATCCGCGCGGTGTTGGGGCTGGTGCGCCCCTGATACCAGCCGAGCGGGCGGGTGCCGGTCAGCCGGGTGTGCACCTCGATCGCGCGCGCGACATGGTCGCGCTCCACCGCCTCGGGCACATATTGATAGTCGATCCAGCGCCAGCCGTGGCTCGCCACTTCCCATTCGGCGCGCAGCATCGCCTCGACCGCCGCCGGGTTCATCGCCATCGCCGCCGCCACGCCGAACACCGTGACGGGCACGCCGCGCGCGGTGAACAGCCGGTGCAGCCGCCAGAAGCCGGCGCGGCTGCCATATTCGTACAGGCTTTCCATCGCCATCGCGCGGGCGGGATGGCTGCCCGCGCCGACCATGTCGGACAGGAACGCCTCCGACCCGGCGTCGCCGTTGAGGACGCTATTCTCCGCGCCTTCCTCGTAATTGACGACGAACTGCACCGCGACACGCGCACCGCCGGGCCAGCGCGCGTCGGGCGGCGTCGCGCCATAACCGATCAGGTCGCGCGCGCTCATCCGTTCCACGCCGCCAGCGCCGCGTCGACGCCCGCGCCGGGCGGGGTCGCATACCCCTCCGCGCGCAGCACCGCCTCCAGCGCGCCGATGGTCAGCGCGACCTTATGCTTCATCGCATTGTAGCCCATCGCGCCGATCCGCCACACCTTGCCCGCCAGCGGGCCGAAGGCGGTGCCGATCTCGATCTCGAAATCCTCGCGCATCCGGCGGCGCACCGCCTCGCCGTCGACGCCCTCCGGAATGTGGATCGCGGTGACGTTGGTCATGCGGTGCGCATCGTCGCCGAACACGCGCAATCCCATCGCGCGCGCCGCCGCCGTCACCGATGCGCCCGCGCGCGCATGCCGCTCGAACCGCGCGGGCAATCCCTCGCCCAGCGCGACGCGCGCGCATTCGCGCGCGCCGTACAGCATCGTCGTCGCCTCGGTATGATGGTTCAGGCGCTTCTCGCTCCAGTAATCCATCACCATCGCCAGGTCGAAATAGTTGGACGCGATGCGCGGGCCGCGCCCGTCGGCGATATCGGCGCGGCGGATGCCCTGTTCGACATGGCGGCGCGCGAAGATCCGCTCCGCCGCGCGATCCGACACGGTGATCGGTGCCGATCCGGACGGCCCGCCCAGGCATTTCTGCAAGCCCCCGGTGACGATATCCACGCCCCAGGCATCGGTGTCGATCGCCATGCCCCCCAATGTCGCGGTCGCATCGACATAGCTGTACGCACCCGCGCGGCGGCACAGATCGCCCAGCCCGGCCAGCGGCTGCGCCATCGTCGTGCTGGTATCGCCATGCACGCTGGCCACCACGCGCGGCCCGTGCCGCTCGATCGCGGCGGCGATCGCCTCCATCGGCATCACCTGGCCCCATGGCGCCTCGACCGACACGATCGGCGCGCCGATCCGCTGCAATATCTCCTTGAGCAACAGGCCGAAGCGGCCGAAGTCGATCACCAGCACCGTGTCGCCCGGCTCCACCAGCGACACCAGGGACGCCTCGATCGCCGCGCGCGCGGTACCGTCGATCAGGAAGGTCCAGCGATTGTCCGTCCCGAACACCGGGCGGTACAGCGCCATCACCTGTTCCATGTAACCGGTCATTTCCGGGTCGAACTGCCCCAGCAGATCGGCGGACATGGCGCGCAGCACGCGCGGATGCGCATTGACCGGCCCCGGCCCCATCAGCAGCCGCTGCGGCGGATCGATCTCCCCGAACAGCATCGGATCAAGCCCGCTCACAACGCTCTCCCAATTTGTCGATGAACCGCCGCATCACCGCCAGCGCGGCATCGGCATCGTCGTCGCTCACCTGTTCCGCCGGATCGTGGCTGATGCCCCCGCGGCAGCGGATGAACAGCATCGCGGTGGGACACAACGCCGCCATCACCATTGCATCATGCCCCGCCCCGCTCGCCAGCCGGCGCGGCGGGTGGCCGCACGCCGCCAGCGCCTCGGTCATCAACTCGGTCAGCGCCGGGTCGCACGGGCTGGCGGGCAGGTCGTGGATCGGCGTCGCGGCGAAGGTGACGCCGCGCCGCGCGGCGATGCCCTGCGCGCCTGCCAGAATGTCCTGCGCCGCCGCATCGCGCACCGCCGCATCGGGGGAGCGGACGTCGATGGTGAAGACGACCACGCCCGCGATCACGTTCGCGGCGCCGGGCGATACGGTCAGCTGGCCGACGGTGGCGACCAGATCGTCACCGCCCGCCAGCGCGCGCGCCTCCACCGCCAGCACCATTTCCGCCGCCGCCGCCAGCGCATCGCGGCGCAGCCGCATTGCGCTGGTCCCGGCATGGCCCGCCTGCCCCGTGACGGTGCAGGAAAAGCGCAGCTGCGCCGCGATCCCGGTCACCGCGCCCAGCGCCAGCCCCTCGGCCTCCAGCACCGGCCCCTGCTCGATATGCGCCTCCAGATAGGCGAGCGCGCCCGGATGCCGCGCGGCCAGCATCGCCGCCGGCGTTGTCCCCGCCTCCGCCAGCGCGGCGGCCAGCGTGACGCCCGCCGCATCGGCCATGTCGGGCACCGCCGCCAGCGTCCCCGCCACCGCACGGCTGGTCAGCATCGCGGCGGGGAAGCGCGATCCCTCCTCGTCGCCGAACGCGATCACCTCGATCGGAAACGGCATCCGCCGCCCGCGCGCGTGGAGCGCCGCGACGCATTCGATCGCCAGCGTGACGCCCAGCATCCCGTCATAGCGGCCGGCATCGCGCACGCTGTCGATGTGGCTGCCGATCAGCAGCGGCGGGCCGTCGCCTGTCCCCTCGTACCGCCCGATCAGGTTGGTCGCGCCGTCGCGCCGCACCGTCATCCCCGCCAGGGCCATCCAGTCGCCCAGCAGCGTCTGCGTCACCCGCCACGCGGGGGACAGCCAGCCGCGGAACAGCCCGTCCGGCGTGTCGCTATAGGGAACGACGCCCAGCGTGTCGCACCGCGCCACCGCGCGCGCGCCGCCGGGGTGCAGGTGGCTCACCATGCCGCCACCCCGCCGTCGCTGCGCGGATCGGTGGCGCCGTCCAGCCGCCCGTCGGCATGGCGCACCACCGCGCCGGCATGGCCCATCGTCGCGGTCGGACCGCCGACGCGCTCCACCTCATGCCCCGCCGCCGCCAGCGCGGCGTACAGGTCCGGGGCGAAACCGTCCTCCAGCTTCAGCGACGTCGTCTCCTCGCCCCAGGTCCGCCCCAGCAGCCAGCGCGGCGCGCTGATCGCGTCCTGAAGGTCGACGCTGCGCGCATAACGGGCGAAGACGACGGCCTGCGTCTGCGGCTGCCCCTCCCCGCCCATCGTGCCATAGGCCATGACCCGCCCGTCATCGAACCGCGCCAGCGCGGGGTTCAGCGTGTGGAACGGCTTGCGACCGGGCTTCAGCGCGTTCCAGCCCTCCGCCGCCAGCCGGAAGCTGCTGCCGCGGTTCTGCCAGGTGATGCCGGTGCCGGGCAGCACCACGCCCGACCCGAATTCGAAATAGGTCGACTGGATGCACGACACCACCTGCCCCGCCGCATCGGCCGCGCCGAACCAGCAGGTGTCGCCCCATTGCGGCGGCTGCGGCCACGGCAGCGCGCGGGCCGGGTCGATCCGCGCCGCCATCGCGTCCAGCGCGGCGGCATCGTCCAGCAGCGCCTGCGCGTCCGCGGTCATGTGCGCCGGGTCGCCGCAATGCCGATCGCGCCAGCGAAACGCCTGCTTGGTCGCCTCGACCAGCCCGTGGACGAACGGCAGGTCGTCGACACCGTCCACGCCCAACCGGTCGAACAGCGCCAGGATCAGCAGCGATGCGATCCCCTGCGTCGGCGGCGCACTGTTCCACAGCCGCGCGCCGCGGATCGCAACGCTCAGCGGCGCTGGCCGCGTCGCGCGATGCGCCGCCAGATCGTCCGCCGACATCGGGCTGCCCAGCGCCGCCAGGTCCGCCGCGATCCGCCGCGCCAGATCGCCGCGATAGAAGCTGTCCAGCCCCTCCGCCGCCAGCGCGCGCAGCGTCGCGGCCAGTGCCGGCTGGCGCAGCAGGTCGCCCGCCGCCAACGGCCTGCCGTCCGGCTCGAAAATCGCGGCGTAAGCGCCCGGCTGCACCCGCAATTCCGCGCCCTTCGCCGCCGCGATCGCCGCGCCGCCCGCGGTCACCGCCACGCCGCGCTCGGCATGGTCGATCGCATCGCGCAGCAACCGCGCCAGCGGCAGCGTCCCGCCGTCCAGCGCCGCTTCCCATGCCGAAATCGTGCCGGCGACGGTATTCGCCGCCAGCGGCCCGCGCGTCGGCACCGCCGCCATCCCGGCATAAAGCGACAGGTCCGCCGCCGCCGCCGCGCCGCCGCATCCGTGGATACCATGCACGCGCCCGTCCGGCTCGGCGATCAGCCAGAAACCGTCGCCGCCGATCCCGGTCATGTGCGGATAGACGACCGCCAGCGTCGCGGCGACCGCGACGCACGCCTCCGCCGCGCTGCCGCCGTCGCGCAGCACCCCGCACCCCGCCTCGGCCGCCAGATGGTGCGGCGCGCTGACGATCCCGTGGCGGCCGGTGACGGTCCACATCGCGCTCAATCCGGCAGCGCGGCGACGAACGCGCGCACGACGTCGGCCGAATTGACCGAGGAGAGCGCCATGAACGTCGTCATCTGGTTCGCATGTTCGTCCCCGCCCGCCAGGTCGGACAGGCTGCGGAACACCACCGCGGGCACGCGATTGGCATAGGCGACCTGCACCACCGCCGCGCTTTCCATGTCCAGCACGCGCGCCTGCCACGCATCGTGCAGGTACGTGCGGAACTGCGCATTGTCGGCGAACACCCCCGCGCTGACCCCGGTACCGCCAACGACGATCTGCGGCGCATGATCCAAGCACGCCGCCTTCGCCGCATCCGCGCACCGGCGCAACGTCACGCGCCCCGCCACCTGCCGCGCCAGCGCCAGCAGCTGCGGGTCGACCCCCAGCAGGTAATGGCGCGCCGCCGGCTGCGCCTCGTTGCCCACGCGCACCCCGCGCGGGAACATCATTCCCCAATTGGCGGGCGCACCGGCATCGACCGGCTCGGGCGTGACCCAGCCCTTGGGCGTCTGTCGCGCGAAGGATACCTCCAGATACTGGCCCCAGTTCTCCGGCACGATCACGTCGCCGATCGACAGCTGCGGGTCCACGCCGCCCGCGATCCCGGAAAAGACGATGCGCTTCACCCGGAACCGGTCGAGCACCAGCTGCGTGTTCATCGCCGCATTGACCATGCTGACCGCGCTCTGCATCAGCACCACCGGCTTGCCCGCCATCGTCCCGGTCATGAAGGTGAGGCCGTTGACGCGATATTCGCGCGGCTGCTCCACCGATCCGACCAGCGCATCCCATTCCGGCGGAAACGCCGTCATCACCACGGTGCGCGGCGTGTCGTCCAGCCGCCCCCGGTCCTGTTGCGCGGCGGCGGGCGTCGCGATCAGCGCGGCGACCGCGATCAGCAGGCGCCGGATCATGCCGCCCCTCCCATCCAGGCGAAGCGGATCACGAACAGCGCCGCCAGCAGGAACAGGAACCAGTCGCCCTTCGTCGCGGTACCGCGCAGCAGCTTTAGCACCGCATGCGCGACGATGCCGAACGCCAGCCCGTTCGCGATCGAGAAGGTCAGCGGGATCATCGCCACGGTCAGGAACGCCGGGATCGCCGACAGCGGGTCTTCCCACGCCACCTCCGTCACCGGCAGCAGCATCAGCCCGCCGACCACGATCAGCGCGGGCGCGGTCGCGGCCAGCGGCACCAGCTGCGCATAGGGCGCGACGAACATCGTCGCCAGGAACAGCACGCCGGTGACCACCGCGGTCAGCCCGGTGCGCCCGCCTGCCTGCACCCCCGCGGCGCTTTCGACATAGCTGGTGACGGTGCTGGTCCCCGCCATCGACCCGACGACGGTCGCGACCGCATCGGTGACGAGGATGCGGTTCAGCCCCGGAATCCGCCCCGCCGCGTCCATCAGCCCGGCGCGCTTCGTAACCGCCACCAGCGTGCCCAGATTGTCGAACAGGTCGACGAACAGGAACACGAACAGGATTTCCAGCAACCCCAGCCCGTGGCTGCCGGTCAGCCCGAACACACCCGGCAAATCGAGCTGGAACGCGGTGCCGGTCAGCGCGGCCAGGCTGTACGGCTCCGGCTTCATCACCACCTGCCCCATGATCCACGCGACCAACGTGGTGGCGACGATCCCGATCAGCATCGCGCCGCGAACGTTCCACACGCTCAGCGCGCCGATCAGCGCCAGCCCGAACAACGCCAGCAGCGCGCCCGGCTGCGTCAGGTCGCCCAGCGCCACCAGCGTCGCCGGATTGGCGACGATGATCCCGGCGTTGCGCAGCCCGATAAAGCCGATGAACAGCCCGATGCCCCCCGCCACCGCCGCGAACAGATGTGTCGGGATCACCGCGACGATCAGCTGGCGCACCCCGGTCAGCGTCAGGATCAGGAACGCGACGCCCGACAGGAACACGCACCCCAGCGCGACCGGCCACGGCACGCCCATCTGCTGCACCACCGTGAAGCTGAAATAGGCGTTCAGCCCCATGCCCGGCGCCAGCGCCAGCGGCACGTTGGCCGAAAGGCCCATCAGGATCGAGGCGAATGCCGCGGCGAAGCACGTCGCCGCCGCCACGCCCGCCACCGGCATCCCCGCCTGTCCCAGGATCGCCGGATTGACCAGCACGATATACGCCATCGTCAGGAAGGTGGTGAACCCCGCCAGCACCTCCGTCCGTGCCGACGTGCCGCGCTCCGCCAGCGCGAACCGTCGTTCCAGCACCCCCGTCATGCCCATTCCCCCACGTCTTCGATGACCGGCACGGTCGCGCCGATCAGTCCCCGTTCTTCCCACGCCGCCGCCGCGCGGAGCAAGGCCGCCTCGCCCCCGCGCCGCCCGATCAGCTGCAATCCGATCGGCAGCGCCCCGCCCGCGCGTCGCAACGGCACCGCCAGCGACGGCAGCCCGGCGAAGCTGATCGGCTGGGTATGGATGCCCAGGTCCGCACGCGCCGGCACCCGCTGACCGTCGATGGTGATGAACGGATCGTCGATCCGCGGCGCGACGCACGGCGCCGCCGGCGCCAGCAGCACGTCGTGATCCGCGATCAGCGCATCCACCGCCGCGCGAAACGCATCGCGGAACGCGCATGCCTCGTCATACAGCGCGCGCGGCAGCAGCGCGCCGGCGAGCAATCGGTCGCGCACCGCCGGATCGAACGCCATCGCGTCGCGCGCCAGCGCCTCGCGGTGTAGCGCGCCGCCTTCGTAAGCGGTGATGACGAACGCCGCCGACCGCGCGCGCGCGATATCGGGCAGCTCCAGCAGCGGCGCACCCGCCGCCAGCGCGTCGATCGCCGCGATCTGATCGGCGTCGGTATTCTCGCGGAACCGCCCGCCCAGCCGCGCCAGCCGCGGCGGCGCGCCGGTGCCGACGTCCTGTCCGGCGAGCACCTGCCACGCCAGCGCCATGTCCGCCGCGCTGCCCGCGAACGGCCCGGCATCGTCGAAACTTTCCGCGAACGGGAACACCCCCGCCATCGGCAGCGCGCCGTGCGTCGGCTTCAACCCGTACAATCCGGTCAGGCTGGCGGGCACGCGCACCGATCCGTTGGTGTCCGATCCCAGCGCCAGCGGCACGATCCCCGCCGCCACCACCGCCGCCGATCCGCCCGACGATCCGCCCGCCAGCCGGTCCGGTGCGTGCGGGTTGCGCGTCGTGCCGTGGCGCGCGTTGATCGTCGCGAAGCCATAGGCGAATTCGTCCATGTTCAGCGTCGCGACCAGCACCGCGCCCGCCGCCTGCATCCGCCGCACCGCCTCCGCATCGCACGCCGCCGGCGGCGCATCGGCATAAAGCGCCGACCCCGCGGTCGTCGGCAAGCCCGCAACGTCGAACAGGTCCTTCACGCCATAGGGCACGCCCGCCAGCGGCCCGGGGTCACGCCCCGCCGCCACCGCGGCATCGACCGCGCCCGCCTCCGCCAGCGCGCGCTCGCCCAGCCGGCGGGTCACCGCGCACAGCGCCGGTTCCGCCGCGTCGATCGCCGCCAGCGCGCGCAACGCGACGTCGCGCGCGGACACGGTGCCGGCGCGCACCGCCGCCGCGATCTCGCCGGCAGTCCTCATGCCGCCGGCCCGCGCAGCGTCGCGGCATGGCGCGTCAGCAGTTCCAGATTGGCCGCCACCCCCGGCAGGCAGGCGTCGGGGATGACGAACCCTGCGCGTGCCGCCGCGGCGACCGCGCCGTCTACGCCGACCGGCGGCAGGATTGCGGCGTCGCGCGCCGCCGCGGCTCTTGCGAAGCGCCCCGCCAGCGCCGCGCACAGGAACAATTGCAGCTGGTGGAACACCATCAGCGGCAACACCACCAGCCCGACCTCAGCCGGCGCGAACAGCGCGCCCGCCATCGGCACGCCCGACACCAGGCTCTTCTTCGACCCGCAGAACAGCAGCACGATCGCATCCTCGCGCGACAGGCCGGCGACGCGCGCCGCGACGACATTGGCCACCATCACCACCGCCAGGATCAGCGCGCACCACAAAAGCAGCCCCGCCAGGTCCAGCGCGCCGACACGCTGCCAGATGCCCTCCACCACCGCCGCGCTGAACGCGGCATAGACGACCAGCAGGATCGATCCGCGATCGACCGGTTGCAGCACCGCCTTGTGCCGCGCCACGAACCCGCCGATCCACGGGCGCAGCAGGTGCCCGGCGACGAACGGCAACAGCAGTTGCAACGCGATCGTCTTCACCGATCCCCACGCCATGCCGCCCGCGCCCGCGCCCGCCGACGGATGCATGAAAACCTGCACCAGCAGCGGCGTCGCGACGATCCCGATCAGGTTGGACAGCGACGCACTGCACACCGCCGCCGCGACACTGCCACGCGCCATCGCGGTAAAGGCGATCGACGATTGCACCGTCGACGGCAGCAGCGTCAGGAACAGCAGCCCCGACGCCAGCACCGGGTCGATCGCCCCGCCGCCGACCCGCAGCACCGCCAGCCCGACGATCGGAAACAGGACATAAGTGGACGCCAGCACCAAAGCGTGCAGCCGCCAGTTGCCCATCCCCGCGACGATCGCCTCGCGCGACAACTTTGCGCCGTGCAGGAAGAACAGCAGCGCGATCGCCGCATCGGCCAGCATCCCGAACGCCGTCGCCCACCGCCCCGTCGCCGGCAGCAGCGATGCCGCCGCGACGGTGCCGATCAGCCACAACAGGAACGGGTCGACCAACGGCAGGGACAAACGACGCATGATGCGATCCTGATGCCCGCCCAGCCCCTATCCATCAAACGCAATGATCGGAACGGATCGTTGCAAAAATGAGCGCAGGGGTGCCTCCATCTGTCCAGCGAAAGCCGGAATCTCCCGCGGCTCGCACGCGGCCGGTCGCCAGACGCTCACGTCATCCCAGCGAAGGCTGGGATCTTACGCGGAAAGCGCGCGGCCGGTCGCCAAAGGCCCCAGCCTTCGCTGGGGCGACGCTGTGTTCGTCCAAACGCGTAGAGATGCGCGCGCTCCCCGAAACGGCGTCCTGAAACGCAGGGGGTGCTTCGCGTCACCGCAACCTCTCTACGCCTCCGCGTCTCTGCGCGATCAACCCTTCTTCCTTACAGGCTCAGCGCCTCAGAACCGGAACCCGCGCGACACCGCCCACGCAGCGGCGCCTGCGATCGCCACGCCCAGCAGCGCGCGCCACCACGACGCGCCCAGCGGCTCCACCGCCTCGCCCTCCGCCACAACGCGCCGTCCGTGGATCATCGCGCCGATCAGGTTGCGCCCGCGGACCAGATACACCAGCACCGCCGCGACATGCAGCGCGATCAGCGCGAGCAGCACGTTGAAGATCGCGCCATGCCATTCGGCCGCCATCCGCCCCTGGTCGAAGGTGACGTAATCGGCCAGCGGCCCGCTCTCCAGTCCGTCGACATCGACCGCGAACAGCCCCGCCGTCACCATCGCCGCGACGGTCGCCAGCATCGCCACGACGCTCCACCCGCCCAGCGGGTTGTGCCCCGGCGGCGCTCCCGCTCCGCCGCGGACATAGGCGATCACCGCGCGCGGGCCGCGCACGAAGCGGGCAAAGCGCGCGGTGCGCCCGCCCGCCACGCCCCAGAACAGCCGGAACACCACCAGCGCAAGGATGGCGTAGCCCGACGTGCGGTGCCACTCCATCTCATGGTTCTCGCCGCTCCACCACGAAAACGCGATCAGCGCGACCAGCAGCCCGTGGAACAGCCGCACCGGCACGTCCCACAACGGCGCGGCACGGGTGGTGCCGGTCGTCATCAATCCTCGGCGCGGAACTGGCGGTGGCAGGCGGCACAGGTCGCGCCGGTCGCCTTCATCTGCGCGCGGATCGCGGTGACGTCGCCGCCGTTGGTCACCGCCACCAGCTTGCCGGATTCGGCGATCAACGCCTTCATCTGCGCATCGAAAGCGGCGCGGTTGGTCCAGATCGCGGGCAGCGCCTCGGTCTTCACGCCCGCGCCGGGGCCGGTGCCGGCGGGGAACAGCGCGGCCTGCTGGCGCGCGGTGGTGGCGATCGTCTGCGCCGCGGCGACCATCGCCGGCTTGGCGGGGGCGTCGGATTTCAGCTGGTCGCCCAGCGCCTTCATCGCCGCGCCCATCTTCTTGAAACCGGCGTGGCGGGCGGCGACCACCTGCTGCGGGGGCGGTGCCGCGGCGGTCAGCGTGGCCAGCACCAGCGCTGCGCGGATCGTGTTGCGCATCATCGTCATCTCGTGTCGCTCCCTCGAAGCTGATCGGCGGTGCGTCATCGCGTCGCCGCGCCCGTCATCACTGTAGCGGGCGGATAGATGGTGCGGAAGATCGCGCGCACCTCGCTCAATCCCCCGTCCGCCAGCTGCGCCGGGGTAGTGCCGCGGCGGTCGGCGGCGTCGGCGCGCGCGCCATGCGCCGCCAGCAACCGCAACATCGCCTCCAGTTCGGGCGGGGCCGTGTCGCCGATCGTGCCCAGCAGGACGTGCAGCGCGGTGTCGCCGTTGCGGTCCGTCACGGTCGCGTCGGGCGCGATCGCCAGTGCCTGCGCCAGCGCCGCCGCACTGCCGCCGCGCGCCGCCGCCAGCACCACATTGGTCCCGTCCGGCAGTAACGCGCGCCCGTCACCCCCACCCGCCAGGATCGCCGCCATCGCCGCGGCATGACCGTTGGCGGCCGCGATCAGCAGCGGCGGGGTGGGCGGGACGGGCGGCGGCGGCACGCCGAAATTCGCCTCCGTCACCCAGGTGATGCGCGACGGCCCGGTCAGCCCGTTGGGGTCCGCCCCATGCGCCAGCAGCGCGCGGACCAGCGCCGCGTCGCCCCCCGCCGCGGCGGCGTGCAGCGGCTGCTGCCCGTTGCGGTCGCGCACCGCCATGTCCGCGCCGGGCAGCCCCGCCAGCCGTTCGGCGATGCGCCAGTTGGACTGGTACAGCGCCAGTTGCAGCGCGCTGGTATCCTCCGGCGCGCGATCGGTGGTGCGCCCACCCGCCGCCAGCAACACCTCCGCAGTCGCCGCATCGCCGCCCTTGATCGCATAGAGCAGCGGCGTCATCCCCCCGTCCGAACGACGGTGCAGGTCGGCGCCGGCCCCCAGCAACGCACGCACCGCTTCTGCGCGACCGGCGTAGGCGGCCCACATCAGCGGCGTCTGGCCGCGTGAATCCGCGACGTCCACCGGCCCCCGCACGGTCAGCATCCGCGCCACGATCGCCGCCGGGCCGCGCCCCGCGCACGTCGCCAGCGGCGTCACACCGTCGCGATCGGCGTGCCGCACCGGTGCACCGGCGTCGAGAAGCACGGTCAATATCCGCTCCCCACCGCGCTCGCACGCCAGCGCCAGCGGGGTCAGTCCGTCGTCATCCGCCACGTTCGCGCGCGCGCCGGCGTGCAGCAACGCCTCCACCACCTCGGCATCCTGCACCTCCACCGCCTTCAGCAGCGGCGTCGCGCCGTAATCGCCGCGCCGGTTGACGTCCGCACCCGCCGCGATCGCCGCGCGCACCGCCGCCGCATCGTCCGCCGCCACCGCGCGCGCCAGCGCGTCCTGCCCCGCCAGCGCCGCCGCCAGCATCATCACGCTAACCATGCGTCAGCGCCCCCAGCGGCGCGGTGCTGTCGCCGAACGCGGTCGCCGGCACGTCCAGCACGTTCAGGGCGGCCAGCAGCAGGTTCGACATCGTCGTCCCCTTCTCCACCGCGACATGCCGCCCGCCCGGCACCAGCCCGCCCGCGACCACCACCGGCAGGTCCATATGGTCATGCTCGTTCGAATCGCCGAACGCCGATCCGCGCAGCACCAGCGTGCGGTCCAGCAGCGATGCCTCGCCGTCCTTCGTCTCGGCCATCCGCTTCAGATAATAAGCGAAATATTCCATGTGGTGGCGGTTGATGCGCGCCAGCTTCGCCATCTTCTCCGGGCTGTTGCCGTGGTGGCTCAGCATATGGTGCGAATCCGGCACGCCGATTTCGGGATAGGTGCGGTTGGACAGCTCGCGCCCGATCATGAACGTGCCGACACGCGTGATGTCGGCCTGCATCGCCAGCACCTGCAGATCGATCATCAGCCGCACGTGCTGGTCGAACGAATCCGGTATCCCCGCCGGCCGCTCGATCCCCGCCGCTGCGTCACCCGCACCGCCTGCGGCGGCGCGCTGGATGCGCTTCTCGATCTCGCGCGTCGCCTCCAGATATTCGTCCAGCTTGTGCCGGTCGTCCTGCCCCAGCGTGCCGGACAGGCGCGCGGTATCCTCGCGCACGAAATCCAGGATGCTGGTCTGCCGCCGCGCCTGCGCCAGCCGGCTGGCGGGGTCCAGCGCGTCGCCGTCACCGAACAGCCGCTCGAACACGTCGCGCGGGTTGGCGGTGACCGGCAGCGGCACCGTCGCGTTCCGCCACGAAATGCCGTTGGTATAGGCGCAGCTGTAGCCGATGTCGCAACTGCCCAGCAGGCTGGCCTGGTCGATCCCCAATTCCAGCGACGGCAGCGGCGTCGCCTCCCCCAGATGCGCGGCATAGACCTGATCCATCGACACGCCGCAGTGGATGTCGCTGCCCTCGGTCTGGCGCACGTGCACCCCGGTCAGGAACGCGGGACACGACCGGCCATGGCCCGCCGGCCGGTCCCCCATCGCCGCCGCCTGCGGATGGCCCAGGCCGGTCACCACGGTCACGCGGTCGCGGAACGGCGCCAGCGGCGCCAGCGTGTCGGGCAGCACCAGCGCGCCGCCGCTGCCGGCGGGGCGGAAGCCGTCCATCATCATGCCGTTGGGCGAATAGAACACCTGCAGCCGCTTCGGCCGGGCCGCGCGGTCGGCGGCGCGCGCGGCGGGCGCCATCGCCTCCAGGAACGGCAGCGCGATGGCGGTGCCGGCGCCGCGCAGCAACGTGCGCCGGGCGATCGGGGCGCGCAATATCCTCATCGGCTGGCCGTCCTCTTCAGGGTGAAGGCATCGCTGGTCACGATACCCCGCACGATCGTCTGCACGCGATACCGGTCCGCCTTCGCAGCGCGCACGATCCGGCGCACCGCGGGCATGTCGCGCGGGGTCAGCCCGCGGGCGAGCGCATAGGTCATCATCCGCTCGGCAAAGGCGCCGACGAATTCGTCGCGCCGCGCCAGCAACACGCCGCGCAGCCCGTCGATCCCGGCGAAGCGCGCGCCGTCGGGCATCGTCGCGCTGGCGTCGATCGCCTGTCCGGCGTCGCGCTGGCGCCACGCGCCGACCGCGTCGAAATTCTCCAGCGCGAAGCCCAGCGGATCCATCTTCACATGGCAGGCCGCGCACGCCGGATTCTCGCGGTGCAGCTCCAGCTGCTCGCGCGCGGTCAGCAGGCGGCCGTCGGCACGCTCCTTCAGCGCGGGCACGTCGGGCGGCGGCGGTGGCGGCGGGGAGGCGAGCATGTTGTCGAGGATCCACTTGCCGCGCTTCACCACCGACGTGTGGTTGCCGTAGGACGTGACGGTCAGGATGCTCGCCTGTCCCAGCAGGCCGCCGCGGTGCCACGCCGGGTCCAGCGCCACCTTGCGGAACGCGGTGCCCGACACGCCGGGGATGCCGTAGTGCCGCGCCAGCCGCTGGTTGAGGAACGTGTAATCGGCCGCGATGAAATCCAGCACGCTGCGGTTGTCGCGCACCACATGCGCGAAGAACATCTCCGTCTCGCGCGCCATCGCCTGGCGCAGCCGCACGTCGAAATCGGGGAAGACCGCGATATCGGGACGCTGCTGGTCCAGGTTGCGCAGGTACAGCCACTGGCCGGCGAAATTGTGCGTCAGTGCATCGGCGCGCGGATCGGCCAGCATCCGCGCGATCTGCGTGTCCAGCACACCGGGCGCGCGCAACTGCCCGCGCTCCGCCAATTCCAGCAGCGCGTCGTCGGGAATGCTGCTCCACAGGAACAGCGACAGCCGCGTCGCCAGTTCCAGATCGGTCAGTCCGCGCACGGTGCCGGGTGCGACGCCGGCCGGATCGCGCTCGACCACGAACAGGAAGCCGGGCGACACCAGGATCGCCTCCACCGCGGCGGCGATCCCCTGCTCGAAATCGCCGTCGCGGCGCGCGGCGGCATAGACGCGCAGCACCGGCGCGATATCGTCGGTGCCGACCGGGCGGCGCCATGCACGCCGCGCCAGCGCCGCGACGATCCGCTGCGCGCACGCGCCCTCGTCCTGCGCACGCCGGGGTCGGCACTGGAAGATACGCCGGCGGCTGGGCGTGTCGCCTGCGCTGCCTGCGCCGAACGGCCCGGTCACGTCGATCTGCAGCACGTCGCGCGGGAAATTGGCCTGCGAATAGCGCGGCGACAGGCGATAGGACGGCACCTCGACCGTGCGCACCCGCCGCCCGTCGACCAGCACGTCCATCGGCAGCATCACCGGCGGCGCGGTCGGCAACGGCACCGCGTCGAGCGTGTTGCGCAGCGTCTGGACGCTGTCGTCGGGCGCCAGCCGGCGCCGGAACGCCAGCCCGATGACATGCGACCCCGCGCTCAGCGGCACGCGCACGCTCACCTTGTCTTCTGCCATCCGGTCGGTTTCGTTGTTGGTGTTGGCGTTCAGCCAGCCGGCGATGTCATAATCGCCCGCGCGCCGCGCATAGTAACGCAGCGTGCCGCCGCCGCGCGACGCCAGCGGCAGATCGTCACCCGCGCGCTCGTTATACGCCGGCCGCCCGGAATTGCGGATCGACCCGTCCTTGGGCACTTCCCACGACGTGGTGAACGGCCGCGGCGAGGCGACGCCCGTCGCCAGCTTCGCGACCTTGCCCGCGACCGCGACATAACGGTCCATCAATGTCGGCGACACGCTGAGCACGTCGGCGATATTGTCGAAGCCGTAGCCCGAATTGTCCTGCGGCAGGTCGCGCGCGATATTGACGTCCAGCGCCAGCAGGTCGCGGACCGCATTGGCATATTCGACGCGGTTGAGCCGCCGGATGGTCGCGCGGCCCGGATCGGGATGCGCCGCGGCATAGCCGTCCAGCGCATTCTGGAGCCAGGCGACGAACGCGGCGCGCTCCGCCGGCGCTGGCTGCGCGCGATTGCGCGGCGGCATCTCGCCGATCGACACGCGGCGCAGGATCGCCTCCCACTCCGCCGCATGGGCGCCGATCGCCGGATCGCGCCCGCGCAGATCGTCGATCGACAGGCCGGCCACCTTGTCCACGTCATTGTGGCAGCGCGCGCAGAACTGGCCGAGCATCGCGGGCGGGGCGTCCGCCGCGTCGGCGCCGACGGGCGCGGCGACCGTCACCGGCGTGTCCGCCTGCATCCGCGCCCAGCCCGACGCGGCGGCGGTCAGCGCGCTGATCGCCAGCACGCCTCCGCCGATCGTCGGACGCCACCCCTTGCTCACCATGGTCATCGCCCCTGCCGGGCCGCATCGCACCGGCCGCGTCATCACCGGCCCCGCCCGGCGTATGCCTTGGCTATGACCAGCCGCCGCCGGGGTCCATTGCCGTTATCGCAGCGCAGCGACCGAAAAATGCGCGCACCCACGCCGCACCCCGCGCACATTTGCGCAACGTCGCGTCGCGGTAATTGTCATGGGATGATCCCCGCCGACCGGCTACCCCGGCGGCGGGGAACGAACCGGCGCCGGTCGCGACCAACGCGGGCGGACGGCTTATCGATCGGGGGATCATCGTCATGCGCGCCTGTCGCCGCATCATCCGTTACGCGCGTCTGGCCGTGCCGCTGGCGATCGCCTGTGCCCCTGCCGCGCCCGCCGCGGCGCAATCGCCCGCCGCCACGGCGGAGGCGCGCACCGCCGCGCGGCTGGACGCGATCGCCGACAGCCCGCCGCGGCTGCGCATCTTCCTGCAACGGATGCCCAAGGGCGGGGACCTGCACAATCATTCCGGCGGCGCGATCTATGCCGAGGATATCCTGCGCTGGGCCGCGCAGGACGGGCGCTGCGTGGCGACCGATCCGTACCGCATCGTCCCGCCGCCGTGCGACGCGCCCGGCCGCTTCCCCGCGCGCGGGCTGGAGCAGAATTATCCGCGCTACGCCGCCGCGATCCAGGCCTTCTCCACCCGCGATCAGGAGGCCGGGGTCGGCGACCCGGCCGTGCCCGGCTACGACCGCTTCTTCGCGACGTTCGACGCCTTCTGGCCCGCCTTTGCCGGCAATGCCGGGCGCGAACTGTCGCTGGTGCGCCAACAGGCGGCCGGGGACCGCGTCTCCTATCTCGAACTGGGCAGCGGAAGCGAGGCCGCCGGCCCGCTGCTCGCCGCGCTGAAGGACACGGCGGGGACCGATCTGGACGCGCTCTACGCCACGGTGTCGCCGCTGCTCCCCGCCGCGGTCGCCAGCGCGCGCACCGAATATGACCGCGCGGAGGCGGATGCGGCGCGGATCGACGGCTGCGCCACGCCGCAGCGCGGCCCGGGCTGCGACGTGGAGGTCCGCTATCTCTACACCGCGATCCGCACCCGCCGCCCGGCGGAGGTCTTCGCCGAGCTGGCGTTCGGCTTCGCGCTGGCCGGGGCCGATCCGCGCTTCGTCGGGGTCAACATCGCGGCGCCCGAACATGATCCGATCGCGATCCGCGACTATGCGCTGCACATGCGCATGTTCGCTTTCCTGAAGGCGCGGCACCCGCAGGTGCCGCTGTCGCTCCATGCCGGCGAACTGACGCTCGGGCTGGTCCCGCCGCGCGACCTGCGCTTCCATATCCGCGACGCCGTCGCGGTCGCGGGGGCGCGGCGGATCGGCCACGGCATCGACATCTCCTATGAAGACGATGCCACCGCGCTGCTCGCCCGCATGGCGCGCGAACGGGTGGCGGTGGAGATCAACCTGACCAGCAACGCGGTCATCCTGGGGGTGAAGGGCGCGCAGCATCCGCTGTCGCTGTACCGTGCGGCCGGGGTGCCGGTGGTGCTGTCGACCGACGACGAAGGCGTGTCGCGCAGCGACATGACCAACGAATATCAGCGCGCCGTCACCGAACAGGGGCTTCGCTACACCGACCTGAAGCAGATCGCGCGCGATACGCTCGCTTACTCGTTCCTGCCGGGCAAGGGGCTGTGGCGCGATCGCGCGGGCGGCGCGCGCGTCGCGGCATGCGCCGACCTCACCTCCGCCACCTGCGACGCCTATCGCGCCGCCGATGCCAAGGCCGCGCGGCAATGGCAGCTGGAACGCGATTTCACCGCCTTCGAAGCGGAAACCCGCTGACGCCCCCTTCCTCCTGCCACCGGAGCCTTGCCATGTTCGACCGCCGCACCCTCCTTCGCGCCGGGCTGTGCGCGCCGCTCGTACCGCTGCTGGGCGGGGCGAGCGCGCCGGATGCGGCGACCGAACGCTTCATCCGCGCGATGCCCAAGGCGGAATTGCACCTGCATCTGGAAGGCACGCTGGAAGCGGACATGAAGTTCGCCCTGGCCAAGCGCAACGGCATCAAGCTGCCCTACGACACCGTCGAGGCGATGCGCGCCAGCTATCGCTACCACGATCTGCCCAGCTTCCTGGCGATCTATTACAGCGGCATGGACGTTCTGCGTACCGAAGCGGATTTCTACGACCTCGCCTATGCCTATCTGGCCAAGGCGGCGTCGCAGAACGTGCGCTATACCGAGATGTTCTTCGACCCGCAGGAACATCTGAAGCGCGGCATACCGATGGCGGCGGTGATCGGCGGCATCACCCGCGCGCGGGGCGATGCGGCGAAGCGGCTGGGCATCGGTTCGGGGCTGATCCTGTGTTTCGTGCGCGACGCGCCGCTGGATACCGCGGCCGCGGCGCTCGACGCGGCGCTGCCGTTCAAGCGCGATCTGATCGCGGTCGGCCTCGATTCGGATGAGAAGGGCCACCCGCCCGCGGACTTCGCGCCGCTGTTCGCCAGGGCGCGCGTGGCGGGGCTGCACGTGACGATGCACTGCGACGTCAATCAGGAGAACACGCTGGCGCATCTGCGCCAGGCGATCGTCGACCTGCGGGCCGACCGCATCGACCATGGCGGCAACATCCTGCAATCGCCCGAACTGGTCGCGATCGCGCGGGCGCGCGGGCTGGCGTTCACCGTCTGCCCGGGCTTTTCGGGCAAGGTCTCGACCGGCGGCGTACCGATCGACGTGGTGCGCGGGATGCTGGACCAGGGACTGGACGTCACGATCAGCTCCGACGATCCGGCCTATATGGGCAGCCGCTACGTCGCCGATGCGATCGTCGATGCGCAGCCGGTCAGCGCCTTGACGCGCGCCGAGCTGGTGCAGATCCAGCGCAACGCCTTCAACGCCGCGTGGCTGCCGCCGGCGCAACGCGATGCCTATCTGGCCGAACTGGACCGCTTCGCCGCCACCGCCAGCTGATTCCCCCCGCTCCCTCCCCCCTGATGCGGGTTGCCGGACGCGCCGTAACCCCGCATGGCGGGCGGGATGCGTCCTGCCCTCCCCCTGCTGCTGCTCGCCGGCAGCACCGTCTGCCCCGCCGCCGCACAGCAGCGCGCCGCCGATACCGATGAGATCGTCGTCGTCGGCCGCGGCCTGCCCGCGCGTCCGGGCGACGCCGCCTTCGACACGGTGACGATCGACGCCCAGCGCATCGCGGAGAATGCCAGCGGACGGCTGGAAAACGTGCTGGCCGACGTCGCCGGGCTACAGCAGTTCCGGCGCAGCGATTCGCGATCGGCCAACCCGACCAGCCAGGGCATTTCGCTGCGCGGGATCGGCGGCAACGCCTCCAGCCGCGCGCTGCTGATCCTCGACGGCGTGCCGCAGGCCGATCCGTTCGGCGGCTGGGTGCCCTTCCCCGCCTACGCCACCGATCGCATCGGGCTGATCCGCGTCACGCGCGGCGGGGGCAGCGGCTATTTCGGGCCGGGCGCGCTGGCCGGGACGGTGGAGATCGAAAGCGCCGATCCCGCGCGGCAACCCGCGCTCGGCGCGCAGGTCGCCTATGGCAGCCGCCGCTCGCTGTCGGCCGCCGGATCCGCGTTGCTGGCGCGGGACGGCGGCTTCGCGACGCTGTCGGCGGCCTATATGCGCGGCGACGGCTTCGTCCCCACCGTGGCGGAAAGCCGCGGGCCGGTGGACCGCGCCGCGCCGTTCGAGCAATTCTCCGCCGCCGCGCGCACCGTCGTCGCGCTCGGCGCCACGACCGAGCTTCAGGCGAACCTGTCCGGCTTCACCGACACGCGCGACCGCGGCACCGCCTTCACCCGCAACCGTAGCGAGGGCGCCGACTCCAGCGTGCGCGTGGTGGGGCATGGCCCCTGGGAATGGAGTGCGCTCGCCTATCTCCAGACGCGCGCCTTCGCCTCGCAATTCGCCGCCATCGACGCGGCGCGGACCACCGCGACCCGGACGCTCGACCAGTATAACACCCCCGCCGCCGGGATCGGCGGACGCGTCGAGATCGCGCCCCCGGTCGGCACGGGGCGCGACCTGCGGCTGGGCGCCGACGTGCGGCGTGTAAATGGCCGCACGCAGGAACTGTACACCTATGTCGCCGCGCAGCCGACACGCCGCCGCGTCGCGGGCGGCGCCGCGCTGACCTGGGGCCTGTTCGGCGACGCCAGCCTGACCGCGGGGATCGCGACGCTGACGCTTGGCGGGCGCGTCGATCGCTGGCGGCTGTCCGACGGCGGCCTGCGCGAAACGACGCTGGCGACGGGTGCGGCGCTGACCGACGCGGTCTTTCCCGAACGATCGGGAACCGAATGGACCGGGCGCGCCGGCGTCGCGGTGCGGCCGGTGCCGGCGCTGACGCTGCGCGCCGCCGCCTATCGCGGGTGGCGGCTGCCGACGCTCAACGAATTGTATCGTCCGTTTCGGGTCGGCGCGGACGCGACCGCGGCCAATGCCGCGCTGGCGCCGGAGCGGTTGAGCGGCGTCGACGGCGGGATGGTGCTCGCGCCCGGCGGCGGCGTGACGCTGGGCGCGACATTGTTCTGGAACCGGCTGGACGGGGCGATCGCCAATGTGACCGCTGGGCGTGGGCCGGCGACCTTCCCCGGTGTCGGCTTCGTCGCGGCGGGGGGCACCTACCGGGTGCGCCAGAACCTGGACGCAATCCGATCGACCGGAGTGGAGGTGGACGCGCGCTGGCAGCACGGACCGCTGTTCGCGCAAGCATCGTGGAGCCATGTCGACCCGCGCGTCGTGGCGAGCGGCCCGGCCGCCGCGCTCGACGGGCTGCGACCGGCGCAGACGCCGCGCGATCTGGTGTCCGCCTCGGCAGGGTGGCGGCACGATCGCACCGCGCTGTCCGCAACGCTGCGGCATGGCGCGCGGCAGTTCGACGACGATCAGAACAGCCGCTCGCTGGCCCCCGCCACCACGCTGGACGCCATCGCCGCGCTGCCGCTGACCCGCGCGATCGGTATCGAGCTGCGCGGCGAGAATCTGTTCGACGCGCGAGTGGAAACCGGGGTCAGCGGCGCGTCGATCATCGAACGCGCGACGCCGCGGACGCTGTGGATCGCGCTGACGCTGCGCACCGGCTGAGCGCGCGTCACCGGGGCCAGACTGCCGTAAGGGGCGCCGCCGCGTGACGCCCCCCAGTCAGGCCCGATCGCTCAGCGTGCGTCCAGCACGACCAGGGCAACCCCCTGCCGGGGCACGGTGACCGATGCGGCCACGGTACCGCGCGACGCGGCGGACAATGCCAGCGACTGCGGCCGCATCACCGATGCCTGGCCCATCGCCTCATATTGCGTCATGTTCGGCGCCGATGGCGACCCCATCCTCTTCCACGCGGCATAGGCGTTGGCATTGGCGTCGTCGATCCGGAACAAGGTCGCGCTGGTCGGCGCCTTTCCGCGGATGCCGTTGATCTTCAGGCTGATGGCGGCATCCGGCCCCGGAAGGTCGTCGTCATGATAGTGCCACAGCAGGACGGCGATCTTGCCATCCCTGGTCCGCGTGGCCAGCGTACCGACATCGGCCTGCCCGCGCACGCCATGCGCCATGATCTCGTCCAGCGGCAGTTCCGCATCGCTGGTCGCGGCCAGTTGATCGGGCCCAAGCTTCGCGAACATGCGGAACACGTTCATGACCCGCAGGTCGATCCCGTTCGACGCCAGCTGGCGGAACCCTGCGAACCAGGGCTGGTTTGCGAACTCGAACGCCCAGGTCAGCACGCCTTCGAGGTTGACGTTGAGCCGCCGTGCCATTGCCCAGATGCGCGGAAAGCTGGCCGCGGTGTACCTGGAATACGCGGTGTACCTGGAATACATCGTACCTTTGCGATAGCCGTTCTCCAAGCTGGGGCACGCAGCACAGCCCTCGGGGTCGCTTTCACCGATCACCACCGGCGTGGCGGCCAGCGACGGCACCGACAGCGTTTTGTCGAACCCCTTGTTCACCGCACGGAGATGCACGTCGATACCCATGCGGACATGGCCATCGACGAACCGCGGCTGCCCCTTGGCGTGGAAGGACAGGAAGTCCGTGGGGGTGCCGACCTGCCCGGCCGCATAGTTGCGCTCGCTCGACACGTGCCGCAGGAAGCCGTCCATGAAGGTGCCGCCGTCGCCACCGGAATCCATCCCACCGACGCGGGCGGTGGGCATCGCCCAACGGACGCCGTCGATCGCGTAATCGTGCAGCTTGTCCATTCCTGGGGCGTTCCGCGCCCGTAACCGTTGCCGTTCGCCTTGTTCCAGACCTCGAAATACCAGCTCTCGACCTGCGCGCGGCCATATCGTTCGATGTGGTGGCGAGTCCACTGGTACACCAGCTCACGCCACTTGTCGTAATCCTTGGGCGGATAGGCCCAGGCGCCCATGACGTATTTGAAATCCAGGCCGGGGCGCCAGTGGTGCCGGTACAGCATGTCCGCCGGTGCGGTCGACATCGACTGGGGCATGAAGCCGATCTGGAGATGGGACTTCTGAACCGCCCCGGGTTTGTCGGAGGCCCCAACTCCTGAGAGGAAGGGTCTATGACGAGCAAGACGACGAACAAGTTCTCGCCTGAGGTTCGCACCCGCGCGGTGCGGATGGTGCTGGAACACGAGAAGGATCACCCGTCGCGGTGGGCGGCGGTAGTA
>NZ_NWVC01000009.1 GCF_002374855.1 Sphingomonas adhaesiva
GCGCGGCTCAGTCCCGACCATCTCGATAATTCGCGTCGCCATGATGCCGCACCGGTGTCTGCCACAGTGCCGCACCTGTGGCTTGCGCATCACCTCGTCAGCAAGGTGGAGAAGACCGGACGCTTACCTTCAGCCGCGTGCGTGCCACGCCACGGAGGCTGTCGGCCCTCATACAAAGGCAAAGCCATGAAACGATCATGGGTGCTGAATGCACTTCTGCTGTCCGCCTGTGCCACGCCCCGCACGACGCCGCATCCACCTCCTGACATGGTGGTGCGCTACACCGACCTCGCGCTCGATACCTCGGCTGGGCGGAACGAGCTCGTGGAGCGCGTAGACCGAGCGGCTCGAGACTTCTGCGATGCGTACGATCCGCAGGACGAAACTGCGATCTTTGACCCGCATCTTGCCAGCGCTCGATACTGCCCCGGTTATGCGATCCTTTTGTTCATGAACAAAGCGCCTGCGTCCGTACGCCGCGCGTATCGTGAAGGTGTCGGCAACAAGTAAGTCGGTAATTGGTGCTCCAGACTGCAAGCGAACAGCAATACCGAAAGGTTTCGATTAGGAGAATTGTCGAGAAAGCAAAGGGCAGGCATGGCCTCTCAAAGACTAAAGAATTCACATTTTTTCACAATTTATTTCAAACTGCGCATTCATAAAAGGTGCGTCAAACACGGAAATCGGTATTCCTCCGAGTCATTGGAATGGCCAGATTCGGGATGCCATGCCGATCCGCCAAACTGCAAGCGATCCTCTTCGACGATTTCGCGACGGCGAGGACCCATTTCTAGCCATTCCGCGGCCTTGTTGCGCTTCCCAACTTTGCCCATGCGTTCATGTGAACTGATCATTCCGCGAGGCGCCGCAGAGGCCTACGCGGAACGACGTGATGTGGGACAAGGCCGTCGTTCGTGAGCCCGACCGTGAAGGTCGTATTTCAGCTGAAGCTGACGTTCGCGGCCGCGAAAAGTTTGATCGAGTAGCGATCGAGGCTAAGCCGGTAGCGGACTGGCACCTTCGGGCGACCTCCCCTCGCAACCATCAGGTGATCCATAGATCATCAGGACCGAGATAGGCCACATTGATCCGCCCTGGTTCATTCGCAACCGTCACCCTGACCAACCCGCGACGCGCGGGATTTAGTGGCGCATGGAGTTTGCCCAGCCGCTCGCCGGTGGACGACAGGATGAACGGCTCGTTCGCGATGTGATGCGCTCGCACCGGCGCTCCGGATGCTGGCGGTGGGTGAACGCTCCACTCGACGGGCGCAAAGAAGCGCTGATCTGACCACGCTCGGCTGTCCGGCGGCACGAACCCAAACACCCAGTCCAGCCACAGCGGCTTCGTGGCCGCGGTTGGCCAGTCTGGCGACGCGGTCAGCTGGCGAACCAGGTCGCTCCTCAACCAAGCACGCAATTCCGCACCGCTATCGAAGCTCGCGGCCGTGTCTTCCACAACCTTGATTGCGGCCAGTCGTGAATTGAAACCGGCTTGGATGAGAAATGAGGCGGCTCTCACCGTGGTACCGGTTTCCACCGCAGGAACCGCCAGTCCGAGTTCGTAATCGTCGACCGGGACATCGCCGACCTTGTCACTGCTGGCGCTGGCGCGAACCCTGATCGACTCCATTGCCCAGGGCAGGCGGTAGACCAGCCCGTTCTCGATGAATCGCAGCATCTCGTTCGCTTCGTCCGGATTGCCGCCGTTGATAGGCTTGCCCAGTAGCCAGGCGCGTAGAACGGCTTTCCAGTTTTCCGGAAGGGGGTCCGGCGTAAACGGCGCGAAGGGGAACACCCGCTCGGCGATGCCGGTGATGGCGTCGATCGCGCCGTTCCGATCGCCGGTCATCAGGGCGGTATTGGCTTTGACCAGAAGTTCGTTGGCTTCAGCCGCGATCGCGTCAAGCGCGTGGCCCGCCTGCAGACCCAAGCCGGCAAGAAAGTAGCCGCGCCGCTGCGTCGCGGTGGTCTGCGCCCAGATAAGCCGCGCGCGCGTCAGGAGAATGGTCCTCAATGTGTTCTGCCGGACGTCGGCGACGCGCGCCAGGCGGCGGCTCCATAGCGAGGATTGAAGCACGGTATCGAGGGTCGCGGCGATCTCGGCATCGGGGACGTCGTGCTCGCCGATCAGGCTGAGGATGGCCGTGTCCAGCATCGCCACCTGCTCATTCCACGCCTTCTGTGCGCGGTCGCGGTCGGTGGGCTTCTCACCAGCAAGCTCCGGGAAGGCCCAGGGTTCAGCATTGTTGACCACGTATTCGACTAGCTGATCAAAGTCGCCTCCGACCTTGCGGTGCAGCCGGGTCAACAGCTCCATGATCAGCCGGACGAGCCCGCTCTCCATTTCGCGTGCGCCTAAATCATCGACCAAGCCATTCCAGGTAGCCCGCCGTTTCGCCAGCTTGTCGAAGATGGGATAGAGCACGAGCCCCTCGACATCGATGAAGGCGCGGCCGGCCCGGCCGATGACGTTCTTGAACTCCGACGCCTCGATCCGCGCACCCGAGCGGTGAAGTCCGTGCATCACCACCGCGGTCGCCGAGAGGTTCAGGCCCTGTGCTAAGGTCGGCGACGAGATCGTCACCTGCAGCACGCCGTCGCGCAGCAGGCGCTCGACCTCCTTGCGGTAGGCGGTCGGCAAGGCGCCGTGATGTAGTGCTACCCCCAGTCGCAAGCAGCTAAGTATGGGGTGACCAACTCCCAACCATTCTTCCCCGAGCGTCAGCGCAGTGTTCAGCAGATTGGGGTCTTTGGTGTAAAGCGACGGCAACGCGCCTCGCTCGTGCAGGTCCACGATTACGTTGGCGTAGGGTTCGACGCCGCGGCGCTCCGGGCAGTAAACCAGCACCGTCTGGCCATCCTCGACCAGGCGCCACGCGGTTGCGAGGCACAGCTCGCGCTGATCGTGCGGATAGAGTGTGCTACGCTGCCGTTTAGGCGGCTTGTATGCCGTTGGAACGGTGCCGGTCAGGTAGGTCTGCACCCACGTACGTTCGTCGCCGACGCGCAGATCGAGGCGCGCCGTCTGTCCATTCCAGGTGACCTCGCCGAAGCGCAAGCGAGTCGGACGCCCATCATTCTTGATGAGCCCGCCCGGCGCATCCCGGCGCAGCCAATCGGCAAAGTCCTCGAGTTGGTTGCCGTCAGGCAAGATCGCTGAAAGGCATACGATCCGCCGCGCGGCAGCATCAGGGCGTCGCAGCAACCGCTGGATCTGAACCTCGTAGCGCACTTCCCGCTCATTTAGCCCGATCATGTGCCCTTCGTCGAAGACGAGCAGGCCGACATCGTCGAGCAGCGACGGATCGTTGCGGAGCGCGAAGTCGAGCTTCTCGGGCGTGGCGACGACGACGTTGCGGGTGCGGATCGCATCCTCGTCGAGGCCGCTGTCGCCGATGCTCCCATAAAGCGCCGAGACAGTCTTTCCCAATGGGGCGAAGGTGCGCTGGAGCGTGGTCTCGGTTTGCGCGGACAATGCGCGGAGCGGCGTTACGAACATGACGCGCTGGCCACCGGCGAGGCAGCGCAGGATCGCCAGTTCGGCGATTCGGGTTTTGCCGGCGCTTGTCGGCAGCGACACCACCAGATCGTCGCCTTGGTCGGCCGCGCGCTCAGCGGCGGCGATCTGAGACGGCCAGAGGTCTACCTCCGCGCGGGGCCGGCGCAGCATAAGCGCGATGAAGAGCTCGCGCATGCCGAGCCAGTCCGGCGCGGCGCCGCCGACGGGCAGCGCGGGCAAGCGCTGGTGAAAGGTGCTGCTCCACAGGTCGGCGAGCAGGTGCAGGCCGATGCGATAGGCCCACCAGTGCGGAATGAGATTAAGCTCCGCACAGGCCGTGAGCCCGACACGCAGGTCATTCAAGCCAGCTTCGACCAAGGCGAGATCGCCGCGCTCCAGCGCGAGCAGATAAGTGGCGATGGCGCCGAAAAATTTATCGGTCAGCGCGAGGTTCACACCATCGATCAGCGCCGCTCCCGGCTCGGCCCCGTCGGGTTGTGCAGGTTCCAGCCCAGCCTCGATCGCCGCGGCGATCCGCGCGTCGCTCGCGACACCGCCGGTCCTGAACGCCAGAACCATGACCTCTAGGTCGCGGAAGTCGCGTCGCATCAGGAGCGCGAGGGCGCGCTCCAGCGGTGAAAAGTTGGCGTCGGCGGCGACGATGCTGAGCAGCGAGTAGGCGCGCGCGGACAGGTGGGCGAGGTGATAGCTCGCAGCGGCCATGACAAAGTGGAAGTCTCGGTCGGGGTCAGCCGGATCGCCTTTGGCGATGACCGCTTCGAGGGCGGTGGCGGCCTGCTCGAAGGCAGTGCGCGCGCTCGCCTGGTCGCCGTCGAGATCGCGGAGCCTGAGACCGAGATCGAGCAACGAATAGGCGTAGGTCGTGAGATCGTAGCTGAGCTGTGACGAGAAGGCGGGTGCGTCGGCCGGCAGCACGCCATCGCGCCAGACCATCGCACGGGCCTGGCCGCGCGCGATGAGCCGGCCGCGGAAGCCGGCGGTAGCGGCAAGCTCGATCGCGGCCTGGATCGCTTCAGGGCTGGTTGGCATTGGCGATCACCTGATCATAAATCGCGCCAACGAACGCCGGATGACCGTTGACCTCCAACCCGACGCTCATCTGCCCGTAATTCCCGCCGTAGGCCTGAAGCGACGCGGTGAGCAGCGCATGCGGCGCGTTCCCCGAAAAGGTGAATAGCAAATGCCGGACCGAGTTCGGTTGAATACCCAAATTGAAGGTTGCCTGATCGATCGCGTCAGCCAGCACGTGGTCGCCAGTCTCGAACAACCGGGCTGATATGTAGGACAGCGCATGCGCCGACGGCAGCCCGTTCTCCTTGTCGAGCCCTGCGCGCGCCTCCACGAGCACTTGACCGGTGAGCGTAGCGCGACTCTTCGCTTCAGTCTTAAGAAACAGCAGCCGCGACGTGATCGGATCTTGGGCAATCCCGATCACGTCCTCGCCGCGCATGGCCATGTTGCGGTGGTCCTTCCAGCGCAATCGTTTGATAGGAACCTGATATAACGTATTGGTCACTATCCACTCGGTCGCGAAAATCTCGCCGAGATCACCCGACCGGATCTGTTTGGTCGTGGGCAACTTGGCCTCAATTATGGCGGCAGCCTGGGGCTTGCCCAAGTGGCGGAGCACATGCGCGATCCGCTCCTCGGAGGCGTAATGGCCGGGTACGACGGCGGCGGTTGCGCCGACGCCCAGGTGCAGCCGCGCCGGATCGCCGGTGAGAATCTGCAAATTGTGCGCCCCGACCGGCGTCGCTGATGAATTGCACCATGTAGCGAACTGAACCAATTAAACCTCTGATCTCTGGCGCAACTCTAATAAACCATTTCGATCCGGGTGGCGAGCATTTGCGTCAGTCGCGTTGGCGGCGTCAAATGAGATCAAGGCGCGGCTCAGAAATCACTGGATCGAACCGATCGGCAAGCCTGGTGTCAGTGGTGATCAGCCGGCGATTTCGCTCAATTGCTTGTGCGAAAGTCCGCTGGTGGCAAAAGCAGTCTGGCAGGTCACGGCCCAGAGGCCGTTAGGGATGCGATACCCGATAGCACGTGTCAGCCACTGCAAGCTGGTGTCCGCTTTCGCATTTCCCTACCCGAAAGCCGCCTGACGGCTTACGGCCAGTTCGGGGTACTCCCGAGACCGGTCGAGGAAGCCTGTGGCATCGACTTTTGACAGAAGCTGCCGTTGAAGGCGCAACTTACGAACGTCGCAGTCTGGTCGACAGGCGACAGACTTGTAACGTCGCCGAATCCGACCGTCCTTTTTGGCGAGATTAGCCATTGGACGGGCCGGAACGGCGTTAACGGGGTGTATTTGCGACGACTGTTGATAGGACGTTGGTTATGCGACCTCCTCCGACATACTCAGTTCGCCGGCTACCGGTTGGCGCATACCAGTACGCCGATAAGAAATTTGAAATTACCTGAACCTACTATATATAGCCCGTACGGCAACGCACGAGCGGACCGGCTGCGGGCAGTTACGGCTGTTGGCAGTTCGCAAAGCCAGTCGAGTACGAGATTGTTCCCTTGCGGCAATCTCGTACGTGCGCGGTTCGGTTAGATGTCAAATGCGGCCAGGCCTGGCACGTTTGATGTGGTCGGATACGCGAAGGTAGGTGTGAGGATGATACGAAGCCGTGTGCTTCGTCATTGTCCGTGATGCTGAAGAGCAAGCCAGTTTGACGGGCGGGGCGGGTCGGAAACGACTTGCCCCGTTACGTTGTCAGCGAACGTAATCGTTGGGCGCGATGTTGACGTATTGTGCATCGGCTGGCGCTATATTTTCAGCGTGGCAGTTGGGATATTCCCGATCCACATTGCCGCGCGCATACTCGCAGTCGTAATGGAATTGGGAATCGAACGGGCCGCCCAGCCGAACCCTGCCGTTGATGAGGCAGTGTGGCCCGTGCCCCGCACCACCCTGTTGGGCCATACCATGCCGATTGCTTCCCGGACTCTTGAAGCGCAGCCGCCGCGCGTCTTCGTAGAAGCGGGTTCGTTTCTTTCCCTCTCCGATGAGCCCGATCGGGTGCGCAGCGGCGATCGACTTGCTCGCGATCTCGAGCAAAGTGCGTGGATCGGGTGCCGTTCCAAGTGCGTCGTACAAGGCGGCAATTTGGGGACGAACAATATCGGATTTGAAGTTGCCAAGCGGAAGCAGCAACGGCGTGAAGTTGCGACCGCTCAGCGCGTCGCGCACGCCGCGCATCTTGGCGACAAGCTTGGTCAGCGCCTTTTCAATGGCATCGACATAGGCGACGAGCGCGGCGCGGCGCGTAGACTTGGGACCAGCCTCGGGGTCGAAGGGCTCAAGCGGCGCATGGATTGCGAATGGAAAGAAGGTCGCCACGAACCGCGAGGTCTCGGAATTCGGATAGTTGACATATGCCAGGATCACGGCCGCTTCGTCATGCGGATTGAGTTGTGCGATGCGGTCCCGAAGATCCTGATGATAGCCTTCCTCCATCCCGGGCCGGAACGCGAACGGCGGCTTGACCGGTCTCATGATCGGCCGATTGCCGTCATCTTCGGTGAAGCGCGCAGCCGGCAGCGAACGGATCTCGTCTACTACCGCGCGCGGTAGCCCCGCGATGCAGGTTAGAATCTGCATTTAGTCGCGCTTGGTTGTGCCGAGCGTTTGGATGACGTCAAGCGGGAGGCTAACGCGCTTAAGCTGGTCCTTGTCGAGGGCGTTGATAAGCGCCGAGAGCAGATCGTCCTGACCGCGATGGCGCTTGCGCCGCTGGATCAAGAAGGCAGCTTGGTCTAGTTTTTGCGCCTCAAGCCACCCCGCGATCCGCTTGAGAATCTCCTCGGAAGTCGGCACCTCTCCGCCTCGGGGAAGGAAGTCTGGGGAAATTTCGCGGACTTGCGCATCCTGGGCCGCGATCGCAGTGGCATCCGGCCCGAACTCGAACGTTTCCAGGTTGATGAAGCGCTGCTCGCCGGCATCCAATGGTATTTTGAACGCCGCCCAAAAGCGGCCGTTGTACCGCGGGGCCAGCTCGGGCCGGATCGCCCCATTCCCGTGAGGCGCAACAAGGTAGAGAATGTTTTCGTGCTGCCCGGTGCGACCGACCTCGTAGTCGAAGTTGTCCATCACAAAGCGCGCGACCTTGGTGCCGGTGAGATGCTCCAGTGTCTTGCGATCCTGATCGCTAAGCTCGTTCCCAAGCTGTGCGAGAAAATAAGCCGGCTTGCCTTTGGCGAAGGCGCGCTCGATCAGGTCCTTGATCCGCTCGCGGATACTAGCGACCTCGGCCGCTTGCTGCTCATCCAATTCCTTCGCCATCAAGCTGTATGTCTTTCTCTGCGCATTCGGCAAAGTCTGCCGGCCCTGCAAATGGTCGATCTCGCTGCTTCACTGATAAGCGATCGGCAGCCATGAACGCTAGCCTTCCGCACGACCATCCGTCCGGGCATCGACCCGTTCTTTCATAGTCTCAAAATTGGAGAAAAAAGGCGTCACGACGTCCTCGATCCGGGGTGCGTTCGCCAGCGAGAGCATCTCTCCATGATCCAGTCCGAATTCAGGCAGGACGTGTGTTGCCATGAACCAATCGTGATAGCCCTGACAGACGCAGTGAAACTCGCTGAGGAGCGTCGTCACGTCTTCAGCCACGACGTTCAGCGCATCCCGACTCGAATCAATCTCAAGCAAAAGAGCAAGCGCGCGCAGGTGCAGGACCTCCGCACTCATGAACAGGGTGGTGGCGAAAAACCGTCCACGATAATCCACCAGTTCGTTGTCCGGGATCCCGTCCAGCGACTGCTTGGCAAGCTCGACGTCCTGGTGGAAGCCGAGCTTGTGGCGGAGGAGACGCAGCGGCGCCTGTTTCTTGTCGAAATAGCGCCGGATCGTTTTGACCGCCGCTACGACCTCTTCGGGAAGATCCTGCTTCCAGGATGGCAGAAATGTGCCCAACTCCTTCAGCAGTTCGGCACCCTCGTTCAAACGGGCGCCGAGAAATCGCAGATTGAGGAATTCGCTGGCAATCTGGCCATGCGTGTCTGCGTCCGAGCGTCCTTCAGGCGGTTTGGTCCGGGCCGTGATGAGCTGGCGCGTCAGCAGGATACTATCGTTCCAGAGCTGCCCCAGCAGAAGATATCCAAGACGATGCTGCGCCGGGGCTCGATCGAAGATCTCGCGCGGATAGGCAAATTTGAAAACCTCCGTCACGGCATGGCTCCAGAAACGCCTGACACCCTTGGCACGGGCATGAGCGTATCCGTGACACGACCAACACCTGCGTCACGACTGCGACCGGCGGCCTCTTCCGTCTTGGATTTTTCCGTCATGTCGCGCACCCCCTACCGCTTGCTGGCGCGCCGCCATGCTGCCCAGTTCACGTCCTCGGTCGAGCGGACCTCGAGCGAGGTCGCAGCGTCGCGGTCCATGAACACGACGAGATTCTGAGAGCGATGTCGAGCGCTTGGAACGAGAAGCCCATCGAACTCCATGAAGTGCGCAGCCGCCGCGAGCGCTTGGCACGCGTTATAGTCGAAGCTGGAATAGCGATCGGTGTCGATGCCGAATGCGGCGAGCGCCGGCACGTCTGCGAAATGGAGGGTCCGCTCGGTTTGGGTCCCGATGGCGTGGATCTGATGCGAGATGCGACTTGGCCAGACGGGTTCGAGGCCGAGCCGGAACCCGATTTCGGCAAGAGCGCCATCTCGTTCGAGGCTCGTATAGAGCACCTCGATCGAACCACCGGGGCTCCACCGTCCCGGTGCCGCAGAACCGCGAATCGGATCGCGATCCGACCGCGTGATCCGCCATACGTCCAAGGTGAGTGCTGCCGTTTCGGTAGCCTCCAGGGCGTCGAGGATCGCCCGGTCATGCATCCGCGACGAGCCCATCACCTTAGCTGTACGTCCCTTCGTTCAGCCCTTCGATGATCCCCAGCACCTCATCCGCTCGACCTCCGTGGATGAGATCGATCGCACGCTCACCGTTGAGCAAGCGATGCTTGGCGTAGAGCCATAGGCGCGTCTCTTCGGGATCGTAGAGGTCGGCGAGCCGATCGACGACATAGCGAAGATCCGAGATCAGGAGCTGGGTCTTGGGCTGCGGAAACGACGTGCCTGTGGTCCAGCGGGATACCGTGGCGGGCGACACGGCCGCGATGTTTGCGACGTCAGTGCCTTTCAGCCCTCCGCGCTCCCGTAGGTCGTTGATGATTGTAGCGACTGCACTTGCCATGTTTATCGTCCGAGAACCGCGCTGATACTCTTTGATCCGCCCCTGAAGATGGTGGCGGGCGACCGGGTATCAGGCTGTCCTTTTGAATCAAGGTCGGAGAGCGCATCGCGGAGACGGATCATCCGACCCTTCGCCGCATTCACCGTTTCCGCCACCTTAGCGTCCTCAATCTTGAGGTTCGCACCGAAACGCGCCGACCGGATGGCGGGATCGAGATGCTTCAGGAGGAACTGTTCGCTGCGACGAAGCTCCGGCGTCCCGGAGATATCCTCGATCTGCCGGTGGCGCTGGTTGATGAAATGCGCGTGCGAATTTTCGAACATATCCTCGGCGCCGCCCGGGCAGCAACCTTGGTCGTTACAGCTGAACCGCGAGCGACCGCCACGCGCCGCGTAGATGGCCGCGAGCTGCTCTTCCTTCAGGTAGCGGTCGAGCTCCGGGATATAGGTGCGGGCACCGGCACCGCCGCCGCCACTGGGCGGCTTGCTCCAGTCGCTCGCCTTGAACCCTTCCTTCTGCCCCACACCATGACTAATGCCTGCGACAGCGCCAAATGCCAGCGTCGCCAAACCGGCAAAGCCGCCGGCCATATCAACGATCAAAGGGCGGTCGATCTTGTGAAGAGCGCGAACCGTCTCGACGAAAGTGCGCGTGCCTAATCCCGTCGCGGTCGCACCAAAACCTGAAACCCGCAGCCAGACATTCGAGATTGGCAGGCCGGCGATGTCCGCCGCCAATCTGTCGCGCAGCGGGGCATCCTTAAGCACCGCGGCGGTCGTGATAAACTGATAGTCGATCTCTATCTCCCGGCCCCCTGCCTGATCAAGCTCGTGCCGAAGTGCCTCGCACATCCGCATGTCGACAGTCCGCCAACTTTGCTGGCTGGCCTCGATCAGGTGGGTCGGCGCAAGGATCGCATGCACACCAGCTTCGATTGCGAACTTCGCAATCGCGCGCGCTGCGTCATAGTTGCGGCGTGTACCGAAATCGCTGTCCTGCCAGGGGCGGTCCACATTGGACCAGCCCAGCTTCTGCAGCGCCAACGATCCAAATCGTGCTGTCGCCATCTCGGCAAAGTTCGGATCGATGACGATTTCGCAGCCGGATGCCTTCAGCGACTTCACCAGATCGCGCTGCTCGAGGAAGTGCGCGGCATCGACGACCACGCGCTTGTAGGGAAAGCGGCCCGCCGCGTGAAGCTCAGCAAGCTTGCGGTGACCCGTGTGCCCAAGGCGGAGAAAGCCGGCGAGCGGAGGCGTCTGTGGCCGGAGGACGTGAAGCGTAGCAGCCATGGCCGTACCTTTCCTGATCGACCCAACCTATATACATCGACGTTTCACAGAATCAATGCATGAAACGTAAACGCAAATCCAATGCTGGTGCCGCGTGATTTGTGGACCGGGGCTGATCAACGAAATTTTGCACAACATCGCTCGTAGCTTGCCGCGCCCACGGTCCTTGCCTGTGGATCACCTCGGCCTTGCAGAAGCCGTTGTTCCGTCGACGAGTGATCGATATTGGGACGCATCGCCCGGACGAATTGGTGATGGCAAATGGCAGGTTCTGGCAAAAGCTGACGCTTACATCAGTGACGCTGAATGTCTTGAGTTGGTCGATACAGGCCTCGAGTTTATTCGCCCACGTCGCTCGCAAGCGTTCTGCAGATGGCCAATTTGGCCATAGGAGAACGACGATGGAGATGCCTGAAACCCAACACAGCGCCACGAAGCGCCAGGTCTGGAATGCCGGAAGGATGGTCGGTGCAAAGCGGGCTCTGAAACCAAAACAGATCTGGGAAATCCGGTTCTACCTCAATCAGCGCCGCCGCCTACGAGATCGAGCGCTGTTCGATCTTGCGATCGATAGCAAGCTTCGGGGCTGCGATCTGGTACAGATGAAGATCGGCGACATTGTCAGCGGCGGACAGATCCGGACGCGCGCAATCGTGATGCAGCGAAAGACGGGAAGACCGGTTCAGTTCGAGCTATTGCCGGACGCTCGGGCAAGCCTGCTGGCTTGGTTGGACCGGCGCGGCGGCACGGTCGACGATTATGTCTTCCCCAGTAGGGTTGATCATAACGGGCATCTCAGCACCCGCCAGTATGCGAGGCTTGTCGACGAATGGGTAACAGGTGTCGGTCTCATGCGAAGCGAGTATGGCACGCACTCACTGCGCCGAACGAAAGCATCAATAATCTACAGGGCCACCGGCAACCTTCGTGCTGTTCAGATCCTGCTCGGCCATAGCAAGATCGAAAATACGGTCCGCTACCTCGGAATCGACGTGGAGGATGCTCTTGCCCTCGCCGAAAATACCGAGATTTGAACCCAACGGCGCCCGTTCCCGGTGAGGAGCCGGACACGGGCGTTTGGGATTTTCCGGACATGCCGTGGTGACGTTATGGACGGCAGGTCTGGCCAGAACCCGACGTCCGGCGCTTGCTCGCTCTAGGACGTCACGAAGGCGCCGCGTGGTCTACTTCCCTATTTTGCCGAAGTGTTGCAGTAGTCTAGCCCGCCGCCAATCGGCGAGAACAGGTACTGGGAGCGTGGTCGTGCGCCAGAGGCGCGCTGGCTTGATACGGCGATGAAATCTGCAACAAGCGGTTGCCTTGGGGAAAACGGGGATGAATGATGGTGACCCAAATGATCTTGCGGCCATGTTCTGGCGAGACGCCTTAGAAGAGCCTGCGAACGCCAGCATGTTGGACGAGGCCTCCTGCCGCCAACTTGCCGACAACATCCCCACCTTGTGTTGGATTGCGGACGGCGACGGCTACATCACTTGGTACAATCGCCGGTGGTACGATTACACCGGCACAACGCCAGAACAAATGAAGGGTTGGGGGTGGCAGTCGGTGCATGACCCGGAGGTGCTTCCTGCAGTAATGGAACGCTGGACCGCCGCGATTGGAACCGGCAAGGCGTTCGAGATGACCTTTCCGCTGAGGGGGGCGGACGGTCAGTACCGACCTTTCCAGACCAGAATTTGCCCCATGCGGTCAGCCGATGGTCTTGTCGCCCGCTGGTTTGGGGCGAACGCTGAAGTGTCCGACCAGATCAGAGCAGCGCAGCTCCTGGAAGAAGCTAATGAGCGTTTTCAGGCAGCCGTCCGCGCCACGCATGGTGTGCTTTGGACCAACACGCCTGAAGGAGAGATGCGTGGTGAACAATCGGGCTGGGCACATCTAACTGGCCAGTCATATGACGAGTATCAGGGTTATGGATGGGCGGACGCCGTTCACCCCGAAGATGCGCAGCCCACTATCAAAGCGTGGAACGAGGCCGTCCGATCACGGAGCACCTTCAAGTTTGAGCATCGTGTTCGCCGTCATGACGGCGTGTGGAGGCGTTTCTCGATCCGCGCCATTCCGGTAATCGACAATGCGGATGCTATCCGGGAATGGGTTGGCGTACATACCGACATCACCGAGCAGCGTGACGTAGAAGACGCTTTGCGTGCCATGAACGAAACGCTGGAAAGCCGCGTGTCTGAAGTGGCAGCTGATCTCGACCGAGTATGGCGTAACGCAAGCGATATCTTCGTCGTTATCGACGGTGAAGGACTGCTTCATCGGGTGAATCCTGCCACAACCGCGATCCTTGGATGGAGCGAGGCAGAACTGGTCGGTCGATCGGTATTCGACCTCATCCATCCGGAGGACGTGCCGCTGTCGTTGGGCGCGCTGGAGCATGCGCGGACTCAAGTGCTCCCGACCTTTGAGAACAGGTATCGCACCAAGGACGGAGGACTACGCACGATTTCCTGGGTCGCTGCGCCGGAAGGAGAGTGGATCTACGCATATGGCCGAGATGTAAGCGCTGAACGGGCGCAACAAGCAGACTTGGCTGTCGCTCAGGAAGCCCTTCGCCAGTCCCAGAAGATGGAGGCAATAGGGCAGCTTACCGGGGGTGTCGCGCACGACTTCAATAATCTTCTTACCGTCATTCGCTCGGCCGTCGACCTTCTGCGCCTGCCGGATCTTAGCGAGGAGAAGCGTGGGCGATACATCAACGCCATCTCGGACACGGCCGATCGCGCTGCCAAACTCACTGGTCAACTGCTTGCATTCGCACGCCGCCAGGCATTGAATGCCGAGACCTTGGATGTCGGCCGTAGCATCAGCGCGATTGGAGAGGTGATCGGCACCCTTATCGGCTCGCGAATTCGTTACTCCACCACCTTGCCCGACGCGGCATGTCACATCTTTGCCGACTCCAACCAGTTTGACACGGCAATCGTAAACATGGTGGCGAACGCCCGCGATGCTATGCAAAGCGGGGGCGTGCTGACCATAACGGTTGCCCCCGTTTCGTCCATTCCGGCTCTGCGTTCACATCCTGAGGTTCACGGCGAATTTGTTGCCATTTCCATCTCGGACACCGGAACCGGTATCCCGGCGGATCAGGTCGAGCGAGTTTTCGAGCCGTTCTTCACAACCAAGGGCGTCGGCAAAGGAACGGGGCTCGGGCTCTCGCAGGTATTTGGATTCGCCAAACAATCCGGCGGCGAAGTGCTTGTGAAGAGCGAGGTGGGTGTCGGAACGACCTTCACGCTCTATCTGCCTCACGTCGAGGGCGTCGATCGACACGGCGCAGGCGAGGCCAACATGTCACCGTTGCCAGACGGGCATGCGACCTGCGTGCTGGTAGTAGAGGACAATGCCGACGTTGGCGAGTTTGCGACGCGATCGCTGGGGGAGTTGGGCTACCACTCTGTGCTGGCGCCGAACGCTGAACAGGCATTGGCCGAACTCGATCGCGGCGGGAGACGGTTCGACATCATATTCTCCGATGTAGTAATGCCTGGCATGAGTGGCATCGATCTCGCGCGGGAAATTCGCGATCGCTACCCTGACCTGCCAATAGTCCTGACGAGTGGGTATAGCCATGTTTTGGCGCAGAACGGCACCCACGGCTTCGAGCTTCTGCACAAGCCGTATTCGGTGGACCAGCTTTCTCGAACGCTATGGAAGGTGCTGGAGCAGGGACGAAGGGGATCAGCGGTATCGTGAACGCATGCGGGAACCGACGAATATCGCGTCGGCCCGCCCCTCAAAGGAGCCATTCTCGGCCGGCGCTTTCCGAAGCCACCGGGTGCAATCGCGTCGACAACTACTTTTTCGTTCATTTGCACAATGGGCAGTTTCCAGGGGAGGAGTGGCTGGTTTAGACTGCTATCGATGAGCGGAACCGCCGCGCGGCCTCCCGCCAGTCGATCGCCTTCATATAGGCGCCCACATAGGCGTCAGCCTTGACGCCATAGTCGATCGCATAAGCGTGCTCATACATGTCAAGTGCAAGGATCGGGGTCGCGCCGGCCAGCGTCATCGTGTGGTCCGCAGCCCATTGGTTGACCAGGCAGTTGTCGCGGTGGCTCCAGGTGAGCAGCACCCAGCCGGAGCCGCCGGCCAGCGCCTTGCCGACCCCAGCGAACTCGGCGGCCCACGATCGAAGCTGCCAAAGTCGCGCTCGATCACCTCTGCCAACGCCGCTGCGGGCGCAGTCGCCGTGCCGAAGCCAGCGAAATACAGCTCATGCAGGATCATTGAGTTCCAGGCGATCAACTCCTCGCGCTTCAGCCCACTGAGGGTGAAGCCTGGCGCGGTGGCAGGGTCCAGGCTAGCGAGTTGCGCGGTGATAGCGCCCAGGCGCTTCACCGCGCCGACATAGTTGTTGTCGTGGTGGCTCACGAGCAGCTTTTCGGACAGCCCGGGGATGGTCGCGGGGTTAAACGGCAGCGGCTGCGGCGAGAAGCTGCGTCCCGCGGCTGCGGGCACCGTGGCCGCCGCTACTGCTTCGCTGCCACGCCCAGCGACTGCGCCGACGCCGAGGGTAGCGCCAGCAGCGAGAAGGCGGCGGCGATCGAGGCTAGCTTCCGTCATGATGAAACTCCTTGGGCTGCGGAACTATCGGGTGAAACCGGCGAAGTGCAGGAGGATGCCTGCCGCCGCAGCGACGACGAGCGTGGGGATGGCACCGACCTTGAAGCGCAGCATCGCCAGGATCGCCGCCGCCGACAGCAGCAATGCCCAGAGATCGATGCTCGCAGGCACGGGCAGGTCCAGTCGGATCGGGCCTGTCGAGAAGGGCCGGACCGCCCGAAAGAGCGTGTGGATGGCGAACCACAGAGCGAGGTTCAGCACCACGCCCACCACCGCCGCCGTGATCGCCGAGAGTGCGCCGGCCACCGCGGCATTCCCCCGCAGCCGCTCGATGAACGGCGCGCCGAGGAAGATCCACAGGAAGCACGGCACGAAGGTCACCCAGGTGGCGATCAGCCCGCCCAGGGTCGCAGCCAGCAGGGGGTGCAGCATGCCGGGGGCACGATAGGCGCCCATGAAGCCGACGAACTGCAGCACCATGATCAGCGGACCGGGGGTGGTCTCCGCCATGCCCAGCCCGTCGAGCATCTCGCCGGGCTGCAGCCAGTGATAAGATTGCACCGCCGCCTGCGCGACATAGGCCAGCACGGCATAGGCCCCGCCGAAGGTCACCATGGCGAGCTTCGAGAAGAAGGTCGCGATCTGACTGAACACATGGTTCGGCCCCAGGCCGATCAGCATGGCCGCGACCGGCACCAGCCACAATGTCAGCCAGACCAGCGCCGTCCGCAGCGCCTGCCGCCAGGAGACCTGCGCATGCAGCGGCAGCTCCTCCCCCAGCAGCGTGTCCGCGTCTTCGACGATGGTTCCCTTGGCCGCGCCATGCCCGCCACCGACGCGGAACGCCGCCATGCCGGCGCGGGCGCCGAGGAACCCGATCAGCCCCGCCGCCAGCACGATCAGTGGAAACGGCACCCCCAGGAAGAAGATCAGCACAAAGGCGACTCCCGCCAGCGCCCGCATTACCCCATTCTTGAGCGCCCGCGCACTGATCCGCGTCACCGCCTGCAGCACGATCGCCAGCACCGCCGCCTTCAGGCCGAAGAACAGCGCAGAGACGATGCCAAGACGGCCATAGAGCGCATAGATCCAGGAGAGCGCCATGATGGCGATCACGCCCGGCAGGATGAACAGCACGCCCGCAACGATGCCGCCCCGGGTGCGGTGGAGCAGCCACCCGATATAGGTCGCCAACTGCTGCGCCTCCGGGCCGGGCAGCAGCATGCAGTAATTGAGCGCGTGGAGGAAACGGTGCTCGCCGATCCAGCGCTTCTCTTCGACCAGGATGCGGTGCATCACCGCGATCTGCCCGGCGGGACCGCCGAACGACAGGGCCGCGATCCGCAGCCAGACCCAAAAGGCCTGCCCCAGCGGAACGGGTTCTGGCCTGCGGCGGGCTGGGGCGTCTGACGCCACCGCTGCGCTCATGCCGGCACCCGCTTGGTGGCGGGCGTATGCGACGCCCAATCATGCGTCTCGCCCGTTGCGTCGCGGCACCAGCGATACAGCGCGTCATAGACCAGCAGCCCGGCTTCGAGGTGCTCGAGATCGTCGGCATAGGCGCGCGACAGCCCAAGTGAGATCGCCAGCAGCCCCGGCGCCTCGGGCGCGAGATCGGGGCAGCCGGTATCGGCACCCCGCACGATCGTCGCCAGCCGTTCCAGCGGCGCGAAACCGGTGAGCCCGAAGCCTTCGACCATCGCGTCGAACGTGCAGCGCTCGCCGTAATGCGTCCACTGCAGGCCGCCCGCCTGGATGTCGAAGGGCGTGGCGGCCATGCGCTCGGCGACGCCGAGCACGTCCGGCGCCGGCACGAACAGGAATTGTGCCTGCGGGTCGACGAATCGGCGGATCAGCCAGGGGCACGCGATCCGGTCCACCTTGGGCCGAGCGCGCGTCACCCAGAGCGTGCGGCCGGCCGCGTCGCGCGGCGGCAGCGCAGCGGTGTCAATGGTCGGCTGGCCTGCGGCGATCCAGGCGGACATGCCGCCTTCGAGTACCTCCGCCGGCGTGCCCGCCTGACGCAACCAGGCAGCCGCGCCTTGGCTGGCGGCGCGGCCATCGCCGCAGACGAGCAGCACGGGCGATCCCGGCCAATGCTCCAGCTCCGCGATGCCGCGGCGGACTGCACCCGGGATCAACTTTGGCAAAGCATCGAAATCAGCAGGCGCCCGAATATCGATGATTGCGGGGCCGCGGGGCGTGGCAACGAGACGGGCGAGCTTGTCGGCCGTGATGGCGTTCGTGGAAGGCATGACGCGTCCTCTGGTAGCTAGGGACACGATACTTCAGCCTGACGCCTCGTGGGGAGATCGCGTTCCCCATGCCGCGATTGAGCAGAAGGGGAAGACCAATGTCAAGCAGCGTGACGGGACTGATTGAGCTCCTCGCGCCACGTCGCGTCGTCCCGCCACCGTTCCCGTAAGCGTGCTGACGCAGAGGCTAGGCGCTCTCTTGCGTTCGCTTCCGGGGAGCCGGCCAAAGCTATCGAATGCCTGAGATTGGACGGGAGCCGCCAGTGCGGAAATCGATTCTTTGGCGCTACCGCCGATCAAGCGATTGTGGCCGCCAACGGCCGCTTTCGGTCCGAGCCGTCGTTCCCATCCCCCCGATGGGAACGGCTTAAGTTGGTCGTTAGCTGTCGTCCCGCGATTGATGAACAGACGGCCGCTATCGTCCTCGCGCGCCCGAAATCTGCCAGGCTGCTCACCACCATGAACGCACGTCTGAATTCCAGCAGAGAGGCATATGCTTCGAGCCCTTGGAGCGGCATCTCGAAGTCCAGCTCATGGCTTGCGCCCACGTTCAACAACGAGCGCCAACGAGGCGTGCACGCTGCTGCGTGCAGTGGCGTTCGTCGTGCGGCTTTCCGATCAGCCGTCACGTACGAGCTGGACCACTGCCCTGGCCGCAAGTTCATGAAAGCTGCCAGCGATATAGCGACCATAGTGGCGCTCAATCATGGCCACCGAGGTATCGTGCAATTCGGCGACAAGGCGGATCGGCAAGTTTGCACGTATGCCCCTAACGATGCTCGAGTGTCGTAGAGCATAGGGAACGATGTCCGGCAGCCCAACCCTTTCACGTATGACGCCCCACGCACGAACGATCTCAGTTGCCAACTCCCAAGCCCCCCGGCTCTCCTTCACCCACCGAATGCCCCCTGGCGCCTGCTTGCGTCGCCACCGCTGCAATAGCGGCTCAGAAGCCGAGCGTCCTGCCGCGACGGTCTTGAGCGCTTCCACGACGTCGGCCCCCAGCGGGACGGGAGTCTCACCGCCACGCTCGCGCTTACCCTTGTAACTAAACGGCACCATCAGGCGCGATTCACCGGGCAAAAAGTCGCCGACGCGAACACGCGCTATCTGCGAGAATCTCGATCCGGTCGCGGCAAGCACGAGAATGAGATGATACAGGTCTCCTTCCCATCCCTGCTCGGCGTCCACGTCACGGGCGACCTCGACGATCCGTGAGATCTGAGCGTCGTTGAGGATCTGGTTCTCGCGAGCAATCGGGTCTCGATCAAACGCGACCGCGTCGAGCCGCAGGCCATTCTTCACGATTTCGGGCAGACCTGCCGGCAACCCGTCTCGCTTGGTGGAATACGCTTCGTTCAAGGCTGCGCGTAGGTCGTTGATCAGGCGCCGTTGCGTTGCCTCTTTCAATTCGCCAGGCAGATCGCCGAGCCAGTTTCTCAGCTGTGCCTCAGTCAGCGCGTGAAGCTCGACATCAGCGAGGGGCGCACGTGCGATGGCGGCTCGGCGACCGGATGAGGCTTTGCCAATGACGTACCGTGTCAGCCGGTGATTTGCGTCGGATCGAACAGCCTTTCCGGAACGCGCCTTGTGTCGAGCGTCGCGCTTTCCAATGTAGGTTTCGATGGCCGAGCCTACGGTGGTCGGTGCGCCTTGAGCAGCCGCTCGTTCTGACGCTCTTGCACGCTCGACAAATGAGCGAGCCTCTCTGATCGCGGTATCGAAGCTCATCGTGCCTTCATGCAACTCGTCGTCGGCAGTGCCGAGGCTGGCCTGGCGATATCCCGCCCCCACACGCCACCGAACGAGCCAAGTCCCTCCCCTCACGCCCTTGCGATAGCCAAGGTGCACGTCCGGATCGACGCTTCGCCAGTAAGGGGTAGAGCTTGCCGCGAGCCGCTTACGATCCGCCCGTCCCGATATCCGATGCTCAATCAGCGTCTTCGCCACCACCCGCTCCACGAACCCATCAAATATGCGTCAAATATACGCTGACGAACTGGGGAGGACAATAACGGCGGTTTACCTAGTGTTTCGCGACGCCGGCGAACCTAAGCGAATGATCAAAATTTCAGATCTCGGCCCTCTCACGGCGAAAACACGGGTTCGAGTCCCGTAGGGGTCACCAGCGACATCAGTCGCCCGGCGCGTTACTGGCCCCCGAACGTCTGTGTTTCATGCCGTCGCTGCGCTGGTGCGGGCGGATTTGACACAGGACCGCTTTTAAGCCTGCACACCGCCCGTCACGAAAACTTCAAAAAATCCGCGCCCAGCGTTCGGAAACGTGCGGTGGCAACGTCCTGTCCTTCGACTTGGCCGCACCGGGGTGCGACATTCGTTCGGGGGGACAGCATGACGACCACGACCTATCGGCGTTCCTTGTGGCCTGCCGCCGCGGCCTGCGCGGTGGTGTGCGCCGGCGCGGCACAGGCGCGATCGGCCACCGATGCGAACGCCCTCGCCCAGGTCGCGTCGGCGACGGCGCAGGAAGACGATGCAGCAGCCAATCCGGACGTCGTCATCACCGGATCGCGCATCGACCGTGCCGGGTTCGACGCCCCCACCCCCACGACGATCATTGGCGGCGACGCGCTGCTGGTCGGCAATCGCCCGAGCATCGCGCAGGTCCTGAACGATCTGCCGCAATTCCGCGCGACGACCACGCCGACGACCAATTTCTCCGGCACCGCCTCCGGTTCGTCGCCCGCCGATCTGCGCGGGCTGGGCACCACGCGGACGCTGACGCTGCTCAACGGCCGGCGCTTCACTGGGTCGGGCGACCTCAACACCGTGCCGCAGGGGCTGATCAGCCGGGTCGAAGTCGTCACCGGCGGCGCGTCGGCCGCATGGGGATCGGGCGCGGTCGGCGGGGTCGTCAACATCCTGCTCGACACGAAGCTCGACGGGCTGGCGATCGGCGCGACGACCGGCGTCTCCTCGCGCGGGGATGCCTTTCGCTACGGGGTGGACGGCACGTTCGGCACGCGCTTCGCAGGCGGACGCGGCCACTTCATGGTCGGCGTGCAGTATTTCGATGACGAGGGCGTGCTCGACCGCGATTCCCGGCCGAACCTGGGCAGCACGACGCTCTACACCAACCCGGCCGGATCGGCGCATGCGTTCGTGATCGCGCCGGACGTGAACTATTCGAACGCCAGCGTCGGCGGCCTCATCACCAGCGGCGTACTGGCGGGCCAGACGTTCAACCGCGACGGAACGCTGCGCCCGTTCATCTACGGCAATCCACGCGGCAGCGCGGTGATGGTCGGCGGCGAAGGTACCAGCCTGCGCGACGAAACCGCGCTAGCCGCGCCCTACCGGCGGCTGAACGGCTATGCGCGGCTCAGCTTCGCCGTCGGCGATGCGACTGTCTGGACGGACGCCAGTTACTCGCGGATGCGCGCGCAATATCCGTTCTATGCGGAGAGCAATCGCGACAACATCACGATCTCGCGCGACAATCCCTTCCTGCCGGTCGCCGTCCGCAACCGGCTGATCGCGGCGGGTCAGACCAGCTTCCGGTTCGGCCGCGTGTTTGAGGATTACGGCTATCGCACCTACGGCTATACGCGGGAGACGGTCGACGCCGCGATCGGCGTCGACGGCAGCTTCGCCGGTGGCGACTGGCGCTACAGCGCCTATTACGGGCACGGCGAGTTGTCCGACGATCGCGGGTATTTGAACCAGAAGGTCACCGCCAATTTCAACCGCGCGATCGACGTGGTCGCCAACCCCGCCGGCGGCGCGCCGATCTGCCGCGTCGCGCTGACCGATCCGACCACCGCGTGCCGCCCGCTCAACCTGTTCGGGGAGGGCAATGCGGATCCGGCGGCGGTCGCCTATGCCTTTTCGTCGGGGGCGCACGTGCGCAACACGACCAAGCTGGACACCGCGATGGTCAGCCTGCGCGGCGATCCCTTCTCGCTATGGGCAGGTCCGGTGTCGGTGGCGGTCGGCGCCGAGGCGCGCTGGGAATCGATCGCGTCGAGCGACCTTGACCCGCTGTCCGCCGCCCAGGCCTTCACCACGTTCAACTTCTCGCTCATCAACGGCGGCTTCAACGTGAAGGAGGGTTTCGGCGAGGTCGCCGTACCGCTCCTCGACCAGCCGTTCAGCAAGATCGAGTTCAGCGCCGCCGGTCGCTACAGCCACTATAGCAACACCGGCAACGTCACGTCGTGGAAGCTGGGCGTCACCGACCGCGTGTTCGACGATCTTCTGCTGCGCGTGTCGACGTCGCGCGACATCCGCTCGGGCAGCCTCACCGAATTGTTCAACACGCGATCGACGACGCAATCGAACATCGCCGATCCGACGACGAAGACGACCTATCAGATCGTGACCTTCGGCGGCGGCAACCCGAACCTGGCGCCCGAAATCGGGCGGACGACGACGATCGGCGGCACCTTCTCGCCATCGTCGGTGCCCGGGCTGAACCTGTCGGTCGACTATTTCGACATCCGCATCAAGGGCGCGATCGCGACACTGAGCGGCCAGGACATCGTCACACGCTGCGCCAACGGCAATGCCGCGCTGTGCAGTCAGATCGTCCGCGCGAACGGGGTCATCACCACCGTCTTCGCGACGTTCGTCAACCTGGCCGAATATCATACGAACGGCCTGGATTTCGAGGCGTCGTACGATCTGCCGCTCAGCACCGTGTCGGCATCGCTGCCCGGCAAGCTGCGCGTCCGCGGGCTGGCGACCTATGTCGACAGCCTGACGACCGACGATGGCGTCAGCAGGATCGAATATGTCGGCGACGTCGGCGAGGCCGTGCCCTTCGGCACGCCGCACTGGCGCGGCAACCTGACCGTTACCTATGACGACAGCGTCTTCGGCGCCGATGCCCGCGTGCGCTATGTCGGCGGCGGGTTGTGGAACCACCTGCTGGATATCGAGAACAATGCGATTTCGGCCAAGGCGTATCTCGATCTCGGCGCGCGCGTGCGGATCGACGGGCTGACGCTGTCCGCCAACGTCACCAACGTGTTCGACAAGGATGCGCCGCCGACGACGACGGGCCAGATCCATTACGACCAGATGGGCCGGTATTTCTCGATGGCTGCGCGCATCGCGTTCTGACACGTTTCACGAACAGGGGGTTGGGGTGATGATACGGCATGGTCTGCTTATCGGCGTAACGCTGGCCGTCACCGCGCAGGCGACCGCGCAGCCGGTCGCGCTGCGATCGGTCGCGCGGGAGGCGGTCGATCCGATCTTCGCCCAATGGGCCGCCAATACCTCCCCCGGCTGCGCCATCGCGGTCGATCGCGACGGCCGGACCGTCCTTTCCCGCGCCTGGGGTATGGCCGACCTGGAACACGGGGTCCGCAACAGCCCGGACACCGTGTTCGAGGCGGGATCGGTATCCAAACAGTTCACCGCCGCCGCGGTGCTGACGCTGGTCGAGGCCGGAAAGCTGACGCTCGACACCGATGTGCGCACGATCATCCCGGAGCTCCCCGACTATGGCCGGGTCATCACGATCGACCAGTTGCTGAACCACACCAGCGGCCTGCGCGACTGGGGCGGGATCGCGGGGCTAGGCGGCTGGCCGCGCACGACGCGCGCCTATGACCAGGCCGATGCGCTGGCGATCATCGTGCGACAAAAGGCGCTCAATTACGCACCGGGTGCGGAATCGAGCTACACCAACACCGGCTACAACCTGCTGACCGAAGTCGTCCGGCGCGTCAGCGGGAAATCGCTGGCCGATTACAGTCAGGACGTATTGTTCAAGCCGCTGGGCATGACGCACAGCCAGTGGCGCGACGATTTCCGTCGCATCGTGCCGGGCCGTGCGCAGGCCTATGACAAGGCGGGCGGGCGATATCGGCAGGAGATGCCGTTCGAAAACACCTATGGCAACGGCGGCCTGCTGACGACGGTCGGGGATCTGCTGATCTGGAACCGGGCGCTGGACGGCGGCGCGCTGGGCGCGTTCGTCACGAAGAAACTGTCGGAGCGCAGCCGGCTGCGCGACGGCCGCCTGCTGACCTATGGGCGCGGGCTGTTCAACTACCGTTTCCACGACACGGAGGAAATCGCCCACGCCGGATCGACCGCGGGCTATCGCGCGTGGCTGGGGCGATACCCCGCCTATCGCCTGTCGATCGCGATGCTGTGCAATGCGAGCGATGCCGACAGCGGCATGGGGCGGAAGGTCGCCGCACTGTTTCTGCCGCCCTACGCCGAACCGCCGCGAACGGCGAAGACGCTCGATGGCCTCTTCGTGGATCGGGCGTCGGGGATCCCGCTCGACCTTGCGCGCTACAATGCGAACGAGAGCCGGGTGGTGTCGGCCGACCGCATCGAACTCACCGGGCGGGACGGCAATGTCGCGGTGTATCTGCGCACCCCGCCCGTCGCCGCCAGCAGTTTCGTCACCACCGATTACATCGGCACCTACGCCAGCGACGAGGTCGGCGCGACCTACGACATCGCCGCCCGGCCCGGCGGAGGGCTGACATGGACCATTCGCGAACGCCCCGGCGACGTGCGCGCGTTGGCGCCGGTCTATCGCGACGCCTTCCAGGGTGACGACGGCCTCGTCCGCTTCGTGCGCGATGGCGCCGGCCGGGTGATCGCGCTGACCGTCAGCATCGAACGCGCGCGCAACGTCCGGTTCGAGCGCCGACGCTGAGCGATGTTATGCGCGGACGTCATGCAAATCTGGAATAACCCGTTCGACATCGGCATTGGACGGCCGCCTGCATGACCGGCAGCATCCGGTCATGCAGGGGGAAAGACAGATATTCGAGGCCTATGGCCGGCGGCTTTGGCTGTTCGTCGCGGCGCGGACGAAACAGGCGGAGGATGTCGACGACATCACTCAGGAAACGTTCCTTCGCTTCTATGCCTTCTCGCGCAGCCATCTGGTGGAGCAGCCGCTGGGCTATCTCTACCGCATCGCGCTGAACATCATCATCGACCGTGCGCGACGCCGGACGCCGCTGGCGTCGGCGGCTCCCCTGGACGATATCGCCGAGCATCATCTGTGCGTGCGTCCCGAGCAGGAGGAGGCGCGCCGGCTTGCCGATCTGCAACGCGCCTATGCCGACGCGATCGCCGAAATGCCGCCCCGCTGCGCGGAGGTGTTCCGCCTGCGCCGGCACCGCGAGATGACGACCCCGGACGTGGCCGCACATCTGTCGATCACGCCGCGCATGGTGCAAAAGCACATGGTCCTCGCCATGGCGCACCTGCACGCCCGGCTGCGCGCCTATGTCGCGTGCGACGATCCCGTCGGCCCGGCCGGCGACAGCGTTCCCACGACATGCCAGATTGCCTCCAGTTCGCAGGCGAGCGCGCCGGTCCGCCGGTCGTCCAGCAAGGCGCGCAGCGCGGCGTCGGTGGGGGGGGCGTCGCCGGTGATCGCGACGACCAGCCGGCAAAGATCGGCACGCGCAACGGCATGCTGCGTCAACCGCGACATCGCACCTCTCCCTGTATCGACCGGCCTATGACGGATCGCGGTGGCCAATGCGAACCCGTGCGCGAAAATTCGCATTGCGCGACCTTCGCTTCCAACCCGATCCGGCGTCCTTGATAGAGGAAGCGGACGACGCGCTCTTGCCGGTCGTCGCTTGGGAGGGCCGTGCATGTCGTCGTCGTTGATCGTCGCTCAAATCCTTGCTGTTGCCGCCGCCAACGCGTCCGACGCGCACGCCCAGGCGGTGCTCGCCAGCCCCGGCTATCGCGCCACGATCGCCCAGATCGACCGCGAGCACGACCGCGTTGTGGACGATATCGTCACGCTGACGGAAATCCCCGCCCCGCCCTTCAAGGAAGCAGCGCGCGCCGCCACCTATCGCGCCATGCTGGAACAGGCCGGGCTGGAGAATGTCGAGATCGACGCGGAGGGCAACGTCCTGGGCCTGTATCGCGGCACCGCGCCCGCCGGCGGCCCGGTGGTCGTGCTGGCGGCGCATCTCGATACGGTCTTTCCAACGGGCACGCCGGTCAAGGTGCGGCGCACCGGCACGCGGCTGTCGGCACCCGGCATCGGCGACGACACGCGCAGCCTTGCCGTCATCGCCGCCTACGCCCGCGCGATGAAAGCGAACAAGGTGCGGGTCGGCACCGATATCCTGTTCGTCGGCAATGTCGGGGAGGAAGGGCCGGGCGACCTGCGCGGGGTGCGACACCTGTTCACGCGCAGCGCGTATCGCGACCGCATCCGCACCTTCATCTCGATGGACGGCACCGATGCCGCGCGGATCGTCACCGGCGGCGTGGGGTCGAAACGCTACCGCGTGACCTATACCGGCCCGGGCGGGCACAGCTACGGCGCGTTCGGACTGGTCAATCCGATGGTCGCGATGAGCCAGGCCGCGGTCGACCTGTACAAGATCACGGTCCCGACATCTCCCAAGACGACCTACGCCGCCAGCGTCGTGGGCGGCGGCACGTCGGTCAATTCGATCCCCAACGAAACCTTCATGGAATTCGACATGCGGTCCGAGGATCCCGGCGCGCTGGCTAGGGTCGAGCAGCAGTTCAAGGCGGTGGTGCAGGCCGGGGTCGATAGCGAGAATGCCGCGCGCAGCACGCGCGAGGGGAAGGTCGCCGCAGACCTCAAGGTGATCGGGGACCGTCCCGCGGGCAGCACGCCGGCCACCGCCGATATTGTCGCAATCGCCGATGGCGTCATCCGTGCCGGCGGCCTGACGCCCCAGTTGGTGGCGTCGTCGACCGATTCGAACATCCCGATGAGTTTGGGCATCCCCGCGATCACCATCGGCTCTGGCGGGTCGGGCGGCCGCGCGCACTCGCTGGACGAATGGATCGACGTCGACAAACCCGCCAGCCTGAAGGGGATGGGAATCGGCCTGGGTATCCTGTTCGCCGCTGCGGGGGCGAAGTGATCCCGCCGGTGGTGCGCAGCATCGCGGCGGGCGCTGCGCTCGCGGCGCTGGCGCCATCGGCGGTGGCGCAGGACCGGCTGGTCACGACGCCCGTCCCCACCTCCCCGATCGCCGGCGACTTCACCCTGGCCGCGACCGGGGACCTCATCTACCTGCGCCCGATGCGTGCGACGCTGGAGGCGCGCAGCCCCGACATGCTGCGGCTGCTGCGCGACGCGGACGTCACGTTCGGCAATTTCGAGACTACCGTGCTGGACCTAGCGACGACCAAGGCCGTCGCGCAGGCCGAATCGGGCGGCACCTGGATGCTCGCCGACCCGCGCGTGCCAAGGGACGTGGCCGCGCTCGGCTTCGACCTCGTCAGCCATGCCAACAACCATGCGACCGACTGGGGCGTGGAGGGGATGGCCGAAACCGGCCGCCGATTGGACGATGCCGGCCTGACCTGGTCGGGGACCGGCGGCACGTTGTCGGCGGCGCGGGCGCCGCGGTACGTCGATGTCGCGCGGGGGCGGGTCGCGCTCGTTTCGGCCACCTCGACGTTCACGCCGATGTCCCGTGCGAGCGACGCGGCCGGGGACGTCGCGGGACGTCCCGGGGTGAACGCGCTGCGCACGGTGCGCACCGCGCTCGTCACGCGCGACCAGTTCGCCGCGCTCGCCGCCGTCGCCGCCAAGTCGCCGCTGCGTACCGATGGCCGCGTCGGTGACGGCGTCACCTTGTTCGGCAACCGCTTCGCCGTGGGCGGCACGGGCGGCCGGTATCTGGACTATCGCTACCGGATCAACGCGAGCGACCTCGCCGCCAACCTGCGCGCCATCCGACAGGCGAAGCAGAACGGCAATTTCGTGATCTATTCGGTGCACAATCACGAACCCGGCAACGATTTCCAGGAACCCGCGAACTTCGCGGTGGAACTGGCCCATGCCGCGATCGATGCCGGCGCCGACGCCTATATGGGCCATGGGCCGCACCAGTTGCGGGGGATCGAGATCTACAAGGGGCGGCCGATCTTCTATTCGCTCGGCAACTTCGCGATGATGAACAACTCGCTCGATGCGGTGCCGGCCGACATGTACGACCAGTTCGGCGTCAGCCCCGACAGCGCGACCGTCCCGGAACTGCTACAGGCCCGCAATGCGCGGACGTTCGGCGATCCGAACCTGTATGAATCGGTGATCGCGATCACGCGCTACACGAACGGCGCGCTGAGCGAGATCAGGCTCTACCCGATCGACCTGGGGGTCGACATCAAGGGCGCCGATCGCGGCGTGCCGCGGATGGCATCGCGCGCGCACGGCGACCGCATCCTTACCCGTCTCCAGAAGCTGTCCGCCGCGCTCGGCACGACGATCCTTCTTCAGGACGGCGTGGGCGTCATCCGCGTGGCACCGCCGACGAAGTAGCGCCCTGCCCGCCCAGCGCCGGCAAGGTGCGCGCCGCTTCCCACACGCGATTGACCGCGGCCCTGTTCCGATCGAGCGAGCGATAGATGCGGATCTGCATCTGCACGTCCGCCCCCAGGTCGCACAGCTCCCCCCTGGCCAGTTCACGCCGGATCAGGCTTTCGGGCAGCCATGCTATGCCATGTCCGGCCAGCACCATCGCCTTCAGCATTTCGGCGATGGCATTGTCGTTGACGTGGCTGGCGGTAAGCTGAAGCCGCGCCGTCCGCGCCGCATGGACGCTCATGCGGCCAAGGAAGGAATTGGCGCCATAGGCCAGCAGCGGCGCACCATCGTCCAGCGCGAACAGCGCGTGACCATCGCGGCACAATGACGCCGCCAGCAGCCGGTCCTCGCCCAGGACGACGAACGGAAACCGTTCCGGGTCGATCGACAGCGGGATCGCATCGTGGTGGAAGGTCATCAGGAAGTCGCTCTTCCCCTCGACCAATGACTGCACGCAGTTGTGGAAATTGTCGGCCAGCACATCGGTCTTCAGCCGGCCGACGAGTTGCTCGATATCGCGCAGCCAGTCGGGAAAGACGCTGAGCGCCAGCGTGTGCAGCGCGGCGAAGCTGATCGTGCGGCGGGACAGCTGGCGACGCGACAGCGTGTCGTCGCGCGCGTCCTGCAACAGGTTCAGCACCTCGTCCGCGGTTTCGCGGAACAGCCGGCCTTCGGGGGTCAGCGACGTCGGATAGGTGCTGCGGTCGATCAACGCCGCGCCCAGCCAGGTTTCCAGTGCCTGGATCCTGCGGCTGAACGCCGACTGGGTGACGTTGCGCGCCGCCGCCGATCGCGAGAAGCTGCGCGTGTCGCACAGGCTGACGAAATCTTCGAGATGCTTCAGGTCCATCGGCCGCCCGTGATAGCGTGGATGCTACCCATCTGGTCCGACAGCGCCCGGCTTGTCAAAGCGCACGATGCCATGAGACCTCGACGTTCGCTTTGCGTCAGTGCGGACGTCTTCGACCGGTACTGACCATTCGGTGTCCGACGCGATGCCCAGGAGAGAATGCGGCAATGCCCGAGCGTGTGGACGTCATCATCATCGGCGGTGGTATCGCCGGCATTTCCGCGGCGGCACGGATCGCGCGCCATGCCAGCGCGGTCGTGCTGGAGGGTGAATCGGCACTGGGCTATCATTCGTCGGGACGCAGCGCGACCTTCTACCATTTCGGCATCGGCAACGATGCGGTCCGCGGGATGACGGCGGCGAGCAGCGACTTCTTCGCCGCCCCGCCCGCCGATTATGCCGAAGGTCCGCTGTGGACCGAAAAGCCCGCGCTGTTCATCGCCGACCGCGCGTCGCTTCCTGATTTGGAGGCGCTGCATGGCGAAATGGACCGCTTCGTCGACACGATCGAGCGGATCGACGCGGCCGCCGCCGCCGCGATCGTCCCGGTGCTGAAGACCGGCGACGACGGGGTCGTGGCCGCCCTCCTCGACACCGGCGGGCGCAAGCTCGACGCCGATGCGATGCTGCAGGCCAATGCGCGCGCCTTTCGCCGGGCGGGCGGGACGATCCGGTTCGATTCGCCGGTGACCGGGCTTGCCCATGATGGCGATCGCTGGACGGTGGACACGCCCGGCGCCACCTACTCGGCGCGCATCGTCGTGAACGCGGCGGGCGCCTGGGCGGATGCGGTGGCGGGCATGGCCGGGGTGCGCCCACTGGGCCTCACGCCGCTGCGCCGCACGATCATCGGCTTCGACCCGCCGGACGGGCTGGCGACCGCCGACTGGCCGTTCCTGAAGACGGTCAGCGAGGACGGCTTCTACATGCTGCCCGACGCCGGCCGGCTGCTGGCTTCCCCGATGGATGTGACCCCATGCGAGCCATGCGACGTCCAGCCCGACGATTACGACATCGCGCTGGCCGCATGGCGCGTCGAGGAAGCGACGACGCTGACCGTCGGGCGCGTGGCGACGCGCTGGGCGGGACTGCGCAGCTTCGTCCGCGACAAGGTGCCGACCGCCGGTTTCGCCCCCGATGCGCCGGGCTTCTTCTGGCTGGCGGGACAGGGTGGCTATGGCTTGCAGACGTCGCCGGCGATGGCGCGCGCGGTCGAATCGCTGATGTTCGACCTGCCCTGGCCAGAGGAGCTCACCGAGCGTCAGGTCCGCGCCGACCAGATACGACCCGAACGCCTGCGATCAGCTTCTCGTGATGGATGAATGGATCGGCAACAGCGCAGCGCCCAGCGCCGAGCCGGCCCCGCCCAGCTGCGAAATCTCGATCGCGCAGCGTCCGGTCTCGCTTTCGGCGGTGTGATCGCCCCAGACGACCGCGCCTCGGTTCAGCCGTTCCGCCAGTCCGTTCATGATCGCCGCCGGCAGCGGTGACATGAGGCGGATCGCGCCCGGCTCCAGCCACGCCAGCGCCGAATTGACCGTCGTCAGCAACTGATCGGCGGCGCGATCCAGCCAGCATTCGATGACCGCTTCGTAACCGGGGATCGCCATTTCGAAGTCGGCGAGCGAACGGACGCTGCATCCCGCGGCCTGGAGCGTCGCGATCAGGTCCAGCGTCGTGGGGCGCGGCAGATCGCCGGGGTAGAACATGCCGATTTCCCCCGCGCTACCGGATTCGCCGCGCATCAGCCGCCCTTCGTGGATGATCCCCGCACCGACGCCATGCCCCAGCAGGATCACCACCGCTGTGGTGCAGCGCCGGATCAGCCCACCGAGATAATATTCGGCCAGCGCAGCGGCGGTCGCGTCATTCTCGATCCAGACGGGCAGTTGCAACGCCCCCTCGAAGATGTCGCGCAGCGGCGCGTCCTTCCACCCCGGCAGGTTGCGCACGATGTGCCACCGGTTTCCGTCCCGCGACAGCGCCGGCCCCGGCGCCGCGAAGCCGACTCCGTACAGCCGCCCGCCGAGCAGGCGATGCTCCAGCGCCAGCTGATGGATGCGACGGTCGACGTGCCGCGCGAAGCCCGGCGGATCGGTCAGCTCGATCGTCTCGGATGTCAGGGCGATGACCCCGCCGGCATAATCGACCACCGCGATCTCCAGAATCCCGGCGTACAATGCCAGCCCGATCGCATAACCGCCGGCCGGCGAAACCCGCAGCGGCACCGTGGGTCGGCCGCGCCCCGCCAGCGCCTCTGCCGGCAATTCCTCGATCAATCCCCGCGCCAGCAGGCCGTGGGTCAGCCGCGATACCGCCGCGTTGCTCAGCTGCAACGTGCGGGCAAGCGCGGAGCGTGACTGCGCACCGCCGGTCCGCAGCTGCCACAGCAGCCGCTTCTCCTCGTCCAGCAATGTCTGTTCGGCGCGTCGCATGGTGAGCGGCCGGTACCAGCCGATCCGGCATCTCGCGATTAATTTTCGCCGGAATAAATAATTCCGTCATGCGCGGGCAGCATCGGCGCTGACAACAGACAGGGTTTCCAGGGGGAATGTTCCGATGAAGAAGTATCAACTCGCCGCCGGCTGTGCCGTCGCGGCGCTGGCCCTGCTGGCCCTTCCGGCCGCAGCGCAGACCGCCACCACGACGGCGACCGGCGGCACCGCGACGGCGACCGCATCGGCACAGGATGCCGCCGATGCCGACGCGCCGGCAGAAGGCGACATCATCGTCACCGGCTCGGCACGCGCGCAGCGGCGCTTCGACGTGTCCTACGCGGTCAACTCGCTGAGCCAGACCGACGTGCAGAAGGTCGCGCCGAAAAGCTTCGCCGACCTGCTCGGCACCGTCCCCGGCATCCAGGTGGAGGCCACCGGCGGCGAGGTGCAGAACGTCACCCGCGTGCGCGGCATCCCGACCGATCGCGGCTACCTGATCTTCCAGCAGGACGGCCTGCCGCTGTACCACGAGATCGACGGCGTCTTCTTCAACTCCGGCGAAGGCATGAACCGCTACGACCTGATGACCGAGCGGGTCGAGATCGTGCGCGGCGGCCCGGCGCCGATCTACGCCAGCAGCGCGGCGGCGATCGCCAACAACATCACCGTGACCGGCGGCCCGCAGGCGCGCGGCAAGGCGCAGGTGACGCTGGGCGACACCGGCCTCTACCGGCTTGATGCGATGCAGTCGGGTCCGGTCGGCGAGAACACCTATTTCGCGATCGGCGGCTTCCTGCGCCAGCATGACGGCTATCGTTACGCCGGCTTCCCCAGCGACAAGGGCGGTCAGATCCGCGCCAACCTGAAGCGCGATCTCAGCAACGGCTCGGTCAAGGTATCGGTCGAGTATGTCAACGACCACAACCTGTTCTACCTGCCGATCCCGACCAACGATCCGCGCAACCCGTCCGTTTCCCTCAACCCGTACATCGACTATTTCACCGGCACGCTGAACTCGCCGTCGCTGCGCAACGTCAACATCAAGTATCGGGACGGCGCCGGTGCGCTGCAGACGATGCAGCGCGACCTGTCGAACGGGCGCCATATGCGCTTCTTCAACGCCGCGATCGACTATGATGCCGATTTCGACGGGTGGGAGGTCGCCGCGAAACTGGGCGGGACGAAGGGCAAGTCGAGCTTCGACGCCTTCTATTCCACCACCAACCCGGCCGACGCAAACACCTTCGCCGCCAATTACCTGACCGCCGCGCGCACCGCGTTCGGTGCCAATGTCGCGCGCCTGGGCTATGCCTTCGCGGGCACCAACGGCGCGTCGGTCTATGATCCCGCCACCGCATCGGGGCTGGTCATGTCGGGCCAGTATCGCGCGTCGGAATCGGATTTCTATTCGGTCCAGGGCGACGTGAGCGTCACGCGCAAGTTCGAAACCGGGATCGGCACCCATGACGTGCGCGTCGGCGTATACGGCGCCTTCTACGGCAACACGCTGCGTCAGGCGTATCAGGACATGCTGATCGAGGTGCGCAGCCAGCCGCGCACGCTGGACCTCGTCGCCTATTCCGCGACCGGCCAGGTGCTGGGTTCGGTGACGCAGAACGGCGTGCTGCGCTACACCACCACGCTCAACCAGGGCGAGGGCGATGCGCAGATGATCGCCTTCTACGCCAACGACACCTGGGAAGTGACCGACGGCCTGCGTGTCGATGGCGGCATCCGCACCGAACGCTACAGCTACAAGGGGATCGCGCTGCCGACCACGCAGGTCAATCTGGGCGACGCGACGACGCTGGCGGACGACACCACACGCGCCTTCACCGGCCAGGTGCTGGACCAGCGGCTGAAACCCAGCGCGACCAACTGGACGGTCGGCGTGAATTACGACCTGAGCAACAATTTCGGCGCCTATGGCCGCATCTCGAACCTGGAGGTGCCGCCGCAGCTCGGCGTCGTCACCGGTATCAACGCCGCGATCGTCAAGACCAAGGCGCGGCAGTATGAGGTCGGGCTGAAGGCCAGCTTCGGGCCGCACTATCTGTATGCCACCGGCTTCTACACGAAGTTCAACCCCTTCAACGCCTCGTTCGCGGCGTTCAACCCGGTGACCGGCCGCAACGACCAGGTATTGCCGTTCATCGGCGAGGCGTCGGTCAAGGGCGTTGAGGTGGACGGTCGCGTCGCGCCGGTCCGCTGGTTCTCGCTCACCGGATCGGTGACGTGGCAGGATCCGGAATATGCCAACCTCCAGAACACGTCAGGCGCCGATCCGGCGGCGGTGAACGGCAAGCAGATCATCCGCGAGGCGAAGTTCTTCGGCAACCTGCGGCCCAGCTTCGACTTCGACCTGGGCGAACAGCGGGTGTCGGTGTTCGGCCGGTACGAATGGGTCGGCCGGCGCTATGTCGACCTGTTCAACCGCACCGCGATGCCGGGATATCAGACCACCGGTGCGGGCGTGTCGGTCGATCGCGGGCCATGGCATCTGCAGGTGGTGGGCGACAATCTGTTCAACGCCCATGGCCTGACGGAGGGCAATACCCGCACCGATCAGTTCGCGGGTCAGGGGACGTCGCAGGCGATCTACGGGCGCCCGCTGTTCGGCCGCAACTTCCGCCTGATCGTCAGCCGCAGCTGGTGATGCGGGCATTGCTCTGCGCCGGCGCGGCGACACTGGCGGCGCTGGCCGCTCCCGCTACGGCGGGGGTGGTCGGCGACGGCCAGCTGGCCGCGCTGTCGGCACGGTTGTTCCCGCTGCTGGATGCGGCCGGACGCGATCCGGCGGCGCTGGAGCGTCTGGCGACGGCGCCGGGGATGCAGGCCATCCTGCGGGGCCGACGCGCGCGCCGCGCGGCGTGCGGCACCGACCTCACCTGCCGGGCGCAGGCGCTGCTGTGGAACGACCAGGAGGCGGGGGCGGTGCGCAGCGCCGCCGCCGCCACGACGCTGACCGACGCCGACGACGGCCCCGCCGCGCAGGCCGATCGCGAGATCGCCGGTATCAACGTGATCGTGCGCACCTACGCGCTGGGCGCCCCGCCCGCCACCGCGATCGACGGCCCTGGCACGCTGTCACCGCAGGATCGTCAGGCCCGCCTCCAGGCCGCCGACTGGCTGGCCGACGCGCCCCGCGCGGGATCGGCGCAGTCGTTCGACCCCAGCATCGACTATGCGCTGGCGCTGCTCGACGTCAGCGATCGCACCGATGCGATCGGGCACGAGCCGCTGTCCGGCGGTGCCAATGCCGCCGCGATGGCGCGCACGAAAACGCTCGACTGGCGGCGCTATCGCTACGGTGCGATGATCGTGACCGGGGTGGGACCGGAGATCGACGGCGAGCGGCTCAGCCCGTTCGGCAAATACCACCTGCGCCTCGCCGCGCAGCGGTTCGCGCAGGGCGACATCGCGTTCATCATCGTCAGCGGCGGCCGCGCGCACCCGCGCGCGACGCCGTTCACCGAGGCGGATGAGATGCGCAAGGCACTGATCGAACGCTATCGCATCCCAGCCGACGCGATCGTCAGCGAACCCTACGCCCGGCACACCACCACCAATCTGCGCAACGCCAGCCGCCTGTTGGCGCGGATGCACGCGCCGGCCGATGTCGAGACGATCATCATCTGCAATCCGCTGCAGAGCAGCTACATCGAGAGCGCGCGCTTCACCGAACGCAACGCGGCGGAACTGGGCTATCAGCCCGGCCGGGTCGTCCGGCGGGTGTCGCCGACCGAACTGGTGTTCCGCCCGGCGCGCGCCGCCGATCGCGTCGACCCGCGCGACCCGCTCGATCCCTGAAAGGAACCGCCATGCGCCGCCTCGCGCTCGCCGCCGCCCTCGCCACCACTCTCGCCGTCGCGACCGTCCCCGTCACCGCTCATGCCTGGGGGGTCAGGGCACATGCCGTGATCGACCGCGCTGCGATCCAGGCGATCCCGAACGACGGCCCGGTCTTCCTGCGCCGCCATGTCGACTATATCGCGGCATCGGCCTCGCTGCCGGACACGTGGCGCGACGATGCGGAAGGGTTCTCGAAGATCGCGGAGGATCCCAACCATGGCTGGTTCCGCGAACAATTCACCTTCCTGAGGCCGATCCCGCGATCGCGCCACGAATTCGTCCTGGCGCTGTACAGGCGATATCTCGCGATCAAGGACGCGGACCCAGCCACCGCGGCGCGCACCAACGTCCGCTGGACCGGCACGCTGCCCTATGCCGCGGTCGAGGCCTATCAGCGGCTGATCGTGTGCATGCGCGCGGTCCGCGCGGCGCGGGCCAGCGGCGGTGACGTATCGGTTCCCGAACAGCAATGCGCGTTCGAGGCGATCCTGCTGGGCCATTACATCGGCGACGGTTCGCAGCCGCTGCACGTATCGATCCATTCCGACGGCTGGCGCGGCGCCAACCCGAACGGCTACACCCGCGACCGCAGCATCCACGGCCGGTTCGAAAGCCGCTTCGTCGACGCGATCGGGCTGACCACGGCGGATATCGCGCCGCGGATCGGCGCGCCGGCGAATCGGCAGGGCGACATGTTCGATGCGGTGCTGGCCTTCCTCGACACGTCCGGCAACCGGCTTGAGCGGGTCTACCAACTGGAAAAGCGCGACGGCTTCGCCAACGCCAACGATAAGGACGTGCGCGCGCTGGTCTACGAGCGGGCGGCGGTGGGCGCGGCGATGCTGCGCGACATGCTCTGCCGCGCCTGGGCGGAAAGCGCGGTGCCGCCGGCGAAGGTATCGCCCTCGCCGCTCGACCCGTCCAACCCGCGCTTCAACCCCGAAACCGGATCGGCCCCCGCCTGACGCCGCGCCAGCGCGCACAGCAGGCGCGCGTGGCGGGCGTGATCCAGTGTGAAGCCGCGCAGCAGCCAGATCGCCAGCATCGCGCCGGCCATCGGCACCCCCAGCCCAAGGGCGACCATTGCCGCCCGCACTACCGGCGGCTGGACCGTGTCAGGTACGTAGCCGATGCGATACAGCACCCAGCCGATCATCGCCGTGGAGGCGGCACCGCTCGCCTTCACAAGGACGAGGTAGAAGGCGAACAACCCGGTTTCGAACCGGCGGCCGTGGCGCCATTCGACCACATCGACCGCGTCGGCCAGCAGCCCCCATGGCAACATGAACACGCTGGCAAAGCCGACGCCGGCCAGCGCCGCGCTCGCCAATTGGCCCGGCGGCCATGCCAGGCTGAGCGCGAAGCACAGCAGTCCGCCGGCGCTGACCGCATGGCCGGCGACGAGCAGCCGGGCCTTGTCGAAGCGATGCGACAGCGCGGTAAAGGCGATCACCCCGACGAACTGCCCCGCGGTCATCGCCCCCAGCAGCGCGGGGACCGACGCCGGCCGGGCCACGACATAGCCGCCCAGATAGATCAGCATCCGCCCGAAACACGGCATCGCAAAGCCTGTCAGCAGCGCCAGCGCCCCCATCCCCAGCACCATCGGATCGCGCAACGGAACCGCGATCCGGTCGCCCCGCAACTCATCGGCGCCGCCGCTCCCGTCACGTCGGCCGGACGACCACACGCACAGCAGCATCGTCACCGCAAAGGCGACGCCGACCGCGAACCCGGTGACGGCCAGCGCCCCGAACTGCCCGGCGCGTCCCGCCTGCTGCACGATCGGGGTCAGGACCGCGGCGATCAGCAAAGCGCTGGCGGTGCTGAAGAACAGCCGGTATCCCGACACGCGCCCGCGTGCGCGGCTGTCGCGGCTGACCTGCGCCATCAGCGCGTTGTGCGGGACGTCGACGACGGCATAGGCGCCCCGGAACACCAGGATCGCCGCCGCCAGCATCCATGGCTGGTGGAGGCCCAGCGCGGGCATGGCGTAGATCAGCGCGAACGCCGCCCCGCACGGTACCGCCGCCAGCGCCACGATCCAGCGATAGCCGCGCCCCGCCGCGCGACCGCGCAGGACCATGCGGGCCGCTGCCAGATCGAAGATCAGGTCGCCCATCACCGCGAACAGCATCAGCGCCGCCGCACGCGCGCCGCCCAGCCCCAGCACATCGGTCAGCAGGAACAGGATGGTCAGGTCCGCCGCGCCGAACACCAGCGCCTTGCCGAAATTGCCCGACGAATAGGCCAGCATCCGCCCCTCGGCGGCGACATGGGTCATCGAAGGCATGGCGTGCGCGCACCTCAAGCGGCCGGTTTCGGTCGCCGCGTACGGCCGATCATGGCCTTTGCGCAACGGTTGTTCTATCGACGCGCGCCATGACGCGAAGCAGCAGGCGCGAAGCGATGACGATGCGGGTGGCGCGGTGGTGCGCGATGCTGGCGGCGGGGCTGCTGCTCGCCCCGGGAACAGGCATGGCGCAGCCGTCGCCGGTGGATGCCGCCACGGCGCAGCTGGCGCAGGCGGAAAGCGACTTGCGGTCCGTCGATCGCGCGCTGGACGGCCGGATCACCCCGGACCAGCGCGCCGACCTGCGCGATACCGCGACCGGCGCGCGCGGCGCCGCACTGGCCGCGGCCAGCCAATTGTCGCAACAGCTGGCGCTGATCGACGCGCGGCTGGCGCAGCTCGGCCCCTCCCCTGCCGCGGGCGAGGCGGCGGACATCCGCGGCGAGCGCGCGCGGCTGACGAAACAGCGCAACCTGCTCGATTCCGCGGTCAAGCGCGGGCGCCTGCTGGGGGTCGAAGCCGATCAGCTGGCCGACGAGATCACGCAAAGCCAAGCCGAACAATTCGGGCAGATGATCTCTACCCGCGTCGCCTCCCCCGTCACGCCAGCCTTCTGGTCGGCAGTACTTCATGCCGCACCGCGCGACACGCGGCGGGTGGCGATGCTGGTCGCGCACGGCGCCGACAGCGTCGCACAGGGACGCCGGGGCGCGCTGCCATGGGCGGCAGTGCTCGGGCTGGCGGCGGCGGTCGCGATCATGCTGCCGGGCCGGCTGGCCGCGCAGCGCCTCGCGCTGCGGCTGCTGATCGACGGCGCGCCGGGTCACCGCGTCCGGCGATCGGCCAATGCGATCTGGCGCATCCTGGTCGGTACGCTGGCGCCGCTACTGGCGACGGGCGCGCTGGTGGCAGGGCTTCGATGGTCGGGGCTGCAGCCGCAGGGTTGGGATACCCTGTTCGACGCGCTGGTCGCGGCGGCGTCGTTCGCCGGCTTCGCCGCGTCCACCACCGGCGCGCTGCTGATGCGGCACCAGCCGACGTGGCGGGTCGCGCCGATCGCCGACGACGTCGCGCATCACCTGCGCCCGTTCAGCTGGCCGCTGGCAGCGCTCGTCGCCTTCGCGATCCTGGCGCAGGCGGTGATCACCGCCACCGGGATCAGCGGCGCCGCGGTCAGCGCGACGCAGGTGGCGGAAGTAATGCTGCACCTGGCGCTGATCGTCGGCGCGCTGGTGGCGGTGGCGCGGCTGCGCGCCGCGCGGGCCGACGCCGATGCGGACACCCCTGCCCGCGCCGGGCTGGGCGCCGCTTCCGTGGTCGCATGGGGGATGGTGGCGACGGCGCTGATCGCGCTGCTGATCGGCTATCTGGGCTTCGCGCTGTTCGTCGTCCAGCTGGCGGCCTGGGCGGTCATCCTGGGCAGTGCGGTCTATCTGCTGATGGCCGCGGTGGACGATATCGCGGTGACCGTCTTCACCCGCGACAGCCCCGCCGGGCGCATCCTGTCGCGCGCGCTGGGCGTGCGCGGCACGTTGATCGACCAGTTCGGCGTGCTGCTGTCGGGCGTGCTGCGCGTGATGCTGGCGATCGCGGCGCTGGGCCTGCTGTTCTTCCCGTTCGGCGCGGGCGACGGAGTCGGCTCGATGTTCGGCCGCCTCGCGACGCTGGCATCGGGGGTGACGGTCGGCGGGATCTTCATCTCGCCGGGTGCGATCCTGCGCGGGCTGGCGGTGCTGTTCATCGGCCTGACGCTGCTGCGTGCGTTCATGCGCTGGCTGGAGGGCAAGTTCTTGCCGGCGACCGACCTGGACGGATCGGGGCGCAATTCGATCAGCCTGGTCGCGCGCTACGTGGGTGTCGCGCTGGCGGTGATCTGGGCGCTGGCGTCGCTGGGGATCGGGGTGGAGCGGATCGCGCTGCTACTGTCGGCGCTGTCGGTGGGTATCGGCTTCGGCCTTCAGGCGATCACCTCGAACTTCGTGTCGGGGCTGATCCTGCTGGCGGAGCGGCCGATCAAGATCGGCGACCTGGTGCGGATCGGCACCGACGAAGGCGACGTGAAGCGGATCAGCGTGCGATCGACCGAGATCGAGCTGCCGGACCATTCGACATTGATCGTCCCCAATTCCGAACTGATTACCAAGACCGTCCACAACAAGACGCTGGCCAGCCCGCTGGGGCGCATCCAGATCCAGTTCTCGATCCCGATCGAGGCCGATGCCGATGCCGCGCGGGACATCATCGCCAGCGCCTTTGCCGCGGAGGAAGCGGTGCTGGACGATCCCGCCCCCGCGGTGTTCATCGATTCGATTGTCGACGGGCGCGTGTTCTTCAACTGCTTCGCGCATGTCGCCAGCCCGCGCGCCGCCTATCGCACGCGCAGCCAGCTGTTCACCGTCATCCTGCGGCGTTTCCGCGAGGACGGGATCGAATTGGGCACCGTGCCGCAGCGGATGGAGCTGATCCGCACGCCGGGCGATCCGCTGCCACCGCAGACGCAGCCCCCCGCCTAGCGTATCCGAGGCTGATCCACCGCAACCGCAGATGAATTTTCTTACCCCGTGCGACGAACCGTGCGATCGTGGGTTGTGCGCCTGCGAACGATAAAAAGGGGTTCGGATCGTTGGACACATTGCCGGACCGGCTGCAGCCGGGCTCGCCCTATCCGCTTGGTGCGACCTTCGACGGTGAAGGCGTCAATTTCGCGGTCTTTTCGGCCAATGCCGATGCGATCGACCTGTGCATCTTCGATCCCGGCGGTCGCCGCGAACTGGGCCGACTGCCGCTGCCGGAATGCACCGACGAAGTGTGGCACGGCTATCTGCCCGATGTCGGGCCGGGCCTCACCTACGGCTTTCGCGCGCATGGCCGGTATGAGCCGGAGGCCGGCCACCGGTTCAACCCCAACAAGCTGCTGCTCGATCCCTATGCGCGCAAGCTGCAAGGGCAGATCAAATGGACCGACGCGCTCCACGGCTATCGCATCGGATCGCGCAAGGAAGATTTGTCGTTCGACAAGCGCGACAGCGCGCCCGCCATGCCCAAGGCGGTGGTCGTCGACGATCACTGGGACTGGTCGCGCGATACCCGCCCGAACACGCCCTGGTCGGACACCGTCATCTACGAAGCGCACGTCAAGGGGCTGACGAAGCTGATGGAGGAGGTGCCGGCGCGCGAACGCGGCACCTACGCCGCGCTCGGCCATCCCGCGGTGATCCGCCACCTGAAGCGGATCGGCGTTACCGCGATCGAACTGCTACCGATCCACGCGTTCACGCAGGACCGCTTCCTTCAGGAAAAGGGGCTGCGCAACTATTGGGGCTATAACACGCTCGGCTTCTTCGCTCCTGAGCAGGGCTATATGTCCTCGGAGCATCAGGACGAGCTGCGCCGCGCCGTCCACCGTCTGCACAAGGCCGGGATCGAGGTGATCCTGGACGTCGTCTACAACCACACCTGCGAAGGGTCGGAACGCGGCCCGACGCTGTCGTGGCGCGGACTGGACAATGCCAGCTACTACCGGCTGGTCGCCGACAATCCGCGCTACACGATCAACGACACCGGCACCGGCAACACGCTGAACATGAGCAAGGCGCGCGTGATCCAGATGGTGGCGGATTCGCTGCGCTACTGGGCGACGAGTTTCGGTATCGACGGCTTCCGGTTCGACCTTGGCCTGACGCTGGGGCGCGAGGCGACGGGGTTCGATCCGGGGGCGGCGTTCTTCGACGTGCTGCGCCAGGATCCGGTGCTGGGCCGGCTGAAGCTGATCGCCGAGCCTTGGGACGTCGGGCCGGGCGGCTACCAGCTCGGCAATTTCCCGCCGGGCTTCGCCGAATGGAACGACAAGTACCGCGACACGGTGCGCGAATATTGGCGCGGAGAACCGGGCAAGCGCGGCGATCTGGCCGCGCGGCTGGCGGGGTCGGGCGACCTGTTCGATCGCCGCGCGCGGCGCCCGTGGGCGAGCGTCAACCTGCTGGCGGCGCATGACGGCTTCACGCTGGCCGATACGGTGATGTACGAGGAGCGCCACAACGAGGCGAATGGCGAGGATAATCGCGACGGTCATTCGCACAACGCCTCGCGCAACTGGGGCGCCGAGGGGCCGACCGACGATCCGGCGATCAACGACGCGCGCGGGCGGGTGATGCGCTCGATGCTGACCACGCTGATGGCGTCGCTGGGCACGCCGATGCTGGTCGCGGGCGACGAATTCGGCCGGACGCAAAAGGGCAACAACAATGCCTATTGTCAGGACAACGCTATCAGCTGGCTCGACTGGAACGCCGCCGCGACGCCGGAGGGGCAGGCGCAGATCGATTATGTCGCGCGTCTGGCGGAGCTGCGGCGGCGCTATCCGGTGCTGCATGCCGCGACCTTCCTGTACGGGCAGGATTCCCCTGGACACGGCATCAACGACGTCGAATGGTGGGACGAGCGCGGGCAGCAATTGTCGGCGGAGGATTGGGACAATCCCGATGGCCGCGCGCTGATGATGCGACGCGCGGTCCGCACCGATGACGGTCAGGTGGAGGCGGTGTCGCTGCTGCTGAACGCCAGCGGCGATCCCGTGACCTTCCACCTGCCGCCGCCGCACGCCAGCCGCACCGTGCTGATCGACAGCGCCCGCCCCGACCAAGGGGAGATCGCGATCGACGACAGTTACGAGGTCGCACCGCAGGGTGCGGTTCTGGTCACGTGGCGGAGCGCATTCGAATGATCGGCTGGGGGCCGCAGCCAGACGCGGACGGCACAACCCGTTTCCGGCTGTGGGCGCCGGATGCCGATGCGGTCACGCTGGAGGTAGAGGGCGCCGCGCCCGTCGCGATGACCGCCACCGGTGAGGGCTGGATGGCCGCCAACGCCCCTTCCCCGCCCGGCACCCGCTATCGCTTCCGCATCGGCGACACCGCGGTACCCGACCCCGCATCGCGCGTGCAGTCCGGCGGCGTCCATGGGTGGAGCGTGGTCACCGCGTCGGGGTTCGACTGGCGGCATGACGACTGGCGCGGGCGTCAGTGGCACGAAACCGTGCTGATCGAACTTCACCCCGGCACGATGGGCGGATTCGCCGGGATCGCGAGGCAGCTGGCGTCGCTGGCGCAGCTGGGGATCACCGCGATCGAGCTGATGCCGGTCGGCGCGTTCGGCGGCACGCGTGGCTGGGGTTATGACGGGGTGCTGCCCTATGCGGTGCAGGAAGATTACGGGTCGCCCGATGATCTGCGCGCGCTGGTCGATGCCGCGCACGGCCATGGCATTTCGGTGTTCCTGGACGTCGTCTACAACCACTTCGGGCCGGACGGGAATTACCTGAACCTCTACGCCGCGCGGTTCTTCGACGCGGACGTCGATACGCCGTGGGGCGGTGCGGTCGCCGTGGCGGAGGAGGCGGTGGCGCGCTTCTTCATCGACAACGCGCTGATGTGGCTGCGCGATTATCGCATCGACGGGCTGCGGTTCGACGCGGTGCATGCGATCCGCAGTCCCGCGTTCCTCGACCGGATGGCGCGCGAGATCCGGGCGGCGCTGCCCGACCGGCACGTCCATCTCGTACTCGAAAACGAGGAGAATGACGCCGCGCGTCTGGCACGCGGCGGCTATGACGCACAGTGGAACGACGATTTCCACAACGTCCTCCACGTCCTGCTGACCGGCGAGCGTGATTCCTATTACGCCGATTTCGCGGATCGCCCCGCCCAGCGGCTTGCGCGATGCCTGACGGAAGGCTTCATCTATCAGGGCGAGGGATCGGCTAATCACGACGGCGCGTCGCGCGGCACGCCCAGCGCGCACCTGCCGCCGACGGCGTTCGTCGCCTTCCTGCAGAACCACGACCAGGTCGGCAATCGCGCCATGGGGGAGCGGCTGATATCGCTGACCGATCCGGCACGGCTGCGCGCGGCGACCGCGCTGCTGCTGCTGTCGCCGCAGATCCCGATGCTGTTCATGGGTGAGGAACAGGGCAGCGAGACGCCGTTCCTGTTCTTCACCGATTTCCATGACGAACTCGCCAATGCGGTGCGCGAAGGGCGCCGCCGGGAATTCGCGAGATTCGCCGCCTTCGCCGATCCGGACGCTCGCGCGGCCATCCCCGACCCCAACGCTGCCGCCACCTTCGATGCGTCGCGCGCCACACCGGGGCCGGCGGCGGACGATTGGCGGACCTTCTACCGCCACCTGCTGGCGCTGCGGCATACACGCATCGTTCCGCACCTGGCGGGTGCGACCGCGCTGGATGCGTCCGCCACCGGCGATGCCGCGGTTACCGCGCGCTGGCGGCTGGCGGACGGCAGCACATTGGGCTTTGCGGTCGACCTTGGCGATGTCCCCGCCCCGCTGCCGACCCCGCCGGGGGTGATCGTCACCGACAGCACGCGCTTCGTCGCCTGGATCGCGCCGTGACCGCCGGCTTTGGCCTGCAACGCGACTGGGTCGACGCCGATGGCCGGGCACAGCGCGTCGAGGAGGATGTCCTGCGCGCGATCCGCGACCGGCTGGACTCCACCCCCGCGGCCGAAGCGTTCCTGTCCGGGGATGCGGGTGCGCGCGTGCCCCTGCCGCCCGGTTGCGCCGGCATCGCGCAGGTGACGTTCGAGGACGGCAGCGGCGCGGCCCTCCCGCTCGACGAGGCGGGACGGCTGCCCGCGCTTGACAAGGTCGGCTATCACCATGTCGAGGTGGCGGGCCGGCGCTTCCAGCTGGCGCTGGCGCCGCGCCGCTGCCCGGAACCGCCGCCGCGCGGCTGGGGCGTGGCGGTGCAGATCCCCGCTCTGCGCGGTCGTGCTGAGCGCGCATTCGGCGACGCCGGAACCTTGGCCGACAGCGCAGCGGCGCTGGCGCGCGCCCATGCGTGCGCGGTCGCGATCAGCCCGACGCATGCGCTGTTCCCCGCCGCCCCCGCGCGTTTCAGCCCCTATTCGCCGTCCAGCCGACTGTTCCACAATGTCATGCTCGCCGACCCCGGGCTGATCGGCCTGCCGCTCCCCCCTGCCCCGGCCGCACCTCTGATCGACTGGCAACGGGCGATCCCGGCGCGGATGGCGGCGCTGCGCGGCGCGTACGACGCGGCGGGCGAGGCCGCGCGCGCCGCGGCGCTGGCCTATCGCCGGCAGAAGGGCGCTGCGCTGGAACATCATGCGCGGTTCGATGCGCTGCACGGACGGCTGGGCGGCAACGGTTGGCGCGACTGGCCGGCCGAACTGCACGACGCGCGCGGCGAAGCGGTGTTGCGCTTCGCCGCGGAGGCGGAAGGCGACATCGCCTTCTTCGCCTTCCTGCAATGGCTGACCGATCTGACGCTGGCGCAGGCGCAGCGCGTGGCGGGCGGCGCGATGACGGTGGGGCTGGTCGCCGATCTGGCGGTCGGCATGGCGCCCGACGGCAGCCATGCGTGGAGCGCGCCCGGCGAGGTGCTGACCGGCCTCAGCCTCGGTGCGCCGCCCGATCCGCTGGGGCCGGACGGGCAGAATTGGGGCATCACCACGCTCGACCCCTTCGCGCTGGAACGCAACGGGTTCGCACCCTTCATCGCGACGCTGCGCGCGGCATTCGCGCATGCGGGCGGGTTGCGCGTCGACCACGCACTGGGGCTGGAGCGATTGTGGGTGATCCCGGAGGGTGCCAGCGCCGATCAGGGCGCGTACCTGACGATGCCGGGCGACCACCTGCGCCGCATCCTGTCGATCGAGGCGCAGCGCGCCGGCGCGATCGTCATCGCGGAGGACCTGGGGACCGTGCCGCCCGGTTTTCGCGACACGCTGGCGGCGCGGTGCATGCTGGGGATGCGCGTTCTGCCGTTCGAGCGCGATCGCGACGGCGGTTTCACCCCGCCCGCGCAATGGGACGAAGCGGCGGTGGCGATGACCGGCACTCACGACACCCCCACGATCGCCGGCTGGTGGAAGGGCCGCGACCTCGACTGGCGGGAGAAGCTGGGCGCCACGGTCGACCGCGCGCATCGCGACACGGAACGTGCTGCGCTGTGGCAGGCGATCGGCGGCGCCGGCGACCCGCCGGACGAAGCACCGGTCGACGCGATCCTCGCGCATGTCGCCGCGGCACCGGGGGCGCTGGCGATCTTCCCGATGGAGGACCTGCTGGCGCTGGAAGAGCAGCCCAACCTGCCGGGCACGATCGACGAACATCCCAACTGGCGGCGGCGGCTGGTCGCGGCGACGGACGTGCTGCTCGCCCGTCGTCCGGTTTCCCGACGGACCGCGGCGCTGACCGCGCAACGCCCCGGAAAGGCATCCTCATGATCCCGCGCGCGACCTACCGGCTGCAATTCCACGACGGCTTCACCTTCGCCGATGCGGAGGCGATCGTGCCGTATCTCGACCGGTTGGGGATCAGCCACATCTATGCCTCCCCGATCACCGTCGCCGCGCCCGGCTCGACCCACTTCTACGACGTCGCCGACCCGACGCGCATCTCCCCCGCGCTGGGCGGCGAGGAAGGCTTTCGTTCGCTGGTCGCCGCGCTGCGCGCGCGCGACATGGGGGTGATCCTGGATATCGTCCCCAATCACATGGGGGTCGCGGGCGGTGCCAATGCATGGTGGAACGACGTGCTGCGTCACGGCCGTGACAGCGCCCATGCTCAGACCTTCGACATAGACTGGGACGAGCCGATCGTGCTGCCGGTGCTGGGCACACCCTTGTCGGAGGCGCTGGCGAACGGCGATCTGACGCTGGAACGCGACGGCGATACATGGTCGGTCGTCGCCTATGGCGAGCATCGCTTCCCGATCCGCGACGAGGATCAGGCGACGGCCCCCGACCTGCCCCTGCCCGACCTGCTGACCCGGCAGCATTATCGCCTCGCATGGTGGCGGGTCGCCAATGACGATCTGAACTGGCGACGTTTCTTCACGATCAACGATCTGGCGAGTGTGCGTGTCGAGGACCCGGCGGTGTTCGATACCACGCACGCGCTCTATATCCGGCTGATCCGCGAGCGGCTGATCGACGGGGTGCGGATCGACCATGTCGACGGGCTGGCCGATCCGATCGGCTATTGCCGGACGCTGCGCGAGCGGCTGGGCGACGAGGCGTATATCCTGGTCGAGAAGATCCTGGCACCCGCCGATCCGCAACCGGGCGCGGACTGGGGGCTGGACGGGACCAGCGGCTACGACTTCATGGAGCAGGTATCGCTGCTGATCCACGACGGCAGCGGGGCGGAGACGCTGGAGCATCTGTGGTCGCGGCTGACGGGCGAGAGCGCGGACTTCGCGCCGGAGGAATTCGTCGCACGGCAGGACCTGTTGTCGTGGCAATTCGCCGGACAGCTTGACCGCTGCGTCGCCGCCTTCGCCGCGATCGCGCCCGACGGCGTCACCTCAGCGATGCTGCGCCGCGCGATCGAGCGGCTGTTGTGGGTATTCCCTACCTATCGCACCTATGGCACCGGCAATGCCGCCCCGGCATCGGATGCGCCGATCCGCGCCGTCGCGAGCGAACGGGTCGCGCCGCTGATTCCGCCCGGGGAGACGGCGGTCGTCGACATGGTGCTGGACTGGCTGGCGGGCACCGGTCCGCGCGCCGCAGAGGCCGGCGAGGCGGTGCGCCGGCTCCAGCAACTGTCTGCGCCCATCGCGGCCAAGGCGGTCGAAGATACGGCCTTCTATCGTTACGGCCGGCTGCTGTCGCGCAACGACGTCGGTGCCGATGCGGAACTGCTGGGCATTCGCCCGGCGCTCTTCCACGAATTGACGCAGGAACGGGCCCGCGAGGTGCCCAACGCGATGCTGACCACCGCCACCCACGATCACAAGCGCGGCGAGGATGCGCGCGCGCGGCTGGCGGTGCTGAGCGCCGCACCCGATGCCTGGGCGGAGCAGGTGGAACGCTGGATGCGGTCCAGCGCGGATGCGCCGGTTCATCCGGCGGACCGCTACATGCTGTTCCAGTCGCTGACCGGAGCGTGGCCGGAGGGTGGGCCGGAAGGTGACTTCGGCGAGCGAATCAAGGCGTGGCAGCGAAAGGCGCTGCGTGAGGCCAAGCTGCGCTCGTCATGGGAGGCGCCGGACGAAGCCTATGAGGCGGATGCCGCGGCGCTGGTCGACGCGCTGCTGGGCGATGCGTCGTTCGTCGCGGAGATGAGCGCCTTCGTCGCCCGGATCGCGCCTGCGGCGCTCGACAATTCGCTCGTGCAGCTGTTGTTGCGGCTGACGCTGCCGGGGGTGCCGGATTGCTATCAGGGCACCGAACTGACCGATCTCAGCCTGGTCGATCCCGACAATCGCCGGCCGGTCGATTTCGCACAGCGGATGCGGTTGCTGGAAGACGGCGACCTGCCGCCGAAGATGCGCCTGATCGTCGATCTGCTGGCGCTGCGGCGTGCCCATCCGGCGCTGTTCGAACAGGCCGATTACGTGCCCGCCAGGGTTAACGGCCCGGGTGCCGACCATTTGCTCGCCTTCGAACGGCGGCATGGCGACGCGACGTTGCGATGCGCCGTGCGGCTGCATGGCCATGTGGCGACGCCGGACGACCGGTTCACGTTTACCAACGGGGACGAGGTTTCCGCAGCGACCGCGCTTGGCACCACCGCCATTTGGTACGATTGCATTAACTGCAATCAGGTTTGATCGTATTGCACTTGCGCAATCATGTGCTGCACCGCAAAAAGGACGGGCCTTTCAGGCATCCTCTCCTAAAAACTTTCTACGCCGGGGTTCGCCCCGGCTTTTTTTTGGCCTGCTCAATCGGAGCGCCGCGCTGCCGGGGTCAGCGTCTTGGCCACGGCATCATGCCACCCGGCGACGAGCGCGTCGCGATGATCCGCGGCCATCGCGGGTTCGAAGCAATCGGCACGCGCCCAGGTCGCGGCCAGCGCGTCCAGATCCTTCCATACCCCCGTCGCCAGCCCGGCGTGGAAGGCAGCGCCCAAGGCGGTCGTCTCCAGATGCGCCGGCCGCTCGACCGGCACGTCCAGCAGGTCGGCGAGGAACTGGCACAGCCAGTCGTTCGCCGCCATGCCGCCGTCGACGCGGATCGTTTCCGGCGCGCGGCCGCCATCGGCGATCATCGCATCGGTCAGATCCATCGTCTGATAGCCCACCGCCTCCAGCGCGGCGCGCGCCAGGTGCGCCTGCGTCGCGCCCAGCGTCAGCCCGAAGATCGCGCCCCGCGCATCCGGGTCCCAGTGCGGCGCCCCCAGCCCGACGAACGCGGGCACCATATAGACGCCGTGGCTGTCCGGCACGGTCGTCGCCAGATCGTTGGTTTCGCTGGCATGGGTGATGACGCCGATGCCGTCGCGCAGCCATTTGATCGCGGCACCGGCGACAAAGATCGACCCTTCCAGCGCATAGGTCATCCGCCCGTCCAGCCGATAGGCGGGCGTGGTCAGCAGACGGTGCTCGGACCGCACCGCTTCCTCCCCGGTGTTCAGCAGCATGAAGCAGCCGGTGCCATAGGTGGACTTGGCCATGCCGCGTGCGAAACATGCCTGACCGAACAGCGCCGCCTGCTGGTCCCCCGCCATGCCGGCGATCGGGATCGCGGCGTCGAACAGTCCGTCGGCGGTGTGCCCGAACAGATGCGAATTGTCGTGCACCTCCGGCAGCAGTGCCATCGGCACGCGGAACAGCGCGCACAATTCCTCGTCCCAGCGCTGTCCGCGGATATCGTAGAGCAACGTGCGGCCGGCGTTGGTGACGTCGGTGGCATGCGCCGCCCCGCCGGTCAGCCGCCACAGCAGGAAACAGTCAATCGTCCCGAACGCCAGTTCGCCCTTCTCCGCCCGCTCCCGCGCGCCGTCGACATGGTCGAGGATCCAGCTGAGCTTGGTCGCGGAAAAATAGGGGTCGATCAGCAACCCGGTCTTGGCACGCACCATCGGTTCGTGCCCGGCCGCCTTCAGGTCGGCACACCAACCGGCGGTGCGGCGGTCCTGCCAGACGATCGCGCGGTGGATCGGCGCGCCGGTCGCGCGGTCCCACACCACCACCGTCTCGCGCTGATTGGTGATGCCGATCCCGGCGATCCCGGCCGCGCCGACGCCGCTGTCGGCGATCGCCTGTCGCGTGACGGCCAGCGTGTCGCGCCAGATATCCTCCGGATCATGCTCCACCCAGCCGCCCTGCGGATAATGTTGCGCGAATTCGGTCTGCGCGGTCGCGACCGGGCGCGCGTTCGCATCGAACACGATCGCGCGGGTCGATGTCGTCCCCTGGTCTATCGCCAGCACGTGCGTGCCCGTCGTTCCCGCCACCGTGCCTCTCCTTCATCCGTCGTCATCCCGCTTGTCCGCGCGCATCGGGCGAACGTCAACACTTTCGTTTGAAAGTTCGTTTGTTCGGTTCCATATGACGTACGAGCGGACGGCGGCAGGAGAAAACGGCATGGAACGGCACGCGCAGGACGTGGACCTGCTGATCGTCGGCGGCGGGATTAACGGCACCGGGATCGCGCGTGACGCGGCCGGGCGCGGCCTGTCGGTGGCGCTGGTCGAGCAGGACGATCTGGCCAGCCATACCTCGTCCGCCTCGACCAAGCTGATCCACGGCGGCTTGCGCTACCTGGAATATGGCGAGGTGCGGCTGGTGCGCGAGGCGCTGATCGAGCGCGAGCGGCTGTGGGCGATGGCGCCGCACATCATCTGGCCGCTGCGCTTCGTGCTGCCGCAGACCAACTCGCCGCGCCCGGCGTGGATGGTGCGCGCCGGGCTGTTCCTCTACGATCACCTCGGCGGGCGCGAGAAGCTGCCCGCGACGGAGACGATCCGCCTGGGCCGCGATGCGCGCGGTGCCGGGCTGAAGGACGACGGGCGCGCCTTCGTCTATTCGGATTGCTGGGTGGAGGACAGCCGGCTGGTCGTCCTCAACGCGCGCGATGCGGCGGATCGCGGCGCGGCGATCATGACCCAAACCCGGCTGATCGACGCCGAGCGTACCGGCGGCGGCTGGCGGGCGACGATCGAGGACGCCGGCGGCCGGCGCACGATCACGGCGCGCGCGCTGGTCAATGCCGCGGGGCCGTGGGTGGCCGACGTGCTGGGCCGCGTGCCCCACGCACGCGACGATCGCGGCGTGCGGCTGGTCAAGGGCAGCCATATCGTCGTGCCACGGCTGTACGAAGGCGATCACGCCTTCATGCTCCAGAACCCCGACCGCCGGATCGTCTTCGCCATCCCCTACGAAGGCGCTTTCACGCTGATCGGCACCACCGACGAGGCGTGGCAGGGTGCGCCCGGCCGTGCGGAGATTTCGCCGGAGGAGGTCGATTACCTGCTCGGGACGGTGGCGCGCTATTTCGATCGCGCGCCGGGGCGCGACGATATCGCCTGGACGTATTCCGGCATCCGTCCGCTGTACGACGACAAGGCCGCCAACGCCTCCGCGGTGACGCGTGACTATGTCCTCGATCTGGATACCGGCCCGGCGGGCGCGAACGAAAATGCGCCGATGCTCAGCATTTTCGGGGGGAAGATCACCACCTATCGCAAGCTGGCCGAACATGCGCTGGGCGAACTGGCGCGCTTCTTCCCGCAGGCGTCCGGCGCTTGGACCGCGGGCGCGGTGCTGCCCGGCGGGGACGTGCCGGATGCGGATTTCGATCGCTGGTTCGACACGCTCGCCGCTCGGCTGCCGGATATGCCGCGCGCGCTGCTGCACCGGCTGGCGCGCGCCTATGGCACGCGTGTCGACCGCCTGCTGGGCGACGCGCGCACCCCCGCCGGCCTCGGCGAGGATCTGGGCGGCGGACTCCACGCGCGCGAGGTCGCCTATCTGGTCGATCAGGAATGGGCGATCAGCGCCGAGGACATCCTGTATCGGCGCAGCAAGCTGGGGCTGCACGTGCCGCCCGGCACAGCCGATCGGCTGGCCGCATGGCTGGCGGCGCGCGCATGAGCGACGAGCGTCACCGCGAGATTCTGGCGCTGGCGCGGCACACCGGCCGCGTCACGGTCGAGGATCTGGCGGCGCGGTTGGGCGTGACGCCGCAGACGATCCGCCGCGACCTGAATGACATGGCGCGCCGATCGCTGCTGTCGCGCGTCCATGGCGGTGCGATCGTCACGTCGGGCGTCGACAATATCGACTATGCCGCCCGCCGCGACGTCGCCGCCACGGCAAAGGCGGCGATCGGTGCAGCGGCGGCGCGGCTGATCCCCGATGGCGCGTCGCTGTTCATCAACATCGGCACCACGACCGAGGCGGTGGCGGCGAACCTGTCCGCGCACCGCGACCTGATGGTCATTTCGAACAACCTCAATGTCGTCGACATGCTGGACGGGCGCGATACGATCGACGTGGTGGTCGTCGGCGGAACGGTGCGGCGCGGCGATCGCGCGGTGGTGGGGCCGCTGGCGATGTCGTTCATCGATGCGTTCAAGGTCGACGTGGCGCTGATCGGTGCGTCGGCGATCGACCCCGACGGCAGCCTGCTCGATTTCGCTGCGGACGAGGTGCAGGTGACGCAGACGATCATGCGCAATGCGCGGCAGGTGATCCTGGTCGCCGACAGCGGCAAGATCGGCCGCCCTGCCCCGCTGCGCATCGGACGGCTGGACAGCATCGACGCGCTGGTGACCGATCGCCTGACCGACGACCGGCTGCGCCGCGCCTGCGCTGATCATGACGTCCGTGTGGTGGAAGCGCTGGCCTAGCCGTTCGACCGATACGCGCCGGCACCGCTATTGCGGCGCCGGCACCGTGCGCAGGTCCGCGTTCGCCAGTTCGGGCAGCGCCTTCAACTGTGGGACCACCGTCTTCAGATCGCCGACCAGGATCAACGTCATGCGATCGGCGCGCAGCCCCTTCGCCCAATCCTGCACCTGCCCCGCGGTCACCGCCTGGGTGGTGGGGATGTAGCCGCTGATCCAGCTGTCGGGCAGGCCCAGATTCTCCGCGCTCGCCAGCGTGCCGACCACCGACTGCGGCGTGGCGTTGCGAAACACGAAGATGCCGGAGACATAGGTCTTCTGACCCTCGGTCTCCTCGGCGTCGGGCGCCGTGGTCTGCAAGCGGCGCAGTTCATCGAACACCTCGCGCATCGCCGCGCCGGTCTGCGCGGTGGTGATGTCCGCGCTCCAGACGTAGCGCGCGTCGCCCGGGTTGTAACCGACGCGCGAATAGGGCGAGTAGGTATAGCCCTTGTCCTCGCGCAGGTTGCGGGTCAGCCGCGAACTGAACGAACCGGAGTACAGCGAGTCCCCGACCCGCTGCGCCGGCTCCCCGGCGCTGCCCGCCAGCGATTGCGGATAGGCGATGCGGATCGTCGTCTGCGGCGCGTCGGGGCGGTCGACCAGCACCACCTGCATCCCCGGCTTCGGTTCGGCCGGACGGCTCAAACGCTCCGGGCCGCTGGCCCAGCCGCCGAACGCGCGCGCCACGGCCGCCTTCACCGTGACCGGATCGAAGCGCCCCGCGACATACAGATGCGCCCGCCGCGCCCCGTAATTGGCGGCATAGAAGCTCCTGACCGTGTCCAGCCCGTAACCGTCCAGCTGCGCCGCGGTCGGCATCGGCGTGCCGTACGGATGCGCATCGCCATAATAGGTACGCGCCAGCACGACATTGGCCTGCACCGGCGCCTGCGCCAGCGATACCGCCAGCGAACGCGCGTCATTGGCCTTCACCCGCGCCCATTCCGCCGCCGGGAAGGTCGGCCGGGTCGCAATGGCGCCGATCAACGCGACCGCCTCGGCCGCCTTTTCGGACAGCACGTCGGTGCTGATCGATGTCATCTGCGCCCCTGCGCCGACGGTGATCCGGCCGCCCATGTCGGCGGCGCGATCGGCGATCTGATCCGACGTCAGCCCGCCAGCGCCCTCCTTCAGCATCTCCGCCGTCATCTGCGCGGCCCACGGCGTCCCCGCCTCGTTCAGCGTGCCGGCGAACACGCGCAGGTCGACCGTCACCTTGGGCGTGGTGCCATAGGGCAGCAGCGTCACCTTCATCCCGTTGGGCAGCGCATAGGTTTCGCTGCGCGGCAGCTGGAACGGCTTGAGCGGGGCGATCGGCGGCGGCGGGGGTGCCTCCTGCGCGTACAGCGGCATCGACGTTGCGGCGACGGCGGCGGCGGCGGGCAACAGCGCGCTGGCCAGGATCGGGCGCATCACTTCGCGGCTCCTTCACGCTTCAGCCCGGCTTCGATCAGATAGGTCGATCGCGCCTCCGCCCGCAGATAGTCGCGCGCCACCTTCTGGATCAGCGCGGGGGTAACCGCATCGAACCCGGCCTGCAGCGTGTTCACCTTCGCCGGATCGTTATCGAACAGGGCATATACCGCCAGCAGATCGACCAGCCCCATGCGCGTGGGATCGTTGAAACTGTCATACAGGCTGGAACGCAGCTTGGTCCGCGCGCGCGCCAGTTCCGCCTCGCTGACCGGGCGGTTGCGCACATCCTCGATCACCGCGTCGATCGCACCATCGATCTCGGCACGGCTGCGCGCGGCGTCATGCGTGAAGTACACGTCCCACAACATCGGCCCGCGATAGTTGAACATGTTGCCCAGGCCGTCATTGATCCCGCCGGCCAGATCGCCGGTGATCTGCTTTTCCTTCACCAGCTTGCGGTACAGGCGGCTGTCCTCGCCCTGTACCAGTATCTGGTCGAGCAGCCCCATCGCATACCATTCGGGCGTGCCGCGGTCGGGCACGTGATAGCCGATCGCGTAACCGGGTTTGGGCGCCAGCGGATCGACCCGCGTCTTGACGCGCGGCGCGGTCTGGCGCGGTTCGGACAGGTCGGGCAGCACCACCGCAGGTCCGCGCGGGATCGGCCCGAAATAGCGCGCCACCATCGCCTTGGCCGCTGCCTCGTCAAAATCGCCCGCGATCACCAGCACGGCATTGTTCGGGCTGTAGAAGGTGCGGCGGAACGTCTCGGCATCGGCGACGATGGCCCCCTCGATCTCCTTCAGATCGCCGTAGAAATTATGCGCATTGTACCAGTTGGTATTGGCCAGCATCGGCAGGTCTATCCACGGCCACCCACCGTACGGCTGATTGAGGACATTGCCCTTCACCTCGTTGCCGACGACGCCCTGCTGGTTCTTCAGCACCGCATCGTTGATGACCGGCCGCGCCATGCGATCGGCGTCCAGCCACAGCATCCGCCCCAGCGCACCGGCGGGCACCGTTTCATAGTAATTGGTGAAATCGAAGCGGGTCGATCCGTTGTTGATCCCGCCCGAATTGGTCACCGTCTTGTCGAACACGCCCTTGGGTGCATTCGCCGACCCCTGGAACATCAGATGTTCGAACAGGTGCGCAAAGCCGGTCTTGTCGCGCGGCTCGACGCGAAAGCCGATGCCGTAATAGACCGACACCGTGACCAGCGGCACGGTGGTGTCGCGGCTCATCACCACCTTCAGCCCGTTGAGCAGCGTGTAATAGGTGACCGGCACCTGGAATGCCGGCGCGACGGCCTTCGCCGCCATCGGCCGGCGCGCCTGTGCCGACACATCGGCCGGCGCGCCCAGCCCAAGCGTCAAAGCGCCCATCGCCGCGGCTACAGGCCACCTCATCCTCATCGACCGCCCCTGTTCCCATTCGAAGCATGCAGCGTAACCGACAACATCCCGTGCGGATAGCGCCCTTTATCGGATCATCGGCGCCGTAGCCGGCAGCCACAAAAGATAGGGCCGGAAGGCTTTCGCCCCCCGGCCCTCGCATGTGTCTTCAATGCAACTAATGTGGCAGCATTATCACATTTACCGCGACGCCATCGCCGATCCGAGCCGGGTGAGACCGCGTCGTGCGATGTCATGCGACGACAGCACCGCGCCGTCCGGAAGGTCCATCGCCACCGCCTCGCGTTCCATCACCTGCCCGTACAGGGCGCGGGCCTGATCGATGCGGCCGGTCCGCGCGTAGACCGCGGCGAGGTTGAGCATAAGCTCAGGGCTGCTGGGAAAAATCGCGCGCTCACGGTTCAGCGTCGCTTCCGCCTGCGACAGGCTGCCTGCCGAGATAGCCTGATACCCGGTGCGATCCTTCGCCATCGCCGGGGTGGCGAGAACTGCGGCCGACGCCGCTGCGATCATGACGATCCTGCCCATCACCGTCTCCTGTCACTGACCTCCGCCCAATGCTTCGGTTACTGTTTTATGACATGAAGAGTGTCATCGTTACGTCATATTGGCAAGAGCCATTGAGCGCGGTGACGTGGTGTTCGGCCGAAGTCTCGCTCGGCTCTAGCATCCGCTCCGGAAGGCCCCGATCGTGCTCGCGATGCCGAGTTCCCGCGGAGCGCCAGTACTGATGGCGCCCGTGACACGTGGCGCCCGGCATCATCCGGCGTGGCGATGCCGGAACGGCGATGTCATGCGGTGGAGACAGGAAGCGACAACTTTTCCCTTACCTCATCGAGACAGCGGTCTTCTCGTCGCACTGGACGCGCCACGGCCGGCGCGACTTACAGTGTCTGCACCCAGTCGGGATAATGGCGCTTCGGAGCCAAACCAGGCGTTACGGCGTGAGCGCGAGGGCAGCGATACCGAACCACCATGGTCGGCGCGCGACGTCGCATCCCGCCTGCTTTCGCGCTCCGCCGAGAGGCGTTCCCCCGGTGGGTCCGTTGGCTAGGCCGCGTGTCTGCGTGTGGCCGAGCCACGCATATGCGCACGATCCTTGCCAGCGGTCGTCACCGAGCGACGTAAGCCCTGTACCGATCAAAACATGACAAACGAAAACGGGCGGCCCGTTGGGGCCGCCCGTACATCGTCCGATGGTTCGCAAGCGAACCGGATCGCACCCGATCAGAAGTCGCGGTAATATTGCTCGTTGCCGACGAAGCCCAGCTTCGTGACGTTCGACCGCTTGATCTCCGCCAGGGTCTGATCGACGACGTCGTAACGCGTCGCCGGGTCCGGCTGGAACTGCAGTTCCGGCTCGGGGTTCATCGCCGCCGACTGGTCCAGATATTGGCGCAGCAGCGTCGAGTTCACCGGCGCACCGTTCCAGGTGACGTTGCCGGCCACGTCGATCGCGATCTTGTTCTTGATCGGGTCGACCGGCGGCTTGACCGCCTTCGGATCGTTGACCGGCAGGTCGACCTTCACCGCGTGGGTCGGCACCGGGAGGGTGATGATGAACATGATGAGGAGAACGAGCATGACGTCGATCAACGGCGTCGTGTTCATTTCCATCATCGGTTCGCCGTCATCGCGGCCACCACTCATTGCCATGTCAGCTACTCCTTAACCCGCGACGGACGGCTGCGAGATGAATCCGACCTTTGCGAAGCCGGCCATCTGCATGTTGTAGATCGTCCCCGCGACGCAACGCCACGGCGTGGCGACGTCGGCGCGGATGTGCGCTTCCGGCAGTTCGAGGTCCGGGTTGCCTGCGCCGCCCTGACGATCGATCTCGGTCTTCAGCTTCGCGACCGCACGATCCAGCAGTTCCTGGTGGGTGACCGGCGTGATGCCCCAGTACACCTGGCAGGTGCCGTTGTTGCCGGTGACCGACAGCGAGACGTTCTCGGGCTTGGTCGTGGTGGGATCGAAGGTGACGTTGGGCAGCTTGATGCCCTTCACCGTCTGGATGGCGACCGGCACCGCGATCAGGAAGATGATGAGGAGCACCAGCATGACGTCTACGAGAGGCGTCGTGTTGATGTCCGACATCGGTTTTTCTTCAGCGGAATTTCCGCCAACGCTCATCGCCATGGATCAGGCTTTCCTATTCCTTCGTTCCGCCGCCTCGCTTCCGATCCTTCGGACCACAAGGAAGCAGCGGCAGGTGATGAACGGGGCCACCACCAGGGGCGGCCCCGCGTACCCCTTTTATCTTACGGGCGGGTCTGCACGCCACCGGCCTGGCCGGCGGTCGTGGTCGCCGCCGGCTTCACCGGAGCCTTGGGCGCCGGGCCCGCAGCCGCCGGCTTCACCGCACCGTTCGAAGCCAGGAAGCCCAGCACGTCGTTCGAGAAGGCCGACAGGTCTTCCGCGATCGACTTGTTGCGACGCTGCAGCCAGTTGTAGGCGAGCACCGCCGGCACCGCGACGACCAGGCCGAGCGCGGTCATGATGAGCGCTTCACCGACCGGACCGGCGACCTTGTCGATCGACGGATCGCCCGACGCGCCGATCTTGATCAGCGCGCGGTAGATGCCGACGACGGTGCCGAACAGACCGATGAACGGCGCGGTCGCGCCCACGGTCGCCAGGAACGCCAGACCACCACCCAGCTTCGAGTTGATCGCGGCTTCCGAGCGGGCCAGCGAACCGTGCAGCCAGTCGTGCGCTTCGACCGGGTCGGTCAGCTTCGAGTGCTGCTCCTGAGCGGCCAGGCCGTCGTCGACCAGCTGCTTGTAGGCCGAGTTCTTCTCCAGCTTCGCCGAACCTTCGCGCAGCGACGTGCTGTTCCAGAAGCTCGTACGGACGCGCTTGGCCTGATTCAGGATCTTCTGCTGCTCGAACAGCTTGGAGAACAGGATGTAGAAGGACACCACCGACATGATCACCAGGATGGTGAACACCGACTGCGAGATGATGCCGCCTTCCTTGAGCGCCTGCTGCAGGCCGAACTGGTTTTCGGCTGCCGCGGTCCCACCCGCGGCGAGGATGTTGATGATCATTGTAGCTCTAGTCCTCTGACTGAATAGGTTTGTTTCGTTCGGTCGATCTACGCGAAGATCAGTTCTGCGGCAGGCGCCAGGTCACGCGGCGGCTGCGGCTGGTCGCCATCGGGTTACCCGCGGCGTCGAGCGCCGGCGAATAACGTCCGCGACGTTCCAGGATGCGACACGTCGCCTGGTCGAGAGCGGACGAGCCGCTGGACGACGTCACGCGGCAGTTTTCCGCGCGCCCCTGCGCATTGACGGTCCATGCGATGCCGACGGTACCCTGTTCCTCGGCGCGCAGCGCCGACGGGGGATAGTCGTCCGCCGAGAACCAGCTCAGCTCGTCACCCTTTGACGCTGCGGCCTTGCTCACCGTGGGGGGAGCGGGCGGCGGCGGCGCGGGCGGCGCAGGCGGTGCGACGACCGGCGACGGCACATAGACCGGCGGCGGGGTCGGAACCGTCTGAATCGCGACGGGCGGCGGGTTCGGGTTCTGGACGATCGGCGGCGGCGACACCACCGGCGGCGGCGTCATCGGCACGTCGGGCGGAGGGGGCGGCGGCTCATCCGGCGGCGGGGGCGGTGGCTCCTCGACGTCGAACGTGTTCAGCTTCTCGACCTGCTTCTTGACGAAATTCGTCGCGAGGCCGGTTACGAAGGCATAGCCGAGAGCGACGTGAATCAGCGCGACGATCACCAGCGCGCCAATCTTGCCCCCGCTCATCTTCTGGTCAGAATAGGCCATTCAGCAACGAAACTCCCTCATCCTGCGGCCCTTGGGGTGGTCGGACACCGTTGTCCGACCGGGTGTTAACCGTTCCGCAGCCCCTCATGCGATAGGCCGCAGACCGCCAAGTCCTATCGCGCCGCTTTTGGCGACGCAAACGCTTTGTCACGCGCAACAAACGTACAATCGAACCACGACAGAATTATTTCTGTATCGTTCATCAAGGTTGACGTAGGCGGATCGCATGACCTCACCCGCGCTTCGCCGAGTCCCGCACATTTTTCTCGCGCTGGCGCTGCTGGCCTTAGCCGCCGGGCCTGCGTGGGCGCAAACCCCAACAGTCCAGGCCGTTGAATCCGCGCCGGTTTACGAGGATGTCGCGGACCTGGTGATCGACAGCCCGGTGATCGTCGATGCGACCATCCGCTCGGCCGCGCGGATCAAGGGGGCGGAGGCCGCCGGGGTCGCCCCCGGCCACACCCGTTTCTATGTCGAAGCCGATGTCGCGGCGCTGATCCGCGGCACGGGCGCGATCCCCTCGCGAATCGGCTGGCTGGTCGATGTCGCGCCTGACTGGCGCGGGCGTACCCCGAATCTGAAGAAGCGCCGCGTCATCGCCTTCGCCCGGCCGGTCGCGGGGCGCCCCGATCAGCTCCAGCTCGTCACCCCCGATGCACAGCGCGACTGGTCCCCCGCGCTCGACGCGCTGACCCGGCGGATTGCGCAGGAGGCGGCCGCGCCCGACGCGCCCCCGGTCGTGACCGACATACGCAACGCCTTCCATGTGCCAGGCGCGCTGCCCGGTGAGGGCGAGACGCAGATCTTCCTCAAGACCCGCGACGATCGCCCCGCCGCGCTGTCGATCCTGCGCCGCCCGGGCGAGCAGCCGCGCTGGTCGGTCGCCACCAGCGAGATCATCGACGATTCGGCCGCCGCTCCGGCCCGCGACACGCTGTTGTGGTATCGTCTCGCGTGCTTCCTGCCGCGCACGCTGCCGGAACGCAGCACCGCGGCACTCTCTGCGGACGATGCCGAGCAGGCGCGCGCCGACTATCGCTTCGTGATCGAACAGCTCGGCACGTGCCGGAATGGGACAGACGCTAGCGGCGGTGGCGCACCAACGTGATCCCGATCGATTCGCCGGCCTCGGCGATCGCCAGCTTGACGATCTTCACCTTCACGCGGCGAACGCGACGGTCCTGAAGGAACAGCGTCTCCGCAATGTGGTCGGCCACCGCCTCGATCAGCGTGAAATGCCCCGCCGGCGCCAGCGCGTCGGTCGCGGCGTGGCGCAGGTCGAGATAATTCTTCGACGCACTGAGCGGGGTATCGGGGGCATAGCGATCGGGCGCATCGAGCAGCACGGTGAGCGAGATTCGCAGCGGCTGCGGCAGGTGCGTTTCCTCGGAATAGATGCCGGTGAGCACCTGCACCTCCAGGTCGTGCACCTCCAGTTCCAGCGTATCGTCCATCGCGCTCATGCCTCCGCGCTCGGGCGCGCAGCGACGATGCCGTACCAGCGCGCGATATGCTCCGCCCCCTCGGGCAGCGTCAGCCGGGCGCGCCGCGCGAAGTCGATCGTCGCCAATGCGGTGATATCGGCGAAGCTGTAGCGATCGCCCGCAACCCATTCATTCTGCGCCAGTTGTTGGTCGAGCGCCTCGGCGAACCCGGCCCACATCACCCGCGCGCGATCGACCAGCGCGGGGATCTGCGACACTTCCGGCCAGTGACCGGGCAAGCCCCGCCCCGCGAAGGCCGGAACGCCGTTGCGCAGCGCATAAGCGGCGGCGGCATAGCCCTCCGCCTCGATCCGACGGGTCCAGCTTTCGATGCGCGCGATCTCGACCGGGCGGACGCCGAACAGCGGCGGATCGGGATGCAGCGCCTCGAAGAAGCGGCAGATCGCGGCGGATTCGACGATCACCTCGCCGTCGTCCAGTTCCAGCGCGGGCACGACCCCGCGCGGCACCAGCGCGCGATAGGCGTCGCCCAGATGTTCGCCCGCCGCCAGGTCGATCGGCACACGCTCGACCTGGATCGCCTTCTCGGCGAGATACATCCGTACCCGGCGGGGGCTGGGTGCCCAGGCGGCATCGTAAAGCTTCATCACACGGTCATTCCGGTTGCGTTCGGTCCCAGTCCCGCTAAAGCGCCCGCGCCCGGGCGTCCATGCCCGGTATTGGGCAGGATGCGGCGGTGGTCCAGATGGTGCCGATCACGACGGTGGATGCGACCGCGGTGGAGCGGCTGCTCGACCGTGCGTTCGGCACCGATCGGCACGGCCGCACCGCCTACCGCCTGCGTGCCGGGACCGATGAGATCCCCGACCTGAGCATCGCCGCGATCGAGGGCGGCCAACTGATCGGGTCGATCCAGTGCTGGCCGGTGCGCTTTGCCGGCGACGACGGGCGCGACGTGCCGCTGGTGCTGGTCGGGCCGGTGGCGGTCGCCCCGGAACGCCAGCAGGGCGGCATCGGACGCGCGCTGGTCACCGCGTCGCTGGCCGCGGCGGACACGCGCGGCGACACCCTGATGCTGATCGGCGATCCGGAATATTACGGCCGCTTCTTCGGTTTTTCGGCGGAGGCAACCGCGGGCTGGCGCCTGCCCGGCCCCGTCGAGGCCCATCGCCTGCTGGCGCGCGGGCCAGGCGTGCCGGCGGGTGCGGGGACGATCGGGCCGCGGGTGACGGTGGTCGCCTGACGGTTATCGGTCCACTCGCCCTTTACCCGCGCCGCCCGGCTCCCTAACTGGCGGATATGCCGATGGCGTCGCCCCCCGATTTCGACACGCTGACGTTCGCCGATATCGCGCGGCTGGCGGATGCCGACCGCTTGCCCCCGGTCGACCGCTGGCATCCCGATCACTGCGGCGACAGCGAAATGCGGATCGCGCGCGACGGCACCTGGTTCCATCAGGGGTCGCCGATCGGGCGCGCCGCGATGGTGCGCGCGTTCAGCCGCATTCTGCGCCGCGAGCCCGACGGCGGCTACGTCCTCGTCACGCCGGTCGAAAAGCTCGACATCGCCGTCGAGGATGCGCCGTTCGTCGCGGTCGAGATGAAGGCGGAGGGCGAAGGTCGCGACACGACGCTGGCGTTCCGGCTGAATACCGGGGAAGTCGTCACCGCCGGCCCCGATCATCCGCTGCGCTTCGAAGAGCATGACGACGGCCCCCACCCCTATGTGCGCGTGCGCGGCGGGCTGGACGCGCTGGTATCGCGCGCAATCTATTACGACCTGGCGGAGCGCGCGCTGGCGGGCAACGACACGCCACCCGGCGTGTGGAGCGCCGGCGCCTTCTTTCCGCTCCAGCCCGAATGACGGCATTGGCCGAGCGGCTGGCCGCCGCGCTGGTGTCCCCGGCCGAAACCGCGCTGATCGAAAGCGATCAGGACGACCTGCCCGGACATGAGGCGATGGCGGCCGCAGCGGTGCTGGTGCCGATCACCGACCGGCCGCGCCCGGGACTGATCCTGACCCAGCGCACCGAGACGCTGCGCAAGCACGCCGGGCAGGTCGCCTTTCCCGGCGGTCGGATCGATCCGGGCGAGGATGCGGTGGCCGCGGCGTTGCGCGAGGCGGACGAGGAAATCGCGCTGCCCCGCGATGCCGTGCGGGTGATCGGCGCGGCCGACCGCTATCGCACCGGCACCGGGTTCAGCATCACGCCGATCGTCGCGATCGTCCCGCCCGATCTGGCGCTGATCCCCAGCGAGGCGGAAGTTGCCAGCGTGTTCGAAGTGCCGCTCGATTTCGTGCTGGACAGCGCGAACCACCGCGCCGTGTCGGCGATGTGGCAGGGGCGCGAACGCCATTATTACGAGATGATCTGGCAGGACCGCCGGATCTGGGGTGCGACCGCCGGCATGATCGTCAACCTGTCGCGGCGGTTGCGATGGGGAATGTGAACGGGATCGCGCGCCAGCGCCTGCCCGATGCGGCATGGCGCCATCGTCCCGGCCTCGACCGGCTGGCGGCGGCGCTGGATGCCGCGGGCGGGCACGCGCGCTATGTCGGCGGCGCGGTGCGCGACACGTTGCTGGGGCTGGACGTCGCCGACATCGACATCGCCACCGATCTGCGCCCGGACGAGGTCGTGCGGCGACTGGAGGCGGCAGGGATCAGGGCGATCCCCACCGGCATCGCGCACGGCACCGTCACCGCGGTCAGCGACGGGACGGTGGTGGAGGTCACCACGCTGCGCCACGACGTCGCCACCGACGGGCGTCACGCGGTGGTCGCCTTCGCCGACGACTGGCGCGAGGATGCGGCACGCCGCGATTTCACGATCAACGCGCTCTACGCCGATCCCATGGACGGCACGTTGTTCGACTGGTTCGGCGGGCTGGACGATCTGGCGGCACGGCGCGTGCGGTTCATCGGCGATCCCTATCGCCGGATCGCGGAGGATCATCTGCGGATCCTGCGCTTCTTCCGTTTCCATGCGCGCTTCGGAACGACGCTCGACCAGCCCGCGCTGGAGGCGTGTACCGCCCGCGCCAACGACCTGATGGCGCTCAGCCGGGAACGCATCGCATCGGAGCTGCTGAAGCTCTTGGTTGCGCCGGGGGCGGTCGCAGCGGTGGCGGTCATGGAAGAGCGCGGCATCCTGCGCTCCGTCCTGCCGGAGATCACGGCGCAGGGCGTGGCGCGGCTCGACACGCTGGCGCGGCGCGAGGCGGCGGTCGGCATCGCCGCCGACCCGGTCCGCCGGCTTGCCGCGCTGGTCCCGGCCGCGGCGGCGGAAGGCGTCGGCGCGCGGCTGAAGCTATCGAACGCGGACCGCAAGCGGCTGATCCAGGCCAATGGCGAGGTCGGGGATGACGGCCCCCGCCCCCTTGCCTATCGCGCCGGGACGCAGACCGCGGTCGACCGGCTGTTGCTGGCCGGTGGCGAGGTGGCGGCGGTGCGCGACTGGCAGCCGCCGGTGCTGCCGATCGGCGGCGGCGCCCTGGTGGCACGCGGGCTTGCCAAGGGGCCGGACGTCGCCCGCACGCTCAGGAAGATCGAGAATCGCTGGATCGCGGAGGACTTCCCCGATGCAGCCCGGGTCGCGCAGATCGCCGACGAGGAAGTCGATCAGGCGTTGCGGTCGAGCAGATATTGATAGGCGGCGTCCGCGGCCAGCGGGCGCGAATAGGCGTATCCCTGCCCGAAATTGCAGCCCAGCGCCGCCAGCGTCTGCCCAACCTCGATCGTCTCGATCCCTTCGGCCACCGTGGCCATGCCCAGCGCCTGCGCCAGGCTGAGGATCGCGCGGACGATCGCCACCTTGTCGCGGTCCTGCAACAGTCCGGTGACGAAGCTGCGGTCGATCTTCAAGAGGTCGATCGGCAACCGCTGGAGCGAGGCGAGGTTCGAGAAGCCGGTGCCGAAATCGTCCATCGCGATCATCGCGCCCAGATCCTTCAGCGCCATCAGCACCCGCGACATGCGGTCGGGATCGGCGATGATCGCGCTTTCGGTCAGTTCCAGCTTCAGTCGCTCGCCCGCCAGCCCGGCGGCGGCCAGCGCATGTTCGACCGCCTGCGGAATGCTGTCGCGCTGCAGCTGGATCGGCGACAGGTTGACGGCGACGCTGATCCCGCAATGGCCGCCGTGGCGCGCGTCCCATGACGCCAGCGTCCGCGTGGCGGTGTCCAGCGCCCAGCGGCCCAGCGGCACGATCAGCCCGGATTCCTCCGCCACCTGGATGAACCGCGCGGGATCGTAGGATATGCCGTTTTCGTCGGTCCAGCGCGACAGCGCCTCGAACCCGCTGACGCGCCCGGTCGCCAGGTCGCAGATCGGCTGGAAGACCAGCGACAGCTGGTCGTTTTCGATCGCGCGGCGCAGCGCGGTTTCCATCGCGAATTCCTCACGCGCGGAATCCAGCGCATGGGTGTGATAGGCCTCGGCGACCTTCGACGCCTTCGACTTCTTCATCGCCACCTGCGCGTGGCGGATCACGTCCTCCGCATCGGACACGCTCGGATCGCCGAACGCGATGCCGATCGCGCACGACACCCGGATTTCGTAATCGCTGAGGCGGAACGGCGTCGACAGGACGTCGCGGATGCGGCGCGCGACATGATCGACTTCCTGCGCACTCTGGTCGATCGCCAGCAACACGCCGAATTCGTCCCCGCCGGTACGCGCCAGCACGTCGCGCGCACGCAATGCCCCCTTGATCCGGCGGGCGACGGTGATGAGCAGTTCGTCCCCGGCGAGCGACCCCAGGCAGGCGTTGAAGCGGCTGAACCGCTCCAGGTCGATCATCAGCACCGCCCAGCGCCGCGCGCCCGCGCCCATCATCGCTTCCAGCGCATCGGTAAACCCGCCGCGGTTGGGCAGGCCGGTCAGGCTGTCCGTCGCCATTTCGCGGCGCAGCGTATCCTCGGTGCGGACCTCCGCGGTTTGATCGACCAGCGACACCATGCACACCGGGTCGCGGCGATGAGTTATCCGCGAGAGCGTGATACGATAGTGGCGCCGCTCGACGGCAGCGCCCGCCTGCCAATCCACTTCCCGGCGCAGGTCATCCGATTGCAGGAAATCGGTGACCAGCGCGATCAGCCCCTCCTCGCTCGCCAGCCCCGCGCGAGCGAAGGCGCGGTTATGGATTTCCCATATCGTATGATCACCCTGCAGGCGGGCCATTACCAGCGGGATCGGAATGAGTTCGAGCGCGCCTTCGCTTGCGGAGAGGCCCGGCCCCACCACATGCGGGGTACGGTCTACCCCCCTTTTCGCTGCCGCCCCGACTGCCATCAGGATGGCTAATAAGGTTAAGTCGTTAAAGGTGACTTACGGTGCGGCGCCGTCACATAGCATCGGTGGACGCGGCGTTCAAAAGCGATTGTCGCGCGGAAATCCGGTCGGCGCCATGCGGCCCGCGGCGCCGCGCGCCGTGCGCCACGGGGTCAGATCCGTCTCGGTACGCACGCGCCCCGTCGCACCGCCCATCGCCCAGCTCAGCCCGTCCGCGAACACCAACGTGCGCGCGTCCGCCAGCCCGCCGTCGCGGTAGCGTTGCAGCTGCACCCCCTGCCCGCGCGTCATTTCGGGCAGTTCGCCGACCGGGAACACCGCCAGCTTGCGGTTGTCGCCGATCACCGCGACATAATCGTCGGCGGCGCTCACCGGACGGACCAGCATCAGCCGCGCGCCGGTGCGCGGGGTCATCACCGTCTTGCCCTTGCGCGTCTCGGCGACGACCTCCGCCGCGGGGACGATGAAGCCGCGTCCGTCGCTGGCCGCCACCAGCAGCCGCTGCGCGGCCGCGGCGCGCAGGAACGCGATGATCGGCACGCTGCCGTCCAGGTCGATCGAAGCGCGCACCGGCTCCCCGAAGCCGCGCCCGCCCGGCAGCTTGTCCGCCGCCAGCGTGTAGAAGCGCCCGTTGCCGGCGGCGAGCAGCAGCTTGTCGGTGGTGTGCGCGTGAAAGGCGAAGGCCGGGCCGTCGCCCTCCTTGAACTTCATCGTCTCGGGCGCGGACAGGTCGACATGCCCCTTCATCGCGCGCACCCAGCCGCGTTCGGACAGGATGACGGTGATCGGCTCGCGCTCGATCATCGCCTCCAGCGGGATGTCACGCGCCGCGGCCTGTTCCTCGATCACGGTGCGTCGCCGGCCGAGCGGAGTTTCGGCGCCATAACGATCGCGGATCTTCGTCAAGTCGCGCTTCAGCCGCGTGCGCTGCCGCGCCTCCGACCCCAGCAGGGTGGTCAGCTCGCCCTGCTCCTTCTCCAGCGCGTCGCGCTCGCGCCGCAGCTCCATCTCCTCCAGCTTGCGCAGGCTGCGCAGCCGCATGTTGAGGATCGCTTCGGCCTGCCGGTCGGTCAGCGTGAATTCGGCGATCATCACCGGCTTCGGCTCATCCTCGGTACGGATGATCTCGATCACCCGGTCGAGGTTGAGGAAGGCGATGATATAGCCGCCCAGCAGCTCCAGCCGGTCCGCGATCTTGCCCAGCCGATGCTCGGTACGCCGGCGCAGCACCACGAACTGGTGGTCGACCCACGCCGCCAGCGCCTCGCGCAGGCTCATCACCCGCGGGGTCCGATCCTTGTCGAGGACGTTGAGGTTGAGCGGCACCCGCGTTTCCAGGTCGGACAGCCGGAACAAGCCGTCCATCAGCACCTGCGCATCGACGGTGCGGCTGCGCGGCTCCAGCACGATCCGCACCTGCTCGTCCGATTCGTCGCGCACGTCCGCCAGGATCGGCAGCTTCTTGTCCTCGATCAGCGCGGCGAGCTGCTCGATCAGCTTGCCCTTGGCCACGCCATACGGGATTTCGGTGACGACCAGATGCCAGCCACCGCCCTTCTCCGTGACCTTCTCGATCCGCGCCCGCACGCGGAACGCGCCGCGGCCGGTGGCATAGGCCTCCGCGATGATCGCGGGCGCATCGACGACCAGCCCGCCGGTGGGAAAGTCCGGCCCCTTCACGAACGCCAGCGGATCGGCGGTCCGATCGTCAACCAGCGCGATCGCGGCGTCCAGCAGTTCGGCGGCGTTGTGCGGCGGAATGCTCGTCGCCATGCCGACCGCGATCCCGCTGGCGCCGTTGGCCAGCAGATTGGGGAAGGCGCCGGGCAACAGCTCCGGCTCCTGCTCCTCGCCGTTGTAGGTCGGGCGGAACTCGGTCGCATCCTCGTCCAGACCGTCCATCAGGTCGATCGCGACCTGCGTCAGCCGGGCCTCGGTATAGCGATAGGCGGCGGCGTTATCGCCGTCGATGTTGCCGAAATTGCCCTGCCCGTCGACCAGCGGGTATCGCAGCGCGAAATCCTGCGCCAACCGGACCATCGCGTCATAGACCGACTGGTCGCCGTGCGGGTGGTATTTGCCGATCACGTCGCCGACCACGCGCGCGCATTTCTTGTAGCCCGAGGCCGGATCGAGCCGCAGCAGCCGCATCGCCCACAACAGCCGGCGGTGTACCGGCTTCAGCCCGTCGCGCACATCCGGCAGCGACCGCGCGGTGATCGTCGACAGCGCATAGACGAGGTACCGCTCCGACAGCGCGCTGTCGAACGGCGCATCGAACGTGCCCACGGCGGGGTTGTCGGGAAAGTCGGTCAGGTCGGTCTTGGCCATCGGTGGACCGCGACTAGCAGGCGCGCGCGCATCCGTTAAGAGGGGTGTCGATGCCGACCGCCACCCTGCCCCGCCTGTTGATCCTTGCCACCGCCGCGCTGGCGGGATCATGCTCGCCCGCCACCATGACCGCAGACCGCCCCGCCGCCTTCACCCCGCTGACCTGGGATGACCTGACCGCCCGCCCGCGCCCCGTGGCGGATGCCACGGTCACCTATGGCGCGGATGCGATGCAGAAGGTGGACGTGTGGGTGCCGCGCGGTGCCGGACCGCACCCGGTGGTGGTGATGGTGCACGGCGGCTGCTGGCAGACGTCGATCGCCGACCGGCGGCTGATGGACTGGGTGGCGGGCGACCTGCGCGATGCGGGCGTGGCGGTGTGGAACATCGACTATCGCGGCGTGGATCGCGATGGCGGCGGCTATCCGGGCACGTTCCGCGACGTCGCACAGGCCACCGATGCGCTGCGCGACCATGCCGCGCACTACCGGCTCGATACCCGGCGCGTGGTCGCGATCGGCCATTCGGCCGGCGGGCACCTGGCGCTGTGGCTGGCCGGACGTGCGCGGCTTCCCGCCGGCAGCCCGCTGCACACGCCCAACCCGCTGCCGATCGCCCATGTCGTCAGCCTGGGCGGGTTGCCGGATCTGGAGGCGACCGCCGCCAGCCCCGACAACGGCTGCGGTACCGCGGTGGTCGCGCGGCTTGTCGGCACGCGCCGGGCCGATCCCTATGCCGACACGTCGGTGCCGCGGCTGCTCCCGCTGGGCGTACCGCAGGATCTGGTCAACGGTCGCCAGGACCGCATCATCCCCTATCGCATGGCCACCGACTACGTCGCCCGCGCCACCGCCGCCGGCGACCGGGCGACGCTCCATGCCATCGACCGCACCGGCCATGTCGAACTGGTGACGCCCGACACCGCGGCGTGGCACGAGGCGAAGCGGCTGGTGCTCGCCGCCTTGCGCTGACGTCGCGGCGCGGCGCGATTTGCGCCCCCTGCCCCCTTCCCGTATAGCCTGCGGTCGATTCCCGCCCCGGCATCGCGATCCCGTCGCGGCCGGGGCGATCCGTTTCGAAGAAGGCATCAAGCGAATGGCGCGCAGGCGGCAGATCTACGAAGGCAAGGCCAAGATCCTTTACGAAGGGCCGGAACCGGGCACGCTGATCCAGTATTTCAAGGACGACGCCACCGCCTTCAACGCGCAGAAGAAGGGCACGATCAACGGCAAGGGCGTGCTCAACAATCGCATTTCCGAGCATGTCTTCACGCTGCTCAGCCATATCGGCGTGCCGACGCACTTCATCCGTCGGCTGAACATGCGCGAGCAGCTAATCCGCCAGGTGGAGATCGTGCCGATCGAGGTGGTGGTGCGCAACGTCGCCGCCGGGTCGCTCGCCAAGCGGTTGGGGATCGAGGAAGGCACCCAGCTGCCGCGCACGATCATCGAATATTATTACAAGGACGATGCGCTCGGCGATCCGATGATCTCCGACGAGCATATCGCCGCGTTCGGCTGGGCCAGCCAGGACGAGATGCACGATATCGCGGACCTGGCGATCCGCGTGAACGATTTCCTGTGCGGGCTGTTCGCCGGGGTCGGCATCCGGCTGGTCGACTTCAAGCTCGAATTCGGCCGCATCTGGGACAATGACTACGGCCGCATCATCCTGGCGGACGAGATCAGTCCGGACGGCTGCCGTCTGTGGGACATGCAGACCAACGAGAAGCTCGACAAGGATCGCTTCCGCCAGGATCTGGGCGGCGAGGTGGAGGCCTATCAGGAGGTCGCCCGGCGGCTGGGCCTGCTGCCGGAGGGCGGCGAAACCGCGGTGCTCGACATGGAAAGCCACCGCAAGCGTCGGGGCAAGTGACCGCCGCCGCGCGCGTTGGGCATTGCCCCGCGCGCGGCATCGCGGCATAGCGCGCGGCCATGAAACTGCGCATCCATGTGACGCTCAAGCCCGGCGTGCTCGACCCCCAGGGCAAGGCCATCGAACACGCGTTGGCCGGCCTCGGCTTTGCCGGGGTGAACGGCGCACGCGTCGGCAAGCTGATCGAACTGGACGTCGCCGATGGCACCGCCGACGCCGACATCGATTCGATGTGCCGCCAGCTTCTCGCCAATACGGTGATCGAGAATTACCGGGTGGAGAAGGCGTGAAGACCGCGGTCATCGTCTTCCCCGGCTCCAATTGCGACCGCGACATGGCGGTCGCGCTGGAACAGGTGACGGGCCGCGCCCCGGTGATGGTCTGGCACCGCGATACCGCCCTGCCCGCCGGCATCGGGATGGTCGCGGTGCCCGGTGGGTTCTCGTACGGCGACTATCTGCGCGCGGGCGCGATGGCGGCACGCTCGCCGATCATGGCCGCTGTCGCCGACGCCGCGGGCAAGGGGCTGCCCGTGCTGGGGGTCTGCAACGGTTTCCAGGTGCTGACCGAGGCGGGGCTGCTGCCCGGCGCGCTGATGCGCAACAATGGCCTCGACTTCGTGTGCCGCGACGTCGCGCTGACGGTGGAGAATGCGCAGAGCGCCTTCACCGCCCGCTATGCCGCGGGCGAGCGCGTATCCTTCCCGGTCGCGCATCACGACGGCAATTTCGTTGCCGATGATGCGACGCTCGATCGGATCGAGGGGGAAGGTCGCGTGGCATTCCGCTATGCCGAGCCGGTCAACGGCAGTGCGCGCGCGATCGCCGGTGTCCTGAACGATGCCGGCAACGTGCTGGGCATGATGCCGCACCCCGAACGCCGGATCGAGGCGGCGCATGGCGGGGCCGACGGGCGGCGCCTGTTCGAAGGGCTGATGGAGACGATCGGCGCATGAGCGCGGCCGCGCCGGTCACGGGCGGTTGCCTGTGCGGCGCGGTTCGCTATACGCTCACCGCCGCGCCGGTTCTGACCCGGCAATGCTGGTGCCGGCTGTGCCAGTATCTGTCGGCCGGTGGCCCGACCAACAACATGGTGGTGCCGCGCGATGCGCTGACGATCGCGGGTGCGCTGGGCGATTACGCCTCGGTCGCCGATTCGGGCAGCGTGATGCATCGCCATTTTTGCCCCACCTGCGGCACGCCGGTGGGCGGCTATGCCGAGCCGCGCCCGCATCTCTACGTCCTGCGGATCGGCACGCTCGACGATCCCGACCTGTATCCGCCGCGCCAGACGATCTGGACCGATGCGGCGCCGGCCTGGGCGACGATCGCCGACGATCGCCCGAGCTTTCCCGGGCAGCCGCCCGCTCCGCCTACACCTTCGCCCGGAACGGCGTGAAGTTGGTCGCGCGGTCGAACACATCGACACCCTCGGCCTTCTTCAGCGCACCGATCACCCAATAGGTCAGCGGCGTCAGCAGCACTTCCCAGCCGACCTTCAGCGCCCATTGCGTGTACAGCACCTGGATCACCAGCGCGTGCGTCCACCCCTCCGCCCCCCAGAAGGCGAGCGGGTAGAAGATCAGGCTGTCGACCGCCTGCCCCGCGATGGTCGACCCGATCGTGCGCATCCACAGATGCCGCCCCTCGGTCAGCACCTTCATGCGCGCGAGGACGTAGGAATTGACGAACTCGCCCGCCCAAAAGGCGCACATGCTGGCGAACACGATCCGTGGCACCTGGCCGAAGATCGTCTCGTAAGCGGCCTGGTTGGTCCAGTCCGGCGCGGGCGGCAGCGCGACGACCACCCAGGCCATCACCGCCATGAACACCGTCGCCGCGAATCCGACCCAGATGACGCGCCGCGCATGGGCATAGCCGTACACCTCGGTCAGGACGTCGCCGATGATATAGCTGACCGGGAAGAACAGAATGCCGGCACCGAACGGCCATGGCCCGATCCCCGGCAGCACGATCTGCGCCACCTTCCCCGCGCCCAGCACATTCGACAGCAGCAGGATCGCGACGAACGCCGCCATCACCAGATCGAAGTAACGGAAGCGCCCGTTCGCAACCGCCGCCGCCTCGATCGTTTCCAGTCCGCTTGTATCCCCCATGCGCCGCATCATGCCGCCCATTCCCCCGCACCGCAATCCGCGCTAGGCGCCTCGTTGGGCGCCCGTAGCTCAGTTGGATAGAGCAAGGAGCTTCTACCTCCTTGGTCGGGGGTTCGAATCCCTCCGGGCGCGCCAATTTTCTTCTCGGTGAGTCCCTCGATCGGTCCGGCCACGCGATTCACTAGTCCAAAGCGGTGTTCGACGGTGGCGAACTGTCCCCACCGGTCTCTCAGTCAGGGCTCGACGACAATGCCGTTCGCGTCGGATCGCACCTTCAGCCCGTAAGCGGAGTGGAGCAGATCGAGGAACCCCGCACTGTTATCAATCTTAAACGTCCCGCCGATCCTGATGTCGGCGGTGGAAGGATCGGCAATGCGGATCGGGCGGTTGGTGTAACGGTTGAAGTCCGCGACCGCGTCCCCTAGCCGCTGGTTGTCGAACACCAGCACACCATCGCGCCATCCGGTCATTGCGTCGACCCGCGCCGGGTCGGCGAGTGCGACCAGCGTGCCGTGCGATTGGGCATAAGCGATGTCACCCTGGCCGATGACGGCGGAGCGCGTGCTCGCGTCGGACGTCGAGTCCTCGATCCGCACACGGCCAGACAGCACCGCCACGGTCACTTTTTCCCCCTCGCGGCGAACGGTGAAGCGCGTGCCGAGAACGGTCACCGTCCGTGGCCCCGCATGCACGACGAAAGGAAGGTCGGGGCGGTGGACGATGTCGAAATAGGCCTCGCCCTTATCCAGCCAGACCTCGCGCCCCTGATTGGTGGCCGCGGTACGCACAACGGTCGCGGTGTTCAGTTCCACCCGGCTGCCATCGCGCAGCGCAATCGCGTGGCGAACGCCGACCGGCGTCTGCACCAGCACCGGCGCGGACTGCGATGGCGACGCCTTGTCCTGCCCAACATGCCCCAGACCAAAGCCCGCCGGCGATCGCAGCACCGTCGTGCCGATCCCTACCGTCACCGCAAGCGCTGCGGCGATCGCCCCGATCGCGCGAGGTCGCGCGCGCAGCACCGCTTGCCTGCCGCGCCGCGCGCGCGACCGCGGGGCAGCGGTCTGGAACCCCAAAGCCCCGACGCGATCCGCCGCCGCCCAGCCGTGGCGTAACCGCCAGAACGCGGCCTTATGCGCCATCTGCTCGTCCAGCCACACGGTCAGCGCGGCGTCGTCCTCGGCAGACCACTCCCCGCTTTCCTGGCGGACGATCCAACGCGCGGCAGTTTCTTCGATCATCGTCGCGCTGTTCATTGGCGGCGCGCCTTGCCGGTGCTGGCCGCGCCACGACGGATCTTGCCTGCGCCGCCCAGCATCGCATCGGCCATCGCACGAATGCCGAGGACCAATTGGCGTTCGATCGTGTCGATGCCGACGCCCATGCGTGCCGCCGCCTCGCGGGTCGACAATCCTTCGATCTTGCGCAGGCGCACGACCTCGCGGCAGCGCGGGGGCAGCCGCTCGATGCCCTCCTGCGCCCGGCGCAGCGCGTCGCGCGCATCGAGATGGCGGTCGGTCGCGGACAGATCCACGCCCTGTTCGACGCTTTCCATATCGGCATAATGGTCGAACTGCACGATCCGCTCGCGCTTCGACCGGTTGACCAAGATATTGCGCGCGATCGTGAAGACATAGCCTGGGGTGTTCGTCGGCAATTCCTGCCGCCCGCCCGTCAGCGCCGCCTCGTATATGTCCTGCCGGATATCCATGATCTGCTCGGCCGTCCGCCAGTTACGACGCAGATAGCGGGTCAGCGACGCCTCCAGGGGAAGCACCTCCTCGCAAAACCACCGCTCCAACTGCCTGTCGTCTACCATCGTCCGCTCGAGACACTCCTTCGTTCAAGGGGTTCGACCGTCATGACAATCGACCGCGCCAAAACCGTAACCCAAAAACGGCATCAATCCCCTTTTTGCCGTTTTGGTGAAAAGTTCCACATCTGCAAACTTTTTTGAAATCCGATGTTACGGGTTCGTTGCTGCCGAATGACAATCTTGCCGAGCGGCGTGATGGGAGCGACCGCAACAAGGGGGCATCAGATGAAGAAAAGGGGTGTGGCGATCGCGTTGGGGGCGAGCATGTTGACGGCCTTTGCGCCGGGCCATGTCGCGGCGCAGACCACGCAGGGCGTACGGGCCACCCAGCGGTTCGATATTCCAGCCGGGAGCTTGGCGGCGGCCCTGCAAGCCTGGAGCAAGGTCACCAAACTCCAGATCGTGTATCGGATGGACGATGTCGGTCGCAAGCGGACCAACGGCATCCAGGGCGACTATGCCCCGTTGCTGGCGTTGCAAGGCCTTCTGATCGACACCGGTCTGAAGATCGTCACGACGGAGGATGGTGCGGTCGCCATCCGCCCTTTGGCCGGCGACGAGGTCGACACGAGCGCCACGCCTGACATCCTCGTCACGGGCAAGGTCAACTGGTCGCTCAACACTGGAATCGAACGCACGCAGGACGACAGCCAGCCGTTCATCGTGCTCGGCCGCAAGGAGATCGAGCGCAGCGGCGCGCCCAACCTCGAAACGTTCCTGCGCAACCAGCTGAACGTCAACACCTCGCCGATCGTCGGGGACCAGGCCGCCGCCGGCGACACGGAATTCATTCGCCGCCGCCCCGTTGGCGTCAGCGCGATCAACCTGCGCGGCATCGGCCTGCGCGACACGCTGATCCTGGTCGACGGCCGGCGCCAGCCGGGCATCAACCTGGGCAATGGCGACATCACCCAGCCGTCGATCACCGGCATCCCGATCGCTGCGGTGGAGCGGATCGAGGTTCTCGCCTCGTCGGCATCGGGCATCTACGGCAGCGGCGCGTCGGGCGGCGTCATCAACATCGTGCTGCGCCGCGACTTCAAGGGCGCCGAACTGTCGGCGAATTATGATAATACCAGCGATTTCAAACAGGGTCGCGGCTCGATCGATCTTACCGGCGGCCTGCCACTGGAGGGAGGACGCACGCGCCTGACCTTTACCGGCAATTGGACCAAGCAGCTGGCGCTGCGCTACGGCGACCGCGACAATCTGCGCCGCCGCGGTCTGAACGATATCCTCGCCAACGATCCTGGCTCTTTCTATGGTGGCTTTACCAATCCGCCGCAGGGCTCGCTGGTCAACTTCAAGACGCAGGACGGCACGCCGCTCCAGTTGAAGCCCGAATATGGCGGCCAGACGCTGTCGAGCAGCCTGGGCACCATTCCCAAGGGTTATCAGGGGATTACGAAGGCGGGTTTGGCCCCGCTACTCTCGTCGCTCGGAACCTTTAACCTCGACCAGGCGAATACTGCTGCCGGCACGGGCGCCCGCGCGCCGCTGCTCTATCCGGTGAACCAATATAGCGGTTCGGTTGCGGTACGGCGCACGTTCAACAGCTGGCTAACCGGCTATGCCGAAATCGGCATGTCGCATTCGTCGGCAACCAACACCTACTCCAACACGCTTAACTCGGTCTTCCTGTTCGCGTCGGCCCCCGCCAACCCGTTCACGCAGGATCTCGCGATCGCGTTTCCTGCCAATCCCGCCTATGATGCCCGGATCAAGCAGGTGTCGTCGACACTGCGCACGCTGGGCGGTGCCATCATCCGGCTACCGGCGGACTGGCAGGCGGTCGCCGAAGTCGCCTATTCCAAATCCAATTATTCGGTCGCGAACAGCCCGTCGTCGATCAGCGCCTTCGCCTCCAACGATCTCCAGTCCGGCGTTCTGAACGCGCTCGTCGATACGTCGACCTATCCGCTTCCCTTCACCTACGACAAAACGCCTTATTATCAGCGCCAGCAGGACGGCAAATCGAGCAACGTCGCGCCCTCGCTACGGCTCGCCGGGCCGCTGCCGTTCTCGCTGCCGGGCGGCAAGCCGCAATTGACCGTCAACGCCGAGATCAACACCCAGAGGCTGGATTCGCGCCTTCTCACGGTGCTGACCGACGATGGCGCGGTCACCACCTTCACGCCTACCGCGCACCAGACGACCAAGTCGGTCTATGGCGAAGTCGTGTTCCCGATCCTGGGCGACAAGCATCAACTGCCGTTGATCCGGCTGCTGGAATTGCGGCTGTCGGCACGGCATGAATCATACAAGGGCGACGGCACCGATACGTCCGACCCGGTTTCCTGCAGGGAACCGCTCGTGGCGGGGCAGTATGACTATTTCGGCAACTGCCCGCCGGCGGGAACCGTCATCCCGCGGTCGACGACCACCAATGCGCACACCGATCCCAGCATCAGCCTGCTCTGGTCGCCGATCGATGGCGTCATGCTGCGCGGCTCGTACACGACCGGCTATCTGCCGCCGCAGCTCAGCCAGTTGGTCAAGGTTCCGCGGCCGCAAATCTTCCTTCAGCAGCGCGATCCACAGCGTGGCAACGAGCTGATCGGCACGCAGGTGTTCGGGCTTGGTGTGATCTCGGGCTTCTCCGGCGGCAACCCGGATGTTCGGCCGGAATCGTCCAAGACGTGGACGGGCGGCCTTATCCTGAAGCCGCATTTCATCGACGGCCTGCGCTTCTCGGTCGACTGGACGCGCATCCACAAGCGGGACATGTATTTTGATCCGGTGTTGCTGCTCGCCTCGTTCTTCGGTGGCACGCAGTCGCAGTTCAACCAGTTCATCGCGTCCAACCCCGACCGCGTCACGCGCGGCCCGGCATCGGGTGGCTTTGCGGTCGGGCCGATCACTGCGCTGGACGTATCGCTGATCAACCTGAAGTCGCTGGTCACCTCGGCCTATGACTTCACGCTCAACTACGACACGAACCTGTTCGGCGGCCAGCTGTCGGCCATCGGCCGTGCGACCTATGTCGATCAATTGGTGATCCAGCCGTTCGCCGACTCGCCCGCGCAGAATTACGCCGGCGTCGTCACGGCCGGTTTCGCGGCGGGCACAGGCGCATCCGGTTCGCTGCGCTTCCGGGGCAGCGGGTCGCTGCAATGGACGAAGGACGAGCTCAGCCTCGGCTGGCAGACTCGTTACCTCAGCAGCTACTACCTGACGCTGGATCGCAGCTTCGTGGCGTCTCAGGGGTCGGCGAAGGTCGCCAGCCAGATGTATCACGATATGAACATCAGCTACCGCCTGCCGCAGAGAATGACGGTGCGCTTCGGCATCAACAACATCTTCAACAAGATGCCGCCGCTCGATGTGTCGCAGTTCCCACTATACTACAGCCCCTACGGCGATCCGCGGCTCCGCAACTTCTACCTGGGGGTCAGCAAGTCGTTCTGACCCCGGCCGCCGCATCCCGTCGAAACGACGGGATGCGGCGCTCCTGCGGCGCCACGGCCCCACGGCCCCACGGCCCCACGGCCGGATATGGCCCCGCCGTAACGGTTTTCCCGTCCCCGATTGTCCTGCTCCACGACGGTTCCGCACCCGTGTCACGTTGCCGAACCGTCGTTCAACCAGTGCCTACCCCAACCGATCAAGGATAAGTCGATGAGCCTGCGTATGATGTTGATGGCCGGTACGGCACTGATCCTGGCCCCCGCTCCTGCGCTGGCCGGACGCCCCGCGAATGCCGCAACGACCACGGCATCTCGATCGGACACCGCCCCGGCGGAGCTCGTCAAGCTGGTCCGCGACTTCACCATTCCCTATCAGACGTTCACGCTGCCCAACGGCCTGACGGTCATCGTCCTCACCGACCACAGCGTGCCGATCGTCTATACCAGCATCAATTACGCCGTCGGCTCCACCTTCGAGCCCGCGGGGCGCAGCGGCTTTGCCCATCTGTTCGAGCATCTGATGTTCAATGGCAGCGAGAATGCGCCGGGCGACTATTTCAAATATCTGCGCGATGCCGGGTCGATCGGCGTCAACGGCAGCACCGGTTATGATTTCACCAACTATCACGAAGCGGTGCCGACCGGCAGCCTGGACCGCGTGCTGTTCGTGGAAAGCGACCGGATGGGGCATCTGCTCGGCGCGATCACCCAAAGCGTGCTCGACGAGCAGCGCGGCGTCGTCCAGAACGAAAAGCGCAACAACGACAACAACCCCGCCAGCATCCTGGGCTATAGCCGCCGCAGCGCCATCTATCCCGCCTCGCACCCCTATGGCCACAGCGTCATCGGATCGATGAAGGATCTGAACGCGGCGTCGCTCGCCGACGTGCATCAGTGGTTCAAGGACTATTACGGTCCCAACAACGCGACGCTCCTGCTGGCGGGTGACATCGACCTGGCAACCGCCAAAGCAAAGGCGATGCGCTATTTCGGCGACATTCCGCGCGGGCGCGCGATTACCGCGCCCGCCGCCGAGCCGCCGGTCCTGACCGCGCCGATCGACCAGTCGTTCACCGGGCCGGTCTCGACGGCACAGATCGCCCGGACCTGGCCCGCGCCCGGCGGGCGCGACCCGGCGAACTTTTCGCTCGACGCGGTATCGGGCCTGATGACCGGCATCGACGGCGCGCCGCTGTTCGACAAGCTGGTGCGCCGGGACAAGCTGTTCAACAATCTCAGCGCCGACAACACGACCTATCGCGGCGTCGGGGAATTCACCATTTATGGCTCGGTCCGGCAGGGTGTCGATCCGAACGTCGCGGCGAAGGCGCTGGACGATGCGATCGCCGCCTTCCTGCACAGCACGCCGTCCGCCGATGCGCTGGAGCGCTACAAGGCGACGCGGATCATCCCGGCGGTCCGCAACAACGAGATGCTCGAGGCGCGTGGCGGCCTGTTGATGCAGGCCAATTCGGTACTTGGTTCGCCCGCCAAATATAAGGACGACCTGATGGCGTATCTCGCCCTGACCCCGGCAAAGGTCATGGCCGATGCGCGCAAGTGGCTGGGCCGTCCGGGCTATCGCGGCATGATCGTCCCGGGACCGCGCATGACCGCGGCGGGCGACGAAAGCGTCGCGGGGGCGGAGGTGCCGGATGCGCCCAAGACCGCCGTCGTTGCCCCGCAAGGCGGCACGCGCGGCCCCATCCCCGGCGTCGGCGAGCCCCAGGCCGCCCGCTTCCCGCCGGTGCAGCACGCCACATTGGCGAACGGCATCCCTGTCTTCTACGTCCAGCACGACGCCATTCCCTTCACCACCGCCGAACTGTCGTTCGACGTGGGCAGCGTCGACGATCCCGCTGGCAAGCCCGGCACGATCCGCGCGATGTTCCAGATGCTGGACGAAGGCGCGGGCGGCCATGACGACCATTGGTTCAAGCAGCTGCGCGAACGCACCGGCGCCGCCATCTTCGGCAGCGCGCAGAACACCGATTCCGGCGTCTCGTTCGCGGCGCCCAGCGCCAGCCTGGACACGACGCTGAACACGATGATGCTGATGCTGACCCGTCCCGACTTTCCGCAGGATCGGCTGGAGGAATATCGGCGGCTGGAATTGTCGCGCGTCACAGCGGCGCCGACCAGCCCCGGCACTTTGTTGGGCACGGCCTTCACGCAAGCGCTCGCGCCCGGGACACTGCTCGCCAAGGCGTCGGAGGTGCCCAGCGTGGCCGAGGTCGACGCCATTACCCGCCCCGATTTGCAGGCGGCCTTCCGTCGCTGGGTTCGACCCGAAGAGGCCAAGCTGGTCATCGTCTCGAACGAGTCGCTCGCGACGCTATTGCCGAAGCTGAACGCGACGCTGGGCCATTGGAGCGTGCAAGGGCGCGGCCCCGCCCCGGTCGCGCTCGATCCGCGTCCGGCGCTCGTCACCGGACCACCCAAGATCGTGCTGGTCGACATGCCCGGCCAGGTCCAGGCGTTCCTGGGGGGCGGGCAACTGGTCGACATGCCGCGAAGCTATGAGGGCGTCGCACCGCGTCTCGCCAATATCGCGCTGGGCGGCGAGTTTACGTCGCGCATCAACATGAACCTGCGCGAGGACAAGCACTGGACCTACGGCGCGTCGGGCAATTTCGACGTCAACGACCTGGGGTCGAGCTATCAAGTCGAGGTGCAGCTGCAGCCGGACAAGGTCGGCCCCGCGATCAAGGAAGTGCAGAAAGAGCTGAACGCGATCGTCACCGACCGGCCGATCACGCAGGAGGAGTTCGACGAGGCCGTCGCCAACACGCTGCGCAAGAATGTCGCCTCGTTCCGTTTCGGCGGGCAGGTGATGGCTGCTGCCGCCATGCTCCAGCGCAACGGCTGGCCGGACGACTTCTTCAGCACCTTCGACGCGCGCATCCGCGCGGTGGCGCTACGGGACGCGAACGCCGCGATGCGGCAGTATCTGCAACCTGCCAAATGGGTCTGGACCGTCGTGGGCGATGCCAAGACGATCCGCCCGCAGCTGGAAGGACTGGGCCTGCCGGTCGAGGTGGTGACCCCGGCCCAGGTGCTGGCCAAGCATTGAGGCGCACCGGGGCGAGGCCGATCCTGCCTCGCCCCGGGCGGCCATCGGCGCGGACGCGCTCCTCTTTTGACCTGGGACAGGCCATGGACATCGATCATATGCCACGCGTCCGCCTTTGCGGCATCATGGGGCGGGCGCTGCTCGCCGCCGGGCTATCAGCCAGCATCGGCGCACCCGCCGCTGGCCAGACCGCGCCACGACCGATCGGCAACGCCGTCGTCGACCTGAGCCCGCCGCTGCCCCGCCCCAGCGGTCCATCCTGCACCGTCACCCTGTTCGACCGGCGCGATTTCCAGGGCGACGAACCCCTGCCACTGGCCTACCGCCCGCCTGCCGACTGTCCCGGCCCGTGGCACAAGGTGGTGCTGGAGGCGGACTTCGACGTCACCACGGGTACGCAGTTCGACCGCTCCGCCGACTTGACGCTGGGCGGTGCCACCCTCTTCCTCGGCACGACGATGGAACCCGGCGAGACCTATGCACCGCATTGGCACGTTGCCCGTGACGTGACCGACTATGCCGCGCTGCTCCGCACGCCGACCGACGGCCGGGCGATCTTGGTCAACTATCTCGACAAGGACCATGACGCGCATGTCCATTGGGGCGCCCGTCTGGTCTTCTACGCTGGCGAGGCGCCCGCCCCTGACGGCGTGGTCCTGCCGGTGACAGCAGGACTGGCGCGGCTCGACTCGCAAAAGCCGATGGTGTCTCGCACGATCCGTTTCCCGCGCAACCTGACGCGACTGGCCATCGACCTGTTCGCCATCGGGCAGGAGCGCGAGGAATTTTGGTACGATTGCGCGCCCGGCAATCTCGCGCAGCGCAACATCTTCGGGCCGCCGCCCTGCGACGCACCGTATCGCGAGGTGGAGGTACGGATCGACGGACGGCTGGCGGGCGTCCGCTCGGTCCAGCCCGACATCTTTACCGGCGGTATCAATCCCGGCCTGTGGCGACGCGTGCCTGCCCTGCGCGCGCTGAACCTGCCGCCCGCCCGGGTCGACCTCACGCCCTTCGCCGCGCTGCTCAACGACGGCCAGCCGCATGTGATCGCGCTTGCCATGCCGACCGCCGGCACGTTCTTCCGCGTGTCTGGCACGCTGATCGGGACGGTCGATCCCACCCGTCCGGTGGTGACCGGCGCGCTGACCGCCAACACGCTCGCCCCCGCCCGCATCGTCACGCGACAGCTTCGCGCGCCACGAGGGCCGGGCGCGATCGGCACGGTACAGACGATCGCCACGCGCGCCGACCGTGTCGAGGGCTATGTCGACACCCCTCACGGCCGTGTGGTCACCCGCGTCGCCTATGACCTCGACCAGCGGCTGACCAACACCCGCGACACCGGCGTGTCGAGCAAGCGCTATGATGCACACCAGACGATGACCGTCACGACGCACGGCACGACGCCATCGCGGCGCCGCATCGCCGAACGCGACACGCTGGCCATCGACATCGGCGTCCAGCCGCCGCTCTATGGGGTAAAAAACGGCACGCAGATCGCGCAGGCCAGCGAGCGCACCATCAGCGGCGATGGCCCCGACAAAGGGCGCACCGCACAGACGCTGACGACCTTCGCCCCCAGCTTCTCACTGTTCGCGCCGCCGCAGCCCACGCCGAACCGTGTGACCGTGACCGTACACGACATGGATGCGGGCGGACGTCGCTACGACAAAACGGCCGTGGTGACCGACGACACCGTCGCGTACACGTCCGGCGCCATGACGCCCCCTGCCCGATAGGCGGCGCAGAGCCCCGCGTCAGCAGGCGGGCGGCGGCCCCTTCAGCGTCATTTGCGGCATCCGGCAATCGACCTCGCCCTTTAGCCGCGGCGTCGCGCCGCTGATGTCGACGGCATAGGGAAAGCGCGCGCCCTCCGTCGATCCGGGCTTCTGCCAGCCAAGCGATTCGTAGACGCCCGGCGTCGCCGTCACCGCCAGATACAGGCGCGCATCCTTGGGGATACGATAGGAGACGGTGGCGCTACCGGTCCCCTCCACCGCGCCCAGGCGGGAATAGGATGCATCCGCCTCGCCCCGCACCGCCACCAGCGCGAAACGCCATGCCGCGTCCTTGGCGATGGTGGCGCCGGTCAGGCGTACGGACACGGTGTCTCGATGGCCGGTCGGGGTCAGCGGAATGAGGTCCGTGCCGAACTGGTGCAGCACCTGGTCGGACTGCGGCACGAAACGGCCCGGCCGGTCGCCCGGAACCAGGGCGGCAAAGCGGCTCCCGCCGAACACGAACCGCGACTGCGCAACCGCGTCCAGCAGCGCGCGCTGGTTCATGAAGTCGAGCGTGACGAGCCGCGCGCCATACCATCCCATGTCGTCGGCGAAGGAGCGCAGGCCCTTCGGATAGGCGCCCGATGCCGTGCCGAGCCGCAGGATGGTCGGCACGAAATCCTCGGTAGACGCACCGGCGGCGGTTCGCGCATTGCGGGTCCACCCCGCCCAGACGAGCGGCCGCGTGCGCGAATCTTCGAATAGCATATTGAGGAACGGAAACGCACCATAGCGCGCATCGGGCCACAAAGGCCCCACATACTGGCGGTTACCGTAACTCCCGATCCACGTCGTCGAACCCGGCACGAGCAGGTTTCCGAGCCAGTTGCCGCCCGCTTCCCAGATCGCCCCGGCGCTCGGACTGTCCCGCAGACCGCCCGAGTAGAATTGCATGACATGACCGAATTCATGCGCGAACGTCTTGGACCCGTAATTGAGCATGCTCGCGGCGATCCAGATGGCGGGCGAGGCCATCGGGGTGCCCGACATCAGGTCGCCGTCCGCGACATGGGGGCGACCGGTGCCGGAGATGTAGACCGCGATGCGTCGGCGCTCGCTTGCCGGACGATCCGCGTAGGGCATCGGTGCGCCCGTCAGATCGCGGCTCAGATGCCATACCTGCTCCGCCCACGCCCCTGCGCGGGTCAGGACGGTGCGCCAATCCTCCTTGGTTTCGCGTGCATATGTATAGCTGTCGCCCTTGGTGTTCGTGCCGTACCAGAAGACGAAATGCTGGGTCTCGTATTTGGCGATCCTGCCCGCCTCGAGGTCGCCTGGCGCTACCTGCCCGGGTTCCAGCACGGTCGCATAGCTGTTGGGATCGGGGGTGGAGGGATGCCGCGCGACCTCGGCGGCGATGATGGCCTGGTCGGCAGCGACGAACGAATCCGCCCGGAACGCTCGATAGCAGCCCGCCGCGGTCACCATCTCCACGATCCGCCGCGCCTCGCCGTCGTCGACGCCATAGGTTTTCAACAGCCGGGCACGGAACGGCGCGCCGATCGCCAGCCCCTCGCGAATGCCACCATCATTGTCGATAGTCGCGGGCTGGCGGACCGGCTGGACCGGTGTCCAGCGTCGCAACGGATAGCGCCCCCATGGCGCGAGCGTCGTGCGGCTGCGACACCCGCCCGGCGCAGCGGCGAAGGCGGGACTGGCTTCCAACGACGCCGTACCGACCAGCACCGACATCAGCGCCATCCATCGCAATCCCGGCATCATGCGCATCGTTCCCCACACCCTTCGCGCGTGCCTCCACTCCATAACGAACGATACCGCGCGCGACCTTCCGATATGCAACAGGACAAGGCACGCCGGAAAAGCCGTAACGCCGGCCAAGGGCGGCCCCCCGCGTACGGCAAGACTCGATGGTCTATCCGGACGTCGCGACCGAGCCCGCGCTGACGAGCGGAACGTCACGGTGCGAATGTTGGCTTCCTGCGGGATCGCCATCGGCGCCCGCGTGCCCAGCGCCCGTCTCCGGCCGTCACGCTTGCGCACCGTCAGCCGCTCTTCGCGATACAGCCGGTACACCTTCTTCAGGTTCATGCCCTTGCCTTCACGCCTAGGGTCAGGACCCATTGATGTGAGCGTTGCGATCTGATTCAGGCTCCGCAAGGAGACCGGAATGAGCGACTTGTTTTGGCTGACGGATGAGCAGATTGAACCGCCCCGGGTTTGTCGGAGGCCCCAGCTCCTGAGAGGAAGGGTCTATGACGAGCAAGACGACGAACAAGTTCTCGCCTGAGGTTCGCACCCGCGCGGTGCGGATGGTGCTGGAACACGAGAAGGATCACCCGTCGCGGTGGGCGGCGATAGTA